>CAVXIA010000010.1:0-12173 GCA_963761675.1 uncultured Conexibacteraceae bacterium
TCGGCAGCGAGTGGCGCTTCTCCCGTGGCGCGCTCCTCCACGTCCGGCTTGGCCGCCGAAATAGCGCCGACTGCTCCGCGCCTCACCGATCGGTTGGGCCGACGATCGCTCTCCGGATCCGGTTCGTCTCGGCCATGCGAGTCCTTTGGCGACGTATCCACTTCGGGAGTCCTGCCACCACGTGTGTGAGAGAAGTCGGCGGGTGCTGTCTGCCGCGATGCCGATGGGCGTGGCTGGCCGTCGTCATCCGGGCTGGCTCTCGGGCGTCGCCAGGTTGTGGCCGGCAGCGTCGGCATGTTCTGGCGAGGGCTGCTGAGCGGGCGCAGGTGCTCTGGCGATTGCTGCCTGAGCGCTTCTGCGTTCGGCGGCTCTGAGCGTTCGCCCTCGAGCGAGAAGTCGATGCCTGCAAACATGACGTGGGCTTGCGACGCGTTGCGCGACGCACCGGGTTTGTCTGCACGCTGCCACGGCTTCGTCCACCTCACCCGTGCCAGCCGCGTGCAGCCGGGCGGCAGGTGCGATCGGCGGCGACAAGCGTCACGCAAGCAGGTTGTAGGACGGTGTGTCACGAACACCGCGACGAGCCCGCCTTGCATGTAGATCCCGACCAGCGCGACCCCAACCAAGGTCAAATAGATCGACATCCGGACCGTCACGCACGAGGAGCAGATGCACCAGACCAAAGGCGAGCCCGCCCCAGACCAGGCCACGGAACCAGTTATCCGTGCCATTGCGAAAGATCTCCTCCTCGAAGAATGCCAGCAGCGGGATGCACCACCCCAACGCGAGTGCATACGGAAGCGACAGGAAGCGCATGTTCATCGGCGCGAGCGCCACATTTGTCTTGATGTGCCACGGCGACCATTCAAGCCAACCCCAATCAAGCGCACGGGCTCGCTTGTTGAACAACACCCCAGAGGCCAGAAGTACGGGAGCGAGCAGCGCATAGCCGGCGTACCCGTGCGCGATCGCAGCACCGAGCATCTGCAGCGCAGAACTCGTAGCAGGCATCAACACAAGGATCGCGAGCTGTCCCGCAGCCAACACGGCCACGATGCTCATCTTGTGATCCGCGAGAAGAACAACTATGCGCTTGAGCATCGGGGGCCCACGAGGCTATACAGCTCTCAACGCGAGCACAACCCAACCATTCGTTGGAACCGCCGACTCGCGAAGGAGACGAATGTCCTACACGCCCGCCACCCACACCCAGCACGATCCAAGACGAGACATCGCGACCAATTCACAGTCGTCAGCTTCAGAGTGGCCTGAGGCCCACTGGCTATTGCCTCTCACCGTGACAGTCTGCAGGCACGGATGATGATCACAAAGCGCACCAGCCTTATAAGTGCTGCCGGTCGCTAACGGATCGAGCCACCCCTGGGGCCAACGCGCTTCTGGTGTTCGATCAATCAATAACTCTCGGCGCGGCCCAGCGGAGTGCCGTTTACACGCGCCGGAAATTTGGCTCGTTGGTGCTTGGCCTCAGGCCTGTGGCTGCTCGTAGTAGGCGCGGACCCGTTGGGCTTGACCAGCGTTGTTGAGTTCAACGGCGTAGAGGACCAAGTTGTTGTTCTCGCGGCGATAGAGCAGCGCGTAGCCGCCGGGAGTCGTCATCAGCGCTTCTTGGGAGAAGCGCAGGTCAGGAGCGCGCTCGAGACCCTGCTTGAAGTGCTCACGCAGCTCGGCTGCCCCGTGCAGCCGACCGTCGGGACGCTTCCAGCGCGTAACGACTGTCAGAGCGGCGAAGTCAACATCCGTTGAGTAGCAGCCCATAATCGCGTCGAGATCGTGCGCGTTCCAGGCGGCAAGCCAGCGCTGAGCATGTCGAGTTCAACCACTGTGCGTAGTATCTCAGGTGGTTCAGCTACCACCGTCGCTAACAGCTAGTCGCACCTTCGCGCTCGCGCGTGCACTCACCCGAGTCTGCTGAATTGCTAACGGATGGGGCCAATCGCAGGCGGTGCAGAGTGCCCCTGCTCGATCTTTGCGGTAGTCGCGTGTGACGCTGGCCGCGCCGCAAGCGCTGTGGGATGCTGAGCCGATGCGCAAGCAGTACCACCTAGTCCCTGCTACGCGAGGATTCGACGCGTGGGACGTGGATCGCCTGATCGAACTGAGCGAGAACCTCCCAGTTGAATTGATCGAGATCGCCTCGCTCGCTGAGATTGACGACGACTACTGGTCCGTCGGCAGCGGTGTCCCAGCAACTGTGCGCACAGTCGTTGAGCACATGCGATTGATCGAGGAGTCGACCTGTGCTACCCCATCATCCTCGGACACGACGGGCGAGTGATGGACGGTATGCACGGGTGGCTCGTGCGCTGCTGGAGGACCGAGACCATATCGAGGCGGTCCGACTTGAGCATCCGGTCGACCCGGACCACCGCGACTGCCAGCCTGACGATCTTCCATATGACAACTGACCGATAAGTCCAGCAGGCAGCCAGCGGCGAGAGTGCCCTGCTCGCGATCAAAGGAGAAGGCCACTCCCCGGCCCACAGCCTCCCCAGAGGCTCAGGTCTTCTCGCCAGCGCTCCGCCGCTGGCGACGCCAAACCGCGAACAGCGCTGCGCCATATCCAGAAGATCCCGCCCACCAGAACGAAAACCAGCACCGCGCCCAGCCAGTTACCTTGGGCCGCCAACAGAACCGTCCCGCCGATCCAGATCAGGGCACGGAGAACTACCCATCTGAATTCAGTCAGCGTCTTGAGGGCGGGTCTCCGCGTACGTTATGGGTTGACAGGTCCTCCGCCCCTCCGTAGTTGCATGACCAAAGCCTACGGCCACTCTGTCGGTTCGGGCTTATTTCCATCACTCCGCGCGGCGAGTGCTTTCGCGGCTGACACGCGTCGAAACCGGCGAGCGCTTGGGCGACGATGTGCGGCCTCGGCGGGGTCCTGAATGGTGTGTGGATCAGCCGTCATCGGGCCGCCGGCATCCCCTGTGTTCAGGGTGCCGTCCGGCTCGATCAGGAGTACTAGTGTCTCGTCAGTTGCGTCCGGGCAATGCTCAACACCCCGAGGAACGACGTACAGCTCGCCGGGGTCGAGTTCGATATCCCCGTCACGTAGATGAATGGTCAGGTGCCCGCCGATCACAAGGAAGAAGTCGTCGGTCTCGTCGTGCTTGTGCCAGACGAACGGTCCGCTCAGCAGAGCCAAGGTGCCCGTCCGACCGGGAGGCGATGAACTCGCTGACGAACGAGGCGACGTCGTTCCAGTCGGGACCGGCGCTCAACTGACCCAGGCCCGGGATTGGGAATCCCAGGTTCCCTGCGCCGATCCGTCCAGAATCGGATCGAGGAACGGCCGCACCACTTCTAGAGCCTCATCCAGATCACGTGCGATCGGAAGCAGCGAGCGGCGAGCCTCGGCGGCGTAGCCGCGCTCCCAGAGAGTCCTATCCGGAACGTCGAAGCGGTCGGGCAGACGCAGGCCGCGCCGCGACGCCTCCGACCGGAGCGCCTTGATCTGCGACTCGGCTTCTATGGCAGAAGCCAGCGAGATAGCGACCAGGTCGACAAGATCCCGGAAGCGCGTCGAGGGGATCCGTTTGTCGGGGCCGTGACCGTCAAAGGTCGCCATGACTTTGTCGGCGACGTGGTCGACGAGCGGATACACCCTGTAACCGCTCTGCGAGACCTCCGGCATCGCGACCCGCGCGAGGGCCGGCATCTGCTCCGGTTGGCCGGTCATTCGAACGTCGCTCCCGACCAGGTCGATATGGAAGCTGGCCCAGACCTTGTCGCCAACGTACGCGTCGACCGGTAGGCGAACCGCTGCGCCAGCGGCTGACATGACCTGCCTTGGACCCAGTTCGAATCGGAACCAGTCACCGAGGTCAAGCGCGGCCGCATCGCGGAGCTCTGCCTCGACCATCTCGCTCTCTCCCTCGCGGTAGACGTCGATGTCCTTGGACGCTCGGACACCGATATCGCGAGCGAGGAGCGCTATGGCTCCCTTCACGATCCACCCGTCGTTGACGGTGTAAAGCCGCTGTAGCAGGCGGTCGTACGCGATCTGGCGCTGGAGCTGCGCCAGCCCCCATCGACTCTCGCTCGAGAGGTCGCGGAGTTTTGCCGTGAGAGCACGGCGGAAGTCGCCCGGAGTCTTGTAGAAGCCGTCTCGACTCACCGTGCAGCGCCCTCATGAGACCGTGGCCTTGGAGGACGTTCTCTGTCGGTGGCTCGCTCACCGTGTGCTCGCGCCTCATCCATCCAGAGGTCCGTGTCGCCGTCGCCGACCAGATCGAGCAGCCACCGGAGCAGTCCGAGACCGTCGTGACGTCGGAGTCCGAACCGATACGCGTGGACAGCGAGCGCGTCGGCGAACGTGCCGGGATAGTCATAGACCGCACGAAGCGAGTCCGCGATGACGTGAGCCACCGACTCTGGATCCTCGCGCTCGTAGAGCAGGTCCGAGGCGATCCTGGACGGGCGCGTTACGGGCAGTCCTCTGAGACGGATCCACTCGCCGTCAGCGAGCCGCCGGGTGTGGAGTCTGATGTCCTGATGTCGCGACTGACGCCGTCCGCCAACCGTGAAGTCATGGACGTCAGCGGGAAGATGGCCGAGACCGTACATCTCCGCAGCTGATCGATGCGAGACGACGCCATCATCGGGTTCCCGTTCCCAAGCGGGTATCCCCGGCGCGAGCTGCAGCCAAGCAGCACGCAGTTCCAGGTGGTCCGGCTCGGGAGCGCCGACGAGCTGGTAGACGCCGTATCCAACGCGACGGAGCTCCCGTCCGGAGCCGATCAGTCTCTCCCACGTGGTCTCCGGGATACCAAGCTCGCGCGCCTGCCGGCGCGTGATGAGTCCCCACTGCTCTTCGGCCATGGAGGCGATACGTGCTCGAGGAGACTTTCATCCATTGCTACTGCATTATACCCCATATCCGGGGGATATTGCAGTAGCTTGTGCAATCCGCTTACTACTTTATCCCCCATATTCGGGGGCTTTGCGCTACAGAATGTTCCTCCGGAGCCCGCCCACATGCGGATTCAGCACTCCGTGCAGCGTCACGCAGGCCCGTGCCACAACGGACGTCGCAAAACGTGCTGCGGGCTCGTTATGGGCAACGTGAGCGTTCCGACGACACTTCCGCGAGACGGTCGGTGGGTGCCGAGTGCCGTGCCGGACGTATTGATCAAGCTCGACGGTCACGATCGAGATCTCCGATTACCGGCTCGAGCGCCCTCTCGAGCCGCGCGACATCAACACGCTGGCCGAGGCCGCGAGCTCCCTGCCGTGGAGCGGCCAGACGCTCGTGAACTGGAAGAAGAAGAACCCGGCCTTCCCACTCAAGAAGATGGGCGGCCAGTGGGTCGTGATCCGGCCGTTCCTCGACGCATTTCTGCTTCATGGAGATGCCGCAGAACGTTCGGGGAAACAACCCGAAGGTCGCCAAACCGCCCGTCAGACGTGTAACCACGAGTGTTAACCACGGCGTCTTTGTCCACCAGACCGGTCGAGATTAAAAGAAAAAGGCCCTGCAAATGAGGGCCTTTTTGAGTAGCGGGGGCAGGATTCGAACCTGCGACCTTCGGGTTATGAGCCCGACGAGCTACCAGACTGCTCCACCCCGCGGCGGACTCCTAGTGATAGCAGATTGTTCACAGTTGGCGGGGATTCTGAGCCGAGCATTCGAGCTGGCCGGAGTGGCACAGAGTCGTCACAGATTCGTTGCAGAGTGGGCACGAACGTGTCTTGTTTCGTCACAGGTGTTGGCCGCATGCTGTGGGCATGGCACCGATCGATCAGAAGCGGCTCGTTGAGCGCCGGATGCTGGCGTTGTTGGAGGACAGCGGGCTGCCGTTGCCGGATGAGGTGGAGTACGGGACCGACTGCGTGCGGTTCCTCTGGCTCGATCGGAAAGTGGCCGTCGTGGTCGATCTCGAGGAGTTTGGTGAGGTCGATGCGAACGGCGGCTGCACGCGCGAGGGGATCACGGCGTGAGCACGGACGCTCGCCTCGTGATGCCGGTGCCGGTCTCGCCTGCGATCCCGCTGCCGATCCCCGGCCGCCGGCGAGCGGCTGGCGTCAGCAGCCTCCAGTGGCCGTCAACACCCAGCGGTGGGCGCGGAGCTGGAGGCTGCTGCGCCGGGGACCGCCACTCGCGAGACGCAATGGCAGTACCGATACGCCTCCTGAAAGCCGAGGCTGCTGTAGAGGCCGTGGCCGGCGGCGTTCTCACTGAAGACCTGCAGGTAGGCGAGGGGCGCGTCGTGCCGCGAGAGCATCGCGCGCACCAGGGCCTTGCCAAGGCCCTGGTGGCGGGCCTCGGGTGCAACGGCCAGGCAGAAGAGACCGACGATGCCGTCGAGCTCCACGCTGATCCCCACGGCACGGTCGCCGTCTCGCGCAAAGCGGGCGATGCCGGCCATTTTCCCGAACACGCTCTGCACATGCTCCTCGACGTCCTGGCGCTGATCGCAGTGTGCCCAGGCGGCCACCCATTCGGGCGTCGCCGTGTCGCTGATCTCGAGCTGAAAGTCTGAGTCGGCGTCGGCGGCGAGCGGTCCCGTGTCGACGGTCATCACCAGCACGGCCTGGTGGATGTCCCAGCCACGCGCCGCGATGTCCTCAAGCAGCGGGATGTGGAGGTCGACAGGACTGACCTGGACGCCGCAGTCGATGCCGTTGCGAGCTGCGAACTCGGCCACCCGCGCGATGGCCGGGTCAAACTCGCCGCGATTGAGGCGACGAGCGGGAGTCAGTGCGTGGTTGGAGCGCCCACGGGCCGGCAGCGCGGACGTCGCGCGCAGGATCCAGCCGTCGGGAGTGCGCTCGATCGTGTCCGGCGGCCAGGCGCGGACGCTGTGCTCCTCGATCCGTGCGACCAGCTCGAGCCCATCGGGCGCGGCGCCGGCTGGAGGCTCATGTATCACTCGCCTGCAGCACCGCGTCGAGAAGACCTGGGAAGCGCTCCTCGAGCTCCTCGCTGCGAAGGCGGTTGAAGCGGCACTTCCCGTCGATCCGCTGGGCAACGACACCAGCCTCGCGGAGAACACGGAAGTGGTGCGAGCAGGTGGACTTGGCGATCGGCAGGTTGAAGCTGCCGCAGTTGTGCTCCCCGCCGTCGGACAGCTCGACGACGATCCGCAGACGGATCGGGTCGCTCAGGGCCTGGAGGATCGTGGCCAGGTCGAGCTCGTCGAGCGTCGCGGGAACAAGCGGATCGACCAGCGCGACCAGCCCGGCCGACCCATACGGCCTCCCAGCCACGGCATCGGGCTCCGTTGCCTCACTTGCGAGCGGGGACATGATCTGAGCATAGTACGACAACCGTCGAACGGTGATACAGTTCGATGAGTGTCGTACTGACGGAGACGACGCTGACAACGATGACCGGACCGACGACCGGAGCCGCCCTGTGAGCACCAAGACGCTGCCGAAGCCACATCTGACCGCCACCCTGGTCCTTGCCTGCCTGGCTCAGTTCATGGTGATTCTCGACGTCTCAGTGGTGAACGTGGCGTTGCCGTCTATCAAACATGCGCTCGGCTTTCAGGAGGACAGCCTCCAATGGGTCATCAACGCGTACACGGTGACGTTCGCCGGCTTCCTGCTGCTGGGTGGGCGCGCGGCCGACCTGTTCGGGCGCCGCCGGACCTTCGTCTTCGGCCTGCTCCTGTTCTCATTGGCCTCGCTCGCCGCCGGCGTGGCAGACAGCCGCTCGGTCCTGATCACGGCGCGGCTGATCCAGGGACTCGGCGGCGCGATCGTCGCCCCCTCCTCACTGTCGCTGCTGACCAGCACGTTCATCGAGCCCAAGGCCCGCCACCGCGCCGTTGGGACCTGGGGTGCGATGGGTGGTGCCGGAGCGAGCGCCGGCGTTCTGCTGGGCGGCGTGCTCACGGATCTGCTCAGCTGGCGCTGGATCTTCTTCATCAACCTGCCGATCGGCCTGATCACGGCCTTCCTGGCTCACCAACTGCTTATCGAGGGCCGCAACGACAGCGCCAAGCGCAACCTCGATCTGGCAGGTGCGTTCACGGCGACCGTCGGGCTGTCGGCAATCGTGTTCGGCGTCGTCCGCACCGACAGCGCCGGGTGGGGCGATCCGATCACGCTGATCGCAATCGGCGGCGGGATCGTGATGCTCCTGGCCTTCCTGGCGATCGAGGGCCTTGTCGCCAAGGCACCGCTGATGCCTCTCAGGCTGTTCCGCTCCAGGCAGTTGTCGGCGGCGAACCTCAGCATCGCCGTCGTGGGTGCATCGACATTCGCGATGTGGTTCTTCCTCTCCCTCTATCTCCAGGACGTACTGGGCTACTCGCCGCTGAAGGCAGGCATCGTATTTCTGCCGATGACGCTTGCCGTCGTGGTTGGATCCGCGGTCGCGTCCCGCTTCACCATGCGCATCGGAGCGCGCCGAATGCTGATAATCGGCATGGTGCTGCTCTGCGTCGGACTCGCACTCCTGACGGACATCACCGTGCAGGGCGACTACGTCGGCGAGCTGATGATTCCCGGACTGCTGGCGTCGTTCGGCCTGCCGCTGGCGTTCATTCCGGGGAACATCGCCGCGACTTCCGGTGTCCCCCAGAGCGAGGCGGGACTCGCTTCCGCGGTCGTGAGCATGGCCCGGATGTTCGGCGGCGCGATCGGACTGGCGGTGCTGACGACGATCGCCACCACGCACTCCAACCAACTGCTGCACGGCGTCAGCCCAAGCGCGCATGCCGTCGACGCGGCGCTGGTCAGCGGTTTCCAGCTTGGGTTCTGGGTGGCGTCGGGCATCGCTGGATTCGGGATCCTCGTCGCCGTCTTCGCGATGCCGAGTCCATGCGCAATAGCTGATAGGGAGCGCTCCGACGCCGCTCGAGCGGAGGTCGCCATGGCCTCGGGCGCCGTTGCCAGCCGGGCCGCAGAGAACCCGGGCGCCATCGCGGCCGAGTTCTAGGGACAATGCGCCGATGGCGCGCATCTTCGTAACGCGCGAGCTGCCCGGACCGGCGCTCGCACGGCTCAAGGCCGATCACGAGACGTTCGTGTGGCCCGACCCGGCTCCACCCAGCTACGAGCAGCTCCGCGAGCACGCGGCCCAGGCCCACGCGCTGCTGTGTCTGCTGACCGACCGCGTCGACGCGGACCTGATCGCCGCCGCCCCGCAGCTGCGCGTGATCGCCAACTATGCGGTCGGATACGACAACGTCGACGTCGACGCCGCCAGCGCGCACGGCATCCCGGTTGGGAACACTCCCGACGCTCTGACCGAGGCGACCGCCGACCTCACGTTCGCGCTGCTGATGGCCGCAGCGCGCCGCGTCCCGGAGGCCGCGGCGTTCGCGCGCAGCGGCCGGTGGCACACATGGGACCCCGGCGGATTCCTCGGCGCCGACATCTACGGCTCGACGCTGGGCATCATCGGACTCGGACGAATCGGACAGGCGGTCGCGCGACGCGCAGCCGGGTTCGGCATGGACATCCTCACGACGGAGACGCGCGACGAGCACAACCTGAAGCACCTCCTGAGCCGCTCGGACTTCGTCTCGATCCATCTGCCGTTGACGCCGGGCACCCGGAACCTGATCGGCGCCGAAGCGTTCGCGCTGATGAAGCCCACCGCGATCCTGATCAACACCGCACGCGGCGGGATCGTGGACAAGGAGGCCCTGGCGGAGGCGCTTCACACCGGGCAGATCGCCGGCGCGGCGCTGGACGTCACCGTGCCCGAACCGCTACCGGCCGACGATCCGCTCTGGAACGCGCCGAACCTGCTGGTGGTGCCGCACATCGGCTCGGCGACCTGGAGCGCGCGCGAGCGAATGACAGAGATCGCGGTCGAGAACATCCTCGCCGGCCTCGACGGCCGGACACTCCCGTACCAGGTTCCCGCGCAGCTGTTCGACTGACCGTGCGAATCGCGGTCGTAGACGTCGGCACCAACACCACGCGACTGTACGTCGCCGAGGTGGCGGATGGCCAGATGCGCGACGAGCTTGTCCGAATCAGCCGGGTGACGAGACTCGGCGCAGGTGTCGACGCCAGCGGTCGGCTGGCCGACGACGCCCTCGAGCGCGAGTATGCCGTCCTCGCGGATTACCGTCGGCAGCTGGACTCCCTCCAGCCGGACCTTGCCGTCGCGGTGATGACCAGCGCCGTCCGCGATGCGGCCAACGGCGCGGAGTTCGCTCAAACGGTGGCAGAACGCTACCGGCTGCACGCGCACGTGATCACCGGCGATGAGGAGGCTGCGCTCACATACCGTGGAGCAACCGACGTGCCCGGCGGACCGGATGGCCACGCGGACATTCCCACGCTCGTGTTCGACATCGGCGGCGGCTCGACCGAGCTCGTGATCGGCCACGGACCGGACCTGGACTTTCATGTCTCGACCCAGGCCGGCGTCGTGCGCCAGGCCGACCGTCACATCACCAACGATCCGCCGACCGCAGCTGAGCTCGACGCGGTCGCGCAGGACGTACGCGCGATCCTCCTCGCCGCCGTACCGCCGGCCCGCCGCAGGGGTGTGGGGCGCGCCATCGGTGTGGCCGGCACGCCGACATCATTGGCCGCGATCGCGCAGGAGCTCGATCCCTACGACCCGACACGCGTACATGGCTACCGATTGACCGCCGCGCAGCGGGACCAGATGCTCGAAACGCTGGCCGCGATGCCGCTCGAGCAGCGCCGTCATGTCTCGGGCCTGCACCCCGACCGGGCGATCGCGATCCTGCCTGGGATCGTGATCCTGACCGAGATCATGAATCTGTTCGGCCTGGACTCGTTCGAGGTCTCGGAGAACGACATCCTGCGCGGAGCGGCGCTGACGTATTCGTCGTGAACCGCGGTCTCAGGCTCGCGCAACTCCGAGGGCCCGGGCGACGGTGAGGCCCGGGCGACGGCGATAGCCCCCCACGCGGGGGGTGGGACGTCCAAAGACCGGCCGCTGTCCCCAACACGGGCGTAGGCTCAATACAGCCACGCCCAGGTCGTGGCTACGGACAGAGGAAGGAGCAGCTCGATGCTCGAGCCACAGCAGTCCCAGACCAACCCGACCTCCCCGGTCCCGCCGAGCCCGGACCAGTTCCGGGCGCTGTGCGCCGGACTCGAGGACTATGAGCACCTACCGGAGCTGGCCCCGGCGGCCGCACGCCCGCCAGCGTCGATCACCGATCAGAGCCACGAGGAGGCGCTCGACGCGTCGATCCTCGCCGGGCTGACGCTTCCGTAGCGACGGCTCGCCGAGTAGCGGGGGGACGCTCCCGTAGCCGCAGTTCAGCTGGCGGGTGCGCGCGGTGCCTCGGAGTGCGCCCTGAAACCGCTGAAGCTCGCCGCGGCGCGAACGCCGTCGGACCCCTCGAACCAGGTGCGCCCGAGATGGATCGCAGGCGGAGACAGGATCCCGCGGGCACGGAGCCCGCGGCTGGTCGCGTCGAGCCGCAGATCGAAGCGCTCGTCGTGGGCAGCCGCCAGCGCCTGACGCGGATCGAGCCCGGCCCCCGCCGCAGCCTCCTCGATGACGGTCTCGCTGGCGACGTCAAAACCTCCACAGAACGCGAGCCGGACCACGGCGAGCGCGAAACCCGGGCCTGCGCCGGAATCGCCTGCGAACAGAGCGGCTCGGGCAGCCCTGCGGCTGTCCATCGGGAACCTGTGGGGCCTGACGATCGGGATCTGGAGAAGCTCTGCCTCGCGCTCAGCGATGCGCATGCGCTCATGAGCACGTTGCACACGCTCCGTTGAGGCGGCCGAGCCCGCGGCCTCGGACAGAGGGCCGATGATCGGCACCCACTCGATCGCACCCAGCCTCCGCTCGACCCGCTCCGCCGCGAGGTACGACAGAGGGCAATCGAGCGCGAAGAAGAAACGCGCGCCGTCGCGCTGTGGGCGCGAGCGATCGGCTTTCCAATTGGACAGGGACACGAGATCACCCATCTCCCCATTATCGGCATGCGATCGGCGAACTTCGGTGGTTTGCGGCGCTCTGGACGCTGGTTTAACGCCCAACCCCCGCCACGCTAGTCAGTTCGAAACCTGGATACTCAAACCGCCAACACTCTGTGTGTTTTCACAATTTCTTTCGGCTGGTCGAGCACGATGCGTAGACTGCGTGTGAGGGTTGTGGGTAATCGACCGGATTGGAGGCGCAAGATGCCCCAAGTCCCACCGCCGAAGCGCCACCCGTACGACCAGTGGTCGCCGGATGCGAGAGCGTTGGA
>CAVXIA010000011.1:0-47106 GCA_963761675.1 uncultured Conexibacteraceae bacterium
GCGATAGGCCGCGAAGCGGCCCACTGCCATGCTCCTCCTCAGGATCTTCGGCCTCGCGGTCGCGGCGATGTTCTGGCCATTCCTGCTCGTCGTGGTCGTGATCGCGCTCAAGTCCGAAAGCCCGCTTCGCGTGCTGCTCGCGTTCTATGTCGGCGGCTATGTGACAGCGGCGTTGATCGGCGCGCTGCTGGTCTTCGGGCTCGAGGCCAGTCCGCTGATGACCGGGGCGGTGCTTCCGTCGGCCGCCTGGTTCGACGCGTCGCTCGGCCTGTTCGCGATCGCGGTGGCGGTCGGTTGCCGGCGCGTCCGCCGACGTCGAGAAGCGCGATCCTCAACCGAGACCAGCGACAGGCACTCGCGGGGCCACGACCTGATCCAACGGCTCGTCAGAAAGGGCGGCCCGGTCGTGGTTCTAGCGGGCGCGATCGCATGTGTGGTCCCCAGCCCGCTCGTGGTCCTCGCGATGGCCGACATCGCGCAGCTCGGCCACCGAGCCTCGACGACCCTGATCGTCATCGTCGTGTTCTTCCTGATCACGTTCGCGTTCATCGAGGTACCGATCGGCGCGTTCCTCCTGGCCCCGGATGCGACACGTCGCGCCAGCCTCACGATCACAGCCTGGCTCGATCACAACCTGCTGAACCTCGCAGCATCGGCATTCGCGATCGCCGGGGTCTGGCAACTCGCGCTCGGCTTCAAAGGCATCATCGGCTGACGCCGACGGCTGACCGGGGAAGGCCGAGAAGACGTTCTAAGCGGGAGCCCGCCAGGGGTGTGCCGCGATTTGCGGGAGACACCGCTAGGGGTGTCGGAAAGCGGGAGTCGCAGAGGGACGCTGTGAAGGATCTGCGCCTGCGGCTGCCGCCTGCTGGCTAACGCTCGCGCGGGCCTGCGCGAAGGTGACCAACCGGTGGTGATCCTCGTCATAGAGCTTGAGCTTGACCGCTCGGAGACCGTCGGTGAGTGACAGCGTCGGCACGTCGCGGAAGATCGAGACCTCGTCGTGCGCGCGTTGCAGGTTGTAGTTCGCGATCCGGGCGTTCAGGTGGTGAACGTGATGGAGACCGATGTTCCCGGAGAAGAACTGCAGCAGCTTGGGCAGCTTGAGGTATGAGCTGCCGTACAGCGCTGTGTCCAGATAGCTCCAGCGATCGTTGCTCTCCCAATAGACGTCCTCGAACTGGTGCTGGACGTAGAACAGCCAAATCCCCGCCGCCCCACTGATCATCGCGACCGACCCCTGCACCAACAGGAAGTCGCGCACACCGACGAGCAGGCACATCCCGGTCGCCAGCACGGCAAGTGCGAAGTTAGTGCCCCACACGCTGCGTTTGATACGGGTTCGGGCTCCGCGCGGGACTATTCGCCGGCTGAACGATCAGGGCGATGATCGGTCCCAGGCCGAACATCACCACCGGATTGCGGAACAGTCGATACAGAAGCCTCCCACGCCAGGATCGCGCGTGATACTCGGCAACGGTGATCACAGGTACGTCTCCCACTCCGCGACGGTCGAGGTCTCCGGCCGTCGCGTGGTGCACGGCATGGCTGTGTCGCCAGCATGCGAATGGTTGGAACACCAGCAACCCGCAGGTGATGCCAAGCCAGGCGTTCGCGCGCTTGGTTGGCAGAAACGAGCCGTGCGTGCAGTCGTGAAAGACGATGTATGTCCGCACCAGGAAGCCGGCAGCCGGGATCGCGAGCAGCAGGACGAGATAGGAGCGGCCCAGCAGCAGATACATCAGAACCGACAGGCCCAGATAGGGAACCACCGACGTGAGCACGTTCAGCGCGCTGAGCCGGAGATCGGGACCGATGTACGGCGCCAGCGCCTCCTGCCAGGAGGGGGAACTGGCACTTGACTCAGACGAGGGCGACCCCTTTGGACCCTCGCCGGCGCCAGCTGAAATTGCGTTTGCATCTACCACGTTGACCTCCGGGGTCCGCGCACGAACGAAACCGCAGAAGTCAGATCGCGGTGCCGGCACGATCCGGAAGCCGACCGCACGACGATGCCCTCCTCCAAGAAGGTTACTCCGGCGGCGGACCGCTCGCAGCGCGACGCCGCTCTTTGGCGTGGGCGGCTGGTCAGCGCAGCGTTCCGGCAGGCAGGATGAAACGCGTTGGGTTAGTGTCGGCGCCGCTTCTGTCCGCGCTGAGACGCGATCCGTGAAGCCCACGACTTTGAGCCGTGGGCGTTTCCGGTGTGCCGGAGTGGGAGATGATCCAGTCGATGATCTCCGGGGAATCGGCGCCGGCGGCGAGAATCGCCGCCCGCTCGATCACGAGCCCACCGGATGGGTGCGGACGGGATAGGCCGCGGATGAGTGTGGTGATTTCCAGATCGTTCACTTCTCAGCCCTCGCTGGTGGCGGTTGTGGTTGTTGGCGCTGGTGGCGGTTGTGTCCGGCGCTGGGTCGCGTTTCGACGAAGCGAGATGCCACCCAACCCGCCGGGAAGCTCTGCCTCGGCATTTGTGTCATGCGGCATGAGGTTGAGAACCGTGCTGAGCAGCAGCAGTGGGGCGCCCGCCGCCCACGCCTGCGGCCGCGACGCCGTGGGGAATGCCACCGGCACCGATGTCAGGGAGACCGGGAAGCCGGCGAAAACCTCGGGCAGGCGATGCTCGAAGTACGGTGCCGCCGTGAGGATCGCGGTGGCGATCGCTCGAGCTGCATCATGGTGTCCATACCGGGCGAGGCCGGCGGCGATGAGCGAGTTCTCGTGGGGCCAGATCGTGCCGGTGTGGTAGCCGAGCGGGTTGTAGCCACCCTCGTGGCTCCCGAGGGTGCGGACCCCCCAGCCGGAGTAGAGCTGCTCGTCGAGCAGCCGCACCGCGGTGGCAGCTGCCTCACCGTCGTCGAGGATGCCGGACCAGAGCAGGTGCCCGATATTGGATGTCAGGCTGTCGACCTGCCGCTTGTCACCGTCCAGTGCGAGCGCATGACAGCCGCGTTCGGGCATCCAGAAGTCGCGCCGGAAGCGCGCTTGGAGGTCACGGGCGCGTCGCTCGGCGTGGTCGCTGAGGCTCGGGTCGTTCCAGACCTCGCGCGCGAGTCGTGCTGCCCGACGCTGTGCGTCATACGCGTAGCCCTGGATTTCGCAGGTCGCGATCGGCCCCCGCGCAAGCTTGCCGTCGGCGAACTGGATTGAGTTCCAGCTGTCCTTCCAGCATTGGTTCACCAGACCGGTCATCGGGTTACGGCAGTCGTATTCGATGTAGCCGTCGCCGTCGGGATCGCCACTGTCCTCGATCCACCTGAGCGCCGCGCGAGCGTTGACCTCGAGCTCGCGAATGAGCGCGTCATCGCCCGTCCACCGGTGGTATTCGTCGAGCAGAACGAGGAACAGCGGCGTGGAGTCGGCACTTCCGAAGTACGGGGAGTGCGGACGCAGGCCGCGGTAGGTGAGCTCGCCGAACCGAAGCTCGTGCAGGATCTTTCCCGGCTCCTGCTCATGGAAGTCGTCTCGCTCTGTGGCTTGACGCATGGCGAGTACGCGCAGAGTCGTGGCCGCCAGTTCCGGTACGTATGGCAGGGCCTGGAAACTGGTGATCAGGCTGTCTCGACCGAACAGCGCCATGAACCAAGGCAGGCCGGCCGCCGGTAGCGTCGCCCCGAGCGAGAGGTCGGGATGGATCCGCAGCGCACCGAGGTCGCTGAGACTCGCGCGGTAGGTGCGCGTGAGCCCCGGTTCGTCGGCCTGCACGAGAGGCGCACCGACCAGCCACGTCTCGAGCTCTGCCATCCTTGTCTTGCTGACCGCCTCGAGCGACCCTCGCGGCTGGCGGTGCGGGAAGGTCGCCCCAGGCTGCGAGGCGCGCGGACAGATCATGAAGGTCGTCGACCGTCGCTCGCCGGCGGCGAGTTCCAGCTCATATTCGAACCCTCTGCGGGAGATCGTTGCGGGCGAGCTGGATGTGATCGTGACCGAACGGAAGAACTCGTCGTGACGATAGGCGAGGGTCAGGCTGGTGGTGTCGTGTGTGAAGCTGATCGCCCGTTCGGGGACCACGCCGTCCTTCACCTCGAACAGGTCCGCGAAGTCGGAATCGATATCCAGCGCCAGGCGGACTCGGCTCGGCGAGTGGAGGTGGTTGGTGACGGTGATCTCCTCCATCCACACGTGGTCGACGAGGCGGTGGCGCACCACGGAGTAGGGAGCCTGATCGTCGGGTCCAACGATGGGCGTCAGGAAGAACCGGGCGTCGAAGTGGGCGCCCTGATGGAGGCTCAGCAACTCCAGCGGCGTCTGCCCGACGTGCAGCACCCAGTGCGACAGGAAGCGCGTGTCCTCGGAGAAGAAGCCGTAGTCCCGACCTTCGGTTGCGCGAACGTCACCATGTCGGTCGCCCACCACGAAGGTCGTTCCGTCCAGGACGCTGAGGATGTCCTCAGGCACTCAGCATGAGCTCCGCTGCCGGGCGTGAGAGCGCCACGGATCTGTAGATGCGCTCATAGGCGGCGGCGACAACGTCGCCGTCGCAGTTTTGGCTCACCCACGTGCGGCAATCAAGCGCCGAGATCCTTGGCAGCTGGCCGATCGCGTTGGTCATCGCGCGCTCGTCAGCGACCAGGTAGCCGGTCTTCCCGTCGATGATGAGCTCTCGCATCGCACCCTCCCGGAATGCGATCACCGGCGTGCCACAGGCGAGAGCTTCCACGATCACCATCCCGAACGGCTCGTCCCACCTGATCGGCATGAGCAGCCCGCGTGCATGAGCGAACAACGACCGCTTCGCCTTCCCGCTGACCTCGCCTATGAAGCGGACGCGCTTCCCGTCGATGTGCGGAGCGACCTCCGCGTCGAAGAACCGCTGCTGCCCGGGCTGGATCACGCCGGCCAGGACGAGCGGGACGTCGGCGGCGCGAGCGGCCGCGATTGCGCGGTGCGGGCCCTTCTCCGGGCTGACGCGGCCTATCCAGAGCAGGTAGTCGCCCTTGCGCTCCTGCGTCGGCCAGGCCCGCAGATCGATCGGGTTCGGGATCGGGCCAACCGCTTCCAGCCCGGAAGGTGCGGATGCGAGTTGCGCGCGACTGATGCCGACGAGCGTTCCCTTGTGGCCGTGGCGGGCGTAGAACGCCGCTGTGTCGGGCGTGAACGGGCCGTGCAGGGTGTGCACGAGCGGCGTGTCAAGACGATGTGCCATCGCCAGCCCCACGAAGCCGCAGTGGTCATGCACGACATCGAAGCGATCGGCGCCGGCGGTGAGGTCGATCCGGTCGAATGCCTCTGCGACGTGATCGACTTCAAACAGCGAACGCTCGATCTCATCAGGGTGCGAGGTCTCCAGAAGCGTTACCACGGTCGCCCGCGACACCGAGTCGGGAGCGCAGAACAGCGTCACGTCGTGCCCCCTGCGGACGAGGGCCTCGGTCAATGTGCTCACGACCGACTCCACACCGCCGTATCCGGGTGGCGGTACGGAGATCCACGGTGGCGCGAGCATCGCGATCCGCAGCGACGAGTCGGTCAGGCGCCCCGCGCCGTCGTCTGGTCGCCAAGGGGTGGGTTCGGGGTTTCTCCGTGCAGCCAACAAGCGACGCGGCTGTCGCGCCGGTGGTGCGTTCACAGCGTCCATCGCTGCTCCTCACATGCCTCTCAGGCAGGATGCTCGCCGGGCAGAGAGGTCGAAGGACCGGGAGAACACGCGATCGCTGACTCCCCCTCGGGAGAGCGCGATGGACTGTTCCAGCCTACCACGCGCCTCACTAAATCCGAGCGCAGCGGTCGGAATATACAGCCGAATTTGTCACTGCATAGTGGCTGGGCCACTGAGCTCAGAGTCCCGCCCCGCTCTCGTATTCGCGCTCAGGCGAGGTCCAGCTCGACCGCCGACCGGGGAGCGAGCATGAACAGCTCGATCTCGATGTCGGGTCCGACGTGGTGGTTGGAGATGAACGCGAGCACCTTGCGGCCACAGAGCGTCTCGATCGTGTTGACGAACTTGTGTTGCATCGCGTTCTGGAACGCGTTGCGGGTCTGCTGGACGATCGTGGCTCGCTGGATCTCGATCATCGTCTTCTCGACATCCGTATAGACCCCGCCGAGGACGCAAGCCAGCAGATCCTCGCCGAGCAGCAGCGTCTTCGCCGTCACCGGCTTGCGGTGGTAGTACTGCTCGTGCAGCGCGATCATCGCTCCGGTCACCGCGGTCAGCAGCGCGTCGCCGGTCAGCGGAGCCTCGGGGACGGGCATCGCGCGGCTACTCTCTCGTCCTCCGCATCGGGGGTCGCGCGCGAGGCAGAAGGGCGAGAACCCGACGGGCGATAGGACCACCATAGCGGCACCCCGCGCCGCTACGATTTCAGCAGGCCGGCCCGATTTGATCTTGAGTCCAACACACACCCAACCCCCGGTTACGCGCCACGGCGATGTGCTGACGGCGATATCTGACGGGCTGGTGGGACTGTTCAAGGAGTTCTACGGTCGCGGGCCGACCCGCGCGAAGTCCTACTACCAGGACGATCTCGTTGTGTGTGTCCTGAGGGGCGGGTTCTCACCGGTCGAGCAGACATTGCTCGAAGCCGGCCGCGGGGCGGCGGTCATCAGTCAGCGGATGGAGTTCCAGGGCATCATGCGCAAACGCTTCGAGGCGGTGATCGAGGACGCCACGGGCCGCCGGGTGATCGGGTTCATGAGCGGCAATCAGCAGGCGCCCGACATCATGTGCGAGGTCTTCATCCTCGCGCCAACCGATCTGGTGGATCCGTCAGAGTCACCAGAAGACGACCGGTCCTCAGTGGCCTGACACGCGTTCACGACGCGGGCCCGATCGAGGCTGCTCAGCCGATCGCCCGGCGGAGATCAGCGACCAGGTCGGCCGGATCCTCGACGCCGCAGCTCAGCCTCACCAGGTCCGGCGGCACCGCCGCGTCGGAGCCCTCGACCGACTGGTGGGTCATCGCCTGGGGCAGCTCGATCAGCGACTCGACACCTCCGAGCGACTCGGCCAGCGTGAACAGGCGCGTCCGGGTGACGACCGCCGCCGCCCGCGGGTGACGGAAGGACACCATCCCCGAGAAGCCCGGCCAGCGGATGTCCCGCGCCTCCGGCAGCGTGCGCAGGAACTCGACGACGGCCGCGGCCGAGGCAGCGTGCGCGGCCATCCGCAGGTGCAGGGTGCGGATGCCGCGGTGCACGAGGAAGCAGTCGAAGGGGCCCGGCACGGCCCCGACCGAGTTCTGGATGAAGCGCAGGCGCTCGTACCAGTGCTCCGACGCGGTGACGACGACGCCGCCGACGACGTCGGAATGCCCGCCGAGGTACTTGGTCGTGGAGTGCACGACGAAATCCGCCCCGAGTTCGAGCGGCCGCTGGTTGGCCGGGGTCGCGAAGGTGTTGTCAACTGCCACCAACGGGCGCCGACCCGTGATCCCAACTCCGGCGCCGCCTTCCGCCGCGTCGCCGGGCGCGTCGCTCGGCTTGCGGTCGACTCCTGCGACGGCGCGCGCCACCGCGGTGATGTCGACCACATCCAGACGTGGGTTGGTCGGCGTCTCGACCCAGATCAGCTTCGTCTCAGGCCGGATCGCCGCCATCAGCGCGGCCGCGTCGGTCTGATCGACCAGCGTGTATGCGAGGCCCCATTGCGCCAGCACCTTGTCGACGAGGCGGAAGGTTCCCCCGTAGAGGTCGGCCGGCAGCACGATGTGATCCCCCGCGGAGCACACGACGCTGATGAGGCCGTGCTCAGCCGCGAGGCCGGAGGAGAATGAGACCGCGCGGCCGCCCTCGAGCTCGCCGAGCGCGTTCTCGAGCGCGAATCGGGTCGGGTTGGCGGAGCGCGAGTAGTCGTAGTCGTCGATGAACGCTCCCGGCGCCGCCTGCGCATAGGTCGAGGTTTGGTGGATCGCGGGGATCACCGACCTGTAGGTCGGCTCCGGCGTCAATCCTGCGTGTACGGCCCGGGTGCCGAACCGGAACCCGTCACCGCGTGGACTCGCCGCAGCGTCTGCACTCGCCCCCGCGCCTGAGCCCGCTGCCCCGCCGCCTTCGACCTTCATCAAGAGACCAGCGCCTCGAGCAGGTCGGTGCGCGTGACCACGCCCTCGGGACTGCCGTCACGCGTGACCAGCAGCGCCTGCTGCTCGCCGACGAGCAGCTCGATCGCGTCGCGCGCCGGGTCATCGACCGAGACCGAGGGGAACGGCGGCTCGATCACGGTCGCGATCGACTCAGCCAGCAGTCCCGGATCGCTGGCCGCGTGCTTGAGCATCCCGCGCTCGCTCACGGCGCCGATCACGGTGCGCTGGTCCGCCGCATCGACGACCGGGAGCTGGGAGACGCGATGTTCGTGCAGCAGCGATACGGCGTCCCGCACGAGATAGTCCGATTGAACGGTCACGAGTGTCGGGGTCTCACCGGCGAGTTGCTTTCGGGAGAGCACGTCGCCGACGCTGAGTGACCCCGCCGGCTCGAGCAGGCCGTACTGCCGCATCCAGTCGTCCGAGTAGACCTTCGACAGGTAGGCCCGTCCCCCGTCGGGGAGGATCACGATCACCAGCGCGGCCGGATCCTGGACCTCGGCGGCGACCTGCAGCGCCGCGTGCACGGCCATGCCGCCGGAGCCGCCGGCGAGGATCCCCTCGGTGCGAGCCAGCCGACGCGTGGTCAGAAACGCGTCGCGGTCAGAGACGGTGATGAAGCGATCGACGGTCGAGCGATCGAAGTTGGGCGGCCAGAAGTCCTCACCTACGCCCTCGATCAGATACGGGCGGACGTTGTCATCGCCCGCCGAATAGATCGAGCCCTCCGGATCGGCCCCGACCACGACCAGGCCCGGCTTCTGCTCGCGCAGGTAGCGCACCGTGCCCGAGACGGTGCCGCCGGTGCCGACGCCGAGGACCAGGTGGGTGATCCGCCCTTCGGTCTGTGACCAGAGTTCGGGACCGGTCGTCCGGTAGTGGGCCTCCGGGTTGGCCGGGTTCACGTACTGGTTCGGCTGAAACGCGCCGGGGATCTCGGCCGTGAGCCGGTCCGCCACGCGGTAGTAGGACTGCGGGGAGTCCGGCGGCACATCGGTCGGTGCGATCACGACATCCGCGCCGTACGCGCGCAGCAGGTCGATCTTCTCCTGCGACATCTTGTCCGGCATCACCGCGACCACGCGGTATCCCTTGAGGATTCCAGCGATCGCAAGGCCCGTGCCGGTGTTGCCGGAGGTCGGCTCGACGATCGTGCCGCCCGGCTTCAACCTGCCGTCACGTTCGGCCGCCTCGATCAACGCCACCGCAACCCGGTCCTTGATCGACCCGCCCGGGTTGAAGTACTCGAGCTTGGCGACCAGCGGCGTGACAAGCCCGGCCCCGATCCGCGAGAGCCGTACCAGCGGCGTGTCCCCGATCGTGTCGAGGATCGAATCCCGGATCGCGGATGCCCGGTCGCTCACAGCCACGGAGCAATCATACGCCGGGCGGCGAAAACACCACCAACTCAGTTGACAAGGCTCGCCGTGTCGGACGCGGCTTCATCGCGCTGGCCGCCGTGAGCTTCGGCAAGCGGAACCCGTGTGGAGCGCTGGCGGCTACGATCCTGTTCGGCTTCTCGAGTGCGCTCGGTACCGGTTGCAGACCTTCTCGTCGACGCTTGGCACCCTGTTCCAGGCACTGGGTACGCGCTCACGCTGGTGGCCCTGGCAGGACTGATCGGGCGCTCCCGCCCACCCGCCGCGTCGGGAATCCCCTACATCAAGGAATAATCGCCCCATATGCCAGTTGCCCGGCTATCGATCACCAGCCTGACCGACACCGGTGAGCGCCTCAGCGATGAGGTCGAGCTCTATCAGCGCACGTACTCGACCCTGTTGCGGTCGAGCGGCGAGACCGGCCTGCGGGTGCTCGAGCCCTCGCACCGCGCGATGGGCTCGAGCCTGCATCCGCTCGCGGGCAGCGAGGAGCTCGACCTCGGCGCCTTCCTGTACGCGGTCAGCCGCCTGCCGGAGGGGATCGCCGGGGCGCGCCTGGTCGTGATGGGCCAATCCGACGAGGCGATCCGCGCCGGCGGTCTCGACGTCTCCGGCTGGGCTGAGGCCGAGGCTCCAGCGCGTCGGCGCCGCTGGTATGTCGGTCCCGACGGCACGCTCGCCGTGCTGCTGGCGAGCGCCTCGGACGTGGACGACCTGGTCCCCACGCTTGTCGCATATCAGATCGAGTGGAACAAGATCCGCATTCGCCTGGCCGGTGGTGCGACCGAACTGGGCGAGGCGCCGACACCAGAGGACTGCGCCCGCGTGCTGAGCGGCAGCGTCGATGACTGGCGGCGATTGCAGGAGTCGTGGGGCGAGGCCTTCGCAACCCGGCTCGCACTGATCCGTGAGCTGCACCTCTCGATCCGGGTGCGCATGCTGGGTGGAACCAACACCGGCTACGCGCGCATGACCCGACGCTGGTGGTCACCGGTGCGTGCCGAGCTCGACCTTGGCGAGCGCGGCAGCGCCGCCACTGGCACGCTAGCCAGTGGCGGCGGCGACAGGCCTCTCTACTTCGTCTCCTCCAACACCCACAGCCTCATCAACATCGCCACCGGGCTTGCGCGCGAGCGTGAGCAGGAACTGGTCAGCTTTGTCGAGACGCTGCCGGCCGCGGACATCCTGCGCGAGGAGCTGACCCGCTTCCGCGAGGGACGCACCGAGGGCTCCTGGGAGAACTTCCTGTACTTCGTGGCCCGGCAGTACTTCACCGAACGCGGTGAGGATGGCGCTCGCGAGCGACGCGAGGCCGAGGCTGCACACGGCGTCAGGCACCTTCGCAGCACGACGCCGCTGCGCGTGCCGGCGCAGGTGATCGCGCTCGAGCAGCTGAGCGTCGACTCGCTGGATCCGCGGTTGGGAGTGGTCGATCCGTTGGCGCTGGCGACGAGCCGCGCACGGATCGTCAACATCGACTACCCGCTCGGTGTCGCCGCCTACAACATCCTGCGCGAGATCGCGGTTGACACGACCTCGCTGCGCGGGGTCTACGTGCTTGGCAAGGCGGCGACACTCAACGCCGACGTCGGCGATGTGCTGATCTCGAGCGTCGTCCACGACGAGCATTCGCGCTCGACCTACTGGCTTGACAACGCCTTCAGCGTCGATGACCTCGCCCGCGACCTGCGCTTCGGCAACGGGCTCGACAACCAGCGCGCGGTCACGGTCAAGTCGACGTTCCTGCAGAACCGCGCCTACCTCGACTTCTATTACCGCGAGGCGTTCACCGTCGTCGAGATGGAGGCGGGTCCGTTCCTCAACGCTGTCTATGAGATCGCCGACGCCGATCGCTTCCCCGTCGGCGAGGCCGTCAACTTCGCGAAGCTGCCGGTCGACCTCGGCATCATCCATTACGCCTCAGACACCCCGTACACCCAAGCGCGAACGCTCGGCGCGCGTGGGCTCTCCTACTACGGGATGGACTCGACCTACGCGTCGTCGCTGGCGATTCTGCGGCGAATCCTCAAGCTCGAGGGCGTACTCGCCTAGTGGAACATCCGCCGGAGACCGCTTAGCCGGATGTCGCGGGCGTTCGTGATCGTGATGGACGCCTGTGGCGTAGGCGCGTTGCCTGATGCGGCGGCCTATGGAGACTCGCCGGATTCGAACACGCTCGCGCATGTGGCGCAGCTCGCGGGCGGGCTGCACCTGCCCGCGCTCGAGGCGCTCGGTCTCGGGTCGGTCGACGCCCTGGAGGGGGTCTCGCCCGCTGCACGGCCGGCTCTGCATGGGCGCCTTGCGCCGATCGGGCCGGGCAAGGAGTCGGTCACAGGCCATTGGGAGCTGATGGGAGCGGTACCGGCGGCCGCTCTGCCGACCTACCCGAACGGGTTCCCCGATGAGGTCCTGCGAGCGCTTGAGGGTGCGACCGGGCAGCGCTTCTGCTGCAACGCGCCCTACAGCGGGACGCAGGTGATCGATGACTTCGGCCAACGGCACCTGCGCACGGGCGAGCTGATCCTCTACACCTCGGCCGACTCCGTCCTGCAGATCGCAGCCCACAACGACGTGCTCGACGAGCCCTCGCTGTACCGGGTGTGTGAGGCGGCGCGTGCGGTGATGTCGGGCGATCACGCGGTGGGCCGCGTGATCGCCCGCCCGTTCAAGGGCGCGCCGGGGGCGTTTCACCGCACCACCGGCCGCCACGACTACTCACTGAGGCCGCCCGCCCGCTCCTACCTTGAGGAGCTCGGTGACGCGGGCGTGACGGTGCACGGCGTCGGCAAGATCAGAGACCTGTTCGCCGGCGTCGGCGTGGACGTCTCGCACGCGGGTGCGACCAACCCGGCGGCGATCGCCTCTGTGACGGCGCTGGTGCGTTCGCTCGATGCGGGCTTCGTGTTCGCCAACCTGGTCGACACCGATCAGGTCTACGGCCACCGCCACGACGTGTCCGGCTTCGTCGGCGCCCTGGGTGAGATCGATGCTGCGGTGGCCGAGTGGCTCGACCTCCTGCGTGAGGACGACATGCTCGTGCTCACCGCCGACCACGGTGTCGACCCGACCGCCGGCCATACCGATCACACGCGGGAGTACGCGCCGCTGCTCGCTCGCTTTGCCGGCGACGGCGGCCGCCGCCACGACGGCCCGCTCGCGGACGTCGGCGCGAGCGTGCTCGATTGGCTCACGGGGCGCGACGCCGCGACACTTCCGGGCCGGTCGTTCGTCCGGACGTTCTGAGACCGGGGCGCGCCTACGCGCCGCCGATCCACAGCTAGCGCGAGTCGTTGGCCTTCTCGATTGCCCCGGCCTGCGTCCGGAAGCTCAGCACCGAGACGACCGGCCCGAAGATCTCCTCGACCGCGATCCGGTGCGCCGATATCCGTGTCCTTGTCGACGTTATCCCCGCCCACGGGGGATAACGTCGACAGAGTGGGCCTCTGCCACGTTCGTTCGCGCCCGCTCGAGCATCTCCGGCGTCAGGTCGACGCCGCGGTCGTCGTCGAGGCCCACGGGCCTGGCTACCTGCCGTTGCGCTCCCGATGCTTGCAGCCGGGCCAGCAGCAGGGGCGCCGCATGCCGTCCTCCAACTCCTCCTTGGTCCTGCGGATGCGTCGTTCGCGCGTGGCCTGCTTCTTCGCGTCCTCGACCCAGCAGATGAACTCGTTGCGGGCCAGTGGCGTGATGTCCGCCCAGGCCGCGAGTGCCCTGGTATTGCGCAGGAGCGCCGCGCGCAGATCCGCCGGCAGCTCATGCACCACCCCACCCGGGATCTGCGTCTGATCACCTGCAGGTGCCGCGGTGCTCACACGACCATCGTAGGAGCTCGAGTGCTGTGCATCCCATCTCCTGAGCGCGGTAGTGTGGCGGCCATGGCTCCCGGGGGACCGCGGTGACCGCTGCAGCCGCGATTTCGACCGCCGGTCTGACCAAGGACTACGGCGCCGGGCACGGGCTGTTCGAGCTCGACCTCGAGGTTCGCCAGGGGGAGGTGTTCGGCTTCCTGGGGCCCAACGGGGCGGGCAAGTCGACGGCGCTGCGGTTGCTGCTCGGGTTGATCAGGCCGACGGCCGGTTCGGCGAAGGTGCTCGGACTGGATACGGTGGGCGATGCGAACGCGATCCACCGTCGCGTCGGGTTCCTGCCCGGGGACCTGGCGCTGTACCCGCGAATCACGGGCCGCGCCGTGCTCGATTACCTGGCGTCGCTTCGCGGCGGCGTCGACCGGCGCACCCGAGACTCGCTGGCGGAGCGCTTCGACGCCGACCTGAGCCGGCCGGTGCACGAGCTCTCGACCGGCAACAGGCAGAAGCTGGGGTTGATCCAGGCGTTCATGCACGAGCCCGAGCTGGTGATCCTCGATGAGCCGATCTCAGGCCTCGATCCGCTCGTGCAGCGCAGCTTCCACACGCTGCTGCGGGAGGTGAGCGCTGAGGGGCGGACGGTATTCCTCTCCTCCCACACGCTCTCCGAGGTGGAGCTGGTCACCGATCGACTGGCGATCCTTCGGCAGGGGCGGCTGGCGGTCGTCGATTCGATCGAGAACCTCCGACGCGTGGCAACCCAGCGGATCGAGTTCGAGTTCGCCGAAGCGGTTTCCGCGGAGGAGTTCAAAGCCCTGCCGGCCGTTCGCGACGCGGTCGCCGACGGGCGGATCGTGACGGTGAGCTTCGAGGGCACGGCCGATGCGGTCATCAAGACGGCCGCCGCTCATGAGGTCAGCGCCGTGCGTCCACGCGATGACGACCTCGAGTCGATCTTCCTGCGCTATTACCAGGGGGAGCAGCCGTGAGCATCCCGACCCTGATGCTGGCGCTGCGCCAGCGCGTGCTGGTGACGGTGGCAGTGGGGGCCGCCCTGATCGCCGTGATGGTCGCCGTCGGTGCTCTGTTCCCAGCCGTGGGACAGACGATCGGCCGACTCAAGGTCCCCCAGAGTGTGCTCAACATGCTCGGCGGCGCCGATTACGGCACCGTGACTGGCTGGTTCCGCAGCGAGGTCGGATCGATCTACGGTCCGCTGGTGGTGGCGGCGGTCGCCATCACCGGCGCCGGTGCGACGATCGCCGGCGAGGAGGAGGATCGGATCCTCGCCCTGGTGTTGGCATATCCGCTGCGGCGCCCCACGCTGGTGCTGTCCAAGGCTGTGGCGATCGGGGTGAGCGTGCTGCTCATCGCATTCGCCATCTGGGTCGGCCTGATCGTCGGCGTGCTGGCCGCCGGCGGCGGCATCAGCGCTGCTCACATGGCCGCGCTGGCGCTGCAACTCGCCTTCTACGGTCTTGCCAGCGGCGCCGTCGCAGTGGCGCTGGCGGGGGCGACGGGCCGCCGTTCGTTCTCGGTCGGTGTCGCTTCCGCGGTCGCGATCGTCGGCTGGCTGATCAACAGCTTCGCTCCGCTCGTCAGCTCACTGTCGTGGTTGAGGTATCTCTCGCTCTTCTACTACTACAACGACCACGACCCGCTCGCCAACGGCGTCGGCATCGCCGGCCTGGTTGTGCTGGCTGTCGTCGCGGTGGTGTTGACGCTCATTGGGATGGTCGCGATCGGGCGCCGCGATCTGCGCGGGTGAGCGCGCCGTCTGAAGCCCAGCCAACCCTGAACACCTGCTCATGCAATCATATGTGCATGAGTCATGGACATGAGTCGGATCTCGCCTACCTCGACGGGGACACCGCGCGCACGGTTGCGGAGACGATGGCCGCCCTCGCGACGCCCAGCCGGGTTCGCATCCTCAGCCGGCTGAGCGCCGGCGCCTGCTCGGTCGGTGAGCTGGCCGATGGGGTTGAGATGGAGCAGTCGGCCGTGTCGCAGCAGCTGCGAGTGTTGCGACATCTCGGGCTGGTGGTCGGTGAGCGCCGCGGGCGTCAGGTGATCTATGCGCTGCACGACGACCACGTCGGCGAGCTGCTGACCCAGGCGGTCTCGCACGCCGAGCATCTGCGCCTCGGGCTTGCGGCGCGCGTGGGTGAGCAGCTGGCCGCGGCCCGGTGACGTCCACGACAGCAGCGCTGCTGCTTGCCTCGGCCGGTGTGGGCCTCGGCCATGCGATCCTCCCCGATCACTGGCTGCCGCTGGCGGTGCTTGGGCGGACGCGGCGGTATCCAGCTGCACGAGTCGCACGCCTCTCCGGGCTCGCCGGGGTCGCGCACGTGCTCGTCTCGATCGTGTTGGGCGCGGTCATCGTCGTGATCGGCCTGCAGTTCCGCTCGCTCGTACGGGGCGATGAGGGCCTGATCGTCGGGGTGATACTGCTGGGCACCGCGGTTGGCTTCGTGATTGCGGAGCTCACCGGCTACGGGCATCACCACGACCACACCCACGATCACGACGACGACACCCACGATCACCAGCACGGCCATCGTCACAACGCGCGCGACTATGAAGACAAACACTCTCGGCCGCCGGCAGGCCGCTTCTCCGGCCTTGCGGCGGTGGTCGTGCCATTCGGCGCGGCGGCATCGCCCGATCTGACGATCCTGCCGGTATTTCTGGCAGCCGCCGCGGTTGGTCCTGCCACAGCGATCGCCTCTGTGGTCATATTCGCCGCGGTCACAATCGCCGCGATCGCCGGTCTGACTCTCCTGGCCTACACGGGCGGTCTGCGTGTGAAGGGCGACTGGCTGGAGCGCTGGGGGAACCTGATCACCGCCGCGACGCTCGCTGTGATCGGCGCGCTTGTTCTGACCGGCGTCATCTGAAGCGGCGCCCACGCCACGCCGTCCCAAATCGCGGGTCTGCCGCGTCGGCGCAGTCGGTGGCGCTGTAGAGTCGTTCGTGGTGACACGGGCAAGAACGGAGGCATCGATTGTCGGCTAACGCAGGTACGTTTGCGCAGGGCTCCGCGCTCCTGCACTTCGCGCGAAACGGCAGTTTCGGCCCGGGCGGTGCTGAGCTGCTGGTGCTCGAACGCGGTGAGGGCGCCTACGTCTTCGACACGCACGGGAACCGCTACGTGGACGGCCTCTCGAGTCTGTTCTGCGCGCAGATCGGATATTCCTACGGCGAGGAGATGGGCGCCGTTGCGGCGAACCAGATGCAGCAGCTCGCGTTCAGCACGATGTGGGGATCGGCGCATCCGACCGCGCTCGAGCTGGCCGACCGGCTGGCCGGACTCGCGCCCGACGGTATCGACCGCGTGTTCTTCACCTCGGGAGGCTCGGAGGCGGTGGAGGCCGCCTGGAAGCTCGCGCGCCAGTACCACGTCGCAAACGGCGAGCCCCAGCGACTGAAGGCCGTCGCACGCCACATCGCCTACCACGGGGTCACCCTCGGCGCGCTCTCGTTCACCGGGGTTCCGGCCTACAAGGAGCCCTTCGGGCCACCGGCGATCTACACCCGGCACGTCTCCAACACAAACGCCTTCCGCTCGGAGGTACAGGGCGAGGAGCTCACCGCCAAACTCCTCCAGGAGATCGAGGATGTGATCCTCGAGGAGGGTCCGGAAACGGTTGGCGTGATCATCGCCGAGCCGCTCCAGAACGCCGGCGGCTGCCTTGTGCCCCCGCCCGGTTACTGGCAGGGTCTGCGACGGATCGCCGACAGGTACGGGATCCTGCTGCACGCCGACGAGGTGATCACCGGCTTCGGCCGCCTCGGCGAGTACTTCGGCGTCACACGCTACGGCGCCACGCCCGATCTGATCACCGTGGCCAAGGGGCTGACCTCCGCCTACGCGCCGATGGGTGCTGTGCTGGTCTCCGAGAAGGTGGCCGCGCCGTTTTATGAGGACAAGCGCACCCTGCTGCACGGAATCACCTTCGGCGGCCACCCGCTCTGCGCCGCGATCGCGCTCAAGAACCTCGAGATCTTCGAGCGCGAGCAGGTGCTCGAGAACGTTCGTGCGCGCGAGGATGGGCTCAGGGCCAGGCTCGAGGTTCTCAAGGAGGAGCTGCCGATCGTCGCGGACGTCCGCGGCGAGGGCTTCTTCTTCGCCGTGGAGATGGTCAAGGATGAGAACAACACCCGCTTCGATGCCGAGGAGCGCGAGCATCTGCTGCGGGGCTATATGGGTCCGGCTCTCGTGGACGCAGGGCTGATCGCCCGCGCCGACGATCGCGGCGACTCGATCCTGCAGATCGCACCGCCCTTGATCTCCGACGATGACGTGCTCGACGAGATCGTCGACAAGATGCGGACCGTGCTGGTCGGCGCCCAGGAGTTGGCGCTGGCGTGAGGCAGCCCGATCGCGCGGACGTTCTCGACCGCGCGGACGGTCCCACCGGCGCCGTGGGCACGCCTGATCGCGCGACCCTGATCGCGCGCGCGCTCCGGCTCTCATGGCTGTCGATCTGCTTTGGCGTGGTAGCGGGCGCGGTGTCGGTTGGCTCCGGGGTCGCCGACCACAGCCTCGGCGTGCTTGCGGCAGGCCTGTCGGTGCTCGCCGACGTGACGGGATCGGTGGTGCTGGTCTGGCGGTTTCGCACCGAGCGCTCCAACCCGGGGCGAGCGGCTCACGTGGAGGAGCGGGCGGCATTGGTGGTTGCCGCTGCGCTGATCATCATCGCCGTTGTGCTGACGTTCGAGTCGATCAACGCACTGATTGCCGGCAGCCACCCTGGCAGTGGCGGGTTGGCGGTTGTCTCAGCCGCCGTGTCGTTCGTCGTGCTTGCGCCGCTGGCCTACTTCAAACGCGACACCGCGGTTAAGCTCGGTAGCCACGCGCTACGGGGTGACAGCACCCTGAGCGCGATCGGTGCCAGCACCGCGATCCTGGCGCTGATCGGCCTGGTGCTCAACGACACGCTCCACTGGTGGTGGGCCGATCGCGTGGTGGCGCTCGTGATCGCGGCGGCGGCCCTCGTCGAGGCGCGCACGCTGCTCACCGCCGAGCACGCCCCCGACTGAGATCGGGAGGCGCGGCACCGGCCCGACGTGGCCGGCGCGAAGTCTGCAAAAGTCTGTCCTCGGGCAACCAACGAAAGGGCAGGCGATGCCACGCGCAGTCAGGTTCGCGGAGTACGGCGGGGTCGACGTGCTGGACGTGGTCGACGTTCAGCGTCCGGAGCCCGCCGAGGACCAGTTGCTGCTGCGCGTGCGAGCAGCAGGGATCAATCCGTTCGAGGCCAAGCTGCGGACCGGCCTGATGCGGGAGGAGATCCCGGTCAGCTTCCCAGCCCAGCAGGGCACCGATGTGGCCGGCATCGTCGAGCAGCTCGGGGCCGGCGTGACCGAGTTTGCTCCGGGCGATGAGGTTCTCGGCACGACCGGCAAGCGCGGCAGCCAGGCCGAGCTGGCGTTGGCCCCGTCGTCCCGGGTGCTCAGGCGACCAGCCGGCCTCCCCTGGGAGGTCGCGGGCGGACTGTGGACGGTCGCCACCACGGCCTATGCGGCCGTCCGTGCTGTTGACCCCGCATCGGGGGATGTCGTCGTGGTGGCGGGCGCGTCCGGTGGGGTCGGCGGCCTTGCGGCGCAACTGGCCCGGCATCGCGGGGCGACGGTGATCGGCGTGGCGGGCGAGCGCAGCCACGCGTGGCTGCGCTCGCGCGGGATCGAGCCCGTGACGCACGAGGGCGCTACCGAGGGCGACCGCCTCGCAGACCGGCTTCGCGACGCGGCCGCCGGTCGATCGCTCACGGCGATGGTCGACACCGTCGGCAGCGGCTACGTCGACCTCGCGATCGAGCTCGGGATCGCTGCAGATCGGATCGACACGATCGCCGACTTCGCCGCCGCGAAGCGGGTCGGCGCTCACGATGACGGCGGCCAGGCGGCGTCGACGGTGGAGGTCGTCGCCGAGGTTGCCGAGCTGATCGCCGGCGGCGTGGTCGAGCTGCCGCTCGCGGCCGCGTTCCCGCTCGACCGCGTTCGCGATGCCTACACGCTGCTCGAGACCGGCCACCCGCCAGGAAAGATCGTCCTGCTGCCGTGAGTCGAGCCAGGCCCGCGGTGCGGTCGATGACCGACGCCGACATTCCCGACGCGGCGAGCGCCTCGGCCGAGGCCTTCGAGCTCGACATCAGCACAGCCGCGGCGCGCGCCCGCTGGGAGGAGCGATTGCGCCACTCGCTGGCGACCGACCCGGCGGGCTCGTTCGTGACCGAGCGCAATGGTCGAGTGACGGGCGTGGCTCAGGCGGTCATTCGCGACCGCCTGTGGATTCTGTCGCTGTTGACGGTGAGCCCGAGCGCGGGCCTCAGCGGTGAAGGACGGGCGTTGGTGGAGACCGCGCTCACCTACGATCGTGACACCGACGCCGGGATCGTCATCGCCTCCAACGACCCGCGGGCACTGCGCATCTATGCCTCATCCGGCTTCCGCCTGGCTCCGACCTTCCGGGTCGACGGCCCTCCTGTGCCGGCGCTGCTGCACGCGCCGGACGCGCGCATAACTGAGGTGCCGGCCTCCGAGCTCGAGACGCTCGCTCCGATCTCACGGGAGGCGCGCGGCGCGGCACACACATGCGATTTCCCTGTGGCGCTGTCACGGGGCGGGGAGGTGCTTCGGCTCGAGGACAGAGGTTTCGTGGTGACGATGCCGGGGCGCGGCATCTGGGCTCTGGCGGCACGCGACGAGGAGGCCGCCACGGCACTGCTCTGGGCCGGGTTTTACCGTCTGCGCGACGAACCACGGATCGGCATCGGCTTCGTCGGCGGCGACCAGCAATGGGCGCTTGAGGTGTTCGTCGCGGCGCGCCTCCCGTTCCACACCTGTGGGGCGATCGCCACGCGCGGCGCGATCGGCCCCCTGTATCCGTACATCCCCAGTCCGCCGTTTGCGTGAGCCAGGCCGCTGAGCCGCCGAGTCCGGCCGGCAGGGCCGTCGCGGTCGGCCTTGCGTTCAGACAGGCGGGTCGCTTTGACCGCGCGAAGGTGTCGCTGCGCAGCGGCGTCGTCGCCGCGATTCCGGTCGTCGCGATGCTGTCGCTCGGGACGCTGCTGGGGTCGCCCTCGGCCGCGGTCACGATGGGCGTCGGCGCCATGCTGGTCGGTGTTGCCTGGCGCGCGGGCGACGGGCCGCTGATCCCGCCGATCGGAGTGATGGCCGCCGCGACCACGGCGCTTGGAACGGCAACCCTTGCCGGCACGCTCACCGGCAGCCTGCCCTGGCTGCATCTGCTGGTGCTCGTGATCTTCTGCCTGCTCGCCGGCAGCGCGACATCGCTGGGCCGGGGCGGATCTGTGGTCGGCAACCAGTCGCTGATCGCGTTCATCGTCTTCGGCCGATTCCCGCAGAGTCTGCCGCAGGCGCTGCTGCTGGCCGGGCTCGTGATCGCCGGGGGAGCCACCCAGACGTTGTTCGCGGCGCTGGTGGCGGTACCGCTCGCCTGGCGCCGCCAACGCGTCGCGGTTGCCACCGCGTACCGCGCGTTGGCCGACTTCACCGCCAACAGCCCGCGCTCCTCGATTCCGGCGGCGACCGCGCTCGACGCCGCCGAGTCGATCGTCGGCGCCCCGGCGCTGTTCGCCGATCGCGACCGCAGCGCACTTGCGGGCATGGTCGGCCAGGGTCGGCGCATCCGCCTGGAACTGATCGGGTTCACAGCGTTGCTGAACCAGATGAGCCGGACCGAGCCTGACCTGAAGCAGGCCTCCGCGGGCAGCGTCGACGAGTCACTCACCCGCATGCAGGAGCTGCTGACGGTCACCGTCGCCGCCATCGAAGACGACGCCGAGGCCAGGGCCGAGCTGCCCTCGGCGGCGGCCGCGCTCAGCGATTGGGACACGAGCCGCGAGCCGTTGCCGTCCTCAGCGCTGGATCAGCGCGTCGCGGCGCTGGTGGGGCAGGTGGCGGCGGCGGCCCGCTTGGCCGCCGCCCTGCGCTCTCCGGACAGCGGCGCGGTCGCGATCCCGACCGGCAGGCCGAGCCGCGGCACGCGCCGCATCCGTCGCCGGATCGCCTTCGACATCAGGCGGATGCGCACGGCCACCACGCCGCACACGCCGGCCGGGCGGCACGCGCTGCGTCTGGCGGTCGTGGTCGGTGCGACGGAACTGCTTGTGCAGCAGGTCGCGCTGCCGCGCGGATACTGGGCGGTCGTCGCCGCCGCCACCGTGCTGCGCCCCGAGTTCGGCGCGACCTTCACGCGCGGCGCCGAACGCGTGCTGGGCACCTCCGCGGGCGTGGTTGTGGCGACGCTGATTGCGGTGGCCCTGGACCCGAGCGGCTGGGGTGTGGTCGCGGTCGTCGGTGGACTCGCATTCGTCACCTACGCGGTGTTTCCGGCCAGCTTCACCGCCGGCACGGCGATGCTGACGGGAGTGATCGTGTTTCTGCTCCACGCGGTCTCCCCGGACACCGCGCAGACCGCGCTTGACCGCGGGGTCGACACCGTGATCGGCGGCGCGATCGGACTCGCCGCCTATTGGCTGTGGCCCACGTGGTCAGCCCTCTCCGCCGGGCCGCTGCTGGCCTCGCTGGTCGATGCCCAACATCGGTATCTGGATGGGGTGATGACCGGCCTGATCACCGGCCGGCGTTCATCCGAGGCCCAGCTGCGAGCTCTGGCCCGACAGGCGCGTTTCGCGTTCGCGGACGCTCAGACCGCGATCGACCTTGCGATCAGCGAGCCGCACCACGGCAGAGCCGAGCTCGATCGCGGGGCGGCCGCCGACCCGCGCACGGCCGCCCAGGTCCTGGGCGCGCTGCGTCGCATCGTCTATGGCGTACACGTCCTGCGCCTCGACACCGCGGTGATGCCCGAGCACCGTGCGATCCCGCAGTTGGCGCCGCTCCAGGCCGCGCTCGGCGAGGCGCTTGAGGCGCTCGCGGCCGTGCTTCACGCTCAGCAGTCGCGGTTGCCACCCCTGCGGACGCGGTTGCGGGAACTCGCTCGCGCGCAGCCCGAGTTGCTCAATCAGCCGTTGTGGGCTGCCCTGGACGAGCTCGTTGACGCGACCGACACGGCGGCGGCCACGCTCGGCTTGCAAGCGCCATGAACAGACACCGCTAACCGAGCCGCAAGGAGACTCGCGCAACAATTCGCAGGCCCGAGGGTTTCAGACGCAGGTACCGACTGAGGTCGCGTGCGATGGCCCTGCACGCTTTGCTGCTGAATCCGCGAATCCGGCTGCATAAACTACGCACCCCTTGCCCACCATGAGCTCAAAGAGCATCCGCCCGATACGCCTGCTGCCGATCCTGGCAGTCCTGGCCGCCTGCCTGTCGCTGCCGGCCCTGGCCGGCGCGAAGGTCAGCTACTCGATGAAGTGGAACAGGTCCGCGCTGCTGGTGAATCCGAGCAAGGGCGACGGGCTGGACTCGATCGGCTGCTCCTCCACCGCGAAGACGAACCTCTGCGTCGCCGGCGACCTGCACGGCAATGTCTGGGTGACCGCGCATCCGTCCCGGCCGGGCAAGGGCTGGCGCCGCGAGACGATCGACAACACGAGCTACGCGATCACCGGCGTCTCGTGTCCGACCACGACGCTCTGCGTGGCGATCGACTCGGCCGGCCAGGTTCTGCACTCGACCAAGCCGCTCGACGGCGCCACCGCCTGGAGCAGGCCGGCGCGGATCGACACCGCAACCCAGCCCGGCGGCGCGTACGCCGGGCTCTCGGCGATCTCATGCCCCACGGCCACGCTCTGCGTGGCGGTCGACAACGCCACCAACGGGCAGGCCGCCTACACCACCACTCCCGACGGGCCCGCGACTTCCTGGCACCTCGTGACCGTCGGCCAGAACGTCACCCTCAGCTCGGTCGCCTGCTCGTCGGCCACCCTGTGCGTGATCGGCGGCAGCGAGCGCTACTACTCGATCACGCCCACCGGTGCCGCGAGCGCATGGAAGGCGACCGGGACGCTCAGCGGCGCCCCGGCGATGATCACGTCGCTGAGCTGCGCCGGCATGAAGCTCTGCGTCGGTGTCGGCTACGGCAATGCCGGCGCGGGGCTCGCAAGCGCAACATCGGCGCCCAGCACGGCAACCAAGGCCTGGACGCTCGCTGCGATCGGCAGTGACCCGCCGGCGCAGGGCGCCGGCCTCCTCGACAGCGTCAGCTGCCCACTCACCAACTTCTGCGTCGCGGCCGACACCGCGTCCAATATCTACACGACCGCCACGCCCGTGCGCGGTGGTTGGACCGTGGCCAAGACGCTGAAGAAGGCCTCGCAGGCGACGCAGAGTCAGATCTACTGCAACAAGAAGCTGTGTGTCGAGGTCGATAATCGCGGCACCGCCACCTACGGAGTCGTGAAGCCATCGACGGCGACGTCGACGACCTCGACCAAGACGACGACCTCGACCAAGACCACCACGTCGTCCACCAAGACCGGCTGAGCCGGCTCGGCTCTCCGCGGCCGGTCGCGATTTTCACGACCGGGGCGCGCACTCGGTAACTTGGCAGCGATGCAGTCGACTCCCGACACGGGCTCCTGGCTGACCCGCGCGCAGCGGTTCGGCGACCGGTTCGGGAACGAGGCTCACTACCTCGAGTACTGCGTGCGCAGCGGGATGCTCGGGATTGAGTCGCCGCAGCGGCTGGTTCAGCTCGCCCGCGCCTTCCACGACTACGGGATGTTGGGTGGGGTCGTCGCGATCGCAGCGATTCGCCACCCGGACAAGCCTGCGGTGATCGATGAGCGCGGCGCGGTGTCCTACCGCGAGCTCGATCAGCGTGTCAACGCGATCGCCACCGGCTGGCTTCAGCGCGGACTGCGAGCCGGTGACGGGGTCGCGATCATGACCCGCAACCACCGCGGCTTTCTCGAGGCTGTCTTCGCCGGGGCCAAATGCGGAGCCCGCGTGATCCTGCTCAACAGCGGCTTCTCGGGACCGCAGGTTCGTGAGGTCGCCGAGCGCGAGGGTGTCGACCTCTTCGTCTGCGACGAGGAGTTCGAGCCGCTGGCCGCCGACCTCGAGTTTCGGCACGGGCGCTACCGGGCCTGGGTCGACACGCGCGAGGACGCCGACGACACGTTGGCCGCGCTGATCGCCACCACACCGCCGACGCGACCGCCGAAACCCTCGCGGGCCCCGCGCCTGGTGATCCTGACCAGCGGTACGACGGGAACCCCGAAGGGCGCCGGAAGGGACATCCCGGTGTCGCTCTCGCCGGTCGGCGGTCCGCTGAGCAGGGTGCCGTTCCGGTCAGGCGACGTGACCCAGATCTCAGCCCCGCTGTTCCACGCCCTCGGCTTTACACAGGCGATACTCCAGGTCGGGCTCGCGGCCACGCTCGTGCTGGAACGGCGCTTCGTGCCGCTGGAGACGCTGATGAGCCTCAGCGAGAATCGCGTCAGCACCTGGGTGATCGTGCCGGTGATGCTGCAGCGTGTACTGGCACTGCCGGAGGAGGATCGCTCTGGCCTTGACTTCTCGCCGTTGCGAATCATCTACCTCAGCGGTTCGCAACTCGGGACGGACCTCGCTCGCCGCGCGCGCGACTTCTTCGGGCCGGTGCTCTACAACCTGTACGGCTCAACCGAGATCGCCTACGCGACGATCGCGACCCCGGAGGACCTCGATGCGGCGCCCGGCTGCGTCGGTCGCGTTGTGCGTGGCGCCGTGGTCAGGATCATCGGACCTGATGGCCGCGAGCTCCCCGTCGGTGAGACGGGACGGATCTTCGTCGGTCACATGCTCGAGTTCGAGGGTTACACCGGCGGGGGCGATAAGGAGCGCATCGAAGGGAGGGTGTCCTCCGGCGATGTCGGCCACTTCGATGCCGAGGGCCGGCTGTTCATCGACGGCCGCGACGACGAGATGATCATCTCCGGCGGTGAGAACGTCTTCCCGCGCGAGGTGGAGGACCTGCTGGCGCTGCACCCCGCGGTGCTCGAGGTTGCCGCCATCGGTGTCGCAGACGAGAAGTTCGGACAGCGCCTGCGCGTGTTCGTCGTCCGCGCCGACGGCGCGAAGCTCAGCAAGGACGATGTCAAGCGATACGTGCGCGACAACCTGGCTCGCTACAAGGTTCCCCGCGACGTCGTGTTTCTCGACGAGCTGCCTCGCAACCCGACCGGAAAGGTGCTGAAGCGTGACCTGGCTGCAAGTTCCCGCGATCCGAACTGATGGCGCGCTAGGTTGATCGCGTGGCTCTGATGATCGTCAACCGGACCCGCTCCGACAGCGTCGTCTGCTCCGAGACCGAGCTGGCCGACACGATCTGGCGTCGCGTACGCGGCCTGCTCGGCCGCTCGTCGCTGCCAGCCGGCAACGGCATGCTGTTCCGCGGCGAGTCGTCGATCCACAGTGCGTTCATGCGCTTCGAATTCGACGCCGTGTTCATGGACCGGGAGCTCCGGGTGGTCGGTCTTGCAGAGCGGATCCCGCCCTGGCGGGCTCGGGGCGCCAAGGGCACCCGCAACATCCTCGAGTTGGCGGGCGGAGAGATCTCCCGTATCGGAATTGCGATCGGCGACCAGCTCGCCGAGAGGGGGGCGCCCGATGCGGCAGCCGGTAGCCAAGCCGACTGAAGGCCATCAGCGTCCGCCGGCGGTTCCGTCGCTTGAGATCGGCTCACGCCTGCAGGCCGTCTCCGATGGCGGTGGCGAGCAGGTCAGCCTGACGCCGTCGTCCGGGTTGCTGGTTGGCCTCGCGGCGCTGGCTGCGGCCGTCGTGATAGCCGGTGCCGCCTTCATGTTCCTGCGCGGCTCCCCCGGCGAACATCCGAGCTCACACCTGGCCGCGACGCTGGAGGCGGCCTATCTGCCGGTGGTCCGTACGCTCCCGGTCGCGACCGGCAGCCACTCGGCATCGGCGGCCTCGGGTGCCCGCTTGATGATTGTGAGCGCCTCACCGCTGCCCAAGCCACCGAAACCCAAGGTGACGCCGCGGGCGCCGCTCGAGCTCTCCACCAGCCAGCTTCTGGCGACCGACGCCGATGGGGCCTCGCCATTTGTGCCGCCGTCATATCTGGCGTCAGCGTTCGAGACCGCTGCGCGCACCTACGGCATCCCCTGGCGCGTGCTGGCCGCGATCGAGTACATCGACGGCCGGGACTCCATGGCGCTCGCCGGCGTGTCCTCGATGCCGGCCAGCTCGACGCAGGTTCGGCCCCAGGTTCTCGCGGCTTCGGTGGCGGCGACCGAGCAACCGAGCGCTGCTCTGCTGGCCGACGCGAGACGGCTCGCATCCGACGGTGCGGCCAGCTCGACGGCGGCGGCGGTCGCCGCCTACACCCACGGCGCCCCCAGCGTGCAGGAGGTGCTCACCGTCGCCCAGCAGATCAATTCCACGAGCGTGTCAACGACAACCGGGCCGCTCGCCAAGGTCGTGGCGATGCAGAACGAGGCGCACCTGCTGAACCGCCTCCCATACATCTGGGGCGGCGGCCACACCGAGCCGGCCTGGGTGGTGGGGAGTGGCTACGACTGCTCGGGATTCGTATCCGAGGTGCTGCACTCCGCCGGCTATCTGAGCTCACCCGACACCACTCAGACGCTGCCCGGCAGCGCCGGGATCGCATCTGGCCCTGGCAAGTACGTGACGATCTACGACCGCACGATCGCAACGATCAGGGTCTGGGAGAAGAAGAAGGTCATGAAGACGGTGAAGAGGATCGTCAACCCGGCATCGGCCGGTGTGCATCTCGACAAGACCCGTAGGCCCGACGCCGAGGTCGCGGTCTCGATCAGGCTGCCGAAGTGGGTCGGCCAATGGGAGACGGTGCATATCACGAAGTTGGTTCGCAGCGCTGACACCACCAACAACGATGAGCACGTGATCATCGACCTGGACGGACAGTGGTGGGAGAGCGGTGGCAGCAGCGCCGACGGCGGCGCTGCGATGGTGCATCGGATCATCGATCCGAGCCCGGCCTACCTGACGAGCTTCAACCGGATCCTGCACCCGGTCGGCATGTAGCCTGCCGGCATGAGCGCCTCCCAGCTGAACGCCGACGCGATCGTGATCGGCGCCGGACTGGCGGGGCTGGTGGCGACCGCCGAGCTGGCGGCCGCAGGCAAGCGCGTGCTGGTGCTCGACCAGGAACCGGAGGCGTCACTCGGCGGGCAGGCGTTCTGGTCGCTCGGCGGCCTCTTCCTCGTCGACTCACCCGAGCAGCGGCGTGCCCGGATCCATGACTCGTTCGATCTCGCCTGGTCGGACTGGTGCGGCAGCGCTCAGTTCGACCGCCCGGAGGACGAGCATCCGCGACGGTTTGCGCGCGCCTATGTCGAGTTCGCGACCGTCGAGAAGCGAGACTGGCTGCGGTCGCTCGGTCTACGCGTGCTGCCCAGCCCCGGCTGGGCCGAGCGCGGCGCCGGCGACGCGCTCGGGCACGGCAATTCGGTGCCGCGATTCCATTTGACCTGGGGGACAGGACCGGCGGTGCTCGAGCCGTTCGAGCGCCAGGTTCGCATCGCCGTGCGGCGAGGCCTGGTTCAGCTCGCCTTCCGTCACCGGGTCGATGAGCTGACCGTGGAGCAGGGCCACCTCACCGGGGTCGAGGGCTCGGTGCTGGCGCGCTCGCTCGTCGGCCGGGGCCAGGAGAGCTCGCGTGAGGTCGTCGGTCGCTTCAGCGCTCGCGCCGGCGCCGTGCTGGTCGCCAGCGGTGGGATCGGTGGCAACCACGAACTCGTTCGCCGTCACTGGCCCGAGCGGCTCGGACCGCCGCCGCAGGAGATGGTTGCCGGCGTTCCGGCCAGCACCGATGGTCGCATGCTCGGCATCGCCGAGCGCGCCGGCGCCAGCTGGATCGGCCGCGACCGCATGTGGCACTACCCCGAGGGCCTCCGCAACTGGAATCCGGTCTGGGAGAACCACGGCATCCGGATCCTGCCGGCCCCCTCCTCGATGTGGTTCGATGCGACCGGCAAACGCCTGCCGGCGCCGCTGTTCCCAGGCTTCGACACGGTCGCGGCGCTCGCGCACATCGGCCGGACAGGCCACCACCACACCTGGTTCGTGCTCAACCGGCGAATCATCGCGCGCGAGTTCGCTCTGTCGGGGTCCGAGCAGAACCCCGACATCACCGGTAGGGACATCCAGGACACCGTGCGCTCCCGGCTGCTGCCGGAGGTGCCCGCCCCGATCCAGGCGTTTCTGGACAACGGCGAGGACTTCGTCATCGCCGCCAATCTGCGCGAACTCGTTGCCGGCATGAACGCGATCACGCCGGAGCCGCTGCTCGAGTACGAGCAGATCGAGCGTCAGGTCGTCGCCCGCGACCGTGAGGTCGTCAACCCGTATGGCAAGGATCTGCAGCTGATGGCGATCCGGGCCGCGCGCCGTTATCTGCCGGATCGGATCAGCCGGGTGGTCGCCCCGCACCGGATTCTCGATCCTGCAGCCGGACCGCTGATCGCGGTGCGCCTCCACATCCTCACGCGCAAGACCCTCGGCGGTCTCACCACCGACCTTGAAGGCCGCGCTCTCGGCCCCGAGGGTGAGCTGCTACCGGGGCTCTGGGCCGCGGGCGAGGCGGCCGGGTTCGGCGGCGGCGGCATGCACGGTTACAACGCGCTCGAGGGCACCTTCCTCGGAGGGTGCCTGTTCAGCGGCCGCCAGGCCGGTCGCAGCATCGCCGCACGGTTGTGACGCGGCATGGGGGGTCCAAAGTGGAGGGAGTCGATTATTACGCTGGCGTAATAATCGACTCCCTCCAAAAAGAGGGTGGGTCACCCGCTGCGGCTCAGCGGGCGAACCGGGTGATCGCCACGGCGATCGCCCTTGCCGCTCGCTTCTGGAAGGAGCTCGTGACCAGCAGTTGCGCGTCGGCCGCGTTGCGCATGTTGCCGCATTCGATCAGCACCTTCGGCACGGTCGTGAGGTTGAGCCCGGCCAGATCATCCCGGGGCTGCAGGCCATCGACGCCGTCGTAGGTGGAGGTCGGCATGCCGGTGCCGGAGGCGAAGGTCGAACGCAGGATTCGAGCGAATCGATCCGATGCCCTGACGACCCTGGCGTTGGTGCTGTCGGTCACGGGTTCGAGGATCGCGAAGCCACGGCCGGAGGGCGGGCCCCCATCCGCATGGATGTCGACCGCCACCTTCGCATGCGCGTTGTCGATGATCCGGGCGCGCGTGTTCACGCATGGCCCGACGCCGTCGTTGCTGTGGCGCGTCAGCACGACGCGGGCGCCCTCGAGCTTCAGATCCGCGGTCAGATAACCTGCCACATTCCAGTTGAACTGTGCCTCCGTGTATCCCGAGTCGGTGTCGGTTCCGGTCGTGTCACAGGTTTCCAGCTCACGTCCGTTCCAGACCAGATGGTTGATGAAGCTCGGATCGCTCCAGTTGCGGCCGTTGTGCCCGGGATCGATCCCGATGACGATGCCGGATAGGGATCCCACCCGCCCGGCATCGGAAACATGGGCGATCGGATGTGCGGGCGCGAGCATCGAGCCCGATTATGGCTGGCGACCGCTTGCGCACGCGCCAGCTAACGTCAGTCGCAGCATGAAGATCATCTACACCTACACCGATGAGGCGCCGGCGCTCGCCACAGAGTCGCTGCTGCCGATCATCAGCGCGTTCGCGGCCGCGGCCGACGTTGAGATCGAGACCCGTGACATCTCCCTGGCCGGCCGCATCCTGGCCCAATTTCCGGATCGCCTGACGGCGGAGCAGTTCACCGCCGACGCGCTGGCCGAGCTCGGTGAGCTCGCCAGGACCCCTGAGGCCAACATCATCAAGCTTCCGAATATCAGCGCCTCGGTGCCGCAGCTGAAGGCCGCGATCAGGGAGCTGCAGGAGCAGGGCTACGCGATCCCCGACTACCCGGACGAGCCGTCCACCGATCAGGATCGGGAGAACCGCAGCCGTTATGACAGGGTCAAGGGCAGCGCGGTGAATCCGGTCCTGCGCGAGGGCAACTCCGACCGTCGCGCGCCCGCGTCGGTGAAGGCCTACGCTCGCAAGCATCCACACTCGATGGGCGCCTGGTCGAGTGATTCCAGATCCCACGTGTCGACGATGACTGACGGTGATTTCCGCTCCACCGAGCAGGCGGTGACGCTGGCCGAGCCGACGTCCATCCGGATCGAGCACGTTGACGAGGACGGAGCCGTCACCGTCTTGAAGCCGGAGTTCCCGATCCTCGCGGGGGAGGTCGTCGACGGCGCCGTGATGCGGGCGGCGGCGCTCGATGCCTTCCTCACACAGCAGATCGCCGAGGCGAAGGCTCAGGGGGTGCTGTTCTCTGTCCACCTGAAGGCGACGATGATGAAGGTGTCTGATCCGATCATGTTCGGGCACGCCGTCGCGGCCTACTTTCCCGGGCTGGTCGGCACCCCCGGCTGGAACCCGAATGACGGTCTCGGCGCGCTCCCGCCCGGCACGGAGATCCCGTTCCCGCAGGACGGGCCGGGGCTGGCGATGGTCGACTCCGACCGCGGAATCACCAACCTGCACGTGCCCAGCGATGTGATCATCGACGCATCGATGCCCGCTGCGATCAGGGCCTCGGGTCAGATGTGGAACTCGCGCGGCGAGCAGCAGGACACCAAGTTCGTGATCCCGGACGACGCCTACGCGCCGCTGTACGCGGAGACGCTCGAGGATTGCCGCCTGCACGGCGCCTTCGACCCGGCCACGATGGGCACCACCCCGAACGTCGGGCTGATGGCGCAGGCAGCGGAGGAGTACGGCTCGCACGACAAGACCTTCGAGATCGAGCGAGCCGGGCGCGTGCGCATCGTCGATATCTCGGACCCCGCCCACCGGACGCTGATCGAGCACGAGGTCGCGCCGGGCGATATCTGGCGCGCCTGCCAGGTCAAGGACGCCGCCGTCCAGGATTGGGTTCGGCTGGCCGTGGTGCGCGCCCGCGCCACCGGCGCCCCGGCGGTGTTCTGGCTGGACGAGACGCGACCGCATGACGCCGAGCTGCTGAAGAAGGTGCTCCCGGCGCTCACGGCGCTCGACACCCAGGGGCTCGAGATCGAGATCCTGCCGATCGCCGCGGCGACCCGCTTCACCCTGGCGCGGGCTCGCGCAGGCAAGGACACGATCTCGGTCACCGGCAATGTCCTGCGTGACTACCTGACCGACCTCTTCCCGATCATCGAGCTGGGCACCAGCGCAAAGATGCTGTCGATCGTGCCGCTGATGGATGGCGGCGGAATGTTCGAGACCGGTGCCGGCGGCTCGGCTCCCAAGCACGTCCAGCAGTTCGTGAACGAGAACCACCTGCGCTGGGACTCGCTCGGTGAGTTCCTGGCGTTGGCGGTCTCGTTCGAGATGTTGGCGGAGAAAACCGGCAACACCAGGGCGCAGGTGCTCGCTGACACGCTGGATCGCGCCACCGGACGCGTGCTCGAGGAGCGGCGGTCGCCGCTGCGGCGGGTCGGAGAGCTGGACAACCGCGGCAGCCATTTCTACCTGGCGCTGTACTGGGCTCGTGAGCTGACCACCCAGGCCGATGACCGGGGGCTGGCGGAGCGCTTCGAGCATCTCGCCGATGAGCTCTCGGCCAACGAGGAACAGATTCTCCGCGAACTGGCGAAGGTCCAGGGGCAGCCCGTCGAGATCGGTGGTTACTACCACCCGGACCAGGAGCTGGTCGGGGCCGCGATGCGGCCGTCGGACACGCTCAACTCGCTGCTCGCGTCACTCAACGCAGCCGTGAGCTGACACCTCCCACGCCTGCTAAGATGCTTGCTGGCAAGCAAGTAACTCGAAAGGCGCACCATGGCGACAGGTTTGGGCACGCGGACGGCACAGCGGGTCCGGATCGTGTCGGGTCGGCTGGCTCGCGCTCTGCGTCCGACCGAGGCCGGCCTGGCCGCGGAGCTCACGCCGACTCGCGTGATCGTGTTGCTCTCGACCGAGCGCAATGGTCCGATCCGCCTGGCGGAGGTGGCAGAGCGCGAGGGGTTGAACCCGACGCTGCTCTCGCGCACCGTCGCGAATCTCGCTGACGCCGGCCTTGTCGCGCGGTCCGCCGACCCGGCCGACCGCCGCTCCGCATGGCTCGAGATCACCGATGCCGGGCGCGAGCTGGCCCACAGGATTCGTGATCAGCGCACGGCCTCGGTCGACCACGCGCTGGCACAGCTCTCCGGCGACGAGCGCAGGTCGATCGAAGCGGCACTGCCGGCACTCGAGCGGCTCGCCGAGCGCCTGCAGGAGGGCGACCGTTGAGTCCGCTGCTCAAGCGCGTCTCGAGCACAACCTTCGCCGCGCTCGAAATCCCGAACTACCGGCTCTACGTCAGCGGCCAGGCGGTCTCGCTGACCGGCACGTGGATGCAGGCTGCGGCCCAGGCGTGGCTGGTGCTGAAGCTGACCGACTCGGCCACGACGCTCGGCCTGATCGTCGCGCTCCAGACCCTGCCTGTTCTGCTCTTTGGTCCCTATGGCGGCGTCATCGCCGACCGCGTGAACAAGCGCAGGGTGATGATCGCGCTGCAGGCGGTCATGGGCATCCAGGCGCTGATCCTTGGACTCCTCACGGTCACGAACTCGGTAAGCGTCTGGGAGATCGGCGTGCTCGCGTTCATCCTCGGGCTCAACAATGCCTTCGAGAACCCGGCCCGCCAATCGTTCATGATGGAACTCGTCGGGTCCCAGCACCTGCGCAATGCGGTCAGTCTCAACTCGACGATGGTCAATGTCGCCCGCGTGGTCGGGCCTGCTGTCGCCGGTGTGATGATCGCGCTGGTCGGGACCGGTTGGTGCTTCCTGATCAACTCGGTCAGCTTCATCTTCGTGATCAGCTCGCTCACCCGTATGGACATGAGCGCGCTCAATCCGGTGGTGCCGATCGAACGTGCGAAGGGGCAGCTGCGTGAGGGGCTGCGCTACGTCCGTCACGAGCCACGGCTGCTGCTGCCGCTGGTGATGGTGGCGATCGTCGGCTGTTTCGCCTACGAGTTCCAGGTGACGATCCCCTACATGGCCTCGCACGGCCTCCACGTCGGCGCGACCGGATACGGCTTCATGTCAGCCGCGATGGGCGTCGGCGCGGTCGCCGGCGGGCTTGCCATTGCGACGCGCGGCCGGATCGGATCGGCAAGCCTGATCGGATCTGCCCTGGCGTTCGGAGTGTGCATAACCGCCGCGGCGCTGGCGCCGAGTCTGCCACTGGCGTTGGTGGCATTCATGCTCGTGGGCGCTGCCAGTGTGGCCTTCATGTCCCAGAGCAACGCAACCCTGCAGATGCGCGCGGCGCCGGAGATGCGGGGCCGCGTGATGGCGCTCTGGTTCGTCTCATTCCAGGGCTCGACGCCGATCGGCGGCCCGATCGTGGGCGCCGTGATGAGCGCCTACGGCGCCCGCGCCGGGCTTGGGCTGGGGGCTATTGCCTGCTTCGTGGTCGCATTCGGCGGGTCGCTGGCGCTGCGCTCGCTGCGCGCTCGCGCGACGGCCGCGTCAACTACGCCGGAACCGCTGGCGTCTGCACGCTGATGACCCGCCAGGGCTCGTCGGCGTCATCTGTGATCGCGAGCATCCAGCGCTCCGTGAACCCGACCAGGCGCGTCGAGCTGCCGCTCAGCACGCGGGTCGTGTCGCGGTCCTCGATGTAACGGCGGCCCCGCAGGTCGACGTCGATCGTCATCGTCGCCGGCTGCGCAGCGGCGTCGAGAGCGACGATTCGGATCCGCTGCACCTGCGGGCCGCGAACGACGAGCCTGCTGCGGCCGCTGGGATCGCCGGGATGCAGCATCTCCCGCACCGCCTCGGGCGCGGCGAGAGCCAGCAGCGGAGCATCCGAGCCGTCGACGGCCTCCGCCCAGGCGTCGACAGCTCGCCGGGCGGCGACCTCGAGGATGTCCGGCCCGAAGCGCGCGTCCGCGAGACTGAGGTCGAGCGCGGCGGCGCGAGCATCGTCGCTGAACTGCACGTCGGCGAGCTCTGCGATCTTGAAACCATCGGGGGCCCGTTGGGCAACGGCGCCCTCGACCAGCGCCTCGTCTCGCAGCGACTGCTCATCGGCCCAGTGCGTCTGCACGATCCGGTCCTTGAGCGAGTGTTCACCCTCGGCGCCCGACTCGATCGAGGCCAGGACCCAGTGCTCGCCGCGCCGCTCCAGCGTCCAGTACTCGCGCATTCGCACCGATTCGGTGAACTGGCCGTCGCGCTTGATGTGGCGTCCGCTCGCGTCGAGGACGTAGTCACGCAGCTTGGCCTCGATCCGCACGACGACTCGGTCGAGGTCGTCCTCGCCGCGGTCGCGCCGCAGGATTCCGACGTACTCGACGTTCGGTGGGCCGACCGGCTCGACCATGTTGCGCCAGCCGTGGCGCTCGAAGTCATCGAGGCGACGCTCCCACTCGACGAGCAGATCCGGGGTGATCAGGCCGCGCAGCGCCATCCGGTCGTCCTTTGACCACGCGAGCTGGATATCGGTGAACAGCTGTGTGCCCGCACCGCGGACAGCCGTTGGGCCGAAGATCGGGTTCTCGTCCGCAGCCTCGGCAGCAGCCAGTTCGACGCGGCGCTCGCGCTTGCGCGTCTCGCGCCGGTGCGCGCGGCCCCGCCGGCTGCGCGTGGCCCATTTGCTCTGCATCTTCGGGAAGCCGCGGGTCATGAACCACCAGGCGGCGGCGAGCGCCAGCAGCACCAGGAAGCCGAGTCCGTGTCCGAGCAGCGCGATCTCGAAGAGCGCGCGGAAGATCAGGAAGACGAAGAACGCGCGGCCGCCCCCGCCACCGCCACCGCCGCTGAAGCCACCGCCTCCGCCGTCGCCTCCACTGAAGCCCGACGTCCCGCCGCCGGCCGTGGCCCAGGCCGCCGGGGCGAGCGCCAGCAGCACGATCACAACCAGCGCCAGCGCGATCAGGAGCGTGCGTCGGCGTGTTCTCATGGGACGGCTCCTCAGGCGGCCGCAGCCTTCAGCGGCCCGATGCCGGGTTCGGTCTGGGGGACGTGCTGATCCGCGTGGTAGCTCGATCGCACCAGTGGGCCGGCGGCGACATGCTCGAAACCAAGCTCGTACGCCTCCTCCTCGAGTGCCTTGAACTCGTCGGGATGCCAGTAGCGCACGATCGGCAGGTGGTTCTCGGTCGGTCGCAGATACTGGCCGACGGTCAGCACCTGGACGTGGTTGGAGCGCAGCGTTCCGAGCGCGTCGACCATCTCATCGAAGCTCTCCCCGAGTCCGACCATCAACCCGGACTTGGTCACAACCTCGTCGCCGCCCATCTCCTTGGCGTTGCGCAGCACGCGATTGGACCGCTCCCACGTCGACCCGCGCCGCGCGACCGTGTACAGGCGCGGTACGACCTCGACGTTGTGGTTGAAGACGTCGGGGCGCTCGGCGATCACCTTCGCCAGGGGCATCTCCTGGCCGCGGAAGTCCGGGGTCAGCACCTCGATCTTGGTGGCAGGCGACTGCTGCCGGATCTGGCGGATCACGCCCACGAAGGCATGCGCGCCGTAGTCATACATGTCGTCGCGATCGACGCTCGTGATCACCGCGTGGCGCAGGCCCATGCGCGCGACCGAGCGCGCCACGCGCGCCGGCTCGAGCGGGTCGTTCCAGGTCGGCCTGCCGCTGCGCACGTTGCAGAAGCCGCAGCGGCGCGTGCAGGTATCACCGAGGATCATGAATGTCGCCGTCCCGCGCTGCCAGCACTCGCCGATGTTCGGGCAGGCGGCCTCCTGGCAGACGGTGTTGAGGTTCTCAGCCTCGATCAGCGATTGCAGCTCGCGATACCGGGGGCCTCCCGGCGCGGGCACCTTGAACCAGGGAGGCTTGCGGCCCCTGTAGGGCTCGACCTCGGGTCCGAGCACGGTCAGGACGTCAGCGATCCCGCCGGGATTGGAGCGTGAGCGGGTGGCACCCATCTGTCTGAAGGGTACTTACGCCGTGCTCGCCGCCGTGCGCCGCTGCTGAGCGGCTGCGTCCGGCCGCGCCCGTGCGACCGCCGAGTCGAGCTCCGCGCGGGTGACCGCGAGCGGCGCGTGCCCGAGCGCGCCGGCGAGCGAAGCAGCGGCGAGCTCGCCGAAGTCAGCCGGCGACACCTCGGCGTCGGGGCGCTCACTCTCGATCGAGGTCATCTGCACGTCAGGCAGACCGCAGGCGACCACCCATGTGAACGGCTCGACCGCGCGCGCCTGCACATTGATCGCGAATCCATGGGTGGTGACGCCGCGGGCGAGGTGCACGCCGATCGACGCGATCTTGCGGCTCTCGACCCAGACGCCGGTGTAGTCGGGGCCCTCGTCCTCACGCGAGCGCGCGGGGATGTCGATCGAGGCCAGCGCCCCGACCAGCACCCGCTCGAGCAGGCGCACGTAGGCGACGACGTCATCGACCCGCACGATCGGGTATCCGACGAGCTGTCCCGGCCCATGGTATGTGACCTTGCCGCCGCGGTCGGTCTGGATGATCTCGATCCCGCGCTCCGCGTACCAGGCCTCGCCCATCGTCAGCTCGCCCGGGGCGGAGCGGCGGCCGCGCGTGTAGACCGCCGGACTGTGCTCGAGCAACAGCAGTGTGTCCGGGACCAGCTCCCGCTGACGCGCGGCACGCACCTGCTCCTGCAGCGCCAGCGCGTCGCGGTAGTCGATCTCGCCGAGGTCGCAGACCCACATCTTGGTCACAGGTTGATCGTAGAGGGCATCAGACCCGCCCGCGGCGGGCTGATCTGGCCTGTTCGCGCGCCGCCGCGATCGCCTGCTCGCGTTGCTCGCGCGCCGTAGCCATCGCGGCTTGGCGCTGCTCATGGGCGCTGGTGCGTGCCTGCTCGCGGAGCTCGTGCGCATGCTGTTTCCAGCCGCGCTTGGCCTCCCGCATCGCCGCCATGACCTGCTGGCGCGCCTGCTCGGCGACCAGCGCGGCCTCGCGGATCTGGTCCTTGGTCCGACGACCCTCGACCATCAGGTGCAACGACCACATGCCGGTATCGAGCAGCCGAGCGCCGCGGTCGATGTCGGCCTCGACCAGTCGCTGCAGCGCGCCGACCTCGATTCCGCCGGCGCAGTGGTGGAGGCGTGAGTCGTGGGAGAGCTCGAGCAGGCTGACCAGAGCGCGCGCGGCGACGGCCGGCTCGGGGTCCTCGGGATCGACGCCCAACTCGTCGGCGAGCGCCGCGGTCAGACTGTCGACGATCCGGTACCGGTGCTCGCCCCAGGCGGCGCGCAGGGCCGGAGTCGAGCGCACCATCTCACCGAACTCGCCGATCCGCGAGGTCGGTGTATCCCCGAGCATCTCGGAGAATTGAGCGCCATCCTGCTTGAGCGCGGCGACGAACGCCGCCGTCGGATTGGTCCCGCGCGGGCGGTCTCGCACGGCCGTCACGAGCCGCTCGATCAGGTCATCGACCTGGTCATAGACGAGCGACTCCTTGGTGGGGAAGTAGTTGTATACGGTCTTCTCGGAGACGTCGGCGGCGGCGGCGATCTCCGCGACCGTGACCGCCTCGAATCCGCGAGTCATGAACAGCCCGGTTGCCACGTCTGAGATCCGCCGGCGCGTCTGCCGCTTCTTGTGCTCGCGCAGGCCGTCGATCATCGCCGGCAAAGCTTATCGAGAAATTTACACTTGCAGTATTTTTACAGTGACTGTAAGATGGCCGCCCATGACTCAAACAACGACATCAACGGGCCGGGTGGCCCGGCCGCTCGGCGGGTCCCTCGCGATTGAGGCTGAGGGCCTGACGAAGCGCTTCAAGGAGGTCCTGGCCGTCGACGGGCTCGACCTGACGGTTCCGGCCGGAACCGTCTTCTCGCTGCTCGGACCGAACGGCTCCGGCAAGACCACAACCGTGAGGATGCTCGCGACCCTGCTCAGACCTGACGGTGGCAACGCCCGCGTGAATGGCTATGACGTCCAAACGCAGGCGGTGAGGGTGCGGGAGTCGATCTCCCTGACGGGGCAGTTCGCGGCGCTCGACCCCAATCTCACGGCAAGGGAGAATCTGCAGCTGATGGCGCGCCTGCGCGGCCGAGGCCGCGGCGAGGCGGCGCGGGTCACAGACGCCCTGATCATGCGTTTCGATTCGGAGGAGTTCGCCGACCGGCTCGTCAAGCAGCTCTCCGGCGGCCAGCGCCGCCGCATGGATCTCGCGGCGGGGCTGATCGAGAGGCCGCAGCTGCTGGTGCTCGACGAGCCGACGACGGGCCTTGACCCGCGCAGCCGCCAAATTGTCTGGTCAACGGTGCGCGAGCTCGTCGCCGAGGGGATCACCCTGCTGCTGACCACGCAGTACCTCGAGGAGGCCGACGCGCTCGCCGACCACATCGTGCTGATCGACCACGGCCGTGAGATCGCGAAGGGGACGCCCTCCCAGTTGAAGGCACTCGTCGGCGACCTGCGCGTGGACATCGTCGCCGAGGACAGCGCGGGCTTCCACGGACTCGTGGGAGCGCTCGAACCGGCCGGGTTCGAGCTGAGCCTGCAACCTGAGGAGCGGCGGATCTCGATCCCGGCGCCCGATGAGATCAACGACCTGAACCGAGTGTCCGCCGTTGTCGGTGCGGCCGGGGTCCCGATCGACGAGATCGCGCTCCGGCGCCCGACGCTGGACGACGCCTTCATCTCGCTGACCGGCCACCGCGCCGATCAGGGTGAGGACCCGAGCGAGGAGGTGCTTGCCGCATGACCGCATACATCCGTGAATCCGGGCTGCTGGCATTCCGCAGCCTTCGTGCCGTTCCGCGCGTGCCGGAGCGGATCCTCGATGTGACGCTGCAGCCGATCATCTTCATCCTCCTGTTTCGCTACGTGTTCGGTGCCGCGATACATGTGACCGGAATCAGCTATGTGGATTTCCTGGTTCCGGGCATCATCGCCCAGGGATTGGCGTTCGGGCTGATCGGTACCGGCACCGCGATCAGCCATGACATGGCCGAGGGTGTGCTCGACCGCTTCCGCTCGATGCCGGTCAGACGGCTCTCGATCGTGACCGGGCAGGTGCTCGGCCAGTACTGCGAGCAGCTGCTCGGCCTGACCGTCTACATCACGCTCGGCTTCATCGTCGGCTTCCGTCCGCACGCGGGCGCGGGCCCGGTGCTGGAGGCGCTGGGTCTGGTGATGCTGGCGCTGTTCGCGTTCACGTGGGTCGGGACCTACTTCGGGATGCTGGTGCGCTCGCCGGAGGCGATGCAGGGCATCGGCTTCAGCATCGTCTTCCCCTTCAGCTTCATGGCAGGAGTGTTTGTGCCGATCGCACTCATGGACCCCGTCCTGCGCTCGATCGGCGATTGGGATCCGGTGTCGGCGCTGGTCGCCGGCGTACGCGGACTGACTGAGAACTACCCCTCGCACGGATCCTGGCTGCTCGACCACGGAGCCCTGGCGATGCTGCTGTGGTCGCTGTTGCTGCTGGCGATCTTCATCCCGCTGGCGTTGCGACGCTTCAACCAAAGACTGGCAGCGTAGTACCGCCGTCACTAGCCTCTGCGGCTATGCCCGGGCCATACGTCGCACTGATCACAGGAGCGTCCAGTGGGATTGGCGAGGCGGCGGCACGCCGCCTCGCCGCAGAGCCGGACACCCGGCTGATCCTCATCGCCCGTCGCGAGCAGCGCCTGCAGGAGCTGGCGGCCGAACTCAGCGGTGAACCGAGAGTGGTCGCCCTGGACCTGACCGACCCGCAGGCGCCGGCTCGGATCGCTGCGGTGGTGGAGCGCGAGTACGGCGCGCTGAACCTGCTTGTCAACAACGCCGGAGCCCGCTGGTCGATGGAGTTCGCGCAGGGCGGTTGGGAAAACGTCGAGCGGCACATGCGGCTCGACTTCGAGGCCCCGGTGAGATTGGTCGAGGCGCTGCTGCCAGTGCTGCGGCGTACGGCTGCCGCCACCGGCTCGCCTGGCGGCGGCGGCTTCGCCGGTCAGCCGCTGAAGGCGCCTGTCGCGATCGTCAACGTCACCAGCACCGCGGCACGGATCTCGCGGATAAGCACCGGGAGCTACAGCGCGAGCAAGAACGCGCTGGCCGCCTGGGGCGACTCCCTGTATCTGGAGGAGCGCCGGCACGGCGTCCATGTTGGCAACGTGCTGCCCGGGTTCGTCTCGACTGAGGGATTCCCACAGTCGGAGCTGATGGCGCGGGCGCTCACTCGCCTGCTGGTCTCTGAGCCGGAACTCGTCGCCGAGGCGATTCTGGAGGCTGGGCCGGGCGGGCGGCCTGAGCGCTACGTGCCCCGGTATTACTGGCTCGGAGCGCTGTTGCGGTTGATCGCGCCCGACCTTGTGAGGCGGTGGGCATCAAGCCCGGTCGTCACCACCAATACCAACAGCGTCTGAGTGCGTCGCCATCTCGTTGAAGTACGCGGCCAGCCGGTCGAGCACCGCGGCGGCGTTGTGCAGGTCGTCGTCACTGAACTCCGCGAGTGCCGCGCGCCACGCCGGCTCGGTGCGAGCGCGCATCTCCGCGATCGCCGCAAGGCCCTCGCCGGTGATCTGAGTCATCACCACGCGCTTGTCCTGGCCGGAGCGGGTCCGCGCCACGAAGCCGCCCGACTCGAGGCCGTCGAGCATCTGAGCGACCGACGCGGGTGAGAGCTCGGCAGCCTCTCCCAGGCTGCGCGCCGATAGCGCGCAGCCCTCTTCGAGCGCGAACAGCAACCCGTACTGGGCGTAGCTGAGGCCGTCCTGGCGGTGCGTCTCACGGCCGCGCATGCGACGCATCGCGACGTTCACCGCCTTGAATGCACGGGCCAGCTGCTGCTGGGCCTCGTTCATGCGAGTGCCTCGGTGGGCGCGCCGGACTCGAGCGACTGGGTCACTGCGCCGGATTCGAGCGCGTCGTGCTCGTGTTCGTCGCCATGTCCGACCTGGCGGGCCCTGCGTTCGGCCAACATCAGGATGTAGCAGGGGATCATCGCCAGCGCGGTCATTGCCAGCGCCCACCAGAACGCGGTGCCGAACCCGGCGGCGACAGCCGCGGGTGTGTGGGCGCCGATCGTCGCCTGTTCGAGCACGACAGCCAGCGCAGCGGTGCCGATCGAGCCGCCGACTCGCATCAGCACGTTCAGCTGTGGCGTTGCGTCCGACAGTTCGCTGCGGTGCAGGGACGCGAACGCAGCCGTCATGATCGGAACGAACGCCAGCGCCATCCCGGAACCGCGCAGGAACATCGTCGCGGAGACGAACACGATCGAGGTGTGCGCGCCGATCATCGCAAGCGGCACCGTGAACAGGGTTGTGATCCCGACTCCGATCAGTGCCAGCAGGCCGCCTCCGTATCGACCCACGAGTCTGGCGGCGAAGGGCATCATGATCGCCATGCCAAGGCCCTGCGGAGCCGACAGCAGGCCGGTCTTGATCACGTCGAAGCCGCGGACCTCCTGCCAGTAGAGCGGGAACAGGATCATCGAGCCGAACATGCCCGCACCCAGCAGGAACATCGACGCCGAGGCACTCGAGAAGGTCGGACGCGAGTAGAGATGCAGTTGCAGCAGCGGACGCTTGGCCCGCAGCGCATGCCAGACGAAAGCAGCGATCAGCGCCAGCCCTGCAATCGCCGGGATGATCACCCTGGTGCTGTCCACGGTGCCGACGGTGCCGATCTCAGCCAACCCGTAGGTCAGCAGCGGCAGGCCGGTGGACATCAGCACGAGGCCGATGAAATCGAGCGGCTCCGCCGAGCGGTCACGGCTGGAGCGGTGGATCAGTTTCAAGCCGGCGACGATCGCGATCACGCCGATCGGCACGTTGACGAAGAAGATCCACCGCCAGGTCGTGACCTGCAGGATGGCGCCGCCGATCGTGGGGCCGAGGATCGGTGCCAGCATCGTCGGCACACCGGTGATGGCGGTGACCCTGGCCATGTTCTTCGGGCCGGCGGCGGAGGCCATCATCATCTGGCCGACGGGCAGGATCATGCCGCCGCCGACGCCCTGCAGCACCCGGAACGCGATCAGCTCAGGAGTCGAGGTGGCAAGTCCGCACAGCGCCGATCCGAGCGTGAACATCAGCACCGAGAACAGCCACACGTTCTTGGCGCCGAAGCGGCGACTGGCCCAGCCGCTGACCGGAATCACAGCGGCCAGCGACAGCATGTAGCCGGTCACCACCCACTGAATCGAGCTCAGGGTTGCGTGAAGCTCGCGCGCGAGCGTGTCGAGGGCGACGTTGACGATCGTCGTGTCGAGGATCGACATGATCGATCCGAGCACGATCACCGGCGCGATCCGCCACACGTAGGGGTTGAGCCGGCCTGCCTGTGCCCCTGTGGGCGCCGCCGTCGCTGCCATCGGCCTGCCTTTCGAAGGTGCTGAGCTCATAAGGTACCAAATGATTTGGTACTGAACAGGTTGGTACCGAAGAATCACTGCGCCGACGTCTCGGCGGGGTGGCGTCTATGGTGAGACGTCGATGACCACCTTCACAGACCTCGGCCTGTCCGAGCCCGTGCTCGAGGCGCTCAAGGATGTCGGCTACCAGGAGCCCAGCCCGATCCAGGCGCAGGCGATCCCCTACCTGCTGCAGGGTTTGGACGTGATCGGGCAGGCGCAGACGGGCTCGGGTAAGACCGCGGCGTTCGGATTGCCGCTCCTCAACTACGTCGATCCGGAGGAGCGTGAGGTCCAGGGACTGGTCCTGACCCCGACCCGCGAGCTCTGCATTCAGGTCACACAGGCTCTGCGCACATACGGGCTGCGCAAGGGTGTCGACGTCGTCGCCGTCTTCGGCGGCGCGCCGATCCGCACCCAACAGGCCCAGCTGCGGGCTGGGGGCCACGTGGTGGTCGGGACCGTCGGGCGTGTCAAGGATCTGATCAGCCGCCACTCGCTGATGCTGCACTCGTGCCGGTTCGTCGTACTGGATGAGGCCGACGAGATGCTCGACCTCGGCTTCCTCGAGGACGTCGAGAAGATCCTGTCACTGACGCCGTCGAGTCGCCAGACGGCGCTGTTCAGCGCGACGATGCCACCGGAGATCCGGCGCCTGGCCGACCAGTACCTCTATAACCCGGTCGTCGTCAAGGTCAAGACGGCCACGCTCACGGTCGACAGCGTCGAGCAGTTCGGGCTGGAGGTCTCGAGCAGGGACAAGGTGGCCGCTCTGGTCGAGGTGCTGGAGGCGGAGAGGCCGACGCAGGCGATCGTCTTCTGCCGCACCAAGGTTCGCTGCGACCAGCTCTACCGAACGCTGCGCGACAAGGGCATGAACGTCAAGGCGCTGCACGGCGACATGTCCCAGGGGCAGCGCGACGGCGTGATGATCAGCTTCAAGGATGGCCGCACCCCGCTTCTGGTCGCCACGGATGTGGCCGCGCGAGGGCTCGACATCTCGACCGTCTCGCACGTGATCAACTTCGACGTGCCGACCTCGCCGGATGTGTACATCCATCGCATCGGCCGGACCGGCCGCGTCGGGCGCACCGGCCGCGCGATCACCTTCTACGAGTCGCGGCAGAAGCGTGAGGTCGAGGCGATCGAGGCCCACTCGGGCGTCAAGCTGGCGCCGTGGGTCAAGGACGCCCACGTGGCCGCGATCAGCGTGGAGTCGCGCCCCAGACGCCACTCCAAGCCCCACGACCCAGGTCCTGACGGTGCCGAGGTGCCGCTGCGAAAGCTGATAATCGCCGGCGGCCGCGCCGACGGGATCGAGCCCAAGGACGTCGTTCACGCGCTCACCAGTGCCGCTGATCTCGACGGCGAGGCCGTGCGGAACGTGCGCGTGCTCGAACGCTTCTCGTTTGTCGATGTCCCTGATGGGGACGCCGATCGGATCATCGCGGCGGCCTCCGGGGCGGAGGTCGGCGGGCGGCCGCTGCGGCTCGAGCGCGCTCGCGCCTGACGCGCAGCGACCTCCGCGCCGGAGAGTGCGAAAGACGTTCTAAGGCTGGGTTTTCCCCGTCTGATGTCAGTTATCAACCTCCCTGGAGCCCTGCCGCGACTTTGACGCGCCTGGCCGTGTTCCGGTTGATGAAGGCCGGACAACAACACTGGAGGGCTCAATGCTCAATTCAGGTTCAGGGTTGCGCCGGGCGATTCGGGGCGGCCTACGCAGAAGGCCGTCAGGGGCAATGGCCGTGGCGCTGGTGGCGCTGTTCGTGGCACTCTCCGGAGGTGCCGCATACGCAGCAACCACGCTGGGCAAGAACGCCGTTCGCACGGTGAACATCCACGGGTCGGCGGTCACCAACCCGAAGATCGCCAACAACGCGGTCACCTACAACAAGATCAAGCCGAGTTCCGTCGGCACGGTGCGCATCGTCAAGAGTGAGGTTCAGGCGCGTCTGACGAGCTCTTGCTCGAACGGCCAGGCGATCAGCGCCGTCGATGTCAACGGCAAGGTCACCTGCACGTCGGCGATGTCCGCTGGGACCAGCAGCGCTGCCGCTGACGCGGTTGCACTGACCAGCCCCACGACTGCCGCGACGGTCTCCACCCTGGCGCTGGGCGCGGGCTCCGCGTATGAGGTGCAGGCCAACCCCTACATCTCGGTCACCCCGAGCACGGACGGCAGCGCGGCGGACCAGCATGTCGTCGTGACGTGCACTCTCAAGGTCGGGACGACCACGTCATCGGCGGCACAGCGGAGCGCCAGCTTCGACCTCCCGGCGGCCGCCGACACGCCTGCGCCTCAGGTGCAGACGGCGTCGATCCCGCTGCTCGTGATGGTTCCGACCAGCACCGCCGCGCAGGCCTCAGACGTGTCCTGCTTGAGCAGCGTGATGGACACATCGGGCGCTGACTCGGGCAAGGCGTCGGCGCATCCGGCGACGGCCACCGCGGCGGGTCAGATCTACGCAACCCAGCTGGCGTCCGCGACGACTCCGACCACCACCACCACCACCCCAACGACCACCACCACGACCACGACGAGCACAACCCCCGCTCCGTAGCGGGGTCGCAGTTCGAGATGGCGGGTACGTCCTTCAAGGGCGTGCCCGCCACCTCGCCGGGTGCCTGCGGACGGGACCGACAGTCGCTGCCACGGGCAAATCCGGGCGGGGGCCCGCCCGCCCGTCGCGGGTCGCCGGCTGGGGTAGGGTCATGTGCATGAGCACAGCCAAGATGCACACGAACCACGGCACGATCGCGATCGAGTTCTTCGACGACGATGCCCCCAAGACGGTCGAGAAATTCCGCAAGCTCGCGGGAGACAACTTCTACGACGGCCTCAGCTTCCACCGGGTGATCCCGGACTTCATGGTTCAGGGCGGGTGCCCGCTCGGAACCGGCACCGGCGGCCCCGGTTACACGTTCGAGGACGAGTTCAACCAGCACAAGGTGGTGCGCGGTGCTCTGGCGATGGCCAACTCCGGGCCGACACCAACGGCTCGCAGTTCTTCATCGTCACGACCGCGGCGGCGCCGTGGCTCGACGGCAAGCACACCGTCTTCGGTCAGGTGACCGAGGGGATGGATACCGTGGACGCGATCGAGGCGGTGCCGACCGACGGCCGCGACCGGCCGCAGGAGCCGGCGGTCATCGAGTCGGTCGAACTCGCGGACTGAGGACATGGACCTCCCGGTGGAGAATCCGGCCACCGGTGCGGTGATCACGACCGTGCCCGTGGCAGGGGCCGTGGAGGTGGCTGAAATGACGGCCCGAGCGCGAGCCGCCCAGCGGGGCTGGCTCGCGCTCGGTTTCGACGGGCGCGCCGCGGTGATGCGACGCGCACAGCGGTGGATGGCGGACAACGCGGACCGCCTGATCGGCGCTGTGATCGAGGAGACCGGCAAGACCTACGAGGACGCGCAGCTGACCGACTTCGGCTATGTCCTCCAGGCACTCGGGTTCTGGGCCAAGGCGGCTGAGCGGTACCTGGCGGATGAGCGGCTTCACTATTGGGGCAACCCGATCGTGGCCGGGAGGAAGCTCGCGCTGCGTTATCAGCCGGTGGGTCTCGTTGGTGTGATCGGCCCGTGGAATTTCCCTCTGGTCAACGGCTTCGGCGACTGCATCCCGGCGTTGATGGCCGGTAACAGCGTGATCCTCAAGCCGAGCGAGGTGACGCCGCTCAGCTCTCTGCTGATGGCGGAGATGTTCGTCGCGTGCGGGATGCCTGAGGACGTCTTCCAGGTCGCGACCGGAGACGGCGACACCGGTGCGAGGTTGGTGGCGGCGGTCGACTGCGTGATGTTCACCGGCTCGACTCGTACGGGACGACTCGTCGCGCGGGCGGCGGCGGAGGCGCTGACCCCGTGCCACCTGGAGTTGGGGGGCGACGATCCGATGATCGTGTGCGCCGACGCCGACCTCGAGCGCGCTGCCAATGCCGCCGCCTACTACTCGATGAACAATGCCGGCCAGGTCTGCATCTCGATCGAGCGGGCCTATGTCGAGGCGCCGGTCTACGACGACTTCGTGCGGCGTGTCACCGAGAAGGTGAGCAGGCTTCGCCAGGGCCCGCCTGCAGGCCCCGGCAGCGTCGACGTCGGCGCCGTGATCTTCGGACCGCAGCTTGAGATCGTCGATCGGCACGTACAGGACGCCGTGGACAAGGGCGCGCGAGTTCTCACGGGCGGGCACGCGCGGACCAAGGACGGCGGGCGCTTCTACGAGCCGACGGTGCTCGTCGACGTCGATCACACGATGGAGATCATGCGCGAGGAGACATTCGGCCCGACGCTGCCGATCATGCGCGTCGAGGGAGTGGATGAGGCGGTGCGCCTCGCCAACGATTCCCCCTACGGCCTGCAGGCCAGCGTCTGGACGCGCGACGGCGGCCGCGGTGAGACGATCGCGCGACGACTGGAAGCGGGCGTCGTCTGCGTCAACGCCGCGCAGGTCAACTATTACGCGTTGACGCTGCCGATGGGCGGCTGGAAGGCGTCCGGTCACAGCTCCCGCCACGGCGCCGCCGGGATCCGCAAGTACTGCAGGCACCAGTCGCTGTTCGTGGGCGGTGTCGGCCTCAGGCGGGAGCTGTCCATGTTCCCCTACAGCGCGCGCACGAGCGGTTGTTCGGACGGCTGCTGCGGGCGCTCTGGGGGGCGCAGGCGCCGCTGAGAGGCCGCTCCGAGC
>CAVXIA010000012.1:0-477136 GCA_963761675.1 uncultured Conexibacteraceae bacterium
TCGTGGGTCATACCGTAAGCGCCGAGCAGTTTCGGACGATAAATGACTATTGCCGCGGGTTCACCGCTGCGCATTGGAAGATGTTCAACGTGCGCGTGGAGACCGGTCGCGTCCGCGAAGGCCATGGCGATCTGCGCTGCGAGCACATCTGCCTCGAGGAGGGCAAAATCTCGATTTTCGATTGCGTCGAATTCAGCGAGCGCCTGCGCACCTGCGACGTCGCATCAGAGGTGGCGTTTCTGGCGATGGATCTCGATCGCTTCGGCGCGTCCGACCTCGCCGACGAGCTGGTCGGCGCGATCGCGGAATCGATGCCCGACGACCAGCTTCCGCTCCTGATGCCGTTCTACAAATGCTACCGAGCCATCATTCGCGGGGTGGTGGAAAGCCTTCGCAGCCGTCAGACGGAGGTCGACGACGAGGAGCGCGCGTCTGCGACAGCCTTGGCGCATCGGTACTTTGCGCTCGCGTGCGAATACGTTGCCGATGCGGCGCCGGCCCTGATCGTCGTGTGCGGGCTTTCGGGAAGCGGGAAATCGACCCTCGCGCGCGCGCTGCATCATCGATTCGGCTGGCCCATCATTAGCTCCGATCGCACGCGCAAGAAACTCTCATCAATTCCCGCTGAGACCAGCGCCGCCGACGCTTACCGCTCCGGCATCTATGCGGATACCATCACGCAAGCGACCTACGCGGCGATGCATGAAGAGGCGCAGCACGTGCTCGAAGCCGGCGGGGTCATCCTCGATGCGACCTACCAGGATCCATCGCATCGCAAGGCAGCGCTCGACCTCGCCGCGCGATTGAAGGCGCCCATTCTCTTCATCGAATGCCGCGCCGATGATGCGGAAATCCGCCGGCGGCTCAGCGCGCGCCAAAAGACCGGACACAACCCCTCGGATGCCACGGTCGAGGTTTATCTGCGGCAACTTCGAGACTTCGTTCCGTTATCGGAGATACCGGCCCCGAACTGTCTGATTGTGGACACCGCGCGGCCACTGGGCGACCTCATAACCGAGGCGAAAAGCGCCCTCGCGGTGCTTCGTCGATAAGTTACAGTTGCGAGCGAAGAGGCCGTTTACTCATTAGCGCAAACCACGTATAAAGTGATCGAAACCGCTCGGACGCATCCCTTCACTTAAGCGCCGGAATTTTCCCCGCTTTTCTGTTCGCGAGCTTCCTAGCACAAATGTAAGGAGGGCCATAAGTGCCCAAAAAGTTGTATGTAGGCAATCTCGCCTACTCAGTGACCAATGAGGATCTGAAGGATCTCTTCTCGCAGTCCGGCACCGTCGAGAGCGTCGCGGTTGTCTCCGACAAGTTCTCCGGGCAGTCCAAGGGCTTCGGTTTCGTCGAAATGGCGGATGCGGCCGAGGCTGCCGCAGCCATCCAGTCGCTTGACGGCACCGAGTTCAAGGGCCGCAACATCCGGGTTAACGAAGCCAAGCCCCGCGAAGCGGGCGGTGGCGGCGGACCCCGTGGTGGTGGCGGCGGTGGTGGACGCGGCGGCGATCGCGACCGCGGCGGACGCGGCGGGAACCGCTGGTAGTCGAAATCGCGTAAACAAGGGAGCGCCTCCCGGCGCATCCTGAGTCTCACGGCGGGAAGTGGCGTAAGTCGCTTCCCGCCATCATTTTATCCTGGTTATCCTGGCGCGCCGGTCGCGTTCCTCAGATCGCGCGGCTCTTTGCCGGCCCTCTGGACGCTGACAGGTTGTGCGCGGTGTTGATCAGCGACACATGCGAAAAGGCCTGCGGGAAATTTCCCAGTTGGCGCTTGCTCGCAGTATCGTATTCCTCGGCGAGCAGTCCGACGTCATTGCGCAGCGACAATAGCCGTTCGAAAATCGCGCGCGCCTCATCCAAGCGCCCCATCAAGGCGAGATTGTCTGCATACCAAAACGTGCATGCGAGAAAGGTGCCTTCGCCGGGCGGAAGACCATCGATCTTCGTATCGGTTTCGTAGCGATTGACCAGCCCCTCGCTAATCAGTTCGCGCTCGATAGCGGCCACGGTGCTCATCACGCGCGGGTCCGTGGCCGGAAGAAAGCCGATCAGCGGCATCATCAGCAGTGCAGCATCGAGATGGTTCGAACCGTACGACTGCACGAATGCGTTGCGTGACGTGTTGAAACCTTTTTCGAGGACGTCGGCGTGGATCTCGTCGCGCAGTTTCCTCCATTGCGCGACCGGACCCTGATTGCCGAATTTCTCGACCAGCTTGACCGCGCGATCGGCGGCCACCCACGCCATCATCTTGGAATGGGTGAAATGGCGGCGCGGCCCACGCACCTCCCAGATGCCGTCGTCGGGCTCCTTCCATGCTCTCTCGACGAAGTCCATGAGCGCCCGTACGACCGCCTCGGCCTCGGGCTCGGGTGGGAGTTTTTCCTTGCGACCGAGGTAGAACGAATCCATCACCTCGCCATAGACATCGAGCTGGAACTGCTTATGCGCGGCGTTGCCGATTCTGACCGGCGTGCTGCGCTCGTAACCACTGAGCCACGGGACCTCGAGTTCGGTCAGGCGCCGCTCGCCACGCAATCCATACATGATTTGCATCTTGGCGGGCTCGCCCGCGATCGCGCGCAGCAGCCATTGCCGCCACGCCTTCGCCTCCTCGTGATAACCGGCGATGGAGAGCGCATACAATGTGAAGGTCGAGTCGCGCAGCCAGCAGATTCGATAATCCCAGTTGCGCGAACCGCCCAATTTTTCCGGCAACGAGGTGGTCGCCGCCGCCACGATTCCACCGGTTGGCCCATATGTCAGCGCCTTCAGCGTAATCAGCGAGCGCATCATGGGTTCGCGCCAGGGCTCCTCGACGGTGCACTGCCGGGACCATTCGCGCCACCACGCCTCGGTTTCATTGAGCATGTGGATGGGGCGTTTCGCGCCCGGCACCGTCTCGTGCGAGGGATAATAGGTCAGCGTAAATGGCACGCTTTGCCCGCGCCCGACGGTGAAATCGGCGGTGGTGGTGAAGTCCTCGCCACGCAACTCGACCGCAGTGCGAAGCTTGATCGCGTCGGGACCGGCGATCGCGCGCAGGCCGTCGTCGCTCGAGGTGACCCACGGCACCAACTGTCCGTAGTCGAAGCGGAAAATCGCCTCCATATGCATCGGGACCTGACCCGCACGGCCCTCGACCACTCGCACCACGTCGACCTGCTGCGGACGCTCGCGGATCGGCATGAAATCGATGAGCGCGACGACGCCGTCAGCCGTTTCGAATTCGGTCTCGAGGATTAGCGTATCGGCGCGATACTGGCGGCGCGTGTGTTTGCTCTCGCCCGTGGGCGCAATCTGCCAGCGTCCGTTTTCCTCGCGCCCGAGCAGCGCGGCGAAGCACGCGGGCGAATCGAAGCGCGGAACGCATAGCCAGTCGATCGATCCATTGATACCGACCAGCGCGACGGTGCAGGTGTTTCCGATGATGGCGTAATCCTCGATCTTGAGGCTCATGAGGTGCTCCCTGTTTGAGGTGGAGTTGAGTGGATCTGATCTTAGCTGGAACCGGGAGCCAGCTTAACTTCCACAATCTGAGTCGGCGCAGCGGTGCAAATTATTCGACAATGCGGTATCAGTGGGCTGATTCCCTCGCGGAGCGATGCAATGCGCAAAATAAAAGTTGGATACCAGTTGGACTTCCGCAATCCGCCGAACTCCGGCCGCAGCTTCAGGGACGTCTATGCCGAGATGCTCACGCAGGCCGAAATCGCGGATGAGGCCGGCTTCGATTCGATCTGGCTCACCGAGCATCATTTCACTGACGACGGCTATCTACCCGCGATGATGCCTGCGGCGGCGGCGATTGCGGCGCGGACCAAGCGGGTGACCATCGGAACTTTCGTGCTGCTCGCGCCGTTTCAGCATCCGCTGAAACTCGCCGAGGATGTCGCCGTCACCGACGTGATCTCGAATGGGCGTATCCGCCTCGGCATCGGGCAGGGCTATCGTCAGGAGGAGTTCGACGGTTTCGGCGTGCCGCGCGAGCAGCGCCTCGGGCGCACGCTCGAGACCCTCGAAATTCTGAAGCAGGCTTGGGCGGGTGAGCGTTTCGATTTCCACGGCAAGTATTTCCATTTTCATAACGTGCGCGTGCTGCCGGCTCCGGTGAGTCAACCGTTTCCCGAATTGCTATGGGGCGTCGGCGCGCCGAAGGCCATCCAGCGCGCGGCGCGGCTCGACCTGTCCTTCGCCTGTGTCGGCGGCCGTAAGGAAGTGGGCATCTATCTCGACGCGCTGAAGACCGCCGGCAAGGATCCCGCTCGCTACAGCATCGTGAATAGCCGCGCGCTCTACGTGGCGGATTCCGAGGAGCAGGCGTGGGCCGACACACGCGACCGCTGATGTATCAGGCGGAGCTGTATGGCAAATGGCTCAAGACCGCGCAGACGCAGGATGGCGGTCGCGGCGAGGTGCTCATTCGTCCCGATGCCGAGCGGCTGCGGCGCACCACGGTCCTCGGCTCGCCCGCGCAAGTGAAGGAACGTCTCGCGCAGATCGTGGAATCCGCGCCCATCACGGAGCTGGTCATCGCGATGCAGCTTCCCGGCTTCGATCCGAAGAAAGCGCGCCGCTCGCTGGAGCGCTTCAGCGCGGAAATCCTGCCCACACTGCATGGCGCATAGGAGACTTTTCCTTTACTGAGCCGAGGTGTAGGAGATCCTTATGCCGGTCAATTACATTCCGCGCACCCGCGAGCTTTATAGCGATTTCAAACCTTACCAATGGGTCGTCAACCATACCGTGCCATGGTCGCCGATCCGCAAGCCGATCGCCCAGTCGAAAATCGCGCTGATGAGTTCCGGCGGCATCATGTATCGCGATCAGCCGCGCTTCCATCGCGAGGATGCATCGTACCGCCGCATCCCGAAGGACGCCGCGCGCGAGGACCTCTATATCTGGCATTTCGGCTACCCGACCGCCGACGCCGAGAAGGATCCCAACTGCGTATTTCCACTCGAACGGATGCGCGAGCTCGAGGCCGAGCACATCATCGGCGAGCTGTCCGATCCGGCGTTCAGTTTCATGGGCGGAATCTATTCGGCGCGTAAGGTTCGCGACGAGCTCGCGCCGAAAATCGTCGATGAACTCAAGCGCGCGCACGTCGATGCTTTCTACCTGGTGCCTGCTTGACCCGTATGCCATCAGTCCGTTGGGCTGATAGCGCGAGTGGTCGAAGAGGCGGGAATCCCTACGTTGTGTATGACCTCGGCGCGCGACATTACCGAGTCGGTGAAGGCGCCGCGCGCGGTGTTCGTCAACTTTCCGCTCGGTCATCAGACCGGACGCCCCAATGACGTCGCGATCCAACGCCAAATCGTGCGCGATGCGATGCGCGCCTTCGAGACCATCGCCACTCCTGGCGAAATCGTCACGCTGCCCTACGTATGGGATCCGAACGATCGCACCTGGGAGACGCGCGACTACACCAAGGGCTGGATGCCGGAACGCCCGGCGCGCGACGACGCCGACCTCCTCGAAGCTGAACGCGTCGCGAAGTACGCGCGGTAGGCCGCGCGATCTCCGGCGGGTTTACGCAGCGGCGCCGGAGCGGCTAAAGTCACAGGGTTCGAGGCTTCGTTCTCAACTCAACACACACAGGAGATCCATCCATGGCGGAAGAACGTAAAGGCGCCGTTACTATGCGGGGCAACCCGATGACGCTGGTTGGTCCGGAAATCAAAGTGGGACAAAAGGCTCCCGAATTCCATTCGGTCGACAAGGGCCTGCAGCCGATCGGGCTCGACAAGTTCAAAGGCAAAGTCAAAGTCATCAGCGTGGTTCCTTCCATCGATACGCCAGTGTGCGATGCGCAGACGCGGCGCTTCAATGAGGAAGCCGCGAAACTCGGCGACGTGCAGGTCCTCACCGTCTCGATGGATCTGCCGTTCGCGCAGTCGCGCTGGTGCGGCGCCGCGGGCGTCGACAAGATCACGATGGTCAGTGACTTCAAGGATCACAACTTCGGCACCCAGTATGGCGTGCTGATCAAGGAGCTCGGCCTGCTCGCGCGCGCGGTGTTTGTCGTCGACAAGAACGACAACGTCACGCATGCCGAATACGTGAAGGAAGTCGCCAGTCATCCGAATTACGATGCGACGCTGGAAGCCGCCAGGAAGGCCGCCGCCGCATAATCGGTTCGGATCGCAAAAAGGGGTTGGCGCGCGCGCTGGCCCCTTCTTCATTTTTTCTAGCTCGTTATCTTGCGCCAAAATCATCGCGCCTGAGGTGTAATCGATGGCGAAGGACCATCAGCATGCTTTTTCGCCGGAGATGCGGCGCGGACTCTATGAAGCGATCTTTCGCCGCCGCGACATGCGCGAGTTTCTGCCCGATCCGGTTCCCGACGACGTGCTCGCGCGCGTGCTCATCGCGGCGCATCACGCGGCCAGTGTCGGCTTCACCCAGCCGTGGGATTTCATCATCGTGCGCGACCTCGATCGGCGCCGCGCAGTGAAGCGCGTGTTCGATGAAGAGCGGCTCAAGAACGCGGATCAGTTCGAGGGCGCGCGCCGCGAAAAATTCCTCGCGCTCAAACTGGAGGGCATCCTCGACGCGCCGCTGAACCTCATCGTGACCTGCGAGCCCGAGCGCTTCGGGCCCGGCGTGCTGGGCAAGGTCAGCCTGCACGACGTCGAGGTCTATTCCACTTGTCTCGCGGTGGAGAATTTATGGCTCGCCGCACGCGCCGAGGGCCTCGGCGTCGGATGGGTGAGTATCATGCGCAATGAGGACCTGAAGCGCATCTTTCAGATTCCCGCGAACGTGCTTCCCCTCGCGTATCTATGCATCGGCTATGTGCCGGCTTTTCCCGAACGCCCGGTGCTGGAAAGTACGCAATGGGCGCAGCGCCTGCCGCCGCGCAGTCTGCTTCACTTCGATTCGTGGACAGCAGCGCCGGCGCGGGCAGCACGCTCCGCGCTGCGATGGAGAGCGCGGCAACCTGGCGCGAGATTTTTCCCGAAGATATTTCCCAAGATATTCCTGAGGAAATTTCCGATGGGCGAGCCTCGAGATGAGGTGAAAGTGAGCCTGGATTTGGACAACGCGCAGCTCGCCGAACTTTACGAGCGGGTAAGTCGCGAGCGTCAGTTCAGGAGCGGCCAGCAATTGGTCGCGGAACTCGATTTGCACGCCGGCGAGCGCGTGCTCGACATCGGCGCTGGAACTGGCCTCCTCGCGGAATACGTCGCGGATATCGTCGGAGCAATCGGCCTCGTGATCGGCATCGATCCGTTGCCGCATCGAATCGAAATCGCGCAGCGCCGCGCGCGGCCCAATCTGCAATTCAAGGTTGGCAACGCCTTCGATCTCGGCGAATTCGCTGGCGATCAATTTGACGCGGTCTACATGAATGCGGTGTTTCATTGGCTGGAGGAGAAGCGCGAACCGCTGCGGCAAATCTTCGGCGTGCTCAAGAGGGGTGGACGCCTCGGCATCTCGACCGGCGCGAAAGGCAATCCCAATCCTCTGCAGGCTGCCCGCAAGCGCGTGCTCGCGCGCCCTCCTTTTAGTAAATACACGGTAGCCGCGGAGCCGGTGATTCATCGCGTGAGCATCGAGGAGATGACGAGCCTGCTCACGGAGGCCGGGTTCGAGCCGCTGAAAGTTGAAGCGCGCCCGACCGCGCGGCCTCACCTCTCACCCGAAGACGCAATTCAATACTCGGAGGCGAGTTCGTTCGGCAACTTCCTGGGTCATCTGCCTGAAGAACTCCGCGCGCAGGCGCGCGAGGAAATCCGGCGCGAGCTCGAAGCGGCGGGCCGCGCGACCACCGCACCGCGCGAGCGACTGCAGATCGTCGCGATCGCCATCAAGCGTTGAGTGGCGTTCGAAGTTCGGGCGCCAATCGCGCGACGTCGCCTTCCACGACCGTGCCTTTGAAAAAATCCGGATTGACATCGGTCTTCGCGCGCACCGGATTGACGAACACGAAATCGCGGAAGTCGGCTTCTGTAATCAGTCCATCCTCCAGCAGCTCGTAAGCCTCGTGCGCAGCGTCGCGCATGTCGGGTAGATCGAAATGTCCCGCATCCGAGCTGTAGAGCGCGCCGAGCCGTACTCCCATCGGATTTTTCTTCGTGTCGAACGCCAGCGCGGTGAGCCTGTCGTCGCCCTCGCATCCGAAGAAAAAGTGCGAGACGAACAAATCGACGATGTCCTCGCGTCGCTCGATGCCGCAGCGCGCGAACTCATCGAGATCGTTGGGGTCCTCGACGCTGCCCCATAGCAGTTGCGAGCGATCCTCGCCGAGCCGCGCGAGCGCTGCGTCGCCAAAGTCACCGCCGTATTCGCGGAACAGCTTGCGCATCAGCGGCCAGTCCAGTTTGTCGGGCGCGAAGTTCTTCATCGCCTCGCGATTGCGCTTTTCCCAATGCCCTATCAGATCGGACAGCAGCACGGACGCCCACGCGACGCCGCCTTCCAAAAAAGCGAAGCGCAACTCAGGAAATCTGCGGGTGACGCCGCCGAGAAACAGCGCCTTGCAAATCGATTCCGCCGACGCCGCGAAATGCCCGATGTGGTTGTAGACGAAATTCGAGATCGACGCGCGAAACCCCATCCCGCTGGTCGGCGAATGAAACGTCGGCGCGACCTTCAGCTCCAGGCATTTCGCCCACACCGGATCGTAGTCGTATTCGCTATCGAGGCAGAAGTTGTCGAGCCAGAACCCGGGGCCGGATTTCGACGCCAGCCGCCGCGCCGCGAATGACGGCATCAGAATCGCCTTCATTTTCAGATCGCGCACCACGTGCTCCAGCTCCGCGATTGCCTCTTCCGGCGTATGCATCGGGATGACGGCCACTGGTGTCATGCGATCGCCGTATTCGCGGAAGAGCTGCGCGTACATGTCGTTGTAGGCGCGACACAGCGCGCGGCGCATCTCGTCGTCGCCCTGATGGATCATCGACATGCCGAGGCTCGGGTAGACGATCGCGAAGTCGAGGCCCATCTCGTCGAGCCGCTGATGGTAGAGCTTCGGGAGCGAGCTGGTCGCGCGATCGAGCGTCTGCCCGCTGGGATGCCCCCACCAGATCGGACGCGGCGCGCGCAGCTCGCGACGCTGCTGAGGCGTGAGGCTGTACCATTTGAAGTGGAATGGAGTGTCGGTGAGCGCCTTATAGCGTTCGAGGATCGCGCTTCCCGCCGTCGCCTTCAGGAAGTCGAAAAACGCGGGCTCGTACTCCGCGAGATGCGCATCGGAGTCGATAATAGGATGCTTCAAGCGCGCGCGATTGTTTGCCGAGCGCGAGGTTCCATTGTTCATAGCTCACCTCCTCGTCAACGTGCGAGGTTGCTTCCCGATTACCACTTCGGGCGGCCAGTGAGCTAGCGCCGAACTACTCCGCAAGATCGTCGGGCGGCGCCACCTCGACGTCCACCTCGATCGTTGCTTGCCGCCACCCAGGGCCACGCCTTTCACCGGCGCAACATCGGAGTAGTCGCGGCCCCAGCCGAGCGTGACGTGACGAGTGGACGGGATACGTCGTTGGTCGGGTCGAGATCCAGCCATCCGAAGCCGGGGCAGAATACCGACAGCCACGCGTGCGAGGCGTGCGCGCCGATCCCATCGCCGCCGGTGCGCAGATAGCCGCTGACATAGCGCGCCGGCAGGCCCGAGCGATCGCAGGCACCGATCATCACATGCGCGAAGTCCTGGCAGACGCCGTGGCGCGAGTGCAAAGCCTCATCGACCGGCGTGCGAGACGGTGGTCGCGTCGCGATCGTAGATGAAATCGGTGAAGATGCGATGGCAGAGGTCGATCGCGCCTTCGAGCAGCGGCCTGCCGGCCGGAAACGAGGGCGCTCCGTATGCTGCAAATTCCGGCGTCGAGGACGACGCGCGGCGATTCGAACGCGAATTGAAACGCGTCGAAGGTGGCATCCGTTCTGATGGCGCTGGACCACCTCGCGAACCTGCTCCCATGGCGGCGTCAGAGCGGGATGAATCGGCTCCTGCCTCGTGCATTTCCACCAGGCTGCGTCGCGGCGATGCGCAGGGTCCGATGCGGTTCCTCGATGCGAGAACATCGAGACCGCGTTGCCGAAGAAATCTGTCCGCGATCGACCGCGGTTTCGGCGATCGGGTTCGATCGCCAGTTCATGCTCGATCAGCGTCTGGCCGTGGCCGTTGCGCGGCGTGAGCAGCACCTCCGTATGACAAAGCGAAACCGTGTTGCCGTAAGAATAGGTGGTGGTATGAATCACGCGCAGGATCATCGTCAGTACGTCACTTCGTCAGGGCGCCGATAGCTGGCGCGACGCGATGGTATGGTCGAAGTAGTCGCGCGCGATTGTTTCCGACAGCGTACGCAGATCCCGCCGCAATCCCGTCGAGCAAATTCTGCGATCTTGGCCAGGTCGCCGTCCTCGTCGGCTCGCCATCAGTTCGGCGGCGTTGGCGAGCTGCACCGCGGTAGAGCAGCCGCACCACCGTTCGCCACTTCGGCGCGATCTGCGCGCGTTGGCGAGCGTCCGCGGAAGCTCTTCGACGTGTTCGCGCAAGCGCGCGAGCTGAAAGGCCGCAGAACGCGGATTGCCTTCATCGAGCAGCAGCAGATCGAGCACCAGGTCGGCCTGCATCGAGGTGAGGTAGCGCGAGCGATAGGTCAGCGAGCTGTCTGCGATTTCGAGCATCGCGATGCAGTTCGCCGCTCTCCTCGGCGGCTATGGCCGCGAGCCCGTACCGCAGCATCTCGACCATCTACAGCGCGCGTTCCAGCCGCCGCCCGATATCGAGAAAGCGCCATCCGTCGCCGCGCGTCATGCTCTCCATCACCAGGCCGCTGAACGCCGACAGCGTCATGATCGCATCGTCGAGCAGATTCAGCGCGCGGCCCATGCGCAGCGGCTCGCGCGGCTGCGTCTTGGCAAACTGGCGGTCGAACCGATTGAGAATTCGCCACGCATCGGCGGAGAAGCGGTCGCGCAGCAGCCATGCCACCCGGCGCAACTGATGCAGCGTCCACCCGAGGCTGGTCTTCTCGTTCGGAATCATAAATCATCGCGAGCATCTCGCGCTCGAGCATCAGGTCCCGATCCGACGGCGCGCGCCGTTGCTCGATCGCGGCTTCGGCCGCGGCAGATGACCCAGCGCGGCGAGAATTCGCACGCCGGCGTCGATGCCCGCCGCGCTGGCGGCGTCGGACTCCTGGTAAATTCTCGAAAGTGATCGCGCGCGTCAGACGCGCACCGCGAACTCGACCCGTTCCACGTAGCGACCGAGCCAGAACAGGTTGTCGGCCACGCGGCTCGGCAGCTCGAACGTCGCGCGGCTGACCTCCAGCGGCACGCGTCGCCGACGGCAGCAGCGTGGTCTGCGGCACCGGTCCGTCGGCGAGCACCCAGGTGTCCTTGCTGCCGCCGCCATGCTGCATCGACGCGACCAGGCTGTCGAGCGACGAGGTGACGCGCGTCAGCCCGCCCGGCATCACGGCGTAAGAACCGTCGCTGGCCGCGGCGATAAACGCGCAGCACCATGTGCCGCGGTTCGCATCTCGCCCTGCGCACAGACCGGGACGGTGGAAAGCGCGACCTGCTCCTGGGCGACGTAGTCGGCCGGCGGATCGCCGAATCTGCTCGACCAGCTGCTCGCGCCGCTCCGGCGCCAGGCGCGCGCCGAAAATCGGCTCGCGGCGCGAGCCGCGGAAAAGTCGGCTTGATCACCAGCCGTCGACAGATTGCTCAGCCACGTACGCAAGCGGCTGCTCGTCGCCGCACCACCAGGTGCGCGACCGACGGCATCTTCAGGTCTTCGCCCAGGAGGTGCCGGCACAGCCCCGGCAGAAAGCGCGGCGGCGCGGCCGACTCCAGCAGTCCCGGAGCCGAGCGCGTTGGCGATGGCGACGTTGCCCGCGCGCACCGCCTGCACCAGGCCCGGCACGCCCAGCAACGAATCCTCGCGCAGCTCCGAGCGGATCGCAGAAGCTGTCGTCCAGCCGGCGGAGGATCACGTCGACCGGCAGCAGCCCGCCGAGCGTCTTCAGGAACACGCGGTTGTCGCGCACCGTCAGGTCGCCGCCCTCGACCAGCGTGTAGCCGAGGTAGCGCGCCAGGAAGGCGTGCTCGAAATAGGTCTCGTTGTATGGCCCGGGGGTGAGCAGCACGATGCGCGGATTGTCGCGATGCCGCTGGCACCAGGCCGCGCAGCATGTCGCGGTACGCCTGGAAGAAGTCCGCCAGCCGCGCACGTGGGAGTCGCGGAACACGTCGGGGAGCACGCGCTGCGACGACCATCCGGTTCTCCAGCGCGTAGCCGGCGCCGGAGGGCGCCTGCGTGCGATCGGCGATGACCCACCATCGCCCGTCGGGCGAGCGCGCCAGGTCGGCGGCGTAGAGGTGCAGGTAGATGCCGTCCGGGACCGGCACGATTGCAGCACGGCGCGCAGAAAATCCGGATGACGAAAGACCAGCTCCGGCGGGAACAGTCCGTCGCGCAGCAGGCGCTGCGGCCCGTAGAGATCGGCCAGCATCGCGTTGAGCAGCGTGGCCCGCTGGCGCATCGCCTGCTTCGATCGCGGCCCACTCGCGCGGCTCGATCACCAGCGGGATCGGGTCGAGCTGCCAGGGCCGATCGGTGCTGCGCGGATCGCCGTAGACGTTGTAGGTGACGCCGTTTTCGTGGATGCAGGCGGCGGCCTTCCTGCCAGCGGCTGCGCGAGACCCGTCGGGCCCCATCGCCGCGAGCGAATCCATCAGCTCGCGCCAGTGCGGGCGAACGCTGTCCGTCCGCCGCGATCATCTCGTCGTAGAAGCCGGCGTTCGACCGGTACGGCCATGCGCGCCGCTGTCTCGTTCCGGCGCAAGATGCCGCTCAGCCCGACTCAGCTCGGTTCGCGACCGCATCGACATATAGCGGAGAAGCGGCGCGCCTCTTAATAGTCGCCGGGCGGTCGACGAAACCGGCGCGCGGCGCAGATCGAGCGTGAGTGGAAATTGCGGATTCAGCTCCCGGCACGGCGAGTCCATGCGGGCCCCGGCGTGTGGCCGAACGGGAAGAACCGCGCGGCGCGGCGGGCTTCGGCCTCGTTGGCGTTGACCGGGAAGGTCGTCGTAGCTGCGCCCGCCGGGATGCGCGACGTGATAGGTGCAGCCGCCGATCGAGCGCCCGGTCCAGGTGTCGAGCACGTCGAACACCAGCGGCGTATGCACCGGGATCGTCGGATGCAGGCACGAAGGCGGCTGCCAGGCGCGGTAGCGCACGCCCGCGACGAATTCGCCGCGCGCGCCGGTCGGGTGCAGCGGCAACGCGCCGGCCGTTGCAGGTGACCACGTAGCGATCGCCGGTCAGGCCGTCGACCTTGACCTGCAGCCGCTCGACCGACGAATCGACGTAGCGCGCGGTGCCGCCGCCGGCCGGCTCCTCGCCCAGCACGTGCCAGGGTTCGATCGCCTGGCGCAGTTCAAGGTCGATGCCCGCGTAGTTCGACGCTGCCGAAGACGGGAAAGCGAAACTCGAAATGCGGCGCGAACCAGTCGCGCCTCGAACGGATAGCCGGCGCGGCGCAGATCGTCGAGCACGTCGTGGAAATCGCGCCGCGACGAAATGCGGCAGCATGAAGCGATCGTGCAGCTCGCGTGCCCCAGCGATCGGCGCGCGCGTGTAAGGCTCGCTCCAGAACCACGCGACCAGCGCGCGCACCAGCAATTGCTGCGTCAAGGCTCATCCGCGCATGCGGCGGCATCTCGAACCCGCGCAGCTCCAGCAGGCCCAGCCGCCCGGTCGCGGTATCGGGCGAATAGAGCTTGTCGATGCAGAATTCGGCGCGATGCGTGTTGCCGGTCACGTCGACCAGGAGGTGGCGAAAGATGCGATCGACCAGCCAGGGCGGGCAGTAGCCGTCGCCGGCATTCGGGAATCTGGCTGAAGGCGATCTCCAGTTCGTAGACGACTGTCCTGCGCGCTCTCGTCGACGCGCGGCGCCTGGCTGGTCGGGCCGATGAACAGGCCCGAGAACAGGTACGACAGCGACGGATGGTTGTGCCAGTAGCCGAGCAGGCTGCGCAGCAGATCGGGCCGGCGCAGAAACGGGCTGTCGGCCGGCGTCGCGCCGCCGAGCACGAAGTGATTGCCGCCGCCGGTGCCGGTGTGGCGGCCGTCGAGCATGAATTTCTCGGTGCCGAGCCGGCACTGGCGCGCGTCTTCGTAGAGCGCCGTCGTGATTGGCGACCAGCTCGCCCCAGTTGTGCGCCGGATGGATGTTGACCTCGATCACGCCGGGATCGGGCGTCACCGACAGCCGGTTGATGCGCGGATCGTACGGCGGCGTGATAGCCTTCGATCACGACCGGCATGTTCAGATGCGCCGCGGTGTCCTCGACCGCGGCGACCAGGTCGAGATAGTCCTCGATCGACTCGAGCGGCGGCATGAAGACGTACAGCCGGCCGTCGCGCGGCTCGACGCAGAGCGCGGTGCGCACCACCCACGGCGCGGACTCGCCCGAGCGCGGGCTTGCGATCGCGCTCGCGGTGCCGGCGCGCGCGATTGCAGCGACGGGTCGGCCGGCGGAGATCCGCTGCGGAATCGGCAGCGGCTCCAGCGGCTGGCCATCGGATCGCAGCGGCAGACAACTGCGGCGCTTCCGAACTGGCGCACCCAGGGCAGGCTCGCAGCGGCAGGCGCAAGCCCATCGGCGAATCGCCCGGGACCAGGAACAGATGCTGTCCGCGCAGCATCCACAGGCCGGTCTGCCACTCGGGCCCGCTCTTGCCCGCATCCGCGCTGCAGCGGCAGCACGTAGCCGACCGGCGTGTCCAGCCCGCGCTCGAACACGCGGCGCAGCCGCTCGCGCTCGCTCGGGTCTTCGAGACGGTTGTCGAGCGGATCGACGTTGACCGGCAGTTGCCGCTCGCGCTGCAGGTAATAGCAGCGGGTCTTCGAAAGCCGGATTGGCGTAGCCGGGATCGACGCCGAGCCGCGCGGGCGAGGGTTTCGGCGAAGCGCTGCGCGTCCTCGGGCCGAATGCGATGGCAGTACTCGTCAGTGCGCGCGAGCAGCGCGCGGTCGCGCCACATCGGCACGCCGTCCTTGCGCCAGTAACAGCTCAGCGCCCAGCGCGGCAGCTGCTCGCCCGGATACCATTTGCCCTGCCCGAAATGCAGCAGGCCGCCGGGCGCGAAGCGCCGGCGCAGGCGGCGCAGCAGCTTCTCGCGCAGCTCGCGCTTGTGTCGGGCCGAGCGCGGCGATGTTCCATTCCGCGCCGTCCATGTCGTCGATCGAGACGAAGGTCGGCTCGCCGCCCATGGTGAGCCGGACGTCGCCGGCGCTGATCGTCGCGATCGACCTGGTCGCCGAGGGCCTCGATGCTGCTGCCATTGCTCGTCGGTGTAGGGCATGGTGACGCGCGGGTCTTCGTGAATGCGCGTGACCGACATCTCGTGATGAAATTCGACCTCGCACGGCTCGACCGCTGCCGCTGAAATCGGCGCCGCCGAGGACGGCTCGCGGCGTCGCGGCCAGCGGAATATGGCCCTCGCCGGCGAACAGACCCGAGGTCGGATCGAGTCCGACCCAGCCGGCGCCCGGCAGATAGACCTCGGCCCAGGCGTGCAGATCGGTGAAATCGCGCGCGGGCCGTCGGGCCCGTCGAGCGGCTTGACGTCGGCCTTGAGCTGGATCAGATAGCCGGAGACGAAGCGCGCGGCGAGCCCGAGGTGGCGCAGGATCTGCACCAGCAGCCACGCGCTGTCGCGGCACGAGCCGCTGCCCGAGCGTCAGGGTTTCCTCGCACGTCTGCACGCCGGGCTCCATGCGGATCACGTAGCCGATCGCGCGCTGCAGCCGCTGATTGAGCGCGACCAGGAAATCGACGGTTCGGCAGCGGGGTGAGATCGATGCTGTCGAGGAACGCCGCAGAACTTCGGTCCGGCCGAGGTCGGTCTCGCAGGTAACGGCGCCAGCTCCTTGCGCAGCTCGGCGTCGTAGGCGAACGGGAACTGCTCGGCGTACGGTTCGAGGAAGAAATCGAACGGGTTGATCACCGCCATCTCGGCGACCAGATCGACCTCGACCGCGAACTGCCGCGTCGGTGCTGGGAAACACCAGGCGCGCGAGGTAGTTGCTCTGCGGGTCCTGCTGCCAGTTGATGAAGTGATCGGCGCGGCTCGATCTTCAGCGAGTAGGCCAGGATCGGCGTGCGGCAATGCGGCGCGGGCCGCAGCCGGACCACCTGCGGCGAAAGTGAGACCAAGCGATCGTATCGATAGTCGGTTTTGTGATGCAGCGCGACTCTGATTGGCATTGATAGACCAGCCAGTAACTACGTAGAGGCGAATCGAGGTTGCCGAAGCGGCGCAAGGGAAGCGCCCGATACTGCGAGAGCGATTTCGATCGATCAGCGACCACCGAAGTAATCGCCGCCATTACGAATCGTTATGCGGGCGCCGCCTGCTGCGGTAATGAAGTCCTAGGCGGTCACTTTGACCTCAACCTCCAGCCCCAGAAAATCGTTCGGTGCGCCGGTCCAGTTCCGGCGATGGAATTGCCTGCGACGGATCGCGCACCACCGCGACCCGAATCAAATCGCGATTGCCGACGATGCCGTTAGTCGGATCGAATTCCATCCAACCCGCCCCCGGTAGATACATCTGCACCCACGCGTGCGTGGCGCCCCCGCCCATGACCCACGAATCGCCCGCGCCGTCGGAACGTAGATGTATCCGCTCACGAAGCGCGCGGCGAGCCCGAGCGAACGCACCGCCTCTATCATCAGAAGGGCGAAGTCACGACAGGTCCCGCTCCTGCGCCGCAAGGTCTCGACCGGCGCCTGACACCCCTCCGGCGGCGCGCGCGACGTATTGAAAACCCTCGCTTTGATCGATTGCGTGATCGCAGTCAGCATCGCGAGGGTGTTCCTGCGGCCCGCACTGTTGACGAAACGCTTTGCCCATAGATCGACCTGATGATCCGGATCCGGATACCGCCGCTCCATCCAGCGGATGAGATCCGGGACTTCATCCGCCGAATAGCCGAACGGATAGGTCTCGGCATAGTCTCGATGGCGCAGTCGGGCTCCTGGTGCTCGAAATGTTCCAGTTCTATCTCGCTGTCGAAGCGAAGTTGCTGTGCGGTGGTATTGAACGATGCCACCGCGACCGAGTTGCCGAACACGTCGTGTAGCCAGCGAAGCGCGGAAGGATGCGGGGTTATCGTGAGCCGAGTTCGAGGAGCCGCAGGTCGTGGCTGTCGCGCGGCCGCAACATCATCCGATGGTCCCCGAAACGGACATTATTCGCGTAGCGATAGGTGGTCAAATGCTGAATCTTGAGCACGCGCATGATGGATCTTCCGCGACGGACTTTTGATGGATCTGAATTTTTGGGCAGCCGGACTTGCATCGGGAGTAGCGTAAGGATTGGACGCAAGCGCGCCGAGACTACTTCATTCGAGATGATGAGAATATGGCGCGTCCCCCTTATGAAGAGATCTGCGCGCGTTAAAATGCGCTCATGGCTGGAGCCGAAAACGGATCCGTCAGAACGGCGCCGGGCCCTCCGGTGTACTCGACCGCGCGACGCTCGGCGCGATTTTGAATCGGGTGCGGGCTCAGGCGGCGGCCGACCCATTAAGCAATCCGATCCTGCTGTTCGCGCTGGATTTGACCCTGCGCATGGATCGGGGCGAGATCGAGCTACAGGGGCTCGAAGAGTTGGTGCAGCGGCTGACGATGGAGGCGTTTGGCGATCGCGCCCAGCGGCTGGCGCATTACCTTGGCGAGACCGAGGTCGCGGCGAACGATCAAAACATCACCGAACTGATTGAACGTGAGGCGCGCAAGGGCGGCTTCGAAGAGTTTCGCGCCGCGGTCGCGCGCGGCATTTTGGGGTGGTGTTCACTGCGCATCCGACGTTTTCGATCACCTCGGAGCTGGCGCATAGCCTGGCCGAAATGGCGACCGGGCAAACGGCTGCGGGAGAGGCACTCGATCGGCGGGTCGCGATGAACGCTTGCGCAGGCCGCGCTGGTCGAGCATCGCCCTCCCGGAACTTGTCGCTCGAAGTGGAGCATGCGTGGGTGATCGAGGCGCTGAATCACGCGCATGACGCGATGGAGAACGGATTCATCGGACGGCGTTTCGGGTCGCACGCGCGCATTGGCCGGAGCAATGGAGCCTGCTCGAACCGCGGCTGATCACGCTCGCGTCATGGGTGGGGTACGACCAGGACGGGCGCACCGATATGACGTGGACGCGGACGATCTCGGCGCGCGCTGAGCGACAAGCTCGCAATGATGGAGCGCTATCGCGGCAAGGCCGCCGATGCGCTGGCGCGGCGGCCACCGGCGATTTCCGCAGGCGATGGACCGATCGGCGCGACGCTGGCGACGGCGGCGCGATACCGTGCGGCGATCAGACGGGAATTGCTGGTCGCGGCGGAGCGCGACTCGTCGCAAACGGCGGCATTCGGGCGCGCGATGGTAGAGGGGCGCGAGAAAGCGTTGGTGGAGACCGCGCCGATCGTCGAGCTGATCGAAGCGGCGCTTGCAAGTGGCGCCCGATGATGCGCGCGCGCGAGGGGCTGTTGGTGCTGCGCGCGAGCCTGAGAACCCACGGGCTGGGGCTGGCGCATATCCACGTGCGGCTGAACTCCTCGCAACTGCATAATGCGGTGCGCCGGCAGGTGGGACTCGAGACGGAGCCGAACGATCCGGCGAATCGGCGATCGTACTTCAACACGATCAACGAACTGCTCGGGCGGGCGCGGCCGCTCGTCATCAGCTTCGGCTCGATGATGGAAGAGCGCGCATCGGCCAAGCGGCTGATGATGGCGGTGGCGCAGATCGTCAAGTTCATCGATGCGGAGTCGCCGATCCGGTTTTCTGATCGCGGAGACCGAGACCGGCTTCACGCTGTCTGGCGGCGCTGTACTATGCGCGGCTGTTCGGGGTCGAAGATCGCGTCGAGATTTCGCCGCTGTTCGAGACCGAGGAGGCGTTCGAGCGCGGGCGAGCGGGTGATCGAGGAGGCGCTCAAGAGCCCGCATTATCGCGCGTACCTGGAGCGGCAAGGGCGGGTGGCGGTGCAATTCGGGTTTTCCGATTCGGGAAGGTTCATCGGGCAGATGGCCGGCGACTTTTCGCATCGAGCGGTTGCGGTTGCGGATCGCGCAGCTGCTGGACAGGCACGGGCTCGAGCCAGCTCGAAGCAATACTATTCAACACGCACGGCGAATCGATCGGGCGTGGGGGGCATCCGCTGACACTCGCCGATCGGCTTGCGCTACGCGGCGCCGCCGATGAGCCGCGCCGAGTTCGAGCGTCGCGGGATGCGGGTGAAGGAGGAAATTAGTTTTCAAGGCGGTGACGGCTATCTTCTTTTCCTCACGCCGGCGGCTGCGACTCGCGAGCATGCGTCAGATGCTCGCGTTCGCATTCGACGTGAGCGACGAGACCCAAAACGATCCGATTTATGCCGCGCCGGACTACGCGTGCGGAATTTTTCGCCACCGTCCAGCAGGAATTCACCGATTTGGTCGCCGACCCCGACTACGCCGCGCTCTTGAGTTTGTTCGGCACCAACCTGCTTTATCGGACCGGTTCGCGGCCGCGGCGCGCGAGGCCGAAGAATGGAGCCGGCCTTCGAAGATCGAGCATCCCTCGCAATTGCGGGCGGTACCTAACAACGCGATCTTGCAGCAACTGGGATTCATGGCCAACACGCTGCACGGGATCGGGCGGGCGATCTGCGAAGGACCCGAGACTGTTTCGCGCGATGCGCGAACGGTCGGCGCGTTTCGGGCGAGCGTTACAAATGGTCGCGGCGGCGATCGACCATACGCGAGATCGACATGCTGCGCGCGTACACCAGCACCTCAGTCCGGCGATGTGGCTCAATGCCGCGGGCCGGACGCGGCGGCCGGCGCGGGCCAGCGCGCTGCGCGAACTGGCGCGGCTGACCGAGCGGATGGATCGCTTCGACCAGCTGGCCCGCCTCGCGCGGCGGCTGCAGGCGGATCAATTGTGGCTGCTGGAGGCGATCGAGCCGACCGAGACGGGCGGCGCGAGCGGCTGATGCTGCTGCACGGAATCCGTATCGCGATGATCCAGCGCATCTGCCTGATGGCCACCGAGATTCCGATTTCCGTCCGCAGCTGGGGGTCACGCGCGACGATGTCCTCGCGCGCATCATGGAGTTGGATATTGCCGAGCTCGGTCGAGCGGCTGCGGCAGATTTTTCCGCATAAGGATGGCGTCGCGGAGCACGCGCGATGACTTCGGCGAGCACTCGCAGTATCGCCCGGAGCCCGCGCTATCTTACGCGGTCGAAAACGATGCGCTATTCGGCCCGATGCTGAAGCTATTTGATTTGACCCGCCGTATCGGCACCGCGATCACCTACGAGATCGGCGCGCTCGGCTGAGGCTGCAACGCGGCGGCGCGCGACTGCCATCCGTAGCTCGATCCAAAGCTCGCGCGGCAAGCCCGCCATCCGGCGCACGGCGCCATACACCCGGCTGGCGCGCTGCAACGCGATTACATCAGCGTTGGTGATGTGATGTTGTTGCAGCAGTTCCTCGAATCGCGCGCACGCGTATTGATACAACTCGCGGTCGAGCGAGTTTAAGCGCTCGATGGTAGCGCGGGTCGCCGGCGCTATCGCGCTGAACGCGGGACGGCGACGATTGACGTTGATGCGGCGATAGATGAGCCAGCGCCATCCGAGGACCGCGCGACAGAGCAGCAGCGTTTCGTCGAAGCGCTCGCTGATCCCGACCATCGCGATCCGCTCGCGCAGATTGGCCTTCGCCAACTCGAGCAATTCGCCCGGACTTAGGCCAGCCTTCGCGCCGCCGAGCATCCGCGTTTGCGTGTTGTGGACCTCTGCGAACCGTTCGCTGCTCACGAACTGGTCGAGCGTGATGCGTTCGCGCACCAGCGCAGCATGAAACCTGGTGGTGGGGTCGTGCAGGTTGAAATAATACTCCGATACCACGCGCTCGACCGGATCGCGCAGAATCGTGAAGCAGGTAATCGGGCGCGGCGCGAAGAGGTCTGGTGCAAATGGCAGATGGCCTCGCACGCATTTGATCCGTTCGCGCCGCGCAGCCGGCATCGCGTTCCAGGTTTGATTGGCCGCCTCGATCGACGGCGCATTAAGGTCCATGGCCCGGCCGCGACGGAATTGCCGTCGCATCACGTAGGCAATGGTTGTACCGGCGGTCTTGCGCAAGTGGATGAAGACCAGCAGCGGCTCAGCGCGCGAATCCATGCTTCCCCGCGCCGCCTTTGGATGCCTCCGCACACCGAGCTGCCTCAATCTCGCCGATCAACTCATAGTACCGGCGCATGTGCGCCGCTGCGCGACCATCGCTCAATACAGGTGCCATATCCGCGCTCGCCCATAGCATCGCGCGAGGCGTCGCTATGCAGCAGCTCCTCGATTGCGCCAAGCAGTTGTTCCTCGCTTTCGTAAAGCCGTCCGCCCCCGCTCTCTTCGACAATCTCGCGCAGGCCACCGACGTCATGCGCGATGATCGGGGTCCGATGTGCGAACGCTTCGATCGCGACCAGGCCGAACGGCTCCTCGAAGAGCGATGGTACGATACACGCGCGCGCGTGAGAGTACAGCGCGGCCAGTCCGGACTGCGCGACATAGCCGAGAAAGTGGATGCGGGGATTGCCGGCCGCGACCTGCTTTAGTCGCGCCTGTTCGCTACCGTCCCCAGCAATGACGAGGTCTGCCTCGCTCACGCGATTCCACGCCGCCAGCAGAACATTGGCGCCCTTGAGCGTTTCGAGCCGTCCGACGAAGAGAAAGTATGGCCGCTCAATGGGCCGCGGCAACGAGCGGAGCTCGCTTTCCAAGGGGATTTCGGTAAACAGCGGCAGCCAATCCATTGGAGGATGGAATCCACGTTCGGCATGAATGCGCGCGACGGCGCGGCTCGGCGCAAGGAAGCGGTCGACGTTCGCCGCCATGCGTTCGATAAGCCCGGTGTGGCGCCATAACTGCGGCGGGCGGCCCGCCCGGATCGCGCATTGCAAGCACTGTTTCGATTCACAGGCGCGCTGGCCGAACTTCCACAAGATATGGCGTTCGCACACCAGCCAGTATTCGGACGCGGTGTAGAGCTTGATCGGACGTTGACCTGCCGGCGTGAGTGCGAGGATCCCCGGGCCGAACATCGAGATGTTGTTGAAGTGGACGACGTCATACTGTTTGCCCGCCATCGCACGCGCGATCTGTGCATGGCGTCCAAGCGGGTAGCCGGTTTGATGCGCCGCGAGCGCGACCAGCGCGCGTGGGCTGCTCCGTAATCCATAAACTGTGACATTCGGATGCGCGCGCAGAGGCGGCGGGAGCGGCCGATCGCCGGCCAGCATCTCGTACGCATCGGCACAGTGGATGACATCGACCAGGTGCCCGTCGGCCGCCAGCGCGTTGGCCAGTCGCCAGATGTAAATCGCATCGCCGCCGAAACTATAAGGCGGATAGAAAGTGTTGAGGAGCAGGAATCGTCGCGGCGATTTCATTGGCCGATCCTGCCCGCCCGCAGTGCCGGCTGCGCCCCGAGCACCTCGTCGAACACCTCCATCAGCCGCATCGCCTCGGTCTTCCAACTAAGTCCCGCAACCCCCTTAAGCCCACGCTCTCGCAGCGCGCGATTACACGCGCCGTCAGCTAGCAGGCGGGCCAAATGCGTATAGAGTCCGGCCTCGTCACCCGGTTCAAAATACCATGCCCCATCGCCGAGCACCTCGGGAAGCACGCTGCTGCGCGTCGCGACAAGCGGCGCTCCACACGCCACCGCCTCCAGCCCGGTGAGCCCGAAGCCTTCATCGAGCGACGGCAGGACCGCCACCGTGGCGCGATTGAGCAGCAGCGCCAGCTCGCCATCGTCGAGTGCGCCGGGCAACTTCACCCGGCCAGCCTCCTTGAGCGGACGGAACGCGGCATGATCCAGGCCATTTTCGGACCCCACAAGCACCAGTAACACATCGTTAAATTCTGCCTCATGGCATAGCCGCGCGAAGGCGCCGACTAGCGTAGGTAGATCCTTATGCGGCGCGAACGCACCATGGTAGACGATCACCCGCGCCTTGGGCGGAATTCCCAGGCGTTCCGAGATCCGCGCAATCCCTGTTGAATCGAGATCGGGCTTGAATGCGGCCGCAGGTGCCTCACCGACAATGCGAATGAGGCGTTCCGGGATCCCCAGGTGCCGGATGAGCGACCCGCGCGCGTGCTGCGAAACCGTAACTATGCGCGCCGCCTGCCGAATCGCGAGCGCAAGCTTGAACCGCCACGCGAATTGCTGTGCGCGGTTGCGGAAAATGAATCGCGGATAGCGCCACGGGATCGTATCGTGAATCGCGATGAGCATCTGCGCGCGTGAAAGTACCGGCACGAAGGTCAGCGGCGAGGGAAAAAACCACGCGTCCATCGGTGTCCGCGAGATCGTCACCGCCAGCCGCAGCAGCTCCGTCAGCGGGCGCGCCGATGGACCGCTACCATGCTTATGCGGCGCGAATCGCACCACTTCAGCCCCGGCAGGGGCGGAGGCGCGGGATTCCATCAGCAGCGTGAATGAATATCGCGTCGGGAGGGCGAGCAGCGCGGAGACCAGCTCGCGACAGTAGCGCCCATAGCCGGTTTGGTGGTTCCATGCGAGCGCGTCGATACCGATTCGGATTGCAGTCTCACTCATGGTGGACGCGGATCATTTAGTAGCGATTTTATACATGGACTCCATTACAAGCGAAACCACGCGCCCGCGCGGGCCAAAGGCATGAGAGTAGTCGCCCTGATCGAGCGCCTCGGCCACGTATGCGCGCGCTATCGGCTCGCCGCATTCGCGCCGGGGCTCAAAGACGCCGGCTGCACTCTCACCTTCAAGGCGATCCCGCGCAGCCCGCTGCTCCGGCTGATGCTGTTCGCGCAGCTCAAACCATTCGATGCAGTCATCCTGCAGCGCATGTTGCTGCCGTCCTATCAGCTCAACTCGCTAAGGCGTAATTCGCGTCGTCTATTTTTCGACTTCGACGATGCGGTGTTCGGTCACGACTCCTATAATCCGCGCGGGATTGCGTCGACGCTGCGCGAGCAGCGATTCGCCGGCGTCGTCGCGGCCGCCGACCAAATCATCGCCGGCAACCGCTTCCTTAAGGAGTGTGCGATTGCGCGAGGCGCCCGGGCGGATTCGGTTCACGTCATGCCGACTTGCGTCGATCCCGCGAGGTATCCATCTGCCAGCCATGCGTCGCATGATTCGCATCATCATTCGAAAGAGACCTTGACCCTGGTGTGGATCGGTTCGTCGGGTACACTTATCGGCCTCGAGCGGCGACGCGATCTTTTCGAGAAACTCGCCGATCGATTTCCCCATCTGAAGATGAGAATCATCTGCGATCGGTTTCCGGATTTCGCCCGCCCCCCGATTGACGCGATTACGTGGCGCGAAGCGACCGAGGCAGCGGAAATTGCGCAAAGTGACATCGGGATGACCTGGCTCCCCGACGATCAATGGAGCCGCGGCAAGTGCGGATTGAAGGTGCTCCAATACTATGCGGCCGGGCTCCCAGTAATCGCGAATTCGATCGGCGTCCATACCGAGATGATTGAGCCGGGAGTCACCGGCATCCTCGCCGACACCGACCAACAATGGATCGATGCAATCTGCCAGTTAAGCGATCCCGCGCGCCGACAGCGGATGGGCCTGGCGGCCCGCAAATTCGTGGAGGAGCGCTACTCTATCGAGGCGCACCGCCATCGTTTCGTCGACCTACTCACATCAGCACATCGACGCTGATGAAATCGTGATCCGAGACCCGCGGCGCGAAGAAGCCGGGTCGGGCCCGGATCACGCACGCGGAGCCATCCACCGGTTTCAGATCGCGAAGCGCGATCCAATCCAGTTTCGGACGCATCCAGGGCGGAACAAAGCGCGAAAAGGTGAAGGTCGCGCGACCCTCGGCATTCGCGCCGCGAGTTGAGAGGCCTGCCGCTTCCAGCCGCGCCAGCAGCGGTTCATACTTCCGCGGATGGCGAAAGCGGCGCGAGTTGAGAAGCATATCGCGCAGCACGATGCGCGCGCTTTTCGGATCGATTAGCTCGACTGTAGTTGTATTAAGGTCACCGCCGAAAATCGCCGGACCACCTGCCGGGAACCGCTCCAGCATCGCCTCGATCTGGCGCTCGCGCCCGACCGGGGCGGCGCGGCTATCAAGATGTGCGATGCATACGCGGATCGGCTTTGCCGCGTACCCGAATCGTCCCCACTATAGCGACCTGATTGCCTTTTCGCGTGACGGCGCCGAGGGAGCGCGGGATGCGAGGATAGCGTGCGCTGACTTTCGGCAGCGGAGCCGCGATGACGTCCTCAATCGGCTCGCGTGAAAGAATCGCATTGCCAAGGAAGGAGACTATCGATCCCCTGGCGCTGACGAATCCAAATTCCGGAACGTACGCGCAACTCATGTTGAGGGCCTGCGCGAGCTCCGCCGCGACTTTCCGCTTGCCACTGCGGCGCGTGCCGAGGTCCGCCTCGCTGAGCAGGATGACGGAGGCGCTGCGCAGCGGCTCGCGCGCGAAGCATCGCAAGATGCCCTCGAAGCGGGTGCCCCCTTGCGCGTTAAAGGCCACCACGCGCAGCGGGCCGGGGGCAAAGGTGGATGGCCGGTTCTCAACCACCGGCTCGAACAGATGCGTGGCGCGCTCAGGCACGAGGGGCATCGGTTGCGCGCTGGTCATCGCCTTAATCGAATCGGGGCCTTAATGGATCGGGCATTCCTTCAGGTTGAAGGAGGTGATCAGGATGCTAACCCGCGCCTGAATCTTACGCGAGTCGTCGATGTAGTCCTTGGTGAGCGCATCGGTTTGGGCCTTGTTCACCTGATAGGGATGATCGGACAGCATCGTAAGGCGATCATCGAGGTATTCTTTGGGCATTTCACTCAGCGTCGCCATGCTGACCGGCCAACTATTGAGCTGCTGCTTGGGCCATCCAAAGCCAAACCAACTGCGATATTCCAAAGCTTGAGCGTCGCCAATGTAGCTATCGTTCGCTTTGCCCTCGTTGATACGGCCATTGAAGGTCCAGCCTTTATTGGCTGTCGTCGTCGGGACGAGGAAGGGTGGGTCGGCTGTCCGAAACCGACATTGCGAATCGACGATCGTCGCATCCAACGAGGGATTGCCGTCGAGCAATGCTCCCGGGGAAAACATTGCGAGCCGGGTCGAGGTCTCCATTTCGTCGAGTACCGAGGGCACCGAGGCCGTCGCTGCTCCCGCGGCCGGGGCTGCGGTGGTCGCAGTGCTGCTGCTACTTCCGCCAGGAATCAAGCCCGCCAACGCTGCACATCCGCTGAACATGAATAGAGAAGACGCCGTTACGATCAATCCAAGGAATCTGGGCACCATTCACACCTCCGAAGTAATGCAAGAAGTGGAAGTGTCGGGCCGTTTCCCCCGTTTTTAGCCGCGCACCTCTGCCTCCAGGCTCTTATATGACGTAATCGGCATCGAACACGTTCGCTCGCGGCATACATAGGCGGTCAGTTGCCCGTCCACCTGAGCTTTCCCGCGCGCCTGCTCCGGGACAGAAATCGCTCGCGGGATTTTTCGGATCGACGGCGTAGATCGCGAGGTTCGGGACGTAGAGCAGCCCGATGCGGTCCATCCATTCGCGAAATTCCGCCGAGATGCGATCGCCGACGATGACCACCTCGACCGGCCCGCGCAGGTAGAGGTCCACCGCCTCGAGCAGATGCGAGAATGCGAACGGCTGCTTTTCCATGAACTCGCGGAACAGCTTGAGCGCGCGCTGCGGCTTCGTCGAAGTAGCGCTCCTCGCCGGTATAGCCATCCAGCCGCAGCAGCGCCATCACCGCCGCGCTGTTGCCCGAGGGCGTGGAGCCATCGAAGGCGCCCTTGAATCGCGTGATGAGCTCCTCGTGATCGTCGGAAGTGAAGAAAAATCCGCCGCGTTCCTTGATCGAGGAAGCGCTCGAGGATCACGTCGGCCAGCGTGCGCGCGTGCGCGAGGTATTTCGGATCGAGCGACGCCTCGTAGGTGTCGAGCATCGCGTTGGCGAGCGATCGCGTAGTCTTCGAGATAGGCGTTGAAGCGCGCGACGCCATCTTTGTAGGAGCGCCGCAGCGCGCGCCCGTCCCACAGCTTGGTCATCACGAAGTCGACCGCGCGCTCGCGCGGCCTCGAGATAGCGCGGCTCCTGCAACGCGCGATAGCCCTCGGCGAACGCCGCGATCATCATGCCGTTCCACGCCGCCAGGATTTTCTCGTCGCGGCCGGGCTTGATGCGCTTCTCGCGCGCCGCGAACAGCTTCTCGCTTGATGGTGCCGATCGCGTCGGCCATCTCCTCGGGCGTGGTCTTGAACAGCTTCGCCGCATCGTCGAGCTCGATCGTGCGATGCAGGATGTTGCGGCCTTCGAAGTTGCCTTCCTCGCTGATATCGAAATAGCGCTCGCGCGATCGGCGCGAGCTTGCTCGCCGAGGATCGCCTCGACCTCGTCCGGCGTCCAGACGAAAAACTTGCCTTCCTCGCCTTCGCTGTCGGCGTCCTGGGTGGAATAGAAGCCGTGCTCGGGGCTGGTCATCTCGCGCAGCACGTAGTCGAGGATCTCGCGCGCGACGGTCAGGAACTCGGGCTCGTTCAGCGCGCGGCCCGCGTCGAGGTAAAGCCGCGCCAGCAGCGCGTTGTCATAGAGCATCTTCTCGAAATGCGGCACCAGCCATCGATCGTCGACGCTGTAGCGATGGAATCCGCCGCCGATCTGATCGTAGATGCCGCCCTTCGCCATCTTGGTGAGCGTGTCGCGCACCATGTCGGCGAAGTTGGGATCGTCGTCGGCATCGTAGGCGCGCAGGAACAGCGAAAATACGAAGGTGTTGGGAAACTTCGGCGCCTGCCCGAGGCCGCCATTGACGCTGTCGTATGAGCGCGCGAGCTGCATGCGCCGCGGCGATCGGCAAATCGCGCTGAAACTCGCCCGTCGGTCGCCGACATAGGTGCCGAGCGCGCCCAGCGCCTCGGTCAGCTTCTCGACGTTATGCTGGACTTCGTGCGCGCCGCGTTTGTAAGCCTCGGCGGCCGCCATCAGCACGCGCGGAAAGCCCGGCATGCCCTGGCGATCGACGGGCGGAAAATAGGTGCCGCCGAAAAACGGCTTCGCCTCCGGCGTCAGGAACATCGTGAGCGGCCATCCGCCGCGCCCGGTGATCATCTGCACCGCTTCCATATAGATCTGATCGAGGTCGGGGCGCTCCTCGCGATCGACCTTGATGGGGACGAAATTCTCGTTCATCAGGCGCGCGATGCCTTCGTTCTCGAACGACTCGCGCTCCATCACGTGGCACCAATGGCAGGCCGAATAGCCGATCGAGAGCAGGATGGGTTTGTTTTCCGCTTTCGCGCGCGCGAGCGCCTCCTCGCCCCACGCATACCAATCGACGGGATTGTAGGCGTGCTGGCGCAGATAGGGGCTCTGCTCGTTGATCAGCCGATTGGGCTTGCGGCCGGGATGCTGATGCTTGTCGCTCATGGACGCTCTCTTTCGAAGTCTGGAATAAAGTGGGAGTAGACGTTAGCGCGACTCGCCCGCGCCCTCCTTCGACGGTAGCATGTGCCAGCGCGGGCCGGAACCAAGGGGGCAGCCTCGTCTCGAAGCGGCGCCGGTAAGGCGATGCGCGTCTTCGAGGATGATCGTTCCGCCGCGACGACAGCGCGCGCGTTAGCCCAGCCGACTAGGGATCAGTCTGCGGATCGTTACTTCAGCTTCACGCCGCGGACATAGCATCATCGCTATTTTGGCGCTTGTGATCGCGCGAAGCGTTTGGCGATCGGATACATGAAGTACGCCTATTCTTTCCTGGTCATCGACCTCACTACTTCCGCAACCCACCCCGCGTGACGTGTATCGAATAGATACAACGTCAGTGGAACGTCGAAATCCGTTGCCGTCAGCTTAACAGTGCTTACCTTTGATAACTAGCAGACAGCCGCGCACGGTGCTGTTGTCAAATCCCAATCTGAACTGGGGAGCGCAGGCGAATGCCCGAAATGTTGCTCTACCTTATTGTTGGTGCCTTCGCGGCGCTGTTCGCCGTTTAGCGTTTCTGCGCGTCGCCAGTAAGCAGGGCGATGCGAGAACGTTGACGCAAGGTCTACTCGAGCAGACCGTGCGGTCGGAATGCGATCGTGTGCGGATGGAGGTGGCAGATCAAGCCCGGGCGGTACGACAAGAGTTGAACGATGGCATCCGAGGATTCCAAACCTCGACACTCCAGGCATTCGGCGAACTGGGCAAGCAGTGTGGCGATCAAATTAAGGAATTTGGAAACAAGCTGGAGGTCGGGATCACAGCTATTGATGGTCGTGCGGGTGCGATCGGTATGAAGCTGGATCAGCACTTAGGGCGAATGTCTGACGAGGCCCTACGCGGCCGCGAAAGCCTTCAGCAAGCTATCTCCTCGAAGCTCGAGGTTTCGGATCAGAGCGCGACCACCTCAGCGCGGGAACTGCGGGAAGAAGTATCAAGCGCTGTTCAAGCTCTACAAGAATCGCTGTTGACAATCCTTGGAGAGCAACGGGCAGCTGAGGGCGAACAGTTTGATGGCTTCACAAAGCACCTGACCGAGAGTTTGGCAGCTATCGAAGGATTGTTGCACCGGGGCCTCCTCGACATGTCTACCACTAGCGATTCTCGTCATAAGGATTTGGTGCAGACGCTGGATACCAGATCTACAGAACTAACCAACACAAATGCCCAGGCAGCTAAGGCACTGCGTGCGGAAGTAACGGAGAATTTCCAGCGTCTGTCTTCAAATGTAGGCGAAACCTTTGCTCAACTGGGCACGCATCAAAAAGAGCGGCTTGAAAACCTAACGCAAGCGCTTGGCTCTTTGACCGAAGGCCACGCCAAGGACCAAGAGGCCCTACGAAACACGGTCGAAGGTCGCTTGGATACGATCCGATCAGAAAGCGCTGCCAAGCTGGAAGAGATGAGGCAAACCGTGAACGAGAAGTTGCAGTCGACTCTTGAAAAACGACTTGGCGAGTCCTTCAAGATCGTCAGCGAGCAACTCGAACGTGTCCATCAAGGTGTCGGCGAGATGCAGTCATTAGCTGCGGGCGTTGGAGACCTAAAGAGGGTGCTCTCCAACGTCAAGGTACGCGGCAACTTGGGTGAGATTCAGCTTGGTAATCTCCTCGAACAGTTCCTTGCCCCTGACCAATATACTCGCAATGAGCAGACCAAGGACGGCAGCCTCGAGCGCGTTGAGTTTGCGATTCGGATGCCGGGAGGCGAGGACGGGGAGGAGGTGCTGCTGCCGATCGATGCGAAGTTTCCTCAGGAAGACTTCGAGCGGTTCGTGCTTGCGACCGAGAACGGAGACCCGGCGGGAGTGGAGGCTGCACTCGGCGCGCTCGAATCTCGTCTTAAGGGATGCGCAAAGTCAATTAAGGACAAGTATATAAATCCGCCGCGCACGACCGACTTCGCAATTCTGTTCCTACCAACAGAAAGTCTTTACGCGGAAGTGCTACGCCGGCCGGGTCTATTCGAACAATTGCAGCGAGAACACCATGTGACGCTGGCTGGACCCACAACTCTCGCGGCTATTTTGAATGGTTTGCAAATGGGCTTTCGCTCTCTTGCAATCGCGAAACGCACCAGTGAAGTATGGCAAATTCTCGGCGCGATAAGGTCCGAGTTCGGCAAGTATGGCGACGTCGTAGAGCGCCTGCGTAATCAACTGAATACGGCGGTGAACACGATTGATGCCCTAGGCACACGCACCCGAGTCATGAACCGCAAGTTGCGCGGCGTTGACGTACTCACCGATGCAGCAACGAAAGAAGTCCTGCAAATTGACGTCCCAAGTGACTTGTCCGATGGAGCTGCCCAAATCGATACGAATGGGGCTACAAATTAAATTCAAGTCCAAGGCCCTACACACTCCATGATTTCCTTGCCTTGGGCGCAAATAGTAAAGCGCCAACATAACGCGAGAATCGTTGTGTCTGCCGGATCGCGCATTCATACTGGGGTTTCCGCTATCGGTAGACGTCGCCCGCAGGTCGGAGAGCTCGTGGACTAACGCCTTCTCTTCGGGTAGCCCAGTGGGCATCTTCATTTCCTTTAGACGAATCGCGGCCCTCAGGATCGGCTTGCGGCCGGGAGGCTGATGCGTCGGGCTCGTGGAGATCCTCGTCGATCCCGAAATACCTACGGCAGTGGCGGCTGAGCGGGACTCGCCCGCGCCCTCCTTCGACGGTAGCATGGGCCAGCGCGGGCCGGAACCAAGGCGGCTTCAGAAGCGATCGGGCCGGCGGCGCGGTACTCCTTATAGTATGGACGCAGCGCTAGATACTTCGAAAGATTCCGCCGAGAAGCGTTCTCCGTCCGCGATCGATTGGCGCCTCGCGGGATGGGGCGTCATGGCGCTCACCGCGATCCTTTATTTCACGCGGCTCGGAGCGAAGGCGCTATGGGCGTCGGAATTTCGATGGGCCGAGATCGCGCGCGAGATGCTGCGCAGCGGCAACTACTTCTGGCCCACCATCAATGGCCATCTCTACTACGACAAGCCGCTCGGCTCGTATTGGCTGGTGCTGGCGTCGATGCCGATCACCGGCGGACTGAACGAAACCGCGGCGCGGCTGCCATGCGCGATCGCGGGCCTGCTCGCGGTCGGATTACTGATCCTGCTGGCGCGACGTCTCTATGACCTCCGCATCGGCGTGATCGCGGGATTCATCCTGGCGACCAGCTTCAGTTTCGCGTTTTTTTCGCGTACCGCCTCCGCCGATGTCGAAACCATCGCGGGCGAGCTCGCCGCATTGCTGCTGTTCCTCAAATACGACGACCGGCCCGACGGATGGTGGATCGGTGTGGCTCTGGATCATCATGGCGGTCACGTCGCTGACCAAGGGCCTGCTTGGGTTTGTTTTGCCGATCATGGTGATGGGGCTTTACGCGACGCTGTCCGACGGATGGGCGGTGTTCGGCGAGCGAATTCTTCATGGCGCGCTCGCGCGATCGCATCCGATGGATCATCGAGCGCAATCGATGGCTGTTCAACTGGCGCTCGATCATCGCGGTTCCGATCGGGCTCGGCATCTACTTCGCGCCATTTCGAATTTCGCGCGCCATCATGGGATCGAGCGCCGGGCTGGACATGGTATTTCGCGAAAACGTCGTGCGCTTCTTCGAGCCCTTCGACCATCGCGGACCGATTTACCTCTATCTCTACGTAATTTTCGTCGCTGATGGCGCCGTGGGCGATTGCTGCTCCCGCGGCGCTGGTCCAGGCGCATCACGAGCGGCGCATCAACGGCGGAACCGGCGCACAGCGATCGCTTCACGCTGATTTTTTTCTGGTCGACGTTCATCTTCTTCACCCTTTCGGGTTCGCGCCGCAGCTATTACATCCTGCCGATTCTGCCGCCGGCTGCGATGCTGGTCGCGCGGATGCTCACCTCGCCATCGGAGCGATTCTCCGCATGGGCGCGGCGTTTGCTCGTCGCCGGATACTGGGTGTTCGTCGCGATGGTGGCCGGGGGAGTTGCTCTTCTGATTCCGCCTAGCGCGATTCTTTCCGGCGCGATGGCGAAATTCCCCGCCGCGCCCGACCGCCTCGTCTTCGCCGCGATGTGGGTGGTCGTGGCGGCAGCGATCATATACACGCTGCGGCAATTCCGCCTCGGCGCGTGGCGTTATCGATGGGCATCGCGGCGTACGCGCGATGGTCTACATCTACATTTTCGCGATGCCGGCGGCGGAAGCGTATCGCGGCGAGAAGCCATTCGCCTATGCGGTGCGCGATCGGATCGGGGACGGCACCGCGCAACTCGGCCTCTTCCGCACGGTTGGACCGCTCTTTTATATCGACCCGCCGAAGCCACTGGCGGAATTCAACAAGCCCAAGGACCTCGCGAACGCGGTCGCACGACGGCAAGATCGAATGGGTGATCGTGCGCCGGCGCGATCTTCCCGCGATGGGGCTGCCGGCCGAGGTGCTCGCTGAGGAAGCCTCGTTTCCATGGGAGAGCGAGTACGACCATCGCAACAAGGTGGTGCTGGTGAAGGTCAGCCCTAGCCCGAAGTCCTAAAGGCGCATCGGCATTACGACGTAGCTGAATTCGCTGTCCGATGGCGTGCGCAGGAGGCCCGGGCTCGCCTCATCCGAAAGGCCCAGGTCGATTTCGCTTTCCGCCGGAATCACCGCGAGCGCCTGCAGCAGGTACGCGGCGTTGAAGCCGACCGAGAACTCGTCGCCGCTAAAATCGACGTCGATGGTCTCGCTCGCCTCGCCCATCTCCGGACTGGTCGAGGAAACCGTCAGCGCACCGCTGGCTAGCGCGAGCTTGACGCCATGGTAGCGCTCGTTGGAAAAAATCGCCGCGCGCTTGATGGAAGCTTGCAGCGCGTCGCGACCCACCTTGATTTGATACTTGGTCTGCTTGGGCATCACGCCGCGATAGTCGGGGAATTCGCCCTCGACCAGGCGCATCGAGACTTCGGTCGGTCCGCGCTTGAGCGAGGCGAGCTGGCCATCGAGGAGCAGGTTCGACTTCGCGCGTCGCCGCCCTGATCGAGCAGCTTGCGCAGTTCGGTGAGTCCCTTGCGCGGAATTATCGTGCCGCCTTCCATCGAGAATCCCGGCACTTCGCGATCGATCATCGACAGGCGATGGCCGTCGGTCGCGACCATCCGCGCCATCCCGGCGTCGTGCGCTTCGAGATAGACGCCGCTCAGGTTGTAGCGCGCCTCATCGGGGCTGACCGCGAAGATGGTCTTGTCGATCATCGCTGCGAGGACCGATGCGCTGAGGTCAGATGCGGCCTTGACCGATTTTCTGGGCGCGTCGGCTTTGGTCGATTGACTCGGCATCGCGGGGAAGCTGCGCGGATCGAGGCCCATCATTTTGAACCGCGCGCGGCCGCATTTGAGCTCGACCCAATCGTTATCGAGCGAATTGATGGAAAATTCTTCGCCCTCGGTTTCGCGCACGATTTCGAACAGCTTGCGCGCATTGAGCGTGAGGCTTTTTTCTTTGCCCGACTTACACGGAACCTGCGTGCTGATGCCGACCTCGAGATCGGTGGCCGCGAGCCGGATGCTTTGCGCCTCCGGTTCGATCAGCACGTGACCGAGGATCGGCACCGTATTGCGCCGCTCGACGATCCCCTGGACCAGCGAGAGACCGTTCATGCAGCGATGACGTTCGACAACAATTCCCATAGTGCGCGACCCGCCTCTGACTACTCCTAATATTAATCTTTCTAAGAAATAGATCAGCAGATAATAGTAGGTGCCTGTGCATTTGTTGAGTGATGCGCTCAAGGTCTCACAAACAAACGGAAATTGTGACTGGGTAAAGTTGTCGATCAGATGCACCGCTGCCCGGCGCCGATCGCGCAGGCGACGATTCGCCTGTCGATACGACGCCGGTTTTCCACCTGCTATGCACAAGGTTGTCATCATCGCCCACCCCATAGACTTGCCATCCACCGCGCCCTCACGCGGCGTTGCTTGGATCGCCTTAAGTTCGCGCTCGATTTTTTCGATCGACATGCGAAACGCGGAATCGTTGCTGATCCGCCGCGCAATCAGGTTGTACGCATGGATCACGGTCGAATGGTCGCGGCCGAAATGCTCGCCGATCGCCGGAAACGAACTGAATCGGTCAGCTTGCGGCACAGGTACATCGCAACCTGGCGGCAAAATGCGATGTGCTGGGTGCGCTTTTTCGATTTCAGATCGGCCAGCCGGATATGAAAGAAATCCGACACCGTGCTTCTGGATCGACTTCGACGTCGGGCTTCTGTTCCTGCTTGCGAATCAGATCGCGCAGCGCCTGGCGCGCAAACTCCGAGGTGATGGCTCGGAATTGTTCAGCGAGGCGAGCGCCGCCAGCCGCGTCAGGCATCCTTCGAGTTCGCGGACATTGGTCGAGACGTTCTGCGCGATATAGAGCGCCACATCGGGCGGCAGCGCGCAGGCGCTCGAGCGCCGCCTTCTTCTGGATGATCGCGACCCGGGTCTCGAGATCGGGCGGCGCGATATCGGCAATCAGTCCCGACTCGAAACGGTTGCGCAGGCGATCCTCGAGTCCCGGGATGTCCGTCGGCACCTTGTCCGAGGTCAGCACGATCTGATGGCGCTCGCTGTGGAGCGAGTTGAAGGTATGGAAAAACTCCTCCTGGGTGCGCTCGCGGCCGGCGAGGAATTGCACATCGTCGAGAATGAGCGCATCGACGCGGCGGAACTTGTCGCGGAATTCGCTGGTCTTGTCGCGCCGGAGCGAATTGATGAGCTCGTTCATGAAGACCTCGGCTGACATGAACAGAACTCTTGCGTTGCGATCGCCTTGCGGCCCAAGATCTGATGCCCGATCGCCGTTGACGAGATGGGTCTTGCCGAGTCCGACACCTCCGTAGATGAAGAGCGGGTTGTATTTTTCGCCGGGCTGATTCGCGACCGCCAGCGCGGCGGCATGCGCAAACTGATTGCCGGAACCGACGACGAACTCGGTGAAGGTATAACGCGGGTTGAGTTGCGGATGGACGATCGCGTTGCTGCGTTTCGCATTCGAGGCTCCGACGCTCGAGCGATGCGCCGTATGCGTCCGTTGCCGTTGCAGCTGGGCGGCATGTACCGTTGCCGTTTCCGTTCTTGAGTACACCGGCGCCGTTCTCGCCGAGAGTAAGCTTGACCTCGACCGGCTCCCCGACCTCGGCGGAGAGCGAATGCCGCAGCAGGTCGCAGATAGCGATCGCTGCACCCAATCGTTGAAAAAAGCGATTGGGTGCCTCGATCGTCGCGGTCTTGCCATCCACGCCGACGAAGTTCAGAGGTCCGATCCAGGTTTCGAATCCGACTTGGCCAAGCTGATCACGCATGCGATCAGCGGCACTTTCCCACAAACCGTTCATTTGATCCCCTCCGCTGAGTCCGGAGCAACCCCTCGCCCGAGTCGCGTGTCTGATCAAGGTCGGATCAATCACTCCACAGCCTTATCCACAGCTGTTGATAAGCCCCTTTTCGCTTGGCCGCGGACAGCATGTCTGCGAGCCAGATCCGAAAAACTATCAACTCGGCGATCGCACGTGAATGATTTCTGGGCCGCTGAATTGCAATAGAGCAGCGTTGATCGAAACGCGCGTTCGGCCCATAAGTCTGCGACGAGCTCGATCGTCGCTACGAAGCTGGTTGTTCGGGTTGCGAAAGTGTTGCGGCCAAGAGAAGTGAGTTAAACATTTTTTTGGGTGCCATCAAGCGAAGCAGCGCGAAAATCGCGGAAGCGCTCGAATTTTGAAAGAGAAATCGTCTCAGAATTTTATCTGCGCGCGGGATTGCGCGTTGATGTCGGAAGTTTCGCAAGAAATTTGCTTGACGCCTCTTGGCCGCTTCCAGAGCCATCGATGCGCGCCCGGTGATGCCGACTCAAGAATTCGGAAGATTATCTTTCTATTACATAAACGCGCTTACTAACGGTCTGCAACATTGCTATCTTCTGACTCACGAAGATGATTTTGCCTACAACAAAAATCGCTGACCTTCTCCAACGCGCACTAAAAAAAATTCCCGGCGCAGTTAATTCTCCGGTCCGCGCCTGGGCGGTCGGCATGGATCGACCGCTTTTTATCGCGCGCGCCAGCGGTGCCTATGTCTTCGACGCCGATGGCAACCGTCTTATCGATTACGTTGGCTCCTATGGCCCCGCGATCCTCGGGCACGCGCATCCGACGATCGTCGCGGCGGCCATTGCCGAACAGGCGAAAAACGGTTTCAGCTACGGGGCGCCGACCGAGCTGGAAGTGGAACTCGCCGAACGTATCAGCGCCGCGATCCCCGCCGCGGAAAAAGTTCGCCTGGTGAATTCGGGCACCGAAGCCGGCATGACCGCGATCCGCATCGCGCGCGCGGCTACCCGGCGCGACAAGAATCATCAAGTTCGACGGATGTTACCATGGGCATAGCGACGCATTGCTGGTCCGCGCGGGCTCCGGCGGCATGACGCTCGGGAGTCCCCGACAGCGGCGGCGTGCCGAATGCGCTTGCGGCCATGACTCTGATCGCTCGCTACAATTCGCTGGAAAGTGTTACAAGCGATGTTTTGAGGCCAACGCCGGCGAGGTCGCAGCGGTGATCGTCGAACCGGTTGCCGCCAATATGGGCGTGGTGCCGCCGATGCCGCGATTTCTCGAGCGAACTCGCCGCGCTGGCGCACCGTCACGGCGCGCTTGCTCATCTGCGACGAGGTCATCACCGGGTTTCGCCTCCGCTACGGGGCGATTGCCGAAGCAAATGGGCGTCGCACCCGATCTCATCATGCTGGGGAAGATAATTGGCGGAGGAATGCCGATCGGCGCGGTCGCCGGACGCGCCGAGTTGATGGATCTGCTCGCGCCGGCAGGGCCGGTTTACCAGGCGGGCACGCTGTCGGGAAATCCGATCTCGGTGCGCGCCGGACTCGAGACGCTAAGCTTCTCGGGCGAGCCAGGAATTTACGAGCAGCTGGAAAAATCGGGCGAGACTCTGGCGAAAGGACTTGACCGACGCGCTGCGCATCCGCGGGTCGAGAAGGGATGCGTCAATCGCGTCGGGTCGCTGGTCACGATGTTTCTCGGGCGCGAGACGGTCGCCGACGCCGACGAGGCGCGACGCTGCGACACCGCAAAGTTCGCGACGTATTTCCATCGGATGCTGGAGCGCGGCATCTATCTGCCACCGTCGCAGTTTGAAGCGATGTTTCTTTCACTGGCGCACAGTGTCGCCGACATCGATCGCGACGATTGCCGCCGCGCGCGAATCATTGCGGGATCTGGCGCGCGCCTGAGCGATCGATGGCACGCGGATGACGGACAAAATCGCGCACCGGCAGCGCGTGGCTGTACTTGGCCGGCGCGATGCAATTTACCACTTCGCCGATTGCGGGCGGCTTGGTCGGATATCTCGCCGATAAGCTATTTTCGACCCACCGGACGCCGATGTTCGCGCTGATCGGGTTTCTGCTCGGATTCATCGGAGGGACTATAAATTTGGTCCGTATTCTGAAAGAGCCCACCAATCGAAATGACGTCGCCGGAATGACCTCACCGATTCCGCCCGATCGATGCCGACATCCGCTCGATCCAGCGATGAATCTGGTTTTGGTCGCCGCCGGCGCGATGGCGTATTTCGTTTCGACCACCGCCGCGATAGGATGCCTGCTCGGCGGCGCCGTGGTGGTCGCCAATATATTTCTGCTCGCCGCGATCGGGCGGTTCGCGTTGTCGGCGGCGCGGCAGAGCGGGGGCGTCAGCAAAGTCGGCCTGGTCGCATTGCCGCTCAAGATTGCCTTGATGGTGGGCCTGATCTATGTCGTCTTCACGCGCATCCATATCGATGGATTAGGCTTTGCGCTCGGCGTCTTGACTCAGGTGACGGCGATAATTATTGAAACCGGGCGAACTTCGCTGCGAAAGAATCGGACCGATTCCGGAATTCCGGAGGAACTTTGAAGCCAGTTAATTTTCTCGAAATGATCGGTGGAGGAAAGATTCCCGAGGTGCTGCTCGGGACCTGGATCGTGATGGGAATCCTGCTCGTCTTCGGATACTTGGCCGGCAGCGCGATCAGGCGCGCTGCCGATCCGGTCATTCCCGATGAGGGCGGGTCCCTGCGCGCCATCGGCGAGGTGATGATGGAGTTCATCGACAGCTCCGTGCACGGCGTCATCGAGGACCATCACTATCGCGCGCTGGTGCCGTTTTTCGGCAGCCTGTTCATGTTTATCGTGGTGGCGAATTTCTTCGGCCTGATTCCCGGGCATGGAGCCGCCGACCTGCCGATTCCGACCTGACCTTCGCGCTGGGCGCGATCTGCTTCGCCTTTTACATTTACCAGGGCTTCCGCTCCAACGGCGTCTGGTATTTGCGCAGTTTCCTGGGCCCGGTGCTGTTCCTGGCGCCGCTGATGCTGCCGATCGAGCTGGCCGACAATCTGTTTCGTCCGTTTTCGCTCGGCGTTCGTCTTTACGCCAACATGTTTGCCGACCACACGGTGCTGGGCATTTTCACCGGGCTGACCAAGCTGATCATCCCGCTGGCTTTTTATGCGCTCGGCGCGATCGTATGCGTCATCCAGGCGCTCATCTTCATGGTGCTTTCGATGAGTTACGTCGGCTGGCCGCGAGCCACGAGCATTGAGCGGCATTGAAACGGAATTTTCGCGACCTCTTCGGACGGCTTGGCAAATGGTGGTGGTAGAGGAAGAGGAGAAGGGCTGCGGCCGGGCGGCAAGGCGCGATCAACAAGGAGGACGTGCAATGGTTCGCAAACTTTCAACGGTGATGGGCACGGCAGCGATGCTGGTGCTGGCGTCGCCGCTGCTGGCGATGGCGCAGGACAGGGCGCGGCCGGCGCAGCCATGCCGCTGCGACGGCCGGTCTGATCGCGCTGGCCGCGAATATCGGTATCGGTATCGCAGCGTTCGGCAGCGCGATCGGACAGGGACGGATGGGGGCCGCGGCGATGGAATCGATCGGCCGCAATCCCAACAGCGCCGGTCAGATCTTCACCCCGATGATCATCGGTCTGGCGTTCATCGAAGCGTTGACCCTGTACGCATTCGTCATCGCGTTCTTGCTCCAGGGCAAAATCTAGTTCATTCGAGCGATTCGGAACGGCGGGGCTCCGCAACTGGAGCCCCGTTTCATTTGTGCGCCCAGCATGGCGCGTGACTTGGAGGTGAAAGTCCTCTGTGCGAGCAGGCCGCGTCGAGCACTAGCGAAGCGCAAGGGCGTCATCGTGAGGTGAGGTCTGGAGGAAGGGTGGAGCAAAGCCGCGCGCCGACGAACAGGAACCGGATAAGAGGCGAGGTGGCTCAGGGCGAGCGGGCAAATGACCGCGAAGCTCTATCGGCCAAGGAGTCATCGCGTAGATCCGGCGGTGGTGCGGCGAAGGTCACGGAGCCTTACCTGGGAGATCTCGCTTTATGCTTGAAAGGGCAACGCCGCGAGGCGGAGCGAGAAGTCAGCAGAGGCCGTAGTAGTCAGCGGGATACGGCAGGTAGCCTCGATGTCCGCGCTGATGAAGGGCCGAACGGAAGGGAGAGCGAAGCCGCTGTGAGTCCGAAAGACGCCAGGCGCCAGAAGCCCGAGCAATTGGGACTGCCGCTGGAAGCTAGAGGTGAAGCCTCAAGGGTCCGGCGCAGTGGCGAAGCGTCAACGCTGACGCACGGAGAGGCGCGCTCGGGAAGCGACCGCCTGATGGAAGCGGTGGTTGCGCGCGGCAACGTCAGGGCGGCGTTGGCGCGGGTACGTGAGAACCGGGGCAGCCCCCGGAGTCGATGGCATGACGGTGGAAGAACTGCCGCAGTACCTGATGGAGCACTGGCAGGAAGTCCGCGAGCAACTACTCGCCGGAACTTACCAGCCCAAAGCGGTGCTGAGGCGGGAAATCCCGAAAGCGAGCGGCGGAAGGCGAGAGCTCGGCATTCCGTGCGTGCTCGACCGGCTCATCCAACAGGCGATACTGCAGGTGCTGCACCCGCGATTGGACCCCAGCTTCTCGGAGCACAGCTACGGCTTCCGACCAGGGCGCAGCGCACACGACGCGGTGTTAGCGGCGCAGCGCTATGTGCAGGAAGGACGCCACTGGGTGGTGGATGTGGACCTGGAGAAGTTCTTCGACCGGGTCAACCACGATGTGCTGATGGGAAGACTGGCGCGGCGAATCGATGACTCGCGGCTCCTGCGGCTAATCCGCCGCTATCTCAACGCCGGCCTGATGGCCGACGGAGTGGTGATGGAACGCACTGAGGGAACGCCGCAGGGAGGACCACTGTCGCCACTGCTGGCGAATCTCCTGCTCGATGAAGTGGATAAGGAGCTGGAGAAGCGCGGACACGCGTTCGTGCGCTATGCTGATGACTGCAACGTGTACGTGCGGTCCCGGCGCGCGGGAGAGCGCGTGATGGCGGCGCTGGAGCGGATGTACGCCAAGCTCCGACTTAAAGTGAATCGCGAGAAGAGCAAAGTGGACCTCGCGCACAAGCGCAGCCTGCTGAGCTACAGCTTCTGGTACGCCAGGGGCGGCGCGGTGGCATGCCGGGTCGCACCCAAGGCGCTGCGCGCGCTCAAGCAGCGCGTGCGGCTGATAACCAGACGCAACGGCGGACGAAGCATGAGAAGAGTAATCGCGGAACTGAGGAAGTATCTGCCGGGATGGAAGGAATACTTCCAACTGGCGGACACCCCGAAGACCTTCGTCGAATACGACAAATGGCTCCGCCACCGGTTGCGAGCGCTGCAACTCAAACAGTGGAAGCGCGGGTCGAAAATCTACACCGAGATGCGCCGACTCGGAATGCCGGAGGCGATTGCGGCGCAAGCCGCACGGGTTAACCGACGCTGGTGGCATCGGGCCGCCATGTCGGTCCACGCCGGACTCACTGCCCGCTACTACGACCGACTTGGAGTGCCCAGACTTGCCGATTAACCTCAACCTTCCGAACCGCCGGATGCGGACCCGCATGTCCGGTGGTGTGGCAGGGGAGTAGCGCTGCCGCGCTACCCCCTATGCCGATTTGGCGAAGGATCAGTCGCGGCGTTTCGCTCCTTGCAGCACGTCGAAGGCGGCGCGGCGGCGGTCGCGACGCAGCAGGACGTACATCGCACCCGCGCCGCCATCCTGCGCCTTGGCGGTGGCGAAGGCGTGTACGTGGGCGCCAATCTCGCCATGCGAAAGCCATTGCGCGGCCGCATGCTTCAGGACGGGGCGCCCACCGGGCGAGCCGAGCCCGCGCCCATGCACCACCAGCACCGTGCGCATCCCCTTGCCGACGCGCTTGAGGACGAAGTCGAGCAGCGCCCGCTTCGCATCGGGCTGAATCATCCCGTGAAGGTCGATATGGTCCTGGACGGCAAATTCGCCGCGTCGCAAGCGGCTGAGCAATCGCGGATCGAGGCCGACGCGCGCGCCCTCGATGTACTCGTCGGTCTCGGTGGAATCGAATGCGCCCACACCCGAGACGAGGTCGGACAGCGCTGCCAGCACTTCGGCCTCCTCGCTGACGACGGCGCGGCGGACCTCGGGCACGATGGGCCTCCGATGCGCGCCATTCGCATTGTCGAGCGGGCGCACTCCAGCGTAGGCCTCGCGCAGGATGGCGTCCTCATCGACGACCGGCGGAGCTGGCGCAGATGGCGCCGGCGATTTCGCAACCGGCTTCGCGAGGGGCTTGGTGACCGCCGGCGCTTGCTTGGTGACCTCGATCGCACGGTCCGCGAGCATCTTCTTGAGGTCCTTGAATGGCGAGAATGCGACCGGCTGTTCCTTCGGCGGCGGCGCCTCGGCCGTATCGCCATCGCGAGGGCGCCCATGTTTCTTCTTTTTCGCCATGTCAAATCGGAAGAGCCAAAACAAATTGTATCGGAAAAGCGTGAGCTAGGGACGCCGATCGATTACACTCGATGACATTGGCCGATACCTGCCGCTGGCCCCCGGAGCTCTCATGAAGAAGGCCCTGACGATCGTCGGCATCGTGGTCGCGGTGATTGCCGTCGCGGTCGCCGGCGTGTTCCTCTACGCGGCGCGCAATCTCAATTCGATCATCGCGGAGCGCGAGCCGATACTGCTCAAGCGGCTCAGCAATTCGCTCAACCGCAAAGTCGAAGTATCGAGCTTCAAGGTGTCGCTGGGATGGGGCCTGGTGGCGGAACTCGATGGAGTAAAAATCGCCGATGACCCGGCGCTGTCCGATCAGCCATTCATCGAGGCCGACCAGGTCTATGCCGATGTCGACCTGCTGCCGCTGCTGTCGCGCCACGTCCACATTTCCGATGTGAAGCTGAAGAACCCGCAGGTCCGCATCATTCGGACCGAGGAAGGTCGCTTCAACATATCGACGGTGGGCAGGAAGAGGACGAGAGCGAGACGAAACCTCCCGCGCTCGAGCAGGGGACCGCGCGGGGAGCCGAAGCAGCGCCGCTCACCGCGGAGCGGGCCATCGCTCAGAAGAAGCGCCAGGCGCACCTCAATGCGGTCTATGTCAAAAATTTCGTCATCGACGATGGGGTGATCGTCTATGATGAGCGCGGGACGAATCATCAAACCGTCACCATTACCGACGTTGACCTTGCGCTCAAAGGCTTCGGTTTTGCGCGCGCCTTCGACGTTTCATTGAAGCTCGCGATGCTCTCCGACAAGCAAAACGTCGAGGTTTCCGGCACCATGGGCCCGCTCCTTCATGACGGCGCCCTCGATGCCAAGGATGCTCCCCTCGCGCTCCAGGCCAAGGTGGGCCCGCTCGACCTCGCCCGCCTGCGCGCCATCGGCTCCATCGGCAAAGCCATTCCCGACGCGCTGTCGGTTCCCGATCCCATTTCCCTCGACGCCAACGCCACCGGCACTTTGTCCGCGCTCCACTTCCATTTCGAGAGCAACCTCACCGCCGCTCGCGTCGCCTGGGCCGACTCCTTCGATAAGCCCGCATCCACCCGGCTGAAGCTCAGCGCCGACGGGACTCGTTCCGAGAGCGGCGTCGAAATCGCGCAGGCGAACCTCAAGCTCGCCGACCTCGATGCGAATCTGCGCAACCTCAAAGTCGCCAGCGGCGCCATGAGCGCTCGCATCGACACCAATCGCTTCGACATCGGCGCGATGGCGAAGATGCTCCCGCCGTTGCAGAAATACGACGCCTCCGGCCAGGCTGAAATCCATGCCGACGCGAGCGTCGCGAATAAACAGCCGAGCGCGCACGGACGGTCTCGATTGCCGATGTCGCGCTCACCCGCCCCGGCGATCAGAAAAGCCTCGTCAGCGCGCTCACCGGCGACATCAAGCTCAATGGCAACACTGCCGATGCCGGCCCGCTCAAGTTCGACCTCGCCAGCGGCCACGCGACGGCGACCGTGCATGCTCAATCGCTGCAACCGCTCGAGGCGGATTACGTCTTCAATGCCGATACCATCAAGGTTGCCGATTTTGCGCCCAAACGCCCCGACGATGAGCATCTGAGCAACCTCGCGCTGAGCGGCTCGATCGCGCAATCGCCCGAGCTTTCGGTGAGTGCGAAGGGCTCGGCGAGCGAGGGCGACCTCGCGAACGTTCCCTTCAAGGATTTAAACCTCGCCGTGACGATGGCCGGCCAAGATCTCGGCCTCCAATCGCTCAAGCTGAGCGCATTCAATGGCGATATCGCCGCGAGCGGAAATGCTACGCTCACCGACCCGCCGCAGTTTGCGCTCAACCTGACCGCCAACAATGTCGATATCCCCAGCGCACTGCAGTCTCAGCAATCCAAATCGGCGGGCATGATCCAGGGCATCCTCGATGCGCAACTGCAAATCTCGGGCAAGGGCGCGACGCTCGATGCCATCAAGCCAACCCTGGACGGCAAGGGCCGTGCGAACGTGCGCAACGGCAAACTGGTCGGCATCAACCTCGCGGCGGAGGGGCTGAAGAAGACCAAGGGCCTGCCCGGCATCGGCGACCTCATTCCGGCGTCGGTGGTCGAGCGCCACCAGGAGCTTTTCAACAGTCCCGATACCCAGATCGATAGCGTCGCGCTCACGTTCGCGATTCGAGGGCCGCGCCTCACGACGCATGACCTCGTGGTGCAGACGCCCGACTATGGGATGACCGGAGACGGCTGGTTCGACCTGGACAAGCACCTCGAGATGGGCACGCACGTGCTGCTAACGAAGCAACTGAGCCGCGAAATTATCGCCGAGAAAAAGAACGTGGTGTACCTCACCAACAATGATGGCCAGGTCGACGTCCCGATGGTGGTGAGCGGGCACCTGCCCAAGCCGGACGTCGCACCCGACATCGCCGAGTTGGCGGAGCGCGTCGGCAGCCAACTGCTTAACCAGAATGGCAAGGCGCTCGGCAAGCTCTTCAAAAAGGGCAAGAACTTGAACATTCCGTTCCTTTCCAACAATGGCGGCAAAGGGAACTCTTCCGGCAATCCGCTCAATCAGCTCAAGGGGCTCTTCCACTAGCCGATGCGCATCATGGTCACCGGCCCTCTACGCTCGTACAGGATGGACGATGTTTGAGCGCATCGATCGGGTTTACGATTCGAGCCGCGCGGCCGCGCGCCTCGGCTTCCGCTGCCGCACGGTCTTCCGCGAAAAGCTGGAGGAGCTCGACCGATAGAGAAGGAAATTTCTAGGCGGGTTCTTTTTCCGAACGCGGAATAACGATCTGGATTTTGCGGACTTCGTCCGCAGCTTTCCTCAAATCCTCAGCTTTAAGCGGCGCCGGTCGCTTGTAATTTCGAATGCTATAGAGACCATCGCGCAGCTTTTCTAGTTTCGGATTTTCAGTCATATCGCGGCTCCCCGATTAACCAAAAAGCGCTCCAGCGATCGCGGCGCTCCCGTCATTTGGGTTTCCGCCCAGTGCCTCCAGAACGCTTCCAGTTCCGCCAGTCTTTCCGATTGACTAAGCGCACCCGCGAACGGGCTGCATGAACGCAAATTACAGGCATCCTCGTCCGGTGAAGAAAGCACCTCTGCAATCTGGCGGGTTGAGAGGCGGAGAATATCAGACCATTTTTCGAGATAAACCCGCGATCGTGGATGCTGTTTCCACAAGCGAGCGAGGTTTTGGCGCGCGAGAAATATCGTCTGGTCAGGATCTCGTTCAAGCGCCTGCGCCACCGCACGATGGAGCCACAGATTTCGACTGTCACTGCGGTTCATTTTCTTCAGAGTCTTCTCCGGCGCCTTACTCAGTAAATCGTATTGATTTTACATCTCGTTCGGTCCCATTAGAAGTTCGCTTCCGTAAAGAAGGGTGAGAGGAGCCGTCGTCCTCAGAGCTATGCTCGCGCAGGATGGACGATGTTTGAGCGCATCGATCGGGTTTACGATTCGCGCCGCCGCGCGCCTCGGCTTCCGATGAGGGATTCCGCGAGAAGCTGGAGGAACTCGATGCGCAACTCGCTGATACCAGAGGTTGAGGTCACTCGACCACGGTCGAACCCGGGGCGTCATGGCTCAGCAAACGATACGATATGTCGAAGCCCTCAAGAACGGACAGAAAGCCTGTCGCCTCGAACCGCATCCACACAGTTACGCCTAATCGAGAACCGTTCTCTATTTGCCGCAGGCTTGGACGGTTGACTAAAGTCGTGCGTCAACTGATAGGATGCCTCAGGGGAAAAGCGGTCCATGGGCGAACTATACGAAAGAATCAAATCGGACATACAGACTGACAAGTACTATCAGCAGAACTACGTCAATGACGGTGTTCGTTTCCTGGCTTGGTATCTTCGAAACTGCTATTCGCGAACTCCTATACAGGCGCGGAACGATATTACAGACGGCCCCAACGACAAGGAATTCGACGCGGTCATTGTCGATGACGAAAAACGACAGATAATCACAATTCAGAGTAAATTCTACGCCTCGTCCGTTGATCACGAACCTCTCCAAGAGGTCTTGGCGGCCTGGCTTCAGATCCAAAATCTTTCCGCGCTGCAGGAAAATTGCAATGACAAACTGAAGGTAAAACTTGAGGCCGTGGGAGAGGCCCTACAGGACGACTATGAAGTCGTGTTCGAGCTGGTAACGACGGGTCAACTCACAGGACAGGCTACTAACGATCTTGCCGCATTTCAGTCGACGATTTCTGAATTCGAGCATCCGACCTCAAGCCTAACGCTTGTGGATAGTGATTTGATTCAAACCCGATGGTCGGAAGCAACTGGACGGGACCTACCCAAGCTCTCGCACACGATGAAGCTGGAGCCCGGTCGATATTTGGCGCTAGACATGGCGAATTTTCGTACGGTTATCGCGGCCATTCGACTTTCGGACTGCTTGAAGCTTCCGGGGATCGCCGACGGAAAGTTATTTAGAAAAAACGTACGTCAGTCCTTAGGTCTTACGAACAAAGTAAACAAGGGTCTCAAGCAAACTATAATGGGAGAGACTCCTCAATATTTCTTCTTGTATCACAACGGAATAACTGCTCTTTGTGAGAAGCTCACGTTAGACACAACGTCAAATGAACTGAAGCTCGACGGGCTCGCCGTGGTTAACGGCTGTCAATCACTCAATACGATACTTGCGTGCTCGGAGAAAATTAAGACTGCTAATGATGCGCGCGTATTGTTTCGCTTCTACGAGATTCCACAGCGAGACCTTGCCGATAAGATAAGTATATTCACTAATTCGCAAAGCGCAGTTAAGGCGCGTGACCTTCGGAGCAACGACAAGCGAGTACTCGCGCTAAAGAGAGCGTATGAGAATTTCTTTCCTAATGGATACATGATCACAAAAAGAGGGGAGGAACGACCAGCCAATAAAGATGCGGCTCAGACCATAGATGTTTCAGTTCTCGCCAACGCCTTGATGACCTGGCATTCTCAGCGACCTAATATGACCAACAATGAGAATAGGTTGTTCGACAAATATTTCGACCTACTCTTTAGATCTGACTACCTGCCGGTCGATATAGCGGCGTTGAATATTTGGACCCAGAGAATTGAGGATCGTTGGAAAAAAGGAGACCTCGGTTTGAACGAGGCTCTATCATCTACACAGAGCTTGTCGAAATGGCACCTACTATTTGCAATTCAATCGTGTTTCTCCGCCGCGAGCAATCAGATCGACAAAGTGCCGGCCCCCTCTGCAACAATGGAGGCGAAAGAATTCGATCGGATAGTCACACTCGCTGCGAACTCGTTCAATGCGGCATTAGACGCGGGCGTCGCCGAGTATACCGAAAAGAATAAAATTTTCAGCCCTCAGAATTGGCTGAAGGCGCGAGATAGCGTTCTCAAGTTGCAGGCCTCTGTCAGAATGTCCATTAGTCTCATTTCGAGTATGACCGGGGGTCCCGAATTGAAGAAGTCGCTCTATATATCGCCCGAACGGTTCGGACTCAGATGGGCAGCGGATTAGAGCACCAAAGGACGTGGCTCTTCGGGGCATTTATTCGAATTGAAAATTTTAGCCGAGCATATCGAAAGAGCTTTGGACGACACTGCGGGGTGGTATTCCCTCGCAACGCCGTTCCACACGCTTCTGCCTAAATGCAAGAGGAAAACATTATCCTCCTAAATATGTCGTGGGATTGGCTCACACTTATGCAGGCGGGCGCGCGTTGTTGCCCAGTGAGCACAATGGCGGCGAGCCTACTAATCGAATACTCCGCGCGCTGGGCTATGAGAGCGTCAGGTGTGTTTGCAGAAATAAAGGCTGAAGCAACTCAGGGAGTGGGGCGACTTCGATAGCTCCCGAATCACATGATGCAAGCCAACGGCTGCCGATAAAGCCGTTGCCCTGTGGCACTTTTGCTGTTTCTAATTTACTTTCCCGGAACGCTATTCCCACGGTTCGGTTTCCGCCCGGCTTCCGCCAATCGGCCTATCCCGTCCGGTTAAAGATTGAGCTCGACGACCGTGGCGCCGGCGCCGCCGTGATGCGGTTCGGCCTCATGGTACGTCGAGCTGTACGGCGAGGTCGCGAGGTATTCGAGGACCGCCTTGCGCAGCGCGCCCGAGCCGATGCCGTGGATGATGCGCACCTCTTTGCGATTCGTCAGGTACGCCTGATCGAGGAACTCCTCGAGCTTGCGCAGCGCTTCCGTCGTGCGCATCCCGATGAGGTTGAGTTCCTCGCGCTCGCTCGCGGTTGAGCTGACGGTGACCGAGGGCGTCGCGCGCCGCTCGCGCGCATCGGCGGCGATCGATTCGGCCTTCGCGCGCCGCAGCCGCTCCGGCGACACCTCGATGCGCAAGCCGCCGCGGCTGACCACCGCCTTGCCCGGCTCCATCACCACCAGCTCGCCGCGGATGCCGCCCAACTCGACCTTATCGCCCACCTTGAGCGGCGCCTGGTCCGATTCGGGTCGTCCTCGCGTGCGATCGGCGCCGCCTGTTCCAGCCTTTCGGCGATGCGCGCCTGAAATTGTCCGAGGTCGCGCCGCGATCTTCGCGCCGCTGCGAATTTCTTTCAGCAGCTCGTCGCCCTCGCGCCGGACCTCGCTCATCAGGCTGGTGACTTCTTCGCGCAGCCGCGTGCGCTCGCGCTCGAAGCGCTCGCGCGCGCGTTCCTCGGCCGCGACCGCCTCGCGTTGCCGCTCCGCCAACTCGGCAGTGTGCTCCCGCGCGCGAGCGACTTCCTGCTTCGAGCGTCGCGCGCTGCTGTTCGAGCCGCTCGATGGCGGTTTCCAGCTCGACGGTGCTCTCGCCCATCGCGGCCTGCGCGCCGGTGATGATTTCCTCGGGAAGTCCGAGGCGGCGCGCGACCACGAGGCCATAGCTTTGCCCGATGGTGTGCGGCTTGAGACGGTAGAGCGGCGCCAGGCGCTCGGGATCGAAATCCACCGCCGCGACCTCGAAGTCGGAGCGCGAGTAGGCGTGCAACTTTACCGCGGTCGAATGGGTCGCGACCGCGACGAGGCATCGCCGCGCCGCCAGATGACTGATGAGCCCGATGGCGAGCGCCGCGCCCTCGGCGGGATCGGTGCCGGCGCCGGGCTCATCGAGGATCACCAGCGCGGGCTCATCGAGCGAGCGCACGATTTCGGAAAGATTCGCGATGTGCGCGGAAAAGCGTCGAGAGGCTGGTCTCGATCGATTGCTCATCGCCGATATCGGCGAACACGCTGCGGAAGACCGCGACCTTGCTGCCCGGCCGCGCCGGAATAAGAAGACCGGCCTGCGCCATCATCGAGAGCAGGCCGAGCGTTTTGAGCGCGACGGTCTTGCCGCCGGTGTTGGGACCGGAAATCACGATGCCCTTGTGCTCGGCCGGAATGCGGAGGTCGATCGGAACCACATCGTGCACCGCGACCGTGAGCAGCGGATGGCGCGCTTCGAGCAGCTCGATCTCGCCCGCGCCGATAAGCGGCTCGCTGCACTCGAAGCGCTCGGCGAAAATCGCGCGCGCGTTGAGCGCATCGAGCGCCACCATCGCATCGAAGGTGAGATGCAGCTCGTTGGAATAGCCGCGCACCATCGCGGAAAGCTGCAACAGGATGCGATGCTCCTCGGCCTCGACCTCGCTTTCGAGCATCATCAGATGATTGTTGAGCTCGACCGCCCACATCGGCTCGACGAACAGCGTCTCGCCCGAAACCGAGCGGTCCTGCACGATGCCTTCGAGCTTCTCGGTGTAGTTCAGCTTGAGCGGGAGCACGAAGCGATGGTTGCGCAGCGTGACGAGGTGGTCGGAAACGAAGGCGTCCATGCCGGCCTGGTTGAGCGAGCGGAGCAGGCGCGCTTCGAGGTCGACGCGCTCCTCGCGCAGGCGATTGCGCAGGCGCTTGAGGGCGGGACTGGCGTCGTCGAGGAGCTGGCCGTCATCGGCGAGGGCCTTCAGGAGCGCATCGGCGAGTTCCTTGGGCGCGAGGAGATTGGCGGCGATGGTTGCGACATGCGGGAAGGGCTCGACGCGCGCGCGGATGAAACTTTGGACATGACGCGAAGAAAGGACGAAATCGCGAATCTTCACCAAAGCTTCGCCATTGAGAATGGCGCCCTCGCGGGCCGCGGCGAGGAAAAGCCCGCGCAAATCGGGGAATTCCTGGATCGGAATCGAGCCAGTATGCTGCCGCAACTCCTTCATTTCGGCGCACGCGCGAAGGCGATCGCGCACCGTGTCAACATCGATCGCGGGTCGGACTCGCGAGAGAACCTCCCGCGCCGGCTCGGACGCCGCCATCGACATGACGAGGGTCATGACCTTATCGAACTCGAGGGCTTTGAGATCGCGTTCCCGCATCGATACTGAATCACTCGGGGCCGAGCATCTTTTCGGGGCGCACCATGCGATCGAAATCCGCCGCCGATAAATATCCCAGCGCCACCGCGGCTTCCTTCAATGTCGTACCGTCCGCATGCGCCTTCTTCGCGACCTTCGCCGCCTTGTCGTAGCCGATGTGCGGGCTGAGCGCCGTCACCAGCATCAGCGAGCGGTCGACGTACTCGGCGATCTGCTCGCGATTCGGCTCGATGCCCATCGACGCAGTATCTGCGGAAGCCGTCGCAGGCGTCGGCCAGCAGCACCGTCGAATGCAGGAAGTTGTGGATGATGACCGGCTTGAACACGTTGAGCTCGAAATTGCCCTGCGTGCCCGCGACCGCGATCGCCGTGTCGTTGCCCATGACCTGGACGCAGACCATCGTCATCGCCTCGCTCTGCGTCGGATTGACTTTGCCCGGCATGATCGAGGAGCCCGGCTCGTTTTCGGGCAGGCTCAATTCGCCGAGGCCGCAGCGCGGGCCCGAGCCCATCCAGCGGATGTCGTTGGCGATCTTCATCAGCGAGGCGGCGAGCGTCTTGAGCGCGCCGGACGCGAACACGAGCGCGTCGTGCGCGGCGAGCGCGGCGAATTTGTTGGGCGCCGAGACGAACGGCAGGCCGGTCAGCTTCGCGATGCGCGCGGCGACCTTCTCGGCGAATTGCGGATAGGCGTTCAGCCCGGTGCCGACCGCGGTGCCGCCGATCGCGAGCTCGTAGATGTCGGGCAGGGCCGCCTTGATGCGGCGCAGGTCGTATTCGAGCTGCGCGACGTAGCCGGAGAACTCCTGGCCGAGCGTCAGCGGCACCGCATCCATCAGATGCGTGCGGCCGATCTTGATGATCGGCTCGAACTCGGCGGCTTTCGCGCGCAGCGCCTCGAGGAGCGTTCTGCAGCGCGGGCAGCAGGTGCGAGTTGATCTCCTCGGCGGCCGCGATATGCATCGCGGTCGGAAACGTATCGTTGGAGGACTGCGCCATGTTGACGTCGTCGTTGGGATGGACGGGCTTCTTCGAGCCCATCGTCGCCGCCGGCGAGCTCGATCGCGCGATTGGAGATGACCTCGTTCGCGTTCATGTTGGTCTGGGTGCCGCGAGCCGGTCTGCCAGATGCGCAAGGGAAAATGGTCGTCGAGCTTGCCCTCGATAACTTCGTCGGCGGCCTGCACGATCAGCTTGCGCCTTGTCGGCGGGAAGCTTGCCGAGTTCGCTGATTGACTTCGGCGCAGGCCTTCTTGAGCATGCCGAAGGCGCGGATGACGGAGCGCGGCATCCGATCGAAGCCGATCGCGAAGTGCAGCAGCGAGCGCTCGGTCTGCGCGCCCCAGTAGCGATCGGCGGGCACCTCGATCGCGCCCATGCTGTCGGTTTCGGTGCGATGCGGTGCGTGGGATGTCCGTGATGATGATGTTCACTCATGATGCGTGCTCCTCGGCATGCTCTTCCGATAGATGATCGATCGCGCCTCTTTCCTGCGCGGCGCGCCGTCCTTATTGTACTTGAGGTTTCGCGCGCGGAAAGCGATATTTGGCGCGGAACTTTTCATGGCTGAGCGGTCCGTATAGGTTAAAAAAACACGCCCCACAAGAGAGGACAGTAACCCATGCCCTGGACGATTACTCGACTATGCATCGATTGCGTCGACACCGGATGCGTGAGCGTTTGCCCAGTCGACTGCATTTACGAATACGTCGGAACCGACAAACAGAAGTTCCCCAACATGCTCTACATCGATCCGGATGAATGCATCGATTGCGGCGCGTGCGAGCCGGAGTGCCCATGGCAGGCGATCTTCGAAGAGCCGGCGGTGCCCGAGGTTTTCAAATCCGACATCGATCTGAATCACGCGCTGCTGGAGCAGAAGGACAACTTCAAAGTGAAGGCGTTCGAGCAGGGAAAGCATCCGAATGCGGATGAGGTGGCGGCGAATAAGAAGAAGTGGGGGCTGGATCCCAACGCCTGATTCCACATTAGTTCGAGTTGCGAAGCGCGCCGGCTGGTCCGATCTCTGATCAGCCGGCGCTGTTTTGCTGAAGGTCAGTTAAGGAATACTACATTCGCAATGAACGCTGGTGGAGGCAGCTTCCAGTTAATCATTAAAAATTCAGTGATGCCCTATGTCAGTCACTTATGGGCACTGATCGATACCATATACGGCCAGCGGCTTCCGATACGCTCTCCCAGCCTCAATTGAAAATTCGCGAGCTGACCGAGCACGACTGTTTCGAAAAGCGACATTGACACGAATCGCAGGCAGTCTTTAACCTAGCTATTAGCGCTTGGATTTGTAGCCTACAGGCGCTCGCTCCACCGAAAAGCAAACATCAAGAGAGGGTTCTGGGTCAGCGGATGTTGGTGGCGGGTTTAACGGAACTTATGCCGAAGTAAATCCTCACTAATATCGAAAGCGATCTCTTTCTGCAAACGAAAAGAAGTTGCGTTGACATTGAAATCCCTGAGCCCTACTGTCCTCTGACACAGAAATTTTCTCCCGATCGGAGGTCTGCGTATGCGGTTTGATTTAGTTAAGGGAACCAAACGCAAAGTTACCGCGATGGTTGCCCTGTCACTCTCTCTCCTCCTGGGGACCTCGGCATTTGCCCAGGTCAAACCCGGAGATTTCATCACGCCGGAAAGTGCCGCCAAGGTGAAGGATCTGGTCTCACCGGGCGTGTACTACAAAATTGACCATGGCATGACGATGAAGATCGTCCCCACCCAGCGGATCGACTGGCCGCCTCCGTACAAGGATGCGACGGAAAAATATTCCGCGCAGGTGCGCCTCAGCAACGACCATAAGAGCGTGGTCGGCTATGTTGCCGGGCAGCCCTTTCCTCTGATTGACCCCAATGACCCCTATGTTGCGAATAAGGTCATCTGGAACAACGTCTTCCGTCCCATCACCAGCGACGACTACGATCTGCGCTTCTATGATTGCGACTCCTCGTTTGAAAAACACGGGCACCGCAGACCAGCCAGATCGAATACTTCCAGATTGGCCACTATGCCGGTTACGACCTGGTCGGCCGCACCGAGGTCGAACCGGTTCCGACCGATCCCGATTTCAAGACCACGGGCCGCTACTGGATCTTCGGCCTCTATCCGCTCCTCGCTCCTCAGGAAATTCGCGGTACCGGTTTCATCCGCTGGCGTTATGCCGATCCGAAACGTGGCGACGACATCTGGAGTCTTGATGCCGGCTCGCGCCGCGTCCGCCGCATCAACGAGTCCATCATGAGCTCGTCGACCGCGTCGGGAACTTCGGCCCATGCATGGGATCCCGATCACTATTCGGGCTTCAACCCCAAGACCGAGCAGTACACCTACAAGTTCCTCGGCGAAAAGAACATGCTCGGATGCGTTCACGCCGATCATTCGCCGGAAGTGCGTTGCCAAACCGACGGCGGTACCAGCGCTTGCCCCGAGGCGTGGGAGATGCGCCATATGTACGTGATCGAGGCGCTGCCCGATCGCAGCCGTATCAACGCAATCGATTCGCGCACCATCATCTATCTGGACAGCGAAATGTGGTTCGAGCCCTACATCGATACCTACGATCGTCCGGGCAAACTGTTCCGCAGCCACATCTACTGGCTGGCCACGCGTGATCGTCCGGTTCCCGATGCCAAGGTCGCCATCTATCCGTTCAAGCGTTCATTCGTCGTGGGCGCGGTTTCGACCGATGTGCAATCCGGGCTCGGCGACGATGTGCTACCTGCCGGGTATCGAAACTCCCGAGCGCGAATGCTGGTACATCAACATGGGCGCAGTCGATAAGACCTTCTTCACCACCGACGCGATGGTTCGCGCGGCGAGTTTCTAACTAAACTGCGATAACACCCGCATGCCTGAGCTGGCGCGGCCTCGAAAGGGGTCGCGCCAGTTTCATTTGTGCGCCCAGCATGGCGCGTGACTTGGAGGTGAAAGTCCTCTGTGCGAGCAGGCCGCGTCGAGCACTAGCGAAGCGCAAGGGCGTCACCGTGAGGTGAGGTCTGGAGGAAGCGTGGAGCAAAGCCGCGAGCCGACGAACAGGAACCGGATAAAAGGCGAGGTGGCTCAGGGCGAGCGGGCAAGTGACCGCGAAGCTCTATCGGCCAAGGAGTCATCGCGTAGATCCGGCGGTGGTGCGGCGAAGGTCACGGAGCCTTACCTGGGGAGATCTCGCCTTACGCCTGAAAGGGCGACGCCGCGAGGCGGAGCGAGAAGTCAGCAGAGGCCGTAGTAGTCAGCGGGATACGGCAGGTAGCCTCGATGTCCGCGCTGATGAAGGGCCGAACGGAAGGGAGAGCGAAGCCGCTGTGAGTCCGAAAGACGCCAGGCGCCAGAAGCCCGAGCAATTGGGACTGCCGCTGGAAGCTAGGGGTGAAGCCTCGAGGGTCCAGCGCAGTGGCGAAGCGTCGACGCTGACGAACGGAGAGGCGCGCTCGGGAAGCGACCGCCTGATGGAAGCGGTGGTCGCGCGCGGCAACGTCAGGGCGGCGTTGGCGCGGGTACGAGAGAACCGGGGCAGTCCCGGAGTCGATGGCATGACGGTGGAGGAACTGCCGCAGTACCTGATGGAGCACTGGCAGGAAGTCCGCGAGCAACTGCTCGCCGGAACTTACCAGCCCAAAGCGGTGCTGAGGCGGGAAATCCCGAAAGCGAGCGGCGGAATGCGGGAGCTCGGCATTCCGTGCGTGCTCGACCGGCTCATCCAACAGGCGATACTGCAGGTGCTGCAGCCGCGATTGGACCCCAGCTTCTCGGAGCACAGCTACGGCTTCCGACCAGGGCGCAGCGCGCACGACGCGGTGTTAGCGGCGCAGCGCTATGTGCAGGAAGGACGCCACTGGGTGGTGGATGTGGACCTGGAGAAGTTCTTCGACCGGGTCAACCACGATGTGCTGATGGGAAGACTGGCGCGGCGAATCGATGACTCGCGGCTGCTGCGGCTAATCCGCCGCTACCTCAACGCCGGCATGATGGCCGACGGGGTGGTGATGGAGCGCACTGAGGGAACGCCGCAGGGAGGACCACTGTCGCCACTGCTGGCGAATCTCCTGCTCGACGAAGTGGACAAGGAGCTGGAGAAGCGCGGACACGCGTTCGTGCGCTACGCCGACGACTGCAACGTGTACGTGCGGTCGCGGCGCGCGGGAGAGCGCGTGATGGCGGCGCTGGAGCGGATGTACGCCAAGCTCCGACTTAAAGTGAATCGCGAGAAGAGCAAGGTGGACCTCGCGCACAAGCGCAGCCTGCTGAGCTACAGCTTCTGGTACGCCAGGGGCGGCGCGGTGGCATGCCGGGTCGCACCCAAGGCGCTGCGCGCGCTCAAGCAGCGCGTGCGGCTGATAACCAGACGCAACGGCGGACGAAGCATGAGAAGAGTAGTCGCGGAACTGAGGAAGTATCTGCCGGGATGGAAGGAATATTTCCAACTGGCGGACACCCCGAAGATCTTCGTCGAATACGACAAATGGCTCCGCCACCGGTTGCGAGCGCTGCAACTCAAACAGTGGAAGCGCGGCTCGAAAATCTACACCGAGATGCGCCGACTCGGAATGCCGGAGGCGATTGCGGCGCAAGCCGCACGGGTTAACCGACGCTGGTGGCATCGGGCCGCCATGTCGGTCCACGCCGGACTCACTGCCCGCTACTACGACCGACTCGGAGTGCCCAGACTTGCCGATTAACCTCAACCTTCCGAACCGCCGGATGCGGACCCGCATGTCCGGTGGTGTGGCAGGGGAGTAGCGCTGCCGCGCTACCCCCTATGCCGATTGGTCTCATGCCCGCGGCGACCGCCGCCGGTCCGGCCTTCGAATTTGAATTTGCCGGGGCCTCTCGACGTCCAGAATACGAGCTTGAAAAGCCGCCCAGCGCGAAGCGCGCGGCGGAAATATCTACTTCTTGCTACTTGCAATTCTGGAGCTTGGGCGATGAGAAAAGATCGATTTGGCCGCTACCTTCCAATCATGACCGCAGTCACCGCGATGGCGCTTTATCCGGCCGCTTCCAACGCGCAATCGATGACGGATAGGGCGAAGTCGGCCATGACCGACACCGCCGAGGAGGCGAAAGCGATTGGTTCGGAAGCTCCGTCGTCGGGCTCTCCTGCCGCAGTCCTTTCGGAGATTCACGAAACCGATCAAGCCGAGGTGAAGGTTGGCAAGCTGGCGGAAGAGAAAGGGGCATCCGCGAGCGTCCGCAATTACGGGAAAATTCTCGTCCGCGACCATTCCGCTGCGGATAGCAAGGTTGTCGCACTCGCGAAAGAACAGAACCTCGAGCTGTCGCCTCCCGCCGGCGAGACAGTCAATCTTCAAAAGAAAGAAAACCATAATGGCGCGGTCGCCGAGATGCTCGCGAATGTCAGCGGCAACACCTTCGATCGCGACTTCCTGGAAGCGATGCGCAAGGACCATGAAAAGGACATCGCGAAGCTCACCGATGCGATGAACTCGACCAACGACCCGAAGCTGAAAAGCCTGATCGCGGAGCTGCTTCCCAAACTCAAGCACCATGAAGAGATCGCGCAGAAGCTGCTCGAGCAAGCTAACAAGTCGGCCTCGACGGAGGGGAAGAACGCGACCGGCTACTGATCATATCTCGTCATGTAACACTGGCGCGGTCCCGATGCGGTCCGCGCCAGTTTTCTTTTTCCGGCTGACGACGCGCACCGGGTTGTGCGACTACACTAGCTCCCCTGATGATTGACGTTCGAAGCCGTGCGCGATTGGCCGCAACCCTGATCCTAGTGACGATAACCTTCCTGCTCGTTTCCGCGCTGTCCCTCAAAGCCCGCGCTGCTACAACGCACGCCGCTCATCACAAGGCCGAGAAGATCGAACGCATCGAGGGTGAGTTTTTTTCCGACGGCCGTCCTATCGACGAGTACCATTGCGTTCCGAAAGCACCGGGCCAGCATCCGGTCGTGATGCTGCTTCACGGATGTACGCCGCGCGGTTTCGGCGAACCCGATTTTCAACAGATGTGCAGCGGCCTGGCCGAGCATGGCTACTACGCGATGTTCATCGAATATTACGGCGGGGCCGGAGCGCCCAATTGCCGCGACCTCGCGATGACGCCGAGCATCAGCGCCGCGCCGGAGATTCCGCTTCCTGACGACACTTGGATGCGCACTCTGATCTCGGCCCGCAGCTCCTTGGCTTACAATCCGCAGGCGGATACCTCGCGGCTCGGGGTTATCGGATTTTCCTTCGGCGGCACCCTGGCGCTGATTACCGCGTCGCTCAATCCGAATTTGATCGACGCGATCGTGGATTACTACGGCTTCTCGAATGTCCGCGTCGAGGATGCGGTCGCGAAGGCTGCCAGCTTTCCGCCGACGCTAATTTTGCAGGGCGACGCGGATCATCGCGCGCACGTCACCGACGCTATCCATCTCTACGACGTTATCGCGAAGCATCAGCCGGCGAGCGAGATTCACGTCTATCCGGGGGTCGAGCATGCATTCAATTTCGCCGATGCTGCGGGCTACGATGCCGATGCCTCCGACGACGCCTGGTCGCGCACGCTTTCATTCCTCGATCGGGAATTGAAGTGAGATGCGCCGCGAGCCGGTCGCGTCAGAACAAGCGCTTTTGGCCGTGCTTGAAACCGCCCGGCTCGCCAATCGGCGATTGACCCGATGGTGATGCGGCGTTCGCGCTGCTCGCTCGCGAGGCTCGTTCTTGCTCGCGGTCGCGATCCCGATCGCGCCGATTGTCGCGCGCGCCGCCGCGGCGTTCGCGCTGGCGCTCCACCGGCACGATCTCGACCGAGCGCAGGAAGCCTTCGCCGGCCGAGCGCGTGGTGATCATCGGATCGTCCTTGAGCGCGAGATGCACGATGCGGCGATCGCGCGGCGGCATCGGCTCGAGCTTCACCGGTGGCGTGGTCGCGCTTCGCTTTCTCGCCCATCGAGAGCGCCATCCGATGCAATTGCTGGCGGCGGCGCGCGCGATACGATTCGGTGTCGAGTAGGATCGGCATCGCATCTTTGATGCGCCGCGCGACGATGCGGTTGATCAGGTATTCGAGAGCGTCGAGGGTCTGGCCATGGCGTCCGATTAGGATGCCGGACCCGTCGCCCTTGATTTCCAATCTCGAGCGATTCGCGATCGCCCTCGCCGCGGCGAATCTCCGATTTTTCATTCATCAGCTCGAGGATCTGCGTGAGCATCGTCGGAAGCTTCCTTGACCTGCTCGTCGACGTTGGCCGCTGCGGCGGGCCGTCGCCGCTGTCGTCCGTTCGACGCCTCGGCGGATAGATCTTCCGGACTCGGTCTCCGGCGCGCGTTCACGCCGCGGCGGACGCGACGCGCGGCTGCTCGCGCTCCGGGCGCGGCTCGACGCGGAGGCCGTGGCGGCTGCGAAGGCGCGCGGGCGCGGCTTCCGATTTCGGTTGCGGCGACGCCGGGGGGCTCTCGCGCCGAGGCGGCTGCGGCGGTACGTTGCGGCGGCGGCTGCTCGCGTCGAGGCGGCGGTGGCGCGGGAGGCGGAGCGGTGACGCCGCTGGTCGCGGCAACGTCGGAACGGCGTGACACGCGCACACGCGCATCGCGTGCGCCGAGTCCGAGCAGGCCGGAGCGCGGGGTGGCGAGGACCTCGATGACGACGTCATCTTCGGCGGCGCCGAGTTGTGGAAGCGCCTCGGAAATGGCCTGTTCGACGGTGGCGGAGGAAATTTCGATAGAGTCGTTATTGCTCATGATGCGGGGGCAGCTTGTTTGAACTCGCGATTAAGCACGAATTGCTGGATCACTCCCAGCACATTGGACGCGAAATAATATAACGACAGCCCAGCCGGAAAGTTGACAAAGAAAATCGTGAAGATGATCGGCGACAGCATCATCATGCGCTGCTGATTGGGGTCGGGCTGGGTCGGCGTCATCGCTTGCTGGAAATACGCGCTGACGCCCATCAGCAGCACCAGCACCGGAATGCCGTGGCAATGCATGAAGGGCAATTGTGGCATCGATGCGATCGGAAAGCAGTCCGGGCGCCGAGAGATCTTTCATCCACAACATGAATGGCGCATGGCGCAGGTCGACCGCGTTGAGCAGCGCCTCATACAGTCCGATGAACACCGGCAGCTGAATGATCATCGGTGCGCATCCGCCGACCGGGTTGACGTGATTGCGCTTGTAGAGGTCGACCATCTCCTTGTTGAGGCGCTCGGAGTCGTCCTTGAACTGCGCGCGCAGACGCTCCATCTGGGGCTGCAGACGCTGCATCCGGATCATCGAGCGCTGGCCTTTGATCGACATCGGCAGCATCAGGATCCTGAGCCCGATCGTCATCAGGATTATGTCCCATCCCCAGTTCGGGACGAAGATGTGAAATACTTTCAGCACGCGCAGAAACGGCAGCGCGATGATGCTCGACCATCCGAAGTTGATGGACTTGGTCAGGGTCTGGCTCACCGCCTCCAGTGACTCCAGCTTTTTGGGCCCCATGTAGACGCGCGGTGTTGAGCTTCGAGGCGCCGGCGAACAGCAGGGCGCGCTCGCCTCGTGCCGAGGAACTCCATCGCGAGGGTGCCGGCGTGGGACTTCTGCGGCAGAAAAGCAGTCAGGAAGTAGCGGTCGCCAAAGCCCACGAACGCGATGCGGCCCGGTCATCGGCGCGAAGCCTTTTTCAGCGATCTTTTCGTTTTCGTTGCGGACCTTGTCGCCAACGTCGGCCTGCAGCACCGGGATGTCGTAGTATCCCTCGCCGCGCTCGGTCAGCGGCTCCATCATCGCGAGGCCGATACTGGTCGGAGGCTTGGGCGCGTTGACCGCGACCTCCATATCGAAGGCGAATTTGTCGCCTGATGAAATTAAAAGTCTTTTCGATGTTCGCGCCGTCGGCCGTTTGCGCATTGAGCGTTGATGGTCGCGTGCTCGCTGTCGCTGCAGCTCGATCTTGTCGGGCATGTTTGAGGCGTAGTCGAGATCGCGATCATCCGCAGCCTTGCCATCTTGATCGAGGGTCACGCCGAGCGGAAGCTCGTCGTTGCCGGTCGCACGCACCATCTCATAGAGCGGGCTGTCGCAGGTGGCGGTCTCGCGATACTGCTTAAGCTGCAGCGACTTGAGCCGTCCGCCATGGGTGGTGAAGCATCGCGCGATAGAGTTCGGTGTCGACCTCGATGGTTTTCTCGGGAACGCTGTCGATGCTCCGGCGAGTGCGGCGGCGACGGGCGCCATGCTGACCGGCAGTGGCGTCGCGGGCGTTTCACTACCTGCGATGCGTGGTTGCGCTCGGCAACCGGCGCGGTGGGCGCGTCTGCTCGCCCGGTTTGCGGTGGCGGAGGTAGCATCCGCTTAAGCACGAATTCCTGGTAGACAAAGACCAGGCCGAGCGAGAGGAGAATTGCGAGCAGAAGTCGGCTGGTTATCCAAACGATGCGTTCCCTGAGGTCCTTCTGATTCTCACGCGGGCCTACTCGCTTCCCGTTGTGCGCGCCGGCACCGGATCATGCCCATGGCCGCCGAGCGGATGGCATCGCGCGAGCCGTCGCGCCGCCATCGCACCCCCGCGCATCACGCCAAATGTCGCGATCGCCTGATGCGCATACTCCGAGCAACTCGGTTCGAAGCGGCAGGCCGGTCCGTAGATCCCCACAATCATCGGCGACAGGATCGCGCGATAGATCCGCAGCATCATAAGGGCGATGCCGCCGGTACGCGAGCCGCCCGCGTGCCTCGATAGAGGTCGATAGATTCGTCATAGACGTTTCGCGATGGCGAGCGCTGGCTGCTTTGAGTTCGCCACCGATCGCCGCGGAGGTCAACTCGCCCGCGCCCGTGCGCGCGATGACGACCAGCGAGAGGTCCGGGCTTGAAGCATATCCGCAGCATCAGGCGGTAGGTTTCGCGCACGCGGCGCTTGACGCGATTGCGAATCACCGCGTTGCCGACGCGCTTCGAGACCGTGACCCCAAGGCGCGATTTCTCGTCGCCCGGGAACCGCCCCGCATAGAGCACGAAATGCGCGGCTTCGCCGCGCGTCCCATGACGTTGCAGATAGCGGAACTCAGCGCTGTTGATGGAGACGGTCGGCGGGCGAGAAGCTCGCGGGCCCCCGCGCCTGCGTCAACCGGGCTGTTTGGCCGGGATGTCGATCGCCAGGCGATGGCGTCCTTTGGCGCGCCGGCGCTTGAGAATGTTGCGTCCGCCGGGGGTTGCCATGCGGGCCATGAATCCGTGGGTCCGCTTGCGGCGGCGATTGTGGGGCTGGTAAGTCCTTTTCATCGTACCTGACCAATTTTAGCGATACTCGGGGCCCGTCGGGCGGCCCGGAAATTTAGCGATATATGCAGGATGATTCTCTATGAAATGAACTGACAATGGAACCACACCAGTGGCATCGGAGCAAGCTTTAGAACCAAGGGCGCGCGCTTCAGAATTTTGAAGTCAGCTTCGCGAGCACCGGCCATCGGTCGAGTCGCGAATCATTGGCGGCCACGCACAAAGTTGCGGACGCAAGTTGCCCGCTCACTTCGATCGAATTCGGCGCCGGCCTTCCCGACATTGGTAAGTTGGAAAGTTCGGCCGGATATGCGGTAAGACCCCACTGACGCGCCGTATCGCATTCCGAGGCTTTCTCGAAATATGCGACTTCCTGCCAATCGTATAGCTTTGGGCTGGCGCTCGGAGCGGCATCGAGACTCATCGGCGGCTGCATGAGATACCATCCGGAATTCGCTAAGTTCGGATCTGGCGTGTTGCCGGATGGGCGCGGCATCGTCGCGCATCCGGCGAGAGACACGAGGAAAACGACGGTCGCACCGAAGCGCAGGGCGCTAAATTGGTTTCGCATAGGAAATCGCCTTCGTCGATTTGCTGAAGCCTTCCGGTTTTGAGCGCGCGAGACAGATGCAACTCCAGCGGGACGCTCGCAGCGGCAGCAACATCGATATAATCCGACGATCGCTCCGATGCACGAGGAAAGAAATGCGAGTCGAGGAAATATTGCGGACGCACTTTTGAGCATGTACGTCGAGGATACCATCGTCGCGCCAGCCACTCCCGCAGGTCGGGGAGCCGTTGCGATCATTCGTCTGTCCGGCCCCGAGGCGTTCGAAATACTTCGCTCCATGTGGAAACCGCGTGGCGGCCACCTTTTACCACGGAGACTCCAACTCGGTGACGTCGTTGATCCCGAGACCCATGCATGTGTCGATCGAGCGATGGCGGTCATCTTTCGTAAGCCTCATAGCCTCACTGGAGAGGACGTTGCAGAATTGCAATGCCACGGTGGCAGCTATCTGGTGCGGCGAATCTGCGCCATTGCGATGCGGATGGGAGCGCGGATGGCGGAGCGAGGTGAATTCACCCGGCGGGCATTCCTCAACGGTCGCATCGACCTCACCGAAGCGGAGGCGATCGATGATTTAGTCCAGGCTAGAGGCGAAGGGGCGATGCTATTGGCAGTCGCGCAACTTCACGGTTCTCTGGCCCAAAAGGTCCGAGACCTAAGGAGAGATCTGATTTCGATTCGGGCGCACCTCGAAGCGGAGATCGATTTTTCTGATGAGGGCATCCAGCTCCCGAGTCGTGACGAGATCGCTACCGCTATAGCGAGACTTTCTATCGACGTTGCGATTTTGCACGACAGTTACCAGCGTGGTCGGATCATGCGCGAGGGAGTGCGGGTCGCAATTGTGGGCAAGCCTAACGTCGGCAAGTCCAGCATCCTGAACCTCTTGCTCGGACGCGAGCGCGCCATCGTGACGGCTATTCCGGGGACCACGCGCGATACCATTGAGGACACCATCCAGCTCGGTCCGTATTCCGTGATTCTGGAAGACACCGCGGGAATTCGCCAAAGCATGGATGAGGTAGAGAAGATTGGCATCGAGCGTAGTCGCGGTGCACTCGCGGGCGCGGACCTCGTCCTCGCGGTGTTTGATTCGTCGCAAAAGTTTGCCGATGAGGATGTGGTGATTTCGCATCATCTGCGAGGACGAGCGGGGTTGGTTCTCCTGAACAAAAGCGATCTGCCGTCTCAGATGTCGGTCCAGGATCTTAAGCGGCGCAGGAATCGAGTTGCCGCATGCTTCGATCTCCGCTCTAAACGGAGACGGCCTCGATAACGTCAAGGCCGAGCTAATCCGGTCAATAGACGGACTCGCAGCTCAGCCCAGGGGCGAAGAAATAGCGATCTCGCGCGAGCGGCACCGCGACGCACTCTCGCGCGCCCTCGACGGGTTGGCGGCTGCACGCCATAGCGCCCTCGCATCGATGCCACCGGAGATCGTCGCGGTCGATGTCACGATAGCTCCGATGCCCTCGGAGAAATCACCGGCGAGGTACATATCGAAGATGTGCTCGACGCGGTGTTCCGCGAATTCTGCATCGGGAAGTGATCTGCTAAGGATTGCTCTCCTGATCGCTCCCAACACGACTGAGAGGTAGATAAATTCTACAAATTGTAGATGCGATGCAATACGACGTCATCATAGTCGGCGCGGGACACGCCGGGATCGAGGCCTCGCTCGCCGCCGCGCGGATGGGCGCGAAGACGCTGATGCTCACGCTCAACCTCGATCACATCGGCCAGATGTCGTGCAATCCCGCGATCGGTGGAATCGGCAAGGGCCACCTGGTGCGCGAGATCGATGCGCTCGGCGGCGAGATGGGCGCTCGCGATCGACGAGACCGGAATCCAGTTCCGCTTCCTCAATACGCGCAAGGGCCCTGCCGTTCGCGCGCGGCGCGCGCAGGCCGACAAGGCCGCGTATCGCGCGCGCATGAAGCGCGTGCTGGAGACGACGCCGAATCTGCAGGTGCGCCAGGCGAGCGTCGAGCGGCTGATTGTCGAAGATGGCGCGGTGCGCGGGGTCGAATCGCAAATCGGCGAGGTCTTCGAGGCGCGCGACGGTGGTGCTGACGACCGGCACTTTTCTCAAGGGCCTCGTGCATGTCGGGCGAGAAGCATTTCTCGGCGGGCCGCGTCGGCGATTTCGCCGCGATGGGTCTCAGCGATCATCTGCGCGAGATCGGGCTTTCGCGTCGGGCGCCTGAAGACCGGAACCTGTCCGCGCCTCGATGGCCGCACGATCGATTATTCGCGCCTCGAAGTTCAGCCCGGCGACGATCCGCCGCCGCCGTTTTCGTTTCGCACCAAACGCATCGAGCAGTCGCAGCTCCCGTGTCATCTGACCTTCACCAACGCGCGCACGCATGAGGTCATTCGCGCGAACATCGGCCGCTCGCCGATGTACTCCGGCACGATTCAGAGCCGCGGCCCGCGCTATTGCCCGTCGGTCGAGGACAAGGTGATGCGCTTCGCCGACAAGGAGCGCCATCAGATTTTTCTCGAACCCGAGGGGCGCGACACCGTCGAGGTTTATCCCAATGGGCTGTCGACCAGCCTGCCGCTCGACGTCCAGATCGCGATGGTGCGTTCGATCGAGGGCCTGGAGCAGGCCGAGATCATGCGGCACGGCTACGCTATCGAGTACGACTTCTCCGATCCGACGCAGCTTCAGCCGTCGCTCGAGACCAAGCTGGTGCGAGGGCTGTTCTTTGCCGGGCAGATCAACGGCACCACCGGCTACGAGGAGGCGGGCGCGCAAGGGTTGATGGCGGGAATCAACGCGGCGCTGACAGGTGCGCGCGAGAGCCGCCGCTGATTCTGCGGCGCGACGAGGCTTACATCGGCGTGATGATCGATGACCTCGTGACACGTGGAATCGGCGGCGAGCCCTACCGGATGTTCACCTCGCGCGCCGAGTATCGCCTGATGTTGCGCGAAGACAACGCCGACCGCCGGCTGTCGCCGATCGGGGAGCGGCTGGGGCTGCTCGATGCATCGCCGCGATGTTGCGGATGCGCGGCAAGACTGAGGCGAGTCGCAGCAGAACTGGCAACGATGCGGGCGATCGTTGTTGCCGATACGCCATCGCAATCAGCAGATGCTCGCGGCGGCTGGATCGGCTCCGCTATGACGCAGTCGGTTCGAGCGATCGAGATGCTGAAGCGTCCGGAGCTTTCGTACCGGCGACGTGACTCGATGATGGCCGGGTTGGAGCGATGCTCGACTTCGACGAGGCCGCGCGAACTCGAAATCGAGGTGAAATACGACGGCTACGTGAAGCGGCAGACCGAGGCGATCGAGCGCTTCCGCCGGCTGGAAGAGGCGCCGATCCCGGAATGGGTGGACTTTGGCGCGGTGCCCGGCCTTTCCACCGAGGTCAGGGAGCGACTATCCAAGCTTCGCCCGCAATCGCTTGGGTCAGGCGGCCCGGATGCCGGGAATAACCCCGGCGGCGGTGTCGCTGCTGGCGGTGCATATCAAAGTCGCGACGCAGCCGAGGTACCGATCGCCGTTTAGCCCGACGTTTCACGTGAAACATCGCGCTCCCGGGGTGTCCGACTCGAGCCCGATCGAAATCGGAAGCGCAGTGCGCGTACTCGTTGAGGCGTTTCTGCACACGACTCCGCGACTCGGGCTCACGCCGGTCTTCTGCCGAGCGAATCGAAAAATTCGCCGTCGTGCTCGCGCTATGGGGCGCGAAGAAGAATCTCACCGCCCACCCCGATGATCCCGAGGAAATCGCGTTCCATGTGATCGATTGCCTGATGCCCATCATTCTCGCCGTCCGACGAACAACGCCTGCTTGCGATCAGATTCGTCGCAAGGTAGCGAGAATCTGGATCTGGGCAGCGGTGCGGGATTTCCCGGGCTGGTACTGGCGGCGGCATCGCCGGCGAATTTCACCCTGGTCGAGTCGCGCCGCAAGCGCGCGAGCTTCCTCCGTTTCGCCGCCGCGGAGATGAGCCTGGAAAATGTCGTGATCGAAATGCCGAACGCGCCGAGGATGTCGCCACTGCGCAGTGCGTTCGACCTCGTGACGGCGCGCGCGTTCGGCGATAGCGCGAATTTTTCGCGTCTGGCAGCGTGTGCGCTGAAGCCTCATGGGCTCGCGATGCTATACGCTAGTCCATCGCAAAGCTTTCGGCGCCGAGGTGCAGCGCGTCGCCATATCAGCGTCGTGCGCCGACGGCGCAGCAAGGCTCGAACGCATCCTCGCTGGGCGGCCGTATGATCGACAAATTGTGGATTGATCGCCGCGCGCGCAATTGATTTCGTCGATCGCAAGGTTCATTATTTTGAGGCGGTCGTTTCACGTGAAACATCGCGGGTCCGGCCGAGAATGAAGTGATGTGGTGGCGGATGTGGGGCGGGTAATCACAATTGCGAATCAAAAAGGCGGCGTAGGCAAAACTACCACCGCGATCAATCTCGCCTATCGCCCTCGCAGCTCGGCCGTCGCGTCCTGCTCATCGATCTCGACCCGCAAGGCAACGCGACTTCCGGCCTCGCATGCTCCGATGAGATCCGCGATGCGCTCGCTTCCGGCAAGACCATCTATGAGGCTCTGATTTCTGGCGCCAGCTATCGACGATATCGTGCATCAGGTGCGGCCGAATCTGTTTCTCGCGGGCGCCGGCGCCGATTTGGTAGGTGCCGAAATCGAAATGGCGACGATGGCCGGGCGGGAGCGCCGCTTGCGCGCGTTGCTTTACGGCAGTCCGCGAGAAATATAACTATCGTTCTAATTGATACGCCGCCGTCCTTGGGACTGCTGACGCTCAATGCGCTGGTCGCCTCCGACACGGTGCTGGTTCCGATGCAATGCGAGTACTACGCGCTCGAAGGTCTGACCGCGCTGCTCGGCACCATCAAGCGGGTCAAGGAGCAGCTTCGGCCCAGCGCTCGAAATCGAAGGGCTGGTGCTCACGATGTTCGATTCGCGCAACCGCCTCTAGCCATGAGATCGCGCGCGAGGTGCGGCAGCATTTCCCCGACAAGGTTTTCAAGTCGATCATTCCCCGCAACGTGCGCCTGTCCGAGAGCCCGAGCCACGGTCTTTCGGTGCTCGAATACGAAGCCAAATCGGCCGGCGCCGAGGGCTATCGGGAGCTGGCGGCGGAAATGCTCGCGCGCGAAACTGGCGACGCGCACAATCGGCACCACCGCGAGAATGTGCCGGCCGAGTCCGCGAAGTGAGGAGATACACAAATGATTCGCAAACCGCTGGGTCGCGGACTGGGCGCACTGATCGAAAGCACCGCCTTCGAGAGCACTGCGCCGAAGGTCGCAGACCGTGCGCGACAACACCTCGATCACGATGGCGTCCGTCGGCGCGAATCTCGGCTGGCCAATTTCAGCCGCGCCAGCACTTCGACGCGGAGCGGCTCGCCGAGCTGACGCGCGCGATCCAGAGCCAGGGAATTATCGAGCCGCTGATCGTGCGCATCGTCGGCAATCCCGACGACTTCGACGGTCCGCGCTATGAGCTGATCGCCGGCGAGCGCCGCCTGCGCGCGGCGCGTGACGGCCGGCCTCGAACCGTGCCGGTCATCGTGCGCGACCTCGACGATCGCGCCGCGCTGGAAATGTCGTTGGTGGAGAACCTCGCGCGCGAGGAATTGAATGCGGTTGAGGAGGGGCGCGCATTCGCGCGACTGAGCCGCGAGTTTTCTCTCAGCCACGACGACATCGCGAATCGGATCGGCAAGAGCCGCCCGTACGTGAGCAACGCGATTCGCCTGCTGGATCTGCCCGAGACGATTCTCGACATGATCGCGCACGGGCAGCTCAGTGCGGGTCAGGCGCGGCCGCTGCTGGCGCTGACGTCGGCCGAGGCGCGCATCGCGGCGCGCGCGGAAAATCGTCGAGGGCGGCATCACCGCGCGCGGCGCCGAGGAGATCGCCGCCGCGCATCGCAAGCATTCGGCCAATGGGAGCGGCGCGCGCGCAGGCGGCCATTCCGATCCGAATCTGAACGCGCTGATCGATACGTTGCAGCGCGCGCTCAAGCGCAAGGTCCGGGTGGTTCGGCGGCGCGGCAAGAATCCCGGCCGCATCGAGATCGACTATTACGATGAGAACGATCTCACCGCATTGGCGGCGACGCTAACGGGCGCGACGCGTCAAATGGCTGCGCACGCGTAGCAGCGATCCCAGGCAAAACACCAAGACACCAAGTTTAGGATATGTGGAACGCGTGAGGTCGAGGCTGGATCAAGGAATCGTGGCTCCGGAAATCAGGCCAGCAGATGCGGGCCGCAGCGGCCCTCTTCGACACGAAGGGAAGATCAAGAAGAAAAAGCCCCGAACTATTTACCGGGCGAGCGTCGGCGACCACACCGATCCGAATCGGAACGCGCTCATCGACACGCTGCAGCGCGCGCTCAAGCGCAAGGTGCGGGTGATTCGGCGACGCGGGAAGAACCTGTGCTATGCCGCCGAGCGATATTCTTCGCGTGCTTGTGCCTCTAGGCTTTGGCCTATGGTGTCTCGCCACGAAAGGACAAAAATGGTGATTCGTCGGCCAACAGTCAACAAGCGAATTAAGTAATACGTCGCGTTGAAAGTAGTCGCCATGAGAAAAGAACGCCTGACTACATGGCGTGTCACGGCGACCATTGCCTCTTGATGGAAGTTCAATAATTGCTCCTGAATAGGCACCGGCAGTCCCTGAAGAGCGTCGCGCCAAGTTGAACGAACCATATCTTCAGGTACTACTAGGTGGACCAATAGAGCACGGAGGAAACCCATTTTTTCCGCGAATCGAATCATCCCATTGATGTCGTTACGCAATCCCGTATAGGCGGGGTGCTCGAATGAGAGTCCTTGGTCTATTGCACACAAAAACAATCGGGAGCGGATATCGAACAATGTCGAACGGACATTATCGATGCAGTAAGGAACCCAGCCCCAATGCCAAAATGTCCAGAGCGCAGCGATGCAAACCCAAAAGTGCACGACTTGAAAAGCTGAATAGCTCATATTTTGTCCTCGCGTCGTGTCTTTCCAGTTGGTGTCAAACCGCTGGAACTACGGTGCGGGTCCAATCGTTTTTCAAGCTCCCCGCTATCGCGAGCCAAGCGCTTTATGTCCTTTCGATGTAGTCTCCTGCGATTAATGTCGTCAAGCCCGAATAATGCGGCGACAAGCCACGCTAGAGCTTCATTTATTCTAACATTTCCAGCGACGCGAAGATTGAGGTCTGCGAGTGTGTCTTGGCCTGCTAATACTCGTACGGAGAGCATAACCATCGCGGCAATAAAGCACGCGCCCAACCACGGAATGCCCGTCTGAATCGTGGTGGCGATAACATCAAGCCGCCGAAAACGATAGCGATAATAGAGTTCCGTATCGTTCGGAGGTTTCGCCCTACTCGCAGCGGGCTTGCTGGTTCCATTTTCCTCTTTCGCGATACCGGGAAACCTCGCCCATTGATGCCCACTAGTGAAGTGGCCCACTCAACCTGACATTGACTGGCAGTTGGGTCATTTGCCCGTCCGGCGGGCGTCTTTTGACGAAAAAGCGCCAGCGCCTAGTAATGCGTACTCGGCGTCAACACTCATTTGTGATCAGACGCCATTGCTGAGCCCGGGTTGACCGCTGGCGGGACCGACGGAGGCACCTGGCCCAGTTGGGGTTGTTCCAAGCAATCGAGGTTGGCGACCGCCGGATTGGGTTGCAGATCGTAGTCTGCGCCGCTCATCTCACCGAAGACTCCGCCCCAAAGCATCCCACCGCCGCTGATGGTAGGGAATATCGAAACCAAAGCTTGCTTGCAGCCGGGTTTTGTAAAGGTGACAACTATGCTTGAATCGCGCGGTATCTCAAGATCGCAAGGCGTTTGGCAAGACGATCCGGAAGACACGCCTGCAAGGGCTCCTTGCGGATTGCTGGCTAACTGTAGCGGCTGCGTTGTGCCGCGAATCATCATGTATGGTATGAAGCACCCCGCATTTGTTAGACTGGCAAGTGCGATCAGCACGGTCGCGATTCGTAACATGTTGTTTCCCTCCCCAAGACGGTCGGAGTCTACGGCAGTCCGAGAGTGAACGCAATCGCGACCAGATGCTCACCCAATGAGTCGCGACACTCTCCCTGTTGACGACCGACGACACGGAAGGGCGCGAGGTCGGCAGCTTTGGTTATGCGGGGTCCAGAGCATGCTTCCCCACGCTTGAAGAATGCCTTTGCAGATTTGGTCGAGAAGGGCAGCGCCCAAGGGAGCCCAACGCGTAGGAGCTAGGCTTTCACTGCTTTCGCGGGAGACGAAACCGGAAGGCGGACGACGAATTCGCTGCCCCGGCCGGGGCCATCGCTCGAGGCCGATACATTGCCGCCGTGCAGTTCGACGATTTGACGCACCAGCGCGAGGCCCACGCCGAATCCTTGCGAGGCGTTTCCGGGCAGCGGCTGACCTTGCGCGTAGAGGTCGAACAACTTGGGTAACATCTCGGCGCCGATTCCCATCCCTGAATCGCGCACCTTGATCACGATCTGGTTCGCAACCTGTTCTCCGCTCAGCTCGATGATGCCGCCCTTGGGCGTGTACTTGGCCGCGTTGTCCAACAAATTGGAAATCACTTGCGCGAGCCGCATCAGGTCGCCGTCGAGCTGCACCTCTTTGGGAGGCGAGGTCACCTTCAAATGATGGCCGCCGTCGTCGATGCGCGGTTGCGACATCTCGATCGCGGCGCCGATCACCGTGCCAAGCTCGATGCGGGATTTCTGCAACCGGATTTGTCCGTGGCGCAAGCGCTCGACATCGACGAGGTCGTCGACGAGCCGGGTCAGACTGCCGACCTGGCGCTCGACGATTTCATAGGCGCGGCCGGCCGTCGCACCGTCGCCGTCGGCGCGATGCATCAGGGCCAGACCGTTGCGAATCGCGCCGAGCGGATTGCGCAGCTCATGCGCGAGGGTGGCGAGAAAGCGATCGGTATTGCGATCGGCATCGCGCAGCGCCTCTTCCGCGCGGCGGCGTGCGGTGACATCGACATTCATTTCGAGGATCGAGGGCGGCCGATTTTCGCCCTGATGTAAGATCCAGTGGCTCGCGACCACGATCTGCGCGCCACTCCTGGTGGTATGAATCAGCTCGCCCTCCCATGCATGGGATCGCTGTAGTTGGGCGTCGACCTCGGCGCGCGTCTGCGGAAACACAGTTTTCAGCAGCTCGTGGGCGTTCTTCCCAATTGCCTCCTGGGCGGTGAATCCGTAAATGCTCTCGCATTTGGAATTCCACATCGTGATGTGGCGATTTTCGTCGAGGATGAAAGCGGGCGCCATGTTGAGTATTTCGGCGCGCTCCTCCAGTTCAGCGGTGCGGCGCCGCAATTGTGCTTCCTCACGCAGGCGATTGGTGATGTCGACGAAGGTGATTACGACGCCGTCGATCTTGTCTTCGATGGTACGATAGGGGAGCAGGCGCGCGAGGTACCATCGATCATCGGCGCTGTGAACCTCGTGTTCGATAGTGTGCAAGGTGCGCAGCACTTCGTCGGCATCGTCGGTAAGGTTCGGGTAATCGAGCTGATGGGTGAAGTGTCGCAGCGGACGTCCGATGTCGAGCGGGGTGATGTTGAAGAGCTGCTGAATCTGCGGGGTGTAGCGCTTAATCTGCAGCCCGCGATCGAGAAAGATAGTGCCGATCTCGATCGCGGCCATCAGGTTCTGCAGGTCGCTGTTGATGCGGCCGACCTCTTCGATTTTCTCCTTATATTCCTGGTTGACCGTGGTCAGCTCTTCGTTGATGGATTGCAGCTCTTCCTTGCTGGTCTCGAGTTCCTCGGTGGCGGAGCGGAGCTCCTCGTTGATGGCCTGGAGTTCCTCGTTGGATGCGCGCAGCTCCTCGGTCGAGGTCTCGTACTGCTCGATGGTGACGCGAAGCTGCTCCTTGGTGCGTTGCAGCTCGTCTTCGAGCTTTTGCGCCGCCGCCATTCCGCGTTGCGAAGAGCTGGAAGGTTGCTCATCCACCATCAAATCGCTGGTTTCTTCGAAGGTCACCAGGTAAAACAGGCGGCTTTCATCGGCGCGCGGTTTGACCGCTCTGACGCCGAGCCGGACGTTGCGCATTTTGCCTTCGATGCGGGTGGTGATCAGGCGCGATTGGGTGCCGTCGGGCGCTTCCCGGTTCTTGGTCTCGAGCAGCGCAGAGCGCAGATCGAGGCGCAAATCCGGAATCACCAGCTTCAGCAGGTTGTGGGTGGGCTCGCCGCCGGAGATCTGCAGATAGCGGGCGGCATGGGTGCTGAGATGAACGACATCGTAGTTCTCGTCGACCAGAACACTGGGAGGTGCAAACTGTTCCACTACCTGTTGATGGAGTTGGCCGCCAGAAATGAGGTTCTCGCCGTCGCTGAGCGACTCGGGCAGCCGGACCGACCAGCGGGCGCTGAACAAGGACGGCGCGGTTTGCGGCCTGCCGGCGCTGTCGCGCCGTTTGTAGATCCGCCGTTTCTTATCCACCGGAGTGAACTCGACCGGCGCCGTTTCGGCCGATTCGGAAGCACCGAGAAAGAGAAATCCATTGGGGCGCAGCGCGAAATGGAAGATTTCGAGCACGCGCTCCTGCATGGTGCGATTGAGATAGATGAGCAAGTTGCGGCAACTGATCAGATCGACCCGCGAGAATGGCGGGTCCCGAATCACATTGTGCACCGCGAAGAGCACCTTCTCGCGCAGTTCTTTCTTGACCTGGTAATGGTCGCCCATCCGGATGAAAAACCTGCGCAGACGTTCCGGCGAGACGTCGATGCTGATGGTCGCCGGGTAGCGGCAGTCGCGAGCCTCGACGATCGCATGTTCATCGATATCGGTGGCAAAAACCTGGATCTTCGGCGGGTCCGCCAGCTGGTCCGCATACTCCGCGAGCAGGATCGCAATCGAATAGGCTTCCTCGCCGCTGGCGCATCCGGCGGACCAGACCCGGACCTGGTCACTGGGTCCCTTGCCCGTGAACAGCGCCGGGATAACCTCCTTCTCCAGCAATTCGAAGGTATCGGCATCGCGGAAGAAATTGGTGACGGTGATCAGGAGATCGCGCAGCAGCGCCGGGATTTCTTCGGGATGAGTATGGATAAACTCAACGTAGGCATTGAGGTCGGGCAGTTCGTTGACCTGCATCCGCCGCGCGATGCGCCGCAACAGCGTAGGCCGCTTGTACTGGCTGAAGTCGTTACCGGTGCGCAGGCGCAGGATGGTGAGCACCTCGCGCAGCGCGGCTTCATCGCCGCCGTCGGCGCGAACCTCTTCCGGCTCCGGGGTGATCTGGAGGCGCTCCGCGTTATTGCGCAGGGACAAAACCTTGGCGGCCATCTCGGCCACCGGCAGTATCAGATCGACCGTCCCGGCATTGATCGCATTACGCGGCATGTCGGCGTACTCGGCTTCCTCGGGATCCTGCGCGATGACGAATCCACCCTCTTCCTTGATGCGCCCGATTCCCAGGGTGCCGTCCGCTCCAGTCCCCGAAAGGAGGATGGCAATCGCATTTTTCCCGTAGGCCTCGGCCAGGGTGCGGAAGCAGAGGTCGATGGTATGCGTACCGCGCGGGGGCTCCAGCTCGATCGGCCGGATGAGACCATCGTCCATCACCAGGTTCTTGGAGGGCGGGATGACGTAGATATGATTGGGTTCGACGGTGACGGCGGCGTTGACCTGGGTTACCGGAATCGAAGTCCGGCTCTGGAGCAACGAGGAGAGATTACTTTCGTGCTGGGGCGACAGATGCAAAATGACCACGTAGGCCATATTGCCGTCGGGCGATACGCGGCTGAAAAATTCATTCAGCGGCTTGATGCCGCCGGCCGATGCGCCAATGCCGACCACGAAGAACGGATGGCTTCGTGCGGCTGGCGATTCCGCGCTCTCTATGTCGTTTGGCATGAGCCATCGCTGCGGTCAGAGATCGGGACGCCACACCATCGTCCCATGCGACCTGAAACTAACTCAAGGTTGTAGTAAGGAGCAATCCGGCGGGGGTCAGGATTGTGGCTAATCTTCGTGGTTAACCGCGCCGTTCGCCGCGCCGTTCCCCCGCCGTAGCGGGCTTTCGATCCAGTCATGGACCTCGTTGGCGCGAAACCGCCAGACCCGCCCCACCTTGAAGCCGGGGATCTTCCCGGCCTTGAGCAGCCGATAAATCGTGATGCGGTGAACGTGGAGGTCCGCAGCGATTTCGTCGACGGTTTTCATGGCATTGTCGGTTTTTGCCAGCTTGTTCGGCATCATCGGTTGCTCCCTATCGCTACGTCACTTGTCCAAGTGAGAGCCGGGTGAGTTCCTGAAAACATTGCGCACAGATCGCAAGCATGGATGTTCTGGAATGAAATCTAATCACTGCCGAGACGGATTCACCCTCGCCGCATCGTTCGCACGCGCATCCGGATGCATTGAGTTCCGATATGAGCGTGGGGTCCTCGCAGATATCGCCATCGATCAGATTCCCGAGAGCCACAAGCGGTGCGTAGATGGTCGCTTCGCCGAGCAGCCGGATCTCTTCAAGGCGCATCGCCTCTTGATGCAACTGGCGAGTCTGCGCGCGGACCAGGACCGCATGGTCGACCTGCACTCGGGTCTGATGCGCCATCGCCGCCGTCAATCGGACCAATTCATGGGATTGGAGGCGAAGCTGCGCGGCCTGGAGAAAAATCAGTGCTGGCTCCACTGTGAAGTTCGCAGCGTAAACGGTGAATCTCAGACCCAATATTATGCATTAATGGCGGCGGCGTCCACCTCGATCGACGCCCTTGCGGAAAGGTCGAGGCTTCCTCAGGTCGATGACCTTAAGAATTCACGAATTCGGTCCCACGTCTCGCCATCAAGCGCGCGGGCCTTCGCGCGGCAACTCTCGCACAGCTCTACCCGAACCGCGCCGCTCTGACCGAACATCGTGAAACCTGTTGTCGGATTAGCAACCCCACATACGTCGCATTGGGAAGCGGAATTCATCCGAGCGAAATCACGCAGGAATCGAGCCACCGGTTCCAATAAAGGCCCGGAACGGGTACCTCGCGGAAAGCTTGGCTAATCTCGCTCCCGCCGCGAGTGTTATCGATGGTGCGAGGTTCCGTTCGATACAGATAGATCGTCCCGTGTAGCCGAAGGTTTCAGCATCACGTCTTCGCGCGGCCGCTCCTTGGCAGCCTCGATGGGACCGAGCGCTACTCGTCGAGGTTGCGGTAAAAGACCGTGGTGCTGCAAAAACCGCCGCGCGGCAGCAGCGCATAATTCGGGATTACGCCCACTCGCTTCCAATCGAGGCGCTCGTAAAGCCGTTCGCCGTCGGCGCCAGTGACGGTGTCGAGCACGAGCACGGACTTGCCGCACTCGCGCGCGGTCATTTCCGCCGCGCGCATCAGTGCCGCTCCGAGCCCACGGCGCCGCGCGCGGCGATGCACCAGCATCTTCGCGAGATCGGCGCGATGCGGTTGGTTCTCCGGCTGCGCCAGCACCAGCTGCACGGTGCCGCACAGACCGTCGGCATCCTCGGCAATCAGCAGCGCTCGCGCACCCGCGGCCACATCTCGCGCGACGCTCCGCCAAAATGTGGTCGCGCGATCGAGCGTTAACGGATGCATGAAACTCACCGAGGCGCCACCTTCGACGCAGTCGATCAACACCTCGGCCAGCGCGCTGATCTGTGCGTCGTCGACCGTGTGCAGACGTTGGATGGAGAATCTTGATGTAGTTTCAGTTTCGGAAGCCATACCCACCCCACGCGCAATATATTCTCGATTTCAGACGGGATCCGGCAAGATCACGACAACATCCAGGAGTGGACGAATTACTGTTCTCGCGGTTTCGTCTGATGCCACAGGGATCGCTTACCCAGTCGTGGGAAGACCTGAAAAACTTCACAGATATATCCTCCCGGAGATCGTCATGAAAAAACGCACCGCATCCAACAGCAGCAAGCGCAGCCACAACCGAAATTCCTCGAGCCTTTCGCGCAATGGACGCTCGCATGCGGCGGCGTCGCGGTCCAATAGCCGCAGCAGTCGCAGCCGACCCAGCCGCCAGCCGCTTAGCCAGGTGTGGCTGAATGACTTTCTTTCCGAGATGCTCGCGGTCGAGGAAGGCGGCATCAAGCTATATGAGAAGGCCCTCGACGAACTGCAGCACGAGAAATTGCGCGACAAACTCGAGGAGTTTCACGAACAAACCCAGCGGCATGTCGAGCTGGTCCAGGAAATGATGCAGGCCGCGGGCGCGGACCCTAATCATAAGAGTCCGGGCGCCGAGGCCGCCGAGCAAAAGGCGCAAGGATTGCTCTCGACCGAAGTGGAAGAAAAACTTCGCGACCTTAACAACATCGAAAACCTGGTTCTGGCGGAAACCAAGGATCATTGGGACTGGGAGATGCTGAGCGCAATCGTCAGCCGAATTGAGGAGCGCGAACTCAAAGACGCGGCTCGCTCAGCCGTCTCCGAGGTGTTCAAGCAGGAACGCGAGCATCTGCAATGGAATCAGGACACCTTGACCGAGCTTGCGATGGAAATGGCTGAACAGTCGGACGAAGCCAGCGAAGAAGAAGGCATCTCGGCAGAGTCTGAAGAATAGACACTCCGAGTTACTCAACCAACCTAAGACTGAAGCCGGCCCGGAGTAGTAATAACTATTCCGGGCCAGCTTTAATCTGGGCGCGAATGCCTGCCTGCTCGAGCGCCTTCAAGGCAATTTGCCGATCATCGTCGCGTTGTAGAACGACCGACGCGCACGAGATGCCAAACCTTCCAGCGCCACGAATTTTCACCAAGGACTTATGCAGGGCTGCCAGCGCCACCACGATCTGATGATCGATTTCGAAAGACGGGGAATCGGGCCTTGGCGGATCCAACAAGATGGTCATGAGGAAACTCCACTAAAGCAGCAACTGCATGCAATTTAGGAAGCACCCAGATCGAAGTCAATTTCCATTCGTAATTGGCCCTGGGCTCAAACTAACTTGAAATAACAGCCCGGCAAAAAACTGGATCTTTGGTCAGCTTTTCGACGCCCCGCCGGCCACCGGATGTTTCGATATCGTGCTTGCAGCGAGCCGAGCCAGGTACCTAAGTTAGACGCTGCTTATGAACGGAATTCGGCTCGAGGGTCCGCGCATCACACTGCGCGAATGGAGGGCGGACGATCGCGAGGCTATGTATCGTCTGATGGGAGATCCGCAAGTCACGCGCTTTCTTTCGTGGGGAACGTTGACACGAGCGCAGTGCGCGCGGCGGCTCGACGATTTCATCGATTGCCAGCATTGCGGCAATCGCAAAGCATCTCTTCGAGGATGGACTGACTTTCCTTTGGTCCGGGCCTTACGAAGGCGCGTGATCGGTCCTTCCGTCGGGCCGCGCCTCTCATGTGTAGGAGGACCGAACTGTCGTCGCTCGCGCTACTACTTCGCCATTGAGCTCGAAAAGACCAGCCGTGTCATTGGCGAAGTTGGATTCGAGTGGCGGTCCAAATCGCGGGCCCTGAGCGAGGCCGAAGTTGGATACTTTCTCGAGCGCGAATTCTGGGGCCATGGTTACGCGACGGAGGCCGCGCTGCTCGTGATCAACTTTGCCTTCACCACGCTCGGCGCCGATGTAGTGTCTGCGGCGTGCGATCCTCGCAATCACGCCTCACAGCGAGTCATGCAGAAATGCGGACTTAGACCTGAGCCGTCTGTCAGTCAAAATGCTGCCATAGTAAGAACTCTGACCAAATCACAATGGCTAGATGGTCAGCACCTAAGACCTGCAATATCGCCTTGACCTTATCCTTTCGGTAGGCCGAGGACTCGCTCGCCGATGATGTTGTGCTGAATCTCGTTGGTGCCCGCAGCGATAGTGCCACGGCGCGCCGCCAGCATCCGATGCGACCATTTGCCGCGATCGATCGCACCTCGGCCGCGATATTCCAGGACGCTGTAAGGTCCCAGCAACTCCATCGCAAAAGTCTGGATCCGCAGATTGAGATCGGTGGTGCCTAGCTTCATCACCGAGCCTTCCGGACCCGGTTGCATGCCCTCGTAGCTGGCGCGTGAGTTGCCGATAGCTGGTGTACTTAAGCGCCTCGGCTTCGCATGCGAAGCGCATGATGGCCTGGCGGACATAGCCGTCCTCCCACGCCGCGTGACCCGCGCGCTCAACCGACTTCGCGAGTTTCGCGAGCTGGCGCACCTCGACCATCATGTCGGTGCGGCCGCCATGGATGGTGCGTTCGAACATCATGTTAGTCATCGCGACCATCCAGCCCTGATTCTTCTTGCCGACGAGGTTGGACTTAGGGACCTGGACATCCTCGTAGAAGACCTGGTTGAAGCCGCGCTCGCCGGTGATCTGCTGCAGCGGTCGGACGGTTACGCCCGGGCGTCTTCATGTCCACCAGCAGATAGCTAAGCCCCTTATGCTTGGGCAGTTCGGGATCGGTGCGGCATAGCAGCGTGCTGAAGTCGGCATGATGCGCATTGGAGGTCCAAACCTTGGCGCCGTTGACGACGAAGTAGTCGCCCATGTCGACGGCGCGGGTCTCGACCGCCGCGAGATCGGATCCATGATTCGGCTCCGACAGGCCCTGGCACCAGATTTCATCCGCCGCGGGAATTCGCGGGATGTAGCGTTGCCTTCTGCTCGGGCGTTCCCCACTGCATCAGGGTGGGACCCACCCGCGCGATGCCCTGGAAGTTGACCGTCGGCGGCGCCTTCGCGCGGTCGAGTTCCTGATTGTAGATGAGCTGCTGCAGCAGCGTCGCGCCGCGCCCGCCGTATTCCTTCGGCCAATGGATACACATCCAGCCGGCGTCGTTAGAGCTTGCGATGCCACGCGCGGCGGCGTTCGAATTCGGTTTTGGTGTCGGCGTCGAGTTCGTTATCCGCGCGCCAGTCACGGGGAATGTTGTGCTCGAGCCAGCTGCGGAATTCGTGGCGAAACTTCTCGTCTTCTTCGCTGAATTTGAAATCCATGGCGCGCCTCCCTCGGCGAATTCCTCCCGATGGTCGCTCAATCCGAATCAACTTTGCAAACGCAAGGCGCGCCGCAACCTCGAGGCATGAGAGCCTCTGCGCGGATTCAAAAATCAGTGGAAACTTTCGAGGCTAACCGAAAACTAAGGTGGGAAGTCGGAGCCGCAGCCCGATGGCCGCGGCTCCGATAACATTCTAGCGAAGCAACAGTCCTTTCAACTGTTCCTCCTCGCGCCATTTGCGCACGATCTCGAAGAACTCGATCGGGCCGCCGCCGTAAGCCGAGCCGATGAAGCCGCCGCCGTCCTCGACATGGCCTTCGTTGTTGTAGTAGCCGGGCGTGCACGATTCCTGGAAATGACGATTGTTGAGCGCCTTCTGCTTGATGGTCGCGACCCATTCCGCTTCCGCCTCCGCGGTAGGCTCGAGCGATCGCGCCTCCTGCGCCTTGGCGTGCTGAATCAGCTCGGTGATGTGGGTGGCCTGCTCGTCCAGCATGTGCGGGAAGTTCGCGGTCAGCCCATTCTGCGTGATGCCCATGTGGAAGCAGTTCGGGAAGCCGTGGCTATAGAAGCCGTGCAGGGTGCTGCAGACCCGTCCGCCCAATGATCGGTGAGCGTCTTGCCGCCGCGGCCATAGATCTCGAAGCCGGCGCGCCGCGTGTAGGCGGTGCCGACCTCGAAGCCGGTCGCGAAGATGATGCAATCCACCTCGTACTCGACGCCGTCGAACACGAGTCCCTTCTCGGTGATGCGATCGACGCCGCGCCCATCGTATCGACCAGCGTGACGTTGGGCCGATTGAAGGTCGGCAGGTATTCGTCGTTGAAGGTGGGGCGCTTGCAGAACTGCCGATACCACGGCTTCAGCGCCTCGGCGGTCTTCTTGTCCTTGACGATGCGTCGACGCGCGCGCGGACCTGATTCATCTTCTTGAAATCGGCCAGCTCCATCATCCGCCCCAGCTCGTCGCGGCGACATGCGCTCGGCTTCGGCTTCGCCTTCCCGGCAGTAATCGCGCCGAGGTTGCGGATGATGTCGGTCCAGCCGTCGCTGACCAGGTCCTCGTCCTGGCCAGCCGCCGGAGACGAGGATGTTGAAGTTGTCCATCCGCCGCTTCTGCCATCCGGGCGTCAGCGTCTTGACCCATTCCGGATCGGTCGGGCTGGTTGCCGCGCTCGTCGACCGACGACGGCGTGCGCTGGAAGACGTAGAGATGCTTCGCGTCCTTCGCCGAGGTGCGGCACGCATTGGACGGCGGTCGCGCCGGTGCCGATGATCGCGACGCGCTTGTCGCGAGCTTGTGCAGATTCCCGGTCGTGTCGCCGCCGGTGTAGCCGTAGTCCCAGCGGCTGGTGTGGAAGGTGTGCCCCTTGAAGCTGTCGATGCCGGGGATGCCGGGCAGCTTCGGCCGGTTCAGCGGCCCGTTGGACATGACCACGAAGCGCGCGCGCATGCGTCGCCGCGATTGGTGGTGACGATCCAGCGGCATTCTTCCTCGCTCCAGCGGATCTCCTTGATCTGGGTCTGGAAGCAGGCGTCGTGATAGAGGTCGAAGTTCTCGCCGATGCGGCGCGCGTGCTCGAGGATCTCCGGCGCGAAGGAGTACTTCTCCTTCGGGATGTAGCCGGTCTCTTCGAGCAGCGGCAGGTAGATGTACGCCTCGATGTCGCACTGCGCGCCGGGATAGCGGTTCCAGTACCAGGTGCCGCCGAAGTCGCCGCCCTTCTCGATGATGCGGATGTCCTTGACGCCGGCCTCGCGCAGGCGCGCGCCGGCCAGCAGGCCGCCGAAGCCGCCGCCGATGATCACCACCTCGACCTCGTCGTTCAGCGGCGCGCGGGTGAAGCCGGGGTCGACGTAGGGATCGTCGATGTAGCGGCTGAAGTCGCCCTTCACCTCGACGTACTGCTCGTTGCCGTCGGTGCGGAGGCGCTTGTCGCGCTCCTCGCGATACTTGGCGCGCAGCGCATCGGGATCGAAATCGTATCCCTCGATGCCGGTGCCGTTGGACGGAACTTTGATAGCGTCGGTAGCGTCACTCATTGGGTACACTCCACGGGGCGCGGGCGGTCGCGCCAATTTTTGGTGAATTGAGCGAAACACAACCGGGCCTGACGATTCAAGCGGAATGAAGCCCATGAGCCTGCAATGTACGCGCGATAGATTGACGCCATGGCCGTCTTGTGCGATACTCGCGCCGAGGTTGGATCATGGCGGGCGAATATCACATCCACGGCGTCGAGATTTCACCCTACTCGGTGAAGGTCCGTTCCTACTTTCGGTACAAGGGAATTCCGCATCGCTGGATTCCGCGCAATCAGGACGCCGCCGGCGAGTATGCGAAATTCGCGAAGCTCCCATTAGTGCCGCTGATCGTCACGCCCGAGCGGCGAAGGCATCCAGGACTCCACGCCGATAATCGAGTACGTCGAGGCGCGGCATCCGGAGCCCTCGATTCATCCTGCCGAGCCGGCCGCGAAGTTCATCTCGGCGCTGCATCGAGGAGTTCGGCGACGAGTGGGGCAACAAGTGGATGTTTCACTATCGATGGGCACGCGAGGTCGATCAGCTCTCGTGCGCGGGGCGCATCGCGCGCTCGATGAATCCGCAACGTCGACGACGCGCAATTCCAGACGACGGTGAAGATGGTGCGCGACGCGGATGGTCGGTCGGGTTGGGTTCGTCGGCTCGAATCCGCAGACCGCGCCGCAAATCGAGGAATCGTTTCGCGATACGCTTGCGATCCTCGAACCGCACTTCGCGCAGCGCGCTTACCTCTTTGGCGGGCGCCCCGCGTTTGCGGATTTCGGCTATGGGGGCAGCTCTACAACGCGTGGACGGATCCGACGCCGGGCGCGCTCATCGATCGGAACTGCGCCGAACCTCCTCGCATGGATCCATCGGATGCTGTGGCCGCGCGCCGAGGGCGAATTTGAGTCGTGGTCAAACCTCGCGCCGACGCTGATGCCATTGCTGGAGCGCCAGGTCGGGCGGCTCTTCATGCCGTGGACGGTTGCCAACGCGGCCGCGATCGCGAATGGCCGCGAGGAGTTCAGCGTCGAGCTGGGCGGCCGCACGTGGACGCAGAAACCGCAGAAGTATCATGCGCGGTCGCTGGCGGCCCTGCGCGAAAAGTATCGCGCCATCGGCGGCAATCGCGAGCTCGACGCGATCCTCGAAGCGTCCGGGTGTGTGGCCGGTCTGCGCGGCTGAAGCGACCCGCTAGTTCACCTTCGCGGCGCGCTCGACCGTCGACGCCAACCGGCGCACGATCGCGAGCGTCTGCCCGGCCGCCATCTTGATCGCATCGGTCTGCGAAAACAGGATGAGCCGCTCCGCGCCCGCGTCCTGATAGCCCTTGAGATCGTCGGAGGAGATTCCCTCCTCGCGCGGGCTCACGAAGCCGGTGACGCTCAGGGTTTTGGGATCGCGCCCGCGCTCGCTTGCAACCTTGCGCATCTCGTCGATATCGCGCTTGAAGCTCGACGGCTTGCCCGCGATCGGCGCCCATCCGTCGTAGGTGCGGGCGACGCGCTCGAGGGTTTTTCCTCCGCGCGCGCCGAGCAGAATCGGCGGGCCGTTTTTCTGAATCGGCTTCGGATCGCAGCGCACCGCGGGAAACTTGATCAGCTCGCCGTTGTAGCTGGGCTCGGGCTGCGTCCATAGGACGCGCATCGCCTCGATAGTCTCGCGCAGCCGCTTCCATCGCATGCCGAAGCTGGTCAAACCCACGGCCTCGGTCTCCTCTCGCAGCCATCCGGCGCCGACGCCCAGGATGACGCGGCCGCCCGAGATCAGGTCGAGCGTTGCAAGCGTTTTGGCCGTGATGATCGGCTCGCGTTCCGGCAGCAGGCAGATTCCCGTTCCGAGCTTGACGCGTTTGGTAACCGCGGCCGCGACGCTCAGCGCCACGAAGGGATCCAGCCAGCGTCCGTAGTGCTCGGGCAGCTCACCGCCGCCTCCGCCGTACGGCAGTGGCGTCTTGAAGCCAATCGGAATAACCGGATGCTCCGGGATGAAAAACGATTCGTAGCCGAGGTTTTCGACTTCGCGCGCGATCTCCGCGATATCTCCCGACTCTTTGGTTGCCGCGATCATAATTCCTATTTTCATGCTTGCACCTTCAAACGCTTATATACCTTGCGCGCGTTGTCTTCGTATATCTTGCAGCGATCGGCGTCGCTTAGCCATGAAACGGCGTCGATGTATCGCCGGGTGTCGTCGTAATGATAACCGGTCTCAGGGTCGATACCTCTTACAGCACCGACCATCTCGGAAGCAAAGAGAATGTTATCGGCGGGTATGACCTTGGTCAGTAGCTCGATCCCCGGGAAGATGATAGACACAGGTATCGAAGTAGACGTTGTTAAGTAGCAGCTCAGTCAGCGGCGGACGCTTCATATCCTGCGCGATGCCGCGATAGCGTCCCCAATGATAAGGCACCGCCCCGCCGCCATGAGGGATGACGAACTTCAAGGTTGGAAAATCCTTGAACAGGTCCGAGGTCAGGAGCTGCATGAACGCCGTGGTGTCGGCGGCGAGATAGTAGCCACCAGTGGTATGGAAGTTAGGGTTGCACGACGCGCTGACATGGATCATCGCGGGAACTTCGAGCTCCACCATTTTCTCGTAGAGCGGATACCACCATCGATCGGTGAGCGGCGGGTCGGTCCAGTAGCCGCCCGAAGGATCCGGGTTAAGGTTGCATCCGATAAAACCTAGCTGCTCAACGCATCGTGTCAATTCGCCGATGCAGTTCGATGGGGACGCGCCAGGTGATTGCGGCAACTGACATACACCTGATGAAGTTCCTCGGAAACATCGCGCAGATGCGATGAATCATGTCGTTGCAGACGCGGGCCCAGTCGGCGCTCGCGGCGGCATTGCCCGCATGATGCGCCATGCCTGAGGCGCGCGGCGAGAAGATCGTCAGATCGGTGCCGCGCTCTCTCTGAATCTTGAGCTGGAATTTCTCGACGCTTTCACGGATCTGCGCATCGCTGATGTTGAGCCCGGCCTTTGACAAAGCGTCGAGATTTTTGAGGTCCGCGAGTTGATTCGCGCGATACTGATCCAGCTCGCGCGGCGCAGTGGTGTAATGCCCGTGGCAATCGATAATCATTTTGTCCTCGCTATGCTAGGATGCCATCGCGCAGGTATAAACCCATGGCTGAACTTCCGCGTCTCAATGGTGTCATTCGCGCCCTCGAACAAGGTCATCCCGCCTTCAGCAGCTTTGTAACTGCTGATGTCGATTCCGCACTCGCGTTTGCGGGTTCAAAGTACGACGGCATCGTCTTTGAGATGGAGCATAACCCATGGGATATCCGTGCGCTGCGCGACGCGCTGCAATATCTCCTAAGTCGCGGTCAGATCCTTCACGCGGGTTCACCTGCACCCGCCGTAACACCTATAGTCCGAGTTTCCGCCAATGGCGAAGAGAAGAACCAATGGCTAGCCAAGCAGGCGCTCGACCTTGGCGCCTATGGTATCGTGTGGCCGCACATCAGCACCGTCGATCAGGCCTATAATGCGGTCGCCTCATGCCGCTATCCGAGACTTAAGACTGCGCCGCTCTATGAGCCGGCCGGCATTCGTGGCGATGGCCCCGCATCCGCCGTTAGATACTGGGGTATCAGTCAGCAGCAATATTACAGCCGCGCCGATGTCTGGCCGCTCAATCCGCATGGCGAAATTCTTGTCATCCTTATGATCGAGGATACTCAAGGTATCGCAAATCTTTCCGACATCCTTAAGAAGGTTCCAGGTATAGGTCTCATCCTCATAGGCGAAGGAGACCTAAGTCAGGAGCTAGGTCATCCGCGACAGTACGATCATCCGATGTTGCTCGACGCGATGGCTCAGATACTCAGGACCTGCAAGGAGCACAATGTTCCGGTCGGCCATCCGCACGTCGATGCCAACAATGTCGAGCGCATCCTTAGCGAGGGCTATCGCTTCCTGATGGCGGCGCCGACCCGTAGCTTTGCCGCGCTCGACAAAGGCCGCCAGCTCGCCGGCCGCACCTAGCCTCTACATGATCAGCGGCAGATCCGCCGAGGGAGGCTGGCCAGAGTCGGCATTGCGCGGCCCCTCGCTGATAGCTCTCCAGTCCGCTCCCACCGGCAGCCGCAGCGACGCCGAGCGCACGCGGTGCAGTCGCGTGTTATCGACATTCGCCGGAACTCCGCCGCCGTCCTGCAGCCGCACCACCGCATGAAGGAGCTGCTTGCGCACCGCGATAACCATCGCATCGGAGGAGCCGAGGTGTTCCTGCGTGCGATCGTAGATCGGCTCACCGTTGTCGTTGCACATCAGCTCGGTCATCGCTCGGTCCTGCAGGTTCACGACGAATGGGACGCCGTTGAACATCAAGTCCTTCTCGACTTCGCGATTGCGCATGAAGTCGTTGCGCTTGTTGGCCTTGGTCAGGAAGTAGCTGCGCGGATCGTTGGTGCGCTCGATATATCCGCCAACCTCGTCGAAGGCGTTGGCCCGTATCATCGCCGTCTTCTCGTCGACGGGCTCGTGAATCTGTCCATTTTGCGAAATCAGCATCGCGTGATGGTCATCGATCGGCACAAACGATCGCAGGCCGATCACATTCGGCGCGCCAATCGTGATCATACTGTGAAACGGGAAAATAAACTGATTGATCGCGATGCCACTCCTCCACTTCGCTGAGGCTGCGCTTGGCGGTGTAGAAAGCGCCGTACTCGGTCGGGACGACATCGAGACGCGGCGCGCGCTTGTCGGGATTCCAGAAGCCGCGGATCCCGACCGGAGGCTTAGGCGCGTCCTTGGTGAGGCGGCGATGAACCCAGTCCAAATGTGCGGAGTCGAGGTCACCTTCCATATTCTGCAGCCAGTTCGCCTCTTCCATCATGATGTTGGGCTTGGCGACGAAGTCTGCCGGCAGCGTATTAATCTCGAACGCGGGAAACGGCGGTGGCTCTTTGCGCGGTCCCATGTAAATCCACACCATGTGATTCACGTCGCGACACGGATAGGCCTTCGCACGGACCTTGCTGCGAAACGATTCGCGGACGCGCTCATCCGGCTCGGTCGGGAGGTCGAGGCATTGACCGTCGACGTCGAATTTCCAGCCGTGATACGCGCAACGCAGACCGCATTCCTCATTGCGCGCGAAGTAGAGACTCGCGCCGCGATGCGGACACGACTCCGCCATCGCACCCATGCGCCCCTTGCTGTCGCGGAACATCACCAGGTTCTCGCCCAGCAGGCGCATCCGCTTGGGCGCGCAATCCGGCGCCGGGAACTCGCTCGAGGGCAGCGCCGGAATCCAGTATTGGCGCATCAGGTCGCCCATCGGCGTGCCCGGACCGACCCGACACAACAGTTCGTTGTCTTCTTTGGAAAGCATCGGCTCCTCCACTTCGCAGGATAACCAGCGCTTATACCCACATGCGACTTCCCTTCTTCATTGTCAAGGTTGTATGAGAGAGGTCATGGCCAGCGGAAAGAAGAAGGTGCTGATCGCGGGCGCGTCGGGTCTGGTCGGATTCGGCGCGGTTCGTCATTTCGCGGAACGCAAGGATTGGGACGTCGCCGCGGTCTCGCGGCGGATTCCCGAGGGCGTCGAGGGGGTGACTTTTGTTTCGGTCGATCTGAAGGACGTGGGCCGCTGCCGCGAAGTATTCGGCCAGATGTCCGATGTCACGCATCTCGTCTACGCGGCGCTGACCGAAAAGCCCGGCCTCATCGAGGGTTGGCGCGATCGCGATCAGATGCAGCAGAACCTCACGATGCTGCAAAACCTGTTCGAGCCGCTGACCGCGGCGGCGCGCAACCTCGAACACGTCACCCTACTCCAGGGCACAAAAGCCTACGGAGCGCATCTCGGCCCGATTCCGATTCCCGCCCGCGAGCGCGCCCCGCGCCATCGCCATGAGAATTTCTACTGGCTGCAGGAGGATTACCTGCGCGCGAAGCAGGCCGGCAATCGATGGCACTGGACTATCTTGCGGCCGCAAATCGTGATGGGCGAGGCGGTTGGCGGCAATCTCAACTTGATTCCGGCGATCGGCGTGTATGCAGCGCTGCGGCGCGAGGCGGGTTTGCCGCTGCCGTTTCCGGGCGCGCTGGAGTCGGTCTTCGAGATGGTCGACACCGACCTCCTGGCGCGCGCGATGGAATGGGCAGCTGAGACGCCGGCGGCGCGCAATGAGATTTTCAACATTACCAATGGCGACGTCGCATCGTGGGAAGATTTGTGGCCGACCATCGCCGACGCGCTAGGGATGAAGACGTGCCCGCCTGAGCCGATCTCGCTCGGTAAGGAAATGCCCAAGCGCGAGGCCGAATGGGCCGCCATCGTGCGCAAATACAACCTGCGCGCGCCGGCCAATCTCTACGCGTTCGTGGGCGAGTCATTCTTCTTCGCCGATGCGTGTTTTGCGTCGCTCGCGAAAGCTCGCCCGATGCTGGTGAGCACCATCAAGCTGCGGCAGGCGGGATTTAACGACTGCATCGATACGCAAGACATGCTGCGCAAGTGGTTCAAGCGGTTTCAAGATGCGCGGCTGCTGCCGCCGGTCGCGAGGTAGCACCGTCATGGCGCAGATCGTCATCGGACTTGGGACCTCACACAGCCCGCTGGTTGCGACCGACGCGCCGATGTGGGAACAGCGCGCGATCAGTGATCGCAGCAACCCCGAGCTTTATGATGCGCAAGGCGAGCTGCGTACCTACGAGGAGCTGGCGCGCATCAATCGATCCTACGCGCGCGAGGCGAGCCTCGAATATCTCACGGAGCAGTCGCGCAAGGTGCAGGCGGCGTTGGATCGATTGGCCGCGGAACTCGCAGCCGCTCATCCCGATGTCGTGCTCATCGTCGGCGACGATCAGCACGAACTCTTCGATGCGAGCAATCTGCCGGCGATCTCGATCTTTTACGGCGACAAGGCCACTACGCACACCTTCGGCGAGCGGCGCATCGGCGATCCCGAGTTCATGCGCGTGCTCTCGAGGGCCTACGCAATGGACCAGCATCATGAGTTCGCGTGCGACGGTGAATTCGCGCGGGAGCTGATTGAGCATCTCGCCGAAAACGCTATCGACATCGGCGCATGCGCCAAGGTCAGCAACCCCGAGACGCACGGCTTCGGACATGCGTATGGCTTCGTCCTCACGCGACTGATGGCGAAACTCGACGCGCGCATCGTGCCGGTGCTCCTCAACACCTACTACCCGCCCAACCAGCCGACGCCCGCGCGATGCTATGCGATCGGGCGTGCGATTCGGGCCGCGATCGAGGCGAGCAAACTCGATCGGCGCGTCGCGGTGGTGGCCTCGGGAGGCCTCAGCCATTTCGTTACCAACGAGGCGCTCGATCATCGCGTCATCGATGCTTTGCAGACCGGCGATGGGACCGGCCTGTGCAGGCTTCCAGCGAAGCTGCTGAAATCCGGCTCCTCGGAGATTCGCAATTGGATCGCGGTGGCCGGTATCCTCGATGGTGCGAAGACGAGCTGGCTCGAATACGTGCCGGTTTATCGTACGCCCGCCGGTACCGGCGTCGGCCTCGCGTTCGCGCGTTGGCTGTAAGGAAAAAGACATGAGCAAACGACGCAGCATCGAAGTCGAAGGATTCAGCCACGGCGCGACACCGATTCCGTCCGCCTCGCGTATCGGGAACATGATCGCGTCGGGTGGTATCGCGGGACTGGACACCGCGACGGGAAAAATCTCCGGCGACCTCGAAGCGCAGGTCCTCGCAATGTTCGCCAACGTGCGAAAAATCGTCGAGGCCGGGGGCGGCACCACCGAAGACATTCTCAAGATGACGATCTGGGTGCGCGATCGCGCGGCGCGAGCGATCATCGACCCGAATTGGACCAAGATGTTTCCCGATCCGCGTTCGCGGCCCGCGCGCCACGTGCTCGTGTATCAGCTTCCCGACCCGATGCTGGTGCAGTGCGAATTCCTCGCGATCGTCGAATGACGGCGGAGCATTCTAATCGCGCCAGCCTAAGCCATCATGCGATCGAAACTCGGCCGAGCCTGGACGGACCCGCGCTCGCCATTCTTTGCATAGCGCTTGCGGTCGGCGGATGGCTGCGGTTCGCGCACCTCGGCCGAACCGATATGACCGCGGGAGAAGCGGTGACGTGGGTTGCGGCGTCGGCGCCCACGGTGCATGAAGTAATCGCGGTCGCACTCCCGCGCAATCCCGGCAAGCTGGGACTGCACGACGTGATGTTGCATTTCTGGATGCGGGTCTTCGGCGATAGCGTGGCCGCGCAGCGCGCGCTTTCGGCTGCGCTCGGTGTGCTCGCGATCCTGCTCGCATTCATGGTCGCGCGAGAGATGCTTGCGCTCGCGAGCGATGACCTCGTGGGCCACAAGCCTCGCATTCAGCGCGACTGGATCGCTGCGGTGGTGGCGCTGTTTGCCGCGATCAACCTGCCGCTGATCCATCATTCGCGGGAGGCGCGAATGTATCCGGTTTTGATCGCGGCGCTGCTTGCTCAAGTCTGGTTTTTTCTGCGCGCCTACCGGAGTGGCGGATGGTATAACTACCTCGCGATCACGATCTTATCGGTGCTGGCGATCACTGCCCACTTCACCGCCGGTTCGGTGATGCTGGCCGAAGCGATCTGGATCGCGCCGGGATTGCTGCGCATGGATTTTCCTCGCAAGGCGCAATCGGAGACGCGTCGCGCCTTGAAGCTTCTGGGTGCGCTCGCGGCGACCGGGATAATTCTGGTTCCCATCCTGCGCGCTCCGATGCGATTTGCGCGGGGCTTTTTTGGCGGCGGATATAGTTGGGTGCATCGTCCGCTCGCGCTAGCGCCGGTCGAATTTTTCATTGCAGGCTTTGGCGATACGCCGAACGGACAGTTGAGTTTTCATCATCATGTCCGGGTCGGGTTTCTGATTATCACTGCGCTGGCGACATGGGGCGCGATCGCCGGATGGCGCTCGTCCAAAAATATGATGACTTTCGCGCTGCTGTGGATCTTCGTCCCGATCCTGCTGCCGCAAATCTTGTCCTACCTGATCCAGCCGTTCTTTCTGATCGAGTATGCGCTGTCGTCCTTCGTCCCGTTCCTCGTTCTGGCCGCGATCGGACTCTACGCGCTGGGACCGCCGTTGAGATATGGCGCACTGGCGTTGGTATTCGTCGTTTTGCTTTTTTCGCTCCGCACCTATTTCCGTCGCGGTTCAGAACAATGGGGCGAGGCGGTCGCACTCGCGAAAGCAAACCTTCGACCCAATGAGATCGGAATGGTCGCTCCCGGATGGACCATCGACGTGGTCGATTATTACCTGCGCAATGATCCTCAGACGCACATCGAGGCCGTGCCGCATCGCTTCTCGGAACTGCGCGCGCCCTTTCCCAGTGTCATCATTATTACCGACTACGGCTCCGGTCACGATCCGATGGCAATAAAGGTGCTCTCGCTCAAGCCGGAACTGCTTGGGAGATTCGTGGACATCTCGGTCTACCGCCTCTCCCCGCAGCAGGTGGCGGCGCTCTCATCGGCGGATGGTGTCGGGAGTATTCAGGGAGCCGCGCGAACGGCTCCCTGAGCATTGACGATTCAGTTGACGCGCAGAGTGCGCCGGCGCAGCAGCGCGTCGACGTCGAACTTGAAAACGCGCGCGGAATTCAGCCCGAGGATCTTCGCGCGGCTCTCTTCCTTCAGCTCACCCATCTGACGCTCGATAGACTCCGCCGAATGCGGCCACGATCCCTCATGATGCGGATAGTCATTGGCCCACAGGAAGTTGTTCACCAGGTTGTGGCGCTCGGCCAGTTCGAGGCCGATCGGATCATCCTGGAACGACGCGGCGCCGTGCTCGCGAAAATACTCGCTCGGCAGCTTCTTCAGCTTCGGGAACGCCCACATATGATGTTTGCGGGCCGCCTCGTCCATCGCTTCGAGCGCCCACGGCACCCATCCGATACCGCATTCGATCCCCGCGAAGCGCAGCTTGTTGAACCGCTCCAGCACGCCCGAGGCGCATAGGCACGCGATCGGCTCGACGGTCGGCGAGAGCGCGTGCGCCGCATAATTGATGATCGCGCCGCCATCTTTGCGTGCCGCGCGAGGATCGCGTCCGGTCGAGATGTGAAACGTGATGGTGATGTCGCAATCCTGGATTGCCGCCCACATCGGATCGAACATCGTCATGTTGTAGTTCGGATGGCGGGCGTCATGCGCGCCAAAAATCGGCTTGCACGGCAGATTGACGCCGCGAAAGCCGAGCTTGGCCACGCGCTTGATTTCCTCGATCGCCAGGTTCACATCGGCCGTCATGATGGCCGCGATCGGCGACATGAAATCGTTGTAGGGCCCGAAGGTCTCCCACGCCCAGTCGTTCCAGACCTTGCACTGCGCGGCGCCGAACTCGGGATCGGTGGTTGCCCATACCGAGAGCCCCTTGTTGGGGAACATGATTTCCGCGTCGATGCCGTCGCGCAGGTGATCGGCAATGCGCTGCTCGGGAGTGTAGCCCGATTTGTTGCGCATGTGGTCCTCGCCCGCGAGATGGCTCTCGAGCAGGCGCGAGCGCTGCATACCCTCATTGACCACCCACTTGACGCCCTTCTCATCGGTTTCGATGCGCGGCAGGCGATGGTGATACTTCTTGTCGAGCCGCTGATGCCACAGGCCGGCGGGCTCGTTGGCGTGGCAGTCGGCCGAAATCATCAGGTAGCGATTGGGATCGTCGGGTCGCGCGGTGCGCGGCCATCCGGCGTGGCCGGGCGTTTCAAGCCGCCAGCGATTGGGCTCGTCGATCTGAATGTTGGTGTCCTCGATCATCGTGTCCCTCCGTGGATCAATCGTAGGATCCGCATACAGATCGCTAGCAAAAAATCTCCCGATGTACTACGGCCCCATTAGGGACGGTGGTTCATATGATGATCGAAAGTCATTGCCACATCATGGCCGAGGATCAGCGCAAGTACCCACGCGAGTTGGGTCCTAATCCAGCCGCCTGGGTGCGCGATCTGAGCGGCGAGGAGTTCCTGAAGCTCATCACGGACGCCGGGGTCGACCGCGCGATCCTGGTGCAGGCGTTCGGCGCGTATCGATACGACAACAACTACGTGGCCGATGTGGCCGCGCGTTATCCGGATCGCTTCGCCGCGGTATGCATCGTCGATGCGGTTGCGCCCGATGCCGCCGACAAGCTGACATACTGGGTGAAGGAGCGCGGCGTACGCGGCCTGCGCATCGTGACGTGGACGGAGCCCGAAACGATGCTCGACGATCCGCGCATTAATCCGCTTTGGCGGCGCGCCTCGGATCTCAACATCCCAGTATGCGTGCTGACGAATTTCCATCAGGTGCCGCGGCTTAAGGGTGTGCTGGAGCGCTTCGGCGATTTGTCCATCGCGCTGGATCATCTGGGGATGCCGCGCCTCGACGACGGTCCCGAGTCTACAAAAAGGAGCAGGCGCTATTCGACCTGGCGCGGTATCCCGAATTTCTACGGCAAATTCTCCTCGTGGACGATTGCAGCGGCGGCGAAGAACGGACCTCGCGGATGCGTGGAATTCTTCCGCCGCTTGATTGATACGTTCGGAGCTCATCGTCTGATGTGGGGCACTAACTTTCCGGCAAGCAACGACCGGACCTATCGAGGCTTCGTGGAATATGCGGAGCAGCAGCTCTCGTTTCTGTTGCCCGAAGAAAAGCGCTGGGTCTTCGGCGATACGGCGCTGAGCCTCTGGCCGACGCTCCGCTAACCTCGTCGTTCAGGGAGCGGCGGTTAATGAGGAAGGTGTGACGGAACTCGCGAAATCCGATCTGGATTTGCTGAAGGAAGTCGCGCCCGAGCAGGTTGCGCGCGATCGGGACGGTGCTGATCGCGGCATCGAGAGCGAAGCGGCCGAGGTCCGGATGCGAGAGGACAAGGCGATGAATTCGCGCGGTCAGGGAAAATCCTCCGCTGGAGGTTAGAACAACCTCGGGACCGGCCATCAACTCAATCCCTAACCGATGTACAATGGGTTTTCCGTCGAAGATCGAAAGCTCTGAGCCGGTATCCAAGTGCGCGGACGTATCGACTATTCGATCCGCATTTCCGGGGATTGAACCCTGCACCCATAAACCCGGGAAACGTTTTCCGGAATCCGGATCGGACAAATACGCAAACGAATGCAGATAAGCGACGGTCGACGCCACTGCGGATTTCAGGGTCCGATCCAGTAAACATTTTTAGGCCTGGGAGGGGGCACGAAAAAGATTAGCGGAATCTTGATGCCTCGGCGGTCTGCGATTTTGTACAGTTCTGCCGGTTCGGTTCCATGGGCGATTATTTCAGTGCCTTCCACAATGACGTACTCACCAGCACACTTGCGTAGTTGTTCTGGGTGAGTATGCATCCAGTCTCGTTCCACGGCTCGAAATCCGCTCGGCGAATTTCCGTTTGCTGACGATTCGGCGGACTTTCTAACCACTCGATTCTTTCGCACTCGAGGGGCGGGCTTTTTCGCCTTTGATTTCATCTTCTCTTTCCAACCTCCAAGTTATCTCTTCACGACAATACGGTCCAGCAGACCGTCGCCGCTCTCACATCGAGGTTGCGATGATGCCGCTATTTGCCAGGCGCCACTGAATCGAAGTGCAGCGGCGCGCGAGCGCGTCGTCGTGCGTCACCATCAGCAACGAGCCCGGATACTCCGCGAGCGCAGCTTCGAGGCGCTCGAATCGCGGGGATATCGAGATGGTTGGTCGGCTCATCCAGCACCATCGCCCACACCTGCGTGCCGAGGCCGAATGCGAGCTTGAGCTTGCGCGCCTCCCCCGGCGACTGACCTTGTCGGTGACAAATGGACGCTGCTGATCGTCCGGGACCTCGCGGCGGGACCGCGACGGTTCGTGGAGTTGCAGCGAGTGCTGCCGGGAATCTCCACCGAACAGCTGCGTTCGCGGCTGAATCGGATGGTCGCCGACGGCATGTTGACGCGCAAGCGCTACCGCGAGGTACCACCGCGCGTCGATTATGAGCTCACTCCGCGGGCACGCGATCTGATGCCCGTGCTGGCCGAGCTCGCGCTGTGGGGATACCGCTGGGCGTGGAGCCCGCCTCGCAGCGGCGAGCGCGTCGACGTGGGTGCGATCTTCCGGCTCGTGCCGGGGCTCGTCACGAGCGACGGGCATGACGGTGAAATCGAGTGCACCGTCACTGACGGGCATCGCGAAGGCGGGCCGCTGACGATGACGGTCACCTTCGATGACGCCGGCTGCCAGGTGACCGAGCAGCCTGCGGACGCGCCGGCAAGTCAGATCACGGGCAACACGAGCGCCTGGGTGGAGGCCTTCGCGCCCGGTGGGGGCATGGCGTCGCTGACGATAAGCGGCAACCATGACCTCGCCGAGCACCTGATCGCTCGCCTGGGACGGACACACATGCAGACGATGGAGACGACAGAGCGCGCCGTCGCTTGAGCAGTACGCAGTCGACCGATAGCGAACAGGCCGTCCCGGTGGCAGAGCTGTTTGATACCCGGGGCGGGGATCGAACCCGCAGAGCCCTTGCGGGCAGCGCTTTTTAAGAGCGCCGACTTTGCCAGTTTGTCTACCCGGGCTTCCGGGTACGTTGACCCGTGGGCGCATGTTACCCGCCTAACAGGCTGCAACCACCGGCTTTTGTTCATCGTGCACACATCCAACCGCAACTTTCCAATTGCTAGGTTGTTGGAGTGGATCTAGAGGCCGGAATGGAAGTTTCAGCACTTAGACACTCAGGCGGAGCCGGTCTTCACGGCCGCTCGCCGCTGCTTCGGCTGCAGTCCGATGAACGCCTCGTAACTCTGATCCGGCGGGGCAACCAGGGCGCCTTCGAGGTGCTGGTCGCGAGGTACCACAGCCGGCTGTTGTCGTTCTGTCGCCACCTGCTCGGCTCGCGCGAGGACGCGGAGGACGTGCTCCAGGACGTCCTGACCGCCTCCTACAACGCGATGCTCGCGGACAACCGGCCGATCAACGTGCGCCCGTGGCTATACCGAATCGCGCGTAACCGCTGCCTCAACCACCTGCGCCGCAACAAGGCGATCGGCGTCGACTCGATGGACATCCACTACTCGGACCACGGCGCGAGCACCGCCGACAAGGTCCATGACCGCGAGGAGTTCCGTCAGCTTCTGGATGACATCGGCGAGCTGCCGGAGAGCCAGCGCACCGCGCTGATCCTGCGCGAACTGGAGGCGCTGTCCTACGAGCAGATCGCCGAGACGATGGAGACCACCGTCTCCAGCGTCAAGTCGCTGCTCGTGCGCGCGCGCGTGTCCCTCACGGAGGCGGCTGAGGCGCGTCTGCTGAGCTGCGATGAGGTGCGCGAGGAGTTCGCTGAGATCGCTGAGGGAATACGGCGCAAGACCAGCCCGCCGGCCCGCCGCCACGTCAAGAACTGCGCGCGGTGCGCGGTCTTCGGGGGTGAGATGCGCAGGACCAACAAGGCGCTCGCGGCGCTCGCGCCGCTCGGAGCCCTCGGTCTCTTCCGGAAGTTCCTGTTTGCACACTTCGGACACTCGGCTGCCGGATCAGCCGGAGCCCACGCGGCCGGCGCAGTCGGTGCCGGATCAGCCGGAGCCGCCGGCACGGCGGGCGGCGCTGCGGCGGCGGGTGCAGGCGCAGCCGGAGCCGCCGGTGCAGCCGGGGCGGCCGCGGGCGCCGGATCCACGGGACTGATCACAGCAGGAGTCGGCGCCATCGCGACCAAGGCGGCCGCCGGACTCGCGGCGGCGGCGCTCGTCACCGCAGGGACCGTGGCGGTGAGCCAGGACACCTCGCACCATCATCACGGCCCCTCGTCGGCCACACTCGTCACTCGCTCGGTGAACAGTGGTCTCGCGAGCGCGGCCACCGGCAGCGCCAAGCTCGCCGGCTCGGTCGGCACCGTCCTCGGGTCGCTGCCGCGCTCGCATGTCGTCAAGCAGACGACGCTTACACCTCCTGCTGTGGCCACGACCCCAACGCAGCCCGAGCACTTGACCGCCGGGGCGGCAGCCGTGACGAGCACGCCGACGATGCCCGCACAGCCAGCGGTCGCGACTCAGCCGAGCGCGCCCAGCAGCGCAGCCTCGGTGAGCACCGGCATGACCCCACCAACGGATATTCAGAACACCACCACAGCCGCGACGGCCACGACCGCCACTGGCGCAACCTCGACGACCAGTGGCGGCGTCAGCCCGGCCGCACCCGGAACCACGACGGCACCGCAGAGCACCACCACAACACTCGCTGCCATGCCCACGACGCCGGCGACCACCACAACACCGGCTCCGACGACGACTTCGCCGGGCACGACGACCACACCGGCTGACCCGACCACGACGGCGCCGGGGACCACGACCACTCCGGCCGATACGACGACTTCGCCGGGCACGACAACATCGCCGGCGACAACCGCGTCGCCCACGGCCAACACGCCGTAGGCTCGTTGATCGACTTCAATCACTTCCTCCAGGTCGACATGCGCGTCGGCCGGGTCACAGCAGTCGACGAGTTCCCCGAGGCGCGAAAACCCGCCTGGAAGCTCACGATCGACTTCGGCCCCGAGGTCGGGGTCAGGCGCTCGTCGGCCCAGGTCAAGACCTATACGCGCGAGCAGCTGCTCGACACGCTCGTGGTCGCCGTGGTCAACTTCCCGCCTCGCCAGATCGGGCCGTTCATGTCAGAGGTGCTGGTGCTCGGCGCGCTCGACGATGAGCTCGGCGTTGTGCTGCTGCGGCCCGACCAGGACGCGCAGATCGGCGACCAGATCGGCTGAGGCCGCCTGGGCAGCCGGCTTCAGCGTCGGGGGCGGCAGAGCGCAGCCGCCCCCGGCAGCAACAGCCTCAGGTCGTGTGGGTCTGCCCCGGGTCGAGCACCAGCACGTCGGAGGTCGTGGCCGACTCGACATCTGACTTGAACGCCTGAACGTCGGTCTCGATCGCCGGGAACGTGTTGTAGTGACAGGGGATCACGGTCTTGGCGCCGACCAGCGCGGCGGCATCGACCGCATCGACTCGATCCATCGTGTAGTGCCCGCCGACGCACATCAGCGCGTAGTCGATCGGGGCGCGCTTGCCCACCAGCTGCAGATCGGAGAAGAGACCGGTGTCGCCGAGGTGGTAGACGATCGTGTCGTAGAAGTTGATCAGCAGGCCGGCGGGAGTGTTGACGGTGCCCTTCGGCGTCGTCGAGGTGTGCCAGGCCGGCACCATCTTCGCCCAGCCCCAATCGAACTGGACCGTGCCGCCGATGTTCACGTCCTGGGCGTTGGCGCCGTCCTCGCCGAGCTCCGCCGCCAACTCGACGATCGCCAGCACGGGCGCGCCGCTGCGCTTGGAGATCGGGACGGCGTCGCCGACGTGGTCGCCGTGGCCGTGAGTCAGAAGGATCGTGGTCGGGTTGAGATCCTCGGCCGCGATCGAGGCCTTGGGGTTGCCGGTCAAAAACGGGTCGATCAGCACTGAGGTGTCGCCGTCGGCGAGCTCGAATGTGGCGTGTCCGTAATACCTGATCTCCATCTAATCCTCCTCGGGGACGGTTTCGGGCATGGCTTCCGGCGGCGTGTAGCCCAGCTCCCGCGCGAGCTCGAAGCCCACGGCCACGCCAACCAGCATCGTCAGCCGCGTCTCCTCGGCCAGCAGCGTACGCACGGCAACCAGGCGGGCGTGCGGATCGTCGCCCTGGATCGCATCCTTGACGGCGGCCTCGTGGGCGGTGTCAAACCAACCGCCCTCGTGCAGGGCGCTGCCGAGCACCTGCTGCAGGCTCGGAGCGGCCCGGGCGACTACGTCCTGCGCCGCGGCGAGCCGCCCAGGGTCGCTGAGCGCCGTGATCGCGGCGTCGATTTCGGCGTCGGAGAAGCTCACTCAGTCAGCTTCGCAGATCCGTCGCAGGCCCGGCCCGATCAGCGGTTGAGCGCGCTCAGTCGTGATGCATCCGCATCAACAGCAGGCCGAGCACCAACCCGGCGCCAGCCCCGACCCCCGCGGCCACCCAGCTGGCGTGAGGCGCGGCAACCGGCATCAGCGCGATCACGCCGGCCAGGACCGCCGTCCCGAGCAGGTCACTGTCGTATTCCCGGTGTGCGGTCAGCCGCATCAGGTCGGGCACGACCCAGGCGCAGAGCAGCGCCAGCGCCGCTCCGTTACCGCCCATGACCAGGTTGTCGCTGGCGCGTCCCGCCACTGCGATCCCGCCGGCGCCGCCTGCGAGCGCGAGCGCGATCACCACGACCGGCCCATGGCGGCGCTCCAGCAGCGCGCCATAGAGGGCGATGATCACAAGCGCGACGAACGCATAGCCGGTGTTGTCGTAAATGAACGAGGCGGTGAACACCCGCCACCACTGGCCGATCGGATTCCCGTAGACGACCAGTTCGGAGCGGTTGATCGCGGTCACGCGCCAGAGCAGGCAACCGGCCACACCCAGCAGCACCAGGATGATCGTTGCGTACGGATGGGCCTCGTGGCGGATGCCCGGGATCTCCCCACGGCGCAGGCGTGAAAGCGACGGCCTCGGGGTGCGACGCCCGACCCTTTCGGTGATGCGCCCGTTGCGATCGATCTTCGGCGCGCGCTTGCGCAGCCTGGTGCCGCAGTACGGACACTCGGTTATGTACGGGCTCACCTCTGATCCACAGTTCTTGCAGACAACGAACAGATCAGGGCCACCGCTACTCACCCGATCAAGTGTAAGAGCCTGGTCGAAAAAGCCGGCACTCGCGAGCTGGGGCGGCACCGGCCAATCGGCAGCCATGCACTTGGCCTCAGGCGCGTTTAGACTCGCTGCGAAACGTTTCACAGAACCGGCAAAGGTGGGCAAGAATGCCTTACGGCTATCAGGGCAAGCTCTACATCCTCGCATTTGACCATCGTGGCTCCTTTCAGAAGAACATGTTCGGGATCCAGGGTGACCCAACGCCTGAGGAGACCGAGCGGATCTCCGACGCCAAGCGCCTGATCTTCGAGGGCATGCTCGAGGCCGTCGGACGTGGCGCCCAGGCCGGCGCAACCGGTGTCCTGGTCGACGAGCAGTTTGGTTCGGATGTGCCGGAGCGTGCCCGCCAAGCCGGTCTCAGCCTCTCGATGCCCGTCGAGAAATCAGGCCAGAACGAGTTCGACTTTCAGTACGGCGAGGAGTTCGGCGAGCACATCGAGCGCTTTTCCCCCGACTTCTCGAAGGTCCTGGTGCGTTACAACCCTGAGGATCCGGACACGGAGATGAACGAGCGCCAGCTGACACGGCTGAAGCGGCTGTCCGACTGGCTGCATGAGCACGATCGCAGGTTCCTGTTCGAGCTGCTCGTGCCCGCCACCGACCAGCAGCTCGCAGCCGCCAGTGGCAGCGCCGACCGTTATGACGCCGAACTCCGGCCCGGGCTGATGCGGCGCTCGATCGAGGACATCCAGAACTTCGGGATCGAGGTCGATATCTGGAAGATCGAGGGCCTCGATCGGCAGTCCGACGCCGCGATGCTCGCCAAGCAGGCCCGCACCGGGCCAGGCCGCGCGGGCGTCACCTGCGTGCTGCTCGGCCGTGGCGCCTCGACCGCAAAGGTCGAGGAGTGGCTGGCCGAGGCCGCGCCTGTGGAGGGGTTCATCGGCTTTGCGATCGGCCGCTCGATCTGGTGGGACGCGCTCAAGGGTTATCTGGACCAGAGCCTGTCACGGGCGGACGCCGTGAAACTGGTCGCCGACAACTATCTGCATTTCGTCGGCGTATACGAGGACAACCTCCAACGTTCGCGCGCTTAAGGTTTTCTCGCTAGGGTCTTACCTCGATGTCCGCGATGAAGATGCGCCAGAGCCTCGCTCAGCTCGAGCAGGAGTTTCTTCACCACAGCGAGGTTGAGGAGCAGCGTCGCCAGCACGAGCAGCGCCGGGCGGCGGTCCGTTCACGCCAGCGCTGGCATGCACGCGAGCGCAAGCGCGGCTCAATGCGCTTCTATGTGCTGGCGTTGTCGCTGGTGCTGACCGGCGTGCTGGTGACCGTGGCAATGTTCGCCACGCTTTACCTGCTGCTGACCTAGCGACGAGACAGGCGGCGGCCGCCCGGCGGCGGCTATTGCTTGTCCGAGTCCTCAGGGCTCGGGTCGCTCAGGCCCTGTAGCGCCGCGTCGACCGCGGCGACCACCTCATCGGGCTTCTCGGCCTCGGCACGGTGCTCGTCCTGGATCTCCAGGTAGACCTCCTTGCGGAAGACCGGCACATCACGGGGAGCCTGGATCCCGATCCGAACCTTCTCGCCAACGATCGCGAGAACGGAGATCTCGACGTCGTCCCCGATCATGATGCTCTGGTTTGACTTCCGTGTGAGTACAAGCACCCTAGGTTTTCCTTCCCGGCAAGAAAGCGCCGCAACGGACGCCTCCACCCCAAAGGCGAAATCCATTCCAGCTCGGAGTGGCTCGTCGACCCCGTGCCGCAGCATACCGATCTCGGCACTCCAGTTTCAAATATTTCCCAGAGTTGACTTGGGCTCGACACCCCCCTGTGCGCGGGCGGAAAACCGGCCGATAGGTGGCCGGCGTGCGCCGGGCGAGGCCCTTGACGGCTGCGCCTGTATCCTCGGCGCCACATGCCAAGACGATCTTTGCGGCCCGAGTTGAATCGGATCCGAGGCTGGGTGCGTCAAGGACGCACCGATGCCTGGATTGCGCACCAGCTCGAGGTCACAGTCCAACAGATCCAAGCCTTCAAGCGCGAACAGGCGCTGGAGCCAGACGCAGACCCCGATACGACCGTCGCGCTCGTCGACTTTGACGACGAGATCGACCTCCGTGCCGAGGATGACGCGCTGATCGCCGCCGAGCTTGACGCTGAGGCGGCAGCGGCTGCTGAGGAACCCGAGTCCGAAACGGACGACGGGGACGACGACAAGCCCAAGCGCCGGCGTGGCCGGCGGGCCGGTCGCAGCACCCGCGGCAAACGCAAGACGGATGGCCCGCTAGAGGCCACCTTTGATCACGGCGATGAGGGGATCGGGCTCTGGCTCGACCCCGCCGTGCAGGACGACCCGGTCTACGCCGAGTACTGGGCCGGCCACAGGCCGGTCGAGGTGTCGGTGGAGGAGGACCAGATCGTGATCCGTCGCGTGAGCACCGAGGAGTCCGAGGACTCAGAGTCCTGAGATGTTCCGGGGTCGGAGGGCGTTCGCGCCGTCCGACCCCGAGCGTCGCTCGGCCTCGTCGACGGGCGCCGGCCGGCGCCCGTTCATTCAGGCTCGTCGCCGCCGCGCCGCGCGCCGCCGCCGAAGTCCGCCGCCTGTCTCGCATAACGAGCGAACGCGGCGCCGGCAACCATCCCTGTGTCCCAAGCCTCCGGCTCACCGGGCGCGCTCGTGACCGCGATCTGAAAGCACCAATCGGTGCCCTCACTCAGGTAGTAGTCGGCCAGCTCGTCGACCAGGAAGCGACCACCCATCCGACGCCGGAGCTCCCCGACGAGCTCGTCGACCACGCGCTCGAGCGTGCGCCGCTGTCTGGGCTCGGCCTGCGCGATGCGGCGCTGGCCGTCCTCCCAGAGGCCCATCAGGAGATCAAAGTCAGCGGCCATGCCTCAGCCCTGCTCGAGCGGCTCCGGCAAGCGCACCTGGCGGCTCGGGCCCGCAGTTCCGAGCGGGGCTCAGTTTCCGGAGGACCGAACGACGACGTAGGACCGCTCACCGATCCGCACCATCCCGAGCTGGCGCGCCTCGCGCATGATCGTCGCCGGCTGATGCAGCGCCCTCTCCTGTGCGACCAGTCTGCGATGCTGCGATTGCAGTGAGCTGACCAGGCTGACTTCCTGGGAGGACTGGCTGCGGGCCGCCATCAACGCAAGACCGGCCTTCACGCCGATCCAGGCAACCATGCCGAAGACCACGATCATGATGAGCCGGAACTTCCTGTCCCAGGCGACCTTCGACATCGGCAGACGGCGCGCGACGGCGCGCGGCCGCTCGCGCGAACGTGAGGTTTCCTGGTCCCGCGACCTGCTGGTCGTGCGTGCGCGTGCGGCGGAGCTGTGAGCTTGGGGCGGCATCCCTTACTGCGTTTGTTCGCCGCGCGCAAACTCCTTCCTGCCGCAAGCGATCGTGCTCGCGTTGCAACGCGCCCCTCAGAGGGTCTCGCCCCCGTCGGCCATCGGTTCTGGCCTACCGGTTCGCGGCTGAGAACGCCTTGCGGCCCGGATACTCGGCGTCTGCGCCGAGCGCCTCCTCGATCCGCAGCAGCTGGTTGTACTTGGCGACGCGATCCGTGCGCGCCGGCGCACCGGTCTTGATCTGCCCGCAACCGGTCGCGACGGCCAGGTCGGCGATCGTGACGTCCTCGGTCTCACCCGAGCGATGCGACATCACCGCCGTGTAGCCGGCCTCGCGGGCCATGCGGATCGCAGCGAGCGTCTCGGTCAGAGTGCCGATCTGGTTGACCTTGATCAGGATCGAGTTGCCGACCTTGGAGTCGATCCCGCGCTCCAGCCGATCGGTGTTGGTGACGAAGATGTCGTCCCCGACCAGCTGGATGCGCTTGCCGAGCTTCTCGGTCAGGCCTGCCCAGCCGGTCCAATCCTCTTCCGCCATCCCGTCCTCGAGCGAGATCACCGGATAGCGGTTGACCACGTCCACCCAGTAGTCAGCCATCTCGGCCGAGCTCAGGGTGCGGTCCTCGCTCGCGAGCCTGTACGCGCCGTCGTCGCAGAGCTCCGAGGTGGCCGGATCGAGCGCGATCGCGACCTGCTCACCCGGCACGTAACCGGCGGCACGGATGCCGCTCATCAGCACCTCGAGCGCCTCCTCATTGGAGGAGAGGTTCGGCGCGAAGCCCCCCTCGTCGCCGATCGCCGTGCTGAGCCCGCGTTCCTTCAGAGTGTTCTTGAGGTGGTGGTAGACCTCAGCTGAGAACCGCAGCGCCTCGCTGAAGGACCCCGCGCCGACCGGAACGACCATGAACTCCTGAAAGTCGACGCTGTTGTCGGCATGGACGCCGCCGTTGAGCACATTCATCATCGGCACCGGCAGCACGTGCGCGGTCTCACCGCCGAGGTAGCGCCACAACGGCAGCCGCTCCTCAGCGGCGGCGGCATGGGCTGTCGCCAACGACACCGCCAGGATCGCATTGGCGCCGAGCCGTGACTTGTTGGGGGTGCCGTCCAGGGTGATCAGAGTGCGATCGAGCGCCGCCTGAGCTGCGGCGTCCATCCCGCGGACCGCCGTCGAGATCTCGCCGTTGACGTTCTCGACCGCCTGGGTGACGCCCTTGCCGAGCCAGTCCGAGCCGCCGTCGCGCAACTCCGTGGCCTCGAACTCACCCGTGGACGCACCCGACGGCACCGCTGCGCGGCCCCAGGCGCCTGACTTCAAGCTGAGCTCGACCTCGACCGTCGGGTTGCCACGGCTGTCGAGTATCTGGCGGGCGTGTACGTGCTCGATCTGGCTCATCTGTCGGTCGTTCTCCTCGTGAGGTGATTCGCAGGCCCGGTGGGCCCGCGAACTCGGTCCGCGGCGTGCCTACCGGCTCAGGCGCGCCTGGGCGTAATAGGCAAGCTGCTGGTCAGGACCCAGATCGTTCCAGTTTTGCCCGTGCGATGCGGCGAGCTCGACTCCGGCCTGAACGCGACCGCGGAAACGGTCGGCGGCGGCACGCAGCGCGAGCTCCGGATCGAGCGCCATCTTGCGGGCCACGTTGACCGCCGCGAACAGCACGTCGCCGAGCTCGTCGAAACGATCGCGCTCGTCGCCCGCCGCGATCAGCTCGTCGAGCTCGTCGCGCACGTTCTGCAGCGGCAGCTCCACGCCCCCGAAATCGAACCCGCTCGAGGCGGCGCGACGCTGGACCTTTCGCGCGTACAGGGTCCCGGGAAGGTTCTCCGGCACCTCGCCGAAGACACCCGGCTCGCGGCCGGCCTCGGTCGCCTTGATCGCGTCCCAGTTGCGCAGCACCTCGGACGCGTTCTCGACCTCGACCTCGCCGAACACGTGTGGGTGGCGGCGGATCAGCTTCTCGCTCACGTGTCGGGCGACACCCGCAAGATCTCCGGCGCCGCGCTCTTCAAGGAGCAGCGCCAGGAAGTGCACCTGGAACAGCACGTCACCGAGCTCGTCGAGCAGCTTGGCGTCGTCGCCGCGGTTGGCCGCGTCCGCCAGTTCGTATGCCTCCTCGACCGTGTGTGGGACGATCGAGCGCTCGTCCTGCTCACGATCCCACGGACACTCACGCCGCAGCCGCCGCGTGATCTCGTCAAGCCTCGCGAGCGCAGCGGTGATCTCGTCCCCGCTCCCCGGCGCGATCTCCGGACCGCCGGAGTTCAACCGGCTAGCCTGCGGTGGTCGTCGTCGCGGCGCCGGTCGCCGTCCCGGTGTCGGCCGCCGTCACAGTGCCGGTCTGCGTCGTCGACGTCGTCGGCGTCGTCGCCGCCGTGGTGGTGGTGTTCGGCTTCACGTAGTTGGCGCAGAGGTCCACCGAATAAGTCTTGTTGCAGTTCGTCTGGCTCTTCCAGTTCTTCTTGACGAGCGCGTTGACCTTCGCCTCGGCGGCCTGCTGCGCGGTGCTGGTCAGCGTCGTCTTGATCGTCGCCTTCGCCTTCGCGAGGGACTCGTGGGTGGCGGGCGTCTCCTTGGTCACCTCGAGCACGTACCAGCCGAAGAGGCCCTTGACCGGACCGACGACCTTGTTCAGCGGGCTCGAGAAGATCGCCTTGTTCACCGCGGCCTCCTCCTCGTTGGGAGTGATGCCGGTCAGCATTCCGCCGGTCGTCTTGGCGGACGCGTCCTCCGAGTACTGGCTGGCGACCTGGTCCCAGCTCTGGCCGGAGTTGAGCGCGCTGAGCGCCGCCTGGGCATCGGCCTGGGTCTTGGTGCGGACGAGATGCAGATCGCGTGAGGCCTGGGTTCCGAACTGGCTCTGGTGCGCGTTGAAGTAGGCCGCGATCTGAGCCTCCGTCACCGGCTTCTCGTACTTCTTGAGCAGCTTCGAGTACATCTGGTTCACGCGAATCTGGAAGAGGACGTCCTGCTGGGTCTCGCCGCTGGACTTGAGATAGGCCTGGAATTCAGCGTCCGTGGGAAACTCCGACTTCTTTGCCTTGGCGAAGTCCTTCATGAGATCGGCGTTCGTGTACTTGATCCCCTCCTTGTAGGCCTGGGCCTGGTACCAGTAGCCCTCGATCAGGAACGCCATGACCTCGCTCGAGTACTGGTTGAAGACCTCTTGGCAGTCGGTCTTGAGCTGACTCGTCGGGTACGTCGCGTAGGACGGAATCTGCGTGCGAATCTGCTTGATGCAGCTCTCGAACTTGGGCGGGTCGTTGGCGACGATCACCGGCTCGTTCTGGCCCTGCTGGGCGGCCTGGTTGGCCTGGCCCTTGGCGGCGACATACATCCAGTGATTGACAGCGTCGAGCGTGATCGGGTTGCCGGCCATGGCGGCGACGGAGTTGCCGGGGATCGACGAGCCGCCGCACGCGGAGACCGCAATCGCGATCACAAAAAAGGCGGCCAGCGCCGCGAGCTTCCGAGAGATTCGCATCGGCGGAGGATGGTAGCGGCCCGCCCACATCCAGGCGGTGCGCCCACGCCTTACTTACAACCTTCTTCGACTGCGGCAATCGGGAGCCAACACAGCGAGGCTCAGAGGGCCGCTCACGACGGCTCAGGCCGCCGCCGGCTCCGCCTCCGCCGCCCTGGTGACCGACAGCAGCGCGTCCGCGACCCGGACCAGCTCGCGGAACTGGGAGCCGGCGTCCGCCGCCACCCGCATCGAGAGCTGCGACCTGCCCGACTCATACAGCGCCTCCGGAATCTCCGCCCGCAGCGCCTTGACCCGGGTCGAGTCGAGCTCGATCGGCGTGACCGCCAAACGCCCACCCTTGAACGAGACGGCCGTCGCGCCGGCCTGCCCGAGCTTGATCCGCGCGGTCTGCAGCAGCAGCAGATTCTCGAGCGGCTCCGGAATCTCACCGAAGCGGTCGCCGAGCTCATCGCGCAGCATCCCGATCTCCGCCACCTCGCGTGCTCCCGCGATCCGCCGGTGCACGTCGACCTTGGCCTGTTCGTAGGGGATGTAATCGGCGGGCACGTACGCGTCGACGCCGACCTCGAGGCGCACCGGCTCCCAGTCCTCATCGCCGGGACCGCCGCCCGCCGAGGCCTCCTGCACGGCCTCGTCGAGCATCTGCATGTAGAGCTCGAAGCCGAGCGCCGCCACGTGCCCTGACTGCTCGTCGCCGAGCAGATTGCCGGCGCCGCGGATCTCCAGGTCACGCATCGCAACCTTGAAGCCGGCACCGAGCTCCGTGTAATCGCTCAGGGCCGAAAGCCGCTGAGCGGCCTCGGCGGTGAGCGCCGCTGAGGACGGGTACAGCAGATACGCGTAGGCACGATCGCGACTGCGGCCGACACGGCCTCGGATCTGGTAGAGCTGCGAGAGCCCGAACATGTCGGCCCGCTCGACGATCAGCGTGTTGGCCTGGGGGATGTCGATTCCCGCCTCGATGATCGAGGTGGCGACCAGCACGTCCGAGTCGCCGCGCAGGAACGAGAGCATCCGCTGCTCGAGCTCGGAGTCCTCCATCTGCCCGTGGGCCACCTCGAAGCGGATCTCCGGCACCAGGCCGCGCAGCCGCTCCGCGGTCTCGTCGATCGACTCGACGCGGTTGTGCAGGAAGAACGCCTGGCCGCCGCGCGCGTGCTCGCGCAGCAGCGCCGCCTTGACCAGCTCCTCGTCGTACTCGCCGACGTAGGTCTTGACCGGCCGTCGCCCTTCGGGTGCGGTTTCGATCACGCTGATGTCGCGAATCCCAGCCAGCGACATCTGCAGCGTGCGCGGGATCGGCGTCGCGCTCATCGCGATCACGTCGACCTTCAGCTTCATCTGTTTGAGCAGCTCCTTCTGCTTTACGCCGAAACGCTGCTCCTCGTCGACGATCAACAGCCCCAGGTCCTTCGCGCGCACGTCGCGCGAGAGCAATCGATGCGTGCCGATCAGGATGTCGACCTCGCCCCGGCCGAACGCGGCGATCGCCTCCTTCTGCTCCGACGCCGGCCGGAAGCGCGAGATGTGCTCGATCCGCACCGGGTAGTCCTTGAGCCGTTCGCTGAAGGTTCCGTAGTGCTGCTGCGCGAGGATCGTCGTCGGCACCAGCACCATCACCTGCTTGCCGTCCTGCGCGGACTTGAACGCCGCCCGCAGAGCGACCTCGGTCTTGCCGTAGCCGACGTCGCCGCAGATCAGGCGGTCCATCGGCCGCGGCGCCTCCATGTCGGACTTGACGAACTCGATCGCGTCGCGCTGGTCAGGCGTCTCCGTGTACTGGAACGCGTCCTCGAACTCGACCTGCCACTCGGTGTCGGGCGGGAACGCGTGGCCCTCGCGCCGCTTGCGCTCGGCGTAGAGGTTGAGCAGCTCCCCAGCCATCTCCTGCGCGGCGCGGCGCGCCCGCGCCTTCAGCGTGTCCCAGCGGGTGCCGCCGAGCTTCGAGAGCGCAGGCCCGTGCTCCCCCCGCCGCCGACGTAGCGGCTGATCTTGGCCAGCTGCTCGACCGGCATGAACACGCGGTCAGAGCCCGCATACTCGAGGTTCAGGTAGTCCCGCGTGACCCCCGCGACCGTCTTGGTGTCAAAACCCGCGAACCGCGCAACGCCGTGGTCCTCGTGGACGACGATGTCTCCGGTGCGCAGCTCCGCGAACGATCTCAGGGCCCCCCTGCGCCCGACCCGAACCGGACCCTCGGGCGCGCGCCGCCTGCGGAACAGCCGGTGCTCCGGGATCACGGCGAGGTGGAACTGCGGCGCGATGAAACCCTCCCTGAGTCGGGCGTGTGCGAACACCAGCGGGGCCGCTTGCCCGCTGGTGTTGCCAAGCCAGTCGACCTTGAGGCGTCCGAGGTTGTAGGCGGCGCGCTCCCCCTCCCCGCGCACCGCGAACGTCACAACCGTGCGGTAGCCCGATCGCGTCAGCTTCTCGAGCTCGGGCTCGGCGTCGCGGATTCCGCGAGCGCCGACCTCGGCCGCCTGCCCGCGGAACTGGAACGGCTGGTCCTGGTCGATCGAGGACAGCCGGATGCGCGCACGTGTCTCCAGCGCCGCGGTGATCTGGTCCGGTGCCACGTAGAGGTGGTGCGCCTCCGCGTCGTGGAAGGCGGCGGTCACGTCCTGCCAGTGGTCGGCGAGCGCCGGCGCCACCTCCTCTTCGGCGGCCAGCAGCACGCTCGCCGAGGGGTCGATCAGCTCCATGAAGGTCTTGAAGTCCTCGACGGGCAGCAGCTCGGCGATGTCGGGCCGGTCCTCCTCCCGCTCCAGGGCGGCGATCTCAGCGAGCTCGCGGTATTCGGCGGCGAGCTCCGCGGCCGGCGCGACCTCGACCTCATCGGCCTCACCGAGCGAGCGCTGCGTGAAGGTGCTGAACCAGCGCAGCGACTCGATCTCGTCGCCGAACAGGTCGACGCGAACGGCGCGATCCTCGGTCGAGGGGAACAGGTCGAGCAGGCCGCCGCGGATCGCGAACTGGCCGCGATCCTCGACCTGGTCGACACGCTCGTAGCCGGCGGCGACGAGGTCGGCGGCGGTCTCGTCGAGGTCGAGCAGATCGCCCCTGCGCAAGGTGAAGCCATGCGGGCGAAGCGAGGGGTCGGGAACCTTCTCCGAGAGCGCCACCGTGCTGACGACCACGACCGGCGCCTGCTCGGGGGTGGCGGCCCGCGCGGCTCCAGTGGCCGCCTCCCCCACCCCAGCTTCCCCGCCCCCGAGCAGCGCATCGAGCGCCGCGATCCGCTGCCCGATCAGGTGCGCGGGAGGCGCCAGGTGCGACTCGTAGGTGACACCACGGCTCGGGTAGTAGCGCACGCGGCGCGGGGCCAGCCATGCGCGCAGGCTCGAGGCGAGCTCTCGGGCCTGGCGGTCATCGCCGGCGACCACGATCGCAGGCAGGCCTGGATCGCGGCCAAGCAGGGCCGCGATCAGGAATGGTCGAAGCGAGACCGAGACGAACGCGCGACCGCCCTCGGCGTGCAGCCGCCCGGTCTGCGGATCGTCGTCGGCGTGATGAAGCAGTGCCGAGAGCATGTACCTGCTCCGAGTCTAGGCAGCGTCGGGTGGCAGCTCGGCAGTTTCGCCGAGCGAACGCTCGACGGCATCGGCCGCCGAGTCGATCAGCGCCTGAACCTGATCGCGGGGCTCGCGGAACTTGCCCAGCACGAACGCCGCCACCAGCTCGGGATCGGTGGTTGCGGGGCGGCCGACGCCCACGCGCACACGCTGAAACTCGGTCGTCCCGAGTGCGGCCTTCACCGATTTCAGGCCGTTGTGGCCGGCCAACCCGCCACCGAGCCTGGTGCGGATCTCACCGAACGGCAGGTCGATCTCATCGTGGATGACGAGCACATGATCGGGCTGCACCCGCAGCTCGCCGCGGGCCGGTCCGACCGATGTGCCGGCATCGTTCATGTAGGTCTGCGGCGTCAGAATCGCCACCCGGGGACCACCCGGGCCTGCACGCCCATCGGTGATCAGACCCCGGTACTTCGATCTGGGCTTGCCGAGGCCCCAGCGTGAGCGCAGGCACTCGGCAACCTCGAAGCCGATGTTGTGGGGAGTGCCGTCGTAGGCGGCCCCGGGGTTGCCGAGACCGACCACCAACCAGTCGACGGGTGCGCTGCGGCGGTGCAGCAGCGGCATCTAAGGGACGCGGCTACTCGCCGTCGGAGTCGCCCTCGGCCGCGGCGTCGGACGATTCCTCACCGACGACCTCGGTCTCGAGCTCGATGTCGGCCGCATCGGCCATCATCCCGCGCGAGGTGCGGATCGCTGCGATCACGAGCTCGGGATCGCCGATGATCGTGGTGCCCTCTGGCGCCTTGATCTCGCCCAGCGTGACGCTCGAACCGATCTCGAGGCCGGCGATGCTGTGCTGGATGACGTCCGGGATCGCGGTCGGAACCGCCTCGAGCGTGACCTCGCGGACGCTGTTCTCGAGCACGCCGCCGGTCTTCACCTCGGACTCGTCGATGTCGATCAGCTCGAGCGCGACCTGGGTCTGGATCGGCTTCTTGAGATCGACCCTCAGCAGATCGATGTGCATGGTGTCCCCGCTCACGGGGTGACGTACGCGCTCCTTGAGCACGACGGGCTCGGCCTTGTCGCTGTCGATCTGCAGATCGAGCACCGCCCCTGCGCGCGCGAGCGCAGTCCGCAGCACGCGAGCATCGAGCTGGAACGAGACGGCGTCCTTGCCACCGCCGTAGACGGTGCCGAGGACCAGGCCGTCACGACGCAGACGGCGCGCACCTCGCGAACCGATCGGCTCGCGGCGAGTGGCTTGAAGGCTTGTGGACTGTTCAGGCATAGGTTGGAGGATGGTAGCGAGCCGGGGCGGATTCCGGCTCCCAGCTGCAGCGCCGCCGCCGGCCCCGCAATCCAGCTTGCCGCCTCGGCAATCGGCCCCGCCGGATTAAGCCTCAGAAAAGTTCACAGAAATCCCTAGACGAGACATAAAGCGGCGGTAACCTACGCCTATGACGGAGTTCCAGTTGATGCTGTTCCTCATCGGGGTTCACGTCTTCGGGCTCATCGCGGTCGCGATCCTGATGATTCCCGCGCTGCGCGACGACAACTCCGACACCGGCGAGGACAGCGGCAGCTCCGATGACGGCTGGGGCAACCGGCCCAACGTCAAGCCCGACCCGAGCCGTTGGCCCGGCGGCGGCATCCCGCTGCCCGACGCCGACCAGTCGCCGGTGAGGATGCGTGAGCCCGGTCGGCTGGCCGACCGGCTGAGCCGTCCTCAGCGCAGGCCGGTGCGAGAGCCGGCGCGACGGCCGGTTCGCGCCAACGACTGACGCAGCCCTGGGAGAGCCGCCGCGGGGACGACTGACGCCGCCCGCGCGATAGCCTCAGGCGCAGATGAAGCTGCTGTACAAGCCGTTCTCGATCGTCGCCCGGGCCCTGGGTACACGTGCAGGCCGGCAGATGTTCAGCGCGATCTGGAGTGAATTCTCCGAATCGCCCCAGCCCTCGGCCAGCGATCCCGATGTGAGACTCGGAAAGCTCGCCGTCTCCGCCGCGCTCGAGGGCGCGACCCTTGCCGCCTCACTCGCGGTGGCTCAACAGCTCACGCTGCGCCTGTTCCGCCATCTGTTCGGGGTGTGGCCGGGTGAGGACAGGGACGACACGCCGGGCGACGCCAGCTGAGCAGCATCAGGTTCGCCCGTTCAAGTCTCGAGCGTCCGGGTCGTGGCCCCGTACTGCAGCCGGAGCACGACCGCGGCGGCCACCGTCGCCACGCAGGCGATCGTCAGGGCAAGCGCCCAGGAGGCGCTGCTGTCAGAGCCGGCGACGATGCCGTGGAGCACCGCCATCGGCCAACTCACGTACGCGAACCAGTGCACGAACCGCCAGGTCCGATACCCGAGCCGCCGGCGCACCAGGCTGGTGACGGCGATCGCGATCAGCAGGTCGAACGAGAGCGCGCCGATCCCAACCCAGAAGGGCATGTAGGACGAGCCCCATGGGAGGATCCCGGCACTGAGCGGAATCTGGACGTAGCCGTCGAGCACGAGCACCACGACGTGAATCGCGATCACGAGCAGGGTCAGCAGTGACGCGTCACGATGAACCGTGCGGATCGCGAACCGCGGCCAGGCATTTGACTTGACTCGCAACGGACCGAGGGTGCCGAGCACGACCACCGCCGTGAGCAGGACCAACGCGACCAGACCGGTTGCCCGGCCGAAGTACCAGGCCCAGGTCGAGGCGTTCGCGGCAGCGGTCGTTAGCGCCGCGACGGTCACAGGTCGTCGCCTTCCCGCGGCCAGCCACCGACATACCGGACGCTGCCGCCACGGCTGACCAGGCGCGCCGAGAGGCCGTGTCCCTCGAGCCAGTCGGGAGCTGCGGCGCCGAGGATGATCGCGGCCGTGCTCGCGATGTTGGCATCCAGGCAGGTGCCGGCGGTCACGCTCGCCGTCCGCCAGTGGCCGGCCGCCGGCCGCCCGCTGGCGGGGTCGATCAGATGGTGGACCGCTTCGGCACCATCGCCTGAACGGCGCACGGTCACGCTCGATGTCGCGAGTCCGCCCGACGTGATCGCGACCGTCTGGCCGGGCGCGTCGCCGTCGCGGTGGTCATCGGTCACACGGATCTTCCATCCCCCGGGCGGCGGCGTCCCAACCACGGCAATGTCCCCACAGAGGCTGACCAGCACGCCGCAGCCGGCCGCGGTTGACGCCGCCTGCGCCGCCTCATCGGCGGCCAGTGCCTTTGCGGTCGCACCCAGGTCGAGCCTGACGCCGGTCGGCAAGCTGATCGCCGAGGACTCTTCATCGAGCGCCACGACGGTGTATGCCGGCGCTGGCGTGATCCGAACGCTCTGCCCGCTCACGGGCGGATTCACGCGGTGGGCGATCAGCGCCTCGCCAACGGTCGGACTGACGGCGCCATCGGTCAGTCGGGCGGCGCGCAGCGCCGCCTCGACGGCGGTGAGCAGCAGCCGGCTGACGACGACATCCTCGTTGGGACGGGCGTTCAACCGGGCCAGCTCCGAGTCCTCGCGGAAACTCGAGCAGGCCAGGTCGAATGCCGCGACCGTCCGCTTCACCTGTGCGAGCGCGGCGTCAAGGCCGCCGCGCTCGCACACTGCCACCACCGCCCGTCCACCCCAGATCGCGAATTCCGTCCGACCCAGGGTTCCCGGTGCGGTGGCCGGCGCCATCACGAACCTCCTGACACGGCCGTGCCGCTGCCTGATGCCGCAGTCGGAGAGGAGCCACCGAAAAGGCTCTGCTGGTACGAGCTCGACCCGCTGCTGCCGGTGCTTCCGCTGCTGCTCGACCCGCTGCTGCCGCTGCTGCTCGACCCGCTGCTCGACCCGCTGCTCGACCCGCTGCTGCCAGAGCGATTCGCCGACCCCGAGCCCCCGGAGGAGGAGTAGCCGTACGAGGCGGAACGGCTCGACGACGAGTTCGCCGACGAGCTCGACGCTGCCAATGTGGTCGCATGTCCCGACGCGCTCGCGTCGATCACCAGGGCGAGACCGCAGCTCGCAACCGCGGCCCCACCGATGATCGCCCGGCGCGTCGCCGTGATTCTCGTCAGCACCGCCCGCCGCCGGTTCATCGCCTGGCGGCGAAGCCGCTCACGCCGTGCGGCCGTCTCAGGGTCGATTTCTGGCATGACCTCAGATTGGGGCCACCGTTTGAGAAAACGCTAAGACTCGGTGAAGAAATCGTTCGGTCCCTGACGGCGACACGACGTTGGTTTCGGGCGCCGCGAAACCGGCCCTGCTTCGCATGTCCAGATTCGGGTAGTCCAAATGACAGAACGCTTTCCATCCGAGGAGGACCATTGACATGACTGATCGTGAACAGCGAATCGAAGGCAAAGCGGACGAGCTCAAAGGCCGCATCAAGCGCGGCATGGGTGCGGCGACCGGCCGACGGGACACTGAAGCCAAGGGCGCTGCCCAGGAGTTGAAGGGCAAGGCCAAGAATGCGGTGGGGCAGGCGCACAGCGCCGTGAAGAAGCACTCCCGTTGACCGCCGCTTCGAACCCGCTATTGAGGAGGGACTAACAATGGGAGTTGGAACAAGCCTCTTGTTGATCGCCATCGGCGCCATTCTGCGCTTCGCAGTTTCGGTCACGACCAGCGGCTTCAACATCCATACGATCGGCCTGATCCTGATGATTGTCGGGGTTCTCGGCTTGGTGATTTCCCTGTTCTTCTGGAGCAGCTGGGGTGGTGTCGGCAAACGCGGATACAGCCGCGAGCGACGCGTCACCTCTGACGGTCGCGGCGGTTACGTCGACCAGGAACGTCAGTCGTGAGAATCGCCCCGCCTAGAACAGCTGATTCTCTCCGCCGAACACGTCGCTGACCGATCCGTCGGTGAAGATCTGGCGGATCGAGCTGGTCAGCAGGTCGGCGCACGACAGCACCTTGACGTTGTCCGGCGCGCCCGGCGGCAGCGGCACCGTGTCGGTCACGACCACCTGCTCGAAGCCGGCGGCCTGCAGGTTCTCGTAGGCCGAACCGGAGAAGAGGCCGTGGGTGGCGGCCGCGTAGACGCGGTTGGCGCCGGCATCCCTGACCGCATCGGCGGCCGCCTTCAGCGTCCCGGCGGTGCCGATGATGTCGTCGACGATCACGGCCGTCTTGCCCTTGACGTCACCGATCACGTAGCTGATCTCGGCGACCTGCTGGCGTGGGCGCTCCTTGTTGAGGATCGCGAGATCAGCCCCCATCTTCGAGGCGAACAGTTTGTTGAGCTTCACGCGCCCGGCGTCCGGCGCGACCACGACGAGGTCGTCGAGTCCGAGGTCGCTGAAGTACTGCGTGAGGATCAGCAGCGCGGTCATGTGGTCGCACGGCTTCTGGAAGAAACCCTGGATCTGGCCGGAGTGGAGGTCCATCGTCAGGATCCGGTCGATCCCCGCAGACTCGAGCATGTGGGCCACCAGTCGTGCGCTGATCGGCTCGCGCGGTGCTGACTTCTTGTCCTGGCGCGAGTAGCCGTACCACGGGGTCACCGCGATCACGCGGTGAGCCGAGCCGCCGACCGCCGCGTCGACCATCACCAGCAACTCCATCAGCGCGTCGTTGGTGCTGAGACCCTCGCGGACGTTGTCGCAGGTCGGCTGCACGATGAACACGTCAGCGCCGCGGACCGACTCGTCATAACGGCAGTAGACCTCGCCATTGGAGAATGTCTTGGTCGTCACCTGCCCGAGGGCGACGCCGAGCCGGTCGGCGATCCGAGCCGCCAGCGCCCGGTTGGCGCGGCCCGAGAAGAGCATCAGGCGCTTGCCCGGGTCTGCGCGCAGCTCGCTGGACTCGAGGGGCATTTCGGCGAGGCTCATCGCCCCGCGCATGCTACGCGGAGATGTGGATGAAATGTTTCCGAGCCCCGCACTCGCGGGCCGGAGTGCGCTCAGTCGCCGGCCTTCGACTCGGCCGGGTTCGAGCCCGAGCTCGACGCTGAGGTCGACGCCGGGCTCGACGCCGGCGCGTCGCGGCGGGCGAGGACTCGGTCCGCATAGCCCTCGATGTTTGACTGACGTGAGCGCGCGACCCCGAGTGCGCCCTCGGGAATATCGCGAGTGATCACCGAGCCGGCGGCGGTGTAGCTGTCATCCCCCACCGTCACCGGCGCAACGAACGACGTGTCGACACTCGTGTGCACCCTCGAGCCGATCTGGGTCCGGTGCTTTGCGACGCCATCGTAGTTGGCGGTGATGTTGCTGGCTCCGATGTTCGTGTCCTCGCCGATCGTGGTGTCGCCTATGTATGAGAGATGCGGGACCTTGCTGCGCGCGCCGACGTCCGAGTTCTTGATCTCGACGAACGTGCCCGCCTTGGAGCCGTCACGCAGGACTGCTCCCGGGCGCAGGTAGGCGAACGGCCCGACCATGACCCCGTCCTCGATCGCCGCGCCGACGGCGTAGGAGTGGATCACGCTCGAGCTCGCTCCGACCTCAACGTCGATCAGGGTGGTGTGCGGCCCGATCGTCGAGCCGTTGCCCACGCTGGTCACGCCATGTAGCGCGGTACCGGGCTTGATCACCACATCCTCACCGAGCCGCACATCGACGTCGATCACGGTTCCGGTGGGGTCGACGATCGTCGCGCCGCCGCGCATGTGCTCCTCGTTGATCCGCCGCTGGGCGATCGCCGTGACCTGCGCGAGCTGCACGCGGTCGTTGACCCCGAGCGTCTCATCCACGTCGTCGACCTCGATCGCGGTCACGAGCTGACCCTGGTCCCGCATGATCGCCAGCACGTCGGGGAGGTAGTACTCGCCCTGGCCGTTGTCGTTGCCGACCCGCGCCAGCGCCGGCAGCAGCTGCGCGCCCGCGAATGCGTAGACCGCACTGTTGACCTCGTGGATCTGCAGCTCGTCGGGGCTCGCATCCTCAGGCCGCTTGGTCTCAACGACCCGTTCGACGGTGCCGTCCGCCGCTCGCACCACACGGCCGTATCCGGTTGGGTCCTCGAGCACCGCGGTCAGGATCGTCGCCGCGGCGCCCGCGTGCGCCCGCGCCTCCTCGAGCGCCTCGATCGTCTCGGGGCGGATCAGCGGTATGTCGGCGATCAGCACAACGATCTCCGAATCTGGATCGATGTGAGCCTCGGCGGCCCGCAGCGCATGCGCCGTCCCCAGCGACTGCTCCTGGATGACGCTCAGCACGTCATCGTCGAGCTGCCCGCGCAGCGGCTCCCCGGGCGCATCGACGACCACGATCTTGCTGGCAGCGGCCCGCTTGGCCGCTGCCACCACCCAGCCGATCATCGGCCGCCCGCAGACCGGGTGCAGCAGCTTCGGGGTCTTCGACCGCATCCGCGTGCCCTGACCGGCCGCGAGGATGACGACGACGGGTCCGCTCACGGGGCGGATGCTAGAGCAGCCGTCGGGCGGTGGCGTCAGTCGACAGGCCTCCGACCACCACTCTGTTGACGTTATCCCCCTCCTGCGGGGTTAACGTCGACAGAGTGGGCTTGCCCCGCTGGAGTCACAGCGAGGTTGCTAGATTTCGCGACCCCTGGGGGATAGGACAACTGGCTAGTCCGCCGGGTTTTGGTCCCGGACATCGGGGTTCGAGCCCTCGTCCCCCAGTTCGATCGCCGGCTGGACGCGAAGCGAGCTCACCTCCGTCCCAGCGCCCTCGCCACCACCTCGGGCAACAGCGGATCAGCCAGTACGGCCCGTGCGTCGGCCGGTCTGTGCAGAGCGCGCTCACCGCGCAGGACGCCGACCTCGAGGCCGGCGCGGCCGGCAGCCGCCACTACCTGGTCGGTGGAGTCTGGTACACGCCAGACCTGCTCTGGCAGCGAGAACAGCGCGGGCAGGGGACGTGCCAGGGCGATCAGGTAGTAGCCGCCGTCGAACACCGGCCCGAGCACGAGATCGGCGCCTGAGGCGAGGTCCGCGCGCGCCGCCTCCGCGTGGGCCGCCGTCAGCCGCGCGAGGTCGGGCCAGACGATGAAGACCGGGCCGGGCGAGTGCGAGTACACGCGGGCGACGGCGTCCGCGACCCGTCCCGCGATGCCATCGCCGTTCTGCGGGAACATCATCACGTCCTCGCCGGCGAGCCGCTGCAGGTCACGACCGGCGTCGGCGGGTTCGTGAGCCAGGTAGATCTCGCGCGGTCCGAGCTCGCGAGCCCACCGCAGGCACTCGCCGATCAGCACGGTCTGCAGCGCGACGCAACCGTCCAGGCCGAGCAACGGCTCGAGCGCGTGGCGAACCTCGCCGCGTCGCGGCGCCCTGGCCATGATCAGGGCCGCCGGCCCCGGACTCACCTGTTCCACAACCGCCCCCTCTTCCCGGCGTCAGCGCGGAACGCGACCACCCTCGGCACCTGGTTCGGTTGCGGGGCCGCGCGGAGCTGCGATCCCGAGCACCCGCATCGCCTTCAGTCCCAACGATAACTTCTCGCGCCCGTCCGTCGACTGGACGTCGAGGCCCGTCAGCTCGCGCACGCGCTCGAAGCGGTACCGGACCGTATGCCGATGTGTGATCAGCCGTGCCGCGGTCGCGTTGACGTTGGCATCGCAGTCGAGGAAGGTCGCAAGCGTTCCCAGCAGGTCGGTCTCGTACTGCTCGTCGTAGGCGACCAACGGCCGCACCGTGTCGCTGTAGAAGCGTCGCAGTTCAGCCGGATCGCTCATGTACGGCAGCAGCAGCTGGTAGGTGCCGGTTGACTCGAATGCCAGCTCGACATCGGGCTCGCCCTCGACGACGTTCGCCGACAGCATCGCCTCGTTGCCCGCCCGCTGGACGTCGCCCGGGTCCTCGACGCGGCGTGAGCGCCCGATCGCCAGCACGAAGGCGGACAGGCCCGACTCGAGCTCGCGCAGGATTGCCGCCGACACGCGCCGGGCGGTGTCGCCATCGGCGTCCGGGATCAGGATCACAACGGCATCGGCGTCGGTCTCGCTGGGCGCGGCGATCGCACCGGGCGCGATCGAGCGCGCGCCGCGGGCGGCGACCGCCAGCAGGCGCCGGCGCCAGTCGTCCTCGGTCGGCATCCGCGGTCGCGCTCGCGCGACGATCATCGCGGCACCGCGGGAGAGGTCGGTACCGAGCTCCTTGCCGCGCGCCACGAGATCGTCGCGGTCGGCGACATCGCCGTTCAATACTGCTCGCAGAAAGCCGGTTGCAGCCTCCTCGGAGGCGCGCTCGGGCGCGCGTACCCGCTCCACCTCGGACGCGATCAGCGTCGTCACCAGGCTCAGCATCGACGGATCGATCGCATGCTGTCGGGTCCGCATCCGCAGCTGCCCCACGGCCGTGTCCGCGACCTTGAGCTCGATCGTCTCGACATCCTCGCCCTCCCGCATCAGCGAGCGCTCGTCGGCAGGGGACTTCGCCGCGACTGCGAGGATCGAGGCCGACCGGTCGATCAGGATCAGACTTGCATCGAGCGCCCGGCCCGCGGCGCGAAGCACCTCGGGCAGGCCGGCGCCGGCCTGCACGGCCTCGGTGATCGCGGCCAGCGCGGTCAGGTTCGGGCCGCTTCGGACCGGGCCTGTCGCCTCGCCGTCAGCCATATCGGTGTAGGCGCCGGCCGTCAGAACCAGTTCGGCCATTGCAGGATGATCCACGCGCCGAGCACCACGCCCAGGCCGGCGAACGCCGCCAGCAGGTAGCCGGACAGCACGATCACCGCCACCCGCTCCCACGCGCGCCGGTGGCTCTGCAGCGCCGGGGCGACCACGAACGTGATGAAGAAGCCGAGGCCGATCACGACGCAGCCTGCTCCCACCAGGTATGTGATGTTGTCGTTACTCACGCGATCGGTCCTCAGGTTAACGACGGCAGCGCGAATTGCGCATCAACGGGTTCCACAGCGACGGCTCCCGGCAACGTCCCCGCCAGTGTCTGCGCGGCTTCCGAGGCTCGCACGCGGGCGCCATCGCCCCACCAGATGCCGACAACGGTAGGACCGGAACCGGACACGATCGCGTGATCCGCGCCCGCCGTTCTGACGGCCTCGATGGCCACCGAGCACCACGGGCACAGCGACACCGCCGCCGGCTCCAGGTCGTTGACCACCAACTCATCCGGCAGCCGTCCACCCCGCCCGAGCGCGCTCAGCAGCGCCTGATAGCGTCCGGCCAGCTCCTCGCCGCCACGCGGGAGCCCGAGCCGATCGGCTTCCCGGAACACGTCCGGAGTCGAGAGCGCGAGATCCCCGGGCGGCACGACCACGAACGCGACCTCCCCCACCGTTGAGAATCGCTCCACGACGTCGCCCGCGCCGGTTCCCAATGACAGACCCGGCAGCAGCTGACCGGGCACGTCGGCGCCGAGACCGGCGGCGATCGCCTCGATCTCCTCGGCACGGCCCGGCGCGAGCGCCATCGCCAGCCGCAACGTGGCGGCGGCGTCCGCCGAGCCGCCGGCCATTCCTGCCGCAACCGGGATCGCCTTCTCGATCGAGATCGTCACCGGCGGGCCGTCCCAGCCGCGCTCCCGCAGCGCCGCGAGCGCCAGTGCCGCCAGATTCACGCCCCCGACGCCGGGGCATACGACCACGTCACCGGCCGCCCGCTCCGCCACCTCCAGCTCGACAACGTCCGCCAACGAGAGCGACTGGAACACGGTCACGAGCTCGTGGCGCCCGTCGGGCCGGGTCGGTCCGAGGAACAGCGACAGGTTCACCTTCCCGGGCGCCAGCGCACGCAACCTCATGACGACAGTCTGCACGCCAGCTCGACGAACTGCTCAGGCGCGAGCCGCTCCGCGCGCGCGTCGGCCGGCAGCCCCATCTCGACGAGCGCCGCCCGCGCACGCTCTCGGACCCCCGCCGGCGCCACGGGCGAGAGCGCCAGTGAGCCGGCGAGCGCCTTGCGCCGGTGACGAAAGGCGTCATGGACCAGCCCTGTCACGGTCGTGGTGGAATTGGATTGCATCTGCCCACCGCGGCGGCTGAGGCCGAGGAGGACGGAATCGACCCGCGGGACAGGGCGGAACACCTGCCGCGAGACAGGCCTCAGGAGCTTCACGTCGCACTCGAGCTGCGCCAGCACCGAGGGCACTCCATAGGCGGCGGTGCCGGGTGCGGCGGCGAACCGCTCCCCCACCTCGCGCTGGACCATCACAACCCACGAACGGATGCTGGGAAGCTCCGCGACCGTTCGCAAAATCACGGTCGCGGCGACCCCGTAAGGGAGGTTCGCGACCATCTTGTCCGGCGCCGGCGCGAACGCCGCCAGGTCAAGCACGGTCGCGTCACCGATGTGGAGCTGGGCGTTGTCGAACCGCGTGAGCATCCCCTGGAGGTTTGCCTCGAGCGTCGAATCGAGCTCGACCACGTGCAGAAACCGCACCCTCTCCGCCAGCCGCTCGGAGAGCAGCCCGGGCCCGCCGCCGACCTCGAGCACCACATCCTGGTCCGAGAGCGCGGCGAGCCGCTCGATGACGTCGAGGATGTTGCGATCGACGAGGAAGTTCTGACCGAGCTTCACCACCGACCATCACCAGCCAAAGGCCGCGGCCGAGGCCGCTTCCACCTCCAGGTTGAAGTCGTGATAGCTCACGCGGCGCTCGAGCGCGAGCGCCTGCGCGGTCTGCACGACGATCGCCGGCGCGTTGGGTCTGCCGCGCAGCGGCTGTGGCGCCAGGTAGGGCGCATCGGTCTCGACCAGCAGGCGGTCCGCCGGCACTTTCAGCGCCGCTGCGCGCAGGTCGCCGTTCTTCGGGTAGGTGACGTTGCCGGCGAAGGAGACCCACCAGTCGCGATGCGCGAGGCACTCGTCGATCCGCGACCCCATCGAGAAGCAGTGCAGGATCACCTTCATCCCGGCCGTGTGCTCGGTGAGGATCGCGAGCGTGTCATCGTCGGCCTCGCGCGTGTGGACGATCACCGGCTTGCCGGCCTCACGCGCGATCTCGATCTGCGCCCGGAACGCCGTGGCCTGATCCTCGTGCGGGGAGTGATCGCGGTAGTAGTCGAGCCCGGTCTCGCCGACTGCCACGCATCGCGGATGCTCCGCCATTCGCGCGATCGCCGCGTACTCACCGTCGCTGAAGGCCCCCTGCGCAGGATGGATGCCGACCGCCGCGTAGACCTCCCCGAAGCGCTCTGCCGCCGCGATCGCCAGCTCCGAGGTTTCGAGGTCCGTGCCGATCGTGACCATCCTCGTGACGCCCGCCGCCACCGCCTCGGCCACGAGCTCTTCGTCCGGTGGTTTGCAGATGTGCAGATGCGTGTGGCTGTCGACCATCTATCGGCGATCGCGCTTGGGGAAGAGCGGCGGAACCGGCTCCAGTGGGTTCGCGTCCAGAGCCGCGAGGACGGTCTCACTCGCCTCGGGGATGTAGGGCCCGAGTTCGACGGTCACCGCCCGTAGTCCATGGTGCAGCGTGGCGAGCACCATCTCGAGCTGGGCTGCGGACCCGGGAACGCGCGCGAGCTCCCACGGCTTCTGCTCCTCGACATAGCGGTTGAGGCGACGCACCCGCCGCCAGATCGCGTCGAGTGCCTGCGTGAGCTCGAATCGGTCGAGGTATTCGGCCACCTGGGCCCTGAGGCCGCCGAACTCCTCGGCCAGCTCCGGGTCGATCCCGCTCGCCGGGACGATCCCGTCGGCATAGCGGGCGATCATCGCGATCGTGCGGCTGGCGAGGTTGCCGTATTCATTTGCGAGCTCGGTGTCGTAGCGGGCCTTGACACCGTCGAGCCCGACGTTGCCGTCCTGCCCGAACTGAACCTCGCGCATCAGATAGAAGCGCAGGGCGTCGGTGCCGAACTCGTCGATGGCCTCGAACGGGTCGAGCACGTTGCCGAGCGACTTGCTCATCTTGCGGCCGTCCTGCGCCATCAGGAATCCGTGCGCGAATACGTGGTGGGGGACCTCGATCCCAGCGGCCAGCAGCATCGCCGGCCAGTAGATCGCGTGGAACTTGACGATGTCCTTGCCGATCAGATGCAGCTGCGCGGGCCAATAGCGGTCGGTCAGATCCTCGCCCGGTCGGGCGTAGCTGAGCGCCGTGTAGTAGTTGAGGTCGGCGTCGAACCAGACGTAGAAGACGTGGCTCGGGTCCCAGGGAACGGTGACTCCCCAGGTCAGCTTCGCGCGCGAGAGTGAGATGTCCCGCAGACCCTGTCCGACGAATGCCTTTGCCTCATTCAACGCCCTCACCGGCATCACGAAATCGGGCCGCTCGGTGAACAGCCGCTCGAGCGGCTCCTGAAACTCGGAGAGCTTGAAGAACCAGTTCTCCTCGGACTCCCGCGTCAGCTCGATCTCATGGATCGGACAGCGATTGCCCTCGAGAATCTCGTTCTCAACCTTGAAGTCAGCGCAGCGCGGGCAGTACCAACCCTCGTAAAGGCCCTCGTAGACGTAGCCGTTGTCATGGATGCGCTGCATCACCTCCTGCACGCGCGCCTCGTGCTGGGGATCGGTGGTGCGGATGAAGAAGTCGTTGGAGATGTTCAGCAGCGGCAGCATCGCCTGGAACAGCGCGGCGTTGCGGTCAGCGAGCTCCTGCGGCTCGATCCCCTCTGCGTGGGCGGCGTCGGCCACCGGTTCACCGTGCTCGTCGGTTCCGGTCAGGAAGAACACGTCCTCACCGCGCTGGCGCATGTGCCGCGCGATCACGTCGGCGGCGATCTTCTCGTATGCGTGGCCGAGGTGCGGCACGCCGTTGACGTAGTCGATCGCCGTGGTGATGTAGAAGCTCATCGGCCCAGGAGACTAGACGGTCGCCACCCGCGGTCAGCGGCCGTGCCGGTGAGCACGCTCGGGGCCGGTGGGCCCTCGAGGGTCTGCGCTTTTGCTGAGGGAGGGGAAATGTCCCGTGACGGGACATTTCCCCTCCCTCAGGACGTGAGCGCTCTGTACAGCGTGTTGGCCGACGTGCCCGTGAGCTCGGCCACGACGCTCGCGGCAACGCGCGGCTTGGAGCCGGATGCGACCAGCCTGCGCACCGCCTCGAGCGCCGGCCCCAGATCCTTCTCGCCGGGTGGCTTCGCGGGACCGACGACGAGCACGACCTCCCCGCGCGGCGGGTCCTTGGCGTATCGCGAGGCGAGCTCCTCGGCGCCGCCTCGTACAACCTCCTCGTGGACCTTGGTCAGCTCCCGGCAGACCGCCACGGGGCGCTCCGGGTCGAGCTCCGCGAGCACGGAGAGCGAGGACGCGATCCGACGCGGCGACTCGAACGCGACCAGCGTCTCGTCGTTGGCGAAGGTCGCCTCAAGCTCCGCCTGCTTGCGCGGCAGGAAGCCGGCGAAGCGCCAGTGGTCGGCCGGCAGGGCGCTGGCGACCAGCGCCGCCAGCGCCGCGCTCGGTCCGGGTAGCACCTCGACCTCGAGGCCGGCGGAGACGCAGGCGCGAACGAGCACGAAGCCTGGGTCGGATACCAGCGGCATGCCGGCGTCGGACACGAGTGCGACGGTCTCGCCATCGTGCATGCGCTTGACCAGCTCGGCCGAGCGCGCCCTCTCGTTCTGCTCGTAGTAGCTGACGAGCTTGCCTGAAACGCCGTAGTTCTTGAGCAGCGCGCCGGTCCGGCGGGTGTCCTCGCAGGCGATCAGATCAGCTTCGCGCAGCGCCGCCAGCACCCGCAGCGTGATGTCCTCGAGGTTCCCGATCGGGGTCGGGCAGACGATCAGTTTGCCGCTCACCGCTGCTCCTGTCGGGCCGCGAGACCGTCGAGCGCGAGTGCGGCCGCGCCGACGAGCCCCGCCTCGGCTCCGAATCTCGCCGGCAGCACCGCCACCTCGTGCGCCGGCGGCAGCGCCCGCCGCAGCATCTCCCCGCGGGCGGGCCTGAGCAGCATCTCCCCGGCCGCCATCACGCCGCCGCCGAGGACGATCGCCTCAGGGTTGAAGATGTTCGCGAAGCTCGCCAGCGCAACGCCGACCCGCTCGCCGATCAAATTGAGGACGTTCAGCGCCGCCTGATCACCGTCGTGGGCGAGTTCGGTCACGATCGCGCCGTCGATCGCACGGCCAGCACTCAGCGCCTGCCCGAGGCCGGAGTCGGGTTGCTCGGCCGCGATCCGTCGCGCCTCACGCGCGAGCGCGGTGCCAGAGGCCATCGCCTCGAAGCATCCATGGTTGGGGCAATTGCCCTGACAGCGGGGGCCGTTCATGTCGATCGTCACGTGACCGAGTTCGGCGCCGGCGCCGATCGCACCGCGATAGAGCTCTCCGCCGATGATGATGCCACCGGCGATGCCGGTTCCCAGCCCGACCATCAGCATGTCCTGGACGCCGACCCCGGCTCCGGCGCGATGCTCCGCGAGCGCCGAGACATTCCCGTCGTTGTCGACGAACACCGGCAGGTCGAGACGCTCTGCCATCAACGCGCCGAAGCGCACATCGGTAAGCGGCAGGTTCACCGCGATGATCGAGGTTCCCGTGCGCTGGTCGATCAGTGACGGAATTCCGAACCCGACCGCACTAACCTCGCCTGCAGCACTGTTAACGAGTTCTTGAACCGATGTCGCAATAGTGTCGAGCAGCTCTGGGGTGTCCTGGCCGAGCATTGAGCGGTACAGGCGGTTGTGGATCTGAAGGCGATCATCGACCACCCCGCCCGCTAGCTTGGTTCCACCGATGTCAATCCCGAGCACCAGTCGTGAGGGCATGACGCCACTATAAGGAGCCGGTCTCAGGACTCCGACGGCCGCTGTAACGATGTCCGAATTCCGAGAAGACACAGGCGATCAGGACAACCGCGAGCAGCCTCGTCGGCCCGCCCGCCGTGGCGGCGCAACCTACGCGGGCGCCAGCGGCTCACAGCCGGGCTCGGCGCCCGCGGGCAACCGCTCGCAGTCGCGCGCCGCGTCCCCGGGCAGCGGGTCGCAGTCGGCACCCAGGGATGCGAAGCCGCGGGAGACCGACCGCCCCTACACGCTGTACCGCTCCATGCCGCGGGGGTTGGGTGCGCGCCTCCGTGGCGAGACCGATGCCGAGCTCGAGGCGCGATCCAAGCAGGCCTCGCACCAGCGGCCGCCGCGGGCCCCACACGGGGGCAGCGCCGGTGGCGGCCGCTCCGGCGGTCCCGGAGGACCGGGGCAGCCGCCGCGCCGCGGTTGGCGTCGGATTCCGGGCCTTGGCCCCTCGACTCGACCGCCACTGCACCCGCTGCGGTTGCTGCGCTATGTCCTGGTCGCGTGTGTGGCATGGATCCTGTTCTCGGCGGTGCTGTTCTTCATCAGCGCCTCGACGCACTCCAACTCCCTCCCGGGCGGCAGCGCAGACCGAGGCCGCGCTGACCAGTGCCGGACCGATGCTGTTCACGCCCAACAACATCCTCGTGGTCGGGCTGGACAACCGGCCGACGTCGGGTTACAGCTCGAAGGAGGGCGGACTCTCGGCGGCGGATCAGAACGAGACCGACGCCCGGACCGACACGCTGATGATCTGGCGTGTGGGCGGCGGCGTTTCGCGCAGGCTGTCGATCCCACGCGACACGCTGGTCGACCTACCGGGAACGTGCGGGGAGCAGAAGATCAACGCGGCGTGGTCGTGTGGCGGCCCGAAGGAGACGATCCAGGCCGTCGAGAGGCTGACCGGGATCAAGATCAATCACATGATCGTGGTGGACCTCGGGAACTTCGTGAAGTTCATCGACGACATCGGCGGCGTGACCGTGACCACTCCACGGATCTGCTCCGAGATCTCGGGCGGCGCCGCTGACGGCGGTTACACGCTGAACCTGTCGCCCGGCAGCCATCACCTCACGGGCGTCCAGGCGGTCACGCTCGCACGCACTCGCGAGAACTCCTGCAACCCCGCCTACAACGACATCAACCGCGAGGAGATGCAGCAGGAGATCATGAACGGGATCAAGTCGCAGCTGTTCTCGCTCCACGCGTTCTTCCACCTCCCGTGGGCCGCCTGGGACGCGCCGCGCGCGATCCAGACTGACATGGGCGGGCTCGACCTGATGCAGTTGTTCATCTCGGCTGAGATCGGCGGATCCTCGAAGCCGCAGACGCTGCATGAGGGCAGCAGCTACTACGACGGCCAGGACGTGCTCGTCCCCAGCCAGACCGACGTCAACGACAAGGTTCAGCAGCTGCTGAACGGTCGGTAGTCGCAGGGGTTCCCGGGTCGGCCCGACTCAACAGACCGGAGCGGCTCTATCAGGAGCCAGAGGTCGTGCTGCTCGCGGCCTTCTCTGAGCTCGAACTCGAGCCCGAGGAGGAGGACTCCGACTTCGAGGCCGACGAGGACGAGTCCGAGGAGGAATCAGACTTTGATCCGTTGCTCTCGCTCGAGGAGCTCGAGGAGGATTCCTTGCTGTTCTCCTTCTCGCGAGCGCGACGCTTGGTGCCGTAATCGGTGTTGTAGAAGCCCGAACCCTTGAAGTGCACGGAGATCGGGTGGAAGACCTTCTGCACCGACGCGCCGCAGACCTCGCATTTGGTCAGCGGCTCGTCGCTGAAGCTCTGCATCACGTCGAACACGTGCCCCTTCTTGCACTTGTATTCGTAGATCGGCATCGCACCGAACTATAGCTGGCACTCTCCCCGCCAGAGTGCCAAGCCGGGCTCCGCTCTGGCCTGACGGGTACCATCCGCCGCCATGGCTGAAGACGTGGTCACGATGGAGAAGATCGTCGCGCTGTGCAAGCGGCGCGGCCTGATCTTCGCGAGCAGCGAGATCTACGGCGGCGTCGGCTCGAGCTATGACTATGGCCACTACGGCGTCCTGCTCAAGAACAACGTCAAGGGCGAGTGGTGGCACTCACTTCTGCGAGAGCGCGATGACGTCGTCGCGCTCGACTCGGCGATCATCCAGCACCCGCGCACTTGGGAGGCGAGTGGCCACATCGCCGGCTTCACCGATCCCCTCGTCGACTGCCGGACCTGCAAGCTGCGGTTCCGCGCCGACAAGCTCGAGGACGCGCCGTGCGGCCGTAAGCCGTCCCTGCACCCCGGTGAAGGCCCCGACTGCGACCTGACCGAGGCGCGCCACTTCAACCTGATGTTCGAGACGACCGTCGGGCCGGTGAAGGACGAGGGCTCGACCGTGTTCCTGCGGCCGGAGACCGCGCAGGGAATCTTCCTGAACTTCAAGCACTACCTCCAGTTCGCGCGCAAGAAGCCGCCGTTCGGGATCGCCCAGGTGGGAAAGAGCTTCCGCAACGAGATCACACCCGGGAACTTCGTGTTCCGCATGCGCGAGTTCGAGCAGATGGAGATGGAGTTCTTCGTGCCGCCGGCCGACGAGGAGAGGTGGTACCAGTACTGGAAGCAGGCGCGGTTGGACTGGTACACGATGCTCGGGATTCGCGCCGACCACCTGCGGCTGCGCGAGCACGACGAGGCCGAGCTCTCGCACTACTCGAGCGGCACCAGTGACGTCGAGTACCTGTACCCCATCGGCTGGCAGGAGCTCGAGGGAATCGCCAAGCGCGGTGACTTCGACCTCAGGCAGCACGCCGAGTACTCACGCCAGAACCTGGAGTACGTCGATACCGCCACCGGCGAGCGCTACCTCCCGCACGTGATCGAGCCGGCGGCCGGTGCTGACCGTGCCACGCTCGCGTTCCTGTGCGATGCCTACGACGAGGACGAGATCGACGGCGAGACGCGCACCGTGCTGCGCCTGCACCCAAGGTTGGCGCCGATCAAGGCCGCGGTGCTGCCGCTTGTCAAGAAGGACGGGCAGCCGGAGCTGGCGCGTGAGGTCGTCGCGGAGTTGCGCGAGCGCCTGCAGGTCGAGTACGACGAGGGCGGCGCCATCGGCCGTCGCTATCGCCGCCAGGACGAGATCGGCACGCCGTGGTCGATCACGATCGATCACCAGTCGCTGGCGGACCGCACCGTGACGGTCCGCGACCGCGACAGCCTCAAGCAGGAGCGGGTGGCGATCGACGGGCTCGGCGAGCAGCTCGAGCGCCGCCTGCGGGCGGCCTGGCGCTCGCCGAAGCTGTCGCAGTAGCGACGGATGCCTCCAGCGAGCGCCGCCGGGCTCCTACCAGCCGCCCCCTGACGAGGAGCCGCCCGACTTGGACTTGCCGGCGTACGCCGAGCCATCGCCGCTGAGCAGCCACCAGGTGCCGCCGAAGCTCTTCAGACCCTCCCCATTGGCGGAGCCGGCCGCGGAGTCGCCCACGAATGTGTAGAGGGGGTGGCCGTTCAGCACGAGCTGATGGATGCCCGCGTGAGTCCAGACCGTCAACTTCCCGGTCACTCCCTTGCCGAGCGAGGGTTTGCCCTTACCGCTCGTCACGGCAGGCCACTGTGCCAGGCAGCTCTGCCCCGTGCACAGCGGGTGAGACTTGCTGTCGCCGTTCAGCATGTACACGGCGTGACCGGATGAGGTCACCAGCAGCGGGTGCTTGCCCTTGCCGGAGATCTTCACCGATGCGACCTTCACAGACGCGCCCTGAGCGCTGTGCGCCGAAGCGGTTACCGCGCCCGCTCCGATCACCGCCAGAGTCGCACTGGCCGCAGCCAAGATCCTGCTCAATCTGTACATCGAACCCTCCGTCGGTCAGTGCCCGCCAAGGCGGGCGTAACGTTCTTAGCCAGAAGGACGCCGTCAGCGTGATTTCCTTCCCGAGCAAATGACCGAAGGGCACCAGCTCGAACCCGAGGGTTTGGGCAACCACGTCGACCGGCTCTACCGCGCCGCATGGAGCATGTGCGGCTCACGCGAGGATGCCGAGGATCTGGTGCAGGAGACCTTCGCCCGAGTTCTCTCAAAGCCACGCTTCGTGCGTTCTGACGATGACCTCGGCTACCTGTTGAGAGTGCTGCGCAACACCTTCGTGAGCCAGCTGCGCAGTGCTGCCCGACGTCCGCCGACCAACCCGCTGCCTGACGACCTCGCAACCGTCGAGGATCCCCGCGCCCCGCGCCCAGACGCACAGATCGAGGTCAATGAGCTCTACGCCGCGATCGCGGCGCTGCCCGGACCGTTCCGCGACGCGTTGATCGCGGTCGATGTCGTCGGTCTCAGCTACCGGGAGGCCGCCCGGGCATTGCGCATCCGCGAAGCGACACTGACCACGCGGGTCCATCGTGCGCGCAGCCGCGTGGCGGATGCGCTCCGGCTCAGTTAGCCCGGGGCGGGCGCCGGCCTTACGACGACGCAAGCCCCCAGAGCTCTGAGGCGGAGACGTCCGTGGACGAGAGGATGCAGGTGTGGTTCTGCTCCTCCCAGACGACCGCCGTTCGTCCGTTGGGCCTGATCGTCGCGTACGGCTCGGCTCCGGTCTTCAGACCGCCGAGCGCGGGCGCGGACACGATCGAGTAAGCGATCCGGCTGCGCCCATCGGAGTAGTACACAGTGGTGACCGCACGATCGCCGACTTGATCAGTGCGCGTACCGACCGCCTTCCAGCCACCCTGCTGTTGCCAACTCGGAAATTGGAGGGCGCCCACGTGCGCCGCCAGCAACCGGCCCGGCGCCTGCGGATCCGGCCTGGGCGCAGAAGCCACCGGGCCCCGTGCAGCGAGCATCGCCGCCTGGGCGATCGAAGGTGCCCCGGCGCCCCCGAGTGTCAACGCGAGGGCGGTGGTCAACACGGCGGCCACCCCCGCCGCCAGGCCCACATAGCGCGGCACCACACCCCTGAGGCCGGGCTGGAGTCCGCGCTTGCCGCCGGCCCCTACCTGCAGCTGGTCGACGCGGGCATGCAGGCCCGCCGGTGCCCGCTCGGTGGTGGCAGCCGTCCGCAACAGCCGCGCAACCTGCGCGTCACGCCCGGATTGTGGTTCCTCGGTGGCCATCAGCGATCAACAACCAAGGACGCCATAACGCCCTGATTCCTTCCCGCGCCGCCGATATACGTCGGACGGCCGCCACCGATCCCGCGCGGGCCCCCGCCGAGGTCAGGCGGAGGTGTCACCTGCGCTGTCGCCCGACGACGGAGTCGGCGGTGTGTACTGGAACTCTTCCTCGGAGCCGAACAGCTTGTCCAGCACCGTGTTGCGTGCCTTCTCCGACACGGCCAATGCCACTCCGGTGCCAACCACCGCAAGCCCAACGAGCTTCCTGATCGGATGACGCTTCTTCCTCTTGGGCGCTTCCTTTGTCTCGGCCTTACCGGCCTTGCCCTTACCGAACATCTGCACTCCCGTGATTTGAACGAACACGTTTCAAGCGAGCATAGACCTCAGCACGGTCTCTCGGCTGCCCCGTCACAGCTCGTAGCATGCACCCGCCACGGCCAGGGCCACCGGTCGCCCGAACGCAGCCTCTCCGGCGGCCCTCAGCGCGTTCGCGTCGAGCTCGTCTGAGTAGTGCGTCAGGAGCAGCCGAGCTGCGTTGGCGCGGCGGGCGAGTTCGCCAGCCTCACGTGCAGACATGTGCCCGCGCACGGCGCCGTGCAGCTGCATGTGCGGCTCAGACCCCTCGGTCGCTTCGAGCATCAGCAGGTCGGTGTCCCGCGCCAGTTCGACGATCGCATCGTTCGGGGCGCAGTCCGCTCCGAACGTGAAGCGATGACCGTCGGCCGCGCCGAGATCGCACGCCCAGGCGGGAATGAAGTGGGGCACCTCGGCGAAGCGGATATTGAACGGCCCGATCGCGACCTCGGCGTCGGGGTCGTACTCCTCGATCACAAACGTCTCCTCCAGGAGTGCATCGAAGCTCAGCGTTTCCCCAAGCTGTGCAAACGCGTCTCTCGCGCCTGGAGGCGCCAGCAGCAGGGGGCGTCGTCCGGCGTCGCTGTACCAGTAGCCGAGCGCATGCGCGTACGGAATCAGGTCGAGCATGTGGTCGGGGTGCAGGTGCGTGATCAGCACCGCGTCGACGGCAAGCGGATCACAATTCGCCCGCAGTTTCGAGAAGACTCCGGAGCCGCAGTCCAGCAGCAGCCTGAACCCGCCGTCGTTCAGCAGGTAACCGCTGTTGGCCCCGTCGGCATCCGGCATCGCGGGGGACTTTCCTAGCACGGTCAGCTGCACGTGCAGGAAAACTAGATGATGGGGTGGCCCGCCAGTGTGATGGTCGCCACACTCCGCGCATGACTGAGACCGCTCCGCCGTGCCCAACCCCGCTCGGCCGTGCCCAACCCCGCTCGGCCGTGCCCAACCCCGCTCAGCCGCGCAGGGCCCGCTCAGCCGTGCAGGGCCACCTGCTCGCTGGCGGACGGAAACGCCCATGCCACCTGCAGTCGCCGTTCCTGGCGGAAGTTGAAGCGCAGCTGGCTGGGTGGCCGCAGCCCCTCCGGGCGATTGGGCCGATAGGTCGCGCAGGGCCCGGCCTGACTCACGGCACAGAGCATGTTCTGCTTGAAGAAGCAACCATCGCACGACACTTTTGCGCCGCCCTGGGCGCGCCCATTCACCATCCGACCAGACACCTCTCGCTTGTAGGACTTCCGAGGTGCCGCTCTCCTCGGGTGACAGCCATGAAAGCGCGTTGACCCCCTCGATGCGAATCCGAAACCCGGAAAACGCAACACTTTCGTAACTTCTTCTTTTCCCCTGCTATTAGCGGGATTTTGACGACCTCAGGCGAGAATGACCCGCATTTTCCGTAGCTTTCGTCAGCGATGCGAATTCTGATCACCGGCGTCACGGGCGGCATCGGGAGCCGGCTGGCTCCCGAGCTGCTGAGGGCGGGCCATGAGGTGCGCGGATTGACTCGCCGCGGCGACCTCGAGACCGCGATGCCTGTGCCGCCGGGGCTCGAACTCGTAACCGGGGATGCGCTGACCGGGGCCGGCCTATCGGACGCGCTGCGTGGGGTCGAGGTTGCGTACTACCTGATCCACTCCATGGAACCCGGCGATGGCGAGGCGTTCGACGAGCGCGAGCGGCGCACCGCGGAGAACTTCGCTGCAGCGGCCAGGGAGTCGGGTGTCGGCCGGATCGTGTACCTGGGCGGGCTCGTGCCTCAGCACGCGGCTGCCGCCGAGGCCTCATCATCAGAGGAGACTGTGGCCCCGGGCCTGTCCGACCATCTCGCCAGTCGCCTGGGAGTCGAGCGGATCCTGCTCGCCGCCGTGCCGAACTCGGTCGCCCTGCGCGCGTCGATCGTGATCGGGTCACGTTCGCGATCGTTTCGCTTTCTGGTCCGTCTGGTCGAGCGGCTGCCCGCGTTGGTGATCCCAGCCTGGGGCGAGCACAGCACCGCGCCGGTGGACGAGCGGGACGTCACGGCGTGTTTGGCTCGATCCGCAGCCTCGCAAGCGGTGGCCGGTCGATCTCTCGATGTCGCTGGCCCCGAAACGGTCACCTACACCGAGCTGATCGAACGGATCCGCGACCATCTGCTCCTCTCACGACCTACGGTCACGCTCAGACGCCTGACGCTGACGCCGATCGCGAGCAGGGTCTCCGCGGTCATCGCCGGCGAGCAGCACGCGCTGATCGGTCCGCTGATGGAGGGACTCACCACCGATCTGCTCCCCCGCCCCGAGCTCGCGACCGTCCTTCTGCAGGTCCGGCGACACACGCTCGACTCGGCAATTGAGCGCGCGCTTCGCGACTGGGAGCTGACCGAACCACTCGGGGGCCGCTAGCCCTACGGACACCGGGGCGACACGTCTTTCCACAAGGGGGTGTCGATTATAACTCCGCGGTGATAATCGCGACCCGCCGTATCACAGGTACCGTCCGCCGACGGCTCGCAGTACCGTGCGTCGTGGATGAGCACTGTCCACGTCCAGATTGAGATCGACGCGCCGCCCGCGGTCGTCTGGAGAACGGTGATGGATCCCGAGCAGCTCGAGAAGTGGGTGACGATCCACCGCTCCGTGAAGCTCAGATCAACCGACCCCTGTGAGGAGGGTGCGCGCATGGATCAGGTCCTGCATATCCTCGGGGTCTCGTTCAAGGTGCACTGGACACTGGAGTCCGTCGTCGCTGAGCGTGAGGCAGAGTGGCACGGCCGTGGGCCGGCGCTTTCGAAGGCACTGATTCGCTACCGGCTCACAGGCCGACCGCAGGGCCCGACGACTTTCGACTATGTGAACGAGTTCCACCCACCGGGCGGACCGCTCGGGAGCGTCGCCTCACGTGTGCTCATCGGGCACGTTCCCGAACGTGAGGCCCACGATTCACTCACGCGTCTGAAGCATTTGCTCGAATCGGTGTGACACTCGATATGGTTAGCCGCCACAACCCCCCACAGTTAGCCTGCACCCACATCACAGGCGCTGTCAACTTGACCAAAGGAGTGCGCCGATGGCGGGATTTATCGACGAGGCTGTGCAGGACATCGACAAGCGTCTGAAGGAACTCAAGCAGGAGGAGGAACGCCTGCTAGCCGCACGGGCAGCACTCGCCGGAACCCCGCGTCGCGGACCGGGCCGGCCTCCCCGCAGCGCATCAGGCTCGAGCAAGAGCACCACACGGCGTGGCCCGGGCCGACCGCGCGGTGGTCAGCGCGGTGGTAAGACGCGCTCGACACAGGCGCTTGACCTGGTTCGTAACCAGCCGGGAATCACCATCCCGGAAATCGCCACGGCCATGAAAATCGAGCCGAATTACCTCTATCGCGTGATGCCGAAGCTCACCTCCGACGGCGTTGTTCGCCGTGAGGGTCAGGGCTGGTACCCAGCCGAGAAATCGGCCGAGAAGGCATCAGGCAAATAGTCGAGCTGCGCCGCCGCCACACCCTTTGGCGGCGGTCGGTTGCCGGAGCCGGCCACGCTCACTTGCCGGGTCCCGGCACCGTTGGTGGCCGGGTCCGGCACCGAGTCAGGGGACCCGGCAGCCGTCAGGCGATCAGCCCCAGCGAGCGGATCGCCTCGCACTCCTCGGCCAATTCAGCCACGGACGCGTCGATGCGAGCCCGCGAGAACTCACTGATCTCGAGACCCTGAACGATCTTGTATTCGCCGCCCGAGGCGCTCACCGGGAAGCTCGAGATCAAACCCTCCTGGACTCCGTACGAACCGTCAGAGGGGATCGCCATCGACACCCAGTCACCGTTTGGTGTGCCGAGCACCCAGTCGTGCACATGGTCGATCGCGGCACTCGCCGCCGACGCCGCGCTCGATGCACCACGCGCCTCGATGATCGCCGCGCCGCGCTTCTGCACGGTTGGGATGAAGTCACCCTCGAGCCACGTCTGATCGTTGATCTTCTCCGCCGCGCTGGCACCGGCCAGCTTGGCGTGGAAGATGTCGGGGTACTGCGTCGCCGAATGGTTACCCCAGATCGTCACATTGGTGATATCCCGCACCGGCGTTCCGGTCTTGCGCGATAGCTGCGCGAGCGCGCGGTTGTGGTCGAGGCGCGTCATCGCGGTGAACCGGCCGGCGGGAATGTCAGGTGCGTTCCGCTGTGCGATCAACGCGTTGGTATTGGCCGGATTACCGACGACAAGCACCCTGATGTCAGAGGCCGCGTGAGCGTTCAGCGCCTGCCCCTGCGGCTTGAAGATCCCACCGTTGGCCTCGAGCAGATCGCCGCGTTCCATCCCCGCCGAGCGCGGGCGCGCGCCCACGAGAAGCGCCACATTCACACCGTCGAATGCCCTTTTCGGGTCATCACTGATGTCAATACCGGCCAATAGCGGGAAGGCGCCGTCGTCGAGTTCCATCGCGGTGCCCTCGGCGGCCTTCACGGCCTGTGGGATCTCGAGCAGCGAGAGTTTCACCGGGGTGTCAGGCCCGAGCAACGCGCCACTGGCGACCCGGAACAGGATGGCGTATCCGATCTGCCCGGCGGCACCGGTCACAGCCACTTTCACAGGTGTCTCGGTCACACTTTCATCTCCTGGAGAGTTCGATCTGGTGGGAGGCTCGCCCGGCGATCCTACGCCAACGCCGTGCCATAGACCTCGGTCAGCTTCGCCTGCAGGTGCTCGATCAGCGGCGTGACCTGCACCGGGCCACCGACAATCTGCGTCAGCAGTTCGGTGTCGGTGTAGCGCGAGCCATGGCGATGCACGCGCTCACGCAGCCACTCCCGGATCTCCTGGAGCCGGCCGGTCGCGAGCTGCGCATCCACGTCCGGGATGTCAACACTCAGCGCCTCCCACAGCTGGGCGGCGATCAGGTTCCCGATCGCATATGTCGGGAAGTAGCCCACCAGTCCGGCGGCCCAGTGCACGTCCTGCATGACCCCGTCCGCATCCGATGGCACCTCGACGCCGAGGTAGGAGCGCATCCGGTCCCGCCAGGCCCCGGGCAGCTCGGCCACGTCCAGTTCTCCCGCCAGCAGCGATCGCTCGAGCTCGAAGCGCAGCACGATGTGCAGGCCGTAGGTGGTCTCATCGGCCTCGATCCGGATCAGCGATGGCTGCACCGAGTTGACGGCCCTGAACAGCGTGTCGGCGTCCAGACCGCTGAGCGCCCCGCCGGACAACTCGGCGACGGCCGGTGTCAACGCGTCGGCGAACGCGCGGCTGCGACCGACCACGTTCTCCCACAGCCGGCTCTGCGACTCGTGGATCGCGCTGGACCGGATCGAGCCCAGCGGGGTACGCTGCAGCGTAGGAGCGATCCCCGCCTCGTACAGACCGTGACCGCACTCGTGCATCGCGCCGTACAGCCCCATCGGGAAGTACTCCTCGGCGTAGCGGGTCGTTAGACGAACGTCGGTCACCGCGAAGCTCGCCTCGAACGGATGCACGGTGTCGTCCAGCCGCCAGCTGTCGTCGGTGAACCCCATCCAGCGCAGGACCCTGTCGACGAGCTGCCTCTGCCCATCCACCGGGTAGCGCGCGTGCAGTGGCGCAACGTCGATCTCACGACCCCTGAGGGCGCCGATCAACGGTGTCAGCCGGTCCCGCATCTCACCGAGCAGCGCGGTCACCTGGGCGGTCCGCATATCAGGTGCGAAGTCCTCGAGCACGACGTCATACGGGTCGTCGTAACCGTCGAAACAGGCGACGTAGTCACGCGTCAGCTCGAAATTGCGCTCAAGCGCCGGTCTGAACGCCGAGAAGTCGTTCTCCGCCCGTGCCGCGACCCAGATCTCGTATCCGTCCGAGGAAGCTCGCGTCCGCGCAACCGCCAGTTCGACGGGTACATGCCGCTGCTTCTCGTACAGCCTCCGGGCCTCAGACACGAGTCGCGCCTCGATCGAGTCAGATGCCGATCCCGCGACCTCGGCCTGGGCTGCCGCGAGCAGCTCGCCGGTCCAGTCGCATGTGAGTCGCTCGTGCGCTATCCGCTCAAGCGTCGCAAGCTGTTCGGTGCGCTGTTGCGCCCCACCCTTGGGCATGAAAGTGCTGCGATCCCAGTCGAGCACGGCCAGCGCCCGGTGCAGATCCTCGATCCCGCCCCACCAGTCCCGCAACGCCGCCAAGCCTGTTTCGCATCACCGCACTCCTATCACAACCTGATCACTGTGCCACCATTGCAGCATGTTCAGGCGCGCGCGGTCGATCAAACTCGTCTCGGTCGCCGGGATTCGCATCGGCGTCGATGGCACGTGGTTCGCGATGTTGTTCCTGCTGATCTTCCTGCTGTCGAGTTCGTTCAGGGCGGCCCTGCACTCCTCGGACTACGTCGCGTACATGACGACCGTGATCACGGTGCTGCTGTTTTTCGGCTCCCTGATCATTCACGAGCTCGGACATGCGTTCGCCGCACGCCGCGAAGGCGTCGAGGTGCAGCGCATCGAGCTGTTCCTGTTCGGGGGCACCACCTACATGAGCCGCGACACGCAGACGCCGGGGGAGGAGTTCCGCATCGCCGCAGCCGGTCCGCTGGGAACGCTTCTGTTCATCGCGGTCTGCTTCGGCGTCGACCTGGCTCTGGTCGGGACGCACCGCCTGTTCCATGCGATCGAGCTCGACGGCACCGTGCAGATCACGCCGGTGCTGCTCGCGCTCAGCTGGCTGCTGCCGATGAACATCCTCATCTTCGTGTTCAACATCGTGCCCGCCTATCCGCTCGATGGCGGCCGCATCGCTCGCGCGCTGATCTGGCGCGTGACCGGAGACAAGCTGCGCGGCACCCGTACCGCGGCGCGGATCGGCGAGGGCTTCGCGATCATGCTCGGCGGCTTGGGGCTCTACCTCACGCTGCGCAGCCCGAGCTTTGCCGGAGTCTGGCTGATTCTGCTCGCGTTCATGGTCGGGCAGTCTGCCCGGATGGCGCTCGGCGGGACCGCGGCCGCCTCCCGCGTCCAGGGAGTTCGGGTCGCCGACATCATGGACCACGAACCCGTGGTCGTTCGCGGCACCACGAGCGTCGAACAGGCGCTCGATGAGTCCTTCCTGCGCTACCAGACCGATTGGCTGCCTGTGGTCGACGGTGACGGCCGCTTCATGGGAATCGCGCATCGCGGACCGGCGCATGAGCTGGTCGACAGCGGCCAGGGTTGGGCGACGGTCGGCGCGATCCTCGAGACCGAGGACAACGCGAAGCTGCAGATCGGCGAGCAGCAACCACTGACGGACGTGCTGATGCTCGACGGCCTCGGCCGGCTCGGCGCCGTGGTCGCCGTCGACGACGACGGCAGGCTGACCGGCGTGGTTACGATCGACCAGGTGCGCCGGGTGCTGCAGACGGTGCTCGCTTCGCCGGCGGCCCGCTAGCCGCCGGCTCCGACAGCCTCTCTCGGCGACGCCGGCACGATGCCCTGACGGATCAGCAGCTCGGCGATCTGCACCGCGTTGGTGGCGGCGCCCTTGCGCAGGTTGTCGGCGACGACGAACATCGCCAGGCCGTTGGGGTGCGTCGGGTCGCGCCTGATGCGCCCGACATACACCTCGTCGCGGCCCTCGGAGCGCAGCGGCGACGGCACGTCCGCCACGATCAACCCGGGCGCCTGTGACAGCAGTTCGACGGCGCGCTCCACCTCGAGGTGCTCGCGCGTCTCGATGTTGACCGACTCCGAGTGGCCGATGCGGACCGGCACGCGCACGCAGGTGACGGCGACCGCGATCGACTCGTCCTCGAGGATCTTGCGAGTCTCGAACATCATCTTGCGCTCCTCGTCGGTGTGGTCGTCGCCGTCGGCGAAGTTCCCGGCCGCACCGATCACGTTGAACGCGATCTGCTCCGGGTAAATCCCAGTGTCCGGCACCGGCTCACCCTCGAGCGCGGCGCGGGCCTCGGCGTCGAGCGCCTCGAGCGCCTTCTGACCCGTGCCCGAAACCGACTGGTAGGTCGACACGATCAGCCGTTCGATGCCGGCCTCGCGGTGAATCGGCGCGAGCGCGACCATCAGCTGCATCGTCGAGCAGTTCGGGTTGGCGATCAGGCCATGGTGCCCGCGCAGCGCGTGCGGGTTGACCTCGGAGACGACCAGCGGCACGTCCGGGTCGCGGCGGAACGCCGAGGAGTTGTCGATCACGGTCGCGCCGGCCTCGACGAACCGCGGTGCCCATTGCTTCGAGGTGCCGCCCCCGGCCGAGAACAGCGCGATGTCGATGCCCTTGCAGGTCGGCGTGATCGTCCAGCGCGCGCACCGTGCGACCGTCGATCACCTTGCCCGCCGAACGGGCGGTGGCGAACAGCACGATCTCGTTGTTCCGGTCAAGGCCCCGCTCCTTCAGGCACTGGAGCATCACGGTGCCGACGGCGCCGGTCGCGCCGACCACGGCGATCCGGTACCGGCTCATCGCGCCTCCTGGCCGAGCGGCAGCTCCTCGCGGGCATCCGCGGCCGAGAGCCCGAACGCGGCGCACAGCGACCGCACCGCGCGCGGAACCGCATCGGCGCGGATCACGCACGAGATCTTGATCGGCGAGGTCGAGATCATCTCGAGGTTGATCTTCTCGTCAGCGAGCGTGCGGAAGACCTTGGCGGCGACACCCGGGTGTGACTTCATGCCGGCGCCGACGATCGAGACCTTGCCGATCTGGCGGTCGGTCTCGACCTTCAGGCGCTGGTCGGCGATCACCGGCTGGAGCGCCACCTCGGCGTCGCGCAGATCCTCGCTGGCGAGCGTGAAGGAGACCTCGGCCTCGGCGCCCTCGCCGCGGGGCTCGTTCTGGATGATCGTGTCGAGGTTGCAGCCGGCCACGGCCAGCGCCTCGAAGATCTCGGCGGCCGCGCCGGGACGGTCGGGGACGCCGACGAGCGTGATCCGAGCCTCCTCGGTCGAGTGCGTCACGGCGGTGATCAGCGGATGCTCCATCGTCTCGTCTTCTCCAATCACAACGGTACCGGGGCCGTCATCGAAGCTCGAGCGGCAATGGATCCGGACCCCGTGGGTGCGCGCGTACTCGACCGCGCGCAGCTGCAGCACCTTGGCGCCCGAGGAGGCCATCTCGAGCATCTCCTCGAAGCTGACCTGGGTCAGCTTGCGGGCGCCGGGGACGATCCGCGGGTCGGCGCTGAACACGCCGCTGACATCGGTGTAGATCTCGCAGACCTCCGCCTTCAGGGCCGCCGCCACGGCCACGGCGGTGGTGTCCGAGCCGCCGCGCCCGAGCGTGGTCACGTCACGGCTGGTCGAGACGCCCTGGAATCCGGCGACGAGCACGATCATGTCCTCGTCGAGCGCCTCGACGATGCGCTCGGCGCGGACGTCGATGATCCGCGCCTTGGTGTGCGAGGTGTCGGTCACGATCCCGGCCTGGGAGCCGGTGAGGCAGATCGCCTTGTGCCCGAGGTCGTTGATCGCCATCGCGCACAGCGCGCAGGAGATGCGCTCGCCGGTGGACAGCAGCATGTCCATCTCCCGCGGGTCGGGATGCGGGGAGACCTCCTCGGCGGCCTGGATCAGCTCGTCGGTCGTGTGCCCGCGCGCCGACAGCACCGCCACGACGCGCTTGCCCTGCTCGCGCTGGGCGACGATCCGCCTGGCGGCGCGCTTGATCCGCTCCGCATCGGCGACGGAGGTGCCGCCGAACTTCATCACCACTGTCTCCTGGGGCAACATCTGCCCTGAGGTTACGAAGTCAGAGCGCCCGGCGTCCGGAGAAGGCGCGGCCGAGCGTGAGTTCGTCGGCGTACTCGAGGTCGGCGCCGACCGGCAGCCCGGATGCGAGCCGGGTGACCGTCACGTCAGGTGCGATCGCACGGATCCCGGCGGCGATGTGCAGGGCGGTCGCCTCGCCCGTGGTCGTCGGGTTGGTCGCGATCACGACCTCGCGCACCGGTTGCGCGGGATCTGCGACGCGCGCGTAGAGCTGCTCGATCTTCAGGTCCTCGGGATCGATCCCGTCGATCGGCGAGAGCGCGCCCCCGAGCACGTGGTAGCGGCCTCGAAACTCGTGCGTGCGCTCGATCGAGATCACGTCGACCGGCTCCTCGACCACGCAGATCAGGTCTCCGTCCCGGCGCTCGTCCTCGCAGATCCGGCAGCGCGGGCCCTCGGCGAGGTTGAAGCAGATCTCGCAGAACCCGATCTTCTGCTTGACCTCGCGGATCGCCTCCGCCAGCGCGAACGCATCCTCCTCGCTGGCCCGCAGCAGGTGAAACGCGAGCCGCTGGGCGGTGCGCCCGCCGACGCCCGGCAGCTTCGAGAGCTCGTTGATCAGCCGCTGCAGCGGCGGTGCGTAGGTGCTCACAGACCGCTCGGCAGTCCGCGCCTCAGAAGCCCGGCAGCCCCAGGCCGCCGAGCCCGCCCGGGCCGCCGAGTCCGCCGGTCGCGGCGCCCAGCTTCTGCGCCGCCAGGTTCTGCGCGGCCTCCAACCCCTGGTTGACCGCGGCCAGCACCAGGTCCGAGAGCATCTCCGGGTCGTCGGGGTCGATCGCCTCCGGCGCGATCTTCAGCGACTTGAACACGAGCTCGCCGGTGACCTCGACCGTGACCGCGCCGCCGCCGGCGGAAGCCTCGACGACCTCGTGCTTCAGCTCCTCCTGGGCCTTCGCCATGTCGGCCTGCATCTTCTGGACCTGCTTCATCATCTGCTGCATGTTCGGTTGGGGCATCAGCTCTCCCGCTCCTGGTCGTCTTGCAGAATCTCCTCGGCTCCGAACTCGTCGACGAACCGCTGAACCAGCTCCTCGTCGTTCATCGGCGCCGGCTCGGGCTCGGGCACGGCCTCGGCCGCATCGGCTTCGGCGGGCGCCTCGGACAGCTCGAACCGCAGCGTCAGCATCGAGCCCGTCACGTTACGCACAGCCTCGGCGGTTGCCCGCCGGTAGTCGTCCTGCTCGGCCTTGCGCTTGTAGAAGGCCGCCTCGGGCGGGAAGCACAGAACCAGCTCGCGCTCGGTGACGGCGCTGGGGCTGGCACCCTCCAGGATCACACCCAGCATCGCGTTGCCGCCTCGCACCAGCTCGACCACGGCCGGCCACATCTTCGTCATGTCTTCGAGACCGGTGCCGGTGGTGTCCCGCTGGGGTTGAAGGTTCTCTACCTCAGCGGGAGAATCGGCCGAATCAGGGACTGAAGGCAACGGCTCCGGGGATGTGGCCATCGGGGTCGAAGCGGCAGCGGGCTCACCCTCAAGCTCCTCGGCGAGCGCGCTGAGCGCATCGGGTGGCTGCCGCTCGAGGCTGGGCGACTCCGATGGGGCCGCGACCGCCGGAGCTGAATCGCTGGGAGCGTCCGCGTGCCCATGGGCGGGTGCCGAGTCGGGAGCGGGCGCAGTGGCATCCGCTGACCCGGCAATCTCGTCAGTACGCCACTCCGCTGCCGGCCCCTGATCGGCAGACGTTGCCGGGACAGGGGATGCCGCTGCCGGCCGCAATCCGCCTCTCTCCAACCGCTCAATCCGAGCCAGCAGAGCCCCGACAGACGGGTCCATCTCCGGAGCGGCGGCCTTGATCAGGACGAGCTCGAGCTGGATGCCGGGCTGTGCGCCATTTGCGCTCGCATCCAGTGCTGTGGAGACGAGCTCGAGCAGCCGCACGGCATCGGTCTGCGACAGTGTCCCCGCCTGTTCGGCCAGGCGCTGGTCTCGCTCCGACGTGATCCGCAGCTCAGCCGGCACCTCGCCGATGATCTGAACCGTCAGCAGCTCGCGCCCATGCACCTCCAGGTCGCGCAGCACCTGACCGGGGTCGCGGCCGGAGGAGGCGAGGCCGGCGGCCGCCCGAAGTGCCGCCGCCGGGTCGCGCGCGACGATCGCATCGACGGCCGCGAACAGCTGCTCGGCGTCGGCGACACCGAGCACGGCGAGCACGTCCTGCGGCCTGATCGGCTCATCCCCAGCGTAGGTGACGAGCTGCTCGAGCGTGCCGAGCGCGTCACGGAAGGAACCGGTCGCATGCCGCGCGATCAGAGCGGTGGCGCCTTCCTCGATCGAAATCGACTCGGCCGCCGCGACCCGGCGCACGACGGTGGCCACCTGCTCGGCGGAGGGGCGGCCGAAGTCGAACCGGTGGCAGCGGTCGACGACGGTCGGCAGGACCTTCTGAGCCTCCGTCGTCGCGAGCACGAAGACCGTCCGTGGTGGCGGCTCCTCGAGCGTCTTCAGGAACGCGTTCCATGCCTGGGTCGAGAGCATGTGCGCCTCGTCGAGGATGTAGACCTTGTGCCGGCCCGAGACGGGCGCATAGGCGACCTTCTCGCGCAGATCGCGAATGTCGTCGACGGAGTTGTTTGATGCCGCGTCCATCTCGATCACGTCGAGTGAGGTCGCGCTCGCGATCGCGACGCAGGAGTCGCAGACACCGCAGGGAGTGATCGTCGGGCCGTTCACACAGTTGAGGCAGGCGGCCAGGATCTTGGCCATGCTCGTCTTGCCGGTCCCGCGTGAGCCGACGAACAGATACGCGTGGTGGATCTGGTCGCGCTCGACGGCGTGCGACAGGGTGCGTACGACGTGCTCCTGCCCGACGACATCCGCGAAAGTGCGGGGTCGGTGACGTCTGTAGAGCGAGGGACCCGCGGACACCACATCGAGTCTAGGTCAGAACGCCGCCGAGCCGTTCTATGTGCTTCGCATGTCGCATCGCGATGCTGAATGGACAACGAAGCGGGATCATGAACACGAAGATGACGACAGTGCAGGTGCTCAACCTCAGCTTCCACGGCATCGGCCGGCCGCTGGGGCGCGACTTCGGCGAGGAGGAGCGCGACTACTGGGCCTCGCGGGGGACATTCGAAGCCGTGCTCGACGCCGTCGCCGGCCGTGGCGACGTCAGACTCAGCTTCGACGACGGCAACTCGAGCGACGTGGACGTCGTTCTGCCGGCACTGCTGGAGCGCGAGCTCAAAGCCAGCTTCTTCTTGGTCCCCGCCTGGCTCGGCACGCCCGGCTTCATGACCAGGGCGGACGTCCGCGCGTTGGTCCGGGACGGCATGACGATCGGCAACCACGGGTTGCGACATCAGATCTGGACCGAACTCCCGCCGGACCGGCTCGAACACGAAGTCAACCAGGGACGGCAGCTGCTCGAGGAGCTGACCGGTACCAACCTCACCACGCTCGCGATCCCCTACGGGCGCTACGACGACGCCGTGCTCGACATGCTCAGAGCCGACGCCTACACGCGGATATTCACCAGCGACGGCGGCAGCGCCGATCCGGACGCCTGGTTGCAGCCGCGTGAGCACGTTCGCTCGGGCCACGACCGCGCTGCGATCGCCGCGCTGCTGAGCCGGCTTGACGGTGTGCCTCCTGCTAGCTGACCGCTGCTGCTGGGACCTCGGGCGCCAGCCCCACGGCCCCGTTGAGGCGCTCGCCGGTGCCGGCATCGAACACGTGCACCCGACCTGTCTTCGCGACCATCGTCACGACGTCGCCGATCCGGGGGTATTCACCGCTACTGGCACGGGCGACGACGTCGGTCCGGCCGCCGGCCTGCTCCACGTGTGCGTAGACATAGCCATCGGCGCCGAGCTCCTCAACCAGATGCACGCTGACCTGGAGTCCGCTGCCGCCGGCGCGTCTGATCTCGAGGTCCTCGGGCCGCAGACCGATCGAGACCTCGGCGCCCGCATCGGCGAGCGTCGCGCGATCGACGGGCAGCACCGCGGTGCCGAACCGCGCCCCACCCTCGGTTACCTGGGCGGACATCACGTTCATCGCGGGACTGCCGATGAAGCCGGCCACGAACACGTTCTGGGGACGTGAGTACAGCTCCTTCGGCGCGCCGACCTGTTGCAGCACTCCGTCTCTCATTACCGCGATGCGGTCACCCATCGTCAGCGCCTCGACCTGATCGTGGGTCACGTAGACGGTCGTCACCCCCAGCCGCCGGGTCAGCGAGCTGATCTGCGACCGCGTCTGCACGCGCAGCTTGGCGTCGAGATTCGACAGCGGCTCGTCCATCAGGAACACCTGCGGGTTGCGGACGATCGCCCGTCCCATCGCGACTCGCTGGCGCTGGCCGCCGGACAACGCCTTGGGCTTGCGCTCGAGCAGCTCCTCGAGATCGAGCAGTCGCGCCGCCTCGAGCACCCGCTGCCGCCGCTCGTCCCTGGGGACGCCGTGGATCTTGAGCGCAAACCCCATGTTGTCGGCGACCGACATGTGCGGGTACAGCGCGTAATTCTGGAACACCATCGCGATGTCACGGTCCTTGGGCGCCGCGTCGGTGACGTCGCGATCGCCGATCAGCACGCGCCCGTCGCTCACCTCCTCGAGCCCCGCGAGCATCCGCAGCGAGGTCGACTTGCCGCAGCCTGAAGGCCCGACCAGCACCAGGAACTCGCCGTCGGCGATCTCCAGACTGAGCTGCTTCACGGCCGCGTCGTCGGACCCTGGATAGATCCGCGTGGCGCGATCGAAGACTACGGTTGCCATGTCGGCATCTCCTCCCTCACCCTCACCTCGCAATGAAGCCTGCGGGTGTGGTCTACATATCTGGTGTCACCCGTCAGCTCCACCGTCGCGTTGAGCCGCAGGTCCGCGCTGGAAGCACCGAACCGCAACTGCAGCGCACCTGGCTCCACGATCTTACGACCGTCGACCCCCGTGAAGGCGCTCAGATCGGCGGGGACGTCGAAGGTCACGCTCGCGACTCTCGCCCGCGTCCAGCGGGACGCGGGCGTAGCCGATCAGCCGATTCACCGGTCGCACAACGGTTGCGACCGGGTCGTGCAGATACAACTGGATCACCTCAACACCGGCCCGCTGGCCAGTGTTTCGGATCGTGAGGCCGACGCTGAGCGTCCCGTCGGTCGGCACGGAGGCGACCGAGGCCGTCAGCCGGTCCCATTCGAAGCGCGTGTACGAGAGGCCGTGGCCGAACGCGTAGCGCGGCGTCGGGTCGAGGTTGGAGGTCTCGCTGCGATGAGCAAGCTTGGCACCGAGATAGGTGTAGGGCTGCGCGTCCGGCGTGGCAGGGACGCTGACCGGTAGGCGTCCGGACGGCTCAACGCGGCCGCTGATCACCCCGGCGATCGCGGTCGCGCCCTCCTCACCCGGGAAGAACGATGCGAGGATCGCCGCGGCCCGCTCGGGTGCCGTGCCGAGCGCGTAGGGACGCCCCTGTACCAGCACCGCGACGACCGGCGTGCCGGCGTCGAGCAACGCCTCCAGCAGCTCCTGCTGGAGGCCCGGCAATCTCATGTTGGGCGCGTCGCAGCCCTCGCCGGAGGTTCCGCGCCCGAACAGCCCCGCCCTGTCGCCGAGGGCGGCGATCACCAGGTCAGCCTCGGCAGCGGCCGCCGTCGCCTGGGCGATCCCGTCGGAGCCGTCGCCGTCGACCGAGACGCCCTGGAGATAGGTGATCTCCGCGCCGTCGAGCTCGGCGCCGATGCCCTCGAGCACGGTCGGGATCCTGATTCCGAGCGGCACGTCGGGGTGAAGCGTGCCGACGTGGCTGGGGAACGAGTAGCAGCCGAGCAGCGTGAGGCGGTCCTCGGCAGTCGGTCCGACGACGAGGATCCGCATGCCGGCGGGGTCCGCCAGCGGCAGCGTCCCGTCGTTGGAGAGCACCACCACCGACTCCTCGGCGACCCGCCGCGCGAGCGCCCGGTCCTCCTCGGTGTCGAGCGTGATCCGTCCGCGCACCGACTCGATCTCGTCAACGTCCGTCTCCGCGAATCCATCGGGCAGCGGATTCCAGTCCGGATCGAGCATCCCCAGTTCGAGCTTCTGCGCGAGCACCCGGCGCAGCGCGGTATCGATCACGTCGACCTCGATCCGGCCCGCCTCCGCCTCCGCGGCCAGCGGCTCTCCGTAGGCGCTGACGGTCGGGAGCTCGACGTCGACGCCGGCCGTGAGCGCGGCGACGGCCGCCTCGCCGTCGGTGCCGGCCACGCCGTGCAACGTGCGCAGGAAGGTGACAGCGAAGTAATCGGCCACAACCGTGCCGTCGAACCCCCACGTATCGCGCAGCAGCCCCGTGAGCAGCCCGCGGCTGGCCGATGCGGCGATGCCGTCGACGTCCGTGTAGGCGCTCATCACGCTGCGCACGCCGGTCTCACGCAGCGCCATCTCGAACGGCAGCGCCATCACGTCGGCGAACTCGCGTGGGCCGATCGAGACGGGTGCGAGGTTGCGACCGCCCTTCGACGCCGAATATCCGATGAAGTGCTTGAGCGTCGCGATGATGCCGGTGCTCTCCAACCCGCGGACGTAGGCGGAGGCGACCGTCCCGACCAGGTAGGGATCCTCACCGATCGTCTCCTCGGTCCGGCCCCAGCGCGGGTCGCGGACCACGTCCAGCACCGGCGCGAGCCCCTGATGCACGCCGACGGACCGCATGCTCGCGCCGATACGCGCTGCCATCTGCTCGATCAGAGCGGGATCGAAGGTGGCGCCCCAGGAGAGCGGCACCGGGTACGCGGTCGCGCCCCAGGCGGTGAAGCCGGCCAGGCACTCCTCGTGCGCGAGCGCCGGGATCCGGTGGCGGTTGGCGGCGACGATCCGCCGCTGGGTTCGCGCGAGTGACAGCGCGCCGACCGCCGCGATCGACCGGCGCGGTGCCGAACGGGCGTGTCAGCTGACCGAGGCCGTGCTCGATCACGGCCTCCAGGTCGATGCCGCCCGTGAGGTCGTGCTGAAAAGGGGCGACATCGCCACCGTCGGGCGAGGCGCCGACCCAGACACCGTAAAGCTGTGCGAGCTTCTCGCGCAGGGTCATGTCCGCGATCAGCGCCTCGACACGAACGTTCGGCGGCAGCGAAGCGTCGGCCCACGGTGCAAGCGCGCGGCTGGCTGCGGATTCGGGTGGCGGCATCACTTGCCTCCCACCCCCATCAGGCCGCGGATCAGCCAGCGCCGCGCGAACAGATACACCAGCAGGATCGGGATGATCGAGAGGACCACGGCGGCGCAGATCGCGGGCGCGTCGACCCCGCTCGTCGACGAGAAGGAATACAGGCCGAGGGTGAACACGCTGACGCTCTTGGACTGCGTCAGTACCAGCGGGAACAGGAAGCCATTCCATGCGTTCAGCGCCGAGAACACGAGGATCGTGGCCATGCCGCCTCTGGAGAGCGGCAGCACGAGATTGCGGAAGGTCAGCCACGACGAGGCCCCGTCGAGCGCCATTGCCTCATAGAGGTCGGTGGTGATGTCCCGCATCGCGCCGGTCAGGATGATCGTGGAGATCGGCAGCGAGAAGGCCGCCGTCGGCAGAATCACGGCAATCAGCGTGTCGTAAAGGTTCGCCTTCAGGATCAGGTAGTAGATCGGGACGATCACGGCCTGAATCGGGACCGCCAGTCCCAACAGGAAGAGGCGGAATACGAAGCTCACGGTGCGGCTGCGGTTGCGCACGATCGCGAACGCGGCCGGCGGCACCAGCAGCAGCACGATCGCCATCACCGCGAGCGTGATCACCGCCGTGTTGAGGAAGAAGCGTGCGAAGCCGCTCTGGAAGACGTATGAGAAGTTGCTGAGCGTGAACGACGTCGGCGCCGACAGTGGTCCGTGGGACGAGTAGGCCGCCTGGGTCTGGAAGGCCGCCTTGACCAGCACGTAGACGGGAGCGATGATGATCAGCAGCCAGATGCCGCTGAACACGCCGGCGATCCAGTTGGGGCGCTGCCTGGTCACAGCCCCTCCTGGGTGCTGCGCATCTTGTCCCAGCCGGTGGCGCGAACCAGGACCACGCGAGACAATGGTCGTGACGACGACCAGTAAGACGGCGATCACGCTCGACTGACCGAACTGGAAGTCCTGGAACGCCTTCACATACATGTAATAGGAGGTCGACGTGGTCGACGTGCCGGGACCACCCTGGGTCAGGATCAGGATCGAGTCGAAGGTCGTGAGACCGCCGACGACCATCAGCACCACCGAGGTGATCATCGTGTTGCGCAGCTGCGGCAGCGTGATGTAGAAGAACTGGCGGACGCGGCCGGCGCCGTCGATCGCGGCCGCCTGGTAGAGAACATCGGGGATCGCGCGCGCGCCGCCCTGGTAGATCAGCGTGTGGAATGGCGTCCATTGCCACATGCCGACGAACGTCAGCACCCCGATCGCCGCGGCTTGGCTGCTGAACAGATAGCCGTGGTTGAACAGCCCGCCGCCGAACAGCCAGTGCAGCTCGTGCGGCAATCCGAAGTAGGGGTTCAGACAGCGCGGACCAGACGATGGCGATCGCCGCCGCCGACATCAGCAGCGGGATGAAGTAGAGCGCCGTCAGGATCGCGCGGTTCCTCTGGTGACCGGCCGCCCAGACGCCGAGCAGCAGGCTCACCGGCGTCTGCGTGACGACCCCCAGGACGACCAGGATCCCGGTGATCTTGGAAGCCTGGATCAGCACCGGGTCCATGAACATCGTCTTCCAGTTGGCCGTGCCGATCCAGTGCGGCGAGCCGATGGCATCCCATGACGTGAAGGACAGCCAAGCGACCACGCCGAGCGGGAGCAGCGCAAACAGCGCGAAGTAGGTGACGGCAGGCAGCGACCAGAGGAAGCTCGGGCGGCCCACCTTGAGGCCGCCCGAGCCCTTGCTACTGGCCAGCCCACGTTCTTCCGCGAGCATGGTCATCTGTGTTGCTACTGTGGTTAGTCATTCCCATGGACCTCTACGAGGCGGGCTGGAGCTTCTCCATCGCCTGGATGAACTGGCTCTGGTTGAGGTTGTCGAAGTAGTTCGCCACCGCAGTGTGAATCGTGTTGGAGTCGGTCTGCGGGTAGGCCTGATCCCACGACAGCTGGAACGCCGGCGCCTTGTTGACCAGGTTGTACTGCCACTTCAGGTACGGGGCCGTGGCGCCGCTGATCAGCTTCGGCGTGTTCGTCGTCGTCGTCAGGTTGCCGAGCGCCAGCTCGTTCTTGACGAACGCCGGGCGAGTACATGACCTTCAGGAAGTCGGCGACCGCCTGCGGGATAACGCGTCTTGCTGAGGACCGAGTAGTAGTTCTCGGTGTTGCCGGCCAGGTCGGCGAGGTTGCCCTTGCCGCCCGGAACCGACGGGAACGCCGTGTAGCCGAGCTTGCCGGCGTTCACGAACGCCGCGCCGGGGCCGTTGGCCGGCGCGGTGCCGGTCGCGGTCGAGCCATGCGCTGTCGATCGTCGAGTAGTCCCACGAGCCCATCAGCTCGAAGGCGCGACAGACCGTTGACGATCAGGTCGGCGCTCGACGGCTCGCTGCCGAAGTTGACCGAGTCCCAGCTCTTCGACGGGCCGAACGCGCCGGCGTTGACCAGCTGCGCGATGTCGCTGAGCGCCTTCTTGCTGGCGGCCGTGTTCCAGACGCTCTTCTGGCCGGCGAGCGCGTCGGTGACGAGGCTCGGACCGGCGACGCGGTCATAGAGGTACTCGAACCACATCAGCGTCGGCCACTGGCGACTTGCCGCCGAGCGCGATCGGAGTCTGGACGCCCTTGTTCTTCAGCGTCTTGACGTCGCTCAGCAGCTGGCCCCAGGTCTTGGGCACCGGCGACGCCGTCCTGGCTCAGCAGGCTCTTGTTGTAGAACAGCATCACCGGTTGCGTTCCGCGCATCGGGATGCCGTAGTAGTTGCCGCCGATCTTGGCGGCGCTCAGAATCGACGGCAGGAAGCTCGACTTCAGCTTCGGGTTCTGCTTGAAGAAGCTGTTGAGCGGCAGCAGCAGCCCCGCCTTCTGGAACTGCGCGATCGAGCCGCCGCCCCAGTTGAAGAACACGTCAGGAGCCTTGCTCGAGCTCATGATCGTCTGGAGCTTGGTCTGGTAGTGCTCGCCGGCGATGGTGGACAGCACGGCCTTGACCTTATGGCCCTCGCGGGTCTTGTTGTACTGCGCCACCGCGTACTTCTCGACGCTGTTCTGCGAGTCGCCGTAGACCAGAACCTGGATCTTGCCCGCCGGACGGCTCGATGCCGCTGCGGACGCTGTACCGTGGCGCTCTGTGCCGGCACCGAGCGCCGCCACGGCCACCCCGCCGCCAGGGCAGCTGTTGTGGTCGCAGCTCCACGCCGCAGCCAGTTTCGGGAACTCTTCATCTGCTTACTCTCTCCTCTCCGAAAGTTTCGACATACTCAACGAAAGTACATCGCAGGGGCGAGGCTAGCGCCGGACCGACTTGCGCTGTCAAGCCAAAACTTGCAAAGATTCCGTTGAGGACTCGCTAACACCATGTCAAGCTCAAAAACCGCTAGCCACTTCTTCAGGACTCACGTGTGGACGGCCGGATCGCCGCGTCACGCTGTCCGACATCGCCTCGGAGGCCGGCGTGTCGCTCGCAACAGTTTCGAAAGTTCTCAACGGCCGCGCTCGGACGTTTCTCCCGCGACCCGCGTTCGGGTCGAGCGACTCCTGCACGAGCACGGCTACCTGCGCCGCGCCTCCGGCGGCCGGCAAGGGCAGTCGCCAGGATGATCGAGCTCGTCTTCCACGAGCTCGAGAGCGAGTGGGCGATCGAGATCATCCGTGGCGTCGAACGCGTCACGCGTGAGGCCGGGATCAGCCTGATCCTGACCGAGAGCGGTGACCGCCACAGCCCCGGACACGCCTGGATCGACGGCGTGCTGCGCCGCCGGCCGATCGGCGTGATCCTCGTGTTCTCCGACCTCGAGCAGGTCGACAAGCACAAGCTGCGCAGCCGCGGAGTCAACTTCGTCGTCGTCGATCCCGGCCGACGAGCCGGAGCCGGACGTTGCCTCGATCGGCTCGGCGAACTGGTCAGGCGGTCTGGCCGCAGCACAGCATCTGATCAAGCTCGGACACCGGCGGATCGGGATGATCAGCGGCCCCGAGGACATGCTGTGCTCGATCGCCCGCGTCGACGGATACCGCTCGGCGCTCGAGCGCGCCGGTATCGGCTTCGACCAGAGCCTGCTGCGCGCCGGCGACTTCCACGTCGACGGCGGCCGCCGGGCCGCTGACGCAGCTGCTCGACGCTGCCCCAGCCACCAACGGCGATCTTCGCCGGCAGCGACCTGCAGGCGCTCGGCGTGTACGAGGCCGCACGCCCGCGCGGGATCAGGATCCCTGAGGACCTCTCGGTCGTCGGCTACGACGACCTGCGGATCGCGCGCTGGGTCGGGCCGCCGCTGACGACGATCCGCCAGCCGCTGTTTGAGATGGCCGAGACCGCCGCGCGGCTCCTGATCGGGATGGTCGAGGACCCCGAGGCGTCCGCTCAACCAGCGGTTCGATCTGGCCACGAGCCTGGTCGTGCGGGAGTCGACGGCGCCGCCGACGGTGGCGCTCGAGTGACAGCGCTGCAGCCAGACGCGAGTGGATCGTGCACCCTCCTCTGTGGTGTCGGCTCGCGGCTCGGTCGCTCTGGATGACTCCGACTCGGCTCCCCCTACGCGCCTGGAGGTGACCGCTTAAGGCTGCTTCCTTCCGGACCTGACCTGGTTCACGGGCCTTCATCGCCTTGGGACCGGACCATCACCGCCACACCAAAGGACCTCGACCGCGGACGTCCACCCCTCGGGAGGGGATTCAGCCCCGCTTGAGCGGATTGCGAGTTACAGGGCACCGCTAGCACCCCGCCTAGCACGATCCGCTCTGGATCGTAGAGCCTGAGCGTCCGATCCCGCATCCTGCTCATGTTCCCCGGGCGCCTGCCGATACTCTGAGCGCTCATGGCTATTGGTGTTGTGGGTCTCGGTTACGTCGGTCTGCCGCTGGTCGTCGCGTTCGCGCAGGCCGGCGAGGAGGTCATCGCGGTCGACATCGATCAGCGCAAGGTCGACGCGCTCAGGGCCGGCGAGTCCTACGTCGAGGACATTCCCTCAGAGGTGCTGCAGGCCGTGCTGCCGAGGGTGCGCGCGAGCACGGACTACGCGCCGCTGGGCCGCACCGAAGCTGTGATCGTCTGTGTCCCGACCCCGTTGACTGACAACCGCGAGCCGGACCTCGGGCCGTTGCGCCAGTCTGCGGATGCGCTTGCCGATGTCGTCCAGACCGGCCAGTTGATCGTCCTGGAGTCGACGACCTACCCGGGCACGACCCGCGAGCTGTTGGTGCCGGCGCTCGAGCAGCACTCCACGCTGAAGGTCGGGGTTGATCTGAACGTCGCATTCTCCCCTGAGCGAGTTGATCCGGGCCGCACCGATTACACGCTGCGCAACACCCCGAAGGTGATCGGCGGGATCACACAGGCCTGCGGCGATCGGGCTGAGGAGCTGTACGGCCGTGTATGCGAGCAGATCGTCCGGGTCTCCACACCCGAGGCGGCGGAGATGACCAAGCTGCTCGAGAACATCTTCCGGTCGGTGAACATCGCATTGGTCAACGAGATGTCGATGGTCGCCAACCGGATGGGGATCGACATCTGGGAGGTCGTCGAGGCCGCCAGCACCAAACCCTACGGGTTCATGCGCTTCGAACCGGGACCTGGGATGGGCGGCCACTGCCTCCCGGTCGACCCGTTCTATCTGACCTGGAGGGCGCGCGAGTTTCAGATGTCGACAGAGTTCATCGAGCTGGCCGGCAAGATCAATCAGCAGATGCCCTACTACTGCGTGGAGCGGATCGAGCTCGCGCTCAATGACGTCAGCAAGCCGATCAGAGGTTCGAAGATCGCTGTCCTCGGGGTCGCCTACAAGGGCGGGATCAGCGACATCCGCGAATCCCCGGCGCTTCGGATCGTCGAGGTGCTGCTCGCCCGCGGGGCTGCGCTGGTTTACCACGACCCGTACGTGCCGCAGCTGCGGCAGTTCGAGCTCACGAGCGTGGACCTGGATGAGGCCGTCGCCGACGCCGACGCGGTCGTGCTCGTGACCGCCCACCCGGGCATCGACCATCTGCAGATCGCCCACGATGCCTCATTGTTCGTCGACCTGCGGGGGATCACACGCGGTCTCGACGGCGACAACCTCGTCCGGCTTTAGGCTCCGTAGCACTCTCGATATAACCAGGACGTGGACTCCGTGGAGCAGATCGTCGGGCCCGAGCACGTCGAGCGCGACGTCTGGCTCGAGGACGCGAGCGGCAGCGGTGGTCTCGCATCGTTGCTTGCGCGACCCGGAAGCGCCGCGGAGGTGCGTGAGCTCGTCGCCTGGGCCTACGGTCACGATGTCGCGATCGTCCCGGTCGGCGGTGCGACCGGGCTCTCCGGCGGGATCGCCCCTGTGGCCGATGGGCCTGTGATCGCGATTGCCCTGAACCGCCTGAACCGCGTGCGCTCATTCGATCCGCTCCTGTGGCGGATGGAGGTCGAGGCCGGCGTCACCACCGCCACGGTCGCGCGACTGGCCCGGGAGAACGGACTGCTGTTCGGACCGGATCCGGGCGCGCCGGAGCAGTCACAGATCGGCGGCAACCTCGCGACCAACGCCGGCGGGCCGCACGCCTTCAAGTACGGCGTGACCTCGCGCTGGGTGACCGGGGTGGAGGCCGTGATCGCGCCCGGCGAGCTGGTGCGCTTCGGCGGGCCCGTTCGCAAGGACGTCGCCGGCTATGACCTGCGCAGCCTGCTGATCGGCAGCGAGGGCACACTTGGAATCATCACCGCCGCATGGCTGCGGCTGACGCCGGCGCCGCGCGCGGCGATCCCGGTGATCTGCGGGTACGACTCGATCGCCGCAGGGGTCATGGGTGTGGAGGCTGCCCTTGCCTGTGATGTCGTCCCGGCCGCGCTCGAGTACCTGCAGGGCAGCTGCCTACGGCACGCGCCGCCGCCGTTCTTCGAGGGCCCCGCTCCCGAGTTCATGGTGATCAGCGAGGCCGAGTCCGAAGGCGAGCGCGACGCGCTGCTCGAGGCGCTCGGTGATGACGCCGTCGAGCGCGAGCCGAGCGAGGTCTGGCGCTGGCGCGGTGGCGTGTCGCTTGCCGTCGGTGCAGCGCGCGGCGCGAAGCTGTCTGAGGACATCGCGGTGCCACTCGACCGCCTGCGGGAGGCGATCGAGCGCACGCTCGCGATCGGGGCGCGCCATCGGCTCGAGGCCTGCTCCTGGGGTCACGCGGGCGACGGCAACCTGCATTCGACCTTCCTCTACGACCCCGAAGACGCCAGCGAGCCCACTCGCGCACGCGCGGCCGGAGAGGACCTGTTCGATCTCGCCAGAGAGCTGGGAGGCACTATCAGCGGCGAGCACGGCATCGGGCTGCTCAAGGGAGGACAGCTGCTGGGCCAGTGGTCGGAGGCTGCGGTCGGCGCGCACGAGGCGATCAAGCTCGCACTCGACCCCAAGGGCCTGTTCAACCCCGGCAAGAAGCTGGCGCGAGCTGCGCCGGACCCGCGCCCAACCCCGGGTCAGACCGCCTAGAATCAACCCACCTTCGGGCGCGTAGCTCAGCGGGAGAGCGCTCGCTTCACACGCGAGAGGTCGGTGGTTCGAAACCACCCGTGCCCATCACCGAAAAGACCTGCTAACGCCAGCCTTTCTTGTTTCTCTGATCCGAGTCGTCTGGGTCAGAAAAGGTTCGGACGGCAAGGACCGGTTCGAGATTGGGTACCGCGACACCCAGGTCAACTGTGACGTAGGCCGAGTAGCGGAGCGCTCCCCTTACGCTGATGCCCGCGACACGACCCGGTCTGCCGGGCACAGGCTCATCCGGCGCGGCGGTAGCGGACGTGCGTGGCGAGCGGAGAGTGCAGCACCTCTACAGGCTCGAAGCCGAAGGACTCGACGCCGTTGAATATCCGCTCGCCTGAACCGAGCAGAACGGGAGCGATGTCGAGGGTGAGCTCATCGATCGCGCCCGCCGCGAGCGCCTGGCGAACCGTCGATGCACCACCGGCGATGTCGACGCCCCCTTCGCCGGCCTTTGCGCACGCTTGGGCGTAGGCGGCATCGAACCCCTCGACGAAGTGGAAGGTTGTCCCTCCATCCATCTTGATCGGGTCGTGTGGGTGGTGAGTGAGTACGAACACAGGCGCGTGATAGGGCGGCTCGGGACCCCACCAGCCACGCCAATCCTGATCCCAATCGCCGCGAATCGGCCCGAACATGTTGCGCCCCATCACGTAGGCGCCGCGTGGGCGCATGAGCCAGCCGGCCGCAGTCATATCTGCATCATTGGCGCGCTCGTCGCCGAGATGCCAGCCATGGACTTCCCCGCCGCGCTTGCCAAGCGGGTTCTCCCGGCTCTGCTCGGGCCCCGCGACGAAGCCGTCGAGCGAGATCGACATGTGACAGGTCGTGTCCGTCATCGGCGTCTCCAAATGATTGCGTCGTGCAGACGGCCGCGAAACGATACCGCAGGATCTGAGGTCACGCGCCGGCGTGGCAACACACGACATATCGCGAAAGCTGCAAAACCATGCCGCGCGAGGCCGAGCGTCCTAGTCGCCGACGCACTAGCCGTGTTGGCCCAGCAGGGCGCAATCGCGCTTCGAGGTCGACATCATTCGCGCTCAATCCTTCGCAGTCCCCGCACCGGCGTCCACGACTCGACTACGAGCATGGATGCCACCTCGTTGAGATGGGTGTGAACGACCTCGACGATGTCAACCCGGAACGTGTCGCCCTCCGAGCTGGAGCTGATCGAGGTGGATACGGCCTGACCGGCGATCTTCGCTTCGCCCGGCCACTGCGCCTCCGAGCCCTCAACGGGGTCAATCGTGGCGCTGTGCAGCGCGCATCGCGGATCCCGATGGAGATCTGTGCTCTTTTGGGACTTCGCCATCGAGCTGAACGTCAGTTCACCGCCGCCAAAGTCCAGCTCGATTCCCGAGATTCGAGGTGATCCATCCGCTCGCAGACTAGCCAGCGTCTTGTGGCGGTGAGCGTCAAATAGCTCTCGCACTCGCCGCGCGAACTCTGGCTCCGCCATTTCTACATCGCGCCACCCAGGCATCGGAGAATGATCGCACCCCAAAGAGTTTTCCCGCCCCCCGGTCGCCACGCTCGGTCTTCGCCATTGCGATGGTCGGCCGAGGTGCCAGCGGAACGCTCAAAGCAGTCGCGCGGTTTCCTACGCTCGCTGCCGCTGGGAGCCGCCCGATCCGATTCGCGACGTGGTAGGCGTCGCAGGCTGCGGCTTTCGCGTAAACGCCGTTATCAGAGCCGGCTGATGAATACCACTGCGGGCCCGTTCACTCCCGGAGAGGCTCGTTATAGGTCCTCGGCGCTCAATGCGATGTCGAAGCCAGCGCCGTTGCGTGCCAGGCCGACCAGGACGATGCCGGCCCATTCAAGGGCGTAGGCCATCTGGAGCGCTCCTGCATCAAGGGCCCGCATGTCCAGGCTCTGCAGGAACGCGCCGACATGTGCCTTAGCTGCGGGGCTGTCGCCGGCGAAGAACACGTCCAGGGGCTTGTCTTGAGCAATGACGCCGCGGAAGATCGAATTGAATACCCCGGCGTGCGCCCGGGCCTGCGCGGCGCAGACGAATCGGCGCCGAGCTCAGATCACTGTGGTGCCGCCGTCGACAACCAGCTCCTGGCCGTTGACGTAGCACGAGTCGTCCGAGGCGAGGAACAACGCGACCGACGCGATCTCCTCGGGGCGGCCCATCTCTCGCCGCGGAATCACGGACTCAAACTGCGCCTCCCCCGTAGACGACCGAGAGTCGCCCACAGCTTTCTTGCGCAAATTCAACTCCAGCGCGCAAAGCAGCGCTGCTGGCGTCGCTGGCGTCAGCCACGACCAATGGATGACGTGCGCTGATGCCTGAGTCGATTACAGCCTCTCCTCTCCTTCGCCGATCCGGCAATCGCGGGCCGACTTTCAGGACTCTACCGCGACCAGATAAGAACGCTGATTTTGGTTCGGATAGGCCGTCCGGAACGGTCAAGCGGGCTCTTTCGAAGCAGGACGACACGGACGTTCACCACGCGGTCCACCCGCCGTCTACCTTCAGCACATGGCCAGTGACACTGGATGACGCGTCGCAGGCCAGATAGCGGACCGCTCGAGCGACGTCCTCGACTTGTGCGAGCCGACCGGTGGGCAGCCTTCGCTCTAGGATCTCCACACGAAATGCCGGGTCGGCGAGCATTGGGCGCGTCATCGGCGTGTCCACGAAGGTTGGCGCCACAGCGTTGACGCGGATCCCGTCGCGCGCCCACTCGACGGCCAGCGCCTTGGTCATGCCGTCGACGGCGTGTTTGCTGGCGCAGTAGGCCACCCTGCCGGGATACCCAACCGAGCCCATCTGTGAGGACATCATCACGATCGTGCCGCGAGCATCGCGGTCCAGCAGTTTCCGGCCGAAAGCGCGGCACGCGAGGAAGCTCGCTCGTACGTTGAGGTTAAACAGCAGATCCCAATCGGCTACCGCGTAGTCTCGGGCCGAGCCTGTGCGATTGGTGCCTGCGGCTGTCACGAGCACTCGAAGTTCCCCGAGGTCCGCCGCCTGGGCGACAACCTGCTCGATGGCTGACTCAACACTCACGTCGGCGACGATGGTTGTTGCGGGCGGAGGTGCCGCGGGTCTGGCGGAGTTACCTTCACCGTTCTGGTCGCTGAGTTCGGCGATCTGAGCGGCAACCTCGTCAAGCTCCGTGCTGGTTCGCGACACCAAAACCACATGGGCGCCCGCGCGGGCGAGTTCGAGCGCGCAACCACGCCCGAGCCCGCGCCCGGCGCCGGTAACGACTGCAAGCTGGCCGTCAAGGCGCCACGGATCACTCATCATGAATCCTCTTCGTGGCAGCATTGCTCATGTCTGAGGCTGCCCGATGCGCTCTAACCGCACCTCTGCGGTCAGCGCGTGACCCTCGAGGTGTTCCTCATGAGAAATCGCCGCGACCGCAGGCGCCACGAGCGCGGTCCCGACAGCCGTGAGGCGCTGATATGTGCACGTCTTGAGAAACTTGCCGACCCACAGGCCCCCGGTATAGCGCGCGGCGCGCGAAGTGGGGAGCACGTGGTTGGTCCCGACTGCTTTGTCACCGTATGCGACCGTCGCCTGCTCGCCGAGGAAGAGCGAACCGTAGTTATGCAGGCGCTCGAGATACCAGTCGAGCTTGGTCTCATTCACATGAACCTCCAGATGCTCATTGGCCGCGTCGTCAGAGATCGCGATGGCCTCCTCGTCGTTCGCGGCGATCGCGATCCAGCCGTGATTCTGCCAGGCCGCGCCGGCAACGTCCGCCGTCGGCCAGGTCGTCAGAAGGTCCTCCACCTCTTGCGCGACCGCACGCGCGACAGACTCACCGATCGCGATGCAACCGGCAGGTGAGTTCGGGCCGTGCTCAGCCTGCCCGAGAAGGTCGATCGCAACCAGACGTGGGTCCGCGGCCCCATCGGCAATCACGAGCACCTCGGTGGGACCGGCCAAGAGGTCGATGCCAACGCGACCGAACAGCTGGCGCTTCGCCTCCGCGACAAAAGCGTTGCCGGCGCCCACGAGCATGTCCACCGGTTCAAGTCCATCGATAAGGCCGAATGCCATCGCCGCGAGCGCCTGCACCCCACCCAGGCACAGCACCGCGTCCGCGCCCGACGTCTTCATGGCGTAGAGCATCGTCGGGTGAATGCCCTTCTCCCGTTGGGGCGGTGCACAACCCACCACCTGGGATACGCCTGCGACCTTGGCGACCAGGACTGTCATGAACGATGACGCGAGCATCGGGTAGCGACCGCCCGGAACGTAGGCGCCTACGGCGTTGACAGGGATCAGCTTGTGCCCGAGCGTTACACCATTCCCCACCTCCACCTCGAGCTCCGTTACCGTGCCCCGCTGCGCCCGCGCAAATGTCCTGACCTGGTTCTGAGCGAACGCGATGTGGCCCTTGATAGCGTCGTCCACGCTATCCGAGGCGCTGTGAAACTCGGCGTCTGAAACGACGAAATCATCAGGTGCCCAATTGTCGAATTCCCGTGAGTAGCGTCTTACCGCGTCGATACCGCCGGTTTCGATGTCGCGCAGGATCTCAGAGACACGCTTGCGTAACTCGTCAGTCGCCTCAGTCGTCGGAGGGTTCGGGGCTTTCAGATATTGAGTTTTCATACGTATTCCCCAGCCTCTTGTCTTTTCGCTCGGGTCACCGCGCGACGACCGGCGACTCGAAGTGCTCCACCTGAGGGTCAGCCGCGAAAAATGGGCCGATCAACTCTCGCCAGCGCTTGAACCGGTCCGACTCACGGAAACCGACCATGTGATCTTCAACCGTTTCCCACTCGTTCAGAAGCAGATAGGTCGACGGCCGCTCCACGCTACGGTGAAGCGTCAGCGAACGAAACCCAGCGGCCTGCGCGATCACCTCCTTGGCCTGCTCCATCGCCGACTCAAACTCCATCTCGGAGCCTTGGTCGATTACAAAGATCGCCTGCTCAAGAATCATCGCTTCGCTCTCTCCATTCGTTTCGAGGCCGGCCCAATCGGGACCGGCTTGCTCATCAGGCGTTCGGGGCCGCACCGGGTAGGACAACTGACCACCCGCCATCGACAACCAGGTTTGCCCCGGTGATGTAAGAGGCTTCATCGCTCGCGAGAAACACCGCCGCGTTGATCACGTCCTGCGCGGTCCCGAGCCGACGGAGCGGAATCGCATGCGTGATGGTTCGCATCGGGTGATCGGGTGCGAGCAGGTTCTCGCTGGCCCCAGGTGTGGCGATCATCCCCGGGCTGATGCAGTTCGCACGAATCCCGTGCGGGGCTCCTTCAGCGGCAAGCTGGCGCGTTATCGCGACCACACCCCCCTTCGAAGCAGTGTGGGCGACCCTCTGATTGGTCATCGACCCCGTGATGGCCGCGGTCGACCCAATGTTCAAGATCGTGCCGCTGCTCTCGCGCAGGTGCGGCCAGGCACACTTACAGACAATGAACACCGAGTCGAGCTCGGCGCTCAGTGTGAAGCGCCAATCCTCGAGCGTTTGCTCCTCAACCGGCCCGAAACGAACCGCGCCGGCGTTGTTGTAGAGGATGTCTATCCGCCCGTGATCGCTGACGGCTCCGGCGATCCAAGCCGTTACCGACTGCTCATCGGTCACGTCAAGGTGGGGAACACCACCCTCGGTGATGACGTCACCGCCTACGACCGTCGCCCCCTCCGCTTCAAAGCGCTGCGCAGCCGCCTGCCCCTGGCCGCGGGCGGTACCCGAGATCAGTGCCACCTTGCCCTGGAGGCGCCCGCTCACGTGCCAGCCCTTCTGACCGCGTCTGACATGAACTTGGAGGCCCCACCGCGGGGACTCATAGCCGCGCAGCCTCCTTCGCCCCTACACAGGTTCCTTTGTGCATACGTATACGCATCCTACTCCTCCCGTCCCCGCAAAGCGCGCGGTCGGTGATGACATTGCAGCACCTCCGAGTAGCCGGATCGGTCGTGTCAGCCTCCGCGTGGCAGGACGAGCTCCCCGGCGCGAAGCACACCCTCAGCCCTCTCGTGGCCAAGGACTGAACACTCGCGTATCCGAGCCACCGCCGGTTGCATGTCCTTGCGTTCAAGGAACGGAAAGTCGGTACCGAGCACGAAGCCTGACGAACCCATAACGGTTGCCGCCAACGTCATCGTCTCGGGGGAACTCGCAGCGGTATCGAAGTGCAGCCCTTCGAGGTAGTTACTCATCGGCTCAGATGTACCCAGCTGATCGCGGAAAGCAGGCCACATTCGATCGATCCGCTCGACCAGAATGGGCAGGCAGCCGCCCAGATGCGGGACCAGCCACCTGAGATCAGGGAACTGTCGCAGCCGGCCCGAAGAGATCAGCCGAACGACGGCGATCGTGTCTTCGAACGGCGCGCCAATGGACCAATCCATCATCCAGTCAGTGAGCAGATCTGGGGCGCGAAAGCCATCCGGATGTAGGAAGACCAAATGCCGGTGGTCATTGAGTCGCTTAAACAGCGGGATGAGCGCGGCGGCGTCGAGGGCGGCCCCGTACACGTGTGTGGGTAGAACGAAGCCGGCGAATCCGATCAGCCCGGGAGCGCGATCCATTTCCTTGAGCGACTCCTCCACAAAAGGAAGCGGTAGGGAAGCGAAGAACCGGAATCTCGTGGGGTGGTCCCGGCAGGCCTGCGCCAGGCCATCGTTGTTGCAACGGTGCAAGTCGGCGGCAACCCTCGCGTCCTGGTGTCCCACGTTCGATCCGGACAAGACCTGTACTGCGATCTCCGCTTCATCCATCAGGACCAGCCGAGCCTCTAGATCAGAGACGTCGTGGGCATCGGTAATCACCGGTGGCGCCAGCCAGCGGTCCCTGAGACCCGCGCCTCCTTGTAGCTCTGAAATCGAATCGAGCAAACTTCGCGACCACCAATGGGCGTGAAAATCAATCGCGCCCAGCGGCTCCGGCTCGGGCTCCGGCACACCCTCTGGACCCACATTGGCACCTGTCGGCGGCATTCCGGGTGCAGCACTCATCGCTCCCCGTGAGATTCCTCGATTATTGCGACTGCGCGGGTCAGGCCGGCGCTCGCGCCCTTGATTTTGAGTGGAAAACAGGCAACCGTGAAGCCTGTAGCCGGCAGCGCATCGAGGTTGGTCATCCGCTCGATCTGGGAGTACGGCCGGTCTATCTGGTGAGCGGACCAGAAGATGCCGGGCTCATCCCGTTCGACCGCGAGGGCGGCCTGCTTGTCGAGCGGCGCGTCCCACCCCCACGCGTCGATCCCCATCACGCGAACGCCCTGGTCGTAGAGCCAGAGCGTCGCCTCGGCGCTAACACCGCAGCCACGCAGCATGTAGTTGGGATCGTGGTAGAAGACGTCACGTCCAGTGCGGACCAGCACGATGTCACCCGGCTTGAGGTCGTGGCCCGCCGCCCGGATTCCCGCCTGCATTTCGTGCTCGGTGACGGCGTCGCCGTCGGCCTTCTCGTGGGCGTCAACCACCACACCCGGAGCGAAGAAGTTCTCGAGCGGCAACTGGTCGATCGTCTGAGCGGGCTCGCCCTGGATAACCGAGTTGTAGTGCCAGGGAGCGTCGACGTGCGTGGCCGCATGTGTGCCGATCGTCAGCCGCTCGCCAGACGGTCCCTCACCATTGCGAAGCAGCCGCCGGGGAACCTTGAACGCCTGCTCGAGTTCCGTCGCGCCAAAGTCGTGATCCGTGTAGCTGACGTCAACTCTCATGAACGCCGGCAGGTCCTCAGGCATGCTCTCGATGGTGTGCGAAAGGTCGATGATCCGCATCGCGCTCCTCTGTTGCTTGGTTGGTGTGTCCTCGGTGGAACGGCTGTCAGATCCGGTCGCGCATACGCGGCCCGCGTCCGTAACCGGCAACCACGATCAGGATCAGGACCCCGAAGATGATCTGTTGGTCAGCGCTGCTGTATCCCTTGCCGACCAGAACCGTTGAGAGCACGGTCAGCAGGAGCGCCCCGAGCACGGTTTTCCAGTAGTCGCCGCGGGCTCCGAACGCGGTGCCTCCGACGATCACTGCGGCGAGGCCCTCAAAGAGATATGGGTCTCCGAGCGAGATGTTGCCCGAACCGATGTACCCGGCGAGCAGGACTCCGAGCAGGCTCGCGAACAGCGCGGAGAGCCCGAAGGTGACAACCCATACGCGCCGCGTACGGATCAGTGAAAGATCGGCGGCAACCGGGTTGGATCCCGTCGCATACAGACGTCGACCGGCGCGGGTCCGGCTCAGACCGAAGCCCAGCACGATCGCGAACACAACCCAGATCACGACGATCGGAGGGATCCCGATCCCGAACGTCGTGCCGCCCACGGATGTCAATCGACCGAGGAAGGCGGGAGCACTCCCGGTCGCCGCGCCCTTTGTCCAGACGAGTAGCGCGCCGGTGACAAGTGAGGACATTCCGAGGGTGACAACGAGCGGCTGGATGGTGAACCGGTGCGACACGTAGCCGTTGGCCGCCCCGAGCGCGAATCCCAGCATGATGATCACCGCGCACGCGGGGATGAAGCTCCAGCCGTGACTGCCGCAGAGCTCCGAGATGATGATCGAGCCCGCGGCTATGAACGCGGGAATCGAGAAGTCGATGCCGCCGACCAGCACCACGAGCGTTTGGCCAGCCCCCGCCAGCCCGAGAAATGCGGCGGAGACGAGCATCGCTTTGATGCTCAACTCCGACGTGAAGTCGGTGACGCCGAGCGCCCCCCAGACGAAGAGGATGACCAGAGCAAGTAGCTGAAAGACCTGATAGCGGCGCTGCAAGGCCCCTAGACGAGTTCGCATCGTCGGCGATTTCGCCCCAACGGCCCCGGCTGGGTTGCCATCAATTACGGTCATGCTGCCGGCACCCCGCCCGACGAGCCGGTGATCTCGGTGGGTCCAGTCACGGTGGCGAGTTCCACAGCTTCGGCCGACGACTTCTGGCCACCGGACAGGTATGAGCCCAACACCAACGCACCGATCAGGATCGCGCCGTAGACGACCTGCAGCCAGTTGGAGTTGACGGCCAGGGAGTCCAGCAGCGTCTGGATCATGAACATGATCGCCGCCCCGAGGATCGAGCCGACGAGGCTTCCGCGCCCTCCAAGCAGGGAGGTGCCGCCGATCGCAACAGCGGCAATTGCCGGAAGGGTGTATTGGGTCGCCTGGGTGGGATCGGCCGATTGCGTGGCCGCTGCGAGCGCGATCCCGGCAAGCGCTGCGAATACACCGCCGAGCGTGTAGGCGATTATCCGAACCTTGGTCACATCGACTCCGGCTGAGTAGGCCGCGAGGTCATCACCGCCGACCGAGAACAGCGTGCGCTTGTACGCGGTCCGGCCGAGGATGAACCATATGATCACGGGGATCAGGATCAGGATCAGGCCGCCGGGTACCGGGCCGACCTTATCGCCGAGCGCTGTCAGCCACGTGGTTGTACCCGAAGCTGGGGACGCCAGGATGGCAAGGCCGATTCCGCTCAGTACAAAGAGGCCGCACAACGTCGCGAGCACCGTTTGGAAGCGAAACACACCGACAAGCACGCCGCTGATGGCGCCCACAAACGCACCCAATGCCAGCGCGATCGGTACTGCGATCCAGATGTTCCCGAGCCCGTGCGGAATCAGCACGCCTACGATCACGATGCTGACCAGATTCAGCAGCGGCCCGATCGAGATGTCGATGCCACCCGCGCCCGCCAGCACGGCAGGCGTTGTGGCCATGGCAGCGAGCGCGAACGGAGCGAAGTCCGCCAGGTTCGCCGGCCAGGAGCTCCACGCCCCAAAGCTGGAGCGCGCGATCTGGTTGGCGATCAGCAGGATCACCGTGACCAGCAACGCGAACCCCCACGGTCGCGCGCCGATCTTCCCCACCACTTCAGACTTCATCTCTGCCTCCGCCATCAGATCCAAAAAAGGCGCTCACAAGGCCATTGCGGCTCAGATCCTCGCGACCGATCTCAGCAACTACGGAACCGTCGCGAAACACGAGCACCCGGTCCATGAGTTGAAGGTGCTCATCAATCTCCGTGGATAGCATCACGACGCCGACGCCATCAGCTGCAAGCTGCTCAAGCGCTTTGTAAAGGTCCCGCTTTGCGCCAAGGTCGATGCCGCGTGTGGGATCGTTGAGCACCAGCACTCGCGGCTTGGCCGCAAGCCAACGCGCGATGATCACCTTCTGCTGATTGCCACCGCTGAGCACGGGGATCGGCTGGCTGTAATGCCCGACGCGGATCGCCAGCTGGTTGACGTAGTCACGCAGCCGCGCGGTTGAGCGGCGCCAATCGATCACGCCGAACCGACGGTCCTGGGACACGGTCGGCAGCGAGAAGTTCTCTCTCACCGACAGCGACGGAAAAAGTGATTCAGCACGACGGTCCCTTGGCACATAGGCGACGCCTTTCGCAAAGGCGTCCTGAGGCGAGCGGAGGGGGTCGGACCCCACATCAACCGCACCGGACCACGCGCCTGCGCCGCGTAGGGCATGCAAGAATTGATCCTGCCCCTGTCCCTCGAGCCCGGCCACGCCCACAAGCTCGCCTGCCCGTAGCTCAAACTGAATTGGTGCCGCTCCGGGACGGAGCTTCAAGTCCCGGGCACGCAACAGGAGATGTCCAATCTCGTGCTTGGGAGCATCGGGGCTGGCTATGACAAGTTCCCCGTGCTCATCTCCGGTCATGTGCCGGACGAGCAGTTCCGTGTTGCCCTGATCTCGCGTCAACGTCACAACCGATTCGCCGGATCGCATCACGGTCACCCGGTCGGCCAGCTGGTCGATCTCATCCATTCGATGCGAGATGAAGATGACGCTCGCGCCCTCCCCACACAGACGACGTACAACCGCAAACAGTCGCTGAGCCGTCGCGACATCAAGCGCCGAGGTCGACTCATCCAGGATCAGCACCCTCGGCGAGCGCACCAGTGCGCGAGCGATGCAACAGGCTTGACGATCGCTCAGCGAGAGCGACTCGACCGGGGCGTCGAGCGGTGGGACGTTCCCCAACAGCTGCTCGATGATCTCCGCGGCACGACGGCGCTTCTCGGCGTCATCGATCGCCTCTCGGAAAAGGCCGTCCGTTCCGAGCCAGACATTCTCGAGCACCGACTGTGGCCCGACCACCAGCACCTCTTGGAACACCGTGACGATCCCATCCGACTGAGCCGCTCGCGGAGATCGCCTCTGCGCAAGTGGCTTGCCGTCGATGCGGATCTCTCCCGAGTCCTCTGTGTGAACCCCGGCGAGGATCTTGACCAGGGTTGACTTCCCCGAGCCGTTCTCCCCGACGATCGCGTGGACCTCGCCCGGGAGCAGCTCAAATGAGCATGCGCGTAGAGCCTGCGTTGGTCCGAACGACTTGGCGATTCCGGTGACGCTGACCAGTGGCACTGGCCGCGCCCCCGGGGGCGCGGCCAGTGAACCGGCGTTCTGCTCAGCGCTCATAAGCGAGTGAGAGCGCGGACCACTACTTGTTGAACAGCTTCGCCAGATACCCCTTTGGATCCCAAGGAGTCTCGAGGGTGTTGGCGTTGGTCGATGTGGCGCCGCCGGTGCCGAACTTCGCGATCGTGGCCGGCGTGATCACGTCGCTCAACGACGCCAATTCGCTGACCTTCGGCCCATGACCGGCGATCAGCTGTTTGATCGTGTAGGCCGTCGCAGCGGCCACGCCCGCAGGCGTGATCGTAAACGCCGACGCCAGGTTCGCCTTGTGGGTCTTGAAGTACACAAGATCACCGACACTCTCACCGGCGTCCACGAACACCGGCAGCGGACGTCCAGCCTGCTCGAACGCCTGAATGATCCCCGAGGTCATCCCGGCCGTCTCCACCACACCGGCGATCGGCTGTGGGTGGCTGGCGAGGTAACCTGCCATTGCCCCCTCAGCGACGGATGGCTGGAAGTAACCGTTGACCGAGTCATCGAACGTGATTCCGGGACACTGCGCAAAGGCGTCCTTCCAACCGGTGAAGCTATCGGTGTCAACCCCCGTGCCGGGAACACCGTGAACCCCCACGACCAGACCCTTGCCGTGAATCGCCTTAGCAAGCAGCGCCCCAGAGTTGATCGCGTCGCCGACCGAGTTGGGGCCGATGTTGATCGACGCCGGGGTCGGCGTGGAGTTGAATGTCGAAATGAACGGGATCCCTGCAGCCTTCGCCTCTTTCGCGATCGGAATGAACGCCTGCGGCACCAGCGGCTCCGTCACGAGAAAGTTCACGTGCTGCTGGATCAGCGAGTGCGTCTGCTGGATCTCAGTGGTCAGCGCGGTAGGACCGAACGTCAGCAGGATGACCTTCTTGACTCCCGGGATCTTCTTGATGGCAGCCACCAGCCTCGGAGCCAACGCGGCCTGCGTCGGGCTGATCGGCGACGTAATGTCCACGCCTACCGTGTAGGGCGGCTTGCCCTTCGGCTTGAAGTTCGCATAGTCGCTCTTGTAGATCGGCGACGAATAAGCGTTGAACTGCGAGGTGTATGCCGAGCCGAGCTTGGCCAAGACATGACTCCGGTCGTTGTATGCGATCGTCGGCGCCTTACCGCAGCTACTGCGCGCGGCCGAAGCACTCCTCGCCGTCGCCGCTCCAGCGCTGACGGCCACGGCAGCCGCAGCTCCAAGAACTGACGAAGCCACCGCCATCCGGCGCAGCCTCATGGTTACGAGTTTGTACATCAATGTCTCCTCTCCAAACGGTGTGTGAGCTGGTCACCTGGTGACCTGTAGAAAGCATAACGCTCTGGCGTATGGCCGGACGATTCCCGCTCGGCAACGCCCGACGTCTTCCTTCGCAATTAGACGCACACCGCGTTTCGCCTATGCGAAGGACGATTCTAAATCGCTCCTCGGCGTTGTCAACCGCCTCGACTGCAAGGCCTAACAAATAGCCCGAGTTGCCTAATAAACCGGCAACCTTGACACGAAAAGCCAACGTCGCGTACATTCACTAAAATACGAACGAGCGTTTCAGTACGCGTCCAACTACCGCGCTGTCCGCGCTCGCTGGTTCGAGGGAGAGATCATGTCCGAAATTCTGCTTTCACAGCTTGCGCACGTTGAGCTGATTTCGCCCAAGCCCGAAGAAACCGTCGCCTGGATGGCCGACGTGCTCGGCCTTGAGGAGACCACCCGGGAGGGCCAGTCGGTCTATCTGCGCGGATGGGCTGAGTGGCTGCACTCGAGCCTCATCGTCACCGAGGGCCCGCGCGCGGAAGTCGCGCACATCGGATGGCGGACCTACGGACCGGGTGATCCGGAGCTGATCGCACAGCGGCTCGAGGGCCAGGAGAACGCGATCGGATGGGTCGACTCATCCGTCGGCCACGGGCCGGCGTTCCGGTATCACGCCCCTGTTGGCCGCCACGTCCACGAAGTCTTCTGGGAGTCCGAGCTCTACCAGGCGCCACCGCAGAAGGCGGAGCGAGATTTCCAGAATCGCCCACAGAAGTTCTCGTCGCGCGGCGCCGGCGCCAAATATCTCGACCACGTTACGGTCGCCACACCGGGAGTGCACGACGACATTGCGTTCTACAAGACGCTCGGACAGCGCCACACCGCTCAGATCGACGCTGAGCCCGGGTTCACCGTCTTCTCGACGATGACGTGCAACGGGATCCGCTCGACCCACGACCTCGGGATCGTGCCGGATTTCGGGTTCACCGGCCGTACGAATCACATCGCCTATAGCGTCGACCAGCGACTGGACGTGGAGCGGGCGGCCGAGGTGTTTATGGCCCACGACACGCCGATTGAGTTTGGTCCAGGCATCCATGGAGTCGACGAGATCACCTACCTGTACGTCCGCGAGCCGGGCGGCTTCCGCATCGAAATCAACGCGGCAGGCTGGGTCAACCAGATGCCCGATTGGCAGGCCAGCAAGTGGAATCCGACCCAGGGCGGCACGACGTTCTGGAAGAACGTCGCAATGCCTGAATCGATGATGGACTCCTGGCCGATGCCTGAGAGCTCCGAGGGCGCCACCGACGGGTTCCGCTCAACACAGCTCTTCGTCGAGAAATGAGTCGGGCGTGAAGGTCGGACGGCTCACCGTTGACGGGGAGCCGCGAACCGCGATCATCGAGGAATCCGACGATCAAGTTCTCGTGCTCCCCAGCGGCTTCACGGCCATTGACGCGCTGACGACCCAGGATCGAGCGCAACTACTCGCCCGATCCGAAGCACGTCCGTTGGATCGTTCAGCGCTCCTGGCCCCGCTCGATCCTCCATCGGTCAGGGACTTCTCAGTCTTCGAACAGCACATCGAGGGGATTCTGATGGGCCAGGGCAGCCCGATCCCCGACAGCTGGTACGAGTCGCCATTCTGTTACTTCTCAAGTCCGGGGGCGGTCACGGCGCCCGGGGACGATATCCAGGTCCCTCCGGGCTCCAAAGCTCTCGACTTTGAGCTGGAAGTGGCTGTAGTGGTTGCGCGTGCCGGACGGAACATCGCTCCAGAAGACGCCGCTGGTTACATCGCCGGCTACACGATCTTCAACGACTGGTCGGCGCGTGATCTGCAGGTCGCGGAGATGAAGCTCGGCCTGGGCATCTGCAAGGGCAAGGACTTCGCCAACACTTTCGGGCCGTGGATCGTCAGCGCCGACGAGCTCGAGCAATATCGCGTCGGCGACCGGCTTGACCTGGATCTTCGGGCGGAGATCAACGGTCAGGAGCTCGGGGACGACACACTTGCGAACATGGCCTGGAGCTTCGAGGAACTCATCTCCTACGCGTCCCGCGGCACGTGGATCCGACCCGGCGATGTGATCGGCTCGGGGACGTGCGGCTCCGGTGCACTCATCGAGATCCGAGCGCGGCGCGGCCCCGAGCACTATCCGTGGCTCGTGCCGGGAGATACCGTTTCGCTGACCGTCCAGGGCATCGGCACGCTGACCAACACGGTCACGACCGGAGTCGAGCCGATACCGCTACCCCCAGCCCGACCGGGCCGCCTACGGAGCAGAGCGACCACATGAGGATCGACTGCCACGCCCACGTGCATCCGCCCGCATACCGGGAGGCGCTCGGGCCGATGCCGCTGCCGCCCACCACCCTCGAAGGGCTGCAGGCGGCGATGGAACGCCACGAGATCGACGCCGCCGTGCTGTCGGTGGGTCCGCCCGGGGCATTCCTCGGCGACGCCGGTGATTCCGACCGCATCGCCCGCCTGGCTAATGACGGAATTGCGGAGATAACCCGAGCACAGCCAGCACGGTTTGCCGGGCTCGCAACGCTCCCGCTGCCAGACCTGGACGCGTCACTCGCGGAACTTGACCGCGGACTCGATGAGCTACACCTCGACGGGGTGATGCTGCTCAGCAACGTCGCCGGTACATATCTGGGTGACCCGGGGCTGGACCCGCTTTTTGAGGCGCTCAACGACCGTGGAGCGTACGTGTTCATTCACCCGGGATTTCCACCGCACAAGGCGCCGCTCGAGCATCCGATCTGGCTCTATGAGTTTCCGTTCGAGACGGTCCGCGCAACAGCGAACCTGATCTACAGCGGCACGCTCGAGCGGTATCCGAAGATCCGGCTGCAGCTCTCCCATCTGGGCGGCGCGGCACCGTTTCTCGCCCATCGGATCGCGTCGCTGGCTGACCGCGAACCCGCGCAGGCAACCGCCGCCCCAGCAGGTGCGCTTGAGTACCTAAAGCGGCTCTATTACGACACGGGCCTGGCCAACAACGCGCCTGCGCTGGCTGCAACTCAAGTCGTCACCGGGCTCGACCACATCGTCTTCGGAACCGACTGGCCGTATGCGGCTCTGCCCGCCGAGGGCGGCGACCCGGCCCCGGGTTTGGACATGCTGGGCGCCGCGGGCCGCGCCGACGTGGAGTCGAGCAACGCAGCCGTACTCGTGCCGCGGCTGGTGCACGCGGCCGCCGGCTAGGCCGGCGCCATGCAGACGTTCCGCTGCTTGCCAAGACCGGTTATCTCGCCGACCATGACGTCGCCTGGGACCAGCCAGCGGTTGCCATAGTGGCCAGCGTTCCCGGCGGGCGAGCCGGTGAGGATCAGGTCGCCGGGCTTCAGGCCGGTCATCCGCGACGCGTAGGCAACCAGCTGGTCCACACCGAAGATGATGTCGTCGACCGATTCGTCCTGCATCAGCTCATCGTTGACGCTGAGCCTGATCTGCAGTTGCCGCGGATCACGCACGAACTGACGCGGAACAATGTATGGGCCGGTTGGAAAGTACGTCGGCCGCCCCTTGCTCGCCAGGAAGTCCGTCATCGGAAATCCTGGACGCTGTTGGACGTCACGTACGCTGATGTCATTGGAGATCGTGTAGCCCGCAACGTAATCGAGCGCCTCAGCCTCGTCGATGTCGAAGCCCTCCCGACCGATGACCACGGCCAGCTCGAGCTCCCAGTCATGGCAATTCCCGGGTTTCCACAGCACCACGTCGTCGAGCGCCCCGCAGAGCGCACCGGCTGGAGCGACGAACATGAACGGCTCGGTTGAGACGCGGCCGGCGAGCTGCCGCTCCGCCTCCTCCTCCAGCTCCGACTGCGGTCTGGTGTCGTCCTGCCCACGCATCGTGGACACCACGATCTGGCGCACATGCTTCTTGTAGTTGGCGCCGGCGCAGAGGATCTGACGAGGGGTCAGAGGCGGAAGCGGCCTGAGCTCGCCGTAGGGATGACAGTCCTTATGGTCACCCTCCACGGCAATTCCACAGAGCGTTGCAAGGCTGTGTTCCCAGTCCGCCAAAAGGGAGTCCGTCGTGGCCTCCGTGCCGAGTATCGGCCGCAGGTCGATGACGCGCTCTTCGAGCACGAGTCCCGGGAAGATGTCTCCGTCCACGGCCGCGAAGGTGCCGAGGGCGAACTTTGGTGTATCTGACATCCGGTCTCCCTAAAACGGAGCCATTGCGGCTTCGGTGACCTCTTGGCGCTTGGCGACCGGGTCAATCGGTTGTGCGTGATCGATCTCCCAGCGGCCAATCGCCTCCGAGCCCTCCTTGACCATCCGGCAGCGGTCGTATCTGCGCTCCTCCCACGCGGCAAGCGCAACCTGAAGGTCGTCATGGCGATCGAGTTCCTGCGTCAGCACGATCCCATCCTCAATGGCCTGCGCAGCACCCTGCCCGCAATGCGGAGAGGTGGCGTGCGCCGCGTCCCCGAGCAAAACCACGCGACCGCGAGACCACGGGCGCGGCACAAGGACGGTGTCGACCGGACGGTAAACAATCTTCTCGTCATCCACGATCAGCTCTCGATGCTCGGCAATGGGGCCGCCGAACTGAGCCAGGCGCTCACGATAGGTGGCGGCGAGGCCTTCCGTCGGCGGGCGCAATTGTGCGCCTTCCGGCGGCTTCTCGATCGTCAGGATGTACATCAGATCTGGCGAGAGTGGACAGAACCCAGCCGTACCCGTGGCGCCGATGTAGACCCAGATCTTGTTTAGGCCCTCGATCCGTGGCAGGTTGTAGCGCCAGCAGACCTGGCCGGTGTATGTCGGCCTAATCGACGGGTCGAACACGGTCGAGCGGACCTCCGAGTTGAGGCCATCGGCGCCGACGACAAGGTCGTAGTCGCGCTCCTCACCGTCTGTGGTGACCACTCGCACACGGTCAGCGCCTTCCTCGATTGTCGTGAAAGTGACGCCGGTTCGGACCTCTGCACCGGAACTCAGGACGTGAGATTGCAGTATGCGATGAAGCGCCGGGCGGGTGATGCCGTTGCCCGGAGGCAGCCCATCAACAAGCGACGGCCAATCGTGATCAGCAAACAAGATCTCACCGCTTGCATCCCAGGTCGTGTCGCCGTACATCGGACAGCCGTTCTCCACCGCCTCGTGCGCGAGCCCGAGCTCGTTCAGTGCGCGCAACGCGTTGGTGGGCTGGATGATTCCTACGCCGTACACGTCCCAAGCCGGATTCTTTTCAACCACGTCCACGGTGTAGCCCGCGCGGCGCAGCGCGATCGTTGCCGACAGCCCCCCTATCCCGCCGCCAACCACCAGCACCTTCTCAACTCCGCTCATGTAGCTCTCTCCCGTCGTATACCTCAGGATTCACGGTCGACGCCACGCGCCGGCCCGCCAAGATCTCCGCGACGTTGCGCGCCGCGAGCGTAGCCAGATCAGCCACGGACTGCTCCGAATAGAAGGCGACGTGCGGCGTCGCGACGACGTTCTCACACGCCAGCAGCGGATCGTCCGCAGCCAGGCGCTCGGGCACCATCACGTCCAGTCCGGCACCGGCTATCTGATTGCGACTCAGCGCCTGTACCAGCGCGTTCTGATCGACGACAGCACCGCGTGCCGCGTTGATCAGATACGCATCCCGCCGCATCGCCGCCAGGAATTCGGCGTTGACTAGGCTCTCGGTTTCTAGTGTCGCCGGGACGTGCAGAGTCACGAAATCAGCGCGGCGAGCGAGGTCGAGCAGCGACACGAATTCGATCCCACTGCCGGCGTCAGCGGCCGCCTGGGAACCACGATCGTGCACGAGCACGCGCATCCCGAGCCCCTGGGCACGCTGTGCGACCGCGCGGCCGATCTTGCCATACCCGACGATGCCCAATCTGCGTCCGGCGATCCTCAGCACCGGCCGCCCGACATCGAGGGACCAATCGCCCCGGTGGACGGCGGCGTCGTAGCGATGGATGCCACGGGCGAGGCAGAAGATCAGGCCAACCACGTGCTCGGCGACCTCATCGACGCAGTAGGCCGGGACGTTGGTCACCGGTATCCCCAGCCGAGTCGCCTCCTCAACGGCGATGTTGTCAACCCCGATCCCGTAACGACCGATCACCTTGAGCCCGATGCCGGCGCGCACGACCTCCGGCGAGACCCGGGCAAAGCACGTGAGGATCGCGTCAGCCCCTTTCACCAGTGCCAACAGCTCCGGCTCGTCACCCGTCTGCGCGACCACGAGCTCAGCGTCGACCTCCGCGAGCACCGCCGCCTCGCACTCGGTCGACTCCCAGGTGTAATCGGTCACGAGGACCCGGAAGGTGCTCACGGGATCGCTCCCGCTTTCGGGGCGCCGACAGAGGCCTGGCCCTGGCCGCGCCCAGCGGGGCGGGGCCAGGAGGAAAGCTTCAGAGCGGCTGCGCCCGGATATGGAGCAGCATCGCCGCCGAGGTCGCGCTCGATCTCGAGCAGGCGGTTGTACTTGGCCAGGCGATCGGATTGGGCGACCGAGCCGACCTTGATCTGACCCGCTCCGGTGGCCACGGCAAGGTCGGCCAGGGCGGAGTCCTCGGTCTCACCCGAGCGGGCGGAGATGACGGCTCGATAGCCGCAGGCGAGAGCCCGGTCCGCGACTGCCAGCGTTTCCGTGAGCGTCCCGATCTGATTCATCTTTACCAGCACTGCGTTCGCGGCACCGTCAGCGATGCCGCGGTTCAGGCGGGCCAGGTTGGTCGTAAACAGATCATCGCCCAGCACCTGCATGTCGGGTCCGAGCTCTCCGGTGAGAGTCACCCAACCTACCCAATCGTCCTCGCCAAGCGGGTCCTCCACCGAGACGATCGGGAAGGACCGTGCCAGATCGGCGATCAGCGCCGCCAACTCGGCCGCATCGCAGTCTCGGCCTTCGGAGGCTAGTCGGTAGATGCCCGTGGCCGGATCCAGGAAGTGCGTGGCAGCCACGTCCAGCGCATACGCGACGTCGATCCCCGGTTTCAGGCCGGCCGCCTTCACGCCCGACTGCAGGACTTCGAGCGCCTCGCGGTGTGAACCGACCGCAGGACCGAACCCCCCCTCGTCTGCTTTGAGTGTCGTCAGGCCCGCATCCGCGAGCACCGTGGCGGTCCCGGTGTAGATGGCCACACACATCTCGAGCGCCTCGCTGTACGTGCGGGCGGACATCGGCATCGCGAGGAAGTCCTGGAAGTCGATCTGGCGACGGGCGTGCAGGCCGCCGCTGATGATGTTGACCATCGGCATGGGTAGTTTCGGGTTCCGGTCGCCGGCCAGGTGCGCCCAGAGCGGCGTGCCTGCGGCGACCGCGGCCGCACGGGCCGTGGCCAAGGACACAGCCAGCGTTGCGTTTGCGCCGAGCCGGGACTTGTTGTCAGTTGCGTCCAACTCGATCAGCGCCGCGTCGATCTCGGACTGCTCGGGGCGTCGACCTCGCAATGCCGGGGCGATCAGGTCGGTGATGTTGCTCACCGCCACCCGAACCCCAAGGCCGCCGTAACGATCCGCGGCTCGATCTCGGAGTTCGAGCGCCTCGTGACGCCCGGTCGAGGCTCCGGACGGCACACTCGCCGCCGCCCGCGTTCCATCACTCAGGCTAACCGAGGCCCACACCGTCGGACGGCCGCGCGAATCGAGAACCTCCAGGGCCGTGATGGTGTCAATCTTCGCCATCAGTGGGTCGAACCGGTTTGGGCGCCGACGAGTCGCAGGGCCTCGTCGAGGTCGATGACTTGGCGCGTGATCAGGTCACGTGCGAGGCACCGTACCGTCTCACGCTCGTCGCCGTCGAGGTACTCGAGCTTGGACTTTCCGTCGACGCGACAGAGCAGCAGCACGCCGAGCTCAGTGCAGGTGTCGGCGGGCGTCGCTCCGGCGCCCCCGGCCGCGCTGGAGTAGGCATCGAAGAATTCACGGGCCGCGTCGAGGAACTCGCTCTGATGATCGGGAAGATGGATCGCCTTGGCCAGCAGGTGGGTGAGCATGAAGGCCGTGTCAAAGGCCGGGTCGCCCCAGTGAGCGGCCTCGAAGTCGAGCGCCAGCACGTGGTCGGGGTAGACGATCAGGTTTTTCGGTGAGAAGTCCCCCAACACGAGCGTGCGACGCTGCCCGGTGAGTCTCGCGATGTCACGCTCGATATGAACTCGGAGGTCTGGGTGAGCCGAGGCGGCGACCCGGTGGTACGGGTCGATGCGCCCTTGCATCAATGGCATCAGATCGCCGAAGGTGGCCTCCAGCGCCGGATCGGCGGTGGACTGCCGATGGATCCGACCAAGGAGGTCGCCCGATCTCCGTGCCGCGGTCAGGTCCACGTCGCCATCCAGAAGCGCGCTCTTCCACACGACACCGTCGGCGGGCGCGGCGTTCATCGTGAACACGAGGTTCTCGCGGTCGAGGTCGAGCAGCGAGGGCACCTCGCCCGGCTCAACCATCCGCCCCAGCACCTCCATGCAGCCGGCCTCCACCAGTAGCCGCCGACGGTCGAACTCCCAGTCGTCGGCGACGCGCAGCTTCGCGAGGGACTGCTTGACCACAATCGCGGCATCCCCGTGCTGTGCAAGCAGCACGGTGTTTGAGATGCCGCCGCTGAGTTCGGTCACCTGTGCGTCGGCGCGGGGCGGCAGAAGACCACGTTCACGCAGGTAGCGAGCCGCGTTGTCGACCGACAACGCGAACTCGTCGTTATCGACCTTCAGCTGCTGCGCCGAGACTGAAACGGTGCTCACCCCTCTGTGACATCAGGCTCCAAAGTAAAACACGAACATTATTTCTCGTCCACGGTCGGCTGGACCCAGATGATCAATCGGCTTGGGGCGAAGGACAGCCCTGGCTCTGCTCGCGTTGGCGCAGGCGTCCACCCAAGCTTTACTGTTAAGGCATGGCGACCTCTGAGCCCCTGATCCGCCCACCCCAGCAGCGTCGGAGCCAGGAGTCGCTGGAAAGGCTGCTGATATCCGGGTTTGAGGTGCTCTGCGAGCAGGGTTTCGACGGCTTCACGTTGCAGGAGGTGAGTCAGCGCTCCGGCGTGTCGATTGGCTCCATATACGCTCGGGTGCCCAGCCGCGAGGCGCTGATCATGGCGATCTACGAGCGCCAAATGTCCTGGACAGCTGAAGAAGAGGCTCGGCAGATCGTGCTCGCCAAATCGCTGGAGGGACGCACCCCGGCCGAGCGCGTCGAAGTGCTTGTCAGGAGCGAGGTCGAGACCATGCTGTCCCATGCGGACACGCTCCGGGTGTTCATGCGAGGGGCCTCCACCTTCCCTGAAATCTGGGAGCGCGGAGCCCTGAAGTCGCAAGCGAACGCGAAGGTTTTCAGGGAGGGAGTCCTCGGCGTCCGCGAGTACATCGATCATCCCGATCCCGAGCTGGCCGTCGACATCGCCTGGCGAATGATCTACTGCACTGTCGCCCGCCGCATCACGCACGGCCCGCGGTTTGAGTCGCGTCGCCCCGTAAGCGAGAAACAGCTGACGGCGGAGCTGGCGCGCGCGATCTCCAAGTACCTGCTTTAGCCGGCAAAGGGCGCCGCGTTCGCGACGCCGCGAACTGCCTCTGGAGTCCATCAGATCAGCAGGCCTAGCCCTTGAGCGCGCCGGATGGCCTCTGCGCGGTTGCGGACCTTCAGCTTGCGATAGATGGCACACGTGTGCTGCTTGACGGTATGCGCAGAAAGGTGGAGTCGGTCCCCGATTTCCCCGTTCGTCTGCCCGGCGGCCAAAAGCTCAAGCACCTCCTGCTGACGTGTCGAGAGCAACGTGGCGGTGCCAGCGTCACTGACCGTCAGGCCGAGACTCGCCAGTCTGACGCTTTTGACGATGTCGGCGGCCGGGCAGTTCCTCGAGATGTGCGCCACCGCGCCGACGAGGTTGAGCGTCTGCGCGGTGACCCTGTCAGCGCCGGTCATCAGCACGAGAGCACTCGCGGGCGCCGTCGCGCGTAGAACACGTCCAGCTTGCTGCGCGCCATCCAGCCTGGGCCTCGCGCCGTAGAGGATGATGTCCGGCGCGCGGTGGCCGATCAGGTCGATCGCACCGCTGACGTCGGATGCGGACACACAACCACTGACCCACTTCTGGCTGACCATGATCAGCTTCAGGCCGCAGCGGGCCACGTCATTCTCCTCGACAATCAGAATCGTCGCTCGGGACTGTCGTCTCATCGCCTCATCGATCCGAGCTCGCTGGTTGCCCGGCGGCAAACCCGAAATCTCCAGTTGGCCCAGGGATAAGCGACGGTCAACGGTAACGGACATGTGCCTTCCTCCTCCCCGGCTCAACCTGGCACGGTAGAACTTTCCCGACTGGTCGGTCGGGACCCTACCAGATAGCGGCCGCGAAATGCGATGTCTGGTGGGGAGGTGTCTTCAGGAAGGCGATCGTCGCGCATAGCCCAACCGGATTATCGCGCCCCCGCGGACTCCTGATCGGCATCGTCTGCATCTAACGTTGTCCAGGGTCAGCGGTGCCTGGCTCGGCTATCGCCAACTCGAACCGAAGGACGTAGCGATCGATGCCCGACAAGGCCTCACCGATCACGCCGAGGGCGCTCGGGCTCCTCGCCAACATGATGAGGGCCGCCAACGACATGGCATGCGATGGTGTTGCCAGCCCTGGCGACATCGATCTGGCGATGTGTCTCGGCGCCCGGCACCCCGTCGGCCCGCTCGCGCTGATGCGGTCACTGGACCCCGCAACGCGGGATGTGCTCCAGATGGGGGCAGAGGCGTCCGCGCCGTCGCCCGCCTCGGGCGGTGTCGATGGGGATGTTGGGCTCGGTGTGGATGCCGGCGAGCCCTGGAGTGAGGCTCCCGTCGGGGTCGTGGGGACCGGGTTCATGGCCTCCGGTATCGCATGTGCGATCGCCGTCGCCGGTCAGCCGGCGGTGGTTCTGGGTCGGTCTGTGGAAGCCACTCAGAGCGCACACGCGCGGGTTGCGCGGGCAGTGGTCCTCGCTGCGGAGCGCGATCGCCTCGGCGGGCAGTCGCTCGATGAAGTCCTCGGGCGGGTCTCAACCACCACCGAGGCCTTTGAACTTTCAGCCTGTGACCTGGTGATCGAGGCGGTGGCGGAGAACCTCGCCGTCAAGCGCGAGGTTTTTGCAGGTCTCGACCGGACGCTTTCGGACGTCGAGTTCCTGGCGACCAACACGTCTTCCCTGATGGTGCGGGACATCGCAGCGGCGGTCAAACGGCCCGAGCGAGTGGGAGCCCTCCACTTCTTCAGTCCTGTCGCGGCCATGAAACTCGTGGAAGTGGTGAAATGCGAGCAGCTCCCCGACACGCTCGTCGGCCGCGCCGCCGGTTGGGTCAGGTCAATCGGCAAAGTGCCGGTCGGCTGTGCCGACCGCGCCGGATTCATCGTCAATTCCCTGCTGATCCCGTTCCTCAACGACGTGGTCCGCGCCAGCGCCGAGGGCGCAGGCACACCAGCAGAACTCGACGCGATCCTCGTGGCGGAAGCCGGACACCCAATGGGACCGTTCCAGCTTCTGGATTTCATCGGACTTGACGTGTCACTCGCTGCTCAGGAAACACTGTTCGCAGCTGACCCTGGCAACGAACGATTGCGTCCTGCAGCGCCCCTGGTTCAGCGGGTTGCGCAAGGTCATCTCGGGCGCAAGACTGGGCAAGGGTTTTACGATTACGGGCCGGTCGAGGTGGGGAGATGACGACTCGAGAAAAGCTCGATCTGATCGAGGCTTATTACGAGGGCTGCTCGACCGGTGACGTCGAGGCCATGTTGTCGACGCTGCACGCCGACGTGACGCACTACTTCCTGTCCCCCAACGTAGGAGATACGCCTGTCTCCGGAGCCGAGCACCTTGCGAACTACTGGCGCAAGGTGAAGCTCCGGATCCACGGACGGTGGGTGGTTGACCACATCATCGCCGAGGCAGATGAGGCCGTGATCGAGTGGTCGCTGTATTGGACCACCGAAGAGGCGGAGCGCGTGGCCACCCGCGGCGCCGAGTGGTACCGGTTTGAAGCGGGGCTCATTAGAGAGATCCGAGCCTATTACCAGCAGCTCCCGGTGACGAGCGAGCTACGCGACTTCGACTACGCCGGGCGCGACTATTCACTGGTCGATGGCGAAACCGGCCACGCGCAACCAATCCAAGAATCAGAGGACGCATGACTTCCGTTGCTGTCAGTGACCACGAGTCGATCAGAACGGTGGCGATCAACCGCCCGGAGAAGCTGAACGCCTTGGACGAGCCGTGCCGCGTGGAGCTGCTGGCGGCACTGACGAACGCTGCCCGAGACGACCGCGTCCGCGTCGTCATCCTGACCGGAAACGGACGCGCCTTCTGCACCGGGCAGGACGTGGGCGCGAGCCGGGAACTTGTGGACGCCGGCGCAACCGTCCGAGACACCTACACCCCGCTGGCGCGGGTCCTCCGTGAGATGGACAAGATCGCGGTGGCCGCGATCAACGGGCCCGCGGTCGGCGCAGGCCTCGGGCTCGCACTCAACTGCGATCTTCGTTACATGGCGCGCAGCGCTTACCTGGCCTGCTCTTTCAGTCGAGTTGCACTTGTGCCGGACACAGGGACGACGGTGGCTCTTGTGCGACAGCTTGGTCACGCCCGAGCGATGGAGGCCGCTCTGTTGGGCAGAAGGATCGGCGCCGAAGAGGCCGTGGAAGCGCACCTCGTAAATGGCATCGTCGACGATGAGGGCCTGCTCGCCGCTGTGAATGAGACGGCGCAGGTGCTGGCGGACGGACCAGCGATGGCCTTCGGCTTGACCAAGCAGCTGATGCTGAAGGCGGCCAACGACGCCGAGTTCGAGGTGCTCGATAGCGAAGCGGTGGCCCAGGGCATTGCCGCGGCCTCTGTGGACCACCAGCAAGCCGTGGCCGCGTTCCTCGCTCGACGGACGACGAGCTGAGAACGGCCGGTATATGAGCGAGGATGCGCTGATCGGCGGTCAGGCGGCGGGTAAAGGTCGAGAGTCGGCCGGTGCCCGGCGCCTTGAGATCATCGAAGCTGCGGCGGTCCTGTTTGACCAACGCGGGTACCACATGTCCTCCATGGAGGACATTGCCGACTATGTGGGCCTGTCCAAGCCCACGCTCTATCACTACTTCCGCGGCAAGGATGAGATCCTGCTGGAAATCCACACCGCGATGATCGAGCTCGTCATCGGCAGCCACGAACGTCGGCTTCCTGGCAGCCGCGGCCGGTGGGGAGAGCTGTTGAAAGCAATGATGGGCGACCTGATCAGCCTCATGGAAACGCACCCGGGTCACCTGCGGATCTTCTTCGAGCACCAACGTGAGCTGCCCGAGGAGTTCAAGAGCGAGGTCCGCCGCCGGCGCAACACCTACCGTGAACACCTCCGAGACGTGATCGAAGGTGGCATCGCCGACGGCGACTTCCTCGACGTCGACCCTGAGCTGGCGACCCTGGCCGTGCTCGGCGTCAGTAATTGGACGTACCAGTGGTTACGCCCCGGCGGAAAGTACACCGCCGATCAGGTGACTGACGTCTTCTACGCGCTCGTTCTTAACGGTCTCAGCGCGGCATGACCGTAACCGTGGAGGAGGCGGACGCAGCCGTGGCGGGCGTCTTCGACGGTGCCGTGATACTGATCGGAGGGTTCGGTTATGCCGGACAGCCGATCGAGCTCATCGACGCAGTTAGACGAACCGGCGTGCGCGAGCTCACAGTCGTCAACAACAACGCCGGGAACGGGGACATTGGCTTGGCGGCACTGCTGAAGGGCGGCCAGGTCAGCAAGGTGATCTGCTCGTTCCCCCGCCAGAACGACTCATGGGTGATGGACGAGCTCTATCGCGCCAAGAGGATTGAACTTGAAGTGGTTTCGCAGGGGACGCTGGCCGAACGGCTCCGCGCCGCAGGTGCTGGCGTAGCAGCGTTCTTCTGTCCGACCGGTGTTGGAACGGAGCTCACCGCCGGTCGCGAGACCCGAAACATCAACGGTCGCGATTACGTGCTGGAGTATCCGTTGCGCGGCGATTTCGCACTGATCAAGGCGTTCCGCGCCGACAGCGCCGGCAACCTCGTTTACCGGAAGACCGCCCGGAACTTCAACCCTGTGATGGCCACCGCGGCGACGGTCACAGTCGCGCAGGTTCAGATTGTCGTTGCGACCGGGGAGATCGATCCGGAGGCGGTCGTCACCCCGGGGATCTACGTGAATCGTCTGGTCGAGATCCCGGCACCCGATCTCGGCCCGCTGCCGGAGGCGGCGTGATGGCCGAGCCCGAGCGAGGCCCACTGCGCCGTCAGGAGCTGGCAGCGATGGTTGCAGCTGCCATTCCCACAGGCGCATACGTCAACCTCGGTATCGGCCAGCCAACCGCCGTCGCTGACCATCTCCTGCCGGAGCAGCGCGTGGTTCTGCACACCGAAAACGGTCTCCTGGGAATGGGTCGAGCCGCGAGCGCGGATGAGATCGATCCGGAGCTCATCAACGCCGGGAAGGTACCGGTAATCGAGGCAGCCGGGGCATCGTATTTCCACAGCGCGGACTCGTTCGCGATGATGCGCGGCGGTCACCTTGATATCTGCGTCCTGGGCGCCTTCCAGGTTTCGGCAGAAGGCGACCTCGCCAACTGGCACACGGGGGATCCTGCGGCGATGCCCGCCGTCGGCGGCGCGATGGATCTGGCGATCGGAGCTCGCGAGGTGTTCGTGATGATGAACCTGTTCAGCCGCGACGGGAGCCCCAAGCTCGTTGCGCAGTGCACATACCCGCTCACGGCGATCGGGTGCGTCACCAGGCTCTACACGGACTTCGGCCAGTTTCGTTTTGACGAGAAAGGCGTGCACCTGGTTGCCGCCTTCGGTGCCTCACACGATGAACTCGCGTCCCGTACCGGCCTTGATCTACTGGCGGCGACGTGAGTGTGTCCGGCCGGCCCGGCGCCGAGCTTGACGTGCTGCTGCTGCACGGCGCCTGGTGTGGACCATGGGTCTGGGCCGAGGTGTCGGACGCACTGACGGCGGCCGGGCTCCGGATTGCTGCCCCCCGGTTGCCGATCGAGCACGCGGAAGCCGACGTCCACGACTATGTCTCATCGGTGCTCGACCGGACCGGCGGAGCACCGGTCAAGCTCGTTGTCGGGCACTCGCTCGCGGGAATCCTGCTCGAGCCGCTGGCTGCGCAGTGCCCGCTTGGGTCGCTCATGTATCTGACCGCGTTCGTTCCGGTTCCTGGGATGAGCCTCCGCGCGCAGTGGAAGACCAACTCCACGCTGTTCCGCCCGGGTTGGTCCGAGGCAGTCACCTCCGACGCCGGAGCCACCCGCTGGACGCAGATCGACGCAGCAGTCGACTATCTCCTGAACGACTGCCGGCCTGAGGAGGCGCGCGCTGCGGCGCTGAAGCTTCAGCCGCAGGCCTGGGCATTGGCTCGTGATCGGCACGAGACGCCACTCACCACTCCCAGCACGATCGTCACGGCAGCGCATGACCGTCTGCTCAACTCAGCCGAGCTCCGCCGTAGCGGCGAGCGAATCACAGGCGGTGCGTTTGCGGAGCTGAACGCCGACCACATGCCGATGATCTCGCAACCGGGACAGCTCGCCGCGCTGATTCAACGCGTACTGGAACGACGACACACCCAACCAGGAGAGATGGTGATCTGAGCATGGATCTCGATGGACGCACGGTTCTGATTACGGGAGCGGCCCGCGGGATCGGGCGGGCCCTAGCCTTGGCGTGCGCTGACGCTGGGGCACGAGTGGTCGTGTCCGACCTACTGGCCGACGAGGTCCAGACAGTCGCTGAACAGCTCGGCGATGGGCACCTCGCCATACCGTGCGATGTCAGCAGCACAGTGGAGGTCGGTGCGTTGATCGAGGAAGCCCGCGCGTTCGGCAGGATCGACATCTGCTTCGGTAACGCGGGGATCGGCGTCGGTGCAGATCCGATCAGCACACCTCACGATGTGTGGGAACGCGCCTGGGCGGTGAATGTCCGCCAGCACGTCCTTCTCACCAGACTGCTGCTGCCTGAATGGCTGGAGCGCGGAGAGGGTTACTTTGTGGCCACGGCATCCGCCGCCGGCCTCCTGACCCAGGTCGGGTCCGCCCCTTACTCCGTTACCAAGCACGCTGCGATCGCGTACGCCGAGTGGCTGTCCGTCACCTACGGCGATCAGGGGCTGCGCGTCAGCTGCCTGGCTCCGATGGGCGTCGACACGGCAATGCTGGTGCCCGGCGAGCCGGGCGCGCTGGAGCCGCTCGGCACCAAGGTCGTTCGCGGCGCAGGTGCCGTCCTCGGGCCCGACCAAGTGGCGAGCATGGTCCTGGAGGCAATGCAGGAAGAGCGATTCCTCATCCTTCCGCATCCGGAGGTGCTGACGTTCTTTGAGCACAAGGCCGTCGATTACGAACGTTGGCTGAAAGGCATGCGGCGCCTGCAGGCCGCCGCCACCGCCGGCGACAGCCTGTAGACACCACGATGCAGGGCTAGCTGGTCCGGTAGGTGGTGCGGGCGTACTCGTGGTATGGCGCGGGCTGTACGACCGCGCGGATCGGCTCGAACTCCGGTATGTCCGCCGGTTCGGCGTTGGGTCCGGGATGTTGCCCCCAGCGCAGCGTCACCTCAGTGCCCGGCGTGGCGTACTCCGAGTCGATGATGGCAATCGAGTGAACGGTTCCATACTGTGCGAAGTAGGCCGCATACTCCGAGCGGCCGACCAGCTCCGGGCCGACCTCGACCCGGTCCTTGGTGTACGCGAGCAGGTATTCATCGGGACCGAACATCCGCTCCACGTCGCCCTTATCCCACACCAACGTCACCTTTGTGCGCTTGACCTGACCCTTGGCGGCTTCAAGCGCGGCGCGGCCGATGAAGTCGTGGTTGAAGGCGACCGAGCGGCCGTAGCCAATCTCGTACGGGGAGACGTAGTAATCCTCGATGTTCGGCGAGTAGAAGCTGCCCTGTAGCGCGAACATCCCCTCATAGCCAAAGACACTGATGGAGCGGCGATAGTCCGCAAGCGCCTCCTCGTCGTAGATGCCCGGCACCGGGGTTGCCAGCCAAGCGCTGAACTCACCGCTCGTGTAGTACGCAAGGCCACCGGTCTGTACCAGCCCCAAGGGCTCGCCGGCGGTCAGAATGGCGTCCTTCACCGTCGTTGCAGACTCCCAGGGACCGAACAGCTCAACACCGGCCTCTCCCGCCATCCCGTGCCGCAGCGCCTGGAACCGATGCCCATCCAGAGCGACATCGCGGAAGTGGAAGAACTTGAGACCGTCGAGTGCATCGCCGAAGAGTTTGGCCAGTAGCTCAGGGGCCTTCGGACCCTGAACCTGATAGCGGAACACCACCGGATCTCCAGGACGAAAGTCAGATGTCGGATCGAAAGACAGATCCACGTCGTAGCCGCCCGCCTTGGCGTGGTAGGTGACCCAGTTGTGCGCTGCGCCGATACCGATGAGGTTGAACTTCTGCTCTCCCAGACGATCAAGGATTCCATCCTGGATGAGGTGACCGCCTTCGGGCGTAACGGTGACGAACTGCTTCGCCTGGCCAACCGCGAAGTTCTCGTAGTTGTTGGCGCTGACATACGAGAGCAGCTTCACGGCGTCGGGACCCTCGATGTAGAGATCGGCCATGTGATGGGAGAGGTCGAACAGCGAGACGCTCTCAGTCCACGAGCGCTGCTCCTCACGCCAGCCGGCAAACTCCGGCGGTACGACAGGCACGGTGACGTTGGGGGCGTTGGGCTTCCAGAGCAGCTTCACCGCACTCCCGGCACGGTCAAGTGCGTCCTGCAGAGTGTCAGTCGGTTGCAGACCCCAGGGGTTGATCATCCCGTCAGGTGTCGTGGTCACGTCTCCGCTCCTCTTGACGCAGCCGGCGGTGCCTGCCGCGATATGTGGGTTGATGTGTATTGCCTCACGCGCTAGCAGCTGCACCGCTAACTAGAACGCTAACCCAAATTCTCATCGAGATCCACACCTTGCCTGGCAGGCAGTCCATTCAGGTGTAGAGGGCGCCGCAAGACGACCAAAGTCTCGATCAACCGGACGACCCGCGCGAACCGTCAGGCGTATACCCGCGCGTGCGTACGTTGGCGCAGTAGCCGCAGCCCCACCACGGAGTTCGACGCTGATCGGCTTAGGTACCGCGCGCAGCGAACATCGCATCCGCAACTGCGCGTACTGCTCTTGGATCCGAAAGCCGCATCTCTGAGAGCTCGCGGTCCTCGAGGAACACGGAGCGCTGGTGTTCGAGGTAGCTCTCGATCGCCGACGATGCAGCCTCGGGTTCCTGGGCTCGCAGCGCTTCAACGATTGCGCGTCTGTTTTCCTGGAAGCCCAACGATCGTGAGCGCCAATAGCCGACTCCCCGCTTTCGTAGCGCCTTGATCTGCATCTGCAGAAGGAGATTGATCAGGAACGCCTCCAAGCTTGACAGGAGCGGGTTGTGTGAGGCCATAGACACGGCAATCTGGAAGCCGGCGAGCTCGTCGATCAGCTGGTCGACGTCGGCGAATTGCTCGACGTGGTCAAGACTCTCGATGTGACGGTCTAAGGCGTCGAGGTCCTCCTCGGTTCGCGCTGTGGCGGCCAAGCGGGCGGAGAGTCTGCTGAGGACCTCGCGGACATCGAGTGATTCCATGATGCTCACGCGCTCGATCTGAAGCAGCGTCTGCAACGCTGACGCCACCACAAAGGCGCTGTCTCCGCGGACGAATGCGCCGCTGCCGTGCCGAACCTCGATGAGCCCCATCACGTCTAGCGCGCGGGTAGCCTCCCTTATCGTCGGCTGACTGACGCCGAAATGCTGGGCAAGCTCGCGCTCGTTGGGCAGCCGCGCGCCTCGAGCCAATCTGCCGGTGACGATGTCCTGCCGCAACGTTTCGATTATCTGGTCCGTTATCTTGCCTCGCACGGGTGTCGAGCTGCCCCGAAACGAGCTGCGCTCGGTTGCTTCTGTGGTTGTTCGAGGCTGAGGATTGGAGCGCGGCTTTGTCATGGTGACCAGGTTAGTTTGCCGCGAGGTCAGACCTGATCGCGCGGCGCAGCGCGCGAACCAAGTGTGGGTGGGTAACTTTGTAGAGCACGCTTCGGTCTGGGCTTCCAAACCTGTCTCCTGACGCCAGAAGCTCCGCAAGATGATCGCCGTGGTTCGGACGCGCCGCCGCTTTAGTCCCTGCCTCAGTTGACGCAGGCAACCTAGAGCGCGCTGAGGTCCACACTGCTGTCGATGGGCCGGAACCGCGGGGTCGGCGGGTACTGCCCGGGGACAGGCTCGACGACCTCCAGTTGCGGCAGTTTGAAGGTTCTCCCCTGCCACGCCACCCAGCCGGCACGGTCTCCAATCTTGCCATCTGGCAAGCGCCTGAGGTGCCGGCCGAGGCAGTCGGCGGAGACACGAAACACCTCGCCGGCACTGGATAACGGAACGCTTCCAACAATAAGCGCGCCACGCGGTCCACCGGTCATCTGCGAGGACCACTCATCTGTTCGGGCGTGGATGCTGAGCCCGTTGCACCAGCGAAGGTGTGGACGCTTACCACCGCTACTCCTGTTCGAGCCCGTATCGGACGTCACGCGCCCGAACAGGCTCGCCGCACTGGTCGCACGTCATCCTCGGGTGTGTAACGTGGCCGCAGAGTTCGTGTCTCAGGACTAGGGCCTGGCCGTCATCACCAAGCCACCGGTCCCCCCACTCCTTCATGGCCAGGAATACCGGGTAGAGCTCAAGACCCGATTCGGTTAGCCGGTACTCGAACCGGTCGGGGCGATCCTGATACTGCCGACGTTCCATGATGCCGCGGTCGACGAGCGATTTCAGCCGACGAGCCAGGACCGACCGGGACATCGCGAGGTTGCGTTGAAATTCGTCAAACCGGCGCACACCGAAGAAGGCCTCTCGCAGGATCAATGATGTCCCAGCCTCCTGGAGGATCGCGCCGGCTCGCTGTACGGACGTGGTCCGCGAGGCCGCGATCAGGACATGCTCTCGCGAGTCAGCGGGGACCAGCCCGTGCGCAGTAGAGTTCTCCATTAGAACTGACACGATACGCGACCGTCGACCCGAACGCGAGGAGAGAGACAGATATGGATGAGAACCGCGACACGCTGGGTATGCCGGACATCCTGGAAGAGTACCCCGTGCCCGGACCGCGAACCTTGGACGGAGTGCTCGGTTTTCGCGTGATCGAGGTCGGGGAAGGAACTGCGCGCGGCGAGGCGGAGTACGCCGACCGCGTATGTCAGCGCTTTGGCGTCGTGCATGGCGGTGCCTACGCGGCGTTTGCCGAGATGCTCGCGACCGAGGCAACTGTTCACCAGGTCTGGGCGGGTGGCGATGGAGCGATGGGAAGCTCGAACTACACATCGTTCCTGCGGCCAATCAAGAGCGGAACGATTCACGCAAGCGCCGTCGCCCGGCATTCGGGGAGAAGCACCTGGGTTTGGGACGTCGACTTCACGGACGACGACAAACGTCTGTGCGCCTCCTCGCGCGTCACGATCGCTGTTCGTCCCCGCAAGTAGCCACCGCGAACGATCAACTTCGCCATGGGTTGCCGCTGTGGTATAAGTTCTCCATGAGAACTGACCGTCCGGGGCGACCCCGGAGTCACCGACCGCACGAGACTTGGTAGGAGAGAGCCCAATGGCAACTCAGTCGCTCCAGGAGATCCTGGACACGGTCCCGAACATCGTTGACCACCTGTACAGGAATCCTCCGAAGACAGCGCTGAACGTCTTCGGCGTGATGATGCCGACCGACGTGATCAGGCCGGAGTACACGACCTGGCGCGACGAGCAGAGTTCCTGGCGGCAAGGCGTGGCGCTGCACGACCAGAGCTATCACATGCACAACCTGCGCGTTCGCGGCCCTGATGCCATCCCGCTGTTTGAGAGCCTCGCGATCAACTCCTTCGCCACGTTCGCACCGGGTGCCGCCAAGCAGTTCGTGGCGTGCTCCCCAGAAGGCCAGATCATCGGCGACGGCATCCTTTACTACCTCGACGATCAGGACCTCCTGCTGGTTGGCAACCCGGCGACCACCGACTGGGTCCAGTTCAACGGCGAGACCGGTGGTCACGACGTGACGGTCGAGCTCGATCCGATGTGGGTGCTCAACAGCCTTCGCCGTCGTGGCGTCTATCGCTATCAGGTCGAAGGGCCCAACGCCTATCACCTGCTGGAGGAGCTGCACGCCGGCCCGCTTCCGGAGATCAAGTTCTTCCGTTCGGGAACGCTTGCGATCGCCGGGTGTGAAGTCACGGCCATGCGTCACAGCATGGGCGGTGTGCCCGGGCTCGAGCTGTCCGGACCCTGGGACGATCGTGACACCGTCAAATCAGCCCTCGTCGAAGCAGGTCGCAGGCACGGCCTGCGCCGCATCGGCTCGCTTGCGTACTTCAGCACCGTGATCGAGTCCGGATGGTGGGCGGTTCCGTTCTCTGCGGTATACACGAGCCCTGCGCTGCGTCCCTACCGTGAATGGCTGTCCACACGGAGCGCCGCGGCGCGGATGTCACTCGGCGGCAGCTTCTACTCGCCGAATCCCGAGGATTACTACGCAACCCCCTGGGATCTCGGCTACGGCCACATCATCAAGTTCGACCATGAGTTCGTCGGTCGCGCGGCGCTTACGGCGAACGTCGACCAGCCGCATCGCCGTAAGGTCACGCTCCTGTGGCATCCCGACGACGTGCTGGCCGTGTATGGCCGGCTGCTCGGCGAGGGCCCAACGGCGATGCACATCGATCTGCCGGTATCTGCGACAGCACGGATGCACTACGACAAGGTCATTGACGGGGATGGCAACCATGTCGGCTTTGGCACCTACCCGGGCTACAGCTACAACGAGCGGGCGATGATGTCGCTTGGAAGCATCGATGAATCGCTCAGTGAGCCCGGCACCGAGCTCACGCTGATCTGGGGCGAGGACGGCGGTGGATCCCGCAGCGCACCCTGGATCGAGCCGCACGAACAGGTCGAGATCCGTGTGACGGTCGCGCCGACTCCGATCAGCAGCGCGGCGCAGGAATACCGAAAAGCGCTCACAGGCCCTGCAGCCTGACCTACGCATCAACGCGACCAAGGGAGAGGGTTGTGGACGATATTCGCGAGCGCTGGCTTGCCGCGATCGAGCGGAACCAGCGGAATCTGACCGCACCGGGTGACGACCGTTACTGGGCGCCGGAACTGGACACCGTCAGCCGCGAGCGGCTGCGTGAGATCCAATCGGACAAGCTGCCCGCTGCGGTCGCATACATGGCCGCCAAATCGGGGCTCTACGCGCGAAAGCTGGGCGACTTCGGCGTTGAACCCGGCGACATCCGCTCAGTCGACGACCTCCACGCGCTACCGGTCGTCACCAAAGACGATATGAGCGAGTCGGTGCTTGCGAACCCCCCCTGGGGCGATTACACGGCAGTTGACGATCGTCTCTGGCGGCAGTCCGGCTGGCAGGTGTTCCAGACAAGCGGGACCACCGCTGCCGCCCGCGCGTTTCGGTACACGCAACGCGACCGCGAGCTTTGGGCCTGGGCCAACGCTCGCGCCGTATACGCCATGGGCATCCGCTCCGGCAAGGACATCGGGATGATGCTGTTCGGCTATGGGCCACACGTGGCAATGTGGGGGCTGCACCATGCGTTACTGCTGATGGGCATCCCACAACTGGCGGCCGGTGGGATGGACACCAGAACGCGCGCGGCGACCATCGAGCGCATGCAGCCAACAGTCCTCGGATGCACGCCATCCTACGCGCTGCACCTCGCCGCGGCGATGACAGAGATGGGCCTCAACCCCGCTGGTACGGCAGTGCGAATCCTGATCGTCATGGGCGAGCCCACCCCACCGAACACTCGCCGGCGGATCGAGGAGATCTGGGGCGCCGATGTGCACCAGTTCTACGGATGCACCGAGGCTGCTCCTTCGTGCGGCGGGTACACCTGTGAAGCGGGCAACATGCATTTTCTCGAAGACACTCACCTTCTTGAGACGCTCGACCCCGCAACATGGGAGCCGGTGCCAGACGGCGAGCCCGGCGTGAGCGTCGTCACGAACCTCATGTCGGAAGCCTCGCCGCAGATCCGGTTCGTAGTCGGGGACTACACCACCCTCTCCCACGACGGTTGTGCATGTGGGCGTACGCACGTCGTGTGCGCCAAGCAATTCTCGGGCCGGGCTGACGACATGCTCAATATTCGCGGCGTGACCCTCTTCCCCAGCGCAGTGGAAGACGTGGTCCGATCGATCCCCGGGTTGGGCGAGGAGTTCAAGATCGTCATCACGTCAAACGGTCCGCTGGATGAACTGACCCTGGTCGTCGAGCATCGGGACACAGGAGTCGATGCGATCACCCTCACCGGCCACCTCGAGACGTCGTTTAGGGCACACCTCGAGCTGCGTCCAACTATCGAGGTGCTCCCTTACGGCAGCCTCCCCAAAACCGAGTTCAAAGCCAAACGCGTCGAAGACCGGCGCGAGGCCTAGGGGAGTCCAGTATGCGGTACTCGTTCGGCGCCCGTGGAATCGCCGCAGAGATCGGCCCTGCGCCAGCTCATCCTCGACGGAGAGCTCCGAGCGGGTGATCGTCTGTCGACCGGAATCTGACACTGACCCTGTCCTGCGACCACAGGATCCTCTACGGCGCCGAGGCTGCGCGGTTCCTGAGCCGTATCCGCGAGCTGCTTGAACGTCCGCTGCTGCTCTTGCTCTGAGTTTCTCCCTCCACCCGCTCACGGGTGAGGACGCTGGACTGTCAGCAATGCCGCCGGTCAGGTGGGCGACGGAATAGGTGGCAAGGCGGGCGGAGGGCCCCCGACTGGGGTGGCCTGGAACGCGACCTGCTTCCAGCGATCGCCGGTCCTGACCCACACCTGCATGACCTGTGCCTCAACTTGGATCGGGTCGTCATTGGACCCGCGAGGACGCGCCGTGTTCGTCTGATGCCCTGTCATGACGGCGCAGCCGTCATAAAGGCTGACCTCAAGATCGCTGCGACGCACGTCAAGAATCTCGACCCGCGTCGCGAGGTACTCCAGGTAACTCTCAAGCGAATCCAGGTTCCCGCGCGTGTGGACGTGCTTGAGCGTCGGTGCCAGCAGCTCTCGCAGCGTCACGACGTCATCGTGAGCAACCGCCTCACAGCGCCGCCGTTCGAGCAGGATCAGCTCATCGATCAAATCCTGATCGTTCCGATCGGTCAGAGCTCCATCTCCTCATCTAGTGAATTGTGGAGCCAGCTCGCTCCGAGTCGGCGCCCGTTGACCTCCACCGGCTCGGCGTCAAGAAGGATCCAGGCAAACCGGCACGGGAGAACGGATCGGTTGTGCCATACGTGGTTTGTTCCGCGCTGGATGATCACATCTCCGGTGCGTACTGTCACCACCTCCCCGCCATCGAGTTCCATGTCGCATTCCCCCTCCAGGCAGATCCCGTAATCCAAGCTCTCGGTGCGATGCATGGGCGAGCGCACACCGGGTCCGATCACGCCGATGCGGAGCACTGATCCGCGGCCCGTCCCAAGGATGGTCGTCATGCTTCCATCTCGCTGGCGGGACATCGCTTCGTCGGTCAGCGGTACCGGCATCTCATGGGTGGCCCACAGTTGGAAGAACGCGGCCTCGGCCTGTCCGGTGTCCTCAGCCAGGCCGGTCGCGTCCAGGAACCCGTCTTCAACCAGGATCGCTTTTCCCGACGCGTCGTGCCCCGTAACGACGCGGCGAACACCAACTCCCGCCAACTGATCCGCCGAACTCATGTGTTGACCTCCGGTCGCAGTGCATCCGACAGGAATTTGGCGCCACCATGCCCCCACGTGCCCCCGTCGACGGTGATCTCTGCGCCGCTCACATACGAGGCCGCATCAGACAGCAGCCACGCGCACAACTCGGCTACCTCCTCGGGCTGTCCGGGACGTCCGAGCGGAGCCGCATCGATGCTGGCGCGTAGGAACGGGGGCGGCGCCGAAGCTGTCATCGTCGTCTCTATGTAGCCCGGGAACACGGCATTGACCCGGATTCCGCGCTCGCCCAATTCCATGCTGGCCGCTCGGCTTATCCCGCGCAACGCCCACTTGCTCGCCGTGTAGGCCGTCGTGTAGTGGCCCGTCAATCCTGCGAGCGAACAGATGTTGACGATCGAGCCGCCCTTCGGCATCCGCTCCGCCACAGCCTGCATGCCGTGTAGAGGGCCGAGCGTGTTGACGGCCAGCACCCGATGAAAGTCTGCATCCTCCAGGTCGAGCAGCCGCGCGCGGTGCGTTACGCCGGCAGCGTTGAGCAGTCCGTCGACACGGTCGAGCGGGCCCACGAGCCTACGCCAGCTCTCCAAATCGGCGACATCAAGGTGTTCGCCTGCGCCAGGGGTCAGATCCGCCCCGATGACGGTTGCGCCGTCGCGACGCAGAGCGGCTGCCGACGCGGCACCGATCCCGCCGGCAGCACCGGTCACGATGATTACCTTTCCGCTGAGCTTCACACCGACACGCCCAGTCCCCAGAACACAGCATCCTCGATCAGCATCTACCCGCTCAAGTTGGCGTCGTCTGAATTAGAATTGCTCGCTTAATCTACTATGCGACGGCCTTCGCGGTGGAGCCGCGTTCTGCACCGCCGTGCGATCGGCCACTGCCAGATGTCGCAGACTGAATTTCGAATCCGATTTCGGTTTGGTCGATGCTCAACAGCGCGACGGGTTGCTGGTTGGCCGAAATCGAAAGGCCACCGCCGCGTCGCATCGTGACGAGCCACCGTGATGACGGTGAAGCGATCATCGTTGCCTACCAGCAACTCGAGGGCGCTGGCATCCCGGAGTGACGGTCAAGCCAGCTCGAGCACCGTGCGGATCTCGATAGCACGTTCAACGCTCCGCGATACAGCGCAGGCCTTGTGATGAACAGCGTGTGCTCGCTGTATTTTCTCCTGATCGTCCTGATGAGTCCCGCTCAGCCTGTAGCGAACCTCGATAGCTCGGATGACCGGCACATCGCCGTCGACGACGATTTCCCCGATCGCTTCAGACTGCAGATCGTCAGGTGAGATTTTCACCCCGCGAGCGGCGAGCGCGCGCTTGAACGTGCCCGTCAGGCATGCGCCGACGGCGCCGACAACGTAATCGAGAGTGCTCGCGTGGGGCTCGAAGCTTCCCGGCGCCGCGTTGTAATGCTCGGCCAGTTCGTCGTGCATACCCATTGGTATTGGCTGCTGACTCAGCGGCAGCCATACCAGCTTGTCGGGTCCATCGGTGACATCGATGCGCACAACGGACCGCATCAGCACACGCCCGGCCGGACGGTCCGAGCTGTCGTCGGGGGACTCAGTGGGCAAGGCCGACCTCCTTCGTGGGCTGCGGGTCTTCGATGTCGCCTAGTTGGGCGACTATGTCGCTGGGCATTTGATCGCCGATCACCTTCTGCAGAAGCGGAGTGTGGTCGAACACCAGGTCGCGTAACGGCTGGAGCACTCGTGGAAGATGATGGAACAATCTCCCGTTGTGGTAGGCAAGCTGCGACATCTTCGCGGTGTGTGGTTTGCGACGATCCTCATACGCTTGCAACGCTTGAGAGACCTGCCTGGTGTCCGAGAGGTCGACGTCCGACAGTTCGCGCGCGAGGAAGTAACCGTCCTCGATTGACATCCCGGCGCCGTATGCGGCGTAGGGCGACGTCGGATGTGCCGCGTCTCCAAGCAGGGTGCTCCGCCCCTTGCTCCATTGCTTGAGGGGCTTCCGGTCGCGGATCGGCCAGCGCTGAAGGTTCTCTGGCGGCGTTTGCCTGACCAGCGACACGAGCGGATCACCGAACGGGGCAGCCAACCGCATGGCGTAACTCGCCAGATCCTCGGTGAAGGGCTTCTCGTGCGGCCACGCCCGCAGGACCCACCATTCGTAACCGCCCTGGCCCTCATGGCGGATCGCTGTGTAACTGCCCTGGGTGTCGCGGTCGTGAGCGATCACCCCCTCGGGGGGCTGTTCTCCGTCCAAGAGCACATATCCACCCACAAGATGAAGGTTCTGTTCTCTGATCGGCTCGTGACCCCACATCGTCTCGCGAACCAGGGAGCTGATGCCGTCGGCGCCGACCAGGACGTCGGCTTGCACGTCCTGGTGCCCTTCAACGTGAACCGTAACTAGATCGCCGTCGTCATCAAAGCCGGTAACCCGATGGTTTGCGCGCAGGACCCCCGCCGGAAGCGCAGACAACATCCGCTTGTATAGACCGGGGCGCAGCAGACCTATGAAACCACCCCCGTATTCGCGGACTACGTCCTCCGGCAGGCGTACGTCGGCCCTCAGCCGGCCGCGATGGCTCGCAAAGACGCTGTGGACGGGAGCGCCGAGGTCACGGATGTCCACCCCCAGGAGTTCGAGCACCTTCTGCGGCGGCGGCCAGAGATTGAGGATGTTTCCCGCCGCCCTCACCTCCGGGTACCGCTCGAGAACCAGGGGCTCAAGCCCCACCCGATGCGTCGCCAGCGCAGCCGCCAAACCGCCCGGCCCCGCGCCGACGATCACAACCCGACCCTTGCTCATCTCTCTTCCTCCGTGTTTATGTATCGCTGCACCATCTCGATCAATGCGGCCTGAAGCTGCCCATCGCTGAGTGGCACGTCCGATTCAAATCCGGAGCCGAACATCACGCGCTGAACGAGTGCCGCGTAGACGATGCGGAAGCATGTGTCCGCTCGACGTTCAGCGTCGGGACCCGAAAGAACCTCTGCCCGGCTGAGCAGGATTTGTCTGAATCTGCGTGCAAGGTCGACGCTGTGCTGGCCGCCTCTTCTGAAGGTCTCCGGATCCTCGCCCGCCCGGACGACGAGAGCGCGAAGCAGGCGCGCGTTCTTCAGCCAGATTCGCGCCACCGCCGCGACCGCCTCGGGGATGACCATCTCCGAGGGCATGTCTTGCCACACGGCGTCGTCGGGATCCAGCGTGTCAAAGCGATTTATGCGCTGCATCGCATGGTCATAGATCGCCAACATCAACGCCTCCTTACTGGAGGCGCGAGCGTAGATGGTCGGCGGAGTGACGCCGGCCCGCTCACATAGACCGGCGATGGTGAGTCCCTCGTAGCCATCTTCCTCGAGGATCTCCAGCCCGGAAGCCAGGATGCGCCCCCACGCTGCGCGTGTCCGCGCCTGTAGCGGCACGCGCACAGTTAAGCCGCTCGCTTCCACAGCCCGAATCATAACCATAGTTACGACTACAGTTCACGCCGAATCTTCGATGCAGGTCGGCCAAGCTCCCGACCTGCTGTCATACGTGTCAGATGACGCCAGCCCAACCCGCGACAAGCCATGACGTTGCCCGGCTTGCGGGGGTCTCCCAACCGACCGTTTCGCGCGCGTTGCGCGACGACCAACGGCTGTCGGAGGAGACACGCCAACGCGTCCGCGCTGCGGCCCAGCAGCTTCGTTATGTGCCAAGCCAGCGGGGGCGCAGCCTCGCAACCAGATCGACCGGCCAGATCGGGATCGTGGTCAGCGATCTCGGCAACTCCTTTTACCTGGAGGTACTCGACGAGCTCCATGAGGTGCTCCACGCCGCGGGGCTGCGAATGCTGGTACTCACGTCGGAGGGCCGGCGGAGCATCACGGCGGAGCAACTGGCGGACGGTGCACTCGACGGCGTGATCCTCACAACGACGCTCCTGGATTCCACTTTGCCTGAGGATCTGCGTCTACGAGGCCTGCCGTTCGTGCTCCTGAACCGCGAGGTTGACTCCAGGTCCGGGGACATCTGCGTGGTCGACAACCGTCTGGGCGGGGGCCTTGCAGCGAAAGAACTCCTGAGATTGGGTCATCGAAAGATCGGAGCGATCTTCGGACCGCAGAACACCAGCACGGGGCGTGACCGCGAAGCCGGCTTCAGGGAAGTCCTCACAGATGCTGGGATTGAGCTGCCGAAGCAGCGCTGGCGCCGTGGCGCGTTTGATTTTGATGCTGGCCACAGAGCAACTCTGGAGCTCATCCAGGATCCCGATCAGCGGCCGACGGCGATCTTTGCCGCCAACGACATCATTGCCCTGGGCGCCTTCAACGCCCTACACGGCTGCGGCATATCGGTCCCCTCCCAGATGACCCTGATCGGCTTTGACGACGTCGTGCTCGCTTCATGGGAGGTCTTCAGGCTGACGACCGTCAGGCAGGACATCCCGCGCATGGTGCGGGTCGCCACCGAGCTCTTGCTCTCCCGGCTGCTCGGCGGCGCCGGAGCGGAGCCGGAGCTGCGACGGGAGGTGATTGCGCCCACGCTGGTCCTCAGGAGCACGCACGGCCCGCCTGTGCGATGACACGGTTCCTCGTCCTACGGCCAGTGGTCCACCGCGCGGAGGCGGGTCAGCCACCCGGCCCGGGCCGGAGCGCGTCTTCCCCATCCCAGTCCTGAGAGGCACCGCGAACCATCGCGTAGATTCCCTCGATTTCAGGGGTCCGAAGCAGAATCTCGACGTGGTGCCCGAGTTGCTTACGGCCGTCGTGCCAATGGGCGCGGATCGGACCGCTTGAGCCGCTGTGAAAGACCGGGAGACCGGCCGCCTCCAGTAGGCGGCTATCTGTTTCAAGGTCGTCGGACAACATGCCGACGTGACCAACCCTGGGAGCTTGACCGCCGCGCATCACCTCGGCGAGATCTGGTGGAGTCGCACCATGCACGACGGTTAGCTCGATCAGGATCTCTCCCGATTGGCCGAACGCAGAGCTGTGGTCGTAGGTGGCCGGTTCACCGTTGAAGGTGCACGTGTCGAACTTCATATGTGGAACGGAGAAGAACGGTCCGGCCCCGAAGGTCTGCACGGCCCAATCGACCGCAGGCACGATGTCATCGACCACATAGCCGATATGCGTGATCGGAATGTTCAGCGGCGTCACGATGACTCTCCCGCGAGGGAGTCGGACAGACGCCGCGAGCTGCCGTAGTCGAGCGGCGCCGGACCGGCGACGACGGTGTTCTCGATCGTGCCGATGTGCTCGACGGTCATCTTCACGACATCGCCAGGGGCGAGCGGTGGCGGGTCAAGCTCACCGCGCCGTCCCCAGAGCTCGCCGAGACAGCCACCGCCACACGTGCCGGAGCCGATCAGATCGCCGGGCACCAGCGCGGTTCCCCGCGACGCATAGACGAGCATCTGCTCAAACGTCCAAGCAGTACTCGCGAGCGTATCCGTGCCGATCTGCTCGCCGTTCAGCCAGACCGTCATCCGCAGGTCGAGACGGCCCTCAGAGCCCCGGTATTGCTCGAGATCATCGGCTGTCACGAGCCATGGCCCGAGGGTCGAGGCCGTGTCCTTGCCCTTCGCCCAGCCCATGCCGAGCTTGCGATCCTCGCCCTGCAGGTCTCGAGCCGACCAGTCGTTGAAGATCGCGTATGCGGCGATCGTCTGGCGCGCACCGTCGAGGGTCAGATCCGCAGCGCGCGTACCGATGAGCGCTGCGACCTCGAGCTCGTAGTCGAAGCGCTCGGCTCGTGGCGGCATTGGAATTTCTTCGCCGGTCGCGTATAGGGAGTTAGGGTTGGAAAAGTAAAACGCGGGCGCTGCGTACCAAGCCTCGGGAAACGGGATGCCGTCGCCCATGATCATCCCCTGGATGTGCTGCTCGAAGCTGACGAAATCGCGAACGCTCGGCGGCACAAGCGGTGTCAGCAAGCGCACGTCACGGAGGGCCGTCTCCTCACCCAAGGGGTGGGAGGAACGCTGATCCGGATCCTCCTGCAAGAGCTCGATCGCGCCGACACCGTCAGTGAACGGCCGCACGACCGTGGCCTCGGTGTCGCCCTCGACAACACCCGTCGTCACGGCGCCGTTCAACTCATATCTGGCAATACGCATGCCCTCTCCTGTCGATCTTCAGAACCACCGAGCTCGCGAGACACTACCGTGCGTACGCATACGTATGCCCAAAGAGGCTGTGACAGCTTCGAGTCGAGATTCGACACTTCCCATGTATTCCTGAAGAATCTGGCCATGGCCAATTCACGCTCCGGAGAAACGAGTGCGGAGCGGTTCGTTCGCGTACTCGAAACGTTCACCTCCACGCGCACCGTGCAGACCACGACCGAAATCGGGCGGCGCGCGCATCTGCCATCTTCGACGGCGCATCGGATCGTCGGCGAACTGATCAAGTCCGGACTACTGGAGCGCGACGAACGCCACCTGGTGCGGATCGGATTTCGTCTGTGGGAGCTAACGACGCGTAGCTCTCGCGCGCTGCGGTTACGCCAGACGGCGTTGCCGTTCATGGAGCGGGTTCAGGGGCACGTCCACGAACACACGCAACTCGTCGTGCTCGAGCAGGAGGAAGCGCTTTGCGTGGAGCGTCTCTCCGCGCCCGGAGCTGGTGAGAACATTACGAGAATCGCTGGAAGGCTGCCCCTGCATGCCTCCTCGTCTGGCCTTGTGCTCTTAGCTTTCGCGGATCGAGATCTTCAGGTGCAGGTTCTTTCCCGGCCGCTCTTGTCACTGACGCCAGACACGGTCACCGACTCTGGCCGATTGCGCCGAGTCTTGTCGGACATCAGGCGCGACGGCCATGTCATCGCACCGGGCTATGTCTCGCCAGTTTCGACCGGAGTGGCAACGCCGATACACGATCGCACCGGCGCGGTGATCGCTTCGCTCTCGACGATCCTGCCGCGTGGCGCTGACACCACCATCGCCTTACGGGAACTCAAATCCGCGTCCCGTGCGATCAGCGACGAGCTGGCACAACTTGTCTGAGATGTCGTTGACCAGCCGTTTCTGAGGCGATTTTCCCATTCAACGGGAAACCATCTCCTGGGCATCTGCTCCCGCGAATAATCGAGGGAGTGGTCCGAGGCGGGACTCGATAAAGCAGTAGCTCGCAGAGGAGAGGATTAATGACGGCTGTAAAGACGCAGGTCGGGATCGTGGGAGCCGGCCCCGGGGGCCTGCTCCTCTCGCATCTTCTCGCTGTCGATGGGATCGAGTCGGTCGTGCTCGACATCCGCGGCCGTGAGGAGATCGAAAACACCGTGCGTGCCGGGATACTCGAGGCGGGCACGGTGAAGGTGCTGACCGAGACCGGCGCCTCAGACCGTGTGCTGCGTGAGGGTCACCCGCACGAGGGAATCGAGCTGCGGTTCGATGGCGAAGGACACCGGATCGACTTTCATGCTCTGGTCGGCCGCGACGTCTGGCTCTACCCCCAACATGAGGTACTCAAGGACCTGATCGGTGCGCGGTTGGACGGCGGGCAGGATTTACGCTTTGAGGTCGAAGCAACAGGCGTCGAGGACCATCGCAACGGCGGCGTGATCAACGCGACTGACGCAAACGGCGAGCCGTTGCGGATCGAGGCAGATTTCGTAGTCGGCGCCGACGGTTCGCGCAGCATCGTCCGTAGCGCTTTGACGGGCTCGCGAACAGATGGGTATTTCCGCGAGTATCCGTTCGCGTGGTTCGGGATCCTCTGTAACGCACCGCCAAGCGCGCCCGAGCTCATCTACAGCAACTCGCCCCACGGGTTCGCACTGATCAGCCAGCGCAGCGAGACAGTGCAGCGAATGTACCTTCAATGTGATCCCGACTTGGACCCTAACGTGATGGGCGACCCGGAGATCTGGGCCTCGCTGCAACAGCGCGTCGCTCCGCATGTGCTGATCGAGGGAGACATCTTCCAGCGCGACGTCCTGCGGTTTCGCAGCTTCGTCTCAAGCTCAATCCAGTGTGGCCGGCTCGCACTCGTCGGCGACGCCGCGCATACCGTGCCGCCGACCGGCGCCAAAGGCCTCAACCTGGCAGTGGCCGATGTGGTCGTGCTCGCCAGAGCGCTCAAGGCACTGCTGCTCAGAGGCGACACCTCGGAAATCGAGCGCTACCCAGAGGTCGCGCTCAAGCGAACATGGAAGGCGCAACAGTTCTCCTGGTGGATGACGAGCATGCTGCACACGGTTCCGGGCTCAAGCGAGTTTGACCGCATGCGCCAGCTCGGCGAGCTGTACACGGTGGTCGAGTCCGAAGCCGGGCAGAGATTCCTGGCCGAGGCGTACACCGGCTGGCCATTACCGAGCTGAGGTTCTAACGGAGCCGCGCCCAACCCACTCGAGCAAGGGATACCTCCAACCCAACAACCGAATCGAACCGGGGCACAGCCAGCCTCGCCCATGGCGTGCGCGGACCAGGCCGATGGCCTGCGCCGTGAAGCATTTTTGAAGCATCAGATTGGAATAGCCGGCAAAACTCACTGCCGGATGATCCAGCGTGCGTCTCTTATTTCCGCTAATCGGTGCTGAGCTGTCGCCGAGGTTGGAGAGTTACATGCTTTCGGCTTGGGTTTGGTCTCGCGGCTGACGCCGGACGCGCAAGGTATCGCCGGCGCCGGAACGCATCCGGCTCGCCTCGAGTGTTGCGAGCAACGAGATACCCGCCATCACCGAGAACGCCACCAGGTATTCGGTGTGAGCTCCGCCTCGAGCGATGAAAAGGTGACCGATCCGCAGAGCGATGGCGCTTAGGGCAATGCCGGCGCCCGCAGCGAGCATTTGAAGCGTGGTTTGGAGGGTGGTCGCGTGACGCATCTCCGATCGCGGAATGTCGGCGTATGTGACGGTCATATAGCCCGTCGCGCCGGTTGAACGCGATGCCCCGATCACTATCAGGATCACGACCAGTATCGGTGCCGGAACCGACGAGCTGGTCAGTCCTAGGCTGACCATCGCGACCGCCATCGTCGCGGTGGCGGTGATCAGCACACGCTTGAAACCAAAGCGGGAGTACAGGGGGGTGGTGGCGGGTTTGATCGCGATGTTTCCGACGAACAGAAATAGGACGAGCGAGCCGGCCTTGACCGCGCTCCAGTGAAAGACCTCCTCGAACATCAGCGACGCGAGGAACGGCCCTGAGCTGTTCACGGTGAAGTACAGCGCCGTGCCCACCATCGCGGAGCGGAATGTATCGACGCGCAATAGCCGCAGGTTCACGAGCGGTGCATCTGCCCGCAGGAGATGACGAGCAGCCACTACCAGGAGGACGACGGACGCGGCTCCCAATCCCACGGCCAGCATCCACTTCCCAGTGGTTGTCGCAAGCAGGTTGGCCGTGACCGTCAACCCACCCAGCGCCGCTCCTGTGAGCCCAACCCCGAGTCTGTCCAGGGGCCCGGGGTCGGCCAGCGGCGGAGGATGCACGACCCGTAAGGCCATGATCAGCCCGAAGATGCCGAGTGGAACGTTGATCAAAAACAGCCAGTGCCAGTTCGCATAGGTCGTTATGAGACCGCCGAGCAGCGGCGCGAGGACCGGTGCGATCAGCGCAGGCCAGACCAGGAACGCGGTCACCCTCATCAGATTCGAGGAGTTCGCGCGAGAGACCACCAGCATGCGGCCTACGGGAACCATCATCGCGCCGCCGCACCCCTGCAGCACCCGCATCAAGACAAGCACGGACAGCGTGGTGGACGCCGCGCAGCCGATCGACCCGAGCACGAATACCAAGATCGCTAGAAGGAGCGTTGTTCTGCCACCAAGCCTTGCCGCAGTCCAGCCGCTCAGCGGGATCAGCACCGCAACCGTCACCAGGTAGGCGGTGATCAACAACCCGATGCTGCCAACGGAGACGTGCAGCGCGCTGGCGATCTTCGGCGCGGACGTGGTGACGATCGTGGCGTCCAGCAACTCAATGAACGCACAACCTGACACCAGCAGCGCGAGGTTGCGATGGTCAGGCTCAATGCGACTGCTCGTCCTCCGCTCTGGCGCCATGACCGTCCGATTCTCGCAGTCGCGGTTCAGTTCGATCCCGTTGGCGAGCGCCTGCGGAGATCGGCGCAGTCCCGTCAAATGGCACAGTCGCGACAGCTACGACAGTGTTCGCCGAGGCGGTCGACGGCTACGACGAGTCCGAGCTGATACGCGGCATCGCCGGTCGGGTGTTCTCCTCGACCCCTCGACGGCCTCGACGAACCGCCTGGCGATGTTCCTTCCCCTTCGCCTCAGGCCGGGATGCCGGGAGGGCCGAGAATCTCGAGTCCGTGTTCGGCCGCGGCACGCAGGACGGGCTCCATGTCCGGTGGCGCCGTAGGTGCCGGCGGGAGCTCGGGTGTGGCCACTGGCGTGCCGAGTGCGCGAACGAAGCCCTCGAAGCCGGCCGGCTCCGTCACCAGCAGAAAGCGCGCCTGCTCGGAGCTGACGACGAAGGTGTGCGGCACATCGCGCGGACCGAACACGAACGAGCCCGTGGGAGCGACGACCGTCTCGCCTGCGACCCAGAACGTGAGCTCGCCGTCGAGGACGTAGAACCACTCATCCTCGTTGTGATGCACGTGCAGCGGCGAGCCGGAGCCACGTGGCGAGATCTGCTCGGTGACCATCACGCGGCCGCCCGTCTGGGCGCCGTCGGACTTGATGGTGGTCAGTCCACCGAAGAACCAGAAGTGCTCTCCTGCGCCCGGTGGTTGCGCGATCGGCGCGAGGGTTCCCTGTGATGCGGTCGACATGCTGCCTCCTGTGATGTTGAACTCCATGAGGTGGAGCCTGATCGAAACGCCGCAGGTCGTCCATCCCCCGCGCGTGGGGATCTTTCCTGCGCGCCACCGCTCTGAGACACTTCTCAGATGGGAAGGTTGGTCCACTGGCTCTCCGGCGAGATCGAACTGCTCGGCGCGCGCGGCCTTCCGCGAGACGAGTTCTTCGGCGAGCTGGCTCCGCGGCTACGTAGCGTCATCGACAACGACGCGACCTGCTGGCACACGTTGGACCCTCACACGCGGCTGTTGACCAGCGACTCGCCGGATGAGCTGATCGCACGGGGTGTCTTCACCGCGGAGGAGGCGCAGGCGGCGGGTGAGTTGATAGTCCGCAGCGAATACATGGTGGAGGACGTCAACTCGTTCGCCGGACTGGCCACACAACGTGTTCCGGTCGGCACCCTTGACAGCGCGACGAGCGGCGCGCCCGAGCGCAGCGCGCGGTATCGCGACCTGCTGCTCCCGGCCGGGATCCCCCACGAACTGCGAGCGGCGTTCGTGATCCGGGGGCGTGTGTGGGGGGCGGTGCACATCGCTCGACGAGCAGTGAGCGGCCCGTTTTCTCAGCGTGATGCGGACGCGCTCGCGGGCGTCGCGGGCGCCATCGCGCGGGGCATCCGCGCGTCGCTTCGCTTCGACGCCGCACGCCGTATCACGGGGACCGAAGCACCAGGCCTTGTCATCCTCGGGCCCAGCGACGAGCTCGAACTGATCACGCCCCCGGCCCGCGAGCTGCTCGCCTCGATTCGTGCTGACGCGCCCGCCTATTCAGAGGACGCGATGGCCACGCCCGTGCTCGCACTCGCTTCCTTCCTTCGCAGCGCACCGGCGGCGACCGCGAGCGAGTCGAATGTCGTCACGGTCCCGGGCCGGGACGGCTGGATCACGCTCCATGCGTCGTTGCCCGGCGGACCGGGGGACGGCCGCGTCGCGATCGTCCTCGAGCGCGCCGGCGGCACGCGCTCGGCGACGGTCCGCCTCGAGGCATTCGGCGCAACTCAGCGCGAGCGCGAGGTCGCAACCCTGTTGGCCCGTGGGCTCTCGCGAGCTGAGATGGCTGAGGCGCTCGTCCTCTCTCCGCACACGGTGGACGACCATGTCAAGAGCCTGTACGAGAAGCTCGGGGTCGAGTCGCGGCAGGAGCTGGTCGCCCGCGTGTTCCTTGACGAGTACCTCCCCGAGGTCGTGCGACAGACGCCACTCACCTCGCGCGGCCGCTTCGACCGAGATGCGACCGATTCCGTCGCCGGCCGAGCAGCTGAGCGCCTCTCAGAGGGCAGAACTCTGATCAGCCGGGACCGGTGAAACCGGACCCGTCGGCAAGGGCAGCGGCCGCACGCGCCGCGACCACCTGCGCGGCGATCGCGTCCTGCGCCTGCGCGCCCTCACACGCGCCACCCCGAACCGCCCGCGCGAACGCCTCGGCCTGCAGACGCATGGAGCGCCGAAAGACCTCCTCACCGTCCGTGTCCCACATGAACGGGATGCGCTCGTAACCGCGCGTGCCCCAGATCTCGATCCAGCAGGAGTCCGAGTAGGGGAACTGGCGCCCGAGTGAGATCGTCACCGCGGCACCGGTGGACGTTGTCGCCAGCAAGACGGCGGAGTCGGGGTCCGACGCCGGGCGTGGCTGCGTGCTCGGCCCTGCCGGCGCTGCCGCGATCGACTCGAACTCGGCGCCCAGCAGCCAGCGAGCCTGGTCGATCTCGTGCACGCCCATGTCGACCACGATCCCGCCCGCATGCGCGCGGAACTCCTCCGAGGGCAGCCCTGCGTCCCACTGCATGCAGGAGAGCAGCGAGATATCTCCCAGCTCGCCGGCGCCGATCCGTTCGCGCAGCTCGCGCAGCTCCGGCACGAACCGGCGCCAATAGCCGACCTGCAGCAGCACCCCCGCATCGGCAGCCGCACGGGTCGCACGTTCGGCGTCCTGGGGGCGCACGCCCACCGGCTTCTCGCACAGCATCGGGATTCGGGCGCCCGCGAAGGTCTCCACGAGGTCCGGGTGCTGGTCTGTGGGCGCGGCGATCAGCACCGCGTCCAACGATGCCGACTCGAGCAGTTCCCGGACCGATCCATACACGGTGACGCCCGCAGCCTCCAGCTGCTCACGGATCGCCGCGACCGGTTCGACCACACCGCCAACCGCGATCTCCTCGGAGCGCTCAAGTGCGGCCAGATGCACCTGCCCCATGCGCCCGGCACCGACAAGGGCGATCCGGGTCGGGCCGGAGCCGGTCATCTCAGCATCGTCCGCGCATCAGCCGATCGCCCCACCGGCTGGGGCGAGTTCCGCCTCCAGACCGACGTGCTTGCGCGCGATCGCCGTGCACAGCTGCAGGTCGGCGAGACCGTCGTAACCCGAGGTACGCGCCGCGCGGCCGGTCGCTATGCAGTCGGCGAACTCGTCCAGCTCGCGCCTGAACGCCTCGTCGTAGGAGACGACCTCCTCGCGAACCCAGCTGTGCGCACTCCCCAGCTTGCCGCCCTCGACGAACAGCCTGCTCGGCTCGTTGCGCAGGAACGGTGATGGCAGCTCGAGGGTGAGTCGCCGATCCGGCGCGTAGAACGCGAACTCCTGTTTGTACCTGGCGATACCGGCAAGCAGGTCCACCCAGGACAGATGACACATCGTGTCCTCGAAGCGCAGGTGCACAGCAACGCACTCGCGCGCGAGGCTCGCGTAGACGACCTCGGTCGGCTCGCCGAGGACGCCCCGGAGCGCATTGAGCTCATGCACGAGGTTGTCCAGCAGCAGCCACCTGTAGCCAAAGCGCGTGACCTCGTCCGCGTCGCCGAGCACTGAGTCCACCGTCGCCTCGTCGGCCGCGGTCAGCTCGGCGATCACATCGGGCGGCGCCGGCGAGGCCGGCAACAGCGGGTAGTGCGCCACATACGGCTCAAACGGCGACTCGAGCGTCGTCACCCTGGTGAGCTGCAGATCCCCGCGAACTTCGGGTAGGAGCTCGGCGAGGCGTTCGTAGGCGGGGTCGTAGCGCTTCATCGTCCCCACCATCAGGCAGACGCCCGCAGCTTCCGCTGCCTCGATCATCGCGAGGCCGTCAGCGACCGACAGCGCCATCGGCTTCTCGACGAAGACGTGCAGGCCGGCCTGCGCCGCCGCGATCGCGATCGGCGCATGGTTACCGGAGGTCAACACCATCACGGCGTCGAGGTCCGGGCCGAGCATGTCGCGCCAGTCTGTGAACACCGAGCTGGCGCCGAAGCGCTCAGCGCAGCCCTCGGCGGTGGGCTCCGCGAGATCACACACCGCCGCGAGTTTGAATGTTGGACCTGCCTGCGATAGGTGCGGCAGGTGCATCACCTGGGCGATCACCCCGCAACCGATGACCCCAACCCTTATTGGCTCAGCCAAGAGAGACTCCCTGTGATGTGTGTGGAACGTTCCATGACGAAGGTACCGGGCAGATCCTGAGGGTGTCAAGCGCGGCAACCCGGCAGGTCCCCGGCACCGACGTGCGGGGAGCCCCATGCGAGCAGATGCCACGCGTGTCAAGCATCTGCCGCACCCACCACACCGCCGGCGCCGGACAGCCGTGCTCGCCGTGCTCGCGCGCGACCGTGTGCCCAGCGTGAGACCTTCCTGATGATGCTGGGTATCGCGACGCCGAGGCCGGTGATCGTCAGCGAGCCGACGATCAGTAGCGTCGCCACGGCGTTGATCGCCGGCGTGATTCCGAACTTGATCTGGGTGTAGATGTAGATCGGGAGCGTCACGTCGGCGCCGATGATGAAGTACGTGATCACGAACTCATCCAGGGACATCGTGAACGCAAACAGTGCCCCGGCCAGGATCGCCGGGCCTATCAACGGCAGCACGATCCGGCGGAAGCGCTGGAAGCTGTTGGCCCCGAGGTCACTCGCCGCCCGCTCCAGCGCGGGATCGAATCCCGTCAGCCGAGCGGCCACGATCAGCAGGACGTACGGAGTCGTGTAGACAGCCTGCCCGATCACGGCCGTCTGAGCCGTCAGCTGGATCTGGAGCACGTTCGTGAAGAACGAGAGCAGGCTCACGCCGATCAGGACTCCCGGGATCATGATCGGCAGCGTGAACCCGACCCTGAGGGCTGCGCGGAAACGTATCCTGCTCCGAACCAGCGGGAATGCCGCGGCTGTGCCGACGATCGCGGCGATCGTGGTCACCTCGGCCGCCACCATCAATGATGTCTTGATCGCGGTGATGAGGTCCGGGCTGTCGAAGACGCTCGAGTACCACTCGGTGGTGAAGCCCGTGATCGGGAAGCTCCCGTAGCGGTTCTTGTTGAAGCTCAGCAGGACCAACAGCAGCACCGGTGTGAACAGGAAGGCGTACATCAGCACGCCCCAGCCGGTCAGGGCGCGACGCACCAGCCGGCCACGGCGGGCGACGATCTCGACGCCGTCGGTTTCACCGGCCATGCGTGTCACCGACCAAAGGTCTCACCTGTGCCATAGGTGTCGCCGACCTCCAGCGAGCGCCGGAACACGAGCAGCAGGACCACGACGACCGCAGCGATCAGTACCGAGAGCGTCGCCCCCTGGGCGAACTGCGCCTCCTCGAAGAAGTTGTCGATGAGGTTGCCGATCATCACCCCGCGGACGCCTCCGACGAGCTGCGGGGTCAGGTACTCCCCGAGAATCGGGATGAAGACGAAGATCACCGCGGTGGTGATGCCGGGCTTGATCTGCGGCAGCATCACCTTGCGCAGCGCGCGTGGCCTGCGTCGCGCCGAGGTCGCGCGCCGCTCGCACCTGGTGCCAGTCGAACCGCTCGAGTGCCGCATACAGCGTCAGCGCCGCAAACGGGAAATACAGGTAGATCAGGACGAAGATCACGGCCGGGCGGTCGTACAGAAGCCATGAAGGCGTGTTCAAGCCGACGAGGCCCAATAGGTGCGCAAGCCCGCCCTTGCTGCCCAGGATGATCGTCCACGAGGTGACCCTCAGCAGATAGCTGACCCAGAACGGGATGATCACGAGGAACAGGAGCGGCTTCTGCCACCTCCGGCTCACATAGCGCGCAAGCCAATAGGAGAACGGAAAGGCGATCGCGAGCGTTCCGGCGGTCGCGGCGGCTGTCATCCACAGTGTCGTGAGGAACGTGTCCACATACACCGGTGTGCTGAATACGGACTGGTAGTTCTCGAGCGTCCAGCGAGCCTCGACCGAGTAGCCGTTCTGCGTCCAGAAGCTGTAGAGAACGATCATCACCATCGGCACGCCGAAGAAGACGCCGAACAGCAACGCCGCCGGCGCGAACCCCAGGTACTCCGAGATCCTCCTTAGCCGCCTCGGGCGCGCGGCCCGGACCGACCCACCAGTCGGTCCGGGCAATGTGGGAGCGTCCGCCTGAGCGCTCACCGCTACCCCAGCAGCGTCGATTGCATGATGCCGGTGAACGCGATCAGAGCCGCCTGCGCGCGGCTACGCGCCGAACACCTCGTTGAACACCTGCGTGTACGCGCCAGGGTTCTTCTGCGGACCCTTGAGGTGCGCCTTCAGGGCACCCTCCGGATCGTTGTAACCGACCGCGTCCGCGAGATGCTTCAAACCCTGGTTGACCAGCAGCTTGTAGGCCTTCTCGTTGAACCACGCCTCCTCGAACTCCTTGAACAGCGGCGGGATGTACTCGGCCTGGCCCCACGCGTTGATGAACTGCTCAAAACGGCTCTCGTCGGGCCCGATCATCTTCATCTCGGCATCCAGCCAGCCGACCACGCCCTCCTTCGGGATGGCCGCCTTGATCGTCGGTCCACCCGCCTTCTTGACGCGGATATCGGTGCCGAGGTTCTCCGAGGTGAACCACGCGGTCTCGTTCGCGAGCGCGTTGACGACGCCGGTGTTCTGCGAGACGAGGTCGAGGAATGCCGGCTTTGCGGCCTGCAGGAACTGCTTGGCCTTGCTGAGCTCGGCGTTGTTCATGTTGTATGGCTGTTTGGCCCCGGTCGCAAGGCCCGCCTCGGCCACGATGTCAGTGGGCTGGTTCTCGCGGACGAACTTCCCTGCGTACTTGGGATCCAGCAGCACCTCCCATGAGGTCGGCGCCGGGTGGACGTACTTGGGGTTGTAATAGATCCGCAGCGCCGACCACGCTCGCGGATAGGCCAGATACCCACCGTGGGCCTTCCAGAACGGGACGTTGAGGGAAGCCGAGTAGAGCTGCTTCGACACCGGGAACGACTTGATGTCGAACGGCACCGTGAGCCCCTGCTGGTGGTAATACGGGACCCAGAGCGCATCCGCGGACACGATCGCGAACTCTTCGTGGCTCTCCTTGGTCTTGATGAACATCGTGCCGTCGTCCGAGCCGAGCGTCGGCCGGATCGTGATGCCGGTCTCCTTGGCGACTGCCGGCAACTGCTTCTTCGGGTCGTAGTGGTCGTTCCAGGTGAGCATGTTCATCGTCACCGGAGACTTGTCGCTGTTCCAGCTCGAGGCGGCGGCTGTGCCCACGCGACCGGCCGCCACGAGGGCGCCGACCCCCACGGCTCCGGCGCGAAGCGCGTCGCGTCGGGTTAGTCTGCTTTCGTACATCTTCTCTCTCCCTCTTTGTTGTTCACATCATCCGGCCGAGGCGTCAAACACAACCGTGTCCCTGACGTCCCACTGCAATTGAACCAGCGAGTTCTCCCGAATCCCGTGATCGAACCCGGCCGGCATGTCGACGATGAACGGCGTGTCGACCGACTTGCAGTCGACGCTCGCTCTCGTGACACTCCCGAGAAATGACAACTTGATCACGGTCCCGACCAGACCGGGATCACCTTCGGTAGTTGGTCTGAGACGGACCGACTCGGGCCGCACCATCAGGATGCCGTCTCCCGAGAACGTGGGCGCCGGCGCGGGCAGCGGAATGCGATCGCGGGCGGTCACGACACGTCCGTCGACCGACTCGACCTCGGCAAAGTTCGACTCGCCGATGAAATCCGCCACGAACCGTGATCTCGGTCGCCTGTAGATCTCCTCCGCAGTCCCGATCTGCTCGACGCGCCCGTCGTTCATCACGGCGATCCGGTCAGCCATCGTCATCGCCTCGCCCTGGTCATGCGTGACGAATACGAATGTGGTCCCGATCTCCCGCTGAATCTGTGAGAGCTCCACCTGAAGGCGTTTGCGCAGCTGCAGGTCGAGCGCTCCGAGCGGCTCGTCGAGCAGCAGCACCGCTGGGCGGTTGACCAGCGCCCGAGCGACCGCCACCCGCTGCTGCTGGCCGCCTGACATCTGCCCGGGGTATCGTTCCGCGAACGAGTCGAGCGCCACCATTGAGAGCGCCTCGGAGACGCGCGTCTCGGACTCGTCGCGCGGCACCTTGGCCATCTTCAGGCCGAACGCAACGTTGTCGCGAACGGTCATGTGGGGAAACAGGGCGTAGGACTGAAACACCGTGTTGACCCGTCGGCGATGGGGCGGCGTGCGGTTGACCTGCTCGCCGCTGATCCAGATCTCACCGGAGGATGGCGCTGCGAAGCCACCGATCAGGCTGAGCGTCGTCGATTTGCCACAACCTGACGGACCGAGCAGACAGAAGAACTCCCCGTCCCTGATCTCCAGGTCGATCGGGTGCAGTGCGGTCTGCGTTCCGTAGGCCTTGGAAACTCCCACGAATTCGATCGCCGGCGTATCGACACCGGCGTCGCGTACGTCGTTGGGCGTGTCGATCACCGCCACCGCCGGAACCCCGGTGCTGCAGCGCTTGGAACGTTCCCGGTCACGAGCCCACCGCGCAAGTTGCGCGACATCGTACCGCGGCGCACGGCACCAGTGGACAACTTTCTGGCAGACGGCCCATCGGCTGGTGCGCTGCCATCAGTCAACCCTCTACAGACCCCTGGCCCGCAGGAAGTCACGGTTGAGCTGCTGCTGCTCCGCCGCCCACCGCGGCGGGTCCGATTCCTCGGGGAAGATGTCCTGCTCGACCACCAGCCAACCCGAGTAGCCCGTGCTTCGGACCGCCTCGAACACGGCATCGAGGTCGATGTCTCCCTCGCCGAACGCACAGAACGCCCGTCGTCTCCAGATGTCATCGGTATCGCCGTGGTCTCCGACGATGCTGTCGAGAATCGACTGCCGCGCATCCTTGACGTGGAGGTGGTTGAGCCGCGAGCTCCAATCGTGGACGGCGGCGACCGGATCGCCACCGGCGAGCACCAGGTGCCCGGTGTCGAGACAGAATCCGGCCTCGGTCAGCTCAAGAACCTTCTCGATCTCCCAGGGAGCCTCCACGTAGCTACCGGTCTCGTTGTGGAAGGTGGGCTCGTAGCCGCGGCCCAGACAGTACTCGTGGACGCGGGCGTAGCCGTCGGCGAACAGCCGCCACTGCGCGTCCGACCAGCCGAAGCTGCGGTCCTTGCTGCTGCGTCCCGGGTTGGCCCTGCGCAGCTCCGAACCGGGGTCGGCGAGTGTCGGCTTCGGCTTGGGCTCGAGGTCGCTGACCGAGTCGAACACGGTCAGCAGCTCATTCAGATCCCGGTCGATCGCCTCCTTGAGCGCGGCATGATCGGTGTAGGGCAGCTCCAGGTAGCCGCCGGCGAGGCCGAGCCCGCGGCTGGAGAGCCGCTCGTGCAGCTCGTCCCCGAGTCCGAGGTACCCGGCCGGGCCCAGATCGATCCCCGCATAGCCCGCCTCGGCCACCTGGTCGAGCAGCTCCACGGCGTCGGGAACGTTTGGATTGATCCCCACGGTGAGCTCGAAGGCCCCGAAGCTGCATGGGGCGTTTGCCACGGTGATCGTCTGAATCGCCGTCGGGTTCGTCATGCTCCTCCGCCTCTCCCGTTCCTGGCGTTTGCCATCAACCGGCGGCTCCTTTGCCCACGCGGCCTGGAACGTTCTAGGTAACTTACATCACAAGCCAGCGGAGCGGAAGGGCTGGATCACCCGACCAACGCCGCGTGGGGGCCCTCCTCGGCCTTCTCAGAGCCCGAACCAGCGCGCCCGGCGCGTCGCGCCGAACTCCAGCTTCTCAGCCGCGGACGCGGCCGAGGGCTCGTTGCGCGCTGCGACCGGCGCCTCGCCCCCGAGGAAGTTCACCTCGACCCTGCTGACCAGCCCACCGCCGAATTCCGCGTAGCAGATCCCGTCGCCCTGGAAGGGCGCCGGGCGCGCGCCCCCCTCGATCTCGGCGGCGATGTCCACGGCAACCACGCGCGCGGCCGCCTCGGCGAAGATCCCGGCCTTGGCCACGGTCCGCGGGCCGCTGCAGACATCACCCAGCGCATACACGTTCGGGAAGCCCGTTCGCAGATTCGCCTGGTCGACCGGCACCCAGCCGCCCTCCGTGAGACCGGACTCGGTCAGCACCTGCGGGGCACGGTGCACCGGCACGCCCACGAACAGGTCGTACCCCAGCTCCTCCCCCGACGCGAGATGCGCGACGCGCGCATCCGGGTCCAGGCTCTTCACCAGCGTCTCCGAGTGCTCGATGATCCCCCGCGACGCCAACCCGTCACGGAACATCTGCGACACCTCAGCCGTCACCGGTACAGGCCGCTTCATCGGGAACGCGACCGACAGCTCGACCCGGTCGCGGATCCCCCGCTCGACGAAGTACTCGTGCAGCAGAAACACGCCCTCGAACGGTGCCGGCGGACATTTGAACGGCTGGCCGAGCACCGACAGCAGCACGCGCCCGCCGTCGAACTCGGTGAGCGCGCCGTGCAGCCGCTCGGCCCCGGCCAGCGAGTAGTACTCGAACCCACCCTCGGCAAAGCCCGGCGTGGCTGCGAGGTCGTAATCGGCGCCCATCGCGATCACGAGGAAGTCGGCGGCGTGCACGCCAAGATCGGTCTTCACCTGGCGCGCGACCGGATCGATCGAGATGACGGTCTCCTGGCGAAACTCGACGCCCGGCTTGGCGAACCTGCTGTACGGCATGCGCACCGACTCGGCCGACTGGCGGCCCAGCATCACGTCCAGCTTCGAGAAACCGAAGTAGAAGGAGTCGTTGCGGTCGAGCAGCGTCACGCGAACCTCGTGGGCGAGCGTCTCCGAGAGTCGCGTGGCCAGCTCGAGACCGGCGAAGCCTGCGCCCACAATCACCACGTGTCGCTTCATGAGCGCGATCCTACTCGAGCCGCCGGGGCGTAGGATCCTGGTCGCTGGTGGCCCGCTGGCCACCAGCGCCGCCACAGCGTCAACCGAGTCGGGAGCCTGAAGGAGGCAGCCATGTCTGAGACCGGAATCCGCGAGATGAGCCTGGTGATCGTGCCCGTCACCGACCAGGACCGATCGATCGACTTCTACGTCGACTCGCTGGGACTGGAGAAGCGCACCGACACGCCGTTCGGGAACGGATATCGCTGGGTCGAGGTGTACGCGCCAGAGGGAACCACGGGCATCGCGCTGGCGACGCCCCCACCCGGCACCGATGTCACGCCGCAGCAGACCGGGATCACGCTCACCAGCCAGGACATCGACGCGACCCACGCCGAGATGCGGTCGCGCGGCGTCGATGCCGATGAGGCGGTCACCCGCATGGGCGGTCCGGTGCCGCCGATGTTCTGGTTCCGCGACCCCGACGGCCACTCGCTGATGGTCGTCGAGCCCGCCGCAGGCTGACGAGCGACGCCGGGCCTCAGCGCTCAGCAGCGGCTGAGCGCTGAGCGTCGATCGCCGCCAGGCAGGGACCGAGGTATTCGGTGTGGAGCTTGCCGGCCGGGTCCCACAGCGGCGAGCTGCTGATCTCGAGGTCGATGCCGTGGTCCCCCAGCATCTGCGAGCGGATGAACAGCGGCTGGCCGGCGCCGAGCAGCACCGTGTGCAGCGCCGGTCGCAACGGTCGTGGCTGCACCGGCGCCCCGGCCAGCGCCGCGATCGCCTGCGCGGCCACGTCTGCCTGATCGGCGGACAGGCCACCGTGCTTGACCGGCGTTTCGGTGATGTCGCCGGCCGCGTACACGCGCTTGAGGCCGTGGACGGCGCCGTATTGATCGACGCTCACGAACCCCCGCTCGGCACTGGTCGGAACCCCGGGTACGGCCGGCGCGTACAGCTCCGGCAGCGCGATGATCTCGTCGACCTCGATCGAGCGCTTGAGCGGGTAGATGTCGATCTTCCCGGGCTCGCGGATCTGGCAGCTGGCTGAGCTGATCGTCGTGATTCCCGCCTCCGCGAGCATCTGCCCGACCTCGGCACCGGCGCCTAGACCGAGAGCAGCCAGCGGCGCATCCTCTGGCGTGATCAGCATCGTGTCGAGCTCGTGCCCCTGTGCCCTGGCGCGGTTGGCCGTCATCAGCGCGAGCTCGTAGGCGGGCAGCGACCAGATCGGCAGCGACGGCACCACGAACGCCACGCTCCCGATCGTGCCCGCGTCAACCCGCGCGACCAATGGGGCGAGCTGCTCACCCAGGCGACTGTCGTCGACCGTCAGCACGCCGCGGAAGCGCGGATGCTGCCGCGCCCCCAGCGCCAGCAGCACAGCGTCGTAGCTCAGGTCGCGGCCGTGCCTGGTGTGCAGCACGCGCCCGTCCGGGTCAAGCCATCTGAAGCTGTCGAGAAGCAACTCGGCCTCGGCACCGGCGGCGATCTCCGCGATCGGGTAGGTCGCTGTCGGCGCCGAGGTGAACGGCTCGCGTACCGTCAGCGGCCTGTACCGATAGTCCGTCTTGGGCGCCACCAGCGTGATCGCCACACGCGACTGCGCCAGCGCTCGCAGCGCCAGCATCGCCTCCAGCGCAGCGACCCCGCCGCCTGCGATCACGACCTCGAATGCTCCGCCCGGTGGGTCAGGAGGGGCCATCACCCAAGCGTAGGCCGTTCGCGCCCGGCCATTGACCTCAGCGGAGTTTGGGGAGTTTGGGGGCAGAACTGCCCCCAAACTCCCCAAGCTTCACCCGCTGTGCAGGCTCACCCCAGTCTGCTGCTCATACGCTTCGATGAACGACAGCCACAGCTCGCTGCGGGTTGGGAACGGCGCGATCGCATGCGCGAGTTTCGGTAGGGGCACCTCGGCGGTGACGGCTATGGTCGCGGCCTGGAGGAAGTCGTTGACCCCCGGTCCGACAAAGGTGACCCCCACCAGCACCTGGCGCGCTCGGTCGACCACGAATCGCGACGTCCCCGACGAGCCGTGGCCGACGAAGCTGGCGCCCGCCGAACTGCCCGTCGGCAGATCGATCGCGATCACATCGAGGCCCGCCTCCTGCGTCGCGGCCAGCGTCAACCCCACCGCCGCGACCTCCGGGTCGGTGAAGATCACCCGCGGCGACCGGCCACCGAGGTCCTCCGTGGCACGCGCCTCGACCGCTCCGAGGATCTGATCGGCGGCGATCCGCGCCTGGTACTTGCCCGCGTGGGTCAGCAGCGCCCGCCCGTTGACGTCGCCGACGGCATACAGCCACTCCAGGCCAGCCACCCGCAGGCGATCGTCCACCGAGACGTAGCCGCCGTCCTGGAGCCCCACGCTCGCCAACCCGAGCCCCGCGCTGTTCGGTTTGCGTCCCACGGCCACCAGCAGACGATCGCCGGTCACCGAGGTGCCGTCCTCGAGCGCGACCGTGATCGCCTCACCGTCCCGCCGCACCGCCACAGCCTTGGTGCCGACAAGCAGGTCGGCACCAAGAGCACGAAGCGCCTGCCCGACCTCATCCCCCACGAACGGCTCCTCGTGAGCCAGCAACGACGAAACCGCCTCGATCACCGTCACCTTCGACCCGAACCCGGCCCACGCCGTGGCCATCTCCACCCCGACGACGCCGCCGCCGAGCACCAGCAGCCGCTCCGGCACCTGCTTGGCGGTTGTGATCTGGCGGTTGGACCAGAACGCCACCTCGGCCAGCCCGGGAATCGGCGGGATTGCGGCGGTGCTGCCGGTCGCGAGGATCACCGCATCGCGCGCGATCAGCACGTCCTCTCCGATCATCACCCGGCGCTCACCGTCGAGCCGTGCGAAGCCGCGGAAGAGCTCAACCCCGCGGTCCGCCAACCACGGAAGCTGCGCCGAGTCGTCCAGGTCGTGGACGACCTCGTCGCGCCGGGCCAGAGCGGCCCGCACGTCCAGCGGGCCGCTGATCGCCTGCGCAGCGCCCGGAACCCGTCGCGCCTCGTTGAGAACCTCCGCCGGCCGCAACAGCGCCTTCGACGGCATGCACGCGTAGAACGAGCATTCGCCGCCGACGAGGTCGCGCTCGACGATCGCGACGCGCCTACCGCCACGCGAGGCGAGGCGGCCGGCGGCGACCTCTCCGGCCGGCCCGGCACCGATCACGACGACATCAAACTCGCGTTCCACTGTCGAGCAGAGCCTAACCGGGCCGAGCGTCATGCGAAAGCCGATGTGACGGCAACGGCCAGCCAATTCGCAGATAATCAGGAGGCCTTGTCCTCAACTCCTCTCTCCGGAAGCCAGCTCTGATGACCACAGTCGCCTCTCGTCCGCCCCGGTTCGGCGCAACCATGCGGCGCGACCAATGGTGGGTGCAGCCGGTGCTGATCGTGACCTCGCTGACGATCTTCGGCATCTACACGCTCGTCCGCGTGATCCTCAACAAGGACTACACGATCACCGCCAACGGTGCGCACCTGCTGTCGCCGTTCTTCTCGCCGGACCTGCCCACGATCTTCTCGTTCAACACGGACCTGCCGTGGGCGTTCCTGGTGCTCTGGGCGCCGCTCGGCCTGCGGACCAGCTGTTACTACTACCGCAAGTCGTACTACCGCTCGTTCTTCCTCGCGCCGCCCTCGTGCGCGGTCGCCGGCGTCGCGCGGCGCAAGTACTCGGGCGAGACGAGATTCCCGCTGATCCTCAACAACCTGCACCGCATCTTCTTCTACTTCGCGGCGATCGTCGTCGGCTTCCTCTGGTACGACGCGATCCGGGGCCTGTTCTACAACGGCACACTCGGGATCGGCCTGGGCAACGCGATCATGTTCGTCAACGTGATCTGCCTCTCGGCGTTCACGTTCGGCTGCAATTCGTGGCGCCACATCATCGGCGGCAAGATGAACTGCTTCTCCTGCTCCACAACCGCCAGGACACGCCATGGAGCGTGGCAGAAGGTCTCGATCCTCAACGGCAAGCACATGCAGTGGGCCTGGATCAGCATGTTCACCGTCTGGGGAACCGACCTCTACATCTGGCTGGTCTCCGCCGGCGTCTTCAGCGACCCGCACCACGTCTTCTAGCCATGGCGATCGAGCATCACGACTACGACGTCCTCGTCCTCGGCTCGGGCGGCTCCGGACTGCGCGCCGCGATCGCCGCGGCGGAGGCCGGCGCCAAGACTGGCCTGGTCTGCAAATCACTACTCGGCAAGGCTCACACCGTCATGGCCGAGGGCGGCCTCGCGGCCGCGCTCGGCAACGTCGCGCCGGAGGACAGCTGGAGCACGCACTTCCAGGACACGATGTTCGGGGGCAAGTACCTGAACAACTGGCGGATGGCCGAGCTGCACGCCAAGGAGGCTCCCGACCGTGCTCGCGAGCTCGAGCAATGGGGCGCGGTATTCGACCGCACGCCGGAGCGCGTGATGTCGCAGCGCGCGTTCGGCGGTCACACCTACAGGCGCCTGGTCCACATCGGAGACCGCACCGGCCTCGAGATGATCCGCACGCTACAGGACAGGACCGTCCACGCCGACGTCGAGATCTTCATGGAGACGACGATCACGCAGCTGATCAAGGACGGTGACCGCGTCGTCGGCTGCTTCGGCTACCGGCGACAGACCGGCGAGCAGATCAGCTTCAGCGCCAAGGCGCTGGTGCTCGCGACCGGCGGCAGCGGTCGTATCTACAAGATCACCTCGAACTCGCAGGACTGCACCGGCGACGGCTACGCGCTCGCCTACGCGGCCGGCGCCGAACTGGTCGACATGGAGTTCGTCCAGTTCCACCCGACCGGGATGGTCTTCCCGCCAGGCGTCGCCGGGCTGCTGGTGACCGAGGCGGTCCGCGGCGAGGGGGGCATCCTGCGCAACAAGGACGGCGAGCGCTTCATGGAGCGCTACGACCCCAAGCGCATGGAGCTCTCGACCCGCGACGTCGTCGCCCGCTCGATCTACACCGAGGTCAAGGAGGGGCGAGGCACGCCCCACGGCGGCGCCTTCCTCGACGTCAGCCACCTCGACTCCGACTACGTCAAGCGCAAGCTGCCGAGCATGTACGACCAGTTCCTCGAGCTCGCGGGCGTCGACATCACCAAGGAGCCGATGCAGGTCGGCCCCACCTGCCACTACTTCATGGGCGGCATCAAGGTCGACGCGGACGACGGCCAGACGCGCGTGCCCGGCCTGTTCGCCACCGGCGAGGCCAGCGGCGGCATGAACGGCGCCAACCGCCTGGGCGGCAACTCGCTCGGCGACCTGCTGGTCTTCGGCCGCCGGGCCGGCATCGGCGCAGCGCAGGCCGCCAACCGCTCCGAGCCGGTCTCACTGCCGGCCGACGAGATCGCCGCCGCCCAGGCCGACGTCGAGCACCATCCTCAGCGGCTCGGGAACCGAGAACCCATTCCAGATGCACAAGGAGCTGCAGAAGATCATGGGCGACGGGGTCGGGATCTTCCGCGACCGGGAGGGCCTCTCGGAGGCGATCGCCAAGCTCGAGCAGCTCGAGGGCCGCGTCGGCAACCTCAGGGCTCCATCGGATCGCCTGGATTACAACCCGGGCTTGCAGCTCTGCGCCGAGGTGCAGAACATGCTCACGGTCTCGCTGATGATCGCCCGCGCCGCGCTGATGCGCGAGGAGAGCCGCGGCGGTCACAGCCGCCTCGATCACACCGGGTACAGCGACTACTGGGCGGAGAACAACATCGTGACCCACGCGGACGGCTCGGGCGACATGGTGCTCACGCCCACTCCGGTCGTGAAGCGCGGCGAACTGGCGGAGCTGGTCGAGGCCCGGAAGGAGGCTGAGAAGGCAGCATGAGCAAGATGCCGATGGCAGTCGGAACCCGCAGGCTCCAGATCTGGCGCGGGGACCTGACGAGCGGCGGGCTCGTCGATTACGACCTCACAACCGAGCCCGGCATGGTCGTGCTCGACGCGGTGCTCGAGATCCAGCGCAGCCAGGCGCCGGATCTGGCGGTGCGCTGGAACTGCAAGGCGGCCAAGTGCGGCTCCTGCAGCGCCGAGATCAACGGCAAGCCGCGGCTGATGTGCAAGACCCGCCTCGACCACCTGCCCCCGTTCGAGCCGATCACGGTCGAGCCGATGCGGGCGTTCCCGGTGATCCGCGACCTCGTCACCGACGTGTCCTGGAACTACCGCGTCAACGAGCAGATCACCCCGTTCACGCCGCGCGAGGACCTCAAGGAGGGCGTCGACCTCAGGGACGGCGACTTCCTGATCGACCAGGCCGACACCGATCGCATGAGCGAGTTCCGTAAGTGCATCGAGTGCTTCATGTGCCAGGACGTCTGCCACATTCTGCGCGACCACCGGATGCACAACCGCTACTACGGGCCGCGCTTCATGGTCCGCATGGCGAGCCTCGACATGCACCCGCTCGACGGCGTCGACCGCCTCGATCAGGTCGCCGACGAGGGCGGCATCGGCCTCTGCAACATCACCAAGTGCTGCACCGAGGTCTGCCCGGAGGGCATCCACATCACCGACAACGCGATCATCCCGATGAAGGAGCGCGTCGTCGACCAGCGCTTCGATCCGGTGCTGAAGATCCTCGGCCGCAGGCCGAACAGCGGGCGTCAGAAGCCGCCACCCCGGACGAGCGATCCCGAGCTGTGAGGTGAGGGGCGGTCGCGCTTGACCGCCCCTTTCTGCCCCCTTCACCGATCGGGAACTTTGGACGTACGGTGTTCATTCTGCGATGCATACGTCCAAAGTTCGCGTTCGTGCCGGAGCGCGCGTCATGACCGTCGACGGGCGATTCGCCCCCAGCCCCACCGGTCCGCTGCACCTCGGCAGCCTGCGCACGGCGTTGGTCGCCTGGCTGATGGCGCGCTCGGGGAGCGCGCGCTTTCTGGTGCGGATCGAGGACCTCGACCCGCAGCGCTCGCGCTTCGAGTTCGAGGCCTCGCAGCTGGCCGACCTGGCGGCTCTCGGGATCGACTGGGACGAGCCGCCCGTTCGGCAGTCCGAGCGCACCCGGCGTTACGACGACGCGCTCGGGAAGCTTCACGCCAGCGGCCGGCTGTACCCGTGCTTCTGCACTCGTGCGGAGATCCGCGAGGCCGCTTCGGCGCCCCACGGCCGGCTGCTCGAGGGCTTCTACCCCGGGACCTGTCGTGAGATCCCAGCCGCCGAGCGCCGTCGGCGGATCGAGTCCGGCGAACGGTTCGCGTTGCGGCTACGCGCCGGCGGCGAGCGGATCACCTTCGGTGATCGCATTCTCGGCCCGCAGTCGGGCGTCGTCGATGACTTCGTCGTCGTCCGCGCCGACGGCGTCCACGCCTACCAGCTCGCGGTCGTAGTCGACGACGCGGCCCAGAGAATCGGTGAGATCGTCCGCGGCGCCGACCTGGCCGAGTCGACCCCGCGACAGATCCTGTTACAGCGCCTCCTGAGTCTGCCGACACCCGCCTACGCGCACGTCCCGCTGGTGCTCGGGCCGGACGGCGCCCGCCTGGCCAAACGCGATCGCGGGGCGACACTCGCCGATCGCGCCGCCCGCGGCGAGCCGGCGGCGGCGACGCTGGCGCTGCTGGCTCACAGCCTCGGTCTCGCCAGCTCGCGAGACCGAGTGCAGTCAGCCGGCGAGCTGCTCGAGGAGTTCGACCTCGCGGCGATCCCACGTGAGCCCGTGGGTCTGACCTGACGCGGCGATCGCCACGCGTGTGCGCCCGATCGCTGTCGGATCACTCGTCGAGCGCGCTTCACGCACAGTGCGGCCTGCCACCTGGACGTTTGTTCTAGCTGTGAGGAAGTGTGAAGGTCGTCACACAACTTTCAGCCCGCCCATGCGTGTACAGGGCATGAAAAGGAACACTCTCACGCGGATGCCATGCGAGCGACGCACCGCCGTCGCGTGCCTGTCACACCGCGAACGAGTGCGGGAGTTGGCCATACTCCTCGGCACGGACGCCGGATCAGTTGCCGAGGGGTTGGTCGTGGCTGTCGAGCGCGACCCGTTGCTCAAACGGAGTCCCTCTCTGCATCACGCGGCATAGCCGCCGCCTCAGCGCACGAACCGAAGTCGAGCACGTCGGAGATCGGATCGCCGGCGTCTGTGTGGCTGTTCGCGGGTTTGACCCAGGCCTTAGCGTGTTCTTCGGCTGCAAAGCCGCCGCATCGTCTACCTTTTACGTCGGAGGCGTCCGATCGGAAGCCTCCCGAAAGGAAACGATTGACTCGGATCGGTGAGGAGTAACTGAATGCCCACTTATGAGCAGCTCGGGTTCGGCCAGGGCGCCGCGCTAACCGGCGACCGTGCGCGCGCGGTGTTCGGGCAGGTGATGGGCCTGGTCGGGTTCTCGCTGGTATTCACCGCGGTTGGCGCCTACGTCATGCGCGACGCGAAGGGGGGCGCCGGAATCTTCTTCTTCCTTGGCGCCTTCGCATGCATCTTCGGCCTGCAGGCCGCGTCCGCACGCGGCCGCGAGCAGTTGGCGATCGGCCTGCTGTTCCTGCTTGCGCTGCTGCTGGGAATGGCGATCTCGCCGATCATCGTCTACTACCTGAAGACCGACCCCGGCGTCGTCTACCAGGCAGCAGGCTCAACCGCGCTGTTCGTGGGGGCGCTCGGTGCCTTCGGCTACTCGACGCAGCGCAACCTGAACTGGCTCTACAAGTGGGTACTGATCGGCTTTGGTGTCTTCTTCGTCTTTGGTCTGATCACGCTGTTCGTCTCGGTGCCGAGCTCGAACATCATCTACTGCCTCGGGATGCTGGTCGTGTTCGGCGGGTTCACGGTGATCGACTTCAACCGCCTCAAGAACGGCGGCAAGTACAACAGCGCCGTGCCGATCGCCGCCGGCATCTATCTGGACATCCTCAACGTCTTCCTGCTGCTGCTGAGCCTGTTCGGCGGCGGCTCGCGCCGCTGACCTGAACCGCCCCGGATGCTGATCCCGCCTCCGGGGCGCGTCGGAAGCCTCTGGTGCCAATGCTGATCCTGCCCCCCGGCCACCACCGCGAGGTCGAGCAGGCGCGCCAGCGCGGCCAACGCGGCCGCTGGGTGCCTGTCCTGGGCGCCCTGCTGGCCATGGCACTAGTCGGCGTGACGCTGTTCTCGCTCACGGTACATGCGCCCAAGAGCGGATCCGGCTGCCTGAACTTCCCCTACACGACGGTCATGGGGTCAGAGACCGTGCACGAGTGTGGCGCCCCCGCCCGCAAGCTCTGCGCCGACCCGCACCGTGCCGCTGAGGCCCAGGGACACATCGCCGGTCTCGAAGACAACCTTCTGGCGGAGCTGCCCGAGAACTGCCGCGCAGCGGGTCTTCCCTACAAGACCACCCGCTGACGTCCCCTTATCCAAATGTCCAGTACCCCCCGGGGAAGGCTGGACGGCTGGACATGGATCGCGCTCCGCGATTGCTCGACCCTGCGGAGGTCAGCTTGACCGACGGTCAAGCCACCGGCCGACGCTGGTCCGGTGCCCTCGACCACAAGGAGATATGCGTGCCTCACTGGCTAGATACGGGGAACACCGCCTGGCAGATGACCGCAGCCACATTCGTCGGCTTGATGAGCGTTCCGGGCCTGGTGGTCCTCTACGGCGGCGTCATGCAGAAGCGCTGGTCGATCAACAGCATGATGCTGACCTTCGCGACCTTCGCAGTGGTGATCATCGTCTGGGTGCTCTGGGGATTCAAGATGGGCTTTGGGAATCCTTGGTTGAACTCGGGCCCCCACCCCGCCACGGGTGGGTTCCTGCACGGCTTCATCGGCACGCCGGGGCCGGTCCTGAGCCATTGGGCAGAGGGCATGCAGGGGATCGTGCCCGGCGGCTATGGAAACGCCGTCAAATTGCCCTTCCCACAGGCGGCGCTGGTGTACTTCCAGCTCGTGTTCGCGGCGATCACGCCGATCCTGGCACTCGGCTCGGTACTCGGTCGCGTCAACTTCAAGGCGTGGATCCCGTTCGTGATCCTGTGGATCACGTTCGTCTACGCAGTCGACGCGTTCCTGATCTGGGGCGGTGGCTTCTTCGCCTTCCATGGCGCGCTGGACTACTCCGGCGGCTATGTGATCCACCTCTCAGCCGGCGTCACCGGATTCGTCGCCGCGGCTGTGATCGGACCGAGACTCCAGCGAGACCGTGAGATCGACGCCCCGAACAACGTCGCGATGGTCGCGGTCGGCGCCGGCCTCCTGTGGCTCGGCTGGAACGGCTTCAACGGCGGCGACCCATATGCCGCCAACCAGTCGGCTGCCGTGGCAATTCTGAACACCAACCTCACGACAGCGGTCGCGTTCTGCACATGGGTCGTGCTGGACTACCTCACAGGTCGCAAGCCATCGTTGATCGGGGGAGTCAACGGGATCATCACCGGCCTTGTGGCGATCACCCCGGCGGCCGGCTTCGTCAACGGCTGGGGCGCGATCGCGATCGGGATCATCGCCTGCTGCGTCGTCTACTGGGCGATGAACTACCTCAGTTCGATGCGACCGTTCCGCAACGTGGATGACACGCTCGGGGTGATCTACACGCACGGCTTCGCCGGCCTCGTGGGTGGTTTGCTGGTCGGCGTGTTCGCCGATCCGCACGCGAGTGCCTACGACGCGATCACGACCGCCGGCGGCCTCGTGCACGGCAGCGCGGTGCTGCTCAAGTGGCAGGCGCTCGCGGGAGCCTGGGTGATCGTCTGGTCCGGCGGGATCACGTTCATCCTGCTCAAGCTCGTCGGCGTGTTCATACCGTTGCGGATGTCGACCGAGAACATGGAGATCGGCGATATCGCCGAGCATGGACACGAGGTCTATCCGTCCGACATCCCGTCGCTCGGGGTCTTCCAGGAGGCCTCCCCACCGGCGACGTCAACGGTGCCCGCCTGACGGGCCCGGTGCCCGCCTGACGGGCCAAAAGTCGGGGGAGCCCGTCAGAGACACCACAACCGGAGGGGGCGCCGCGGAGCGGCGCCCCCTCCGTTCGTTAAGGAACCAACACACACTTGCCGTGCGGTAACCGACGCCTGCAGCGAGGGAGGGTTTATGTCCCCACAGGGGACATAAACCCTCCCTGTACGACCGACCTTGGCGGCCGTCGCCGCGACGTGGACTCAGTATCGGTAGTGGTCGGGCTTGTAGGGGCCCTCAACGGGGATCCCGAGGTAGCTGGCCTGGTTCTCGGTGAGGGTGGTGAGCTTGACCCCGAGCGCGTCGAGGTGCATCCGCGCGACCTTCTCGTCCAGGTGCTTGGGCAGTGTGTAGACCTGGTGTTCGTAAAGGCTCTGATGGCCGAACAGTTCGATCTGTGCGATCACCTGGTTGGTGAAGCTGTTGGACATCACGAACGACGGGGTGCCCTGTCGCGTTACCGAGGTTCAGCAGGCGTCCCTCTGAGAGCACGATGATCGAGTGGCCGTCCGGGAACACCCACTCGTCGACCTGCGGCTTGATGTTGATCCGCTCGATCCCCGCGGTGTGGGTCAGGCCGGCGATGTCGATCTCATTGTCGAAATGGCCGATGTTGCCGACGATCGCCTGATGCTTCATCTGGCTCATGTGACCGGCGAGGATCACATCCTTGTTGCCGGTCGTCGTGATGAAGATGTCAGCTGACCCGATCACATCCTCCAACGTCGCGACCTGATAGCCGTCCATCGCGGCCTGCAAAGCGCAGATCGGGTCGATCTCGGTCACGATCACCCGTGCGCCCTGGCCTGACAGCGACTCCGCGCAACCCTTGCCGACATCCCCATAGCCACAGACCACGGCGACCTTGCCGCCGATCAGCACGTCGGTGGCGCGGTTGATCCCGTCGATCAGCGAGTGCCGGCACCCGTACTTGTTGTCGAACTTGCTCTTGGTGACCGCGTCGTTGACGTTGATCGCGGGGAACAGCAACTTGCCCTCCTGCGCAAGCTGGTAGAGGCGATGCACACCGGTCGTCGTCTCCTCCGTCACACCCCTGATCCCACCAGCGATCCGGGTGTAGCGCTCAGGGTCCTCAGCCAGCGAGCGGCTCAGCAGCTCGAGGATCACCCTCTCCTCATCAGAGGTGGCGGTCGAGGTATCCGGGACGGCGCCCGCCAGCTCAAACTCGCGGCCCTTGTGAACCAGCAGCGTCGCATCGCCACCATCATCAAGGATCATGTTCGGGCCTGCCGGAGTCGACGGGTCGGCGGCAAAGCCGTTCAGCGCCTGCTCAGTGCACCACCAGTACTCCTCAAGCGTCTCACCCTTCCAAGCGAACACCGGCACACCCCTGGGGTCCTCCGGACTCCCATCCGGGCCGACCACCACCGCCGCCGCCGCATGATCCTGGGTCGAGAAGATGTTGCACGACACCCAGCGCACATCCGCGCCGAGCATCACCAAGGTCTCGATCAGCACCGCGGTCTGGATCGTCATATGCAGCGAACCCATGATCCTGGCGCCCGCAAGCGGCCTGGAGTCACCGTACTCGCGCCGGGTTGCCATCAGGCCCGGCATCTCATGCTCAGCCAGACGGATCTCCTTACGGCCGAACTCGGCCAAGGACAGATCCGCGACCTTGAAATCAAGCGTGCGGCGGGTGCTTTCAGTGGTCATGCTCATGCGACGGTCTCCTCCTGAACGGACAGGTGCGTGAATTGGGTCATCCGGTGCAGCTCGGTCACGCGAGACTGAACCTCTTCGAGCGTGAGCCGAGCGACCCGCTCGGTCCCGAACTCCTCAACATTGAACGACGCGGCCGCGGTCCCGTAGGCCATCGCGGTCGCAAGCAGGCCGTGATCGATCGGCCGGTCCGGCTGCGAGGCGATGTACCCCGCCATTCCGCCGGCAAACGTGTCACCCGCGCCGGTCGGATCGACCACCGACTCCAGCGGGTACGCCGGCAGTGAGAACACGCCATCGCGCGAGATCAGCAGCGCGCCGTATTCCCCCTGCTTGGCGATCACCGAAGACGGCCCCATCGCCAACAGCTCACGGGCCGCCGCGATCAATGACGCCTTCGTCGTCAACTGCCTGATCTCAGCATCGTTGAGCATCACACAGTCGACCCGCTCGATCACCCTGATCAGATCGGCGCGGGCGATATCGATCCACAGATTCATCGAATCAAGCGCCGTCCAGCGCGGACCATGGCACTGGTCAAGCACCGAAGCCTGCAACGTCGGCTGAATGTTCGCCAGAAACAGCACGTCGCAATCGCGGGCAGCCTCGCTCAGTTGGGGCTCGAAGTCGCCGAACACGCCCAGCTGCGTATCGAGCGTCTCGCGCGTGTTCAGATCCCAGCCATACTCACCCGACCAGAAGAACGTCCTGCCATCGGGAATCACCTGGACGTCGTCGGTCACCGTCCCGCGCGTCCGCAGCACCTCCATGTCGGCATCGGCGAAATCACCGCCGACCGGGCCCACCGGCCTGACCGTGTCCAGCACGGAGGCCGCCAGCGTGAAGTACGTCGCCGCACCACCAAGCATCCGCTCACGCTCACCAAACGGCGTCTTGACCGCGTCATAGGCGATCGAACCGACGACCGTGATGCTCACGCAGACACCGCCTCGACTGAACCGAGTCCGGCAGCATCGCGCAGAGCCGCCGCCCTGTCCGTGTTCTCCCACGTGAAATCAGCCCCGGTCCGCCCGAAATGACCATAGGCAGCCGTCTGCTGATAGATCGGACGGTGCAGATCAAGCTCACGGCGGAACGCCCCCGGCCGCAGATCGAAATGCTCGTTGACGAGCTCCGCGATCCTGCCGGGATCGATCTTCTCCGTCCCGAACGTCTCAACCATCACCGACACAGGATGCGCGACACCGATCGCATAGGCGACCTGCAACTCGCAACGGTCCGCCAGACCAGCCGCAACCAGGTTCTTGGCCACCCACCGCGCGGCATACGCGGCGCTGCGATCAACCTTCGACGGATCCTTGCCGGAGAACGCGCCACCACCATGACGCGCCATGCCGCCATAGGTGTCGACGATGATCTTGCGGCCCGTCAGACCGCAATCACCAACCGGGCCGCCGATCACGAACCGGCCGGTTGGATTGACCAGGAAGTTCTCACGCAAGCCGCGCTCGTCATAGAGCTCCACCGGCAGCACCGGCCTGACCACCTGCTCCCACAAATCATCCGGGATCAGCGACTCCGACCCCTCCGCATGCTGGGTCGAGATCAGCAGCTTCGCAATCTCAACAGGCCGCCCATCGCTGTAGCGAACGCTCACCTGCGTCTTGCCGTCCGGACGCAGATACGGCAGCGTGCCATCCTTGCGAACCTCCGCCAAACGCTGCGCAACACGGTGCGCCAGAGAGATCGGCAACGGCATCAACTCCGGCGTCTCCCGGGTCGCGTACCCGAACATCATCCCCTGATCACCAGCGCCCGCGGCCAACAGCTCATCGCCGTCATCAGCACCACCTGACCGCGCCTCAAGCGCCTGATCAACCCCCTGCGCGATATCAGGCGACTGCTTATCGATCGTGTTCAACACAGCACAGGAATCAGCACTGAACCCGAGCGCCGCATCGGTATAACCGATCTTGCGGATCGTCTCACGCGCGATCTGCTGCACATCCACATAGGTCTGCGTCGTGATCTCGCCCGACACGACCACAAGGCCCGTGTTCACGAGCGTCTCGCACGCCACCCGCGCAAACGGATCCTCAGACAAAACCGCGTCCAGAACACCATCAGAAATCTGATCGGCAATCTTGTCCGGGTGCCCCTCGGTCACCGACTCAGACGTGAAGAGAAAATCCCTCTGGCTCATCGGATCGTGTGCTTCCTCTCGTTCGTAGCGCCGCCTGTACGGGTAACCCCACCGCATCGACCGTTTGATCGAGCGCACTGGCCTGGTTGATTTACGTCGAAGACGCATCCGGGCTTGCGGTTGGGTGGCGACGCCAGAGTCGGTCGGGGAAGAATTCTCTCACGGGCCCCAGTCGACGGGCAGGCTGTTCGCCCGTTACATCGGCCAATATAGCGACGTGAACATCCAGCTCAACAGCGTCGGCAGCGCCGATCCGGGCGACCTGGATGCGATCCTCCCCGCCCTTGCGCAGGCCGCCGAGGAGATCGACCTCGACCACTCGCGCCTGGCTGCGGTCCTTGATTGGGTGCAGTACCGACGCAACTTCCGCGCCCCGGTGATGGTTCGGCCGTTCGGGCGCGTCCCCGCGCCGACCCGCGACGGGAGCACGACGCCCCTGGCCGAGATCGCGATCGACGTCCGCCGCGCCAGCGAGATCCCGTACGAGACGCTGGTGCGGGACATCGTCGATCGACTCTCCAAGGCCCTCGGACTGCTGCCCGATATACACGAGTGCATCCACCTGGAGGACTGGGTACGGCCGTCAAAGAGCGTGATCTGGTCGTTCAACCGGGCTTACTGGCGACACCTCGCAGCGTGGGACGCAACCTTCCAGAGGGACTACGCGGCGGCCCTCCCAGGCGGGACCTCCGACGGCTACAACGCCGATTTCTGGCATGAGCAGATGATCGCGTTCGTCCAGACTCTGGACCGCCTCGACGCGTGGTCGGAGCTGCCGGACCAGATCAATGTGCTCGAGTTCGGCGTCGGCAACGGACGCCAGGCAGAGGTCTGGCTGGAGCAGTTCACTCAGGTCTGCGAGCAGCAGGGGCGCGATTACCTGAGTCGCCTGCGTTACCTGATGGCCGACTACTCACCGCATGCGCTCCGTCGAGCAGCCCAGCGTCTGACCCGGTACGACCACATCGTCGATTCGCTCGAGCTGGACTTCCGCAATCCGATTCATGGTCTCGCACATCTTCGCGACAAGGTTCTGTTTGCGCACACCTCCAACCTCTACGACAACCTCCCCACCGACGAACTGATGCGCGTCGGCGAGCACGCCTACGAGCCGCTCGTACGCGCCAGCATCACACCGGGCGAGGTCATTGAGTTGGCCGCGCGCCACGGTGTCGCCCAGGAACAGCTGGTGACAACGGTCCAACGGGTGCTGGGACAAGGGCCCGAAGCCGTCGGCAACGTCGCCGACGGAGTCCGCTTCTGGTCCGATGTGTGGGACGCCGTCCACCTCGAGGAGATCTACGTGGAGATCGCCGCACCGGCATCGATGCGGGTCGCGCCCAGCATCGAACTGCACCTCGACGAGCTGCTGCGCGACCTGCCCGAGTGGACGCGTGTCCACGCATCGACCGTGGCGGTCGAGAGCTTCGCCCAGACGCTCGCGCTGCTCCACCACCAGGGCACGCTCGTGGCGCCTGACATCTTCGTGTCCGCAATCGGTGGCTATGCCGCCTTCCGCGGTCCCGGCAAGCTCGAGGGCTCCGTCGTCAACTGGCTCAACGGTCCGGTGTTCCAGTCTGTCGGGGAGCGCGCCGGCTTCACGGTGACCGTCACCCCGTTTGCGTACCGCGAGGGCTCCAACACGGTTGTGCTGCAGGCGCGCCCTCGCGACGCCTACACGATCGGGTGACGCCGAGCTGGCCCGGATCTCCAACCACTTTCGCCGTCGTGGGCTCACGGCCCCGCGGCCTGACCCGCTGCCGCCGCAGTGTGGTAGCGTGACCGAAGCGCGCTTTTGTACCAGTCAGATCGCGTAGGGATGCCCGCCGCTTGGCACGGCTCGATGCAGTTCGACCGGATCGAGAGTGGCGGGCGCCTGATCGGGCTCTCGACGACCGTCTCTACTCATCCAACGCTCGAAGCTTTCTTTCGCTCTGCGTCATCGACACACCTGAGCTGATCCGTGGATCCGAGGCTTCGCTTCTCTGGGGTGAGCCTCACGGAGGATCGGCGAGTCTCGCCGTGGAACGCCACTCGCAGACGCACATCAGAGCAACCATCGGCGGCAAGCCGTTCGCATCGCATACAGACGGCAGCTCAATCGAGCAGTGACCGTGGCGGCGAGAGATTCCATTCAGATCATCGGGGAGACCCCCGCTGAAGGTCCGAAATCTGGAACGCCTTCAGCAGGCAGCTCCGACGGCCAAGTCCTGATCCTCGGCGACCCGGGCGGCTTGGGCGAGGCGCTCGCGCATCGCTTCGATCAACTGGGGGTCCGGGCCGTGACGGTTTCAAGCACACGAGACACCGAACTCACGGCCGTGTTGCGACAGGCCATTTGGGACGCGGTGACGATCCTGACCCATGACGATGCGCTAGCTCTCCGACTCACCCTCCTGTGCGCTCGGGTCCGGGCTGACCTACCGCTCTGGGTGACGCTGTTCGACAGGACGCTCGCAAACCGGGTGCAGGAGCTCGTCGGTGAAGTCCACGTGGTGATGCCGTCCGAGCTTGTCGCAAGCGAGCTTGCCGACCACTGCATGGCCTCGATCGGTGAGCGTAACCCGGCTACCCGGGGTCTTCGAGTGGTGGACGATGCGCTGCGCCTGATGGTGATGGCCGGCATCGGACTCGGCGGCACGCTGCTTGTTCAGACGGCGATCACGATGCTCGCGTTGCCTCAGAACCTGGTTAACGCGCTGTACTTCAGCACGAGGTCGCTGGCAACCGTGGCTGATGTGCCCAGAGCCGAGACAGCGCCTGATTGGTTCAAGCTTGTCTCTACGGCGCTCACAGTGCTCTCCGTCGTGCTGGTTGCGATCTTCACCGCCGCTCTGGTGCGTCGCCTCAGCCGTCCGCGACTCACGACGCTATGGGGCCATCGCCGCGCGGTCTTTGGCGGGCACGCGATCGTGGTCGGCTTTGGACAGATCGGCTTTCGGCTCGCGCAGGAACTCCAGCACCGCGGCGTCCGAGTCCTCGCACTCGAACGCGATGGGGACGCCGCGTGTGTGAGATTGGCGAGGAATGCGGGGATACCCGTGGCTATCGGGCGTGGCGACGACCGCGCGATCCTGGAGCTGGCCGGCGTGCAGAGGTGCGCCGTGGTCGCGGCCGTGACCTCCGATGACCTGGCCAACGTCGCGGTCGGTCTCGCAGCGAGCGGTGTGCGGACCAGAGTTCCGTTGGTGCTCCGGCTTGGGGATGGTGACGTCGCCACGGAGACTGACTCGCTCCTGCACCTGGGCACGATCTGCGATGCCCATCACTTGACGGCTCGCACCATTGCATCCGCCGTCATAGCACTTGCACTCGGTCCGGATTGATGGACTCAAAGCTTGCATCCAGCTCCACGGCAAGCTGGTCAGGATCACATCCATGACCTTCCCCCCACGGCGCATCGTGACCGGCAACGATGGGCAGGGTCGTGCAACCGTCGCCAGCGATCACGTTGTCGAGAATGGGATCTCCCGCCGGCTCGGACACAGGAGTTTCGTGCTGTGGACTACCGAGGAGGTACCAGCACGGATCGATGATGATCACCACCCTGGCCTGCCGACACGCGATCGCAGCGTCGCCGAGGGCACCGTCTTCCGGATCGTGGAGTACGGGCCCGGGGTCACGAGTGCACCGCACCGGACGGACTCGATCGACTACGCAATCGTCATCTCCGGCGAGATCGATCTGGTTCTGGATGAGGAGACGGTGCATCTGACAGCGGGCGACACCCTGATCCAGCGCGCCACCAGACACGACTGGGTCAACAACGGCGATACACCATGTGTCATTGCGTTCTGTCTGATTGGAGCGGCCCCCCGCGCGGACGTTTGACCTGCCGGACTCCAGCGCCGCTCGAGCCGACGATCATCGGCGCGGCCGTTCGGCCGAAGACCGCCAGGGCGGCGGGCAGGCGCCCTGCAATCGGTTGCTCAAACCGCTTCACCGATAGACTCAGTCCGTGCGAGAAGGTGGGGCGAATTGACGCGCGTGACACTGCGCGACGTGGCTGAGGCGAGCGGCGTTGCACAGTCGACGGTGAGCTTCGTCCTCAACGACGACCCCCGACAGACGATCTCTGCAGCGACGCAGGAGCGCGTGCGCAAGGCGGCCGAGGATCTCGGCTACGTGCCGAACGGCATCGCGCGGGCGCTGATGGAAGGGACGTCACGAACGGTCGTGCTCACCATCGACACCGCGTTTGAGGGTAATTACTCGCACCGGTTCATCAGAGGCCTCGACGAGGAACTGCAGGAGCAGGGCTTCGTGCTGCTCGTCAGGCATGGGCGTTCATCGCCGTCTGACCGAAAGCACGTCGGCGATGTGATCGCTCCGCGCGCCGTGATCCAGTTTGCCGAGGCGTATCTCAGTGGTGACGAGCTTCATGACTCCGGTGAAGGCTGGAAGAACGGGATGGCGGCCCACGTCCTCCTGCAGCTCGGATACCTGGCGGAACAGGGGCACCATACTGTTGCATTGGGCTTGCCGGATGGCGATGTGCCATTGGCGGAGGTACGACTCAGGTTCGTCTCCGAAGCAGTTTCGATACTCGATATCGACCCAGTTGTTCCGTTCCGAATCTCCAAGGGCCGTGACCAAACCGCGACCGCACTGCAGCGGCTCATGTCAGACCATCCCCGGATCACGGCAGTGGCCGGCTTCGATGACGACACGGCGCTGCGCACCCTCACGGCGATGCGGGACCTTGGGCTGAGAGCACCGCAGGATTTGGCCGTCATCGGGTTTGATGAGAACGAATACGCAGCTCTCTGGGATCCACGGTTGACAACCATCCTGGCGGACACCGAGAGCCACGGCCGATTGGCTGCGCGGCGCGCACTGGGCCTTGACACCGCAGGCGTCGAGGCAGCGCCCGGGCGCGTGATCGTGCGCGATTCCGCTTGACGACCAGGACGGTCGACCAGGGCGACCGCCCCTGTCACAGCCTCAGCGAAACAGCCGCCGCCACCAGGGCTTGGCCGACTGCGCTGCGGTCTCCGGTCCTCGCTCCTCGGCCTCCGATCGTCCCTTCCCGGGGTGGAGCCGTGCCCGCTCCCACTCCTCGCGCGTCGGCAGACGACCGGCAGCGCGCTCCCGCATCACGCAGGCGGTGTGCGCATGGCGACGGCGGCTGTGGTCACCCTCAGGGAAGAGCAGCATATGCTCGCTCATCGAAGGCAGGAGCTCACCGCAGATCGGGCAGCGGTAGGTGGCCGGCTTGCGATTCTGGGCCCTTCGGCCCTCCCACCATCGCGGTTCAGGGGTTTTCACGGAGCGATTTCCCGCCATGTGTTGGGTATCCTAGGTAGCTGTGCCGGCGCCGCATCCCGAAGAGCTAGCAGGCCTCAGCCGTTCGGAGGTCCTCCGGGCATCGCCGACCATGTTCGACACCAGGTGGCTGGACAAGGTCTCGCGCGTGCACTGGAGCGTGCCTCTGTTCATCTTCGTTCCGACGATCGTGGCCCTGCTGGTACTCGGCTTCGTCAACGGGGTCGGCGCCTGGGCCATCGCCTGGGTCGCCGGCGGCTATCTGATCTGGACGCTGACGGAGTACTGGCTTCACCGGATCGTGTTTCACTTCGAGCCTGACCATGGCATCGGCGCGCGGATGCACTGGATCATCCACGGCGTCCACCACGACCACCCGAACGACCCGATGCGCTTGGTCATGCCGCCGTCGGTGAGCGTGCCGCTGGCCGCGCTGTTCGTGTTCGTCTTCTATCTGATCTTCGGCTCGCCAGGGTTCTTCCCGCTCAGTGCGGGCTTCCTGGCTGGCTACCTCGCCTACGACATGCTGCATTACCACGTGCACCATCACAGTCCGACGACCCGCGCCGGCAGATGGCTGCGCGAGCTTCACATGCGCCATCATTTCCAGGACGGCGACACCGGCTACGGCGTCAGCGCACCGTTCTGGGACCACGTCTTCGGTACCGCCACGAAGAAGCGCACCACCCGCTGATCTCGTCTGCCGCGGCTGCCGACTCGGCGCGACCGGGCGATTGGGGGCGACTACGCAGATCGCTCACACAAACCGTGCAGAAAATGCGATGCCGGCCGCGCGAGAATCTGGGCAACACCTCGCACCGAAATCCAGGCACAGTCCGCACCGAGATCCGGGCACAGTCCCCGACAGGAGATGGCCGCGTGAGCAATAGACCCCATTCCATCCACCACACGAACTTCCCGATCCGCGATCCGGAGCGGACGAAGGAGTGGTACGCCCAGGTCTTCGGCATGCGCGAGGTGCCGCGCCCCTTCAAGCAGGGAGGCGCCCCCGGCGTCGAGGAGGTGCTGCTGCTGACCCGCGGAAACTTCGATCTGCACTTCACGATCCACGAGGACGCGCCGGACCTGAAGCCCCACCACTTCTGCCTCGAGGTCGAGGACTGGGATGGGTTCATGGAGCACCTCAGGGGGCTCGGAATCGAGCACACCGACGTCTTCGTGCGGCCACATAACAACTCGAAGTCGACCTACATCTACGACCCCGACGACAACATCGTCGAGCTGATGTACCACGAGAACTGGGACCACGAATCGCCGATTCAGCCCGACTGACCGAGCGGTGACGGCTGGAGACCGTGGCGCCCTGGTGGTCTGTCCACTAGCCCCTGCTCGTCAAACACGTCAGTTCCTGGCCGAGCAGCGGCCCGAGCTCGGCGAGCCGCTGTTCCATCCTCGTCGAAGGCCCGACGACCGCGACCGCGGCGATGGGCCCCGAGCCGTCACCTGCACCATCGCCCGCACCCGGCAGCTGATCTGAGCCTTCGCGTCCTCCGAGCCAGATCGGCACCGCAACCGCAGACACGCCGTCGATGAACTCCCCGATCTCCGTCGCGTAGCCGCGCTCGGCGCAGCGCCTGATCTCAGCGACCAGCGCTCGAGCATCGCCGATCGTGCGCTCCGTGTGTGGCGACAGATCGATTCGCGAAGCCACCGACTCGAGCTCTTCAGGACGCAGTCCCATCAGCAGGGCCTTGCCGAGCGCACCGGGCGCCAGCGCCGATCTGCGACCCACAGGCGACACGACCGAGAGCTCGTGTGGGCTGTCGATCCGATGCACGATCGTGATCTCGAGCGTGGCCCAATCGACGACGCCGAGGAGCACCGTCTCGCGAGACCGGTCGGCGAGACGCTCCATCATCGGAGCGCAGGCCTCGATCAGATCGAGGTCCGCGCGCGCAACCGAGCCCAGCTCGATCAATCGCACGCCGAGGCCATAGCGCCCATCGGCGTGCTGGGTCATGAACCCGGCGTCCACGAGTGTCGAGGCGAGGCGGTAGGTGGTCGGCTTCGGCAGATCGACCCGGGCGGACAGGTCGGACAGGGCGAGCCGCGGTTCGGCCGCGGTGAACGCGGCCAGCAGGCCGCACGCCCGCTGGACCGACCGGATCAGCTCCACACCGCCGGTCCGTCCGTGTCTCGACCTCCGCGCGGGAAACGGAGCCGGTTCATCAGTATGGCTCCGCCAGCTTCTGCAGAGCGGACAGGCGCATCCCTGCCTCCTCCTGCGGGGGCCGGCGCTCCTGATGCGTTCGCATCAGCGTCGCGCTGGTCTCGACAACGAGCCTGGTGCGGGCCTCTCTGCGCGTCGCGTAGTTGCCAAGGACAACGTCAAGGTCGAGCCCGGAGTCCAACTCCTGCCCCAGCACAACCGCGTCCTCGACGGCCATGCCGCCGGCCGAACCGATCGTCGGGGCGGTGGCGTGGGCCGCGTCTCCGACGAGCACCACCCGGCCACGATGCCAGGGCGGCTCGACGAAGATCCACTCGTAGGGCGCGACGATCACATGTATGTCCTCGTCAAGCAGAGCCGACGCCTCCGCGAACATCTTCGACGGCTCGTAGTCCCGCAGGACGCTGCGGACTATCTCGCGCGCCTCCGCCTGCTCGACGCGGCGACGCTCCATATGGTTGGGGACGGCAAGGTAGAAATGCCGGCCCGGCAGCATCGTCGAGGCACACGTGTTTCCCCTGGCGACGTGCAGGCCGCTCAGCCAGGCCTCCGGGGCATCGCGAAACATCATCCGGAAGCTCATCGATCCCGTATACACCGGACCGGCCAGCTCTGGGAAGAAGCTCGCACGCAGGCCGGAGTTGATGCCATCGGCAGCCACGAGCAGATCGAACCTTCGCCGCTCCCCGGTGGTCAATTCCACCTCAACTCCGCTCTCATCCTGACTGACCGTTCGGTAGCTCTCGCCGATCAGCACCTCCGCCCCCAACTCCTTCGCCGTCCGGGTCAGGATGTCCGACAGCAACGGGCGGTAGATGAACACCGTCGAAGGCAGTGACCAGCCATCGTCGAGTACCGGTGCCGGCACCGGCAGGCGCTCCCCATCAGCGTTGAACACATACGTCCACCAGGACCGCTCAGAGGGACGGATCTGACGTCCTACCTCGAGGATCGGGGCAAGAACACCGAGCTCGTCCAGCGCATACACGGCACGATGGGTCACCAGGATCGAAGCCCCGACCGCTCCGCCCGCCTGGTCGACCACCGTCACCCTGATCCCGCGCCGGCCCAGCGCGATCGCGGTACTCAGACCGGCGATGCCGGCACCCACGATCAGCACCTCGCTCACGGTCCGCTCAGACTCTCGTCGCTCCGGCAACCCGGCCTCCATTTCATTCTACGAAACGCATTTCGGAAATGCGTGAAATGCGTAGAATAGCGCGGGTGCAAGCCGCGGCGCCCGCGCCCCCAATGCCCGTATTCGTCTCGGCCGAGGCTGTCTCGGCGTCGGTCGATCTCAGGGACGCGATCGACGTGTTGCGACTCACATATTCCTCTCAGCCCACCGACAATCCCGACCCCCAGGGCGACCGGAACGCCGGCCGGACCGTGGCGCGTGGCACCAATGGGGCGAGAATCCGCGCGCTGGCGGCGGTGCTCCCCGCCGGCGACGTCCTCGGCGCAAAGCTCCACGTCCAGCCGGTCGACGGCAACTCCGGCTTTCTGATCGCGATCTTCTCCCAGGCCGATGGCCATCTGCTGGGACTGATGGATGGCCGTGCGATCACTGGGCTGCGAACGGGTGCGACCTCTGCATTGGCGCTGGACGCGCTGGCGCCATCAGGACCGCTCGACCTGGCGGTACTCGGCAGCGGCACGGAGGCGCGGGCGCACCTTCGCGCGGTGGCCGCGCTGAGGCCGCTCAGCTCCATCCGCGTGTTCAGCACGACCCTGGAGCGGCGTGAGCGGTTCGCAGCCGAGCTCTCCGCTGAGCTGTCCGCACAGGTCATCGCGTGCCAGAGCGCTGAGCACGCCATCAACGACGCCACCGCCGTAGTGGCGGCTGCGCGCTCACACGGGGAAGCCCCGATCTTCGACCCGGATGCACTCAGTGACGGCACGGTGGTCGTCTCGGTCGGCTCCACCGTGCCAGATCAGCGCGAGCTCGACGAGCGTGTGCTCGAGCGGGCTTCGGTGATCATCGCCGATGAGCCGACTGAGCTGCTGGAGCAGAGCGGCGATTGCATCGCGGCCGCCAACGCCAACATCGAGCTTGCCCCCAAGACCTATTCGCTGGCCCAGCTGATCCAGGGGACCATCCCGGTCCCGATCGACCACAACGCGATCAACGTCTTCAAATCCGTCGGCTCCGCACTGCAGGATGTGGCGGTCGCTGCGATCGCGCTGGAACGGGCGAGGGCCGCCGGTCGGACAACCCCACTCGATATCACCCTGACACCGAAGGAGCCCCGCAGCGTGGCTGATCACCCCGACACCGAAGGAGCCCCGCAGCGTGGCTGACTACATCAAAGCGGAGGCGCGCGACTGGGCGCGGGAGCACCTGCGCGGGTGCGCGAACGTGATCATTCCCTCCTACTCCTTGGACCTGCGCGCGCTCAACGAGCAGGCCATCCGCCACGACGTACGCCGCTGCATCGAGCTCGGCTTCAAGGGGTCGTTGCTGGTCTCAGAGGTCAACATCACGCTCGAGGAGTACCGACAGTTCGCCGAATGGGCGCGCGACGAGGCCGACGGCAGGCTGCAGCTGATCCACCACGCGTCGTTCAACACGCTCGAGGAGAACATCGAGGCGGCGAACCTCACGGCGCCCTTCACCGACTATGTGCTGCTCTCGTACCCGGCCAACTTCTACCCGCAGTCAGAACGGGACGTGTTCGATTACACCCGCGCCTTCTCCGAGGGCACTGAGCTTGGCGTGATGCTGTTCGTCGTCCCGCTGTGGAACTTCGGACGGCTGCACCCGGCCGACATCTCCCCGCGGATGCTGCGGCAGATGGTCGACGAGATCCCGAACGTCGTCGCGATCAAGGCCGAGGGCGCCCGCAACACCGGCGGCATCATCGACGTCTATCGCCAGCTCAGGGACCGTGTGATTGTGACCACGCCGCTCGAGCGCGAGGTCATTCCGTTGATGGCGCTGGCGGACTTCCAGTACACCGGCACGAGCAACACCGATTACTACGGCGACAGCGTCCCGCGGATGTTCGAGCTCGCCTCCAACCGCGACATGGACGCGGCCATGGAGATCTACTGGCAGATCCAACCGGCGCGCGCGGCCAATGCCGCGGTCGGCCAGATCACGCAGACGACCGGCTTCATCAACCGCATGCAGTGGAAGTTCCAGGGCTGGCTGAACGGCATGAGCGGCGGACCGCTGCGCCAGCCGACGATGAAGATCCCGGACCGCACGATGTCGATCCTGCGCCGTGGCCTGATCGACTCGGGTCTCCCCTGCGAGCAGGCCGGAAACGCCGAGTTCTTCGTCGGGCGCCACCCGCTCTGACCCCGCCCCCTCGCCGCCGGGGCGGGCCACACCGCCTCAGATCGTCAAAGCTCGATGCCCCAGGTCGCGAGCGCCGCGTCGGAGACGAGCTGCAGCTTCTCGTACTGCTGATCCTGGGTCATGTCGTTGCCGCCCTCGGCCACAGATGCGAACCCGCACTGCGGGCTGATGGCCAGGTAGTCCCAGTCGACGTACTGGGTCGCCTCGTCGACCCGTGCCTGCAGGCCGTCGATCGTCTCCATCTCCGGAGACTTGCTGCTGACCAGGCCCAGCACCGCCATCTTGCCCCTGGGCATGAAGCGCAGGGGCTCGAAGCCGCCGGCGCGGTCGCTGTCGTACTCCAGCAGGAAGCGCTCGACCGGCAGTTCGCTGAACATCCGCTCGGCGATCGGTTCGTAGTCGCCCTCGCCAAGCCACATGCTCGCCTGGTTGCCGCGGCAGATGTGGATGCCGATCGAGTAGGTCCGGTGCGGTCGTTCGATCCCCTCCAGCGCGCTGACGTCGGTGCGCAGCATCTGCTCGAACGCCTGCTCACGGCTGAGGCCGTCGCTGCGTTCGCGCGTGTATTCGCCGAGAAACGCCGAGTAGCCGGGGTTGTCGAGCTGGACGTACTGCACGCCCTCGGCGAACAGAGCCTCGATCTCGGCCCTGGTGATGGCCGCGACCTCGGCTGCCAGCTCCTCACGGGAGTCATAGAACTCGTTGGTGACGCCCTCGATCCAGAAGCGGTCGACGAGGAAGCCGGGCGCGATCAATGTGACCTTGATCGGATCGCGGGTGAGCGTGCGGAGGAAGGCGACGTCACCCTCGGTCATGCGCTTGACCTGCTTGATGCGGCTGGTGATCAGGTATTGCTTGCTCGGCAGCGTGACGACACCGCCATCGGTCTTCCACGGCATCTCGACGGTGCGCATCTCGACGCCTTCGACCGCGTCGGCGAAGCCGGCGCGGAAGTCGCGGCGGCGAAACTCACCGTCGGTGAGGATGTCGATCCGCGAGGCCTTCTGGCGCTTCACGGCCTCGGCGATCTCCTCGTCCTCGACCAGACGCAGCTCGTCGGCGTCGATCATGCCGGCCTCGAGCCGGCGTCGCGCCTCGAGCAGGCGCTGCGGACGCAGCAGACTGCCGATCTGGTCTCCACGGAACTTGCTTGAGTTGGCCATCGCTAGGACCTCCTGGACCTTTCCACTGCGGCGGGATCAACCATCTAAACCTTCTTCTGGCCCCAGGCCTCGAACTCGAGCTCGTACCCGGCCGCCTCGAGCGCCGCCCGGGCGATCTGCTCGTCCTCGTCGGCGCGGCCGCCGGCGATCCCGAAGCCACCGATGATCTCGCCCTCGCGCTTGATCGTGATCGCGCCGTCGGTGGCCATGATCGGCCAATGCCCGAGCTGGGAGACGGCGGAGAAGAACACCGGCTCGTGCTCGGCCCAGCCCTTCAACATGCTGGCGGGGCGCTGCATCACCGCCGAGGTGTAGGCCTTGGAGATGGCGATCAGCGGTGTCATCGGCCGGGCCCCCTCCTGGCGCTCCACCATCACGATGAAGCCACCGGAGTCGACGACCGCGGCCGATACGGACTTCTTGAACTCGGCCGCCTTCTCCTGCGCCTTGGCGATCAACTCGCGCGCATCATCGGCTGTGATTGACATCTGGTCCTTTCTCGGGGCTCAGCAGGGCGCTCACGCGTAGACGACCTTCAGGAACCGCTCGACCGCGGCGTTGAACAGGTCGGGACGCTCCCAGTACATCGAGTGCGGGCCGCCGGGGACCAGTTCGAGCACCGATCCCGGCACCAGCTCCTGCGCGCGCCTGACGGTCCCCGGCCGGATCACCGCGTCGTTCTCGCCCGCGAGGAAGCAGATCGGCACATCCAGGCCGGCCAGCGTCTCGAGGGTCGGGCCGCCGGCCGTGAGGTTGCGCAGATCCTGCATCTTGGCGCGGTTGAAGGTCCCCATCTGCCGGAACAGGAAGGTGAGCTCGGGGCTCGACTCCTGGAACGCCCTGCTCATCAGCCGGTCGATCACCGGCAGCTTCTCGGCCTCCGCGCGATCTGCCTTCACGAGTTCGGCCAGCTCCGGATCAGCGAGACCGCCGAGCGAGTGCGCCAGCACGACGCCGGCGACCCGCGCCGGGTTCCCGACCGCGACCTTCAGCGCCGCAGCGGCGCCGATCGACTGCCCCACGAACACCGCCTTCTCGATCCCGGAGCCGTCGAGCACTGCGAGGATGTCGCCCGGGAACTCGAGCGTGTCGTACTCGTCGAGATCGGACGTGGAGCGTCCGAAGCCGCGCAGGTCGAGTGTCACGACCGAGTAACCGCGCGAGGTGAAATACGGGGTCTGCTGCCACCAGGCGGCGTGGTGCCCGCCGGAGCCGTGCACGAACAGCACTGCCGGGCCCTCGCCGTGAACCTCGTAGTAGATCCGGGCGCCGTCGGAATCAGCGAATGGCACGGCCGCCTACCAGTTCCGGTCGCCGTGGTAGACGAGCTCGATCATCGTGCCGTCGGGGTCGCGGATGTAGCAGAACTTCGAGTTGTTCTGCGGGCGCTCGACCGGCCGCGTGTAGCGGATGCTGAGGCTGTCGAGGTGCTCGAGGAACCCGTCCCAGTCCTCGACCTCGATCGCGTAGTGGTAGGGCGCCATGCGGTCCATGTGCTCCACCGGCGTGAAGTGCAGATCGAATTTGCCGCGCGTCATCAGCAGCACCTTGGTGTCGCTGAAGCGGCTCACATCCTGATGCTCCATCCCGAAGACCTTCGTGTACCACTCCTTGGTCCGCTCGGGGTCGGTGGTCGGGAAGTTCACGTGGTGGATCGAGTACGGCTCAGACTCGCTCACTTGATGCCTCTTTCTGGTGTGATGTCTTGCGCGGCTTCGCAGCTTTGGATGCCCTCCGGGTGCGCGACGGCCGCGCCGGCCGAGGCGCTTCCGCGTCTGGTGAAGGCGTCTCCAGCACGACGCTGTTGCGCAGCGCGCCGATGCCGCTGATGTTGATCTCGACCGTGTCGCCGGGGCCGATCGGCAGGGTGCCGTCGGCGCCCATCCAGAGCACGTCCCCCGGTTGCATGGTGATGTACCTGGTGATCTCGACGATGTAGTCGACCGTGTCGAAGATCATGTCGCCGGTGTTGAAGGTCACGACACTGTTGCCGTTGACCCGCATCGTCGTGGTTGCCTCAGCCGGATCGGCGTCGGTCGCGATCCACGGCCCCATCGGCTTGAAGGTGTCGCGAGTTCTTGGCGCGCCAGAAGGTCCGGTCGCCGCGCTGCCATGTGCGCGCGCTGACGTCGTTGCCGATCGTCCAGCCGAAGATCCCCGCGCGGGCCTCGTCACGCGAGGCGTTGCGCAGACGGCGGCCGATCACGGCGACGATCTCAGGCTCGGCCTCGAGCGAGTCATCCAGGTCGGCCGGCACGACGATCGCGTCTCCGTGCGCGATCAGCGCGTTGTTGGCCCGGTATCCGATCTCCGGTCGATCGGGCAGCTTGGCGACCGTGTTGCCACGGGCCTTGGCGTGCTCGATGTGGCCACGGTAGTTGAGCCCGACGCAGAAGAATGTGCTGGGGATCACCGGCGGCAACAGCCGCAGGCCGGCGAAGTTCCGGCGCCTGGCGGTGACGACGTGCTCGCCCCACGGCTCGCCGTTGACGACCGTGACGCGGTCGCCCTCGACGATCCCGTATCTGGCGGAGCCGTTGTCCTGGAAGCGGCACCAGTTCATGAGAGCTTGTGCGACACGCGCTTGGTGATCATGTAGTCGTGGAGGCCCTCGGCGCCGCCCTCCTTGCCGTAGCCGCTCTGCTTGACCCCGCCGGACGGCGCCTCGGGCACCGAGCCGCCGCAGTGGTTGATCGAGAGGATGCCCGCCTCGAGCCCGTACTTGAGGCGGTTGGCGGTGGCTGAGGAGCGCGTGAAGCCGTAGGCGGCCAGCCCGTACGGCAGGCTGTTGGCGAGCTCGAGCGCCTGATCGAGGTCGCTGAACGACACGACCGGAGCGATCGGGCAGAACGGCTCCTCGCTCATCACGCGCGCGTCGAGCGGCACGTCGGTGAGCACGGTCGGCTCGAAGAACCAGCCGGGGCCCTCGATCGGCGAACCGCCGGTCGCGACCACGGCACCGCGTTCGCGCGCATCGGCCACCAGCGAGACGGCGGCCTCGAGCCGGCGCGGATTCGCCAGCGGTCCCATCTGCACCCCGTCGTCCAACCCGTTGCCGATCTTCAGCGCGCGCGCGGACTCGACCAGCTGATCGACGAAGTCGTCGTAGAGCGACTCGTGCACGATCAACCGGCTCGGCGAGGTGCATACCTGGCCCGAGTTGGCGAATTTCGCGGCCGCCGTCCTCACCGCCGCCTGCACCGGGTCGGCGTCCTCGCAGACGACGACCGGGGCGTGTCCTCCGAGCTCCATCATCGCCGGCTTCATCTGCGCCGCCGCCAGCGCCGCGAGCTGCTTGCCGACGGGAATCGAGCCGGTGAACGCGACCAGGCGCGTGATCGGCGATGCGATCAGGTGCTCGGAGATCTCGGCGGGAACGCCGAATACGACGTTCAGGACGCCGGCGGGCAGCCCGACCTCCTCGTAGCAGCGGGCGATCTCACAGATCGTCGCCGGAGTCTCCTCGGACGGCTTGATGATGATCGAGCATCCCGCCGCCAGCGACGCGGAGATCTTTCGCATCGGCGAGCCCGAGGGGAAGTTCCAGGGCACGAACGCGGCGACCGGGCCGACAGGCTGATGGATCACGGTCAGCTCGGTGTCGTGGTCGAACGGGATGATCCGTCCGTAGTGGCGCTTGGCCTCCTCGGCGTAGATGTCGAGCAGCTTGGTCGAGCCGAAGATCTCCCCGCGGGCGCCGGCGAACGGCTTGCCCTGCTCGAGCGTCATCGTGCGGGCGATCTGGTCGGCGCGCTCGCGGATCAGCGCCGCGGCGCGGTGCAGGACCTGACCGCGCTCGTCGACCGTCCTTGAGCTCCACTCCTGAAACCCGCGCGAAGCAGCGGCGAGCGCGCGGTCGAGATCGGCCACGCCGGCATGCGGGACCGTCCCGAGCACCTCGCCCGTGGCAGGGTTGTAGACGTCCTCGGAGCGTGCCACCGGAGCCGTCGGTCCATTCGCCGTCGATGAACAGCTGGACGCGTGGGTATTCACTGCTCACAGCTCCTCCTCCTGGCCATTGGTGGTCAGCATCCAGAGGTGGTGCGAGGGCCGCTCCTCGTAGATGTTGGGTCCGTAGCTGTCGTCGACGCGGTCCATGTCCGCGGCGAGCTCGACGCGGCCGCCGCACGGCGCCTGGAAGAAGCGAAACACGTTTGAGCCGATCGTGTGGCGTCCGAGCCGCCGTGACTCCTTCCAGCCGCGGGCGACCATGTGGTTGCCGCCCTCGACGACCTCGTCGAAGCTGGAGACCTCGCACGCGATGTGGTTGACCGCGGCGCGGTCGGCGCGGTGCCCGAGCAGCAGCGTGTGCTGGTCGTCGTCGTCCTCGGCCTGCATGAAGGTGCCCATGTCGAGCGCCTGGTCGGTCACCCGGAAGCGCAGACGTTCGGTGTAGAACGCGACCGCGTCTCGCCAGCCGGCTGCCGGGATGAAGAACGCGACGTGGCAGACGCGGTATGGATGTGCGCGGCCGAGGCGGTCAAGCGGCTCGTTCCAGCGGCCCTCGTGCCCGGTCGAGTTGACGCCGCGATACGCAAGCTCCACCGCGGCCGGGCGCATCACCCGCAACCCGACCCCGAAGCCGGTGTGGTCGTGGGTGTGCAGCGTGCCCTCGTGATCGGCGTTCACGTCGCGGTCGACGCCGAGTGCGGCGCCGAGCTCGTGCAGGTCCTCGGCGCCCTCGACACCCCAGACAACCTCGCGCAGCGTCGAGCCGGCCTCGACCGCCGCCGGCAGCCCGGGATCGTCGAGCGGGCGCAGGTGGATCCGCTGTCCGATGGGCGTCACGAAGATCGCGCCGGCGTGCATCGCCTCGGCGCCCTGAAGTCCATAGTCGTCGAAGAATCGAGCGCACTCGCTGACGTCCTCGACGCCGTAATGCAGCTCCTCTACACGGCTGATACCCATCTCAAAGCCTCCTGCGCACGGAGGCTAGCGGACACCTGAGGCCGCTCCGGACCGGCCCCTGCAAGGTTACGTTGCGGCTTTTGCATCGGCGGCCGCGGCCTTCGCGGCGGCGCCGTTGGCGGTGGCGTCGGCGCTCTCCAGCGTCACCGGGCCGTCGATCGGGAAGCGCTTGAACCAGTCGGCGATGTAGTCGAGGAAGACCCTGAACTTCTTGACCGACTGCAGTCCCGGGGGGTAGATCACGTAGAGCGGCCGCGACTGGACCGTGTACTCCGGCAGCACCACCTGCAGGCGCCCGCGACGGATGTCATCGAAGATCGGACGCAGCGGCAGCAGCGCGATCCCGAGGCCCTCGAGCACGGCCTTGTTGAGCACCAGGAACGTGTTTGAGCTGAAGCCTCCGGGCGGCACCTTGTAGTACTGGGTGCGGCCGCCGTGCTCGAAGTGCCAGACGGGATCCTCGGTGTGCACCAGACAGTTGTGCTCGGCCAGGTCAAGCGGCTCGGCAGGTGGTCGCCGCCGCCGCAGATAGACGGGCGAGGCGCACAGCACGAACGGCAGCGTCGCCACCCGCCGCACCTTCACCGAGGAGTCGCGCAGCTGCTTGGTGTGGAACGCGAGGTCGTAGCCCTGATCGATGAAGTCCGTAGGTGCGGTCGGCCATTCCTCCGACGTCGAACCGCACCCGGATCTGGGGATGGTCGCGCGCGAACGCCGCGATCGCGTCGGACAGATCGAGGCTGCCGATCCACTTCGGCGAGATGATCGACAGTGCGCCCTCGGCGCGGTCGTGCTCGCCGCGGATCGCCGCGTCCTCGCGGTCGAGCTCCTCGAGCAGGCGCTGCGAGAACTCGAAGTAGCGCTGCCCCTGCTCGGTCAGGCTGACGGCCCGGGCGGTGCGGTTGACGAGGCGAACCCCGAGCTGGCGCTCGAGCTCCGAGATGTGGCGCGAGATCAGCGAGCCCGATACGCCGAGCGAACGCGCGGCCGCGCTGAAGCTCTCGGCGCGAGCCGCGGCGACGAAGCTCTTCATCACGGTTATCCGATCCATGCGTCAATCCTGCTGTGGGCCGCCCGCTGGCTGGCCCACAGCGCTAAAGGTAGACCCTAGACGGTCGCCACGCGGGCATAGCCGCGAATGTCCGGGTACGGCGGTTTGCGGTCAGGCTGAAGATCGACCTCGAAGGCGTTCAGGCAGAAGGCCAGCATCGAGTAGTTGCCGAGGGTGCCGATGATGTCGACACAGCCCTGCGAGCCGAACAGCTCGTGCGCCTCTGCGAACGTCTCGTCGCTGACGAAGTGCTCGGCCAACAGCTCGGTGCAGAAGCGGTAGATGACCTCCTGGTCGTGCTTCTGGCCGAAGTCGGGGCGCTCCCTGCGGGCGAGCTGCTCGAGCGCCTCGCGGCTTACGCCGGCCTCGACACAGCGGTCGATGTGCGCGTTCCACGAGTACTGGGCGTCGAAGTTGCGGGCGGCGATCAGCAGGATCAGCTCGCGGAGACTGAGGTCGAGGCTCGACTCGAAGCGGCAGAAGGCGCCCAGCGCCTCGACCCGGTCACACAGCTCCGGGCTGTGCAGCCAGCACAGAAATGGCCCGCGCGTGCCCCCGCGCTTGCCGCTGATCCGGTCCGACAGTTCCTGCTGGCGCGCAGTCATCGTCTCCGGCGTTAGCTTCTCGAGTCTCATGGGTCCTCCCTCGCGGCTTCTGAGTGCTCACGCACGGTAGCCAGGCCGGACACGCCCCGCGCGCAACTTAAGCTTGCGCGCGGCACCTCGGGACGGGGCGCGTCGCTTGCGATACTCGCCGCCAATGCCCGCACTCCTCAGGTTCAACGAGATCCCACGGATCAGCCGCGGCAGCGGCATCTGGACGGTCCCGCTCGCGACCGGTCCGACCACCGGCGAGATCAACGAGTTCGTCACCGGCATCAGCGCCTACCCGGTGGGCGAGGGCGCGCCGTTCCACAGCCACAACTGCGATGAGCAGGTCGTGGTCCTGTCCGGCAGCGGCGAGGTCGAGGTCGACGGCGTGATCACGCCGCTCGGGCAGTACGACGGCGCCTACATCGAGGCCGACAAGGTCCACCGCTACCGCAACACCAGCGACTCCGAGCCGATGGTGATCCTCTGGGTCTACAGCTCGAAGGTGGTCACACGCACATTCGCCGACACGGGCGAGACGGTCGAGCACCTCTCGGCCGCCGACCTGATGGGCGACGAAGAGAGCTGACAATGGACCTGGTGAGGGTCGCCAGCCGCGCCGAGCTGCTCGGCGGCGAGCGCAGGGTGATCGAACACGGCGAGCACGAGGTGCTCGTGCTCGCCCTCGGCGACTGCATCTACGCGATCGGCAACATCTGCACCCACGACGAGGTCTGGCTCGACGACGGCACCCTCCACCCCGACAGCTGTGAGATCGAATGCCCGATGCACGAGGGCCGCTTCGACCTGCGCACCGGCGCCGCGACGCGCGAGCCGGCGGAGACGCCCGTGCCCAGCTACCCGATCCGGGTGGAGGGCGACGAGGTCTTCGTCGAGATTCCCTAGCCGCCCGCGTTCAACTGGTCGACGACGTACTCGCCGATCGCCAGCGACGAGGTCGCGGCCGGGGAGGGCGCGTTGCGAACCAGCACGAGGCCGCCCACGCGGGTGATGCGGAAGTCGTCGACGAGCGACCCGTCGGGATCGAGCGCCTGGGCGCGAACGCCGGCGGGTGCGGGCTCGACATCTGCAGGCGTCAGTGCCGGAATGAAATCGCGGGCGCGGTCGATGAACGCCCGCTTGGAGACCGAGCCCCACATCTCTGCGGCACCCATGCGCCAGTGCTTGCGGGCGAGACGCCGGAAGCCCTGGGACCTGAACACGTCGATCAGGTCCGCGGCCGAGAAGTCCGTGCGCGTGTAGCCCTCGCGCTTGAACGCCAGCACTGCGTTGGGACCGATGTCGACGCCACCGTCGACCCGGCGGGTGAAGTGCACCCCGAGGAACGGGTAGGCCGGGTCGGGAACGGGGTAGATCAGGCCCCTGACCAGATCCGTCGCGCGCGGGCACGAGCCTGTAGTACTCGCCGCGGAACGGCACGATCCAGGGCTCGCGATCCTCACCCGCCATCTGCGCGAGCCGGTCGGAGTAGAGGCCGCCGCAGACGACCAGGCGGTCGAACACGAGCTCCTCGCCGGCGGCGCTGCGGACGCGGACCTCGCCGCTGCGGCGGTCGATGCCCGCCACCTCGAACCCGAGCCGCACGGTCCCACCGGCGTCGCGAATGTCGTCGGCGTAGGCGCCGCGACCGCCGGGAAGTCGACGATCGCCGTCTGCGGCGAGTGCAGCGCCGAGACGCCGCGAACATATGGCTCGATCTCGACCATCTCCGAGGGGCTGAGGCGCCTCAGACCGGGTACGCCGTTGGCGGTGCCGCGGCGCTCGATCTCATCGAGCCGGCCCGAGCTCATCGGGGTCGCGCGCGACGATCAGCTTGCCGCACTCCTCGTAGGCGATCCCGCGCTGCTCGCAGTAGGGCTTGAGGAGTTCGATCCCGCGGCGGCAGAGCTGCGCCTTCAGCGACCCGGGCGTGTAGTAGACGCCGGCGTGCGCGACGCCGCTGTTGTGGCCGGTCTGATGGGCGCCGACACGGCTCTCCTTCTCGAGCACCGTCAGCTCGACGCCGGACTCGACCTCCGTCAGTCGCCTCGCGACGGCGAGCCCGACGATCCCGGCACCGATGACCCCAACTCGCTGAGCCATCACGCCGACCTGACCGCGACGGTCTTGACGCGCGTGTAGAAGCGAAGCGACTCGAGCCCCTGCTCCTTGAACGCCGAGCCGGAGTCCAGGAAACCGCCGAACGGCTGGTGCACATCCCAGCCCGAGGTCGGCAGGTTGACCGAGACCTGACCGGTGTTGACGTACTCCTCGAAGTACGCGGCAGCGCCGATGTCCCTCGTGAACACCGCGGCCGACAGCCCGTACCGCGAGTCGTTGACCAGCTCGACCGCCTGCTCGACACCGTCACATTCGATCACCGCGATCGCCGGGCCGAAGACCTCGTCGCGCCAGATCGACATCTCCCGCGTCACTGCCGCTGATCACGGTCGGCTCGACGTAGCAGCCGCCGGCCAGCTCCGCCGCCGATGGCGCCCCGCCGCCCGCGAGGATCTCAGCGCCCTCGCTGCGAGCGCGGTGCGAGGTGCTCGATCACCTCTGACTGGTGTTTGCGGCTGACCACCGGACCGATGTTCGTGTCCGGATCGAGCCCCGGCCCGAGCCGCGGGCGCTCGGCGCCGGCGACCAGCTTCGGCAGCAGCTCGGCGACGACCGCGCGATCTACGATCACGCGGCTGGTGGCCGTGCAGCGCTGGCCGGCCTGGCCGAACGAGGCCGCGACGATCGTCTCCGCCGCGAGCTCGAGATCGGCGTCGGCCAGGACGGCGCTCGCGTTCTTGCCGCCCATCTCCGTCTGCAGGCGCACGTTGCGCCCGGCGAGGTCGCTGTGCAGCTGCAGGCCCACCGCGGTGCTGCCGGTGAAGCTGACAGCCGCCAGTCGCGGGTCCCCGAGCAGCGCGCCTGAGATCCGTGAGGCCCGCCCGGTGACGGTGCCGAGCACGCCGGCCGGCAGACCGGCGTCGTTCAGCGCCTGCGCGAGGCGCAGCGACACGACCGGCGTCTCGCTCGCCGGCTTGAGGATCACCGCGTTGCCGGCGAACAGCGCCGGCGCGAGCTTGCGGGCCGGCGTCAGCAGCGGATCGTTCCACGGCGTGATCAGCAGCACGATCCCGACCGGCTCGTTGCGGACCGCGACATTCACGTTGGGACGCGCGTCGGCAAGCTCCACGCCCAGAGGCAGCCGCGCCAGCGAGGCGTAGTACTCGAGGAAGTCGGCGGCCTTGGTGACCTCGACCGTCGCCTCGGCCAGCGTCTTGCCCATCTCGGACACGAGCTCGCGCGCGATCGCATCGCTGCGCTCACGCAGCAGCCGCGCGGCGCCCGTCATGATGGCGGCGCGCTGCAGCGGCCGCGTGTGACGCCAGACCTTGGCGCCACGCTCGGCGGCGTCGTAGACGGCGGTGATGTCGGCGGCGCTCATCGCCGGAACCACGGCCACCGTGGAGTCCACGGCGCTCGGATCGGTGACGGCGAGCTCACCGTCACCTCCGACCGTGGCCCAGTCGCCGTCGATCAGATTTCCCAGAGTGGTTGAAGACATGGTCTCGATTCTCACAGCGGCGCTCATCACCAAGGCTGCACGCTTTGTTTGCGCCGAAGGCATGAACAGACTGCGTATTCCGTGCCACGATTGTGCCCTGTCATAGGTCAGTCGGTTTCAAGACGGAGAGAGGCAACGGCTACAAGTGTTCATCGTAGATTCGCAGGTACACATCTGGAAAGAGGAGACGCCCGACCGCCCCTGGGTCCCCGGCGCGCGCGAGCGGATCCGCCTGAACGGCCACCGCGAGGAGGCCTTCCTCTATGAGGAGTGCCTGGGGCTGATGGACGAGGCCGGTGTCGACCGGGTCATCATCGTGCCGCCATCCTGGGAGGGCGACCGCATCGACTACTCGCTGGAGGCCGCCGAGGCTCACCCCGACCGCTTCGGGATCATGGCTCGCATCCCGCAGAACAAGCCCGAGGAGGGCAAGGCGCTGATGCGCGAGTTCGCTCAGGTCGACGCGATCAAGGGCATCCGCCTGACCTTCCACCGGCCGATCGACCGCAACTGGATGATCGACGGCACCTGCGACTGGATCTGGCCCTATGCCGAGGAGCTCGGCATCAAGATCATGGTCCACGCCCCGATCTGGAAGGCCGAGCTCGGCAAGATCGCTCAAGCGCACCCGGGCCTCAACATCATCATCGACCACATGGGCATCATGGCCCGCTGCGTCGATGACGCGATCGGCTACTGGGCTCAGGAGACGGCCGACCTGCACGTGCACCCGAACATCTCGGTCAAGGTCTCGGCGCTGCCTGGTTACTCGACGCACCCATTCCCGAACGAGAACATCTTCCCGTACGTTCGTGAGATGATCGCGAAGATGGGTCCTGAGCGCTGCCACTGGGGCACCGACATCACCCGCCTGATGGGTCACGGTCTGACCTGGACGGACACGATCGAACAGTTCACGGTGCACATGGGCCTCACCGAGCACGAACTCGACGAGGTCATGGGTCGCAGCCTCTGCCGCGTGCTCGAACTGGGAGATCCCCGTCGGCGCCGCCACGGCGGCCTGACCAGGGCCGATGGCCGCCGAGCACGCCGACGGCGGCGAGGGACTGCTCGAAGCGTTCCGCGCGCTCGATCTGGACCACGTCTTCTCCTCGCCGGGGTCCGAATGGGCCCCGGTCTGGGAGGCGTTCGCCCGCCAGCGCCGCGACGGCACCGCCGGCCCGCGTTACCACGACCTCACCCACGAGACGCTGGCGGTCGCGATGGCGACCGGCTATTGGCTGGGCTGCAAGCGGCTGGCTCGGCCGTGCTGCTCCACACCGTTCCCGGCCTGTTGCAGGGCGGCAACGCGATCCACGGCGCCCTGCTGGCAGGCGCGCCGATGCTGGTCGCCTCCTCCGAGTCGGTGACCTACGGCGAGGGCACCGGGCCCGATCCGGGGTCGCAGTGGTATCGCAACCTCTCGTTCGTCGGCGGACCGCACGTCGTCGCCGCCCCCTTCACCAAGTGGGCCGGCCACGTGCCCGACGTCGCGACGCTTTACGAGTCGGTCGTGCGCGCCGCCGAGCTGTCGCAGCGTGCGCCGGCCGGCCCGGTGTACCTGAACATCGCGCTCGAGGCGCTACTCGCCGAGTGGCGGCCTCCCAGGGTGCGCAAGAAAGTCGCGCCCAGCGGGGCGCGACTGAGCCCATCCTCCGAGATCGAGGCGGTCGCCGCCAAGCTCGCCGACGCCAGGCACCCGGTGATCTTCACCGAGTCGGCCGGACGCGACCCGAAGGCGTTCCGGGCGCTCGTCGAGCTCGCTGACCTGCTGGCGATCCCGGTGATCGAACCGCAGTCGGCGGTCTGCGCCAACTTCCCCAAGGACCACCCGCTGCACATCGGCGGCGACGTCTCGCAGGCATCCGGCGCCGACCTCGTGCTGCTCGTCGCCTGCCGCTCGCCCTGGTACCCGCCGAGCAACGACCTCGCCCCCGAGGCGGAGGTCGTCGTGATCGACGAGGTCCCGCAGCGCCCGCACATCGTCTACCAGGTGCTGCACGCCGACATCTATCTCGAGGGCGCGGTCGCCTCGACGCTCACGGGCCTGGTCGAGGCGAGCGGTCGCAAGCTCGACACTAGCGTCGTTGCCGAGCGCCAGCTGCGCCTGGAGCGAGGTTCACGACAGGCAGCAGGCCGACCTGCGCGCCGCCGAGGAGAAGGCGGAGGCGAACACCGAGAAGATCACGCCGGTGCTGCTCGCCAAGGTGCTGCGCGAGGAGCTCGACGACGACACGATCTTCGTCGATGAGACGATCACCCACAGCCGCATCGTCCAGCAGCACCTGCGCTGGAACGAGCCCGGACCGCTGGTTCTACGTGCAGGGCGGGCTCGGTCAGGGAACCGGGGTCGCGCTAGGCGTGAAGCTGGCACGGCCGCAGCAGCCGGTCGCGTTTCTCGTCGGCGACGGCTCGTTCCTCTACAACCCGATCGTGCAGGCGCTGATGGCGTCCAGCGACGAGCGGCTGCCGCTGCTGATCGTGATCTTCAACAACCGCCAGTATCTGTCGATGAAGTTCAACCACCTGCGCTTCTACCCGGAGGGCGCGGCCGTCGCCTCCGACGACTTCGACGGCGTCGATCTCTCGACCCAGCCGCCGCTGTCGGAGTTCGGCGCGCCGTTCGGGATGCCCGGCTGGGAGATCTCGGACCCCGCCGCGCTGCGGCCGGCGATCCGTGAGGCCCGGGCCGCGGTCGCCGGCGGTACGACCGCGATCGTCAACGTCCTCTTCTGAAGGAGCCCCGCCGTGCCGCCACAGAGCGTCCGAATCGCCGCCGATGACCTGCGCTCGCTCGCGACCGAGGTGCTCACCGCCGCGGGCCTGAGCGCTTCAGACGCGGAGGTGGTGGCGGACGCGTTCGTCTGGGCAAACCTGCGCGGCATCGACTCGCATGGCGTCTCGCGACTTCCGCGGTACCTGGAGCTGTTCGACAAGGGTGAGGCCAATCCGCGGCCTTCGATCGAGGTCAGGCACGTGCGCGATGCGGCGATCCTGGTCGAGGCCGATCGCGCGCCGGGACCGCTCGCGCTCACCCACGCGATGCGCGAGGCTGTCACGACGGCGCGCGCGACCGGTGTCGCCTGGGCGGCTGTGCGCGGCACCGTGCACACGGGCGCGATCGGCTACTACGCGAGCATGGCCGCCGCCGAGGGGATGGCCGGCATCGGCATCGTCGCCGGAGTCCCGAACATGGCCTATGAAGGTGCGCGTGGGGCCGGCGTGGCGACCAGCCCGCTGGCGATCGCCGTTCCCGCCGCCAGGCACCCGGACTTCGTGCTCGACATGGCGACGGCGACGATCGCGCTCGGCAAGATCGCGCAGTACAGGGCGCGCGGCGAGTCGCTGCCCGAGGGGGTCGCGGTCACGGCTGACGGCCGGCCGACCGTGGATCCCGCGGAGGCGAAGATCCCACTGCCGGTCGGCGGCGCCAAGGGGTCGGGAATGTCGCTCGCATTCGAGCTGTTGGCCAGCGGCCTGGCCGGCAACCCGATCGTGTCGGAATTCCACGCCGGCGCCAAGGGGCACCGCCAGAACGCGACGCTGATCGCCGTCGACGTCTCCGCGTTCCTGCCCTTGGAGGATTTCAAGGCGATCGTCGACGACACGATCGACGCAGTTCAGGGACTGCCGCCGTCGGGCGAGGGGCCGGTGCTGGTGCCCGGTGCACGCGGCGCGGCGACGATGGCGCAGCGCACCCGCGAGGGTGTGCCGCTGCCGCCGAAGATCTGGACTGAGATCGTTGAGGCTGCCGGGCGGTTCGGAGTGCCGGTCCCAGAGCCGCTCGCAGCCGGCTGATCTCAAACCGCCCAGCGAAGCCGAGCATCGTGGTCAGCCCTCCCAAATCCGAGGGATGCGATTATTACGCTGAGGTCATAATCGCATCCCTGCAATTGCAAGGGGCCATGTCCGGCCGGACTTCGGCGCCAGCAGCCGCTACCGCGCTGCGCGCCACAGCCGCTACCGCGCTGCGCGCCACAGCCGCCACCGCGCTGCGCGACAGGCCCCTCTACACTCCCCCCGCACGCTCGGCCGCGCCGAGCGCCCGGAGAGGTGGCCGAGTGGCTGAAGGCACTCGCCTGCTAAGCGAGTAAGGGGGGAAACCTCCTTCGCGGGTTCGAATCCCGCCCTCTCCGCTCACCGCCCTCTCCGCTCAGCTGGCGCTGAGGCCCGGCCAGTGCAGCGGCGGCAGGGCGTCGTGCTCCTGGAGGTCGATCCCGACCTGAATCGCGTCAGCCTCGCGACCGCGCCTGGCGATCAGCTGGACGCCGGTCGGCAGTCCGCTGTCCGGCCCGAGCCCCGAGGGCAGAGCGACGCCCGGATGTCCGGTGACATTCCAGCCGAGTGTCATGTCGGCCAGCGGGTTGTGGTCGGTGTAGTCATAGCCGTCGCCGCGCCGATAGGCGACGACTCGGGTCGCCGGTTCGACGATCAGGTCAACCCGATTGGTTTCGAACCACCTCTCCCACGAATCCGCCAGCTCCGCCCGACGAAGCTGAACGGCGGCGTACTCCGCCGCCGGCATCGCGTCGCGTGCGTGCCTGAGCAGCTCACGCACATGGGGGCGGTAGGCATCCTCACGGCCGGCGAACGAGCGGTGGTATGACCACATCTCGACCAGCACCGCGGCGAACTCGGGCGATCCGAGCGTGAACGCCTTGACCGGAGCCGGCAGCTCAATCATCCGTGCCCCGAGCCCCGCCAGCGCACGCTGCGCGCGTTCGTAGCCGGCGCGCGTGTCGCCGTCGAGCTCCAGCGCGGCGAAGCGGTCGGTGATGGCAACCCTGACGCCGGCCAGCGGCGCTGCGCCTGCGCGCGCCGCGATCGGCGAGGGGCCGAGTGCTCCAGCCGGGATCGCGTGTGCCACGGTGGCACAGGGCCCGCCGGCCATCGCCGCGAGCACGGCGCTGCAGTCGGCGACGCTGCGCGCGAGCGGTCCGAGAGTGTCGAAGGTCGGTCCGAGCGGGATGATGCCGTCGAGCGGTATCCGCCCGGTGGTCGGCTTGATGCCGCTGACGCCGCAGATCGCCGCGGGCGCGCGGATCGAGCCGGCAGTATCGGTTCCGGTCGCGACCGGGACCATGCGCGCCGCGACCGCCGCCGCCGAGCCCCCGCTGGAGCCGCTGGGGGTGCACTCGAGCCGCCACGGGTTTCCGACCTGGTCGGTGGTGCCGCCACAGGCGAACTCGTGCGTGTGCAGGTGGCCGACCAGCACCATCCCGGCCCCGCGCAGCCGTGCCCATGCGGTGCAGTTGGCGTCGGCGACGTTACCCTCGAGCACCGCGCTCGACGCGGTCAGCGGCAGTCCCTCGACGGCGTATAGATCTTTGAGGCCGATCGGCACACCGCAGAGCAGCGGGGCGTCCTCGCCCTCGGCGGCCAGTCTGCGATCGGCCTCACGAGCCTGTCGCTCGGCCAACTGCGGGTACAGACGCACCCAGGCATTGATCGCGTCCGGCGCGCCATAGGGACTCGGCGGCCCGCCGTTGACCGCGGTGATCTGGGCCTCGAGCGCACGCAGCACCTCAAGCGCGGAGAAGCTGCGGCTGCGCAAACCGGCGGCGACCTCGAGCACGCCCAGCTCCGACAGATCTGAGGGCGAGGTCACCGCTCGATTGCCAGCCGGATGCCGACGCCGACCAGCACGAGGCCGGAGAAGCGGTCGATCCGAGCCTTGACGCGGGGGCGGCTGAGGACATCTGACAGCCTGACCGCGGCCAGCGCGTAACTGCACATCCAGACGACGTTGAAGGTGATGAAGATGGCCCCGAGCATCAGCATCTGCAGCAACGGGGAGCCGTGCGGCGAAACGAATTGGGGCAGCAGGCTGGTGAAGAAGATCCCGACCTTGGGGTTGGCGAGGTTGCTGATTACGCCCTGCCGGAAACCGCCCCAGCCGTCGATCGTGCGGCTGGACGTGGCCGCCCGCGGCTGCTCGGCGCCTGGGTGTCGCGAGTCCCATAGCGCCCGCCCCCCGATCCAGATCAGGTAAAGCGCACCGCCCAGCTTGAGCGCGTCGTAGACGACCGCTGAGCTGCGCAGGATCGCGGCCACCCCCAACGCGGTCGCCAGCGTCCAGGTCGCGAGCCCGACGTTGACGCCGATCGCACTGCCAAGCGCGGCCTCGCGCCCGTAAACGAGCGCGTTCCTGGTGACGACCGCCGTGTCGGGGCCGGGCAGCAGCGCGATCGCCACGACGACACCGACGTAGACCAGGACATGGGTCGGCATCGACGGAGTATCGCGCCCATCAGTGTCGGGCGTGTGGTACCTTCGCACTGAAGCGCTTTAGTACCCGAGGAGGATCCCATGTCAGCACCCAGCCTTCAGCAGGGCATCGACCGTGCCGGCTCCCCCGTCAACCTGCTGTGGAAGCCGGATGCCGCGCCATGGAACCCGCCGGTCGTGCCGCCGGAGTTCACCGGCTGGGCCGTCGAGCAGGCGGCGGCGTTCGAGACCGTGGCGCTCTCGGACCTCTCGCATCACATGCGCGACCTGTTCATCGAGGGGCCGGACGCGACGCGACTCCTTGCCGATGTGAGCGCCAACGACTACGAGAGCTTCGCGGTCGGCCAGGCCAAGCAGTTCGTGCCGGTGACCGCGGACGGCCACATCGTTCAGGACGGCATCCTGATGCGTGACGCGGAGGACCGCTACACGCTCACCGGGCCGCCGGCATCGCAATCCTGGGTTCTGTTCCACGGCGAGCGCGGCGGCTATGACGTCGCCTTCACCGACGATCCCGACTCCGAGTTCCGCCCCGGCGACCCGGTCCTCTTCCGCTACCAGGTGCAGGGTCCCAACGCGATGGCGCTGGTGGAGGCTGTGTTCGGAGGGCCGCTGCCAGAGACCAAGTTCTTCCATGCCGCGCCCGTGGCGCTCGACGGACACCGCTTCCGCGCGCTGCGCCACGGCATGGCCGGCCAGGCAGGCTACGAGTTCATCGGCGACTACGCCGACGGTGCCGATGTGAAGGCGGCGCTGCTGGCGGCGGGCGCCCAGTTCGGACTCGTGCAGGTCGGCGCGATGGCGTACGCGACCAATGGCGTGGAGAGCGGCTGGATCCCGACCCCCACCCCGGGCATCTACACCTCACCGGAGCTCCGCGAATATCGCGAATCGCTCAGCCTGTTCTCGTTCGAGGGGCAGAAGCCGCTGTACGGCAGTGCCTTCTCGCCCGACATCGAGGACTTCTACGTGACTCCGTGGGAGCTCGGGTACGGGCGCTCGGTCGCGTTCAACCACGACTTCATCGGCCGCGAGGCGCTCGAGGCGAGCCGGGAAAGCGTTGCGCGCACGAAGGTGACGCTCGAGCTCAACGAGGAGGATGTCCGCGAGGTGTTCACTGACCTCGACTACCTGCTCACCTACGGCCGGTACGGCATCGAGGTCGACCGCAAGCTCGTGGGCGTCACGTTCTACACGTCGCACATCGCTCGCCTCGGGCGGATCCTGGCGTTATCGCTGGTGGCCAACGAGCATGCCGAACCCGGCACCCCGGTCGAACTGGTCTACGGCTCGCACCCCGGTGGCGATGTCGCACCCGACGCGGATCTGGGCTTCCGGCGCCTGCGCGCGACCGTGCGGCCGTCGCCATACAACGAGTACGCTCGCACCCAGTACCGAGCCGAGGCACTCACCAGCTAGGTCGTGATCCCCAGATGAACCAGGTGGTTGTAGGAGTCGATGCCGTCGGCATCGACGAGTTGGTCGCGGTCGCGCGGCACGGAGCCACCGTCGAGCTATCGGGGTCCTCGATCTCAGCGATCCGTGCCGGGCGCCGGATCATCGACGCGCTTGCTGATGATCCGAGTCCGCACTATGGGGTGTCGACCGGCTTTGGCGCCCTTGCGACACAGCAGATCCCGCCCGCCCTGCGCGCCGACCTGCAGCGCTCGCTGATCCGCAGCCACGCGGCCAGCAGCGGCGCCGAGGTCGAGCGCGAGGTCGTTCGGGCGCTGATGTTGCTGCGGCTCTCGACGCTCGCCACCGGGCGCACCGGCGTGCGCGAGCAGACCGCGGTGACCTACGCAGCGATCCTGTCGGCCGGCATCACACCGATCGTCCGCGAGTACGGGTCGCTCGGGTGCTCTGGCGATCTGGCACCGCTGGCGCATTGTGCGCTGGCGCTGATGGGCGAGGGTGAGGTGCGCGATCCCGCAGGCAGGCAGGTTGCGGCCTCCGAGGCTCTGGCGTCAGCCGGCATTGAACCCGTGGTGCTTGCCGAAAAGGAGGGACTTGCGCTGATCAATGGCACCGACGGCATGCTCGGTGCTCTGGTCCTGGCCATCGATGACCTCGAGCGCCTCCTTGCGGTTGCCGACATCTCGGCGGCGATCAGCGTCGAGGCGCTTCTGGGCACCGACAGGGCCTTCGCCGCCGACCTGCAGGAGCTCCGTGGTCAGCTGGGCCAGATCGAGGCTGCCGCAAACATTCGCCGGCTGCTGTCCGACAGCCCGATCGTCGCCAGCCATCGCGGCCCCGAGGACACGCGCGTGCAGGACGCGTACTCGCTGCGCTGCGCCCCCGCCGTGGCGGGCGCCGTGCGCGACACGCTCGCCCACGCAAGGCTGATCGCCGAGCGCGAGCTCGGGGCGACCATCGACAATCCGGTGATCACGCCGGACGGACGGCTGGAATCCAACGGCAACTTCCACGGCGCCCCGGTCGGTTACGTGCTCGACTTCCTCGCAATCGCGGTAGCGGACCTGGCGAGCATGTCCGAGCGCCGGACCGACCGTTTCCTCGACACCAGCCGCAGCCACGGGCTGCCCCCGTTCCTGGCGGACAGCCCTGGCGTTGACTCCGGTCTGATGATCGCCCAGTACACGCAGGCGGGGATCGTCTCCGAGCTGAAACGGCTGGCAGTGCCCGCGTCCGTCGACTCGATCCCGAGCTCGGCGATGCAGGAAGACCACGTGTCGATGGGCTGGTCGGCCGCGCGCAAGCTGCGACGGGGCATCGACGGTCTCACTCGTGTGCTTGCGATCGAGCTGCTGACCGCGACGCGTGGCCTCGACCTCCGCGCCCCGCTGCAACCCGCTCCCGCAACCGCCGCGGTCCGCGACCGTCTGCGAGCGGACGTCGCCGGACCCGGACCCGACCGCTATCTGACCCCCGAGATCGAGGCGGTGGTGGAGTTGGTCCGTGACGGCGCCGTGGTCGCCGCCGCCGAATCGGTCACCGGACCCCTGAGCTGACGGCCAGCGGGCCGTCAGCGAGCAGTGCCCGTCACCACGGCTGCTGAGGCGCTTGCCACCAGAGCGCGTTGCAGGTCCTCCGCCTCGATGCCGCGCAGGTCGGTGTGATCGGTATCGATCGTGACCACCGAACCCGGCTCGGACCCGAGGCTTCGGTGGCCGTTGCTGCAGAGCTCCGCCCAGAGGTCGCCCGTGCGCGCCAGCAGACCGGCGCGCAGCTCTCGCTCCCGGCGCGAACCCGTCTCGAGCTCGCGCGCCTCCTCGAACGGGTCGATCCGCGCCTGCGAGTCGCTGCCGATCGCGATGGGCACGTCGGCGTCGGCGTAGCGCATCGCCGGGAAGAATCCGTCGCCGAGGTTGCCCTCGGTGGTCGGGCAGGAGACCACCATCGAGTCGGCGCGCGCGATCCGGGCGATGTCGTCGTCGCTAACGTGGATGCCGTGGATCACGGTCGTACGCGGGCCGAGGAAGCCGGTGCGGTCGAGCAGTTCGATCGGCGAGCAGCCGTGCTCCGCGTGACACTCGTCGAGCTCCCGCCGCTGTTCATGCGCGTGAACGTGGCGCACGAGTCCGTGGATGTCGGAGTAGGCGGCGATCGCCTCCAGCCACGACGCAGGCACAGCGCGGACGCTATGAGCAGCGACGCCGACCTGGACACCTGGCTGACCATTGGCCCACTCCCGCAGCGCGTCGATGCGGGCAAGGAAGGTCTCGACGTCAGGGTCGCAGAAACGGCGCTGCCCGCCGGCGGGCGGACGGTCGGCGCCGTCCCAGCCGTTGCGGTTGTAGGCGGCCGGCAGCAACACGATCGGCAGCCCAGCCTCGATCGCGCCGCCGGCGACCGCGAAGGCGAGCTCGTTGGGGTCCTCGTAGGGCCTGCCGTCCGGCTGGTGGTGGACGTAGTGGAATTCGCCGACGACCCCGTATCCGGCAGCGCGCATCTCGGCAAAGCCCTGCTCGGCGATCTCCAGCATGCTCGCTGGAGTTAGCGCGTCCGCCAGGGCGAACATCTCAGTTCGCCAGGTCCAGAAATCGTCGCGGTTTGCCGGCGTCACGCGTTCAACGCGGCCACGCAGGCCGCGTTGGAAGACATGCGAGTGGGCGTTCGGCATCGCCGCGATCTCGTGGTAGCGAGCGGTCATCGGCACGGCACCTCGGGGTTGGTGGCGGTCATCTGCCGCGCTCCGCGGCCTCAGGCTCAGTCCGGGACTCGATCAGGCTTGTGAGCGTGTGCTCGATCACGGTCGTGGCAAGCTCGGCATCCTCCAGCTCGACGTGTTCCGCCGGCGAATGGCTGATGCCGCTGTGGTTGCGCACCAGCACCATCGCCGCGGGCACCCGTGCCGCCAGGATCCCGGCGTCGTGGCCGGCGAAGCAGACGCTGCCGGGCACCTCATGACCGAGCAGTCTGGTGGCGTCGGCGTGCAGCTGGTCACGGATCGCCGCCGAGAATTCTGTGCCGCGTGACTGTGACGCGAGTTTGATCTCGATCCCGACCTGGGTCCGTGCGGCCAGCGCTGAGGCGGCCTCGAGCAGCGCCGCGCGCCATCGGTCCGGGCGCTCCGGGTCGCTCGACCGCGCATCGATCCAGAGGCGCACATCGGCCGCGACGGTCGTGACCGCATTCGGAGCCACGAGGATCCGCGAGCTGGTGACCATCAGCTCGCCCTGTTCCGCCGCGAGCTGCTCGGCCGAGACGATCAGGCGCGCCGCCGCGCTGAGCGCGTCCCGGCGTTGATGCTGCGGCGTCGTGCCGGCGTGATCGGCCCGCCCGCTTAGATGCACCTCGAGACGCATCCGGCTCGCCAGCGAACTCACGATCCCGAGCGGTGATCCCGACTCCGCCACCTCAGTGCTCTGGTCGATGTGCACCTCGATGAAGCCGCGCAGCCGCGACAGCCATTCGGTGGCCGAGCCGAGCCTGTCGGGGTCGAGGCCGTCGTCTCGCATCGCAGCAGCGAGCGTGATGCCCTGATCATCCGTGCGCGCCAGTGCGGCCGGCACGTCGAGCACGCCTGTGAGCGCCTTGCTCCCGAACGTCGGCGAGTTGAAGCGGGCGCCCTCCTCGTCCGCGAAGGAGATCACGGCGATCGGCAGCCCTGAGCGCTCGGCCAGCTCGAAGCCGCAGGCGACGCCAAGCGGTCCGTCGAACAGCCCGCCGCCGCGAACGCTGTCGAGGTGCGACCCGACCGCCCACCATGGCGACGGGGAATCGGGACAGGCCCACAGGTTGCCTGCCGGGTCGCGCTCGACCGTCAGCCTCGCGCTGCTGGCCTGCCGCTCGAACCAATCGCGCGACTGGCGATCGGAGTCCGTCCAGGCGAAGCGGTGTATTCCGTCCGGGAATCGGCCGACGGCGTCCAGTTCCGCCAGCCTCTCCGAGATGCTCATGTCGTGATCCTCCACTCGCTGTCCGGGCGCACGTGGACGACTCTGCCACCGGCGATCACGATCTGGACCGGGTTATGTCCGAGCCGGTACGGGATGCGCTCGAGTGGTCCGTCGAGGACCAACAGGTCCGCCCGCTTGCCTGGCTCGAGCGACCCGACCTGATCCTCGAGGCCCAGCACCCATGCGGCGTTCAGTGTGCACGCCAGCAGCGCCTCGAGCGCGGACCAGCGGTAGCGGCGGACCGCCAGGCCGATCACGAGCGGCAATGACAGCACCGGCGAGGTGCCCGGGTTGAAGTCGGTGGCCAGCGCGCAGATCGCCCCGGCGTCGGCCAGCTGGCGCCCGGGAGCCAGGCGCTCGTCTCCGAGGAACTCGGCGCCCGGGAGCAGCACGGCGGCGGTCTGCGCCCGCGCCAGCAGCGCGATGTCATCCGACCCTATGCAGGCGAGATGGTCGACCGAACGCGCGCCGGCTGCGAGCGCCACGGGCACGGAGCCGTTGGCGTTGAACTGCTCGACGTGTGCGCGCAGATCAAGACCGCTGCGCGCGGCCAGCACGCCCATCTGGGCGAGGTGCCCGTTCGTGAAGGCGACACTCTCCACGTAGATGTCCAGCGCTGTGAGGGGTACCGCAGCGCCGGCGGCCAGCACATCGGGCAACGCCTCACCGACGGCCGCCATCCAGCCGTCGGCGTCATAGCCCTCCGGCACAGCGTGAGCAAGCAGCGCGGTTCCCGTTACCTGCTGCGTGACGCGGGCGCCGAGCGCCGCAATCAATCCGGCGGCCCTGACCTCAGCCTCCACCGAGAGCCCGTAGCCGGTCTTGCACTCGAACGTCGTCGTCCCGTGGCGCAGCATCTCCTCGGCAGCACGGCACGCCTGCTCCAGCACCTGATGATCGCTCGAGTCTGCGAACGACCGCGCCGACGAGCGAATGCCTCCGCCCGTGCGCGCGATCTGCTCATAGCCGACGCCCGCGACCTTCTGGGCGTACTCAGCCTCTCGCCAGCCCGCGAACGGGAGGTGTGTGTGACAGTCGATCAACCCGGGCAGCACCGCACATCCCGACGCGTCGATCTTCATCTCAGCAGCGTCGGAGGGCGCCAACGCGGCGATCTGCCTGCCTTCGATCGTCACCGCACCGGCGTCGCTGCGCAGTTCGGACACATGATCGTGACGCAGATGCGAGAGGCCGGCCTGTGACGGACACAGCACCTGCGCGGCTCCCTGCACGGAGATCGTCGAGGTCACGTCGATGAGTTGTCGAGCATCGGCACGCGTAGTCCGTGCTCGGCGGCGAACTCGACCGCGGCCTCGTACCCGGCGTCCGCGTGCCGGATCACGCCCATCCCCGGATCCGCGGTCAGCACACGCTGAACGCGCTCGGCGGCGAGCTCCGAGCCATCGGCCACGACCACCTGCCCGGCGTGGATCGATTTGCCCATGCCGACCCCGCCGCCGTGGTGGACCGACACCCAGCTGGCACCACAGGCCGTGTTCACCAGCGCGTTGAGGATCGGCCAGTCGGCGACCGCGTCCGAACCGTCGCGCATCGCCTCGGTCTCGCGCTCCGGTGAGGCCACCGAACCGGCGTCGAGATGATCGCGGCCGATCACGATCGGCCCCCTGAGCTCGCCCGAGGCGACCATCTCGTTGAACCGCTCGCCGGCCCGATTGCGCTCGCCGTAGCCGAGCCAGCAGATCCGCGCCGGCAGGCCCTGGAACCGGACCCGCTCACCGGCCAAGCGGATCCATCGCACGACGCTCTCCTGGTCGCTGAACAGATCGAGGATCGCCTCGTCGGTCCTGCGGATATCCGCCGGGTCACCGGACAGCGCCACCCACCGGAACGGGCCCTTGCCCTCACAGAACAGCGGCCGAATGTAGGCGGGAACGAAGCCCGGGTAGGAGAACGCGTCGGTGTCGCCGTATTCGGCTGCGAGCCCTCGCAGCGCGTTGCCGTAGTCGAATGCCTCAGCGCCCTGCTTTGCGAGCTCACGGATCGCGGCGACGTGCGCCACCGCGCTGGCGCCCACCCGCTCCAGATATTCATCGGGGTCCGAGTGGCGCAGCGCCTGCGCCTGCTCGACCGTCAGCCCCGCCGGGATGTACCCGTTGAGCGGGTCATGCGCCGAGGTCTGGTCGGTGACGACATCGATCTGCTCATGTCGGCGCGCAAGCTCCGGCAGGAGCTCGCTGGCATTGCCCAGGAGTCCAACCGAGAGCGCCCGTCCCTCCCGCGCGGCTGTACGCAACCTGCGCAGGGCGTCGTCGAGGTCGCTGGCGCGCTCGTCGAGATAGCCGGTCTGGATGCGGCGCTCGATGCGGCTGATCTCAACTTCGATGCAGAGCACCGTACCCTCGCACATCGTCACCGCCAGCGGCTGCGCCCCGCCCATCCCGCCGAGCCCCGCGGTCACGACCAACCGGCCCTTGAGCGAGCCGCCAAAGCGCTTTCGCGCGACCGCGGCGAACGTCTCATAGGTGCCCTGCAGGATCCCCTGGCTGCCGATGTAGATCCACGAACCGGCGGTCATCTGGCCGTACATCATCAGCCCGGCTGCGTCGAGCTCGTTGAAGTGCTTCCACGTCGCCCACTGGGGCACCAGATTCGAGTTCGCGATCAGCACCCGGGGGGCGCGCTCATGCGTCTCGAAGACGCCGACCGGTTTGCCCGATTGCACCAGCAGCGTCTCCTCGTCGCCCAGCGCCATCAGCTCCCGCCGGATCGCGGCAAGACTCTCGTGGTTGCGTGCCGCCTTGCCGATGCCGCCGTAGACCACCAGTTCGCCCGGCTTCTCGGCAACGTCCGGATGCAGGTTGTTCTCCAACATCCGCAGGGCCGCCTCCTGCTGCCAGCCGCGGCAGCGAAGGTCGTTTGAGCTCATGCCACTCCCTTGGAAGGTGTCGGCGGCGATTGTCTCATTCCGGCGGGCCCGCGCCGTCCGCGATCGCGGCCTCAATCGCCGCGACGATCCGGTCGTCCTCGGGCTCGATGGCCGAACCCCAGTGAGCGATCAAATGGCCGTCGGAGCCGATGAGGTACTTGGTGAAGTTCCACTTCGGCGGCGCCGAGTTGGGTTGACTGATGAGCTCGCGCCACAGCGCATCCGGCTGCGCGCGCACCGATTTCGGCTCCGTCATTGGGAATGTGACGCCGTAGTTCTTCTGGCAGAAGGCGCCGATCTCGTTCGCCTGCTCGAACTCCTGATTGGCGAAGTCGCCTGACGGGGTACCGAGCACGTTCAGCCCGCGCCCGCGGTAGCGCTCATGAAGTGACTGCAGCCCCTGGTATTGCGGCGTGAACCCGCATTTGCTGGCTGTGTTGACGATCAGCGCCGGCCGGCCGCGCCAGCTTGCGAGGTCAAGCTGGCCGCCGTCGAGCAGAGTGACCTTGTGCGCGTATAGGTCGCTTGCCTGCGCCCGTTTGGGCGTCCGGCGCAGGTACATACCCAGGGTCGAGAACCCGCTCACTGCTGCATTGTTCCATCGTGATCGCACGGCGGCCTGATGAGCCACATGGCTCAGGGTATGACCGACCGTGCCGGCGCATCGGTTCGCGCCTCGCCTGCTGCCTGCTCGACTGGCAGGACCGCCGTCACCGTCGTGCCCTGGCCAGGTGAGGAGGTCACCTGGAGCCGCCCACCCAGGATCTCAGCGCGCTCCTGCATGCCGATCAGCCCGAACCCCGAGGATCGGCTGGCCGGGTCGAATCCGCGGCCGTTGTCGGAGATCGAGGCCTCGATCGCGGACTCGCCTTCGCTGATGTCGACCTGGATGCGAGTGGCACCACCGTGCCGGCGTGCGTTGCTGAGCGCCTCCTGGGTGATCCGGTACAGGCCGGTCTCGACCTCGGTCGCTGCGCGTCCCAGCCGCCGGCCCTGCTCGCGGGAAACCTCGACCCGCAGGTCCACCTCGAGTCCCTGCGCCCGGACTCGATCCGCGAGCACCTCGATCGCCGGCTCCAGCCCGAGGTCGTCCAGGCTCGCGGGCCGCAGATCGGAGATCAAGGCCCGCAGACTGGCGATGTCCGTGTCGAGTTGCTCCACCAGCTCCGACAACCGGGCCCTCACGGCATCGATATCGTCGACGCGACGCTGGCTCGACAGGGCAAGGCGTAGCGCGGCCAGGTTCTGGAGGGTGTCGTCGTGAAGGTCGCGCGCCCAGCGAGCCCGTTCCTCCTCGGCCGCCGCAAGCCGCTGGCGCTCGCGGTCCTTCTGCGCGGACACGGCAGTGGCGATCGCGGTCGCAGCGCTGGAGGCGAAGGCTTCGAGCAGCCGCTCCTCGTCGGCGTCAAACGCGGCGCCGTCATCGAGCCGATCGATCGCGATCAGCGCGCCGTACCCCTGGCCGCGGTACACCAGCGGCACGACCAGGCCGCAGTCGGCGGTGAGTCCGAAACTGCCAAGCCCGTACCTCAGGAACCGGATCCGGTTCGCGTCCTCCTCAAGGCGCAGCGTGCGAAGGCTGCGCAGCGCGGTGCTGGCAACGCTGGCCGTGGAATCGACCTCGCGACCGAGGATCGCCGCCGGAACCTCGCCTGCAGCTGCGACGACGACCGTCCGGCCGTCCACCACGCGCTCGATCACCACCGCCCGCGCAGATACGAGCGCCCTGCCGCGTTTGGCGACCAGCTCGAGCACAGATTCCAGATTGGTCTCGGCGCCGACCGCCTGCGCGATCTGAACGGTGGCGTCGAGCGCCTCGACCGTGCTCTGGAGCTCCATCCGCTGCGATTCCGCATTCGAGTACCGGCGCGCATGATCGATCGCGATCCCGGCGAACTGCGCCATCAGCACCACGGCGCGTTCGTCCATCTCGGTGAACGTGCCGCCGCCCTGCTTGTTGGTCAGGTAGAGATTCCCGAACGGCTCGCCGGCAACGAACACGGGCACGCCGAGGAACGACGCCATCGGCGGATGCCCGGGCGGGAAGCCGTAGGAGTGCGGGTGTCGGCCGACGTGGTCCAGACGCAGCGGCCTGCGATGCGAGATCAGCTCACCCAGCACGCCGCGCCCGAGCGGCGGTCGCCCGATCTTTTGCCGCGTCCGCTCGTCGACACCGGCAGTGATGAAGCGATCGAGTCGGCTGCGTGACTCGTCCATCACCCCCAGCGCCGAGAACTGGGCCCCAGCGATCTGACGAGCTGACTCGGCCACCCGGTTCAGCACGCGGTCGAGATCGAGATCCGACAGCACGCTGGCGGCAACGTCGAGAATCGCGCCCAGCTTGGACTCGAACGAGTCCTCAGGATCGGGAGTTGCAGGGCCAGGTTCTTTCATATGAAGACGTTAAGGGGTCGATCGAACGCGTCGTCGGAAAACACGGTCCGTCACGAATGATCACATGCCGGCGCCGGCGTCCGGTCTGAGGCCGCCCGAATGCCACAGCGGCAGCAGCGGAATGAGCTCGATCCGCTGCCCCGAGTCGGCAAACTACGCATCACGCACCAATCGGTGCCGCGTAGCTTTTTGTCATGAGCAGTGAGTTCGGTAGTCGCCTGCAGGTTCTGATCGTCGGTGGCGGCGTCGCGGCGCTCGAAGCAGCGCTCGCGCTCGATCATCTCGCCGGCGACCTGGTGAGAATGACGATGCTTGCCCCCGATGCGGTGTTCAACTACAGCCCCGAACTGGTCGGCGAGCCGTTCTCGCGCCCGGTCTCCCGACAATATGCGCTCTCCCGGATCGCCGGTGATGCCGGTTTCGATCTGCTCGCCGGGTCACTCAGATGGATCGACAGCCGCGAGCGGATCGTCCACACCGTCCAACGAACCCAGGTGCGTTATGACGCGGTTCTGTTGGCGCTCGGAGCCCGGACCACCGCCGTGCTTCGCCACGCCGTAACGCTCAGGCCCGCGACCATGTACGAGCAACTCCAGAGCTTGATGCAGGACCTCGAGAGCAAGCGGATTCGCAGCATCGCCTTCGTGATCCCCGAGCGCAGCTCGTGGCCGCTTCCGATCTACGAGCTGGCGCTGATGGCAGCCCGCCACGCGCAGGAGCTGGATGTGGAGGTCGAGGTCACGCTGGCCACCCCCGAGGACGCGCCCTTAGGCACCTTCGGCAAGCGAGCCAGCGACGCGGTCCAGGCCCTGCTCGGCTCGAGGAACGTGCACACCATCACCTCGGCAGGGGTGACGATGCCGAAGGCCGGGCATCTGCGGATCTACCCGCCCGACCGCGAGCTTCAGGCCGATCTGGTCATCACACTGCCAGAGCTCTCGGGGCCAGCCGTTCCCGGCATCCCGCTCAGCGCCTCGCACGGGTTCGTTCGGACCGACCGCGAAGGTCGCGTGGCCGGCGCCGAGCTCGTCTTCGCTGCGGGCGACCTGACCGACTTCCCGATCAAGCACGGCAGCATCGCCGCGCAGCAGGCTGACAGCGCCGCAACCGCGATCGCGATCATGGCCGGCGCCGATCTCGACCCCGACCCGGTCGAGCCGGTGTTGTCTGGATGCCTCTGGGACGGCGACCAGCCGCTCTACCTGCGCGCCCAGATGACCGGCACGCACGGCCCCACCTCGGCAGAGGTCTCATCCGAGCCGCTCTGGAGCCCGCCCGACAAGATCCAGGCCCGCTATCTCGGGCCGTACCTGGCGAGCGGCTACGCGGGTATGTCCGACCGCGCGGCCAGCACGGCGATTGCATCGGCAGCGTCCTGAGGGGTGAGCTTGTCGGTGTTGACGACGATGTCGTACTGGGTCGGCAGCTCCTGGTCGATCCCGTAGAAGCGCTTGAAATAGTCGGCGCGACCGGCGTCGCCCTTCTTGGCCAGGGCCTCGCCGTGCTTGAGATCGACACCCTCTGACTCGGCGAGCCGGGCGCTGCGGGTCTCCACAGATGCGGTGACGAGCACGCGCAGAACGTGGTCGCGCCCGGCCAACGACTGTGATGCGGCGTGCGAGAAGATCACGACGTCACCCATCGCCACGAACTCATCGATGGCCGAACGGATCAGCCCGCGCAGCTCCTCGCTCGGCCGCTTCGGGTCCGCGCTGCGGGAGACCGCGACCCCGATCATGCCCGCCGTGATCTCAGAGCCTGCCGAGCCTCCCGTCCCCGCTCCGGCGCCGGCAGCGGCCGGCGACGGCGCCAAGCGGTCCCAGATCTTGGCCAGCGCGGTCTTGCGATGTTCGACATCTTCGATCGACTGGCGATCGACGCCGGCCTCTGCGGCCGCGCGAGCGACGATCTCCTCGTTTACCACCCTGAAGCCGAGCGTATCGGCGACCGCCGCCGCAACCTGGTCGGCATTGGCTCCATCGGTGGAAGAGATGCAGATGACCTCCGAACTCACGGGCGCCGCACGTTATCCACCGCTGCTCCCGCCGGTCAAGCCGTTCACAACCTGGTAACGCGAGGGCCCGAGGCACGCCCGCAAGCTGCTGCTAGCCTGCGGCGCCCACGCCCTGGAGGGGTGGCAGAGCGGTTGAATGCACCGGTCTTGAAAACCGGCAGGCCTGCAAGGGTCTCGCGGGTTCGAATCCCGCCCCCTCCGTCCGGTCCGCTCAGGTAGGACCGGCGCGGCGCGCCCGCGGCGCAAACGTGGCATCGCGCCCAAACGCACAACATGTGGCCCACGCGGCCCACTCTGTCGACGTTATCCCCCTCCCACGTGGTTAATGTCGACAGAGTCGCAGACAACACTCCCAGTCGATGCCCGTCACAACCCCCGCCTCAGCGCCGACGCGAGATCGCCGTGGTCATTCACGACGACGCCGCCGGACAGGCCAAGCCACCGGGCGCAGAGCTCGAGCTCGGCGGCGAGCTCCCGGGCCACGCGCACGCGGTCGACGCCATCCTCCGCGAAGGCGCCCTGGACCAACAGCACACCCCGCCGGCGATCGGACTTCAGGTCGACCCGCGCGACCAGCTGCTCATCGAGCAGGAACGGGAGCACGTAATAGCCGTAGACGCGCTTGGGCTCGGGGGTATAGATCTCGATGCGGTAATGGAAGTCGAATAGTCGCTCGGTTCGGGGGCGGAAGAACACGAGCGAGTCGAACGGGGAGACCAGAGCGCGGGTCGCAACCGATCGTGGGCGCCGCGCCTGATGCCAGAGGTAAGCCGGCGTGTTCCAGCCGACCACCTGCGCCGGGACGAGCTCGCCGGAGGCCACCAGCTCGGCGACCCGCGGGGCCAACTCGGTCGCAGTGATGCGCCAGTAGTCGCCGAGGTCGGCCGCGGTCGCGACCCCGAGGGCCCGCGCGGCCAGCCGCGCCAGTTCGCGATGAGCATCCTCTCGCCTCGGCACCGGCGCCAGTGCGGCCGGCGGCAGGATGCGCTCGATCAGGTCGTAGTGGCGTTCGAAGTTGATCCGCCGCCAGGCACCGACAGCGCCTGTGAAGAACAGCGCCTCGAGCGCAATCTTGCCTTCATGCCAGTTCCACATCTCGCCCGGCGCGGCATCCCTGCGCACGTGCCCGGTGTCCCGAGCGCGGATCGGGCCAGACTCTCGCACCAGCTCGAGCGTCTCGGCGATCAGGTCCTGACGCTCGTTGAGCACGCGACGCATCCCGGCCCAGATGCGGTTGCGCTCGTCCATGCGCCAGCGAAACAGCCGGTGGTATTCGATCGGGATCAGCGAGGCCTCGTGCGCCCAGTACTCGACCAGGCGGCGGTCGACACGACCGCCGCCATGTGCTGCGATGCGATCGAGCAGCGCTGTGTCGTATGGACCCAGCCGCGAGAACAGCGGCATGTAATGAGCACGGCTGAAGACGTTGACCGAGTCGAGCTGCAGCAGTCCCAGGTGGTGGACCATCCGGCTGACGGCGGCCAATCCGGGCTCCCGGCCAGCGGGCCGAGAGCCCGAGGTGAAGCCTTGGGCGGCCAAGGCAATCCTTCGCGCGGCCTGGCTGGTGAGCTTGAGCGAGGAGTACGGCAAGGCCCACTATTTTGCGCAACCGCCTGCGCAGGGGTTACTCTCCCGGATATATGGTGTCCATCGCACGCGACCCTGCGTCGGAGCCGCAGCCTGCGGCGGCCCACGCCGGTCCTCCCCCCGCAGTTCCTGACTTTGACATCGTCCCCCGGTCGGGCCTGGTATTCGCCGGCATCGTCTTTGTCGCGCTTGTAGTCGTTGTCATCACCAACACCGTGTGGCCACTGATTTTCATGCACGTGGCGTTCGGTGCCGCATGGACGATCATCGACCTGTTCGTCGGCTTTATAATCGGACCGATCCTGGGCACCCTCTCGGTCCAGTCTCGGGTCGAGTTCTCCGTGAGGTTCATGCCGAAGATGGTCGTGCTGATGCCGGCGATCGTGACCGCCACGCTGGTCGCGGGATGGCAGCTCTCGACCAAGCTCGGCACCAACCTCACCACGTACCCCAACCACGGATGGGTGGTCGCGAGCATGATCGTCGTGGGAGTGATGGCGATCGTTGCCCTCGGTCTGCTCGAACCGGCGAACGTCGCCGTACTGATTGAGCTCAAGAAGCCGCGGCCGAACCCACAGGTGATCCAGCGCCTGATGAAGAGGTTCATCTACGTGTCCGGGATCACCGGGCTGATGCAGATCGCAACATTGGTGATCATGACCAAGCTCGCGAGTTGATGCGGTGATGGATGAGAAGCATTACCCGCCCGTGACCGAGGTCGGGATGGCATCACTGGGGTTGATCGTCGCCGGTGGCATCTACCTGGCCTCCCACATCCCCGAGCAGGTCCCCCTGGCACCCGCGATCATCCTGCTGATCCTCTCGGCAGCCCTGCTCGTGTTCAACATCGTGTCGATGATGAGAGTGGACGACTTTCCCTGGCGCCGCTTCTTCGAGGTTGCGAGGTGGGCGCTGCTCGCCTACACGATCACCGCCGGTCTGATCGCGTTCGTCTTCATTCGCAACCAGGTGAGCGGCGCAACGCTCGCGATCCTGCTGCTGTCGCTGGTGGTGTACGCGCTCCAGGTGCCGATCCTGATCGGATTCACGGTCGCGCGCTACTACAACCCCGAGCCCGTGGTGGCGTAGGCAGCCGCCGACCAACCGATCGCGTTATCCTTCGCGGGCGCAGTACGAGTACGTGGGCCTGCGGCCATCGCGCCTGCCAGGTTCGCCCGATGCAGCACAACTAGCGCCCGTAGCTCAGCTGGATAGAGCGTCGGTCTACGGAACCGAAGGTCAGGGGTTCGAATCCCTTCGGGCGCGTCAAGCAGAAGCCCCGCAAAAGCAGGGTTTTTTGTAACCGTCTCATGCTTCGAGATACGCCAGTCATCGGTTGAGACTGCAGGATCTATGGTCGACTTCGTGGAGAGTAAGGCTGGTCGTGGCTTGTTGCACGCGGTCTGGGCGACGTCGTTGTTGTTGATCGTTTTGGCGACGTGGACCGTGAGTGTCGCCGGGGCGGAAGCTGCCGTGAATCGACCTTCGTGTCACCGGCCGTCTGGCTTTGACAAAGCGCCTGGCGTCAATGGCCCGGAGGTCATCGGGTGGGGTTCGGGTGCGCAGTTGTGGGGGCTCATCCAGGCACGGAGGTTTCCGCTTGTCGCGAGTCAGGACGTTGTCAAGATCGTCTGGCGGATGACGGGCGGCGGTTCGCTCAAGAGCGTTGCCTACAGCTATAACGGCAAACGCCTGCCGCTCGCGTGGGGACCGGCGTTTCACGGCGGCAGTAACTACGACCGTCCAGGCGTCGAATGGGGTGCTGGTTATCGATTCACAAGGGCTGGTTGCTATCGCTTGACCGCACGTAGAGCGACAGGGACCGGAGTGGTCTGGCTCCGGATCAAGCGTCGAGCCTGACACGACGTCTCGGGAGCACAAGCGTCGCGTCCATCTCAGATCGATTACCAGCAGTCCGGTCGCTGCTGGTGCAGCCAGATCCAGGCGCGAAGCCATAGCGCCGTCTGGCTTCTGGTTTGAGAGATAATCCTGCGCGTGAGGCGAGGCGGGCTCCTACGCTTGATCGTTGTTGTGTTCCTGGCCGCAGTGGTTGGCGAAGCTGACGCCACGACTGCATGGCCTTCCCGCTCAGCACCAGTTAGCTCGACGCTTGGCTGGTTCAAGGCGATCAACGCTCATGACCGTAAGCACTTGCTCTATTACGTTGCTCCAAGTGCGCGGGCTCAGATGGGGTGGGCGCAGCCGTCGCACGCTTGGCCGAAGTTCACGGCCTTGGACTGTCGACACATAAAGGTGCGTCCGACAAACGCTCACCTTCGTTGCTCGTTCCACGAATCCGGATCCCCAGCCGTGGTGGGGAACCCCGACGCGGTTTGGGACGTCTACTTGCGGGCGACGCGTGGCGTGTGGCTGGTCAACGGCTACGGGCAGGGGTAATCGCGCGGTCGCCTTGAAAGGACGCGGTGGTCAACCCCGCGAGAGCTACGCATCGATCGAGTAGGAGATGTCTCTGGGTCGGTTGCGGCAGAGGATGGTGTGTGGTCGCGGCGCGTGGTGCGCTGCGGGGTCCTCTGGAGGGATGTCATGTCAGTGGAATTGCTCGATGTTGCTGGGCGTCGTCGGTCGCCAGCCACGTTGCCCGGTTACATGGGTCGGTACGTGCTGAGAAGACAAGGGGCGCCGGTATGCCCTGGACCTGCCCCGGGTCGAGGAGATCATCGCGGTGATGCGGACCGCAGGACCCGCAGATCACCGTGACCGGATCTGGGCGCTGGTAGTGATCCTGTGGCGTACCTGTGGCCTTGGCAACACCTCGAACCGTGGCAGCACATTCGCGTCCGACTGCCGGTCGGGCTGTTCTTCTGCGTGCTTGACGTTCTGACCCGTGGCGCCAGTCGCCGTCGGTGCGGTGGATCGTGGCTGACGCCGCAAGTGCGTTCGCCGCGCCCGCGGGGACTTCCCAGCTGCGTTTTCGTTCGTTGGTGCGGGCGGCACGCCCTCAGTGGGTCAGCTGAAGCCCAGGCGGGCCTCGTAACTACTGCCAAGCGGCGCCGGAGCCGGATTCAGTCTGCTGATCGTCGAAGGACGGTAACGTTGGCTCCGTCGATCGCCACCCAGCTGACCTGCTCTTGTTGACCGTGCTGGCCCGACAGGCGTCCCAGGATGGGAAGGAGCATATGCTGGAGGACCATGAGATTACTGCCGGGCAGCTAGCGGCACTGACCTAGCGTCACTGATCACCGCGCAGCACCCTCCGATGACACGCATGCCAACTCACGCCCCGAACCATGAGCAGCACCGTCAGCCGTCCGCAGAGACGCGGCCATACCACCCGGGCACGGCGCGCGGTGCACAAAACGCTGATCGAGGTCATTACCTCCCGGGGCAGAGAAGCACATCAACGCTGCGGCAACTCACATGGTCGAACGTGACGCCGCTCAGCCCAGGCCTCCGCGAAGCTGCCTTGAGCTGGGCGTGGCCTGATCCAGGACGGCGTGATCCCGCACCACAAGCCGATGGCCGAGACTTCGGCCGAGGAGCTCAACGCGATCGTGGTCGAGGAATACCCGCGGGCTCGTCAGGAGCAGACCGGCACGGCCTCATCAGGCGGCGCGCGTTGTCGACGGCGCCCTCAGAGATCTGATGGCGAGCTTCGCCGACCTGCGCGCTGCTGTCCTGGAGGCGAACCTTGCCCTTCCGCGGTATGGGCTGGTGACTCTAACGTGGGGCAACGCCAGCGCGATCGATCGGGAACAGGGCGTGGTTGCCATCAAGCCCAGTGGTGTCCCCTACGACGATCTGACCACCAGAGATATTGTGATCGTGAAGCTCGACGGCGAGATCGTCGACGGCCACCACAACCCGTCCACTGACACACCCACGCACCTGGCGCTTTACAGGGCATTTGAGGAAATCGGAGGGGTGGTACATACCCACTCCACCTGGGCCACAGCTTGGGCTCAGGCGCAGCGCGAGATTCCCCTCTACGGCACGACCCACGCCGACCTGTGCGCCGTGTCGATTCCAGTCACGCGCGCTCTGACGGCCGAGGAGATCGACGAGGCCTACGAGCTGCACACCGGCGACGCGTTGATCGAGACGATCTCCACGCTCGATCCGACGCAGCTGCCGTGTGCGCTCGTGCGCGGCCACGCCCCGTTCGCGTGGGGAGCCACGATCGCAAAGGCGGTCGAGAACGCAGTCACCCTCGACGAGGTCGCGCGAATGGCATACCTGACGGTCACGCTGGCTCCGGACGCCCCCTCGCTCGACGCAGCTGTCCGCCAGAAGCACCACGCGCGTAAGCACGGGCCGCGCGCGTATTACGGCCAGGGGTGAGTGCTCCAACGCCTGAGATAGTCATCGCCGACGACGCAATCGAGCGTCTGGCAGCGACAGGACCATCGTCGCCGCTGGTGGTGATGGACGCCAACACGCGCGAGGCTGCCGGCGCCAGGGTTGCGGCGCTACTCGGTGATGCTCCTATGCTCGTGTTCGCAGAGCGCGAAGGTCTGCACGCCGGTCCGGAAGAGGCCGCCCGCGTGCGCGCCATCCTCGGCACGGGCGTGACACCGATCGCGGTTGGGTCCGGGGTGATCACGGACATCGTCCGTTACGCCGCCGATCAGTCCGATCTGGACTTCATCAGCGTGCCGACGGCCGCTTCGATGGATGGCTACAGCTCGAGCGTCGCGGCGATGCAGGTCGATGGCGTCAAGGTCACCTACCCAGCCCGTGCGCCGCGCGCGATCTACGCTGATCCGCGCGTGCTCGGCGCCGCTCCGCAGTTGCTCACGAGCGCGGGGATCGGTGACCTGGTCGGCAAGGCAACGGCCGGCGTCGACTGGCTCGCCGCACACCTGCTCTACGGCGAGCGTTACGACGCCGCTATTGCTGCTGATACACGCAGGGCGATGATGCTCGCCGCCGATAACGTCCCGGCGCTGATGGCAGGCGAACCCGCAGCGCTCTGTGGCCTGCTAGACGGGCTGATTCAGTCCGGGATCTCCATCGCGAGGGTCGGCAACTCCCGTCCTGCCAGTGGTCTCGAGCACCACGCGTCGCATTTCTGGGATCTGCTGGCCGCGCACGGCAAACACAGGCACTCCTCGCACGGCCTGCAGGTCGGGTATGCCACGGGCTTCGGAATGCGCATCCAGCGTATTGCCTTCAAAGATGGGGTCGCCGTGCTGCGGACGCCTCAGCCGGCTGCTGATCCGCTCGGGCCCGAGGCCCAGCGGTGGCTCGGAGTGCCGACCCCAGATATCATCGCGGCAGTCGCGGCCAAGCGGACGCAGATGTCCGCCGTTCCCGGGACATGGCCCGCCGACCAACGCTCTTGGGAACTTGTCTGCGAATCTATCGCGAGCGCGATGGAGCCGTTTCCCGCTGTTGAGCGGGCCCTCGAACAAGCTCAGATCCCCACGACACCGGGCTTCCTGGGACTCGATCGCGAGACGCTGGTCGCAACCTTCCACCATGCGACGCGGTTACGAGACCGTTACACCACGATCGACTTTCTCGAAAGCCAGGGCCAACTTGACGCGACGCTCAGCAGAGCGCTGCCCGCGTGAATGAGTTACCAGCGGTCGTGCACGTCCTTCGGATGATTCGGTCGTAGACGGTCTGTTGCGCCGGCGAGCCGCACTCGGTTTTCGCACGGAGCGCACGGTCGTGTTAGCGTTCACAACCGTATGGACGTCGGCACCAATGACCTGGAGTGCTGGTTTCTGACGGGAAGCCAGCATCTCTACGGTGAGGAGATGCTGCGACAGGTCGCGACCCAGTCGGCGGAAGTGGTCGCCAAGCTGGACGCCGCTCCTGAGATCGGCGTACGTATCGTCGCCAAGCCGGTTCTCACTGGCGCCGCGGAAATTCGGGATATCTGCCTGCAGGCGAGCGCCACGCAGAGCTGCCTTGGCGTGATCGCCTGGATGCACACCTTCTCACCCGCCAAGGCATGGATCGCGGGGCTTGAGGCCTTGCGCAAGCCACTGCTCCACCTGCACACCCAGGCGAATCGGTCGTTGCCCTGGGACACGATCGACATGGACTTCATGAACCTGAACCAGGCTGCCCACGGTGATCGCGAGTTTGGATACATCGTCACGCGCCTCGGTATACGCCGCAAGGTTGTGGCCGGCCATGTCGACGATGAACGCACACGTGAGCGCATCGCCTCGTGGACGCGCGCCGCGGCCGGATGGCACGCCGCCCAGAACCTTCGGCTTGTTCGTTTTGGCGACAACATGCGTGACGTCGCGGTCACCGACGGCGATCGCGTTGAGGCACAGCGAACGTTCGGCTGGTCGGTCCAGCCCTACGGGATCAATGATCTGTATGCCGCGGTCGAGACCACGCCTGCGAGTGCGATCGACGCGCTCGTCGATGATTACGACCTGAGCTACGAGGTAGCTCCCGAGCTTCGTCCCGGCGGTGCCCGGCGTGCGGCACTGCGGGATGCAGCCCAGATCGAAGCTGGCATGCGCCGCTTTCTGGATGATGGCGATTTCTCCGCGTTCACAACGAACTTCGAAGACCTGGGTGGGCTCCGCCAGTTGCCCGGGATCTCAGCGCAGCGTCTGATGGCCGATGGGTACGGCTTCGGAGCCGAGGGGGATTGGAAGACTTCGGCGCTCCTCAGAGTTCTCAAGGTCATGGGCGCAGGGCGTGCCGGCGGCACCTCATTCATGGAGGACTACACGTATCACTTCGGCCCCGGCGAACCGAAGATCCTCGGCTCCCACATGCTCGAGATCTGTCCCAGCATCAGCTCTGAAAAACCACGAGCCGAGATCCACCCGCTCTCGATTGGCGGCCGTGAGGACCCGGTCCGGCTGGTTTTCGACGCCGATCCGGGCGCCGGGTTTGTGGTCGGGATCCTCGATCTCGGAGATCGCTTTCGCCTGGTGGCAAATGAGATCGAGATCGTGGCACCCGACGCGCCGCTGCCGAACCTGCCCGTGGCGCGGGCCACCTGGAAGCCGGCACCGAACCTCGGCACTTCGGCCGAGTGCTGGATCACTGCAGGAGGCCCGCATCACACGGTCCTCAGTACAGCGGTCGGCCGCGAGTCGCTCGACGACTTCGCCACGATCGCGGGTGTGGAACTCGCATGGATCGACTCTCAAACGACGACCGACGGCTTCTCCCGAGGGCTGATGTGGAACGAGGCGTACCACCGGACCGGAGGCGGGTGAGATGAGCGGCGACGCAGAAGGGGCGCTCACGCTCGGGGTTGACTACGGCACCGCATCCGGGCGCGTGCTGGTGCTCGATCTGCTCGACGGCTCTGAGCTCGCCGCGGTCGACGTGCCCTACCCGCACGGCGTGATCGAGGACACGCTTCCGGGCACTGCAGAGCGCCTTGCGACCGATTGGGCGCTCCAGCATCCCTCTGATTACATCGAGGTGCTCGAGCGCGGCGTCCCCGAGGCGCTGGAACACGCCGGCGTGAACCCGGCTCGGGTGATCGGCCTCGGGCTCGATGTCACCTCTTGCACGGTCCTGCCCGTGACAGCCGACGGCACACCCCTGTGTCTGATCGACCGCTGGAGCTCGCGGCCGCATGCGTGGCCGAAGCTCTGGAAGCATCACGCGGCACAGCCCCAGGCCGACCTCCTCACCACGCTCGCACAGGAGCGCGGCGAAGCGTTCCTGGCCCGGTACGGAGGTCGTATCTCATCCGAGTGGTACTTCCCCAAACTCCTTGAGATTTTCCTCGAGGACCGCGAGGTCTACAACGCGGCCGCCGGCTTCATCGAGGCGACCGACTGGATCGTCTGGCAGCTCACCGGCGTCGAGGCCCGCTGCCGCTGCGCGGTGAGCTATAAGGCGCTCTGGTCACCCGACACGGGCTTGCCCTCGGCGGACTACTTCGAAGCCGCAGCCCCCGGTTTCTCGTCCTCAACCGACAGGCTCGGCAGCAACTTCGCGCACCTCGGCACTCGCGCCGGCGTGATCCAATCGCCGCTGGCCGAACGCCTCGGGCTGGGTCCCGAAGTAGCCGTCGCGGTCGGCAACGTCGACTCGTTCGTGTCGGTCCCCGGCGCCGGAGTCGAGCGTCCGGGGACGCTCGTTAGTGTCGTTGGAACCTCAATCTGCGACATGGTCGTGCACCCGCAGGAAATCCTGGTGCCAGGGATCACCGGCGTGGTTCGCGACGGCATCCTCCCAGGCCTGTACGGCTACGAGGCCGGCCAGCCAGCGGTCGGCGACATGCTCGGCTGGTACGTCGGCGACCTGCTCGGTGCGGGCATCGCCGAGCGCGGGGCGCTTCACGACGCGCTCGAACGCGAGGCCGGTGCCGGCCGGCCCGGTTCGACCGGCTTGGTAGCGCTCAACTGGTGGAACGGCAACCGCTCGATCCTCGCTGACGCCGATCTCACCGGTGTGATCATAGGCCTGACGCTCGCCACCACACGGGCCCAGATCTACCGGGCTCTGCTTGAGTCGATCGCATTCGCCGCGCGCAGGATCGTCGAGAACTTCGTCACATACGGGCTGACGATCGATCGGATCGTCGCATGCGGCGGCATCGCCGAGAAGAGCCCGGTGCTGATGCAGCTGTTTGCCGACATCACCGGGCTTCCGATCGAAGTCCCGGATTCGCCTCAGATCCCGGCGCGTGGTTCCGCGATGTTCGGAGCGGTTGCCGCCGGTCCGGTGACCGGCGGCTTCCACGACATCGCCGGAGCGGTCGCCCGACTGCGTCCCGCGATCGCTCACCGCTACGCGCCCGACAGCGGCGCCACGGATACCTACGAGCGCGTGTACGCGATCTATCGCGGCGTCCATGACACCTTCGGTCGGGACCGGGTGGAGTTGCTGCACGAGCTCAAGCACCTGCGTCGTAGCCACACCGAACCCGAGATCGCGGGCGCCACGGTCGCATAAGATTCGCCGCGTGGCGGACACGCAAACGGGTGTTGGTGCGGCTCGGTCGCCGGCGATGACCGACGTGGCCAAGGCGGCCTCGGTCTCCCATCAGACGGTTTCTCGGGTTCTCCGCGGCCACCCGAACGTGCGCCCGGCCACGCGTGACCGCGTGCTCGCGGCGATCGAGGAACTCGGCTACAGGCCGAACCTTGCAGCCCGCGCTCTGGCCACCGGGCGATCCACGGCCCTGGGCCTTGTGACTCTGAACACGACGTTGTTCGGGCCGGTCGCGACACTCTACGCGGTCGAGCAGGCGGCGCGTGCCGCCGGCTACTCGATGTCGGTTTCGAGCGTGCGCTCGATCGATCGCCACAGTCTCATGGACGCTGTCGACGTGCTGGTCCAGCAGGCCGTCGCCGGGGTGATCATCATCGCTCCGGTCGCGACCGATGACTCTGCCCTCAGTGCGCTGCCCCGGGAGCTTCCCGCGGTGGTCGTGGAAGCCGATGCGGAGCCCGCATTCTCAGCCGTGACGGTCGACCAGGTGCAGGGCGCTTACCTGGCGACGAAGCACCTGCTGGACCTCGGCCACCAGACTGTGGTTCACATCTCGGGCCCGAAGGACTGGATCGAAGCCCGCCGGCGCGTCACCGGCTGGCGCCGTGCGCTCGACGAGGCGGGCGCCGAGGCGCCAGAGCTGATCGCCGGCGACTGGTCGGCGCGGTCCGGCTACGAGGCCGGGCTCGTGCTGGGGTCGGTGCCGGAGGCCACGGCCGTGTTCGCCGCCAACGACAACATGGCGCTGGGCCTGCTGCGCGCCCTCAACGAACGTGGACGCTCGGTGCCGAGCGAAGTCAGCGTCGTCGGTTTCGACGACACCGCCGAGTCGGCCTTCTTCACGCCACCGCTGACGTCGGTGCACCAGGACTTCGCAGAGATGGGACGACGCAGTGTCGAGCTGTTGCTGAGACAGATCGACACCGGCACACGCAGCGTTGAGCGTGTGATGCTCGCGCCGGAACTGGTACTGCGGGAAAGCACGGCCCGGCCCGGATAGACCCGGTCGCACCCCCGCAGGGTGCTCTCAATGAGCTTCCCCCGCGGGCACCGGCACCTCCGCCGGGGCCTGGACCGCTCGTGTGACGCTCTTGTCAGATCGCTGCAGCTGGATGACCCGACGGCGATCGACCACAATCGCGACACGCAATGCCAGGCCGACACCGTCGGTTGGTGGTGGGCTTGATGTTGAGCGGATTCGTTCCGATTCCGCGCGATCAGATGTCAGACGTATGATGTGGCGTGACCTAGGGAGAACCAAGTGACCGAGCACGTCATGCTGCGAACGCGGCTGAGGGCAGGAATGGCAGAGGCCTATGACGAGGCGCACGCAACGATCTGGCCGGAGCTGCGGGCCGCCCAGCAAGAGGTTGGGATCAGGCGATGGCTGATCTTTCGCGATGGTCTCGACCTTTTTCACGTTGTGGAGTGCGATAACTTCGAGCGCGCCGTGGCAGCCCTCGAGGGCCTGCCTGTCGACCAACGGTGGCAAGCCGAAATGGCCAAGTTCGTAATACAGCGTCCCGATGGCCGCGGCGGCGCCACTGCCCGACTCCAGATGGTCTACGACGGCACCTGACCAGCGGTATGGGATACACCCATTAGCCCATCAGTGTCCACCAGGCGGTCCGCTACGAGCGTGAATCGCGCTCCCAGCGTGACAGCTGGCGCGATGTTGGCGCCGTTCATGACGGTGCCATCCAAGACGCGTGCGTTTAGGTTTAGGGCGGCATCTGCGGCACGCAGGCTCGGACGGTAGAGACCTTTCAAGATCGGGCGCCGCGAGACCGGAGGCCAGGAGAGGTCGCACCGGGTTCTGGCAGCAGCATCTCGTATGGGTCAAGGACTCGGCGTGGCCGGATCATGGGAGCGCTTGACGTGACGTCTGCCGTGGGCAGGACTCGCCCCGTCGATCAAGCTCGCGCCGGTGGCTGTGGGCGGCCCATGTCGCTCACCGTGCTCCACACAGAGCCGCCTGGAAACTCGTACCTGTCGAGGGAGTCGGCCAGCATCTCAATGCTGTATCCAGGCGCGGTGGGAATCGTGTAGCGGCCGTTGACCACGACGGCTGGATCACGGAAGTGCTCATGGAGATGGTCGACCCATTCGGCGACACGGTCTTGTGTTGTCCCGCTGACAGCGACGTAGTCGAACATCGCAAGGTGCTGAACGTACTCACAGAGTCCGACTCCGCCGGCATGCGGGCAGACCGGGATCCCGAATTTCGCCGCAAGCAGGATCACGCTGAGGACCTCGTTGATGCCGCCGAGCCGGCAGGCGTCGATCTGGCACACGTCAATGGCGTTTGCTTGTAGGAGCTGCTTGAAGATCACTCGGTTCTGTGCGTGCTCGCCTGTTGCTACGCGCACCGGAGCGATTTCGCGCCGGATGCGAGCGTGCCCGAGGACGTCGTCGGGGCTTGTGGGCTCCTCGATCCACCACGGATCGAATTGGCGCAGTACCGCCATTGCTGCGATCGCCTCGTCCACCCCCCAAGACTGGTTGGCGTCCATCATCAGGATGCCCTGCGGGCCGATCGCTTCACGGATCAGTGCGGCACGGTGCGCATCCACGGCCAAATCTCGGCCGACCTTCATCTTCATATGAGTGAACCCCGCGGCTAAAGACTCGCGTGCAAGCGAGACGATCTTGTTGTCGCCGTAGCCGAGCCAGCCGGCCGATGTCGTGTAGGCGGGATACCCGCCCGTGCGCTCGAGGTTCGCGAGGCGCTCAGCGCGGCCTCCCTTCATCGACGTGAGCAGATCCAGCGCGTCTGCGGGCGAGAGGGCATCCTCGATGTAGCGGAAGTCGATCACATCGACGATCTGCTGCGGTTCGAGGTCGCAGAGCAGCTTGAATAGCGGCTTGCCTTCCCGCTTCGACCAAAGGTCCCAGACGGCGTTTACGATCGCCCCTGTCGCGAGATGGATCACGCCCTTTTCCGGCCCGAGCCAGCGGAGCTGATCTTCAGAGGAGAGACTCCGCCAGAAGCCGCGCATGTCCGCGGTGATGCCCTCAAGCGTGAGTCCGACGACGAAGGGCGCGAAGGCACGGATGGCGGACACCACCACCTCGGTCCCCCGCCCGTTGGTGAAGGTAAGGCCGTACCCGGCGAGGCCTTCCGGTGAGTCGGTGTCGAGTCTCACGTACGCGCACGAGTAATCGGGCGACGTGTGCATCGCGTCGGAGCCGTCAAGCGACAGCGACGTTGGAAAACGGATATCGCGTACGTCAAGCGACGTGATGTTCATCAGTTTGCCTCTTTCGTTCTCGCCGACGGACATGTTGTCTGCACACCGCTCGCGTTGGAAACGGTAATCAAGCGCGACAACCTGCAAAAGGCCGGGCCTTGATTACGGCTCGTCGGTCAAAGACGATCGGCCCGGTACCGCTACCCAGAACTGCTGGGGAAACCGCGATACCGGGCCTGTTGCGTCCTGATGCTGTCTACTGCGCCGAACTGATTACTTGCCTAGAGCACCGTTGATAGCCGTCTGGGCTGTTGAAAGCGCACTCGACACTTCACTGCCGGTCGGGTCCGCCGAGACAGCCGAGATCGCGTCCCACACTGCCGTGGAGATCTTGTTGTACTTCGTGCCGAGACCGAGCGTGCGCGGATGCGCATACAGGGTCTGCGTCGCGAGGACGCCCCACGCCGGGCCCGCTTGCTTCACGTACTTCTTGGCAACCGAGATCCGCGCCGGAAGGTAGCCGAACTGTTTCGCGAGTTTCAGCTCCTCCGAAGACGACTGCATGCCCTTGATGTAGTCGAACGCCAACTGCTGCTCGGTGCTGTTACCACTCTTACTGATCTCCCAGTCCTCGCCGCCGAGCGGCACAACGGCCTTCTGGCCGGCCGACTCGGTGGGGATCGGTGCGACCCCGTAGTACTTGCCGTAGTTTTCCGGTGGCTTGTTCGCGCTGAACGACGGGAAGTTCCACGGACCGTTCAGCATCATCGCGAGCTTGCCGGCGATGAAATCGTCGGTCTCTGACGGAGTCTGCGAGTAGTTACTGCACCCGTCGTCGTACCCTCCACCGCCCGGAGCCAGCAGCTTCTGCAGCAGCGTCATTGCTTGCTGTCCCGGCTTATGACTGATGTCCGAGAAGGTGAAGCTGCCCTTGTCGCCCCAGAAGAAGGGCTCCCACTGCCACGTCGCGTCTTCTGCGTTGTCGCAGGTGACCCCGAATCCGGAAACCCCTCCGGCGGCGGCTCCGCCCTTGGTCGTGAGTAGCTTCGCGTCAGCTTCCAGCTGCGTCCACGTCTTCGGGGGGCTGCTGATACCGGCCGCCTTGAAGTCCGCGATGTTGTAGATCAGGGCGATCGAGTTCTCGCCTGCGACGGGCAGGCTGTAGTTCTTGCCCTTGATCAGGCCTTCGTCGAGCACCGCTGGGTAATAGCCCTTGGTGCTGAAGCCCTTGAACTTGTTCAGCGGCATGATCTGCCGTGTTGCGACCATCGCCGCTACGAACGGGTTGTCGCTCGCCAGTAGGTTCGGCAGGTCATGTGACCCTGCCTGCGTCAGCAGCTTCGAGTCCAGATTGGCGAACGGCACCTCTACGCGTTTGACGGTCACGCCAGGATGTGCGCGCTCAAATGCCTTGCTGTACGACGCGAGGGCCGCAACCTGGCCGGGTGTGGAGAAGTAGTCCTCCTCCGTGAGTGTGATGTGAGTCGTGGCGTGAGCGGGCGTGCCGGCCAGCGCTGTGAAGGCACACACCACCGCCACGAGGAGTGCGCCGAACCCCGCTCGACGCAGCCCTCCGATTGATGCAGTCACTTTCCTTCCCTCTCTTTCTTGATTTATCACAAACTTACAGTCGGTTCTCTTCATGTTCTGTTAGGCCGCCGGTAGTCGAGGCGGACCCCTGCTGGAGCTCTCCGTGGGGCGCGGCATCGCGCACATCGTCAGCCCTTCACCGCGCCGGCGGTGAGTCCGGTCGCTATGTAGCGCTGCGCGATCACCAGCAGAACGGCGGCCGGCACAAGCGCGACGACGCCCGCGGCCATCACGGCGCCCCAGTTGGCCTGGTAGTTGCCCAGGAAGCTGTAAATACCGAGCGTTATCGGCTCGAAGCTGGCACCGTTCAGGGTCGTGAGGGCGAAGATAAAGTCGCCCCAGCCGGCCAGGAATGCGAAAACCGCGACCGTGATGATCGCGGACCGAGCGAGCGGGATCACGATCATGCGGAATGTCTGCCACTCCGAGGCGCCGTCGACCCTCGCCGAGTGCATCAGCTCGTTGGGCAAACCGAACAGGAAAGCCCGCAACACGAGGATGCCGAACGGGATGGCATACGTACCGTCGGCGACAATCACGCCTGGCAGTGTGTTCACCAGGTGCACCTTCAGGAGGATGGCGAACAGAGAGGTGGCCAAAACGATGGATGGCACGATCTGAGCGAGGAGCAGGGCTCCGACGAACAAGATCGTGACGCGCATGCGGTACTTTGCGAGCGCGTACGCCGCGGGTACGCTTATCACCAAAGTCAGGAGCGTCGTCCCGAGGGCGATCTCGAGACTTGTCAGCACATTCCCCAGCTGGCTCCCGGATGTCGTCACGGCCGCGGCGGGGCCGGACTGTGTACCCAGAACAACCGTCTTGTAGTTCGCGAGTGTCGGGTGGTACGGGAAGAAATGGAACTGGGTGCTGAACAGGGTGACTGTCGATTCGAACGACGCGACAATGATCGAATAGATCGGAAACAGCATGATCGCGACGGCGGTGAACGCCACGAGCGTGCTGAGCGACCGCAGGGCCGTCTTCTTCTGGCGCGCACTCATCGTCCCGCACCAGAGCTGCGACGCAACTGATCTCGGCTGAGTAACAGGTACAGTGGCGAGCAGACGAGCGCGGCTACAAGCAACACGTTGTTGAGCGCGGCGGCCTCGCCGAAGTTAAACTGCTGAAACCCAAGGGCGTAAGACCAGGTGGATATCAGCTGCGTGGCGTTGGCCGGTCCGCCGCCGGTCATCCCTATCACCAGGTCGAATACCTTGACAGTGAAGACAAACCCAAGGAGGACCGTTATTTCGATAACGGGCAGGATGATCGGGATCGTCACGAGACGCAGTCGCTGCCACGGGTTGGCACCGTCGATCATTGCCGCTTCCTTAACTTCCGGCGGAACCTCCTGGAGCGCGCTATAGAGGAGGAGCGTGAAGAACGGCACACCCAACCAGATATTGGCGATCGTCACCGTCAGCAGGGCGTAATTGGTCGTGCCGAGCCAGTCGACCGGATTGTGAATGAGACCAGTGCCGACGAGTATCTGGTTCACGGCGCCACCCTCTTGCTGGAATATGAACCGGAACATGACACCCGTGACGATCAGGGGCACCAGCCATGGGACGATGATGAGGGAGCGCGCGACGGTGCGCCCAGGGAACTGGTTGCTGAACAGGAGGGCGAGGGAAAGGCCGATTATGAATTGGCCGGCGAGCGAGCCGACGGTAAACACCAGTGTGTGAACGATCGCGCTAGTCGCGATCGGGTCAGCGAACATGGCCGTGTAGTTGGAGAATCCGGCCCAAGGAGCACTGATACTCCCGATCGTCGAGAGAGAGTCATGCTCGAAGCTCAACACCACGTTGTAGACAATGGGTGTGGCGAACGCGAACAGCAGGTACAAGATCGCGGGCGCAAGGAAGAGCCAGCCAGCCAGTTGTTGCTTGCGCGACCCTGACAGCCGAGAGAACGGTCCGCGGCGACGTGCGGATCCACGGGCCGCGGGCGCGCCGATCCTCGGCGATGCCGGCACAGCGCCCCCCGCTTGAGTGTCGATGCTGCCCTCAGTCACTGGCCCGGGCATGGTTAGTCGCTCTCTCCTGCCGCGAGGGTCTTCAAGCCGCCTCCTGCTCGAAGGTAGACAGGAATGCGCGCCAGCGGCGCGTTGGCGCTCACCCAACCGTTCGTCTCGACGGGCTCCCCCGTCCAGGCGTCGAGCCACGAAGCGCCGACGGGCAGGTAAACGTTGCGCTCTCGCACCCCGAGTGCAGTGACCGGGGCCACCAGCACGTCCGGCCCGAACAGGTACTCGTCTTCTATCCCCCAGGCCGCTTCATCGTCCGGGAACTCCAGGAACAGTGCGCGCATCACGGGCATACCGGTGGCGCTGGCGGTCGCCATCTGCTCCATCACGTAAGGGCGGATCCGCTCGCGCAGCTCCAGCTGGTCGCGGATCAACGCGTATGCGTCCTCGCCGAACGACCACACCTCGTTGGCCGCTCCGGTCTGGCTCGAGCCGACGAGGGGACCTGGATCGCGAACACCGTGGATCCTGAAGAGCGGGCAGAAAACGCCGAACTGAAACCAGCGCACGACGAGTTCGCGGAAGTAAGCCGTGGTCGGGTCGCCATTGCGGAACCCACCGATATCCGCCGTCCACCATGGGATGCCCGAGATGCCCATGTTCAGGCCGGCAGGGATTTGTGCCGCCAGGGCCTCGAAAGTCGACTCGGTGTCACCCGACCACACGGCTGCGCCGTAGCGTTGGCTGCCAGCCCAGGCGGACCTGCAGAGCAGCAGTACGTCGTCTTCGCCGTTTGCGTGTAGCCCCTCGTAGAAGCCGCGGGCGTGCTCCCGGGGGTAAATGCCCTGAGACTCCGAGCCTTGGCCGATGAAGTAACGGGCGTTCCGGGATTCGTCGGCGAGGCCCTCCGGTTCGCACGCGTCGAGCCAGAACGCCCGGATGCCGTACCGGCCATAGCCCTCGCTGACCTTCTCCCAGATGTAGCGCCGAGCTTCGGGATTGGTCGCGTCGTAGAAGCGCATGAAGGCCTGGCCGTCGGTGCCCTTGTCCCAGAACGCGAGGTGCAGCGGCAAGCCCGTCGCGCTGCGCACCAGAAGGCCGCGCTCGTCCATCTCCTTGTAGTTATCGCTGTTCGGGTTGACCGTCGGCCAAACCGAGACCATCAGCTCGGCTCCGAGATCTCGCAGCTCGTCGACCATCGCCTGTGGATCGGGCCATTCCGCCGGGTCGAACTTCCACTCGCCCTGGCGCGTCCAGTGGAAGTAGTCGCAGACGATCACCGAGAGAGGCAGGCCGCGGCGCTTGTACTCGCGTGCGACCTCGAGGAGCTCCTCCTGGTTGCGGTATCGCAACTTCGACTGCCAGAAACCGGAGGCCCACTGCGGCAGCATGGGTGGCAACCCGGTCACGGTCGCGTATCGGCTGACGATGTCGGCCGGCGAGGGCCCTGTCGTCACCCAGTAGTCGATCTGCCTGGCTGCCTCCGCCGCCCACCGCGTGCGGTTGGCGGCCAGCTCGACATGGCCCGCCCCGGGCATGTTCCACAAGAACCCATAGCCGCGGCTTGAAAGAGCGAACGGAACGGCGACCTCGGTGTTGCGTTGGACAAGGTCGATGACGGCTCCCTTTTGGTCCAGTAACCCGTGCTGGTGCTGGCCAAACCCGTAGAAGCGCTCCTGCGGGTAGGCGTCGAAGGTGACTTCACAGGCGTAGAGGTCGCCCCCGCCACTGCCGTAAAGCCGCTGCGCGCGTGACGTGAAATGGGGGACGCTCTCCGCGAACAGCTCCTTACCGTCCGCCCGTAGGAAACGCACGAGGGGCGGGGAGCGGACGAACCGCTGCTCAGGGTTCTCGTAAACTTCGACGACGAGGTCCCCGTTGCGCATGCGTGCGCGGCCATCGCTGAGCTCGACCTGGGCAACGGTGGCTCCGACCTCGTCCAAGGCGCTACCCGGCGTATCTGTTACGGACGCACCGAGAGTTGACCGCACGCGGGCTCCGCTGTCCCCCCACGCGTCAACCTGTAACACCTCGCCGCCATCGAGGACTTTGAAGCCGGTCTTGCTGGCTAAGAAAGTTGCCAATTCACGCTCCTTGCTTCTGAGTACGCCCTTGGTGTTCAGGCGCAGCTTGGCGCGGGAGCCCCACACCGGCGTTCGCTCCGATCGCGTCTCCGGTCTCCTCGTCGAAGAAACTCATCCGGCCGACGTCAACGGCGAGCGTGACCCGGTCTCCGGCCAGGACCGGCACGCGCGGATCGACGCGCGCGACGCCTTGCGTCGCGGTCGCGCCTGCGATCTCCCCTTGCACCGTGGCGTCTGCCGTCCACACACCGGCACGGTTGCGGACTGTCCTCGCGTCGGTCGAGTAATGGACGAGCGTCTCGTTGCCGAGGATCTCGACGAGCTCGACGCGCGCTGCGAGTGTCGGTGTCGAGGTCAGTGCCCACACCGTGGGCGATGGTCACGTGCTCGGGACGGATCCCGACCACGAGCTTGCGAGCCTTGCTGCCGACCAAGCCTGGGGAACGATGCCCGATATCGGCCGGAAGCGCCAACCGCTGCGAACCGAGTGAGACCATGAGTTCGGTTGCAGGTCCGGAAATCTCGGCCTCGTAGAGATTCATCGGCGGCGAGCCGATGAATGAGGCGACGAAAAGATTGGCGGGGCTCTCGTAGAGCTCCAGCGGCGTGGCCAACTGTTGGACCGTGCCGTCGCGGAGGACCGCGACGCGGTCCCCCATCGTCATCGCCTCCGTCTGGTCGTGCGTGACGTAGAGGGCCGCGACGCCAAGATGCCGCTGGACGCGCAGGACCTCGCTGCGCATCTGCACGCGCAGGTTGGCGTCAAGGTTCGACAGCGGTTCGTCCATCAGGAACACGGCGGGCTCGCGGACGAGCGCCCTGCCCATTGCGACGCGCTGGCGCTGGCCGCCCGAGAGCTGGGCCGGCTTGCGCAGGCCGACCTCCGTGAGCCCCAGCACGTCGGCCGCCTCTTGTGCCTTCTGCCGGCGCTCGTGCTTCGAGATGCCTTGGACCCTGAGGGAGAAGGCAATGTTGTCGAGCACGGTCAGGTGCGGGTAGAGCGCGTAGTTCTGGAAGACCATCGCCACGTCCCGGTCCCGCGCCGATATGTCGTTGACGACCTCGCCGCCGAGACGGATCGTCCCCGAGGTCACCTCTTCCAGGCCGGCGACCATCCGCAGCGCGGTCGTTTTGCCGCAGCCCGACGGTCCGACCAGCACGACGAACTCTCCTTCGTTGACGAACAGGTCAAGCCCGCGAACGGCCTCGGCGCCATTCGGGAATACCTTCCTCACTTTCTCAAGAGCTAGGGTTGCCATGTCGCCTCCTCGTCACTCGGATTTCGGAAGCCAGACGCGCATCCCGCCGTCTCCCCGGTTTGACCATGCGAAATAAGGGACCGCGAGAAGTTGCGCCTGTGCGGGCGTGCCATCTCGCGGGGACTCGCGAACGTCGACGTACTCGATCCCGTTCCAGCGATCGAGGTCGCGAACTACTCCTGATACTGATACGCCCGGGACGTCGCTCAGGGCTGCCAGCGGACCGCTATCGGCCGGCGCCGTGTCCGTCTGCAGCGCGATGTCGGCGAGGCTCGCGCCTGCCGGCAGGTCGCCGTCCTCAAAGCAATAGACGACCGGCCCGCGCTCGAGTGCAACACAGCCGCGAACCGCGTCGATCCGAGGATTCGGCGCCGTCAGCCTGGGTGAAACGTCAAGCTCCAAGACGACGCGATCGCCGGGGCGCCAGCGCCGCGTCAGCTTCGCGTAGCCCGGCGCGACCGGCTGGCCGTCAAGGACGGCGCCGTGCGCCCACCCCGGCACCCGAAGCGAGAGGGTCCACTTAACGTCGGCGCAGGCGACCACCTCGACGATGACGCACCCCGACCATGGGTACCCAGTCTCGACCGCTAGCTCGACGGTTCCCGCGTCCGGCATGACAGCACGGATCGTTGAAGGCGCATACTGATGCAGTTGAACGCCGCTGTCGCTGGTCGTGGCGAGGTAGTGATGTAGCGAGGCGAGCAGGCGCATGATGTTCGGCGGGCAGCAGGCGACGGGGTGCCAGCCGTGGCGACGCTTGCCGTTCCGCGACTGCAGCGGGTTCGTGTAGAAGAACGAATCGCCGTCGAGCGAGAGACCTGCGAGAAAGCCGTTGTAGAGAGTCCGCTCGAGCAGGTCCGCGAACCGGCTCTCGCCGGTGACGAGAAGCATCCGCCAGTTCCACATGATGCTGGCGATCGCCGCGCATGTCTCACAGTAGGCGCGGTCTGGTGGCAGCTCGTGAGGATCGCCAATCGCCTCGCCGTCATGGCGCGAGCCGATGCCGCCGGTCAGGTATATCTTCGTCGAGGCCAGGTCGTCCCACTGGCGCAACATCGACGCAAGAAGCGCATCGTCGCCGGTCTCGGCGTAGAGGTCGGTAGCGCCGGCCGCCAGGTAGAGCGCGCGCACAGCGTGACCGGCGATCGAGCGCGCGTCGCGGACGGGCTCGGCGTCTTGGTAGTAGCTGAGATCGAATCGATCGCCCGCAAAAACTCCGGCGCCTCGACGGGTCGTGAGCGTGTCCGCGAGCTTGAGGTAGCGACTCGCTCCCGTTTGCCGGTAAAGCTCGACGAGCGCGACCTCGATGCCCGGATGTCCATCTATGGCTACCCGGGCTTCGCTGCCAAATGACTCGTCGATCAGATCGGCAAAGCGACAACCAACCGTGAGCAGCGATGTGTCGCCCGTCGCTCTCGCGAATGCGACTCCAGCCTGGATGAGATGGCCTGCGCAGTAGAGCTCATGGCCCATCTTCATGTCGCTCCAGCGCCAGGCCGGATCGACGACCTGGCACCAGCTGTTCAGGTAGCCGTCAGGCTCTTGTGCGGCAGAGACGAGGCCGATCGTCTCCCGCGCCAGAGCCTCCAGCTCGGGCGACGTCTCGCGCCCCAACTCCCAGGCCACCGCCTCGATCCACTTGTAGACGTCTGAGTCGCTGAAGACCATGCCGCGCCGCTCTCCAGACATCAATCCCGCCGCGATCCGCAGATTGTCGAGCGTCCCCGCGCGCTCGAGCTCTTGCGCGCCGTGAAGAAGTGTGACCTCGCGGTTGACACGCTGACGGTCAGCGAGCAGCCCGTCGCGGATGACGACGCCGCAGCCGTCGATCGGGCGGAGTCGCACGTGCGCAGATGCGGTTGGCCCGACGGCAGCGGTTGGCCCAACGGCAGCGTCGAGCGTCCCAATCGATGTCACACCGTCTCCTTAGAAGTCGTCGCCCCGACCCTCTATCGAAGCGCTTCGACAATATCAATTGGGATCGCCGCTGTCTAGATCGAAGCGCTTCGACGCCTCGGGCCCCCGACTGCGGCCCGAGTGGCCCAAGCCCCGAGCGGCTGGCGTAACTCGAGGGGAAGCCAGCCCGCCGGCTTACAGCTTCGGACGTTGAGAGTCATCGAAGCGCTTCGCGGAAGGCCCGAAGTGCGGATAGGCCGAAAGAGGTGCGAGAATCCTAGAAATGGCAAACGTGAAGCCGGTGACAATGGCAGACATCGCCGAGCGTGCTGGCGTTGCGCTTAGCACTGTCTCGTACGTGCTGAGCGGCAAGCGTTCCGTCTCGCAGCCGATGCGCGAGCGTGTGCTCGAGGCGATCGAGGAGCTCGACTACCGGCCGCACGGCCCGGCCCGTGCCCTCGCGAGCGGCGCCTCACACACGATCGCGCTCTACCTCCCCTCGCCGCAATGGCAGTTCGTGCCGATCCAGCAGACGTTCGTCGCCGGAGCAACGCAGGCAACGAGCGCGAGCGATTACGCCCTGTTCATCTCCACTGCGCTGAGCGATCCGGAGGCTGTCACGCGGCTCGTCGCGCAGGGTCGCGCGGACGGCGTCATCTTGATGGAGACTCTGCGCGAAGACCCCCGCATCGAACGGTTGAAGGCGGCGGGCTATCCGTTTTCGCTGATCGGCAGAACAGAGGACCTGGCCGGCATCAGCTTCGTCGACTTGGACTTCAGTGGCGCTATCGAAACGAGCCTCGCACACCTCGCGCGGCTAGGACACACGTGCGTCGCGCTCTTCAATTTCGCACCCGACCTGCTTGCGGCCGGCTACATGGCGGCGCTGATCGCCCGCGACTCCTTCGATAGCCAAACGCGCGACCTCGGCATTCGCGGTATCCATGTCCCGTCCTCACACGCTCCGCGCGACGCGTTCGCGATCGCCTCCCGGCTGCTGTCCTCGGAGCCCGAATGCACGGCTGCGATCACGACCGGCTGGCAGTTCACCGGCCTGCTCAGCGCCCTGCGCGCGGCCGACCTCCGTGTCCCCGACCAGTTCTCTGTCGTCTCGGTGATCGCGGCCCAGTTTGCCGAGGTGCTGACCCCAGCGCTCACGGGCGTTGACTGGCCGGCTTTTGAAGCGGGGCGCCTAGCAGCCGAAATGCTGATCGACAAGCTCACGGGCAAGGAGACCGCTCCGCGTCAGAATCTCGTCCCAGCAGAGCTGATCGTTCGCGAGTCGACCGGCCCCGCGCCACGCACCGCGCGCAACACCACAAAGCGGCAGCGGCGCCTGAACGTCTTGGTCGGCCAGAGATGAGCCGGGTGCCTACGCATCCTCAGTGGTGTTTGCAGCCGCCTTCCCGGCGTCAGCGAGCCGCCTGCGCCGGCAAAGGGACCAGTTCGCTGCGCTACCGGAGGCTGGCGGTTGGCCTCGAAGCGATCACGATCACACGGAGTTAGGACATGGAATACCGGACGCTCGGGAGTAGCGGCTGCATCGTCTCGACGCTCGCGCTAGGCACGATGACGTTCGGGACCGAAAGCGACGAGGCCACATCGCACAGTCAGCTTGACGCGTTCTTCGACGCTGGTGGAAACCTGATCGACACCGCCGATGTATACAGCGGCGGCATCTCCGAAGAGATCATCGGCCGGTGGCTTGCGCGCCAAAGCGGTGACGTCCGCAACCGAGTCGTGCTCGCGACGAAGGGGCGCTTTCAGACAGGTTCCGCTCCCAACGATGTCGGGTTGTCGCGTCGTCATCTGCGCGCGGCGCTGCACGCGTCATTGCAGCGGCTCGGTGTTGACTCGGTCGACCTCTACCAGGTGCACGCCCACGATCCGCTGACACCGCCCGAGGAGACGCTGAGTTTTCTCGACGACGCGGTCCGCGCCGGGGACGTTGCATACGTAGGTCTGTCGAACTACACCGGCTGGCAGTTACAGCAGATCGTCGGCGTGGCCGAGCTTCATTCACTGGTGCGGCCGATCACCCTCCAGCCGCAGTACAACCTGCTCGCCCGCGAGATCGAGTGGGAGATCGTGCCCGCGTGCTTGGCCAATGACCTGGGGCTGCTGCCGTGGTCTCCGCTCGGCGGTGGCTGGTTGAGCGGCAAGTACACGCGCGAAACCCGTCCCTCGGGGGCCACCCGGCTCGGGGAGAACCCGAATAGAGGTGTCGAGGCATACGATCGCCGCGCGAGCATTGAGCGCACATGGGCGGTCATCGACGCTGTCTCTTCGACGGCCCATCACCGCGCAGTGACCATGGCGCAGGTGGCGCTGGCCTGGTTGGTCGACCGTCCGGGGGTCAGCTCGGTGATCCTTGGTGCGCGCACGCTCGAGCAACTCAAAGAGAACCTTGCTGCGGGAGGCCTGCACCTCACCGTCGATGAGCGCGCAACGCTCGACACGGCCAGCGACCCGGCGCCGGCCGACTACCCGTACGGGGCCGCTGGGACACAGCAGCGAGCCCGGTATGTGCCGCCCCCGCAACTCCCGTGACCCCATCTCGGCGAGGATCTTCTGCCCCTCGTCGAGATCGCCCAGATCTTCCGGCGGGACCCGCAGACGATCCGCACTGCCTGCGAACGGTCCGGGCAGGAAGCGAGCGTCTCTTCGCTTACGACGATTCGTATGCGATGACGCATGTCGTGGCCGCAGGCGTTGAGATGTGACTCTGCCGATGGTCTGCCGCCAGCAATGTGCGAATTTGAACTTGTGGAATCGCATGCGGCTGCATGAGACTCGCAAGACGCGGCGCCCGTCGCGTAGGACCAATCAAAAGAGTTCGCGCCAGCTGAACTCGGGCGAGTATCCGAGCACTGCGCGAGCCTTCTCGATAGACAGAAGCGTGTCGAACCCGCTCACGCCTTCGGCGACGTGCACGTCTGGATACACCTCGGCCATCAGTTCACGGCTGGGCCGTTGCATGACTGTGTCCGCTGCCGAAATGATGAAGTTGTCCGCGCCTTCGAGGTTGGTCTCAAGCGCTAGTCGGACGCTCTGGTTTACGTGACTTTCGTCGACGTACGACCAGAGGTTCCATTTCCTGAGATGCGGGTCGTCCCAGAAGATCGGGAAACGCTCGTAGTCGCTTCGCACCATGACGTTTGAGAACCGCAGTCCGAGGATCGTCATTCCAAATCTTCGACTGAACTGCCGGGCCATCTCCTCGCCCAGAACCTTGGAGAGCGCGTATCCAGATTCCGGATATGTGTGCCCTTCGTCGACAGGCGCGTAGTCAGGGCTCCGCTCGAACGGCAGGCCGAGCGTGGTTTCGCTGGATGCCCAAACGACTCGACTTATCCCCAAGCGAGCCGCCACGGAAAAGACCGCGTAGGTGCTCGTGACGTTGGTCCGAAACACCTGGTCGGGAGTCGCGTGGACGGGTGAGGGTATGGCTGCCAGGTGGACGATCGCGTTCGGCATCGGACCCCAGTCGCCTGCGCCGAGTGCCTCGAATGCCTGCCCGTAGTCCGTGAGATCCGCGTGAAGGAACGGGATCTTGGTATCGGGACCGGAGGACTCTGGGCACGTTCGTACGTCGACGTTCAGCACCTCATAGCCATGGGCTTGGAGATCGCTGGAAACACAGCGTCCTGCCTTACCGCTTCCGCCCGTGACGACAACCCTCTTGATCATCCGAATGTCCGCTCCTCTTCATCGTGGTTCTCCGCGCTCCAGCTGTGAGTCGGCCACCAACCAACCCCATTACAGGAGGACCAACGCAAGGAATTTTACGATCGCGAGCCGGAAACGGAGAGTCACCGCCGCACAATGTAACGCCGATGCACCGGAACTCCGGGTGGTCACGACGCGTTTGGTCGCGTCGTGCCTCAGCCGGCGGCGATCGGCTCAAGGAGCCGGTCTCGTGCGTCGGGATCGAGATGCAGGATCTCTTGGGCAAGCCGGGCCTCATCGCTGAATGAATCTTGGCTGAGCGCGTCGGTGACCTTGTCGACGGGACCTGACGCGCGTCGCGCGTGCAGGTAACGCTCCGTTGTTTTGATGCTGGCATGCCCCATGATCGCCTTTTACCTCCACAGGGTCCATCTTGCGGATGAACAGCGACGCCACGGTATGCCGCAACCCGTGAAACGTGAATACCGGCGCTCCCGCCGCGTCACGCGCCGGAGGGCCGACCGTGTTTCCCGATAGTGCACGCTCGACCGTCGCGGTGCGCTCCCGCAAGTTGATTTCTGACCACCGCAGCACAACGATCCCCCCTGACGCAGCCCCAGCACAACGATTCCCCTGACGCAGCCCCGTGTAGGCGGCGAACCTGATCAACTCGGCAAGCTGCTCGTTCTCCTCCTGCTCCTGCCCCACCGGCAACGGGTTGCGCTGGTAGGTGGCAAGCACCTCTCCCCTCCACCTCCCCACCGCGGCTGCCTGTTCGATCGCCTCAACCTGCTCGATCTCGAAATACCTGACGCGCTGCGCATGATCGACCCGCCGCTGCCGGCGTGACCCTGTGCGCCGGGATGTCACCCAGCACGCGCATGATCGTGCCACGACTCTGACCACCGCGCCGTTTGTAGGCGACCCCAGGCTCCGCGAGCGTGTACGCGGTGTCATTCGCAGTGCTCGCGCGATGTACGCCCGTTTTCACCATGTGCGCGTGCCACTCGCGCGCCAACCGACGAAAGCTCCCGGTGGCCCTGATCCGCTCGCCCGCGTCAAGGGCCTTCTTCTCACCCCACTCACGCTGACCCACCGCAGCGAGCACCATCGCAGCGCGCTCATCAAGCACACCCTCCGGCACACGCCCTCGATGCTGGGTCCACTGACCCCGCTGCCCGTACCGCTTCCCGCCCGGCTTGGCCTCAGGGGAACCAGTCGGCGCCACCACGCCAGACCAAGCCGCCGCTTCGGCTGCTGATCACCCTCCTGCCACCTCGCCGCCCGATACGGCAGCCCACCCCCAGCCTTGGCCGGCTCGACAATCAGGGTAGCCTTGCCCGCGGAGGCGACTTGCCCATCTCAGAAGCGGACCCCACAGCCCTGATTTTCCAGGGAGGAACAAACTAACCCAATCGCCCGTGTCTATAGGCAACTCAAAGCATCCAAACCCACCGAAAACCCTTGAAACCACGGGATGCTCACAGACGACGGAACCGAAGGTCAGGGGTTCGAGTCCCTTCGGGCGCGTTTCTGATATTCAAACCGAACCTTGCGGCCGGCGGTTGGCCGGGACAGCCTGTCGCGACTGGGGAACCTCGGGAGGTTCGGCGACTCTCCGGCTTACCTCTCCACGACTCCACTAGCATCCGCAACGCCTCGAAGGGACCAGTTCAACCGAGATCCACCGTCGCCCGAATCGGCTGGTGCTATCTGTGAGCTCGGCCCGGAACATTCGCCCAGCAAAAAAGCCGTCGCCCAAAAGGACAAACCATGACAACTGCCGTTGGCTCTGACGCGACCAACAACACCGCTCGAAGCGGCGCCTCTGCCGTCGCAGACGTGTTTGTAGTGTTCGGGATCTCAGGCGACCTGGCCAAGGTGATGACCTTCAACTCGCTGTATCGGCTGGAGGCGCGCGGACTGCTGGACTGTCCGATCATCGGGGTGGCCTCCGACGACTGGACGGCGGAGGACCTGCGTGCTCATGCTCGCGCAGCAATCGAGGAATGTGGCTCGACGATCGACGACGAGGTCTTCAACCGCTTCTCGGCACGGCTGTCATACCTGAGCGGCGACTTCGCAGATGCCGAGACCTACCAGAGCGTGGCGCGGGCGGTTGGAGAGGCTCGCTGCCCCGTCTTCTACCTGGAGATCCCGCCGTTCCTGTTCGGCGCCGTCATCAAGGGACTCACGGAGGCGGGCCTGACCAAGACGGGACGGGTCGTCGTCGAGAAGCCGTTCGGGCACGACCTGGCCTCCGCGCAGGAGCTCGCTCAGGAGATCCACCAGTACATCGACGAATCCCAGCTGTACCGAATTGACCACTTCCTGGGCAAGATGGGCCTCGGCGAGATCCTCTATCTGCGGTTCGCGAACGCGATGTTCGAGCCGATCTGGAACCGGCATCACGTCGCGAGCGTGCAGATCACGATGGCGGAGAGCTTCGGCGTCGAGGATCGCGGCCACTTCTACGACCCGGTCGGAGCCCTGAGGGACGTGGTCGTCAACCACATCATGCAGGTGGTGGCAGCCGCGGCGATGGAGGTTCCGTCCTCAGGGGAGGCGGACGTCCTCAAGGACGCACTCGTCTCCGTTTACCGCGCGATGCCCGCTGCGGATCCCGAACACTATGTCCGCGGACAGTACGACGGGTACCGGGAGATCAACGGGGTTGCGCAGGACTCGACCACGGAGACATATGCCGCGCTCAGACTTGACATAGACAACTGGCGCTGGTCCGGCGTTCCGTTCTTCATTCGCACCGGGAAGTGCCTGCCCACCACGCAGACCGAGCTGCGCATCGTCTTCAGGCGTGCCCCCAGGCTGAGCTTCGGCGGCTGGACACGTGACCCCGAACCGAGCCAGTTCGTGGTCAAGCTCGATCCATCGACGGGGCTCAGGCTCGTCGTGGATGCTCAGCGACACGAGACGGTCGAACCGGAGCCGATTCATCTCGACATGGAGTTCGCCCAGGAGGGCGGCGAGGGTCCAACGCCCTATGAGGTGCTCCTGCACGCGGCACTGATCGGCGACAGCAAACGTTTCACGCGCCAGGATGCCGTTGAGGAGTGTTGGCGCGTGATGGGGCCATTGCTCGAGCATCCACCACCGATCCATCAATATGCGAAGGGCTCGTGGGGTCCAGCCGCCGCCGACGGCGTGCTCGCCGGTCACGGTCGCTGGCACGACCCGTGGGTGGCGTCATGAGCGCGACCAGGGGAAAGAAGACCGCGACGAGCGACGCGCAGCGCTCGGCCGAGAGCAAGCCCAGGACAGCGGAGCCACAGAGCGCCGCCGCGCCGTCGCCGTTCACCCCGATCGCCGACTATGGATTTCTGTCGGACTGCCACACGGGTGCGCTGGTGGCGCCGGACGGCGCGATCGACTGGCTATGCATCCCGCGGTTCGATTCACCCAGCGTGTTCGGCGCGCTCCTGGATCGTGGTGCAGGGACGTTCCGGCTCGGGCCGTTCGGCATCAATGTGCCGAGCGGGCGGGCATATGAGCCGGGGACGAACATCCTGGTGACCGCCTGGAAGACGGCCTCGGGGTGGGCGATGGTGCACGACGCGCTGACGATCGGGCCTCGCCAGGGCGAGGACACGACAACACCACATACGCGGCCGCCAGCCGATGAGGACGCCAACCACGTGCTGGTGCGAACGGTGAAGTGCATCGCAGGGACTGTCGAGATCGAGCTAGTCTGCGAGCCCGGATTCGAGTACGGCGCGGTCATGGCCGAGTGGACGCTGAGTCCCGACCGTCATCGCGGCGAGGCCTCCGGAGCCGGGCAGACAATGCGGCTGCAAACGGACATGCTGCTCGGCATCGAGGCTGAGAACGTCCGCGCTCGGCACGTACTGCATGAGGGAGAGGAGCTGTTCTGCGCGCTCGCCTGGGCGGACAACGCACCGCTTCCGGAGACGGTCGAGGAGGCCAACGCGCAGCTCGAAGCGACGACGCGCTTCTGGCGCAACTGGCTGGCCGGGGCCCGCATCCCCGACCACGAGTTGCGGCCGCTGATCCAGCGCTCCGCGCTGGCGATCAAGGGGCTGACATACATGCCGACCGGGGCCACCGTTGCCGCCCTTACCACATCTCTGCCAGAGACTCCCGGCGGAGAACGCAACTGGGACTACAGGTACACCTGGCTGCGCGACTCCACCTTCACTCTGCAGGCGCTGCACTACCTGAACCTCGATTGGGAGGCCAACGAGTTCATGCAGTTCATTGCCGATCTGGAGCGCAACGAGGACGGCAGCCTGCAGATCATGTACGGAATCGACGGGCGGCGCGACCTGACCGAATCCCTGCTGGAAGACCTCAGCGGATATGCGGGTGCCAGCCCCGTGAGAATCGGCAACGGTGCGTTCGATCAGCGCCAGAACGATGTGTACGGCGCGGCTCTGGATTCCGTTCTGCTGCACACACGCCGCAGCCAGCGTCTTCCGAGGCGCCTCTGGCCGCTGATCCAGGCCCAGGCCGAGTGTGCGAAGGCTGTCTGGCGAAACCCCGACCAGGGGATCTGGGAAGCCCGCGGCAAACCCAAGCACTACGTCTCCTCGAAGCTGATGTGCTGGGTTGCCATGGACCGCGCGAGCAAGCTCGCGGGGATCCGAGGCGAGGACTCGCTCGCCGCCGAATGGGGCGCGGTCGCGTCCGAGATCAAGGCCGACATTCTGGAAAACGGAGTCGACAAGCGCGGCGTGCTCGTCCAGCATTACGACGCCGACTCACTGGACGCCTCGACGCTTCTGGCGGCGATATTCGGCTTCCTCGCAGGGGAGGACCCCCGGCTGCACGCCAGCGTGATAGCGATCGCCGACGAGCTCACCGAGAACGGCTTCGTTCTGCGCTATCGGACCGACGAGACCGACGATGGCCTCTCCGGCAAGGAGGGAACGTTCGTGATCTGCTCGTTCTGGCTCGTCTCGGCGCTGGCGATCGTCGGCGAGATGCAGCGAGCCCGCGACCTGATGAACAAGCTTGCGAAGGTCGCCTCACCGCTGGGGCTCTACGCGGAGGAGTTTGACGTGGACACAGGCCGGCATCTGGGCAATTTCCCACAGGCGTTCTCTCACCTCGCCCTGGTCGAGGCGGCCGGCAGGATCATCCTGGCGGAGCGCATCGCGGAGCTGCTGGGATGACTCATTACGACGTCATCGTGATCGGCAGTGGCGCCGGTGGAGGCACGTTGGTCAGGCATCTGGCGCCCTCGGGCAAGCGGATCCTTCTACTCGAGCGAGGGGATTGGCTCCCGCGTGAGCCACAGAATTGGCTGGCTCAGGACGTTTTCGTGGACGGCCGTTACACGTCGGCCGACACCTGGTACGACGCCGCCGGGGAGCCGTTTGCGCCCCAGGTGCACTACTACGTCGGGGGTGCGACGAAGCTCTACGGGGCCGCGCTGTACCGGCTGCGCCAGGAGGACTTCGGTGAGCTTCGACACCACGATGGGATCTCACCGGCCTGGCCGATCGCCTACGAGGAGATGGAGCCGTATTACACGCGTGCGGAGCAGCTGTACCAGGTGCATGGCGCACGTGGTGAGGATCCGACGGAGCCTCCTGCGAGCGCGCCATATCCGCATCCGGCGGTTTCGCACGAGCCCCGGATCCAGCAGCTCTCAGACGATCTTGCCAAGGCCGGCCTGCACCCGTTCCATGCACCGTGCGGCGTGCTGCTGGATGAGGCGCAGCCGCCATTCAGCGCCTGTGTCCGCTGCGAAAACTGTGACGGTTTCCCGTGTCTCGTCCACGCCAAGTCCGATGCCGAGACGATCTCGGTCCGGCCGGCGCTGAAGTATCCGAACGTGACGCTGCTCACGGGCGCAATGGCGGTGAAGCTCGAGTGCAACTCCGCGGGCACGGCGGTGACCGGAGTCGTGGTCGAGCACGGTGGCGACCGGGAGACATTCAGCGGCGACATCGTGGTCAGCTCCTGCGGCGCCGCCAACAGCGCCAAGCTGCTCCTGAGCTCGGCCTGCGACCCGCATCCGAACGGGCTGGCGAACGGATCAGACCAGGTCGGACGCAACTACATGTTCCACAACAGCCAGGCGGTCCTCGCGCTCTCGAAGGAGACGAACCCGACGGTCTTCCAGAAGACGCTCGGCGTTAATGACTTCTACTTCTCAGGCGGTGAGGACTTCGATTTCCCACTCGGCAACATTCAGATGGTCGGGAAGTCCCAGGCGCCGATGTTCCGCGGCGAGAAGCCGGGCGAAACCCGGTTCGCGCCGACATGGTCGCTAACGGACATCGCAAGCCACGCGGTGGATTTCTGGCTTTCGACCGAGGACCTGCCTCTGCCGGAGAATCGCGTCACCCTCGCCCCCGACGGCAACGTCAAGCTGAGCTACTCGCCGAGCAACGGGAAAGCCAAGGAGTTTCTCTACGAGCGCCTCAAGTCGATGTTGGGGGACCTGGGCATGCACCACGGCCACCTGCTTCCCCACCATGCCTATCTGAAGAATGAGATCCCGGTGGCAGGCGTGGCACACCAGGCGGGAACGTGCCGTTTTGGGACCGATCCGGAGAACTCCGTCCTGAACAGCGACTGTCGGGCGCATGAGCTGGACAACCTCTACGTGGTCGACACGAGCTTCTTCCCGAGTATCGGAGCGGTCAATCCGGCGCTGACGGCGATGGCCAACGGACTCCGTGTGGGAGACCATCTGCTCGAGCGCCTGGGCTCTACGCTGCCCGGCGGGGAGCCGGTGGATGCCGGCTAACGGAGCAGGCGCTGAACCGCGGCGCGTGGTGATCATCGGCGGAGGGTTCGGCGGCCTTCAGGCCGCCGAACGGCTCAAGAAGGCCGACGTGAACGTGACTCTGGTCGATCGCAACAACCATCTCCTGTTCCAGCCGCTGATCTACAGCGTGGCAGCCGGGTTGATGTCCGAAGGCGACGTGGCAGCACCGATCCGCTGGATGCTCCGGCACCAGCGAAATGCAGAGGTGCTGATGGCGGCCGTCACGGACGTCGACATCGAAAACCGTCAGGTCGTCCTGGACCGAGGCGAGCGTCTCGACTACGACAGTCTGATCGTCGCCTGTGGCGGTGAGACGTCCTACTTCGGTCACGATGACTGGCAGGAGGTCACCGCCGGGCTCAAGACGATCAACGACGCCACAAACCTTCGGAATCGGATCTTCAGCGCATTCGAGGAAGCCGAGCGTACCCCGGACGCAGCGGACAGAGACGAGTGGATGACGTTCGTCGTGGTCGGGGGTGGTCCGACCGGTGTTGAGATCTCCGGGCAACTTGGGATTCTCTCGCGGCAGGCGATGAAGCGCGACTTCAGGAACATCGACCCAAGCAAGGCCCGGGTGATCCTGCTCGACGCGGGCGAACGAGTGGTTGCGGCTTTCAGCGAGAAGACTTCATCGATCGCCGCACGGCAGCTCACGGCGCTTGGCGTGACGATCCACGAGCATGCACTGGTGACCGATGTCGACATGCACGGCGTGACCGTCAAGGTCGGGGAGGAGACCCAGCAGATCAGGAGCCGAACCGTCGTGTGGGCCGCCGGTGTCCAGACCGCGGGGATAGCGCGCGTGCTTGCCAAAGCGACCGGTGCTGAGACCGACCGCGGCGGACGGATCACGGTGAATCCTGACCTGACGGTGCCGGGGCACCCCGAAATCTCAGTCATCGGAGACGCGGCAAATCTCGCCGGACCCGATGGCCGGCCGTTGCCCGGCCTGGCAACGGTGGCGATCCAGCAGGCGCGACATGTGGCCGAGGGAATCCGCCGCGGGCACCCGGCTGCATCGACCCCGTTCAAGTACTTCGACAAGGGAGCGCTCGCGGTCGTTGGTCGCGGCAAGGCTGTGTGTGAGGTGAGAGGCCACAGGTTGCACGGGTGGCCCGCCTTCCTGATGTATTGCTTTGTCCACCTGTTCTATCTGGGCGGTGTGGGCGGCCGGCGCGTCACGGTCCTGATCACCGCGCTCGGGGGCCTGTTCGGCGCCCGAGAGAACCGCATCATCGACGGGCAGCTGCGCGGCCGTGGGGCGGCCGGCGCGGCGACCGGCGAATCGTCTGACTGACGAGCCAGGTCAGGTACCGAGGACGTCGCGAAGGGCCGGCTCCAACTCGGGGTGGCGGAACTCGAAGCCGAGATCGAGCAGGCGCGCGGGCACCGCGCGTTGGCCGGTGGTGACGATCTCAGCCATCTCTCCGTACATGACGTTCAGGGCAAAGGCCGGCACCGGGAGCACGGCCGGTCGATGCAGCGCCCGGCCGAGCGCCCGCGAGAACTCGGCGTTGTCAACCGGCGTCGGCGCCGTCAGGTTCAGCGGACCCGCCGCGCGCGAATCGTCGACGCAGAACAGCAGCGCTCTGGTCACGTCGTCGATATGAACCCAGGGGACGTATTGGCGGCCGCCGGCGACCGGTCCGCCCAGGCCGGCGCGGAAAAACGGCAGCATCTTCGCCAGCGCTCCGCCCGTCGGCGAGATCACCACGCCGGTGCGGGTGACCGCGACACGCAGGGCATCGGCTGCGGCCAACGCCGCGGCCTCCCACTCAGCCACGAGCCTCGCCAGGAAATCACTCCCTCCAGGAGCCTCCTCAGCCAACTCGGTCGCGTCGCGTGGCCCGTAGTAGCCGGTGGCCGACTGCGAGACCAGGACCCCCGGCCGCTCGGCCGAGTCGAGTTGTCGCGTTGCCTCGACGAGCATCCGCGTCGCCTCGACCCGCGAATCGCGAATCCGCTGCTTTGCCGGTGCGCTCCAACGTTGCGCGATCGGCTCTCCCAAGAGGTTGACAACGGCGGCGGCACCGGCCAGCGCCTCCGCCGGCGGTGGCGCCGCGTACGGGTCCGGCCACGTGAATACCTCAACACCATCGGGCAGCGCCGCGCGCGCTGTCGCGGGGTCGCGAGTGAGCGCCACAGGCTGATCACCGCGAGCCAGCAGCGCTTCACAGACGGAGCAGCCGAGCGTGCCCGTTGCCCCTGAGATCACCACTTTGGTCACAGCTGGAACCTCCTCGTCAGCGATCGGACAGAACTGACGCCCGTCGCCACTGGCTCATATACCCGAACTACCTGTTATATAAACTTATACACGATGTCTAGGTTATTTAGCATAGGCGAGGTCGTCAGCCGCAGCGGCGTCAGCGAGCAGACGCTGCGTATGTGGGAGCGTCGCCACGGCTTTCCCCGACCCCAGCGCGGCACCGGTGGCCATCGGCGCTACACCGAGGAGCAGCTCGAGCAGGTCCAGCGCGTGGTTGCCGCCCGCAGCGGCGGGCTGACGTTGAGAGCGGCGATCGGGCAGGTGCTGCGGCCCCAGACAGTGGCCGACCTGTCGCTGTTTGCGACGATTCGCCGCCGCAAGCCAGAGCTGCAGCCGCAGCTGGTGGGAAAGCCCGCGATGATCGCGCTGAGTCACGCGATCGAGGATGAGAGCCTCGCGCGCGCCGAGCGTCAGCTGTTGTTCGGATGCTTTCAGCGCGAGCGCTTCTATCGGCAGGAACAGACCCGCTGGCGCGAGCTTTCAAACACGGCGGTCACCGCCGTCTTCGCTGAATTCGCCAACGCCGCGGATAACCCCGGCGGCGCCGCGGAGGTGCCGATCGCGTCACCCTCCTCGCTCAGCCGCGAGTGGTCGATCGTCGGCTACGGACCACGCACCGCAATCTGCCTGGCGGGCCGCGAGCCGGCCTCATCAAGCGCCGCGGCAGCATCGGCGGACCGCAGCTTTGAAATGGTCTGGACGGTTGACGCGCAGTTGGTCCGGGAGCTTGCGGGGGCCTGCACAGAACTGGCAGCAACGGCCGTCCCGCAGCTCGGGGAGCGGGCCGCGGAGCTGCTCAGGCTGGAGCCGGCGGTCGGCTCGGAGGAGCAGCTGCGGCTCGCCACCGCCGTCATCAACCGCACGCTCGCGCAGCTGCGCTGATCCAGGGGCTGACCTTATGCGTACACACAGATCATGAGAGTCGCAGTCATCGGAGCGGGTATCTCAGGGTTGACGGCGGCCGAGCGACTGCACCGGGCCCACGAGGTCACGGTGTTCGAGGCGGCCGGCAAGGCCGGTGGTCACACCGACACGACGCGGATCGACACAGCCCATGAAACTCATCACCTCGATACCGGGTTCATCGTCTTCAACGATCGCAACTACCCCAACTTCGAGCGCCTGCTGAGACGCCTGCAGGTCGAATCGCAGCCTTCGGAGATGAGCTTCTCGGTGAGCGACGGAAGTGGCGCATTCGAGTACTCGAGCCGCTCGCTCAACGGCCTGTTCGCCGACCGTCGCCACCTCGTCAACTCGGCCTTCTACCGCATGGTCGCCGACGTGCCGCGCTTCCAGAGGGCCGCGAGAGAACTGCTTCATCGCGGCGATCCCGGAGTCTCCCTGCGTGATTGGCTGGCCGAGCGCCGCTTCTCTCACGAGTTCGTGGAACGGCTGATCGTGCCCCAGGTCAGCGCCGTGTGGTCCGCGGACCCGCGAGCGCTCTGGAACTTTCCGGCGCTGTTCCTCGCGCAGTTCTTCGATAACCACGGGATGCTCGGCCTGCGCGGCCGCCCGATATGGCGCACGGTCGCCGGTGGCTCGACGCGTTATGTGGAGGTGTTGCTTCGCGGCTTCGGGGAGCGCCTGCGCGTAGACGCGCCCGTTGAGGCGGTGATTCGCCACCCGGCGCATGTCGAGGTCCAGGCCCGCGGCATGGAGCCGGAGCGCTTCGACCGGGTCGTGATCGCGACCCATGCCGACCAGGCGCTGTCGCTGCTCGCCGATCCCAGGCCCGTCGAGCGTGAGCTGCTGAGCGCGATCCCCTACCGGCGCAACGAGGCGGTGCTCCATACCGACACGAGCCTTTTGCCGCGCCGGCCCCGCGCCTGGTCGAGCTGGAACTATCACCTGCTGGCAGATCCGGCCGCAGACGCGACCGTCACCTACCACCTCAACCGACTGCAGCGGCTCCAGAGCGAACAGCAGTTCTGCGTGACGCTGAACCTGACCGAGCGGATCGACCCGGCCAGGGTCCTACGCCGGATCGAGTACGCGCATCCGGTGTACACCTGCGCCGGAGTTCAGGCGCAGCGCCGCGTTAGCGAGATCTCCGGAGTCGGACTGACCCACTTCTGCGGCGCCTACTGGGGCTGGGGCTTCCACGAGGACGGCGTCAACAGCGGCCTGCGAGTGGCCGCTGAGCTGGGGGTCCCTGAATGAACCGGGGACAAACCCAGCCGCACGCGGAGACGGTGTCGGCGTCAGCAACGCCCGGGCTCGCCAGCTGCCTCTACGTGGGCACGATCGCTCACCAGCGGCGACGGCCAGAGCGCGGTTTCCAACACCGGATCGTGCTCGCCTACATCGACCTGGACGAGTTGCCGGGGCTTGCCGATGGCCTGCTGGTCCGGCACCGGCCCGGAGCGTTGCGCTTCCGGCGTCGTGATTACCACGGACAGACGGAAGTGCCGCTCGGTCGAGCCGTGCGTGAGACGGTGCGCGAGCGCACCGGAGTGACCCCGGCCGGCCCGATCCGACTCCTCACCAACCTGCGCTGTTACGGCCATTGCTTCAACCCCGTCAGCTTCTACTACTGCTTTGACGGCGACGGTCGCCTGCAGGCGCTGCTTGCGGAGGTCACGAACACGCCCTGGGGCGAGCGCCGCGCCTATGTGATCTCCGGCGGGGAGGGCGAGTTCCGCAAGGCCATGCATGTGTCGCCGTTCATGGGCATGGACCAGACCTACAGGGCATCCGCCAGCACGCCCGGCCAGGAGCTTCAGGTGGCGATCGAGAGTCACGATCACGGCGAGCGCGTGTTCACGGCCAAGCTCTCATTGGCGCGGAAAGAGCTGACGCGCAGCTCACTTCGCGGCCTGGCCTGGCGTCACCCGCCAAGCGGGATCCGAGTTCTGGCGCTGATCTATGGGCACGCGCTCGGGCTGCGGTTTGCGGGCGCCCCGGTGTTCTCCCACCCCGGCAGGGAGGAAGCTTGAACCCGCTGCTCGCACGTACGTTGGCCTCAGCGCTGCTGTGTCGGATCCCGATCGGCACGCTGGTCGTGGTCGAGCCCGATGGCCGCCGCCACCGCTTCGGCAGCGGCGCACCGGAGGCGACCATGCATCTGCATGACGAGCGAACGTGGTCCGCGATGTTGGGTGGCAGCCTGCCCCTTGCCGACGCCTACGCGGACGGTCTCTGGGACTCGCCTGACCTGGTGGCGTTGGTGAGGCTGGCGGCCCGCAATATGCCGGCTCTGGACTCATGGCGCGGCAGGCTCGCGCCGCTGCTGCGGCCGTTCGAGCTCAGCCGCGCCAGGCTCCGCCCCCGTGGTCAGGAGCAGAGTCGGCGCGACATCGCCGCCCATTACGACCTCGGCAATGAGCTCTTCAGCCGGATGTTGGACCCGACGATGACCTACTCCTGCGCTCTCTTCGAGAGACCCGCAATGACGCTCGAGCAGGCACAGCGGGCGAAGCTCCAGCAGGTCTGCGAGAAGCTTGCGCTGCACCCTGGCGACCGTGTGCTGGAGATCGGCAGTGGCTGGGGCTCGTTCGCGCTGCACGCAGCCTCCGAACACGGGTGCCACGTGACGACCACGACGATCTCACGGGAGCAGTACGAGCAGGTGCTGCAGCTCGTCGCAGAGGCCGGCCTGTCCGATCGCATAACCGTGCTGTTCGAGGATTACCGCGACCTCACGGGCCGCTACGACCGGCTGGTCAGCATCGAGATGATCGAGGCCGTCGGCTGGCAGAACCTCGGGCACTTTCTGGACAGATGCTCGCGCCTGCTGGAGCCCGACGGGGCGATGCTGCTGCAGGCGATCACGATCGACGACCGCGCCTACGCCGTCGAACGAGCGACCCGCTCCTTCATCAAGGAGTACATCTTCCCCGGCGGGTCGCTGCCCTCGCTCGCGGCGCTGACCGCCGGATTGGCACGTCGCACGGACCTGCAGACGCTGGCCCTCGACGACATCACCGCCCACTACGTGACGACGCTGCGCTGCTGGCGAGAGGCCTTCCTCTCACATCGCGGCGAGCTCGAGAAGCTCGGCTACGGCGAGCGCTTTCAGCGGATCTGGACCCTGTACCTCGCCTACTGCGAAGGCGGCTTCGCCGAGCGGCGGATCTGCGACGTCCAGCTGCTGCTTGGCAAGCCGCACCACCGCACCGAATGGCGCAGCAGATCGGACTCGGCAAGACTGGAGCGCGCAATGGACCGCAGCGCGGATCGAGCGGCGACCGGCGGAAGCGCGGCATGACCGCGCTGGTCTGGTTTCGCCGCGATCTGCGGCTGCACGACAACCCGGCGCTCTGGTCGGCCTGCGAGCAACATGATCGGGTGGTGCCGGTCTTCTGCCTCGACCGTCGGCTGCTGCACGGGCGCAACCGCTCGCTGCCTCGGACCCGGTTCATGCTCGGCTGCCTGGACGAGCTCGCAGCAGGCCTCCGTGAGCGGGGCGGCGGCCTGCTCGTGATCTCCGGGCGCCCAGAGCACGCGCTGCCGGCGTTGGCGCGCGCCTGCGGAGCCGACACGGTGCTCGCAACCGCCGACGCCAGTCCGTTCGCAATCCGCCGCGACGCCGAGGTCTGCCATGCGCTTGCGGCGGACGGCCGCAGGCTGCAGCTGCGGCCCGGCAGCTTCGTGGTTGACGACCTCGCTGCACTGCGAACCGGCGACGGGAGGCCATATACGGTCTTCACGCCATTTCACCGTCATTGGCTGGCAAGCGAGCGCCGCGGAGTGCTGCCGGCCCCGGCGGCCGTGCCGCCGGTGCCGGACGGGCTTGATGTCCACCCACCGCCGCGGCTCGAGTCGCTGGGAATCGAGCAGGCGCCGGATATGGACGGAGATCCGCCCGACCTGCGCTGGGAGCCCGGCGAGCGCGCGGGGCGGGCGGCGGTGGCCTCGTTCGAACAGGAGCGCGTCACCGCCTACGCGACTGCGCACGACGCGCTCGATCAGCCCGGGACCTCGCGGCTGTCCCCGTACCTGCACTTCGGCTGCGTCTCGCCGCGTGAGCTCGAGCACAGCCTGGGAGAGGATGCCGGGTCGCAGGCGCTGCGCCGCCAGCTCTGCTGGCGCGACTTCTATGCGCACGTGCTCCTGTTTCACCCACAGAACGTGTCAGGCGAGCATCAGCCGCGGTACCGTCGACGCATCCGGTGGAGCCGCTCGGGCCAGCGCTTCGACGCCTGGCGCGAGGGCCGCACGGGTTACCCGCTGATCGATGCCGCGATGCGGCAGCTGGCCAGCACCGGCTGGATGCACAACCGCGCGCGGATGGTCGTCGGCTCGTTCCTGGTCAAGGACCTGGGGATCGACTGGCGCTGGGGCGAGCGCTGGTTCATGCGGCTCCTGTTGGACGGCGACGTCGCCAACAACAACGGCAACTGGCAGTGGATCGCATCGGTTGGGGTCGACCCGCAGCCCGTGTCGCGACGGATCTACAACCCGATGCTGCAGCAGCGGCGCTTCGACCCGGACGGCCGCTTCGTACGCAGATACGTGCCGGAGCTGGCGCGCGTACCGCTTGAGCATCTGACGGAGCCGTGGGCGATGCCGATAGCCGCGCAACGCGCGGCCGGTTGCCTGGTCGGATTGGACTACCCGGCGCCGATCGTGGACCACCCCGCGGCCCGGCGGGGGGCGCTGGCACGTTATGCGGAGGCCGTCGCCTAGCGTGGCGGCGACGTACCGGCCGGAGTCCCACTGCCTGCGCCCGCGTGCTCGTACCCTCTCGCCCTATTGCAGGCCGCCGCGGACGGCGGTGATCTGATCGGTGTTGAAACCGAGCCAGTTCATCCGCCCCACGTACCGTGCATGCTCGACCTTGATGCAACAGTCCATGATCACGGTGACGCCGCCCTGCTCGGCGATACGCGCGGCCTCCAGGTTGATCACGCCAAACTGCGCCCATAGCGTCTTTGCGCTGATCGCCACCGCCTCGGCGGCGATCTCCGGCAGCGCGTCCGGGGCGCGAAACACGTTGACGATGTCGATCGGCTCGGGCACCTCGGCCAGCGAGCCGTAGCTCTGCTCGCCCAGCACCGCGCGCTCGCGCGGGTTGACCGGGATCACACGGTAGCCGTGACGCTTGAGATAGAAGCCGACGAAATGACTGGCGCGCAGCGGATTGCTCGAGAGGCCGACCACGGCGACGGTGTGGGCGTTGTGGATCACGCGCTGAATCGTGAGCGGGTCCTGGTAGTGGAGGAGCGCGGCTGCGGTCGAGTCGTCGGAAGAGCCGCCGGCCAGCGGGCCGGCGGCCGGCTCGCGCACGGGATCGTCACTCATGCGATCGCCTCCAGGGCCTGCTCCAGATCCCATCTGAGGTCGTCGACCGATTCGAGGCCGACCGAGAGCCGGATCGTGCCGGCAGCGATGCCGGCGGCCGTGAGCTCCTCGTCGCTGAGCTGCCGGTGCGTCGTGCTCGCCGGATGGATGATCAGGCTCTTGGCGTCGCCGACGTTCGCCAGGTGCGACCACAGCTTCACTGCGCGGATCAGGTCCTGCCCGGCCTCGCGGCTGTCGACGTCGAACGAGAACACGGCGCCCGCGCCGAGCGGCAGGTACCTGTCCACCAGGGGCCGGTAGCGGCTCGTCTCAAGCCCGGGGTAGGTCACGTTGGTCACGCGGTCGTGAGATCCAAGGTAGGTGGCCACCACGGACGCGTTCGACACGTGACGATCCATTCGCAGTGACAGTGTCTCCAGTCCCTGCAGGAACAGGAACGCGTTGAACGGCGACATCACCCCGCCGAGGTCGCGGAGCGTCTCCGCGCGCAGCTTCATGAGGTAGCCGTACATGCCGAAGGTCTCGTGGAACTGCAGGCCGTGGTAGGCCGGCGAGGGTGCCGCGACAACCGGAAAGCGGCCGTTCGACCAGTCGAAGGTGCCGGCCTCGACGACGATCCCGCCGATGCTGGTCCCATGTCCACCGATGAACTTCGTCGCCGAGTGAACGACGATGTCCGCTCCCCACTCGATCGGGCGGCACAGGTACGGCGTGGCGAAGGTGTTGTCGACGATCAGCGGTACGCCGTGTGCGTGGGCGATCGCGGCCAGTCCCTCGATGTCCAGAACACAGCCGGATGGGTTGCCGATCGTCTCCGCGAAGAGGGCCTTCGTGTTGTCGCGCAGCGCGCCGCGCCAGGCGCCCAGGTCGTCGGGATCGACCCAGGTGAGCGCGACGCTGAGCTTGCGCAGCATATGCTTGAGCTGATTGACGGTGCCGCCGTAGAGAGCCGAGGAGGAGACGACGTGATCCCCGGGCTCCAGCAGCGTGAACAGCGCGCCGGCCTGGGCGGCGATCCCACTCGAGAAGGCGACCGCCCCGGCTCCGCCCTCGAGGTTCGCGACACGCTCCTCGAAGACCGCTGTGGTCGGGTTCATGATCCGTGAGTAGGTGTTGCCGTACTCCTGAAGGTTGAAATACGCGGCCGCCGACTCGGGATCCTCGAACACGTAGCTGGCGGTCTGGAAGATCGGTACCGCGCGTGCGCCCGTGTTCGGATCCGGTCGCTGCCCCGCGTGCAGCTGGCGCGTCTCGAACCCGAAGCTGCGTGGCATGCGGTCGCCGTGCTCTGTCATTCCGCGGTCTCCAGGAAGTGTTGGATGATCGGAGTCTGCCGCGCCTCCTCCAGCAGGAAGCAGTCGTGACCGTACGGCGCCTCGATCACGTGACATTCAACAGCTTTGCCGAGCGCCTCGAGTGCGGCCTCGAGCTCGAGCGAGCCGGACGGTGGGTAGAGCCAGTCGGAGCTGAAGGCGATCAGAAGCGTCCTTGCGCGCACCCCGTCAAGGGCCCGCTGCAACGAACCGCCACCGTGCTGGCGCGCGAGGTCGAAGTAGGTGAGCGCACGGGACGTGTACAGGTAGGTGTTGGCGTCGAAGCGACTCATGAACGAGTCCGCCTGATGGCGCAGGTAGCTCTCGACCTCGAACTCCGGCTCGGTCAGCGTGTAGCGAATCTCCTCCGATGACTGCAGCCGCCGCCCGAACTTGTCGGCCAGACCTGGGGCGGACAGGTAGGTGACGTGCCCGACCATGCGAGCCACTCCCATACCCGGAATCTGATCGCCGCTCTGGTAGTAATGCCCGCCGTTCCAGGCGGGGTCGCGCATGATCGCCTCGCGGGCAATGGCGTTCCATGCCAACCCCTGAGGCTGGATCGCGTGCGTACTCGCGATCGCGATCACGGCGTCGACCTGCTCGGGGTACAGCACCGCCCACTCGAATGCCTGCATGCCCCCGAGTGAGCCCCCGGCAACCGCCGCAACGCGCCCGATCCCGAGCTCGTCCAGAAACGCTCGCTCCGCCCTGACCATGTCCGCGACGGTGATCACGGGGAAATCCCCACCGTAGGGTCGACCCGTCTCCGGCGAGATCGAGCTCGGACCGGTGGTGCCGCGGCACCCGCCGAGCAGGTTGGTGGAGATCACGTGATAGCGATCGGTGTCAAAGGCCTTCCCGGGCCCGATCATCCCGTCCCACCAGCCAAGCGCCTTGCCCGTGCTTCCGTCCCGGTCCTCGGCGCCGAAGCCGTCGCGGGTGCTCGCACCTCGCGCCGCTGCGGAATAACCGGCCGCGTGCGCGTCGCCACTGAGCGCATGGCAGACGAGAATCACGTTGTCACGCGCGGCAGCGAGCTGCCCGTAGCTTTCATACGCGATCCTGACCTCGCGCAGAGCCCGCCCACTGTCGAGCATGAGTGGCGAGGGCAGGTCGAGGTACTCGGTCTGGACAACTCCGACCGACCCCGGGGCAGCCCGGACCGTCTGCTCCGCGCCGGTCGGAGCTGAGAGCTTGCGAATCAGTTCACGCGGCGGCGTCATCTGCGCTGAGCTGTATTTCGCCGAACGGTCACGCGAGCTATTGTCTATCTCCTCGATTGAGAATCAGCCTATACGACCGGGAGGCAAAGATGAGCACGACCGACAGCGAAGTCAACAACGGCGTCAACGTCCAGGCGCTGCTCGAGGCTCGCGAGGCTCTGGCGGACGCACCGGAGGCGGCCCAGTTCAGGTGGCGTTCGACCACCAGGTGGGAGGATGGCGTCCACACCACCACCAACGTCAACGGCTTCTTCGGGCTTGGCGAGGAGCACAACCACAAGACCGAGTCGGTGTTCAAGGCCGACCATCCGGAGGTCTTCGCGGCCGAGGATCGGGGCATCACCCCAATCGAGTACCTGCTCGTCGGGCTCGGCACCTGCCTGACCGCCGGCGTGGCCTCCGTCGCGCAGAACCGGGGCATCCAGCTGCGCTCGGTCGAGGCCACCGTCGAGGGTGATCACGATATCCGCGGCATCCTCGGGGACGGCGATGTCCGCAACGGGTACAACAACATCAGGGTCGAGTTCAAGATCGATGCCGACGCCAGCCAGCAGGACATCGAGGCGCTCGTCGCGCAGTCGCAGAAGCGCTCCGCTGTGTTCGACGCGCTGACGAACCCGACCGACGTGAGCGTCTCGGTCGCATGAGCGGCCACGCGGCTTGAGCACCGGCGTCGCTCAGCCGCCCGGCGTCGCTCAGCCGCCCGTCGTCGCTCAGACGCCCGTCGTAGCTCAGGCACCCCTCCCTTCAGGGCGCAGGGTCGAGGAGCGGGTGGCGACGGTGGTGATCGGGGCCGGCCATGCCGGCCTCGCCGCCGGTCACTACCTCTCGCGGTACGGCATCGATCACGTGATCCTGGAGCGGGGCGAGGTCGCGAACTCCTGGCTGCACGAGCGCTGGGATTCGCTCCGTCTGCTGAGCCCGAACTGGTTGACGCGGCTGCCGGGCGCCTCCTATTCGGGAGACGATCCAGACGGCTACATGGACGCTGCCGAGGTCGCGACCTTCATCCAGCGATACGCGGCAGATTCGGGAGCTCCCGTCCGCACCGCCACGACCGTCGTGTCGGTCGGGCACGACGGCGACGAATACCGGATCCAAACCGATGCCGGCGCGCTCCGGGCTCGCGCGGTTGTGATCGCCAGCGGTGCCTGCAACGTGCCTGCGGTTCCGGCGATCGCGGACGCGATCCCGCCTGAGGTCAGGCAGCTGACGGCATTCGAGTACCGCAACCCCGAGCAGATCGGCCACGGCCGGGTGCTGGTCGTCGGGGCATCGGCCACCGGCGTGCAGCTGGCATCGGAGCTCAGCAACGCCGGCCGCCCGGTGACACTGGCCGTCGGCGAGCATGTGCGGATGCCGCGCAGCTATCGCGGCCGCGACGTGATGTGGTGGATGGAGGCCTCCGGCGTTTGGGCTCAACGTGATCATGAGCTCGACAACCTCGATCGCGCGCGCGCGCTGCCGTCGCCACAGCTGATCGGCACACCCGAGCGCAGCACGCTCGACCTCGGCATCCTGCAGGCGGCTGGTGTCGAGCTAATCGGGCGCATTGCCGCCATACGGGATGGCGAGGCGCTGTTCTCCGGCGGTCTGCGAAACACGCTGGCGCTCGCGGACCTCAAGCTGGTTCGGCTGCTCGACAGCTTCGACGAATGGGCCCGCCAGGCCGGCATGGATTCCACCGATGGCGAGCGCCCAGCCCCGGTGCAGGCGCCCGCGACACCTCGCCTCAGGGTGGACCTGCGCAGCGGTGAGTTCGAGACCCTGATCTGGGCTACCGGTTACCGCCCTGACTATTCCTGGCTGGAGCTTCCGGTCCTTGGTCGTAAGGGCTTGCTGCGTCACGACGGCGGCGTCGTGACCGGGTCGCCCGGGCTCTACGTGCTCGGGCTGCCGGTGCTGCGGCGACGTAAGTCGAGCTTCATCCACGGGATCGACGACGACGCACGCGAGGTGATCGCACACCTCGCTACCGGGTTGCTGAGCCGGCCGCCTTCTGGCCCCGGGTCAACTCTGTGATCGCTGCTGACTCGGTGAACGCCCGAACAGCGGTCTGATCGACCTCGGCGACGATGATCGCGCCGACCTCGTTTGAAACGGTCGTGTAGATGCCCAGGGATTTCATGCGCTCGCACTGAGCGGCGTTGTCGTCCGTCGGGGCGACGTAGTGCACCGAGTCCACCTTGTAGCGGCTGAACAGGTACAGGTGAATCAGCGTCTGCAGGCGCTTGCGGCGCAGCTGGCTGTCAAACGTATTCTGATCGCGGACAGAGAGGATCGTGCGTCCCTTGCGGTCGTGGATCGGGGCGAACACGACGTCGGCGCGCTTCTCACCGTCAGCGCCGAGGATGTCGAGCTCGAGCACATCGGTGCCTTCGCGGCTCGGCCGTAGCCGCACCCGCAGTTGCTCGTCGATGCCGTTGGTCTGCGACCACGTCGCCAGCCAGTCCTCGAGCACCTTCTTGGGCAGCTCTGTCTGCTTCAGGTGCTGCACCTGGGTCGAGCCCCTGCCCATCGCCTTGGTCGTGGCGGTGCGCGCCGAGGAAGCCGCAAGTGCGGCGTCGAGGCGTGGCCCGCCGACATGGGTCTGGGGCGTGCGGTACGGGGATTCGAGCAGGCGGATCCGGCGCTGCACCTGCGCCAGCGCCAGCATCCCGTCATGCAGCAGCGCCGTGGAGAATTCCTCCGCCGCCACACCGTCGATCTGGTGCCCGCCGTAGGTGATGAAGTTGAACACGAAGCCCGCCTCGCCCAGCCGCGCGGGGAACTCGCGCATCTCGTCGTCGGACATCCCGGTGGAGTCCCAGTTGAACGAAGGCGAGAGGTTGTAGGCGAGCAACTGGTTGGGGAACTTGGCGTGGATCGCCTCGGCGAACTCGTGCGCCTCGCGGATGTCAGCCGACGCCGTCTCCATCCAGATGATGTCCGCGTAAGGCGCCACCGACAGCGACTTGTGGATCGCGTACTCGAGCCCGCCGCGCACCTGGTAGAAGCCCTCTGGGGTGCGGGCGACATCGGCGTCCCAGTGAAAGTCGATGTTCAGCCCGCGGGCCTTCTCACGCACGCTCCAGAAGGATGCGGTCCTGGCAAAGGCGATCCACTCCTCGGCGCTGATCGCGGCGTCGGTGCCGTCCTCCTCCTGCGTGCGCAGAGCGGCAAGCACGGCCTCGCCGATCGTCAGCAGGCCGGCGTCTGCCTCCCACCGCTCGACCATCGCGCCCAGGATGCGGTCGTAGGCCTCCTCGACGCGCGGCTCAGGCTGGCCGGCAACGCTGGACGCGGCGTCCGCCGCCGTCTGCCGTAGTCCGGTGCTGCTCAGCCACTCGTCGGCGGCCGCGTACTCCTGATCCGTGACCTGATACAGCTGGAAGCCCTTGAACATCTCGTGCCCACCGCCGTGGAAGACCCGCATCAGGGCCAGTGTCACGAGCTTGTACGAAGGCACGTTGCGCGAGGTGGCGCCGAGGATGAACGGGTGATCGCGCTCGTCGCCGCTGCTGTCCAGGAGATTCGCGGCTTCCGCATCGGTGCGGGCGACGATGATGCCCGGCACACCCATGATGTCCAGCTGGAAACGCGCGGCGGCGAGCCGCTTGATCTGCTCATCGACGCCGACGAGCACCTTGCCTCCCTGGTGGCCGCACTTCTTCGTGCCCGGACGCTGATCCTCGATGTGGTAGCCGGTTACGCCGACCTCGACAAAGCGCCGGATCAGGTTGCGCACATGTGCGTCGCCGCCGTGTCCCGTATCGGCGTCGGCGATGATGAACGGCCGGTAGTCGACCGGATCTGGCGCTGCCTCCAGCTGTTCGGGCGTCATCCGCGAGCGCAGGTAGGTCTGGTTCTTGTCGGCCGTCAGCAGCGCCCGGACGATCGACGCGGCCTCGTCGGGGACCTGGGACAGCGGGTAGCTCGCGAGATCGGCGCCCGGGTCCTCGGTGATGCTGCCCTTGGCGGACGTAGCCCAGCCGCCGAGGTAGATGCCTTCAATGCCCATCCGCTTGATCGTGACGGCCTGGCTCGGCGAGTATGGGCCGAAGGTCGTGATCGACCGCTTCTGATCGAACAGCTCGCGCAGCCGCGCATAGAAGGCGGCGGCGTTCTCGCGAGCGATGCGGTAGTCACTCGGGATCGTGCCTCGCTGCTCGGCGACCTGACGAGCCGAGTACAGCCGGACGGTCTCGGCGAACCGAGCGGAATCGATGAACTTCTGAGCTTCTGTGACGTTGTCGTCGAAAGCAGTCATGGGAAGGTGGCCTATTTCTCTCAGGTGTTGGTGTCGAGGTCGAGGTTTCGGGTGATACGCGTCCCATCCCGGCCGAACGCGTCGAGGTACTCGCGGATCCGGGTCTCCCCGAGGGTCAGGTCCTCGTTGTCAAGGTTGATGTTGAGCAGGTCGATGTACCAGGGCGCCTTGACCGGTTCGAGCACATAAGCCCGGACGATCGCCCTGGCCAGCGGCAGCGTCGTCGCCTTCGAGTCCTCGTGCACATCGTTGTTCGCGGCTCCGAGCAGCTTGGCGTACTCCTCGTCGAGCAACCGCAGGAACAGTCCCTCGGTCAACTGGTCACCAGCGCGGACACCGGTCTGATCATCATCTGCTGTGAAGCGCCCGGATTTGTGCAGCCACTCCCAGAGGACCGACAACCGAATCTCCCCGGTCGCGGCGTCCTCCATCAGGTAGAGCACGTCGTCGTCGCCGAAGAAATCGGCGGGCTTGAGCGCCGCCGCCTGATAGCCGCGCCCGAAGGCGTTGCCGTACTGCAACCCGACACTCAAAAGGTCGCGCGCACCGCGGACAGTGCGCGGCGCGTCCTCGAGAAGGATCAGGCCGTCGCGGTCCGCGGCGGTGTAGGTCAGCGCCGGGAACTCCCGGCCCAGCTGGTTGTCCTGGCCCGTCCGCTCCCAGACCGGGCGCATGATCTGAACCATCTTCCAGTGCGCGACCCACTTGCCCGACGCGCCCTCGCGCTGCTCACGCTCACCGCCGGCGACCGCCTTCTTCATCGCCGCCTGCACCCCCGCCGCGCTGCCGACCGGGATGTTCGGCTCCATCCCGCCCTGCCACAGCGCATAGTTGCCGTTCAGGTCCGGTGTGTTCACCGCCCGGCGCACCCGATCCTCGTAGATCCGCATGTACCCATAGGTCATCGTGATCGCGTCGATATTCGGGTTGATGAACCCCGGATCCCACGCGTAGGCGTCGGAGACCGAGTTGATGTAGTCCCAGCGGCCCGTGTTGAAGCCGACGAAGTGGCGCCCGAGCGCGGCGCGGATCTCCATCAGCTGAAAGCACGCCTCGATCTGCTCGACCAGCACATAACAGAGGATCGTTCCGCGCTGCAAACCGAGATGATCCTCCAACGTGTCCAGCAGCAGATTCCAATACGCCGCCTCGGCAGCGGTCTGAATCTTCGGCAGGTAGAGAACGATCGACCGCCCCTGCTCACCCAGGGCGGCGTGATTGTTCGTCACGTACAGAACGAGGTCGGCGATCGACGCCGAGAACCCCCGGCCGTCAGCGTGGCCGATATGACGATCGTCGAGGTGCAGCCCGCGCGCGCGGAAGATCCTGGTCGTGAAGCCGATCTGCTCGCGCCAATCCGCGATCGTCTCACGGCCAAAGAACCCCTGCGCCCACGAGTTCATCTCGCCGGCCACCTGCTCAGCCACCGAGAGGAACTGCGGGTCCTCAGCGACCATCAGCCTGAGATTGCGCTGGTTATCCAGCGACATCGTCTCGATCTGCCCGAGCGCGTCCTCGCCGTCGAACATCCAACCGTCAGCCCCCGACAGCATCGCGTAGGCGACATTGCGCAACCCCGACTCGGTGCCCGCGCGAGGCTTCGTCGCAGGGCCCGTGCCCTGAATCCACTGGCGCTTCAGATCGTGCGGGATCACCGCCCCCTCAAACCGCCCCGCCCGCGCATCGGCAACCCCGATCGAGGTCCCGTCAATCACGCCGTCCACGGACAGAAACTCGATCGGCCGGCGATCGCGCGAGCGCTGCGCACGGCGCGCAATGCGCTGAACCATCAGCTCGGAACGACGCGCATCCAGCGGAGCAAGCGCCTCCAGCGCCGCAACGGCGTCAGGTGTGTAGATGTCGGGATAGCCCGAGCGAGCCTCCTCAGCGATAGCAATCAAGTGATCATCCATGTTCGAAGTGGCGGACGGGTGTCGTGCAGGAGCACACGTGGCTGGACCGACGCGGACGCTGGTCATGCCTACCGTGCGTCGAGATCAGACCGAGAATTGCGCCACTTCGGTAGAGCCGACCAGTGCCGACGTCGAGGCGGCGCCGCTGGAGAGCGTGCCCGCGATATCGTCGAAGTAGCCGGTGCCGAGCTCTCGCTGATGGCACGTCGCGCTGTAGCCGAGCCGCTCGAGTGAGAGCTCGCTCTCCTGCAGTTCGACGTAGGCGGTCATACCGTGGTTGGCGTAGCCACGCGCGAGCCTGAACGTCGACTCGTTCAGCGCGTGCCGGCCCGCCAGGGTCACGAACTGGAAGGCGTAGCCCATCGCGCCAAGCTCACGCTGGAAACGCGCGATCGTGTCGCTGTCCAGATGCTTACGCCAGTTGAAGGAGGGTGAGCAGTTGTAGGCGAGCAGCTTGTCCGGATATTCGGACCGGATCGCCTCCGCAAACGTCCGCGCCTCCTCGAGGTCCGGCGTCGCCGTCTCGCACCAGATCAGATCGGCATATGGCGCGTAGGCAAGTCCACGCGCGATCGCGAAATCCAGCCCCGGGCGCACGTAGTAGAAACCCTCGGGCGAGCGTTCGCCTGTGATGAATTCCTGATCGAGCGGATCGATGTCGCTGGTCAGCAGGTTCGCACCGAACGAGTCGGTGCGGGCGATGATCACCGACGGCACCCCGGCAACGTCCGCGGCCAGTCGCGCCGCGTTGAGCGTGCGGATGTGCTGCCCGGTCGGGATCAGGACCTTGCCACCCATGTGGCCGCGCTTCCTCTCCGAGGAGAGCTGATCCTCGAAGTGGACGCCGGCCGCCCCCGCCTCGATCAGCGAACCCATCAGCTCGTAGGCGTTCAGGACCCCGCCGAACCCGGCCTCCGCATCGGCGACGATCGGGACCAGCCACTCGCGCTGCCCCTGCGTTAGACCGCTCGCGACGGACTCGGCCCACTCGATCTGATCGGCGCGCCGCAGCGCGTTGTTGATCCGCCGCACGACCGCCGGAACGCTGTTGGCCGCGTACAGACTCTGTTCCGGGTCGACCTGCTCGGAGAGGTTGGCATCGGGCGCGACCTGCGACCCGGATACGTAGATCGCCTTCAGCCCAGCCTTCACCATCTCGACAGCCTGCCCGCCCGTCATCGCGCCGAGCGCGTTGATGTAGTCCTCGGTATGGATCAGGTCCCATAGCCGCTCGGCGCCGCGACGCGCGAGGCTGTGCTCGACGCGCACCGAGCCACGCAGCCGGATCACGTCGGCGGCCTCGTAGGTGCGCTGAACGCCGAGCCAGCGCGGGTTGGTCTCCCAATCGCGCTCGATCGCGGCATCAGCTATGTCAGAGAGGGTGGTCATCTTGGTCAGCTCCTGTACGTCAGTTGGTAGCTGCCGGTCGGCGGCTCAGTCAATGAGTCGGTTCCCAGTAACGGACACATCCGGGAATCCTTCACGTCGGAGCGAGCTTTGTCCACTGAAAGATCGCCAGGCTTGCCATAAATGGACATAAGTGCCAAACTTCTGCCCACGATGCTCGGGGATTCGCTCGATCCGTTCGTGTTCGGACAGCGGCTGCGCCATCAACGCAAGCGCGCGGGCATGACCCTGGACGCACTCGGTACGGCCGTCGGCAGCTCAGCCTCCTACCTCTCTCAGCTCGAGAACGGGCATCGGGAGCCGCGCCTGTCCACGGTCAACCAACTCGCGGCCGCACTCGACTGCAAACCCGCCGAGCTGCTGTCGCCGGCGGCACCGAGTCGCCGAGCCGAGCTCGAGGTCGCGCTCGCCCACATCCAGGAGGACCCCCGGTATCAGGCGCTGCGACTGCCGTATCTGAAACCGTCGGCGCGCATGGATGCCGCCACGCTGGAGCACATCGTCAAGCTGTTCGAGCGGGTGCGCGAGCTCTCGGACGGGAACGTCCGGATCGCGACCGACCCGAACGTCGCCGTCGGCACGCTCGGCGCGCGAGCCGCCAACGCCGCGATGCGCGACGAGATGCGCAGGCGCGACAACTACTTCGGGGAGATCGAGTCGGCTGCCACCGAGGCACTCGACGCGATCGGCTACCCCGGTCACGGAGCGCTGTCCGAGCGCCACGTGAGCGACGCCGCAGCCTACTTCGGCTTCAACGTCGCGCGCGTCCAGGGCCTGCCGCGCTCGACCCGCTCGATCACCGACATGGCCAACCGCGTCCTCTATGTCCCCCAACGCAACGCGACCGGCGGCACGCGCTCATCGCGATCGGTGATCGCCCAGACGCTCGGCCACTTCGCGCTCGGGCACGCACAGCCGGCTGACTTCGCCGCCTACGTGCGTCAGCGGGTGGAGGCCAACTACTTCGCCGGCGCGCTGCTCGCCCCCGAGCGCGCGGTGGTCCAGGTGCTGGCCGACGCCAGGCGCAACGAGGACATCGCGGTCGAGGACCTCGGCGAGATCTTCTACGTCTCCTACGAGATGGCCGCTCACCGCCTCACGAACCTGATCACCCGCCACTTCGGAATCCCGGTCCACTTCCAGCGCTCAGATCCCGACGGCCTGCTCTGGAAGGCGTATGAGAACGACGGGGTGCTGCTGCCCGCCGATGTCGACGGCACCATCGAAGGCCAACGACTGTGCCGCTGGTGGAGCTCACGCCAGGCGTTTGACTCCGAGGACTCCTACGAATTCCACTACCAGCGCACCGAAACTGTCGCCGGCACCTTCTGGTGCGCGACCCACATCGACCTCGCCCGCGACGACGCGATCACGGTCGGCACGCTCGACTCGATGTCTCACTGGTTCCGGGGGTCGGACACCACTCGCCACTGCACCTCGACCTGTCCGGACCTCGCCTGCTGCCAGCGCCCACCGGCCGACGCCGCTGCCCGCTGGGAGGCCTCGAATTGGCCGTCCGCCCGTGACCACAGCGCCTTCGTCTCAGGCCTGCCGACCGACACCGTCGTCTTCAACCCCTACCCGGGCGTCGACCTGATCGACGTCTACGCGTTCCTGGACCGCAACGCCAACTGATCACCGGTCCAGGAGCCGAGCCGCGAAGCGTCCGGCCCGTTGCACTACCGCGTTGAGATCAGCGCGATCTGCACGCGACCGTCAGCCGCTCGCTGGAGGCCGAACACGACCGCCCCCGGGAGCGTCCCGCCGCCGCTCATCGTCAGCATGTAATTCGCCTGAGCGCGTCCTGCCCAGCCTGGGGTCACACTCAGGTCGCTGACCTTGTAGGCGACCGGCTCCGGGGCGGTGACGAACTGATGCTCGTACTCGCCGAGCACCGCGCTGCGGCCGTGCTGGGCGCTCGAGGGGTCAACCCGCGTGACGTTCGGCGCCAGCAGCCGCGAGAGCGCGCTCACGTCGCGGTGGCCGTAATCGATCGCGAATCGATGCACGGCGCCAGTGATCTCAGAGACCGTGAGCGGACCGGCGGAGGTGCCGGCGCCGGAGCGCGGGAGCGCGAGGACAACCGCGGCAACAACCGCGACGATGACTGCGGCCAGCGCCGTCAGCGCCATCACGCGTCGCCGCTGGCGCACTCTGCCATGGTCCGCGACCGCTGCGGCAGCGCCGCCGGCGACCGCTGCGCCACCAGCGACTTCACCGTCCCGCGGCATCACCCGCGTCTGCGCGATCCGCGTGCGCTCCATTCCGCGCACCACCGTCTCCTCCTCGCCGCGCACAGCGGTCTCAGCCACGGCGATCGGTTCGGCTTGCGGTTGCGCCCCCGGCGCCGCTTGCGCCTGGGGCGCCTCATCGGCCCACAGTGAGCCGTCACGCCTGACCGCGGAGCTGGACCGTCTCCCTGGCTGCTCGTCGACGTGGGCCGCTGCGAGTGCCGCGACCCCCAGCTCACCGGTGCTCCGGTAGCGGTCCTGCGGGGCCTTGGCCAGTGCTCTGGCGAGCACATCGTCGAACTCCTTTGGAACCGCCGCCACGTCTGACACCCTCAGCGGCTCGCTGTGCAGATGCGCGGCGATCGTCGCCGCGGTCGTCTCGCGCCTGAACGGCGGGGTTCCGGTCAGACATGCGAACAGCATGCACCCCAGGGAGTAGACGTCGCTCAGTGGCCCGATCGGCTCGCCGCGAAGATGCTCGGGAGCAACGTAGTCGACCGTGCCCACCCACTGACCATCGCCGGTCGAGCGCGTCCGCTCATCGACCAGCCGCGTGATCCCGAAGTCCGTCAGATAGGCGTGTTCACCGTCGAGCAGGACGTTGGCGGGTTTGATATCGCGATGCACCAGGCCACGAGCGTGCGCGGCGTCGAGGGCCCGCCCGACCTGGTCGGTGATGCGGGCGGCCTGGGCTGCCGGCAAGCGGCCCCTGGCACTGAGCAGCGCCTGCAGGTCGGTGCCGTCGACATACCGCATGACCAGATACAGGTGCCCGTCCTGTTCGCCGGCCGCGTAGACGGGGATCACGTTGGGGTGGTCGATCGCCGCCATCAGCCGTGCCTCACGCTCAAAGCGCCGATGAACCTCCGCGTCGCCGGCCTGCTGGTCGTTTATCAGCTTGATCGCCACCGGGCGATCAAGCGAGAGATCACGGGCGCGATAGACGACGCCCATGCCGCCACGGCCGAGGACCTCCTCGATGCGGCAACCGGCGAACTCACTCCCTGGTGAGAGATCGGACACGTAGACATTCTGCCCACAGCCGCGACGTTTCCCTGCATTCTGATGGTTAGGCGTCGATTGAATGCTCCGCACCGCGCTACCGTCGGCCACGTGCGCGCCGGCTTCAGATATGGCCCCCGAGTCCCAAGATTTCCAGCCATCGGGGTGGCCGTGGCGATCGCGATGTTGCTCGGCGGCTGCGGTCAGACCACGACCCCGACCGCGGCGCCGGTGAAGCTGACCGTGGATTCTCCAGCCGACGGCAGCCGCGTCGAGACTCCAACCGCAACCATCTCCGGCGTCGTCACGCCGCACAGCTCCCACATTCTGGTGCTTGGCCACGGCGTCTCGCCGAGCGCCGACGGCAGCTTCTCAGCCTCGGTCGCGTTGAGTCCGGGCACGAACCTCGTGGACGTGATCGCCAGCGCGCCCCACGCGAGGCCGGCGATGGTCTCCCTGCGCGTGGTCCGCTACGTGCTGGTCATCGTGCCGAACGTCGGCGGCAAGAGCTCGAGCGCCGCGGCCGCTGCGCTCCGCGACGCCGGACTGAAGCCCGAGGTGCACGGCGACAGCGACCCATTGGCATTCCTGCTGCCGTTCCCCGAGCAGGTCTGCAGCCAGTCGCCGGCCGCCGGCACCCAGGTCGAGCCCGACACCCCCGTGGCGCTGCATCTCGGCAAGCTGTGTACCTAAGCTTTCGCGCGACCCTCAGGTTCAGAACTCCAGCCGGGTCTCGGCCGGGAGCACCAGGACCGAGCTGCGCGCGCTGTTGAGCTCATTGCGAACCTCACCTGCGACGACCACCCGGCCGGCCGGCGCCCCCGCCTGGGAGCCGACGACGATCAGGTCGACCCCGCCCGCACCGGCGTCGACGAGTTCGGCGCCGAGCGCCGCGCTGAGCGCCGCGGCCGTGGCCCGTGCGTCGTCGTTGACCGGCCCGGCGAACGGCACCGCGATCGACCGGATCGCGGAGTCCGATTTGGCGCGCAGGCCGGCGGCCGCGACCGCAACCGCCACCGGACCACCCTCGAGCAGTCGCTGCGCCGAGGTTCCGGGCTCGGCACGCCCCACCGGTGTGCGGTAGTCCGAGCCAAAGACGACCACCCCCGCCCCCAGCTCCTCGGCCAGCTCGCCCAGCACCGTGCCGGTACTGGGGCCGACGACGACGTGTTCAGTGACCGGCATGCCGATCAGCGCTGCGCCACGCTGGAGACGCTCTGTCGCATCGTGCTGCGCCACGTCCTCGCGCCTGGGGTCAAACTCCCGCGAGTGGCGCACGTAGGCCAACGCCACCGCAGATCCGGTCTCTGCCAGGAGCTTTCCCAGGGCCAGCGCGTCGTCGTCATTGGGGGTGCCGTCGTAGGAGACGATCAGGTCAGTTGTCATACGTGCAATCCTCCGGAAGCTGTGCATCCAGCGCCTCAGACATCTGGACAAGGTTGTGTGTGGCAGCCTATCCACAGGGCGGATCTACACCAAGAGCCTGGGGCACCTTGCATCCGGAGGCATCCTCCGCTACAGTTTCCGGAGGCAGCCTCCAGATCCCGGCTGCGCCCGCCCCTGCGAGCGGCCCCTCGCGGGCCCAGCCCAGCGGGGCCGGGCCCGCGCCGCCAGGCCCCGACCAAGGAGACCCCATGGCAACCGTAACGACAGACTTCATTGCACCTTCGGCCCCACGCAGCCGCGCAGAGCGCTCGAGCGAGGGCGTGATCGCCGCCTATATCCGTTCACTGGCACAGATGGTCAAGCTTGAGCCCGAGAGCGTCGAGCAGGACACGGACAAGCCCGGTCCGGCCTGGCGCTGCAACGGCCGGACTCGCCGCGGCGCCCGGATGAGCCTGCTGGCCGAAGCCCGCTAGGGCCCTCAGCGATTCCTGCTGCAAGCCGTCCGGTAGGCGGCCGTACCCGGCTGCCTGGCCTGACCCGAACCCGCGCTGATCATCAGGCAGCTCTCGTCGACCGCCTGGAACGCGCTGGCCGGAATGGCCTTCAGCTGATCGACCATCGTGTAGGTCCAGCGGCGGTCAGCGGTGCCCTGGAAGTACCAGTTGCTGCCGTTGTCGGCGAGGATCAGGCCGTAGGTCTTCATCGCCGTGATGACCACCTGACACGCCCGCGCACAACGCGACGCCGGGAGGCTGAAGCTTGCCCTCAGACGGAAGCGCGCGCCCATCGGCGGGTGGTCGGGGCTGCTGGTCGAGCCGGCCTCGTGCCGCGCCGGCCACAGGTAGCGCGTGCTGGTGATGTCGGCGGTGAAGCGGATCGCGTGATCGATATGACCCGACCTGACCTCGTCATAGTTGACCAACCCCGGCAGGATCGGCAGTCCTGCAGCATCGGCAGAGGTCCAGCCGGCGGGGCGAAGCCGGTTCGACCTCAGGTTCCAGATCGCACCGGAACCGGCCGTCGAGCGATTGCCCTGCCCGTAATGCGCGTCATAGAGCTCGTACAGGCGGCATGTCGCCGGATCGACCATCAGTGCGTGCCGGTCGCCCGTGGCGTCCCGTCCGCCCTCGATCGGAGTGCCGGCCGAGAACGGATACGGACCGCGGTTGCTCTCGTCGCCGTACTGGAAACGGATCCGCACGAACTTCGGGTGCCGCGCCGTCACCTGCCACGGGATCCCATACGGGCTTGAACCGCCGCCGGGCCCGTAGTCGGGATGCAGGAACGTCGACCCCGCCTCCATCTGGGCGAGCCAGGTGGAGGAGTGGCTGTCCACCGGCAGGCCGGTGATCGGAGTGTTCCAGACATTGTCAGCCGGAAATGCGGGGCAGGTCGTGTCCGGAAACGTCGGCCCGGCGACGGTCTGTGGCTGTGCGTTCGCCGCGGAGGCGCCGACCGCCGCCCGTTGCCGCGCGCTTGCTGCCGGGGTCGCGACGGCGGCGATGGCCGTTATAAGGAGCGCAACCCGGCCCCAGGCAAGGCGCAGAGGCCATACACCGCCGGCAGAACGGCCGCCCCCGGTTCGCCGCCTCAGCCTCATCGACACGCAGGATACGCCCTGGCAGGCCTGTGGAATGAACCGTGGGGCCGGGAGGTGTCCGATGCGCGCGTGGCTGGTTGCGCTCGGCGGCGTGGTTGGTTGCGCTCGCGGCGCGTGGCTGGTTGCAACCGGGGTGCGGGCGATCGCGAATCCAACCGCGTGAGGGAGGAGTTTCTCTGCCCCAGGCAGAGAAACTCCTCCCTCACGGCCGGCAGCAGGCACACTCTGGCCCGGACGAAACGTTAAAGAAGCGATAAGAACGCCTGGGCACAGCGGTTTCATCCCTCTATCTTTGAGGCCCTGCGCCGACTCGATCCATGTCGCATGTTCAATCGTTCCCGCATCAGCGCATCCGTAGGAGCCGGCCGACCCTGTCTGCTCGTCTTGGCTTTGCTCTGCGGGTCCGCAGCCGCGGTGCCCTCGGCAGCGTCGGCTACGAACCTACACGCCGGCCTGGCGGCCGCTCCGGCGAGTTCGGCGACGATCTCATCAGACCTCAGGCGGACGACGGGCTATTCGGCGACGCAGCTGACGATCAAGCCGGCCTGCGGAAAGCCGCCACCCGGAGCAATGGCGTGTGCCGCGCAGGTGCTGGCGGTGACCGCGACGAACATGCGCGTGGGGCCGACCGCGGTCCCCCACAGCAGGCCGATGGGGACCAACAGCGCAACTGCGCGCTCGACGCCCACGGCGAGCGCCGCTCAAAACGCGCCTGCCGTCTATACGCCCGCCTATCTGCAGTGGGCCTATGACCTCAGCTATCTCTCCGCGACCGCCGGATCCGGCGACACGGTCGCCATCGTCGACGCCTACGACGATCCGAACGCGTCCTCGGATCTCGCGGCCTTCCGGGCTGCCAGCGGCCTACCAACGTTGCCCGCTTGCTCCCCGACGGTGACGAGAAGCTGCTTCGAGGAGGTCAACCAGAACGGCCAGAGCTCTCCGCTGCCGAGCGCCCCGCCGAACAACGAGATCGAAGCCGGCTGGAACCTTGAAGAATCGCTAGACCTGGACGCGGTCTCATCGGTCTGTCCGCTATGCAAGATCCTGCTCGTCGAGGCAAACAGCGACGACTCCGGTACCAGCCCGGATCTGGAGACCGCAGCGGCGACGGCCGCCAGCCTCGGCGCCAATCAAATCTCGATGAGCTTCGGCGGCGACCAGATCGCCGATGAGACCGACGCGGCGGCCGACTGGTCATTTGGCAACGCATCGCCGCTCGCCGCAGCGGGCGATGACTCCTATCCCGGCCCTCCGCTGAACGCGGACACCAACTTCCTCGGCAAGAACAAGGACGTGGTCGGCTATCCCGCGTCGCTCCCAGGGGTGACCGCCGTTGGTGGCACCTCTCTCGCGGCGGCCGCGAACCCGCGTGGCTTCGGTGAGTCGACGTGGGCGATCGGACCAACCAACTGCTCCATCCAAGCCCGGCTGTCGAACTCGTGCAGCGGCACGGAGTCCGGATGCGACCTGAGCCAGTCGACCCCGGGATACCAGGCGGGCCTATCCGCCTCGGTCAGCGCTTGCGAGGCCATCGCGACTCAGGTGGGTCAGGCCTACAGCGGTGGTCGCGCCTACAACGACGTCTCAGCCGACGCCGATCCAAACACCGGCCTCGAGATCTACGACTCACGCGCCGGCTACTACGGATGCGGCACCTCCAACCACTGGTGCATCGTCGGTGGCACCAGCCTCGCAACACCACTCGCGGCAGGTTTCGAAGCGGTCACCGGCACCACCGGCACCACACCACAGTGGGCGTACAGCGACGCTTCGCTGCTCAACGACATCGTGGCCGGCTCAGACGGCACTTGCCCGACCGGTGCCCTGTTGATCTGTAACGCGGCAAGTGGTTGGGACGGCCCGACCGGAAACGGCTCAATCAGCGGGCAGGTTGTGACGGGAGCGCCCGGGATCGGCGGTAGCTATGAGACGTCCCTGGGCCCGACCAGCGCGAGCCTACAGGCCGGCCTCTATCCGAACTCACTGGGGACGAAGTATCAGTGGGAGTACGGAACCTCGACGTCCTACGGCGCCGCCGGCAGCCCCACGGCGCCGGTCAGTGCGGGAAGCGGCAGCAGACTGGCGTCAGCGTCGGTGTCGCTCCCGGACCTGCAGCCGTGCGCGACCTACGATTACCGGCTCGACGCAACGAACTCAGACGGCACAGTCGACGGCTACAACAACGATTTCACGACACCGCCATCCGCTCCCACCAACAGCGTCCTGCCGCTCGTCAACGGCACGCCACAGGTCGGATCGCAACTCACGGCAACGGACGGCAACTGGAGTCAGGCCTGCGGGAGCTCGAGCTTCTCGTATCAATGGGAGCAGTCGCCGACAGGCAACGCCGGCACGTTCACCAACATCTCCGGGGCCACGTCGTCCGCGTACACCCCGGATGCAGCGGCCACCGGCGATTACGTCACGGTCACGGTCACGGACACCAACGGCGGCGGGAGCACAACCGTGCCCGCGTCGAACGTGATGGGGCCGATCGTGCCGGCACCGGCGACAAGCACCATTGTGACCACAACCGCTACGACCGGCACGACGACGGCCACGACACCCGGCCTGCCCCCGAAGATGCTGGTGGCACCGACGGTCGGCGGGGCTGCGATTGTCGGTGCGGCGCTCGCGGTCAGCCCGGGCACCTACACCAACGCCAGGGCCGTGACGGTGCGGTTCTACAGCTGTGCGCACACCTGCAAGCTGTTGCGCCCCGGCAGCGCGTATCGATACCGGCTGTTGCGAGCGGACGAGGGCCGATACATCAGGATCGTCGTAACCGCCCAAGGGGCCACCGGGACCACGCCGATCGTTACGACTCGTTGGGTCGGGCCGATCAGAGCTCCCGGCGCGGGCGTTGTGACGATCGGCGCCGGCGCGAACGTGGCGGCCGTGACCACGATCAGAGGCACCCATCAGGCGACCCTGGCGCACGTGCTGGTGGTCGAGCGCGCACACCGCAGGTTGGAGCTGTCGATCTCGCGGGTGGGCCGAGCCAAGACCAGCGCATGGGCGTTCGTCGTCACCGGCGGCCGGGTGGTGTCGTGCTCGGTCTCACGTATGGTCAGGGGCCATCTGACACTCGCGCTGTCAGCGCTCAAACACGGTCAGAGCCTCAAACTCGTCAGTGTTCGCGCGTAACGCGGGAAATTAGTTGCACGTGCGGCCGCCAGCGGCTAGGTTGCGCACATGGCAGACACCGAAGCGATCCTGGCGAAGGTTCCGATCTTCTCCGTACTGAAGCCCAAGGAGCTCAAGAAGGTCGCACAGGACGCACACGAGATGGAGTTCGCCGCCGGCACGGTGCTGACGGAGGAGGATGCCGTCGGCGCAACGTTCTTCATCGTCGCCGAGGGCACGATGAGGGTCGAGGTCGGCGGACGCCCCGTACGCACCGTGGGTCCGGGCGACTACTTCGGCGAGATGGCACTGATCGACCATAGCCCGCGGGCAGCCCGAGTCACGGCTGAGACGGACACGAAGTGTCTGACGTTCACGAGCTGGGTGTTCCGGCCGCTTGCCCATAATCATCCGGAGGTCGCCTGGGCGCTGCTCGAGCGGATGGTTCAGCGCGTGCGCGAGGCCGAGGGTCGCGCGTCCACCGGCAGCTGAGAGACACCGACAACCAGAGCTTCGTCCCGCAGAGCCGCAGCGGCCCCGAGTCCGATCTGGCGGCGACCGACGAGGTGTTCAGCGGCACTCGCTGCAGGTACCGCGCAGCGTGACCTCGTGTCCGCTGCTCTCGAATCCGAGCCGGTCGCTGAGGTTGTGGATGGCGTCCTCGAGCTGGTCGTCGTGGAACGCGATCAGCAATCCGCAGCGGTCGCACAGCATGTGGTGATGGTGGTGTTGGTCGGCGTCGTGTGCCCGCTCATACCGCACGACACCGTCGCCCGCATCGACGCGGACAATCAAATTCAGATCCTGCAGCAGTTCCAGCGCCCGGTACACGCTCGCGCGACCCACCGGCCGTCGGTCCTCAAGAGCATCCTCGAGCTCCGCCACGCTCACCGCACAGGGCTGGTCGGCCAGAAGATCGATCAGAGCGTCGCGCGCGGCACCGCGATTGTGCCCCGCGCGCCGCACCAGCGCACGCGCGTGCCCTGCCCAGGCCGCAGATCCGTGCTCGCTCGCGTTCCCGGCCGCATCCGCGTGCACATCCGTGTACGCATGCGCATCTATGTCCGTATGCGCATCTGTGTCCATCTACTCACGATACCGCTCTCATAGCCCGGAATGAGAATGAGAATCAGAATCATTCTCCTATAGTTCAGGCATGCAGCTCCGCTTCCGAACCTGCAGATCACGCAATCAAGCAGCCGGGTGGCGCCTGATCGTGCTGTTCGCCGCCGCGATCGCGTGCGCCGGCTGCGGCAGCACGGTCGCGCACGGCAGCGGCGACCGGATCATCGCCGTCGGCGCCGAGAACGAGTACGCCAACGTGATCTCACAGGTCGGCGGAAGGTACGTGACGGTGACGGCGGTCATGAGCAACCCGAACACCGACCCGCACAGCTTCGAGGCGAGCGCGAGCGTCGCCGAGAGCGTCAATGCCGCCAGGCTGGTGGTCCAAAACGGCGTTGGCTACGACACCTTCATGAACAAGATCGAGGCTGCGTCGCCCGACTCATCGCGCAAGGTGATCGACGTGCAGACGCTGCTCGGCCTGCCGGATGACACCAAGAATCCGCATCTGTGGTACCGGCCCGAGACGATGCCTAACGTCGCAATCGCGCTGGCAAAGGACCTGTCCGCGCTCGAGCCCGCGCACGCGGCCTACTTCCGCGCCAACGTCAGGAGGTTCGACGCGTCGCTCAGGCCGTGGCAGCGAGCGATCGCCAGGTTCAAGCGCCAGCACCCCGGCACACCGGTGGCGACAACCGAGCCCGTCGGCGACTACATGCTGGCAGCCGCCGGCGCCGACAACATGACCCCGTGGAACCTGCAGGCTGACATCATGAACGGCGTCGATCCCGCCCCCCAGGACGTCAGCCTGCAGAACAATCTGTTCGCGAACCACAGGGTCAAGGTGTTCGTCTACAACCAGCAGGTGACCGACACGCTGACGCAGTCTTTCCTCAAGCAGGCGGTGAAATATCACGTTCCGGTCGTGGGCGTGTATGAGACGATGCCGAGCGGCTACAACTACCAGTCGTGGATGCTCGCTGAGGTCAACGCACTGAACCGCGCGGTGACCACCGGCAGGTCCACGACGAGGCTCCCGTGACCGGACCCTCTCAGGCCGACGGCGTCAGCGCGCAAGCCGACGGCGTCAGCGGCCCGGAGACCTCGAGCGCGTGCGCGCTCGAGGTCTCCGGGGTCACGGTCGAGCTTGGCGGGCGCACGATCCTCGACGACGTCACATTCGCGCTGGCGCCGGGCCATCTGACCGGTCTGATCGGCTCCAACGGCGCGGGCAAGACGACGCTGCTGAGGGTGATCCTCGGCCTGCTCGCTCCCACCCACGGGACCGTGGCGGTGGCCGCCGACGATCGCCGCCGCAGCGTCGGCTACGTCCCGCAGAAGTTCCTGCTCGACCCGGACATGCCGCTCCGCGGCCGCGACCTGGTCGGGCTCGGGATCGACGGACATCGGCTCGGTCCACCGCGGCCGTCACGCGCCCGACGGGCGCTGGTGCAGGAGATGCTGGCAGCGGTCGACGCCGAGGTCTTCGCCGACGCGCGGATCGGCCAGCTGTCCGGGGGCGAGCAGCAACGGATCCTGATCGCCCATGCGCTGATCAGCCGCCCACGGCTCCTGCTGCTCGACGAGCCGCTCGCCAACCTCGATCTGCGCAGTGCCCGCGAGGTCGTCACGCTGCTCGCGCGGATCGCACGAGAGCAACAGATCTCGGTGCTGATCTCGGCCCACGAGATGAACGCGCTGCTGCCGGTCATGGACCGGGTCGTCTACCTCGCCGAGGGCCGCGCCGTCTGCGGCACGGCCGACGAGATCGTTCGCTCCGACGTCCTCAGTCGCCTCTACGGCCATCCGGTGGAGGTCCTGCGCGTGCACGGGCGCGTGATCGTCGTCGCCGGTGACAGCGACGACGCTGAACCGTCGCACCCCCATCACCACGGCGCTGAGGTCTTCTGAGCTCCGATGCAGGGGGTCCTGCACGCGATCGTCGAGCCGGGCTTCTTCTCCAGCTCAGCCGTCCAGCTCGCGGCGGCGATCGGCGGCCTGGTCGCGATCGTGGCCGGTGGCGTGGGCGTCTTTACGGTCATCCGCGGGCAGTCGTTCGCCGGTGAGGCACTGGGTGACCTGGGCGCGGCCGGCGGCTCCAGCGCATACCTCGTGGGAGTCGCCCCGCTGTGGGGTTTTGTCATGGTCTCGGTCGCGGGCGCGGCCGTGATGGAGCTGATCGGCATCCAGCGCGCACGGGGGCGTGATTTGGCAACCGGGATCGTCCTGGGCGCGGGCTTCGGCCTGGCTGCGTTGTTCTTCTATCTCGGCACCATCCACAACAACACGACGGGCGCGATCCCCACGATCCTGTTCGGCTCGATCTTCACGCTCTCCCCCTCGGACATTCCGCTCGTGCTCGTGCTCAGCGCGATCACGGCAACGCTGCTGATCGCGATCTACAGGCCGCTGCTGCTGGTCACCGTGAGCCCGGAGCTGGCCGCGGCGCGTGGCCTGCCGGTGCGCCTGATCGGCTTCGGCTACCTGCTGGCGCTGGCCGTCGCCGTGGCTCTGTCAGCGATGACGATCGGCGCGATCCTGTCGACCGCGCTGTTGGTCGGGCCGGCGGCGACCGCGCTCAGGTTCAGCAGCCGCCCGCACCGCGCGATCCTGATCGCGGCCGGCATCGGACTGGCCTGCACGTGGCTCGGGCTGGTGCTCGCCTGGGACAGCTATTACTGGCCGCCGCTGGGGCACGGCTGGCCCGTCAGCTTCTTCATCGTGACGCTTGTGCTGCTCGCCTATCTGGCCTCCGGACTGCACAGCGGGCGCAGCGGGAGGCACAACTAGAGATGTTCAGCGGCTTCATGGTTGACACCTGGATCGTCGCGTCGCTGGTGGCGATCGTCGGCGGCGCCGTCGGCTTCTTCATCGTGATGCGCGGCTCGGCCTTCGTCGCACATGCAATCCCCAACGGCTCCTTCGCCGGCGCGGCCGGCGCGAGCCTCGTCGGCGTCTCTGCGCTGATCGGTCTCGGTGTCTTCGCGCTCGGTGGAGCCCTCGGGATCGGGCTGCTGACCCGGCGTGGTCGCCGCGATGTGGCGACCGCGCTCACGCTCGTGTTCATGCTCGGGCTCGGCGCGCTGTTCCTCAGCTTCAGCGTCGAATACGGACCCGCGGCCTACTCGCTGTTGTTCGGCGAGGTGCTCGGGATCAGTGAGAGCGAGCTGTGGCCGACGATTGCACTCGCAGCCGTCTGCCTGCTGGCACTGGCCGCGATGTGGCGGCCGCTCCTGTTGGCCTCGGTTCTACCTGAGAGTGCCCGCGGGATCGACCCGTTCAGGGTCGAGATCGCATTTCTGCTGCTGGTCGCGCTGGCGACGACCGTGACCGTGCCGGTTGTCGGCACGACACTGATCTTCAGCCTGATGATCGGGCCACCGGCCGCCGCCCGCGCCTTCACCGCCAGACCGGGCCGGGCGCTGGCGCTGTCGGTGGCGATCGCCGTCGTCGCCGTCTGGGCCGCCATCGCCCTCTCCTTCGAGACGAACTGGCCGGTCGGCTTCTTTGTCGGCGCTGCCGCGGCCGTGGCCTACGCGGCCGGCCGGCTGTACGGCTCAGCGATCAGAACAGGCCGCCGACGGCGCTACCGAGCAGGAAGAGATTGAGGCCGGTGATCACGGCGGCGACCAGAACCATCGCCACCACGGTAGCCCGGCGGTCCACGTGCTCGCCCATCACTTTGCGACTGGAGGTGAACAGCACCAGTGGCACCAGTGCGAACGGTATCCCGAACGAGAGCACGATCTGCGACAGCACCAGCGCATTGGTCGTGTTGGTCGCGAACGCCAGCACCAGCAGCGACGGCACCATCGTCACCACCCGCCGGAACACGATCGGGAGCCGCCAGTTCATGAAGCCGCTCATCACAACCTGACCGGAATATGTGCCGACGCTCGAGGCCGAGATGCCTGAGGCGATCAGTGCCGCACCAAAGGCGAGCGCGGCCCCGCCGCCGACCACCTCGGCCATCCGTGAGTGGACAAGTTCGAGCGTGACCGTCCCGGTGAAGCCGACGCCGGCGAACAGCGCCGCGGCCACGCACAGCATGGTGACGTTCACGATGCCGGCGACCCCGAGACCAAGCACGCAATCGAGCTTGTTGAACCGCAGCAGCTCACCGAGCTTGATGCCGCCACCGCGCAGGCGGTTCTTCTGAAGCTCGGAGTGCAGGTAGATCACATGGGGCATCACAGTGGCCCCGACGATCCCGACCGCTAGCGCGAGCTCGTCACCAGCGCCGATGTGCGGCAACAGACCGGTGGCCGCACTCGCGTAGGACTGATGGCCGACGGCGAAGAAGTCGAGCAGAAACCCGAGCGCCACCAGCATCAGCAACGCGAAGATCACCAGTTCGAACGGCCGGTGGCCCCAACGATCGAGCGCGAGCACCGCGAACGCCACCGCAGCCGTCACCAGTCCGGCCAGGAACAGCGGCAGCCCGAATACGAGGTTCAGGCCGATCGCGGCGCCGGTGAATTCGGCCAGGTCGGTCGCCATCGCGATCACCTCGGCCTGTAGCCAGAGCAGCACGTTGGCCCGGCGCGGGAAGCGCTCACGGCAGAGCTCGGGCAGGCTGCGGCGGGTGACCAGCCCCAGCTTGGCGGTCTGGTACTGGATCAGCATCGCCATCAGGCTCGCCATCACCACGACCCAGATCAGCAGGTAGCCGTGTTCGGCACCGGCCTGGAAGTTCGTCGCGAAATTACCCGGATCGACGTAGGCGACAGCCGCGACGAACGCCGGCCCGAGCAGCGCCAGCGCCTTGCGCCGGCCACCACGACGGGAGGCCTGCGTCGGCGGCGCTCCGTTGTGCTCGCGTGGGCGCGAAGTGCCGCGTCCAGCGGGACGCGGCACCCCGGGGGGAACCGGGATACCAACCCCACCACGCGCGATTGCGGCCTCGCCGGCCTCGTCGTAGCTCATGGACCAACCAGGGTATCAGCAAAAGTTCACTGCATCAAAATCTCAACTATGCTCCAGTGCCCAGTTACTCTTGGCGCGATGCAGGCAGCCATTAACCCGAGCGCCTCGGCCCCGGTCGAGGATTACGTGAAGGCGATCTACGCGCTCACGCTCGAGCCGGAGCACACGGCGTCCACGAGCGAGATAGCGGAGCGGCTCGGGGTCACAGCCGGCTCGGTCTCGATGATGGTCAAGCGGATGGACGCCTCCGGCCTGGCGGAACACGTGCCCTACCGGGGTGTGCGCCTGACGCCGGCCGGCCGGCAGCTCGCACTTGGAGTGATCCGGCGCCATCGCCTGCTGGAACTGTTCCTGGCGACCAGCCTCGACATCCCATGGGAGGACGTGCACCGCTTCGCCGAAGCGCTCGAGCACGCCGCCTCCGACGAGCTGATCGAGCTGATCGCCGCCAAGCTCGGAGACCCAGTGGCCGACCCGCACGGGGATCCGATCCCCAACCGGATGCTCGAGCTCGAGGAGGTCTCGCAGCCGACGATCGCGGACCTCGAACCTGGTGAGCGCGCCCGGATCGTGCGTGTCTCCGACGCGGAGCCGGCGATGCTGCGTTACCTGACCGAGCAGGGGATCGGGATCGGCGGCGAGCTCCAGATGGTCGGCCGTCAGCCGTTCGAGGGCCCTTGTGAGATCCGCCTCGGCGGTACGGTCCGCAGTCTCGGTCTGAGGCTCGCACAGGCGATTCAGGTCGAGCCTCTCTGAGGATTGAGACGCGGCCTCGACGAGCCTAACGGCAGTCGACCTGATGCACATGTGACCTCAATATCGAGGCGTTAGGTTTTGCCTCATGAGCCAGCCATACCCTGACGAGGTCTGCCAGGCACGCAATTGCCGCGAGCCGCGCGAGAGCCTCATCGCCGATTCCGAATTCTGCGATCACCACCAGCGGCAGCTTGACGACTTCCACTGCTGGCTGGGCGGTTTCGATGACGAAGGCGCCCCGATGGCGCGCTCCTTCGACTTCGAGCGCAGCACCTGGGGCGAGCCGCGACCGTCGATCTGACGTTGGTCGCGGCTCACTCCGCCTCAGAGAGTCATCTCGGCCGGAGCCGAGGCGAGCGCATCCTCGATCGCCTGTATGAGCGCCCGCGCTGAGCTCGCTGTCAGCTCGACGGCGACGCGCGCAGATGGTCCGCGGGACGGGTTGGTGAAATCGATGTTGAGCGTGTGCTCGGCCATCGCATGGACCGGGTGATCGAAGTACACGGTGCCGTGGCTGACAGGAAACCACTTGCTCTCCGGCCCCTTGGCGCTGCCTTCGAGGTCGGTATTCAGGGTTGCGTAAGTGCACATCTCAAGCCTCCAGGTGAGTGGCGAAGAACTCCTCGATCCGCTCCCAGCCGTCGTTCGCAGCGGCCACGTTGTATGCCGGCCGATCGACCGCGAAGAAGCCGTGTCCGGCGCCGTCGTAGCGGTGAAACTCGTATGTCTTGCCGTCAGCCTTGAGGATCTCCTCGAGCCGATCGACCTGGTCCGGCGACGGGTGCTGATCCTCGTTCCCGAACAGCCCGAGAAGCGGCGCGCGCAGGTTTGCGAGCTGATCCTCGAGTCCGGTGATCTTGATCGGGAAGCCCTCAGGAGGAGTGCCGACCACGAATGCTCCGTAACAGTCGACCGCGGCGTTCAGATCCAGATTGCAGGCGGCGAGCACGCTCTGGCGCCCACCCGAGCAGTAACCGATCACACCCACGTTTCCGTTCGAGCTAGGCAGCGCCCGCAGCCAGTCGGCGGCGCCATCGACGTCTCCGATCAGACGCTCGTCTGGAACGCCCCCCTGGGCCCGGGCGGTCGCGGCCGCGTCATCCGGCGCCGCGCCTGGCGCTTCCCGCCAGTACAGGTTCGGCATCGCGACGTTGTAGCCGAGTTCGGCCAGACGGCGCGCGATCTCCTTGGTGGCCCGGTCGTAGCCGGGCATGTGGTGGATCAGCACGACTCCGCCGCGCCTGGCTTCGCCGGCGGGCCTGACGACGTAGGCCTCGATCTCGTCGCCCTCGTACCCGTTGATGCTGATCGTCCTCGCGTTGAGTGAATCGCTCATGTGGAGGATTTTCTCAGGAACAGGTCAGGCGAGCGCCACCTCGTCCCCGAACCCGTCCACACCACGACGGCGAGGCGCAGTGCAGTAACCCGATCGGACCATCTAGCCTGACAATCATCCCGCACCCCAGATCGATCATCACCAGGAGAATCGCTTGACCCAGCGCCACACTCCACCGTTCCGCGCCGACCACGTCGGCAGCCTGCTGAGACCGCCGGCGCTAACTCAGGCGCGGGCTGACTTCAAGACCGGGAAGATCGACGCCAATGCGCTGATCGCGGTCGAGGACGCCGCGATCCTCGAGACGATCGCGCTCCAGCGCGAGGTCGGCCTGCAGAGCGTCACCGACGGCGAACTACGCCGCACCTCATGGCATATGGACTTCATCTACCAGTTGCAGGGCGTGACCCAGGTCGAGGGTGAGTCTCTGCATGTGCAATTCAAGAACGCACAGGGCACCTATGACTACGCGCCGCCTGCCATGCGCGTCTCCAGCAAGGTCGCGCTCCCGTACACGATCTTCGCCGACGCATTCACCTTCCTGCGCGACCAGGCCAGCCCCGGCCAGACGCCAAAGCTGACAATCCCCTCACCCAGCATGGTTCACTACCGCGGCGGCAACGAATCGATCGACCGCGAGGTCTACCCCGACCTCGACGCCTTCTGGGCTGACCTGGCGGCTGCCTACGCCAAGGAGGTGCAGGGTATCTACGAGATCGGCTGCCGCTACCTGCAGCTCGACGACACCAGCCTTGCCTACGTCAACGACCCAGCGCAGCGCGCCCATATCAAGGCGATCGGCGGCGATCCCGCACATCTGCACGAGCAGTACATCGGGGTCATCAATCAGGCCCTCGCCGGACGGCCCGCTGATCTCACGGTCACAACTCACCTGTGTCGCGGCAACAACCAGTCGATGTGGGCCGCGGAGGGTGGCTACGACTTCGTCGCCGAAGCCCTCTTCAACGACCTCGATGTCGACGGCTACTTCCTCGAATTCGACGATGGGCGCTCGGGCACGTTCGAGCCGCTCCAATTCGTACCCAAGGGCAAGCAGGTGATCCTCGGCATCGTCACGACCAAGCGCGCGGAGCTCGAGGACAAGGACATGCTCAAGCGCCGGATCAACGAGGCCGCGCAGTTCGTGGACATCGATCAGCTCGGCATCTCCGGCCAGTGCGGCTTCTCGTCGACCGAGGAGGGCAACGACCTGACGATCGACGAGCAGAAGGCAAAGCTCGAGCTGACCGTCCAGGTCGCAGACGAGGTCTGGGGCTAGCGAGCCCCAAAGCAGCCGACCGGACCTACCGAGCGTATGACCTGGCTCGTCGCGACCCCACGAACGCGAGGTTGATCAGCAACCCGGCGGTTGCGCACGCGACCATCACGATCCCCATCGGAATCGGGTCGTGGGCGCCGCCGACGCCAACCAGCGGCGCGATCACCGCGCCGGTCCCGAACTGAGCGAGGCCGATCAGGCCCGCTGCGCTACCGAGCGCAGCGGGCTGGCCGCCCATCGCCGCAGCCATGCCGTTGGGCAACACTAACCCCTGCGAGCACACGAGCAGGAACAGCGAGCCGATCAGCAGCCACACATCTGCATGTGTAAGGCAGACGGCCAGGGTCGCGCCCGCACCGGCGACGGTGAGCACCAGGCCGATGCGCAACAGCGGCCGTGGTCCGGTGCGGCCGACCAATCTACGCGAGACCTGCGAGACGGATGCGAGCCCGAGCGCATTTACGGCGAACAGGGCACTGAACGCCTGCGCCGAGATGCCGTAGACGTTCTCGAGCGCGTAGGAGCCTCCGGCGATGTAGGCGAACATCGCACCGAACCCGAGCGCGTACGAGGCCGCAAACGGGGCGAAGTTCAGATCGGTCAGCAGGCGCCTGAAGACGTGAAGCGTCTGTCTGAGACCGCCGGTGTGGCGCCGGCGGACCGGAAGCGTCTCCGGAACCTGTCGCAGCGCAAGCAGAAACAACAGAGCTCCGATCGCCGCCAGCACCGCGAAGATCCCGCGCCAGCTGGTGACGGCCAGGACCTGACCACCGATCAGCGGCGCGAAGATCGGCGCGATCCCGCTCACCATCACGAGCGTCGCGAACATCCGGGCTGCGGCATTCCCTTCGAACAGGTCGCGGACGATCGCCCGAGCGATCACGATCCCGGTCCCGCCCGCCACACCCTGAAGAAAACGGGCTGAGATCAGCGCCCAGATCGTCGGCGAGGCCGCGCACAGCACCGACGCGGCAGTGAAGCCGACCAGTCCGGTGAGCAACGGCAAACGTCGTCCACGCGAGTCGCTGACCGGCCCGGCGAGCAGCTGTCCGAGCGCGATCCCGAGTAGCGACCCAGTCAGCGTCAGCTGACCGGCCGAGGCGCTGGTGTGCAATGAGCGCGTCAGCGAGGGCAGCCCGGGCACATACATGTCCGAGGACAGCGGCCCTAACATCGACAGCGCACCCAGCGTCCAGATGATGTGGCGCAGAGGCGCCGGGGTGCGTCCGCTCGAGTCGTTCAACGGTGGCCGGTGAGTCAGCTGCTGGTCAGCGGACCAGCAGCTGAGCCGAAGGCCTTCGCATCCGACCAGCGCCAGCACACCCACGCGGTCACGACCGAGACCAACAGCACGGAGGGCCAGGCGCCGATCACCAGGCCGAGGCCGTGTGAGAGCACGAAGGCGGCAAGGCCGACCAATGTCAGCCGCGCCGCAGTGCCGATGCCGTCGCGTCTGACCCAGAAGTAGATGCAGCTGAGCCCGAAGGCCGCCATCACCGCGCCTCCGAGCGGGCGTGAGCCGCTCGCCACGGCCATGCCGAACCCCGCGATCAGGCCGGTGGCGGCAAGTAGCGATGTCGGGACGCGTGCGGTCACTTGGTCAGACGGCGATGCTGTGGTCGAGCGATGGAATCCGCGCAGGTCGCCGAGCTCTCAGGCTAGCGGGGTGGCCTCGCGCGCACGCAGGTCGAAATAGAGGAGGCTCGTCATCAGCGTTCCGAACGAGTGCGCGAGGATCGCCAATGCGACGCCGATCAGCGTCGCACCGAGGCGCTTGCCCGTGCCGGTCACGTCGGCCGGAATCTGATTCATGATTCCGACCATCACCAGGATCGCGAAGATCCGCCAGTAGTTGCGCCGTGTGAGCTCGGCGCTGCGGCGAAGGGCCGTGGGCCAGTTGGTTCGCTCGACCGCGGCCACCTGGGCGACCACTGCCCAGCGGAGGGCCAGGATCAAGCCGGGGATGATGAAGAAGAGAACGCCGACCGCTATGCCGATGCCGGCGATGATCTCCGCGGCGGCGACGACCGGCAGCACGTACAACCCACGGTTGATCGCGTCGCCGATCCGCGGCTGCTGACCGTCCCCGAGGTCAAGCAGCGCCTGCACCTGGACGGCGGCGATGCACGGATCGACCAGCGCCAACTGAACCAGCAGCAGGACGAGCTCGGTGCCCAGCGTGACGCTCCCCTTGCCGTGCTCCAGCAGCACCACAATCACCTCATAGGGGACGACGAAGATCCCGGCGAGGAGCAGGAACAACAGCGGCTGGCGCCCGTAAAGTTGAAGCGCGGTCGCGAGGATGTCGATGATCGGCCGCGGACGCTTGAGATCCAGTTCCGTGGAGGAGCCTCTGGCCATACTCACTCTGTCGTCGCGGTGTGTGAGAGTTCTCTGACCGCTGCCGCGTCGTCCGGCGTGAGCTGCAGGACTGCATCAGCCGTGCCCACGGCACTCACCGCAAACCAGTGCGACTGCAGCGCCGCCCCGAGCTCCCCGGTTTGCGGATCGCGCGCGACGATCGAGTAGGTCACGACCGCAATGGTACGTGCGGCGGCCGGCGACGCGACGGACGGCACGCTAACCTGACGAGGCCCGCCCTCTTAGCTCAGCTGGTAGAGCACTTCCATGGTAAGGAAGGGGTCGTCGGTTCGAGTCCGACAGAGGGCTTCGAACCAACTAGGTAGCGAGTCCAAGGAACACAGCCACTGACCGGCCGAACTTGAGCATGTCCTCATCAGCCAGTTGGCCTACTCGCTCGCCGAGGTTAGCCCTGGGGACGGTTGTGATCTTGTCGACCATCAGGCTGCTGGTTCGATCCAGACCGTTCGTTGCCGAGGGCTCGATCGGGATTCGCAGCAGCGGCGCGTCGACCGGATTGGTCGTGAACGGGCATATGGTGATCGATGAGGTCGCGTCGAAACTATCGTCTTGGATCACCAGGACCGGGCGTGGTTTCCCTGTGTACGGGCCTCTGGTCGCGGAGGTGTAGATCTCGCCGCGCTTCACGCCGGCCGGTCGGGATCTTGGTCCTCGTCAAGGTCGTACGAGATCGAGTCAACGAACGCCTGATCGTCAGCTTCAGCGTCGCTACGGCTGATGATCAGCGACTGCTGATGGGCTTGCGCGATGAACTCCGGGGCCCTCACGTCTGGCACCCAGATTTGGACAGGACGTAGTCCCTGGCTGCGTAGACGCTCCCGATGTTGCCGGACACGATCTCTGGTGGACGCCATAACGAGCACGTTACATGTAACAGCGAGATCTGTCAACGTGCTGACCGATGCCGAGGGCACCACGAGTGTGTCGAGCTGGGCCAGCGCTCGGTCGCGTCGGTAGCGCCCCGCCCGTTGGCGTGGCCTACCGGTTCGCCGGGCGGGCGAGGACGAGCGCGAACCGGTCCCTCGCGTCGGTCCAACAGGCGTCTGGCTCAAGCCCGACGGCGGCGAGCTCACCGGCCAACCGTTCCAGTCGGAACTTGCTGCTCACCTCGATCCGCAGCCGCTCGCCGGCCGCAAACCGAACGTCGATCGCGAGCTCCGCAATCCGAACGGTGTGCGGCTCGAGCGCACGGAAGCCGATGTCCATCCATTCCTCCGCGGAGTCCCAGACGGCCTGGAAGGCGAAGCAATGTTGGTCGAAGTCAGCGCCGAGGTCGCGGTTCGCAGCTGTGAGCGCGTTGCGGACGAACGCCTCGGTGACCCCGCCTGGGTCGTTGTAGGCGGCCTCGATCACCGCCGCATCCTTGACGAGGTCGACGCCGAGCAGGAATGCGTCCTCGGGGCCGAGCGCGGCCGCAACGGTTTCGAAGAGCGCTCGCCGCCGGTCAGGGTAGAGATTGCCGACCGTGCTGCCAAGGAACGCGATCAGGCGGCGGTCGCCGTCCGGGAGTGCCTGCAGATGCCGCTCGAAGTCGGCCACGATCGCGTGCACGCCGAGCCCCGGGTAGGCGTCGGCGATAGCGTGCGCGCTCGCACGCAGGAACTCTTCGCTCGCGTCGAGCGGCACGAATCGCTCCAGGCTGCCAGCCGCGTCGAGTGCGTCCAGCAGCAGACGTGTCTTCTCGGAGCTGCCGGCGCCGAGCTCGACCAGCGAGGCCGCCTCGGTTCGAGCGGCGATCTCGGCGGCGCAGGAGGCCAGGATCTCTCGCTCCGCCATCGTGGGGTAGTACTCCGGCAGCCGCGTGATCGCCTCGAACAGCTGCGAGCCGGCCTCGTCGTAGAGCCAGACGACCGGCAACTCCTTCGGTGTCGCGCGAAGACTCCAGAAGGTCGCGTCATGCAACGAGGAGCGCCGGTCGGCCTCGTCCAGGAGGACGTCGACCCTGACGCGCGGCTCGGTCGCCTGCTCGCTATGCATCGCGTACGCAGCGAATGCCGGAGAAGATCTGGCGGCGCTGTGGATAGTCCCAATTGCGGAAGGTCGGCCGTGCGACCACAGGATCGCTGGCCCATGCCCCCCCGCGTAGCACGCGGTAATCGCTGTCGAAGAACACCTCCGAATACTCCCTGTAAGGAAAGTAGCGAAAGCCGGGGTAGCCACCGAAGCGCGAGCTCGTCCACTGCCACACTGCCCCCCGCAGGTGCTCGAGCACGCCTGGCTCTGTGCGCGCTGCCTTCTCCCACTCCGCCTCGCTCGGCAGCCGCTTGCCCGCCCAGCACGCATAGGCCTCGGCCTCATACCAGGAGACATGCTGAACCGGCTCGCGCTCCGGCACCGGCTCGACGAGATCGAAGCGGCGGCGCAGCCAGCGATCGCCGTCGCGCTGCCAATAGAGCGGCGCCGCGACGCCCTCGGCCTGCCTCCACGCCCACCCCTCGTCGCTCCACATCCTCCGGTCCTCGTAGCCACCCGCCTCGATGAAGCGCGCATAGCCGCCGTTCGTGACCGGCGCGCGATCGATCCAGAACGCCGGCAGGGAGAGCTCGTGGGCCGGACGCTCGTTGTCGTAGGCCCAACGCTCCGCCTCGTCGGCGCCGAGCCTGAACGGGCCAGCCTCGACCAGCGCCTCTCCCGCCACCGTCACCTCGGGAGGATGCCCACCCGCGGGCCCCGGCAGCTCGCCGATCTGCAACGTCTGCGTCATCGTCTCCTGATGCTGCAGCTCGTGCTGAACGACCAAGCCAACGACGAAGCCGCCTGTGAGTAACGGATCACCCGAGTTCCAATCGAGATCGGGGAGCAGCGCGAGCACTTCACCGCGCACATCGCTCACAAACGCGCGCGCGGCTGCCGGCGGCAGCATCGCCAGCCCACCGCGCTCGCTCCGCTCGTGCGCGAACGCGTCGTAGACATCGTCATGCCCCTCACGCCTCGGCGGCCGCTCGCCGACATTGCGGAGCAACCACAACTCCTCGAAATGACCGATGTGCGCGTAGTCCCATACAAGCGGCGACATCAATGGCGACACCTGCTCCGACAACTGCGCCGACGACAACGGCGCCAACAGCGTCTCCGTTCGCACCCGCGCCCGCTCGAGTTCGCCAGCGAGGGAACCGACAGCACTCGCCTCAGTGACCACCACCGCGCATCCTTTCAAAACTGAACCCCGCCCGCGGAGCCGTTCTCGACAAGGTCAGAGGATTCTAGGCAACTGAGCCGGGCCGGGCGTCCCGAGATTTCGTGTCCGTCGAAACAGGTGGTTGGCTGCCGATCATCTCCGCGAAAACAGGGTACTCACGGAGCGCGCCAAAGTCCTCATCCTCACGGGCGAGGTCGGCGTAGGAGGGTGCGAGCTCCAAAGCGGTGCGCAGATGCTCGATCGCCGCATCGATCCGGCCGGCGCGACTCTCGAAACAGGCGGTGTTGTAGTAGAACGCCGGGCCCAGCGACGGGTTCTCGGCGAGAATCGCCTCCGCACGGTCGGCGCCCTCTTCGTACCCACCGGACTCGAACAGTGGGAACAGCGGCACGAACAGCTCCCACCCGCTGGGCTGATAGGGCTTACCCTCCTGACCGGCGCCGATCGCGAGCACGGTCGTTCCCGCATCGCGAGCGAAGGCAGTTCGCTTGACGCCCGGAAGCACGTGGACGAAGGTGCCGACCGGCGCCTCGCGCGACTCGCCATCGAGCTCGAACCTGGCGTGTCCTGAAATCACCACGTACAGCTCTTCGCTCGATTCGGGTTCGGCCTCCTCATGCTCGGCGATCACGCGGTCACCGCCGGCTCCAGCGGTCATCGCGTTGATCCCGAACGTGCGGATCCCGAAGTGGGTGCGCACTCGCCGAAACGGAGTGCGGCCGTCGGTGATCTCTTCGATGTCGTCCAGCTGAGCAACCGCGTACCGATCCATCCCCTCATCTCCTCGTTCGAACTGCCTCTTTCAGGCTACCCGCATCATCTGTCCGTCTCACATGCGAACATATGTTCGTGCGCTGGGACCAGCAACTGCTCGACCGTGACCCGGCCGCCCGGCTGCCGGGGTACCAGGACGTGACGATCCGGCACTTCGACGCGCCAGAGGCGGTGGACACTCGCTTCTACGAAGTTCATGCGAAATCGGTCCTCAATCGGGTGCCTGAGGCGAGCCAGATGCCGTTCCGCTGGACTGTCAACCCGTACCGCGGCTGCACCCACGCGTGCTCGTACTGTTTCGCCCGGCCGACGCACGAGTTCCTCGAGTTCGACGCCGGTCGAGACTTCGAGCGGGAGATCGTCGTCAAGGTGAACGCCCCCGAGCGGTTGCGAGCCGAGCTCGCCCGACCCGCTTGGTCGGGCGAGCACGTCGCCCTCGGCACCAACACGGACCCGTATCAATGGGTCGAGGGACGGTACGCACTGATGCGCGGGATCTGGGAGGCGCTGCGCGATGCCCACAACCCCTGCTCGGTGTTGACGAAGTCACCCCTGTTGATGCGCGACCTCGACCTGATGCTGCAGCTGAACGCGGTCACCGAGTTCAGCGCCGCCCTGTCGATTCCGACACTGGACCAGAGAGCGTGGCGCGAGACTGAGCCGCGCAGCCCGAACCCGCGAGCGCGGCTTGGCGCGCTCTCGCAACTGGCGCAGGCCGGCATCCGAACCGGCGTACTGATCGCACCGCTGATGCCGGGCATCAACGACTCGCCCAGGCAGGTGCGAGAGGTCGTGCGCCTCGCCACCGAGGCCGGCGCCGACTACATCATCGGCATCGCCCTGCACCTGCGACGGGGAGTGCGTGAGGTCTTCATGGAGTGGCTCGCCGAACAGCGACCTGATCTGGTGCCGCAGTACGAGGAGCTCTACCGGCACCGTGCCTACCTGCCGGTGGCGGAGCGGCGCCGGCTGACACGGCTGGTTGAAGGTCCCAGCACGCCGCCGCTGGAACGATTCAGTCGAGCCATCCGGCCGAACGGGTCAGATCGAGCCATCCGGCCCACCGAGTCAAGCCGAGCCGCCGGTCGCGCGCCCCCCGAGCCGGTTCAGACAAGTCTCTTCTGACGGTCCGGCTCGGTCGCTTCAGCGCGCCCGAACAGGCCGCCCAGCGCGCACGCCAGAAAGCACATCGCGCCGAGCGAGGTGTTCCAGTTCGACCAGGCGAGATTCAGTACGGAGCCGGTCGATGGCACGAGGTAACCCGCCACCGCGGAGATGCCGAAGAAGATGCATCCGAGCAGGTTGACAGCCGGCTGCCACCAACCCGAGCCGGCGCGGATCGGAGACCACCCGTGACGTGGGGAGTTGACATAGGCGATCGCCCCGGAGATCAGGAAGCAGACGGAGCCGAACGCGTCAGGACGCCACACCAGGCGGTCGTAATGAGAGTCCGACGTCGAAGTGTGGATCGCGTGGTAGGTGGTGAAGTTGAAGAAGACGGTTCCCGCCGACTGGATGATCGCCGCCCGCCAGGCTGCCGTGCCCGCTCTTCGAGCTGTGACGACCGGCCCAGCCGAGCCAGCTCTGGATGCCGCCGCCGCTGGTGAAGAAGATCGAGCTGATGAAGAACGTCCAGGCGGTGGCGAGGCTCCCCACCAGTTGCGCATACCCCGGAAACGGGCCGATCAGAAAGCCGAACGATCCCACCGCGAAACACAGCGCCATCAGGCGTTGCCGAGACATCGGCGGACTCTGTCAGATCCGCGTATCGGGCATCCCGATGAGCGCTCGCCGCCGCCCACCGACTTGACGGGATTGAAATGCTGACTGTATGAGCCCCACGAACTGCACACACCTTGACTCGGTGAAAGTCACCGAGCTGCCCGCCTCCGTTGACGGCTGCGAGGAGTGCCTCGCCACCGGAGGTGTCTGGCTGCACCTGCGCATCTGCCTGCAATGCGGCCACGTCGGCTGCTGCGACGACTCGCCAAATCGTCACGCCACTGCGCACGAGCGGGCGACTGGCCACCCGATCATCCGCTCGCTCGAGCCGGGCGAGTTCTGGAGCTGGTGCTACATCGACGAGGTCGCGATGGAGATCCCCAGCGTCACCGGAACAACCCGAATTCCGCCCTCGCCCATGCTCTACGGATGACGGTCACCTCTGAGCAACCCGCCGCAGGCCAGACCCGGGTTCCCCGCGCAGCGATCCTCGCCGTCGACGACGAGCCGACCGTGTTGGCCGCGGTTTCACGCGACCTGCGACGCCAGTTCGGCGAGAGCTACCGGATTGTCCGCGCCGGTTCCGGCGGCGAGGCGCTCGATCTTCTGGCCGAGATGCGCCGGCGCGGGGACGCGCTGGCGCTGATGATCGCCGACCAGCGCATGCCTGGAATGGAGGGCACGGCCTTCCTCACCAGGGCGCGCGAGATCTACCCGGACGCCAAGCGCACGCTCCTAACCGCCTACGCCGATACGCAGGCGGCGATCAGCGCGATCAACGAGGTCGGCCTCGACTACTACCTGCTGAAGCCATGGGACCCGCCTGAGGAGGCGCTCTATCCGGTCGTCGAGGATCTGCTCAAGACCTGGGAGGGAAGTGCGGCCCTCCTTCAGGGCGGCGCGCGCGTGATCGGCCACCGCTTCTCCAAGGACACCCACGACCTCCGCGACTTCCTGGCTCGCAACCGCGTCCCCGGCCGCTGGCTCGACGTCGAGCGCGACCCGGAGGCGCAGGAGCTGCTGGCCGTCGCCGCGGTCACCGACGATCGCCTTCCGGTGGTGATCCTCGAGGATGGCAGCGTGCTCGAGCGCCCGACCGTGCTGGAGCTGGCAGAGCGACTCGGCGTGAGCGCGGCACCCTCGACCGATCACTATGACCTCGTGATCGTCGGCGGCGGCCCCGCTGGGCTCGCCGCCGCGGTTTACGGTGCCTCGGAGGGCTTGCGGACGATCATGGTCGAGGCCGAGGCTCCCGGCGGTCAGGCCGGCCAGAGCAGCCGGATCGAGAACTATCTCGGCTTTCCAAACGGCCTCTCGGGCTCCGATCTGGCTCAGCGCGCAACCACCCAGGCTCGGCGCCTGGGGGCCGAGCTGCTCACGATCTCAGACGCGGTTGCCCTGCGGGTCGAGGGCGCCGGACGGATCGTCGAGCTGACCGGCGGCGCCGAGCTCAGCGCCAACAGCGTGCTGGTCGCCAGTGGCGTCTCATACCGCAGGCTGACCGCACCCGGGTTCGAGGAACTCACCGGTGTCGGGGTCTACTATGGCGCCGCCCTGACCGAGGCGCGAGCCTGTTCGCAGCAGCACGTCGTCGTGATCGGAGGCGCCAACTCGGCCGGACAGGCCGCCGTGCACTTCTCAGGGTTCGCTTCGAAGGTGACGGTGATCGTGCGCGGGGACTCGCTCGCAAAGTCGATGTCGTATTACCTGATCGAGCGGATCGCGACGCTGCCGAACATCGAGGTGCTGACCCGGACGGAGGCGATCGCCGCTCAGGGCCGTGACGGTCGGCTGGCGGCGCTGCGGTTGCGCGACCCTGACGGCGAGCGTGAGATCGAGATCGACGCCTGCTTCGTGTTCATCGGTGCGCAGCCGCGAACCGAATGGCTAGAGGGAGTCGTCGCCCGCGACGAGCACGGCTTCATCCTGGCCGGTCCCGACGTTCGTGATCACGGCTGGCCGCTCGAGCGCGAGCCGCTCGCACTCGAATCGAGCGTTCCCGGCGTGTTCGTCGCCGGGGACGTGCGCTCCCGCTCGATCAAGCGCGTAGCCTCCGCCGTCGGCGAGGGCTCGATGGCGGTTTCGTTGATCCACCAGTACCTGGCGCAGGGATGAGCACGGCCGTCAACCCAACACTCGCGGAGCTGCGCACGATCGACCTGTTCGGCGAGCTCGATGACGCCGCGGTGGCCGACTGGGCCGCGCACGCGATCGTCCACGAGGCCGGTGCCGGCGAGATCGTCTCGAGCGAGGGTGAGGTGTCACGAGGCGTGCTGCTGCTCTTCAGCGGCACCCTGCGCGGCACGATCCACGCGGGCGCAATCGATGAGCCCATGGTCGATCAGGTGGCGCCGACGTGGATCGGCGCGGTGCCGACGCTGACCCAGGGCGAGAGCATCCTGACCCTGACCGCGCTCGACGCCGTCCGCTATGCCGTGGTGGCAACGGAGGACTTCATCGACCTCACGACCCGGTACCGGCCGGTGTTCCTGCGCGTGATGGCGGCGGTCCGGCCCGTGGTCAGCCGCTTCACCGCGCGCGAACAGAACCGAGACCGACTCGAGGCGCTGGGCACCATGGCAGCCGGACTCGCGCACGAGCTGAACAACCCCGCCGCGGCCGCCCGGCGCACGGCGGCGGATCTGGCGGACGCGCTGGAGGTGCTGTCCTCGGCGTTTGGCGTGTTCGTCCAATCGGGGCTCGACCACGAGCAGAAGATGCGGCTGCTGGACCTACAGACCCGCGCCGGCGCCAGCTGCAAGCTGCAGACGCCACTGTCGGCGCTGGATGCGGTCGATGCCGAGGACGCGATCACCGACGCGCTGACGGACGCCGGCGCCGAGGAACCGTGGCGCCTGGCCGAGGCGTTCGCCTCGGCAGGACTCGACGCCGAGTTCGTGCGCGACGTCGCCGATGCTGCAGGCGAGGTGGCGCCGATGGCGCTCCGTTGGATCTGGGCGTCGGTCTCAGCCCGCCAGCTCGCCGCGGAGCTCGCCGAGTCGACCGAGCAGATGGGCAAGCTGGTCAAGGCGATCAAGTCGTACGCCTACATGGACCGCGGCGAGGTGGTCCAGGTGGATCTCCACGAGGGCCTCGAGACGACCCTCACGATCATGGCCCACAAGCTCAAGAAGACCGAGATCCAGGTGCACCGTGACTACGACCGCTCACTGCCTAGCGTCACCGTCCACGGCGCCGAGCTAAACCAGGTCTGGACGAACCTGCTCGCGAACGCGATCGAGGTGCTCGGCGACAGCGGCACGATCACGATCACCACCCGCGCCGACGGAAGCTGTGCGGAGGTCGACATCACCGACGACGGTCCGGGTATCCCGGAGGCGATCCACGGTCGCATCTTCGATCCCTTCTTCACGACCAAGGAGGTCGGTCGTGGCACCGGCCTCGGCCTCGACACCGCCCGGCGGATCGTCGTCGACCGCCATCACGGCAGCCTCACGGTCGACTCGCAGCCTGGCCGCACGATGTTCCGCGTCCGCATGCCGCTCCACGCCGCCTGACGCTCTGCAAACGGCCGCGCAGCGCTCAAGGAACGGGCGCTCGGCGCCGACTACATCCAGGGGGCGGTTCGGGGGCGGCCCCCACGGGGGTCGCCCCCACTGCGCCGGCCGACGCCAGCACGCGCCTGGCGCTCTCGACGTGGAGGTTCTCGATCAGCGCACCGTCGAGCGTGGCAACGCCGCTGCCGCTGCTGGCAGCCTGTTCGAACGCCGCGATCACGCGGCGTGCGTGCCCGAGCTCCTGCTCGGACGGCGAGAACGCGCGGTTGCATGCCTCGATCTGCCCGGGATGGATCAGCGTCTTGCCGTCGAACCCGAGCATTCGGCCCTCTCGACACTCGGCCTCGAACCCCTCGAGGTCCCGCACATCGTTGTAGACGCCGTCGAGGATCTGCTTGCCGGCGGCGCGTGCCGCCAGCAGACAGAGAGCGAGACTCGTCTGCAGCGCGGGTCGTCCCGGCAGAGCCTGGCCGCCCAGCTCGTCGATCAGGTCATTGCTGCCGATCACCAGGATCGTCAGTCGCTCACTGGAACCGGCGATCTCATGCGCGCGAATGATCGCGGCCGGCGTTTCGAGCATCGCCCAGATCCGTGTGCGCTCGGCCGCGCCGGCGGCCTCGAGGCGGTGCTCCACCGCCAGCACGTCGGCCGCGCACCCCACCTTCGGGATCAGGACCGCGTCAGGGGCGGAGGCGGCAACCGCGGCGAGGTCAGCTTCGTGGCAGTCGCTCTCGATCCCGTTGACGCGGACCGCGACCGTCCGCTCGCCGTAGGCGCCGGACCGCACCGCCGCGGAGATCCGCTCACGAGCCTGCGCCTTTGCCTGCGGGGCGACCGCGTCCTCGAGGTCGAGGATGAGCGCGTCAGCCGGCAGCTCCCGCGCCTTCTCAAGCGCCCGAGCGTTGGCACCCGGCATGTACAGCGCGGACCGTGTTCTGGCTGATGGCACGGCGCAGATCCTACGGCGCCGTGTAAAAAGGGCCCGCGGGAGGGACTTTCCCGAACGCGACATCCGGAGCTCGGCCGGGTATCACCCCGCCGGCTCGCGTTCTGTGCGAAGCTGAACAGCGTGAAGTGCTGGAACCTGCAGACAGTTGCCCTGAGCCCGCACGCGCCGGAGATCCTCGAGAGCGGCGACGACGGCCGTGCGATCGCGCTCGAGCTGCCCGCGGGAGGCAGCCTGCGGGACCACCAGGTACACGAGCGTGCCTGGGTCGTGGTCATCAGCGGCGAGGTCCGGATCAGCACCGAACAGAACCAGGCTCAGGGCGGCGCTGGATTCATGATCAAGTTCGAGCCGAACGAGCGCCATCGTGTCGACGCGATTAAGGATTCCCGCATCCTGTTGCTGCTGACCCCGTGGCCGGGCGACGGACATCCAGGGGCGATGGCGCTCGACGATAAGCGCACCGTCAGGCAGCGAGCGGCCGAGCACCGGGCGGCCTGATCGGCGGGCCGCCCGCGGCGCGTCGAGCCTTGAGCTCAGCCGAGATCACTCAGCCGAGATCGGGAATCAGGTCGGCGATCGAGTCGACAACACGCGAGGCGCGGTAGGGCTCGCGGTCAGCCTGCTCGCGCGTGGTCAGTCCGGTGAGCACGAGGATCGTCTCGAGCCCGGCTTCCATCCCGGAGATCACATCGGTGTCCATACGGTCGCCGATCATCGCGGTGCTCTCCGAGTGAGCGCCGATCGCGTTCAGCGCCGAGCGCATCATCAGCGGGTTGGGCTTGCCGACGAAGTACGGCGCCACTCCGGTTGCGCGGGTTATCAGCGCCGCGACCGAGCCGGTCGCGGGGATCGGGCCGCGGTTCGATGGACCGGTCGCATCGGGGTTGGTGGCGATGAAGCGGGACCCGGCGGCGATCAGGCGGATCGCCGTCGTGATCCGCTCGAAGCTGAGCGCGCGCGTCTCGCCGAGCACGACGTACTCGGGCTTGTTCTCGGTCATCGTGTAACCGGCCTGGTGCAGCGCGGTCGTCAGACCCGCGTCGCCGACGACGAAGGCGCTGCCGCCCGGCCGCTGATCCTCGAGGAAGCGCGCCGTGGCCAGTGCCGAGGTCCAGAGGTTCTCCTCACCGATGTCGATCTCGAGCGCGCGGAGCCGCGCCGAGAGGTCGCGGGGCGTGTAGATCGAGTTGTTGGTGAGCACGAGGAAGGGAAGCTCGCGCTCGCGCAGGCGGGCGATGAAGGCCTCCGCTCCCGGGATCGCGTGGTCCTCGCGGATCAACACGCCGTCCATATCCATCAGGTAGGAGCGGATCTCACGTCGACGGGTCACGTCAGAAACGTAGCGGGCCGCGATGCCACCCGTCAGGCGGCGCGACGACGTTCACCGCTGAGCTACATTCGAGCCACAGATGCTGGCCGCGAGCTACGACACGTCAGGGGACTCGACCGTCCTGACCGTCGGTGAGGTGGACACCCCGCAGCCGGGCCCGGGTGAGGTGCGGGTCAAGCTCGCGCTCTCAGGCGTGAACCCCACCGATTGGAAGCGGCGTGTCAGCAGCGCTCCGCCCGCCGGCAAAATCGCGATCCCAAACCAGGACGGGGCCGGCGTCGTCGATGCGGTCGGCGCCAGTGTCGACCGGAGCCGCGTGGGTGAGCGGGTCTGGGTGCTGATGGCGGCTCACCACGACGGCTGGGGCACGGCCGCGCAGTACACGGTGATTCCCGCCGAGCATGCCATACCGCTCCCTGACAACGCGTCGATCGAGCTCGGCGCCTCGCTCGGAGTGCCGGCGCTCACCGCTGCCTACTGCCTCGACACCGACGGCCCCGTCGGCGGTCGCAGGGTGCTGGTCTCCGGCGGAGCCGGTGCGGTCGGGCACGCCGCGATCGAGCTCGCGCGTTTCGAGCATGCCGACCACGTGGTTGCGACAGTCAGCGGTCCGGGGAAGGCACAACTCGCTCGGGCCGCGGGCGCGCAGACGGTGATCAACTATCGCGACGGCGACGCCGCCGAGCAGATCCGCGCGGCCGTCACCGGCGGCATCGACCACTTCGTCGAGGTCGCTCTTGACCAGAACCTGGAGCTGGACCTGGCGGTCGCGGCGCCCCACGCTGTCATCGTCTCCTATGCGGCGGACGAATCGAGCGTCGCCCGCGTGCCGGTGCGGCGGCTGATGGCGCCGATCGTCACGCTCAGGTTCATGTTGCTGTATGCCGTCAGGTCAGAGGACCTGCAGCGTGCGATCAAGCGCACGACCGCGGCGGTCGCCGCCGGCGCGCTGACGACGCAGCCGCTCCACCGCTTCACCCTCGACCAGATCGCCGAAGCCCACGATGCGGTCGAGCATGGGGCCGTCGGCAAGGTCGTCATCGAGTTACCGTGACGACCATCCCGGGGTCAAAGCCGTCCACCGGCTCGTGTGGATAGCCGCGCTGGTTGCTGATCACGCGCGTCCCATGGACCACCGTGTCGACCATCCGGTGGATGTGCCCGAATACCCATAGCCGCACCGCCTCGCCGTCCATCATCACGCTGAGATCGCTCGCGAAGGCGCCGCCGACGGCCTGGAGCACCGAGTGGTCCGGCCGCCGCCGCACGATCGGCGCATGGTGTGTGATCACCACCGTCGGACCGTCGTGGGGCTCGGCCAGGGACGTCGCCAGCCAAGCGCGGCTGGCGACGTGGATGTCGCGCGTGTCCTGCGGCCGCAGCCCGCGCCCCAGCCCGGAGGCCTGGATCCTGGTGTAGTCGTTGACGATGCGCTCGCAGATGCGCATCGTGTGCCCGCGGTTCTCCGGCCCCGCGAAGTCGAAGTCGGTCCACAGCGAGCAGCCGAGGAAGCGCACGCCGTCAATCACAGCGGCGTCATTTTCGAGCACCTGCACGCTCGAGCCGACCGCCGCCTCCCGCAGGCGGTCGACCAGCCCCGGCAGGTCGTGGCCGTAGAACTCGTGATTGCCCGCGACGTACAGCACAGGTCGGCCGTCGAACCGGCTGCGGGCCCACTCGACGCCAACGGTCCCCGGCGCCGTGTCGCCCGCCAGCACGACCACGTCCGCATCCACCTCGGGCGCTGTGAACGGCGCGTGCTCGAGGTGCAGGTCGCTGAGGACGTGGAGCTTCACGCTGTGTGCGCGCGTGATGCGTACGTCACGTACGGCAGCTCGAACCGGTCACGTCCCGCGAGCTGCGGATGCCGCTCGAGCAGGTCCCGGATCGCGTCAGTGATCGCTCGCTGCTCCGGTTGCGACGCGACGATGAAGTAGCTGCGCGAGGCGACGAGCTCGAGCAGACCGGCGGCCGTCATCGGCGAACTCCACTCGGTCACGAAGTATTCGATCTGTCCGAATTCAGGGCCGAACCTCGGGTCACTGGGGTCAGAGCCGCCATGATCGGCGCCCGCTGAGACGATCTCGGTCAGCTCGCGCACCCAGTCGACGCGCTCGTCACGATGATTCCAGACGAGTCCGAGGCGACCTCCCGGCTTCAGCACGCGTGCAACCTCGGTCGAGGCACGCTCGACATCGACCCAGTGCCACGCCTGACCGACCAGCACCGCGTCGACGGAATCGTCGTCGAGCGGGATCTGCTCGGCCGTTCCCGGCAGCGCCGGCACGTTGGGCAACGCTCGCCGCAGCTGCTCTAGCATCTCGGGGGACGGATCGACGGCCGTCACCCGGATGTCCCGGGCCGCGATCAGGCGCGTGAGCTTACCGGTGCCGGCGCCCAGGTCCACCACCCGCGGGGCACCGCTGGGCAGCAGCCAGTCCACGACGAGCTCCGGATAGTCGGGGCGCGCGCGTTCATAGACCGAGGCTGCGCCGCCGAACGACCTCGCCTGAACACGGCGCCGGTCCGCGAATCGAGCGCTGTCAGTTTCGGCCACGGACTCAGGCCAACGCCGGCGCCTGGGGGCGTTTCGGGCTCGTCAACGAGCCTCCGAGCGCGCCCCATCTGGGCACGCCGCCGCCGACCACGTGCCGAACGTCAGCGGCGCCCGAGCGCTGCAGGAGACTGGCGGCGGTGCCCGCACGCTGGCCCGAGGCGCAGATCACGAGCACCGTCCCGGCCCGATCGATGCCCGCCGGGATCCCGTCGACGTCGTGCCACGGCACATTTACCGATCCGGGGATGTGCCCGGTCGCGAACTCGGCGGATTCGCGCACGTCGAGAACCTGCGCAGGCCGCTCCCCATCGAGATGCGGGCCGATCTCCTCCACGCGGATCCTGCGAAGCGTCGCAAGCGGGCGCCCCTCGGCGTTCCAGCTGGTCCACCCGCCGGCGAGCAGCCCGCCACGCCGGACGGCGTCAGCCAGCCCAACCGCGGCCGCGAGCTCGCCCGCCCGGCGGCCGTCCTCGTCATCGCGCCCCACGAACACGATCTGCGAGGCGCCCGCCGCCACCCACGCCAGCTTGGTGCCGAAGCCACCGCGGTGCAGCGGAATCGAGATCGAGCGCGGCACGTGCCCCTCGGAGAACTGCGTGTCGGTGCGGACATCGACGACGAGCGCGCCGTCGCTCAGGCGCTCTTCTAGCTCCCTCGGGTGCAGGCGCGCCAGCACAACGTCGTCGGTCAACAGCGGGCCGTGGTTGAGCGCGACAATCGCCCTGAAGTTGGGTGGCTGAGCGCCGAGCATCGCGATCGAGGCGTCGACGAACTGCTGCTCATCCTCGATCGCGAGCATCTCATTGTGGTTGCGCTCGAAACCGATCGTTGAGGCAACCTTGAGATCCATGCCCGGCCCGCCGCACATCGAACCGCCGAGGTGCCCCGGCCAGACCTCGACGTGGTCGGGGAGGGTCAGCAGCTGCCGCCGCAGCGACCAGTAGATGCCGCGTGCACCCTCCGTGCGTTCGACGGCCAGATCCGGTCGCGCGACATCGCCGACGAACAGGCTGTCGCCGGTGAGAACAGCCCAGGGATCCTCCCCGCGGCGCAGGTCGGTCAGCAGGAAGCAGCTGTGCTCGGGACGGTGGCCGGGAGTGTGCAGCGCCCGGATTCGCAGCGCGCCCAGCTCGAACTCGTCGCCGTGATCGAACGGTTCATGAGCGAACTGGGGGGCCGCCAGCTGGTGGATATGGATCGTCGCGCCCGTCGCCACCGCCAGCCGACCATGGCCCGAGACGTGGTCGGCGTGGTTGTGGGTCTCGAACACATCCGTGATCTCCACCCCCAGGTACCGCGCCAGATCGAGATACTCGTCGATCTCGAATCGCGGGTCGATCACCGCTGCGACACCGGCCTGCTCGTCGCCCACGAAGTAGGACGCGCAGCCGAGGTCGTCGTGCACCACCTGCCGGAAGATCATTGCTGGTCCGCTCTCCTCACTGGCCGAAGCGTACGCCGCGGGCCGTCGCTGTCGCCACGTGGACCGCCGCGTAGCCGCATACGACGCTGGCAACAAGATAACCGGCGACGAGGCCGTACCGGTGCGCGTCCCACATGTTGAGTAATTCGAGCTGCATAGTTGAAAAAGTTGTGTAAGCGCCGCAAAACCCGCTCGCCATCAGCTGCCTGCGATACGTCGAGAGCGGCAACCGCTCCTGCAGGCGCGTGACCAGGTAGCCGAGCAGCAGCGTGCCGCTGACGTTGATCGCGAGGATCACCCACGGCCAACTCGTGTCGTCGGCCGGGAACGACGTGATCAGGCCCACACGTGCGAGCGTGCCCGCCACGCCGCCGGCGTAGACCGCCGCCAACTCGCGCCGGTCGAGCTTCATCGGTCAGCGTGCGGCTCAGGGGTCATCGAAAGTGGCGGGAGAAGGATTCGAACCTTCGAAGGCTGAGCCAACGGATTTACAGTCCGTCCCCTTTGACCGCTCGGGAATCCCGCCAGGCAGCGCTAGTTTAGTAGCTGGCGTGCGGACCTAGGCGACGGCTCAAACGCCCTCGCGCAGGCGCTGAGCCTCGGGTAGCGCCTCGAGCTTCTTGAGCGTGTGGTTCTCGATCTGGCGGATGCGCTCGCGCGTGACATTGAAGGCGCGTCCGACCTCCTCCAGCGTGTAGGGTCGCTCGCCGGTGAGCCCGAACCGCATCTCGATCACCTCGCGCTCCCGTTCGGGCAGCGCAGCGAGTGCGCGCCGCAGGTTCTCGCGCCGGAGGTGCTCCGCGACCTGCTCGAACGGCGATTCGGCCGTGTGATCCTCGACGAAGTCCCCGAGCTCAGAGTCGTCCTCCTCGCCCACGGGCTTCTCGAGCGAGATCGGCTGCTGCGCCATCCGCAGCACATCCCGCACCTCGCGGACGCTCGTCTCGAGCTCCGCCGCGATCTCCGCCGGCGTCGGCTCGCGCCCGAGCTGCTGGACCAGCTGTCGCTCTACGTGGATCACCTTGTTCAGCTTCTCGACCATGTGGACAGGGATCCGAATCGTCCGCCCCTTGTCCGCGATCGCGCGGGTGACGGCCTGTCGGATCCACCAGGTTGCGTATGTCGAGAACTTGTATCCACGTCGGTAGTCGAACTTCTCAACAGCGCGGATCAAGCCCATCGACCCCTCCTGGATCAGATCCAGGAAGGTCAACCCACGTCCGAGGTAGGACTTGGCGATCGAGACGACGAGCCGCAGGTTGGCCTCGATCATCTGCTGCTTGGCGGCCATGTCGCCGCGTTCGATCCGCCGGGCCAGCATCACCTCCTGCTCCGCCGTCAGCAGGCTGACGCGACCGATCGAGCGCAGGTACAGCCGCAGCGAGTCGAGGCTCGGCTCGACTGTCAGATCAACCTCGACCGGCTTATCGCGGTGGCGTGGCGTATCGGGGTCGGCAACAGCCGCCGCTCGCGCCTCGACACTGCCGAGCTCCGAGCGAGCCAGCTTCCCATCGGATTCGACGACGGCGATGCCCTGCTCGTCGAGGTAGGCATGAAGCTCGGCCACCTGTTCCTTGGAGATCTCGAACTCCTCGAGGCACGCGGCGATCTGCTCGAACGTCAGGAACCCGCGCTCCTGCCCGTCGGTGATGAGACCGCGGAACTCATCCAGCTCCGAGATCGGTGCCTCATCACTGAGCAATGCAGTTGCCTTATCGCTCAACCTCCGACTCCTTCCGGATCACGGACCCTAACCCTGACGAGCCCCTCTGGCGGCTCCCTCCTCCACGGTCTCTCCCTCAAGAGACTGGGCACTTGATACCACAGTTTCCGCAGCTTTGTGCGGTATGCCACGACTTATACACAGCAACGCTCGGCGAACGCCTCCCCTTGCACCGCTGAAGAGCGCGCCGAACGGCTGTTCTAAGCTTTGTCGGAAGATGTCGAGCGGACCACTCACGCCGGTGCAGGCACCAGACGTCCAGTCGCAGCTGCCGCCAGTGCAGCTCAGCCTCACGCAGGTCGGCGTGACGAACGTCGAAAAGGTGATCAGGCTCCACTACGACGGTGATGATCACCTCTTCTGGGCGCGGTTCGAGTGCGTCGTCGAACTGGGGCCCGAACAGAAGGGCGCGCACATGTCGCGCTTCGAGGAGGTTGTCAACGAAGCGATCGGCGAGGTCGTGCTGGGCGAATCGCCGTTTCGTGCCGAGACGCTTGCAGAACACATCGCCCAACTGGTCCGTGAACGCCAGGGCGCCCGTCGCGCCGAGGTCACCGTCGAGGCACGCTATCCGCAGCACAAGCCCGCTCCGGTCTCGGGTGTGGAGACCCAGGAGCTGTACACCCTGCACGGCTGCGCCGTCAGCACCGAGTCGGGCACCCGCCGCCTGACCGGCGTTGCCGCACAGGGGATGACGGCCTGCCCATGCGCCCAGGAGCTCGTGGCGGCCGGGGCCCGCACGCGCCTGCACGAGGAGGGCTACGACGAGTCGGAGATCGAGCGCATCCTCCAGGCCGTGCCGGTCGCGACCCACAACCAGCGCGGTCTCGGAACGTTGTACGTCGGACTGCCCGAGGGTTCCGCGCTCACGCTCGACGCCCGCGTGCTCCTTGAGATCGTCGAGCAGTCGATGTCGTCGGAGATCTACGAGCTGATGAAGCGTTCGGACGAGGCGCACGTGGTCGAGAAGGCACACCGCCGTCCGCGCTTCGTGGAGGACTGCGTACGCGAGATGATCAAGGGCGTGATCGAGACCTTCCCGCAGCTCCCCGACGCTGCGTTCGTCTCCGCACGCCAGGAGAACCTCGAGACGATCCACCAGCACAATGTGATCGCCGAGCGCTTCGGCACACTCGGCGAGATTCGCAACGAGCTGGCGACCGGTGTGCATGCCTCACGCCACACGGGTCATCGCACCTGGCTGGACTCAGAAGCTTGAGGGCGTTCCGCCGCCGCGAGCGATGAGGTAGCTTCCGGCTTATGCCTTTAGTCCCGATGGTCATCGAGCGCACCGCCCGTGGCGAGCGCGAATTCGACATCTACAGCCGGCTGCTGAACGAGCGGATCATCTTCCTGGGAACGCCGATCGACGATCTCGTGGCCAACCTCGTGGTCGCCCAACTCCTGCACCTCGAGTCCTCGGACCCGGACAAGGACATCTCGATCTACATCAACTGCCCGGGCGGCTCGATCTACTCAGGCCTCGCCATCTACGACACCATGCAGTTCGTCAAGCCGCAGGTGCAGACGATCTGCATCGGTATCGCCATGTCGATGGGGTCGCTGCTGTTGATGGCGGGCGCCCACGGCAAGCGCTTCGCTCTGCCCAACAGCCGTATCCTGATCCACCAGCCGTCATCCGGCTTCGAGGGTCAATCGACCGACATCGAGATCCACGCACGCGAGGTCTTGAACATCCGCCGCCGGATCGACGAGATCTACGCTCAGCACACCGGACAGCCGATCGAGAAGGTTCACACGGACATGGAGCGCGATCGCTTCTTCAAGGCAGATGAGGCCGCCGAATACGGTCTGATCGACAAGGTCATCGCGAAACACTGAGGGTTCGTAGCGAAAGCCTGTGAGCGGCAGGTCGAATCGACTACCCTGCGGCGCATGGCCCACGACGACGGTTTCGACGACGAGCTCGAGGACGACGACACACTCGAGGATGACTCTGAACTCGACGATCCCGAGGCGTTCGACGAGCTCGAGTTCGAAGAGGACGAGGACGAGGACGAAGACGAGGACTAGACCCGGGCTAGGGGCTCCCGGCGGGCGCAGGCCCTACGAGCCTAGTTCGCCCGGATGGCCACGCCGGTGGCAGGATCGAACAGGTGCAGCAGGTCGGTTCGCACGGCCAGCAGCACCCGGTCGCCGTCACTGACGTGGCCGTCGGGCGAGATCCGGGCGACGCCGATCCCTGCCACGGCCTCCCCCACCTCCGCCTCCTCGTCGATCCCCGGGGCGTGCAGGCGCCGGGCATCGATGTTGAAGTGCAGGAGCTGTTCGGACCCGAGCGCCTCGACCAGCGCGGTGTCGACGCTCAGGGTTTGTCCGGCGGCCGCGCCGCCATTGCGCAGGGCCAGGTGCTCGGGGCGCATACCCACGACCACCTTCTTGTCGGCATAGGCGCGGAGCGCCGGACGCTTGACGGCAACATCGGCGGGAAGCGCGAGTGCCTGGGAGCCGAGCCTGAGCGCGCTCAGGTCGGGGCTGAGGGTGGCCTCGTAGAGGTTCATCGCCGGCGAGCCCATGAACCCCGCCACGAAGAGGTTGTCGGGGTGGTCGTAGAGGACCTGAGGCCGGTCGATCTGCTGCAACATGCCCGCGTTCATCACAGCGACGCGGTCGCCCATCGTCATCGCCTCGGTCTGGTCATGGGTGACGTACATCGTCGCCACGCCCAGCCTGCGCTGGATGCGGCTGACCTCCGCACGCATCTGCACGCGCAGCTTGGCGTCGAGGTTCGATAGGGGCTCGTCCATTAGGAACACGGCCGGCTCGCGCACGATCGCGCGGCCCATCGCCACACGCTGGCGCTGCCCCCCGGAGAGCTGCGCCGGCTTGCGGTCGAGCCACTCCGTCAGACTGAGGACGTCGGCTGCCTCCTTGACGCGCCGCTCCATCTCGGCCTTTGGCAGCTTGCGCAGCGATAGGGCGAAGCCGATATTCTCACCCACGGTCATATGCGGGTAGAGCGCGTAGTTCTGGAACACCATCGCGATGTCACGCTCGCGTGCGGGCAGCGTCGTCACGTCTCTGGAGCCGATCTTCACGGACCCAGTGGTCACCTCCTCGAGGCCGGCAACCATCCGCAGCGCTGTCGTCTTGCCACAGCCGGACGGGCCCACGAGCACCATGAACTCACCGTCGGCGACCGAGAGGTCCAGGTCATGCACGGCCTGAAAGCCGTTGGGATAGACCTTGTTGATCGCGTCTAACTCGATGGATGCCACCACGCCTCCTGTGTCAATTTCAAAGGGCGGCCATCGGCAGACGGCCGCCCCAGCAGTTGTTCATCAGCCGACAGGCCTGACGCGCAGCAGCGCGACGCCCTCCGGTACGACCGTCTCCTGAATCTGACCGGCCGCGGAGATCTCTCCTCGGAACCTGTCCAGAGGTCCTTGACCCGACAGCCACCCGGGCTGGCCGGCAGGCCAAGCGCCGCCACGGTGGTCGAGATCACTTCCGGCCGTGTCCGCCTTATGGATCCGCGACGCCGGAATCGCGTCCTGGTCGACGGCGATCACGTCACGGTTCTCCAGCATGCGCAGGCCCTCAGGGGTCAGCCCCTGGCTGGTGTTTTGCGAGTCAGACACGTACGACGTTCACCCCGGCCCCAACCAACTCCGCCACCTGTTCGTCGGTGGCGGCGTCATCCGTGATCAGCGTCTCAACCGCCGTCACGTCACAGATACGGGCAAAGCCCGTACGCCCCAGTTTGCTCGAATCAGCCACCACCACCGCCTTCGAGGCACGCTCGACCAATGCGGCGTTGGTCATCGCCTCTGCGTGGTCCCAGGTGGTGAAACCCGCTCGCACGTCGATCCCGTCGACGCCGAGAATGGCAAGGTCAAGATTGAAGGCGCCGATCGCCGACACCGACAGCGGCCCGGAGAGCTCGAACGAGGCGTTGCGCGCCTCGCCGCCGCTCAGGATCAGGCGGATGTTGCTGCGCCGGGCGAGCTGCATCCCGATGCTCAGGCTGTTGGTGACCACCGTCAGCCGGCGGCGCCCCGCGATCGCGCGGGCCACCGCCAGCGTCGTGGTGCCGCCCGTGAGCCCCACCAGCGAGTCGTCATGCACGAGCTTGGCCGCGGCCTCGGCGATCCGCCGCTTCTCGGCAGGGTGCTGTGAGGCACGCTCACCGATCGGCTGCTCGACGAAGCCACCGGGGCGGCCGACCCGCCCCCACGAACGCGCGACCGCGCCCCGCTGCTCGAGCGCGCTGGTGTCACGCCTGATGGTCGCGGGCGCCACCGAGAGCTGGTCGGCCAGCCACTCCACGCTCACCGGGCGCTCCGCCGCCTCGACGATCTCAACGATCGCGCGCAGGCGGTCCTCGCGGCGGTTGCCGTCGGGCCCGCTCAGACGCTTTTCACCGTTACTTGACACTGCCGGCGACGATGCCAGAGACGATGTAACGGTTGAGGAAGAACACAATCAGGGCGGGCACCGCGATCGCCACGATCGCCCCGGCATTGATCATGGTGTAGGGCACGACGTGACGGCCCTCGAGTGCTGAGAGCGCCACGGTCAGCGGTTCCGTTGTGTTCGTGCTGCTCAGCACGAGCGGGAAGATGAACTGTCCCCATCCGAACAGGAAGGTGATGATCGCGGTCGCGGCCATCCCGGGCCGCACGATCGGCAACACGATGCGGCGGAAGATCTGCGGCGTGGTGGCGCCGTCGATCGCGGCGGCCTCCTCGATGCTGACCGGCAGCGCCTGAAATGTGTTGTACATGATCCACATGGCCAGCGGCAGGAAGCCTGACGTGTACACGAAGATGATGCCGATGTAGGTGTTCACCAGGTGCGTGGTGGTGAGGATCTGGTAGATCGGGATCAGCGTCGCGTAGACGGGAAGTGTCAGCGTCGCCAGCACCACGAAGAAGAGAAAGCCCCGCAGACGGAAGCGCAGCCGCGCGAAGGCATAGGCGCCGATAACGGCGATCACCAGCGTCAGGATCGTCGCTCCGAGACTCTCGATAGAGGAGTTGAGCAGCGCCCGGCCGACACCGCCGGCCGTCGAGGCGGCGGAGGGTCCGATCCCGAAGATCGCCTCGTAGTTACTGAAGACGAAGTGGGTGGGGAACCAGGTGGGCGGGCTCCCCTGGGCCTGCGCATTTGTCTGGAGGCTGGTGTTGAGCGCCCAGTAGATCGGGAACAGCGACCACAGCAGCAGGAGCGCGATGCCGATCCCGCGCATCCAGCCGATGCCGTCGCGGGAATGGCGTCCCGGCCGTGTCAGCCCAGCGCTTGTGGCCATCAGTACTCCACCCGCCGATAGATCACCTTCACCGCCAGCAGCGACAGGACGATGGTCGTCACCGTGGCCAGCAGTGAGAGCGCGTAGCCGTCACCGAAGTTCAGGTTGCCGAAGGTGATCTGGTAGGTCTCGGTCATCAGCGAGGAGCCCGTCGTGGCCCCGGCGTTCAGCACATATACCTGGTCGAAGATGTTCAGTGACATTACGAGTCCTTCGACCACGGCAATCGCCAGGGCGGGACGGATCAGTGGCAACGTGATGCGCTTGATCGACTGCCAGCGCGTGGCTCCGTCGACGTCCGCCGCCTCATACAGCTCGCCGGGAATCGCCTGCAGCGAGGCGAGCACCAGGATCGCGGCGAGCGGTGTGATCTGCCAGACCTGCACCATCGATATGAAGAAGATCGTCTCGAGCTGGTGTGTGCCGATCCATAGCTGGTAGCTGTGAATCACCGCAACCGTCTTCAGGAACGAGTTCAGGACGCCGAAGGTCGGGTCATAGATCCAGGACCAGATCACGCCCTCGACGACGCCCGGCAGCGCCCACGGCAGCACCATCAGCGCCAGCACGATGCCGCGGCCGCGGAAGTTGCGCTGCAGCAGCAACCCGAAGTAGACGCCCAGCCCGACCGAGAACAGCACCCCGAAGATCACGTAGATCCCGGTGTTGAAGAGGCTGTCACGGACCTGCGAGTTGTTGAAGACGTCCTGGAAGTTCGCGAACCCGGCGAAGTGGCTCGGGGGCTCGAGCGCCCAGTCGTGCACGAAGGCTGCGTACGCGGTCTTGACAGTCGGGTAGAGCGCGAGCGCACCGATGAAGACCAGCAGCGGCGCGATCATCGTGTACGGCAGCGCGGTCTCGACCGCACCGTTGCGCACCTTCTGACCGGTGACCCGTTTGCCCTGGGCACGGCGGCCCGGGATGCGCAGGCGTGCCGTGCTCATCTGTTGGGAAGGTGGTTCATCCTCGGACGAGGCTGGGGCTGGGGCTGCCCAAGCGCGGGCAGCCCCGGCGGTTTGGGGCCGCAAGAGCAAAGCGGCCCCAACGTCAAGCCCTCTCTCTTTCAGCCTCCGAGGCTCTTCACCGTGTTGGCGATCGAGTTGATCGCGGCGGACACCGACTCACTGCCGGCCGCAGCCTGGTGGATGTTGGTGTACACCGCGTTGGAGAACTGCGAGTACCACGGCGGGGCGCCGGCCGGGAAGATCGGCTTCGCGTGCTTCTCGATCAGCGTCTGCAGCGTGGCGGCGCCGGGGACCTTGCCCGACTTGGCCCAGATCGACAGGCCGCCGCGGTTGGACGGCAGCGGGAAGGTCTGCATCACGTACTTGGTGCCCTTGGCACCGGCGAACTCGGCCTGAACGGCCGGCTTCTCCATCCACTTCATGAACGCCACCGCGGCGGCCACGTGCTTGGCCGAGGCGGGGATGCCCATGCCGTCGGGGTTGCCGAGGTTCGAGCCGACACTGGTCGCTCCCGGGGTCGGGATGTAGCGCACCTGACCGACCACCTTGGACTGCGACGGCACGTTGTAGATCGTGCCGAGGTCACCCGCGTAGTCGGAGAACACGCTGGCGGTCAGGCCATGGGCCATGTCGGTCTCGAGCGCCTGGTAGTCGACCATGTTGAGGTTCGCCTTGGGCACCAGGCCGCTCTTGTAGGCGTTGACCATCCAGGTCATCGCCTTGTAGCCGGGCGACGAGTGCGAGGTGAACAGCGGCTTGTAGGTGGCGCTCAGCACGTTGCCGCCGAACGCGGCGGTCATCTCATACCAGTAGGTCGAGAGGCCCTCGGCCGCGGACAACGGGATGTCCAGCGGGTTCTTGGCCGAGGTCTTCGCTGCGACCTGCTTGAGGTCGGTCTCGTACTGGGAGAGCGTCGTCGGGTACTTCTTGATCCCGGCCGCCTTGAAGTCCTTCGTGTTCACGGTCGTGACCAGCAGCGAGGCGTCCATCGGCATGCCGAGCAGCTGCCCGTTGCGGATGAAGGCCGGCGCCTGCGGGTATTGCGCCCTCACGCTCGAGACCGGGAAGTACTTGTTGAGCGGCATGAACCACTTGGTCGCGTAGTACTCGCCGACCTTGGACCAGTCGACGTCGGCCACGTCTGCGAAGTAGCTGTGCGCCTGCGCCGCCGCTGCGATCTTGGTCTGCAGCGCGTCCCACTGCACGTAGTTCCAGTTGACCTTGATCCCGGTCTGCTTGGTGAACTGCGCCAGGTCGGCCTTCGGGGCCGGGTAGGCGATGGCCACATTGATGGTCGTCCCCGCGAGCGAGGACGACGCTGTGGTCGCCCTGTGCGCGCTGGCGCCGGTGGCCGCGACGGCGCTCACTGCGAGCGCTCCCGCCATGACCGCCGCGATACCGAATCGCTGATTGCGTCTCATTTCCCTGCTCCTCCAGATGCTTCGATTGTTGACTTAATGACCTATTCCGATTCTGGATACGGCCGCCTGGGCCGCACCTCGGTAAACCACTGCGAGATCCAGGTGGGCGGCCGCGATCCGGTGGGCGGCCTCCTGCCCGTCCTTGCCGCTCTGCTCGGCCGGGATCACGATCGGCAGCCCGGCCTGCTTGGCGGCGCGAATCGCGTCAGCGCCATACTCCTCGTCGAGCAGCAGCATCGCCGTGTCGCCCGGCTGCAGTTGGTCGCGAGCCTGCGCGAGCGCCTCCACGCAGACGCATTTCAGGGGCCGCGCCGTGGGTCCGATCTCGTCTGGCTGCACGCCAAGCGCGGCGAGCCAGCCGCGCAGGGAGTTGCGATGATCGACGGCGAGGATCAAGGTGCTCATCGTGGCGCAGCCTCTGTTGCGATGTGTTGGCTTTGGATGTGCGGAAGGTGTTTCTGAAACTCGTCGGGATCGAGGGCCCCGGCAGTGGGCGCGCTGAGGCTGGCGAGCGCGGCCGCGGCGCCTCCTTGCAGGGCCCGTTCGAACGGTTGCCTGTCGACCAGCGCAAGGGCGAGACCCGCCGAGAAGGCGTCACCGGCCCCGGTCGGGTTGCCCGACGCGAGCGGATGCGTGATCCGCCAGACGCCGTCTTCGTTCAGGCCGATCGCGCCGTCGGCGCCGAGCGTCACGACCACGTTCTGTGCTCCGAGAGCGTGCAGCTCCCGGGCCGCCTCGAGGGTGTCCCCTTCGCTGCCGAGCTGGCGGCCGAGCGTCTGTCCGAGCTCGCCGCGGTTGAGCTTGGCGACCAGAGGGTGCTGGTCTTGCGCGGCCCGCATGGCCGCGCCCCGGGCGTCGACGATGACTGGCACCCGATGGCGGTTCGCGTCCCGGCAAAGGTTGGCGAGTGATTGTTCGGGAGTGCCGGGCGGCAGGCTGCCGGCGATCACGACCATCTCGGCCTGTGCGAGGAGGCCGGCGAAGTGCGTCTCAAAGCCGCTCCACTCGGTGTCTGTGATCTGCGGCCCCACCTCGTCGAAGGCGGTCGCCGCGCCGTCCTTCTCGGTGACCGTCACCGTCTGGCGCGTGGCGCCGGCGACCGGGAAGAGCGCTGATTGCAGCCCCGCGGCCGAAAGCTCCCGTGCGGCCTGATCGAGCGTCGCCTCGCCTATCAACCCCGTGACCCACGTCTGGCCGCCGAGCGCGGCGACGGTGCGCGACACGTTCACGCCCTTACCGCCGAGGTGGGAGAAGACCCGGCGGACCTTGTGGACCGCGCCGACGATGAGCTCGTCGACCACATATGTGCGATCGATCGCGATGTTGGCGGTGACCGTGAGGATCACGTGGCCGCTCCTGCCGTGGTCTTGATCGATGCGAGCGCGAGCGCCACCGCGCCGCGCAGTGACGCGTCGGCACCGAAGCGCGCACGGGTGATGCGTGGCGGGATCGGGGCGGCGCGCTCTGTCAGCTCCTGGATCCGGTCTATGACGCCCGAGTCGCCGCGGACGTAGCCGCCGCCGAGCGAGACGACGCGGGGGTTCAGGACCGTGCACATGTTGACGACCAGCACCGCGATCCCGGTCCAGAGCCCGTCGATGAACTCCCGAGCCTTCTCCTGGATCTCGGGGTCGGCTTCTGTTCCCTTCGCGGCGAGCGCGAGCGTGTCCGCGACTGAGGCCGGAAGACCCCTGTCGGCAAGCCTGCGTGCGGCGCCGGCGCCGCCGAACCACGCCTCAAATGGACCGATGCCGTCGGCCGCCATGCGCGCTTCGGGCCGGCCGCGGAAGAGCGCGTAGCCGACCTCGCCGGCGGCGCCGTCGGCGCCGGCGAGGAACCTGCCGCCGCAGATGATCCCGGCGGAGATGCCCGAGCCGAGGTTCAGGTAGATCGCGTCGCTGACTCCCTGCAGCGAGCCCCAGGCCATCTCCGCCTGCGCCGCCACATGCACGTCGTTGCCGATCGCCGCCGGCAGGTCGGGGAAGGCTTTGCGGACCGCCTCGGGGATGCGCAGCTCCGTCCAGCCGGGCACGTTGGTGGCGAGGTCGACGTGCGTCTCGTGGGTGTAGCCCATCGTCGAGATGCCGATCGCCTCGATGTTCTCGCCCGCTGCGGTGGCCTCCTGATGTACCTGCTTCGCCAGCTCCAGCGCGCGCCGCAGGACGGGCTCGGCACCCCCCTCGGCGCGCGTCGGCGCGGTGGCCACACGGGTCACCTCGCCGTCGGGTGAGCCGATCCCGGCCGCGAGCTTGGTCGCGCCCATGTCCAGCGCCAGAACTGCAGTGCCGGTCGGCACCTGTGCTCCTACCTGTCGCCCGCCAGGACGACCGAACGGGTGATGTGCGGCGGCTGGTCCGGATTGATCCCGCGGAGCTCCACCAGGCCCTCGGCGAAGCGGTGGATGCGCACGAGCTCGGCCAGTGGGTCGCCCTCGCCGCGAATCAGGCGGGCGCCGGTGGCGCGGATCTGCTCGTCGATCGAGCGCTCCTCATCGTCGAGGATCCAGACGAGGCTGCGCTCGTTGATCGCCGAGATCGGGCCGTGGCGATACTCCATCGTCGCGTAGCCCTCGCTCCAGGTAGCGAGGATCTCACGGAACTTGAGCGCCGCCTCCTGCGCGATCGCCATGCCGACGCTGCGGCCAAGGAACACGAACTGCTTGATGTCCGCGGCCCAGTCCGGCAGCGCCTCGGTCAGGTAGCGCTCGGCCCTCTGAGCGGAGGCCTCCACGTCCCAGCCGTAGGCGCCCAGGAGCAGAGCGAGCACGGTGGTCGCAAAGCGCGTCTGCACGACCGACTGCTCGTCGGCGAAGGGCAGGTCGAGCTCCTTGGTGAGGTGTGCCCCGACGGGCGAGCCGGCCTCGCCGACGATGCCGAGCACCGGCCTGCCGTGCGGGAGCGTCCTGACCGCGTTGATGATCTCCGTGGTGGTGCCAGAGCGTGAGATCGCGATCAGCTCGTCCCAGCCGCGGTCCGGCGGCACCTCGGATCCGGGGAATGCGTCGGTCTCCCCCGCGCCCTGGCGCTCACGGTAGATGGCCGCGGCCTGGGCCACGTAGAGGGAGGTTCCGCATCCGAGGATCCCGACCCTGGCCCCGTCAGGCGGGAGCTTTGAGCGAAGTTCATCCGTGCGCGCCTGCGCCTGGCGCCAGATGGACGGCTGACTGGCGAGTTCTGTCGAAAAGTGGGTCACACTCTGGAATCTAACCACAGAGCAGACATGATTTGAACATTATTTGCGCATTAAGCGCGCAGGAATGGGTCAGCCGTCGTCGACGAGTCCGTTGAGCGGGCCGAGCAGGCGGCCGGCTCGGCGCGAAACGCGCGGCATCGCCAGCAGCCGGCGGGTCGGAGGCTGCCTGTGCTTGAGCCGCTCGAGCTGCTCGAGGGCTGTTGGCCGCCAGAGCACGTCGACCACTTCCATGGGGGTCTACTAGATCAGCAAGGCTCGCTAGGCGACGGCATGCTCGATCGAGCCCAGTCCCTCGATCTCGATTTTGATCACGTCTCCTGACCGCAGGTAGCGGGGCGGATCCATCCCCTGCCCCACGCCTGCCGGGGTTCCCGTCAGGATCAGATCGCCCGGCCGCAGCGTGCAGGTCTCGGAGATGAACTCGAGGATCCGGTCGATCCCGAAGATCAGGTCGGACGTACGAGAATCCTGGCGCAGCTCGCCGTTGACCCATGTCTGGATCTGCAGGTTCTCAGGGTCGTCGACCTCATCAGCGGTGGTGATCCAGGGCCCGAATGGGCAGAACGTGTCGGCACCCTTCGCGCGGACCCATTGCGGCTCGCGCTTCTGCAGGTCACGGGCGCTGACATCGTCGGCGATGCAGTAGCCGGCGACGGCGCCACCGGCGCCGATCACGAGCACGAGCTCGCCCTCGTAATCGAGTCGGCTGACGACTGGTGGACAGACGACCGGCCCCGAGGGCGGCGCAGCCGAGGTGCTGGCCTTGATGAACAGCGTCGGCCATTCCGGAACCTCGTTGCCGAGCTCGGCAACGTGGGCCGCATAGTTGTGGCCGATCGCGAAGATCGTCCCCGGATTCGGGATCGCGGCGAGCAGCTCGACCTCACCCACGGCGAACTCGCCCAGGTTGGCGTCGGTGCTCAGCCTGCCGGCGAGCACCTCCTTGACGGCCTCGCCCCCGCGGGCGAACGCCCGGACACGCGCGCCGGAGATGACGCCGCCCAACGGGCCGGCGTCATCTCCGGGCACCTCGAAGGTCGCAAGCTTCATTGCATCGGCAGCCTAGTGGAGACGGACGTGTCCTGCGCCACCGTCGCGGGGCCGCCGCCGACCTGGGTGGCCGCGCTCAGCCGGCATCGTCTGCGGCCATCTCGAGGAGCGTCGAAACGGTCGTCCAGTTTCGGGCGGTTGCCGTGACGCGGAGCCTGCGGTCGCTGAGCTCACGCGCGAGCTTTGAGGCATGAATGCCTGCGGGGTGCCATCCGTACACCTCCTGGCCCGATATGGATAGCGATATCGCTTCGATGCCGGTCGAAAACATGCCGGAGGAAACCCCACGCACGCGCTCCGCGACGTCGTCGCCCAGAGGTTCGGACAGGAACGTGACCTGAAGGCGCTTGGGATCAGCGGTCGCAGCCTCCGGAAACGGGTTGCCGGCCACGATCGCAGCGAGCTCGCCGGCGGTCCGAGTCACGACGGGAATATCAAGCGCGAATCGGTCGAAGATCACGTCGTGCACCAGCCGCCCGAGCGAAGACCCGTCCGCGTCGGTGCGGACGACGATGTTGCCCGACTGCACGTAGCTACGGACCTCCTCGCAACCGGCGGCGGTCAGCGCCGTGCGCAGCTCCGGCATCTGGATGCGATTGGCCGCACCGACGTTGATGCCGCGCAGCAGGACGATCTGGCACGGCATCGGCGTGGTCGAGGTCAGTCGAGGATCAACGCCAGCCGGCGCTCGAGTGCGGCGGCCAGCACCTCGCGCACAGGCCCGTCCTCGAATCGCTCGACCAGGGCGGCCAGGAAGCCCTCGATCACCAGCTGCTTGGCCTCGTCCTCAGGCACTCCGTGGGCACGCAGGTAGAAGAGCTGCTCGGGATCTACCTGGGCCACGGCGGCGGCGTGCGTGCAGCGCACGTCGTTGGCCTGGATCTCCAACCCCGGGATCGAATCGGCGTGCGCCCGCTTTGAGATCAGCAGGTTGCGTGAATCCTGGAACGCGTCGGTCTTCTGGGCGCCCGGGTCGACAATGATGTTGCCCTTCCAGACGGCGCTCGAGCGGTCCTGGAGAACCCCGCGGAACGCCAGGTCCGACGTCGTGTTCGGCGCCGCGTGCTCCTGCGTGGTGTCGAAGTCGATGTGCTGGGAGCCGTGTGTCGCGTAGGCGCCGGTGACGCGAGCCTCGGCACCCTCGCCGACCAGCCGCGTCTGCATCAGCACGTGCCCTGAGCGCGAACCGAACCCGAGCGCCACCCAGTCGAGGCGACCGTCGCGTCCGACGCTCGCGTTCTGAGCGCCGAAGATCCAGGCGTCCTCTGAAAGCGCCTGCCCGCTGACATAGCGCAGCTTGGCGTTGTCACCGACCGTCAACTCGGTGGCGAGGTTGAGTACGCACTCGCCGTCTGAGAGGTACTGCTCCCAAACCTCGGCCTGTGCTCCCTCCTCGAGCACGACCCGCACTCGGCTGTTGGCGAGCTTGCCGGCGGGGACCATCGTGGTGAGTGCAATCGGCTGCGCCACCGTCACCCCGCGCGCGACCGTGACTGTGGTCTCCGCGTCGCTCAGGTGCACCTCGACGCCGGCCGGAAGATCCGCGGCCGGCAGATGCCACAGCGCACCGGTTGCATCCGATGGGGGCGGGCCCAACTCAGGGTGCAGCGATGACAGCTCGTAACGATCGAGGTCAAGCGCCGTGACGTCCGTGAACTCCCAGCCGGCGCGGCCCTTGAAGGTCGGGAGCTCGAGTGCGGCGCTAGCCAATTGAACCCTCCATCTGCAGCTCGATCAGCCGGTTCATCTCGACCGCGTACTCCATCGGCAGCTCCTTGGTGATCGGCTCGATGAAGCCATTCACAATCAGCTTCGACGCCTCCTCCTCGGAGATGCCGTGCGACATCAGGTAGAACAGCTGGTCCTCGCCGACCTTGGAGACGGTCGCCTCGTGACCGACGTTGACGTCGTCCTCGGATATCCGGATCGTCGGGTAGGTATCCGAGCGCGAGTCCTCGTCCAGCAGGAGCGCGTCGCAGACGACCTTCGACTTAGCGCCGTGGGCACCCTTGGCGATCTCAAGCAGACCTCGGTATGAGCCGCGCCCACCGTCCTTGGAGATCGACTTGGCGAAGATGTTGGAGGTCGTGTTCGGCGCGGCGTGGATGATCTTGCCGCCGGCGTCCTGGTGCTGGCCGCGCCCGGCGAATGCGATCGAAAGGATCTCGCCGTGCGCCCGCTCGCCCATCAGATAGACGGCTGGGTACTTCATCGTCAGCTTCGAGCCGAGGTTGCAGTCGACCCACTCAACGGTTGCGTCAGTCTCGGCGATCGCGCGCTTGGTGACCAGGTTGAAGACGTTGGTCGACCAGTTCTGCACGGTCGTGTAGCGGATCCGCGCACCGGGCTTGGCGATCAGCTCGACGACAGCCGAGTGCAACGATGAGGCGCTGTAGGTCGGAGCGGTGCAGCCCTCCACGTAATGCACGTAGGAGCCCTCGTCGGCGATGATCAACGTGCGCTCGAACTGGCCCATCGACTCGGTGTTGATACGGAAATAGGCCTGTAGCGGCATCTCGACGTGGACGCCCTTCGGCACGTAGACGAAGGAGCCCCCGGACCAGACCGCGGAGTTCAGCGCCGCGAGCTTGTTGTCGTTGGGCGGGATGATCGTCGCGAAGTATTCCTTGACGATGTCCTCGTGCTCGCGCAGAGCGGTGTCCATGTCGGTGAAGATCACGCCCTGCGCCTCGAGGTCCTTGTTGATCTGGTGGTAGACGACCTCGGACTCGTACTGCGCGCCGACACCAGACAGGAACTTGCGCTCGGCCTCGGGGATACCCAGGCGGTCGAAGGTGTTCTTGACATCCTCAGGCACGTCGTCCCACGAGCGCTCGGCGCGCTCGGAGGCGCGGACGAAGTAGTGGATGTCGTCGTAGTCGACCTCCTGCAGCATCGGCGAGCCCCAGGTCGGCTGCGGCTTGGCGAAGAAGTGCTCGAGCGCCTTCAGACGGAACTCGCGCATCCACTGCGGCTCTGACTTGAACTCGGAGATCTTCTCGACGATCTCGCGGTTGATTCCCTTCGGCGCCTTGTACAGGTAGTTCTCGGCGTCGTGGAAGCCGTAGCGCTCGTCGTAGTCGGAGTTGATCTGGGCGAGCTGCTGGTTCTCCGTCAGCTCAGCGCTCGTATCCACGGTGGGTTCAGTCGTTGCCATGGCTAGTTCACCTCCAGCTTGATCATGTCGTTATCGATGACCACCGGGAAGGTGTCCACCGGTTCGTATGCGGGCAGCGTCCGCGGCCTACCCGTCCTGAGGTCGAAGATTGCGCCGTGCCGCGGGCACTCGACCGTGCATGCCTGCGCATCCACCTCGCCCTCGGCGAGTGGCCCATCGTCATGCGAGCAGCGGTCCTCGATCGCATAAAACGATCCATCGCAGTTGAACACGCCAACCTCGAGGTCGCCGAAGCTGACGATGCGCCGCCCACCGGGCGGCAACTCGCCAATCGGACACACATCAAGGATCTCAGTCACGGCCCTAAATCCTAGCGCACAGATAGGATTTAGACCGCTCAGGCTATGGCCTGAACGGAGCCGCGCGCGGGGCCTCGAACGGCCGCGGTATCTGCCTTTGCGGACCGTGAGTCTTTCGTACCTCCCACTGCCGGTGGCGGCACCGTTGCCGCGACCCACTCCCGCGCGACGTCGTGCAGCACCTCAACCATCGCCGAGGCCGCTGCCGAGCGGTAATCGGCCGGGAGCACGGCGACGATCGGCCTGGGCGGCAGCGCCGGCTCCAGCTCACGGATCACAACCTCAGAGCGCAGCTCACGGATCACGACCTCCGAACGAACGACGCGCGTGACCATCTCCGGGACCAGCGAGACGCCCATCCCCGCCGCGACAAAGCCGAGCATCGCGGTGTAGTCGTCGTTCTCCAGCGCGATGCGCGGCGTGAAGCCCGCCTCCAGACAGGCCCGCTGGAACATGCGCGCGTCGGCGCAGGTGGCGGGCATGCTCAGCATCCATGGCTCGTCCGCGAAGTCCGTAAGCGCGAGCGGCGACACTTTCGCGAGCGGATGGTCTGCCGGGAGCGCGATGTGCATCGGATCGTCGAACAGGTGCTCGATCTCGAGCCCAGGGCCTGTCGAGCTCCAATCGGGATCGTGCGATAACGCGATGTCGAGGTCGCCGGCCTGCAGTCGCGGGAACGCGTCTGCCGGCTCGGCCATCGTCATGCTCAGCTCGACGGCCGGATGGCGTTCGCGATAGCGCATCACGGCCAGCGGCACGATCGCCGAGGCCGCCGACGCGAACGACGACATTCGCAGCCGGCCGCTGCTCAGTCCCAGCAGCGATTGGAGCTCGTATTCGGCCTCGTCGAGCTGCGCGAAGATCGCGTTGGCACGCGACACCAGCAGCCGGCCGGCGTCGGTGAGCACCGCGCCCTGCGGCACGCGCCGCACGAGGGTGGCCCCTGTCTCAGCCTCGAGTGTCGCGATCTGGCGCGATATCGCCGGCTGGGTGTAGCCGAGTGCGTCGGCCGCGGCCGAGAACGAACCGTACTTCGCGACGCCGCAGAGGACCTGAAGCCGCTTGGTGTCGAGCATTACCTGAAGTTATACCCCATACGACAAATCATCATTTGATCTTATGGTCAGCTGGGCTCACAGTTGTGCCATGAACTCAGAGCCCAACGAAATCCTGATCCGCCGCGCCGATGCGGATGACGCCGCGGAGTTGCGTCGGCTCGCCCGACTCGACAGCGTCGGTGCACCACCACCTGAGCCGCTGCTCGTCGCCGAACTCGACGGCGTGATCGGCGCGGCCCTCTCACTGACCGACGGCAGCGCGATCGCCGATCCGTTCAAGCCGACGGCGAACGCGGTCGAGCTGCTGCGGGTGCGCGGCGCGGGCGTCAGCGAGCGGTCTCCGGCTCCCACTCGGCTGCGTGGCCGAGCGCGGCGGCCTTGACCACCTTCAACGACAGCATCGCGCACTTCATGCGCGTGGCGGAGATGTCGATCCCGAGCAGATCAAGCACGGTCTGACGATCGAGCGCCAGCAGATCCTCGGCGGTCTTTCCCTTGATCTCATCGGAAAGCATCGAGGCGGATGCCTGGGAGATGGCGCAGCCGTGACCGTCGAAGGCGACATCGCTCACACGCCCGTCGTCGTCGAGTGCGACCTGGAAGGTCAGCTCGTCACCGCACAACGGATTGAGGTCATGGGCCTCCATATCCGCGTGCTCGAGCGAACCGTGGTTGTGCGGGTGCTTGTAGTGCTCGAGGATGTATTCGCGATAGAGCTGGTCGTCCATTGTGATCTCCGGTTTCAGGTCTCCGTCGCAGCGAGCAGCCCAGGCGGCTAGAGCTGCAGCGTCCGGCGGACGCTCTGAAGCCCCGCCATCAGCCGGTCGATGTCGCTTGAGCTGTTGTGCACCGCCAGCGAGGCGCGCGTCGTCGACCCCCAGCCGAAGCGCCGCATCAACGGCTGCGCGCAGTGGTGGCCGGTCCGGACGCAGACGCCCTCACGCCCGAGAATCTCGCCGATGTCGTGCGGGTGCGCGCCCTCGAGCCCGAATGACGCCAGCGCTCCGCGGGCGGCCGCGTCAGGCGGCCCGTGGAGCGTCAGCCCTGGAAACTCTGCCAGACGCGCCAGCAGCTCCGCGGTCAGGGTCTGCTCGTGCGCACGGATCGCGTCGATCCCCAGCCCCCGGATGAAGTCGACCGCGGCTCCGAGTCCGATCGCCTCCGCGATCTGTGAGGTGCCGGCCTCGAACTTGCCCGGCAGCTCGGACCATGTCGAGCTCGACTCGAACACCTGCCGGATCATGTGACCGCCGCTGATGAACGGCGGCATCTCCTCCAGCAGCTCACGCCGACCATGGAGCACACCGATGCCGGTGGGCCCGTAGGCCTTGTGACCGGTCCACGCATAGAAGTCGGCGTCGATCTCACGCAGGTCGACGGGAAGCTGAGGCACAGCCTGGGTGCCGTCGATCACGACCATGGCGCCGGCCGCGTGGGCTCGCCTGGTGATCTCGGCGACCGGGTTGATCGTCCCGAGCACGTTCGAGACGTGGGCGACGCACACCAGCCTGGGCCCCCGCTCGAGCAGGCGGTCGTAGGCATCGAGGTCGAGCGTGCCATCCTCGAGCACCGGGATGTACTCCATGGTGGCGCCACGCTCGGCGCAGATCAGCTGCCATGGGACCACGTCGGAGTGGTGCTCCATCTCGGTCACCAGCACGGCATCGCCGGGATTCAGATTCGTCCGGCCCCACGAGTGCGAGACGAGATTCACGGCTGCCGTCGCATTGGCGGTGAAGATCGTCTCCTGTGTGGTCGAACCCAGCCACGCGGCGATCCGCTCGCGCGCGCCCTCATAGAGGTCGGTCGCCTCCAGGATCAGCGGATACACGCCCCGATGCACCGAGGCACGATGGTTGGTGTAGTAGTCGACCATCGCATCGATGACGACCTGCGGTGTCTGCGAGGTTGCCGCCGAATCCAGGTAGGTCAGCGGCCGGCCATCGACCATCCGGCGCAGGACCGGAAACTCCGCGGCCACCAGCGCGGGGTCCAGACGCCCCGCCGTGTCGCCGCCGCGCGTGGCTGGCCCAGCGGCACCCGCCACCGAGATGACCTGGTCGGCAGCTACAGCCATCAGACCGCGGCGGCCTCTGCGTCGACTGGATCGGTGATCCAACCGTAGCCCTTGGCCTCGAGCTCCCCGACCAGTTCCGGGCCGCCCTCCTTGACGATCCGGCCCCTGTAGAGCACGTGCACGTGGCTGGGCTGCACCAGGTGCAGGATCCGCTGATAGTGAGTGATGATCAGCACGCCGAGATCGGAGCCCCGCTGGCCGGCCACCGTGTTGACGCCTTCGGCGACGATCCGGAGCGCATCGATGTCGAGGCCCGAGTCGGTCTCGTCGAGGATCGCCAGCGATGGACGCTGGATCGCCAGCTGCAGGATCTCGAGCTTCTTCTTCTCACCGCCGGAGAAGCCGTCGTTCAGGTAGCGGCGAGTGAACTCCTCCGGTACAGAGGTCAGCTCCATCGCGGCCTGCACGGTCTCACGGAACTCGCGCAGCGGGATCGGCTCCTCCCCCCGGGCGGCGCGGTGCGCATTCAGCACCGTTCGCAGATACTTGGTGATCGTCACGCCGGGGACCGCGACCGGGTACTGAAAGGCCATGAACAGACCCATGCGGGCGCGCTCGTCGGTGTCGGCCTCAGTGATGTTCTCGCCGCCCCAGATGATCTCGCCCTCGGTCACCTCGAGGTTCGGGTGGCCCATGATCGCGTTGGCGAGCGTCGACTTGCCAGAGCCGTTGGGACCCATCAGGGCGTGGATCTCGCCGCCGCCGACGGTCAGGTCGAGCCCGCGCAGGATCTCCTTGTCGGCCGCGCTCACATGAAGGTTTCTGATCTCTAGGTCTGGCATCTGACTCTCGGGTTCGTCGTTGGAATCGTTTGTGCGGGTCGCTATGCGGCCCCGCCGACCGGCAGCGGCTCGGTACGCCGGGAGAACTCGACCAGCTCCGCGAGCGTGGTCGTCTGCAGCGAGCGGATGATGCCGCCCTGCACGCGCGTCCACAGCAGCTTGGTCGCGCATGGTCCAGTGCTCTCCTGCGGCAGGTGCGAGCACACGATCCGCTCCATCTGGTCGTGCACGAAGCACTCCATCGGCGCGATCGGCCCTTCCAGTGCGGCGACCACGTCATACATCGTGATCTCGGCCGGATCACGCGAGAGCCAGTATCCGCCGTGCGCGCCGCGCGCGCTCATCACCAGGTCCGCCTTGCGCAGCCGCGCGACCACCTGCTCCAGATAGGCCAGTGGCAGTCCCTCTGCATCCGCTATTGCCTTCAGGCTGGTGGGCTGCTCGGGCACCTGCCGCCCAAGCTCGACCATCAGCCGCACGCCGTACTCGGCTTTTGAGGAGAAGATCATCAGCGATAAATCCTACCAAGCCGCTAGGTGTTCGGAGCCGGTCACTCCGGCGGCCGGCCCGCTGGCTCGGCCGCCGGAGCCCACGCGCCCATGGCCGCGGGCCGATACCGTCCCTTGCTCAGCAGATGTCAGCTCCCGATAGGACCATGCTCGCCGGATCGCAGGACGTCGCCCGCTCCGCCGAGCTCGCACGCGTCCGCGGCCGGCTGGGGATCGACACAGAGTTCATGTCGGAGGGCCGATATCGCGCTCTGTTGTGCCTGACGCAGGTCGCGGTGGAGGACCCGGACGAACCGACCGGCATCCGCACGGTCCTGATCGACGGACTCGACCAGGGTGTCGACCTGCGGCCGCTCGCCGAGCTGCTCGCAGAGCCCGCGATCGAGGTAGTTCTGCACGCCGGCCGCCAGGACGTCGCGATCCTGCGCCGTGCCTGGCGGACGGAGCTCACCAACATCTTCGACACGCAGATAGCCGCCGGGTTCGTGGGCGAGAGCGCGCAGGCCGGTTACGCCAACCTGATCGGCTCCGTGCTCGGGCTGCGGGTCGGGAAGACCGCCAGCTACACCCGTTGGGACGCGCGCCCGCTGACCGTCGAGCAGCTCAGCTACGCGGCGGAGGACGTCACGCACCTGCTGCAGCTCGCCGACGCGATCCAGGGCCGACTCAGCGGCAGCGGGCGACTCGAGTGGGCCCTCGAGGAGTGCAGGCGACTCGAGGGCGCAAGCGACGAACGCGACCCTGACACCGCCTGGGAGCGCCTGCCGCGCGTCGGTCAACTCGACCCGCAGGCCCGCGCCGTCGCCCGACGCCTGGCGAGCTGGCGTGAGCGCACGGCCGCGAGCGAGGATCGTCCCGTCGGCCAGGTGCTGCAGGACCCGCCGCTGCTCGAGCTCGCCAAGCGCCACCCTCGCCAACTGGCAGCGCTCGCGCAGATCCGCGGTATCCATCCGTCGTTCATCAAGCGCCGGGGCAGCGAGCTGCTCGAGGTCGTGGCGGCCGGCATCGCGGACCCGCCGATCCCGCGCGAGGGCCGGCGCGGACACTCCGACGCGAGTGACTCACCGCTGATCGCGCTCGCCGAGGCGCTGCTGCGCGCGCGCGCGATGCAGGCCGGTCTCGCCTACGAGCTGATCGCGACCCGCAGCGACCTCGAGCAGATCATCGCCGCGGCGCGCCAGTCAGCGCCGGAGCCCGACGTCCGGACGCTCAACGGCTGGCGCCGTGAGCTCGTCGGCTCCGACCTGGAGTCACTGCTCAGCGGACGGGTCGCGGTGGCGGTCGGCAGCGACCGCAGCCTGCAACTGCACCCCGTCCAGTAACCTCGCCGCGATGAGCACCCCCGCTGAGCTGCTCGCAGACCCCGAACTGCTGCAGAGCGCCTGGGATCTCGAACCGATCGTCGACGGGGAGGGCGCTGGCGGCGTCGAGCGACTGCTCGACGAGGCACTCGAGCGCGGCGCCAGTTTCGCGCGCGCCCACACGGGAAAGATCGCCGAGCTCGACCCGAGCGGGCTGCGTGAGGCGATGCTCGAGCTCGGCGCGATCTTCGAGCTGGTCGACCGGGCCGGCAGCTACGCGATGCTCCAGTTCACCACCGATTCAGCCGATCCGACCCGCGGCGCGCTGCTGCAGAAGGTGCAGGAGCGTGGAACCACGCTCGAGACGCAGCTGCTCTTCTTCGAGCTGGAATGGGCCGCGCTCGATGACGACCGCGCGGAGGCGCTCCTGGACGGTGACTCCGACCTCGCGTTCTGCGCCTACCACCTACGCAGCACCAGGCGCTACCGCCCTCACCTGCTGACCGAACCCGAGGAGAAGCTGATGGCCGAGAAGGCCCTCACCTCGAGTGCCGCCTGGACACGGCTGTTCGGTGAGCAGGTCTCCGCCATCCAGGTCAACCTGGACGGGGAGGAGAAGCAACTCGACCTGGCACTGAGCGGGCTGCTGAGCCCCGACGCTGAGCTGCGAGGCCGCACCGCCGAAGCGGTGACAGCGGCACTCGAGCCCGGCCTGCGCACCCGCGCGTTCATCTACAACACGCTCGTCTACGACAAATCGGTCGATGACCGTCTGCGGCATTACCCGCATTGGCTGGCTGCTCGCAACCTCGCCAACGAGGCCTCGGACGAGTCCGTGCTGGCGCTGATCCATGCGGTCCGCGCGCGCTACGACATCCCCCAGCGCTGGTACCGGTTGAAGGCCCGCCTGCTGGGCGTCGATCGGTTACTCGACTACGACCGCAGCGCCACGGTCGCGGTCAGCGAGCCGCTGTTCTCGTATGCCGACGCGCGTGAGCTGGTGGTTGAGGCCTACACCGCGTTCTCAGCTGAGGCCGGTGCGATCACACGGCGATTCTTCGACGAGAGCTGGATCGACGCTCCGGTGCGCGACAACAAACGTGGCGGCGCCTTCTGCGCGACGGTCGCCGGTCTTCACCCGTACGTACTGCTCAACTACACCGCGCGCCGCCGTGACGTCATGACGATCGCGCACGAGCTCGGCCACGGTCTCCACGGAGCGTTGGCGGCCAAGCAGGGCATCTTCCACCAGAGCACGCCGCTGACGGTCGCGGAGACCGCATCGGTGTTCGGTGAGACGCTCGTGTTCGAACGACTGCTCTCCCAGGCGCGTGATGACCGCGGGCGGCTCGAGCTCCTGGCCGGCCGCATCGACGACGCGATCGCGACCGTGTTCAGGCAGATGGCGATGAATCGCTTCGAGCACCTCGTACACACACGCCGGCGCGATCAGGGTGAGCTTTCGGTCGCGGACATCTCTTCAGCGTGGGTCGAGAGCCAGGCCGAGATGTTCGGCGACTCGGTCGAGATCACCGACGGCTACCACCACTGGTGGTCCTATGTCTCGCACTTCATCAACACTCCCGGCTACGTCTACGCGTACGCGTACGGACAATTGCTCGCCCTGTCGGTATATGGCCGCTACCGCGAGATCGGTGATCCGTTCGTTCCGAGCTACCTGGAGATGCTGGGCGCGGGGGGCTCACGGTCACCTGAGCGGCTGGGTGAGATCGTCGGCATCGATCTCGCCGACCCTGGCTTCTGGGATGCCGGGCTCAAGCTCGTCGACGAGCAGCTGATCGAGGCCGAGGCGCTGGTCGAGCGCGTCCCGCCAGGCGCCGCTCAGCGGGCTGCCACGACCCCCTGATCCGGCCCCACCACCCGCTGATCCGGCCCACCACCCTCTGATCCGGCCCACCACCCTCTGATTCGGACCCCCACACGTGTTACGAAACTGTGACGCCGTGTAACGAATGTGTGACAGCGACGCGATTTGCGGGGCCCGATGACACACATCCGACACATGCCGACACACTTTCGTCACATGTGTGACCCCCTCATCCGGAAGGGGCCGGCCCACGAGCGCCGGAAATTCTGGCCGCAGAGGCGCGACCCCTAGTGTCGGGCGCGGCGGGTCCGAGAGCGCTCCTCCTGCGCCTCGACCACCTTGACGATCAGCTTCAGGTACTGGTCGATGCCCGTGGCTCGCGCCTCACCCCGCTCGAACGCCTGGCGCCAGTCGGCCAGGTGGCCCTTCGTTGCGAGCTCGTTGAAACGGTCGCGCCGGATCTCTACGGTGACCTTGGCGTCGGTCGGGATCACCTTGGTCACGTTCGGACCGGGCATCTCGACGCGGTAGAGCTGCACATCACCGCGACCGTGGAGCTCGAGTCCCGCCGAGATCTTCAGAGGAGCCAGGCCGGGAACCTCCGCAAGGAACCGGTCTATCGCCAGCTCGATGAGACCCTTGGTGTCCGACGGCGCGGACAAGCCGGCCCCTACGCCTCTTCCTCATGCAGAGTCAACGGATCCGGCGCCGCTCCCGGATCGGAGACCGCCGCGGAGCCTGCGAGGATGCGCAGTCCGACGCGGTCCCCCACCGCCACGGGCACATCCTGACTAGAGGACTCGACCAGCACCTTCTGACCGCCGTCGAGCGTGACCTCGACCCGGACCGAGGAGCCGAGGAAGCTGCGGGCGGTCACCTCACCGGCGCCCGCCGCATCTGGCGCGATCGCGAGCGCCTCGGGCCTCAGCATCGCCTCGACCGCGGCGCCGGGCCGGCGGCCGTCGACGTTGGTCACAGTGAGACGGTGACCGAGAACCTGGACCTCGCCGTTGTCTCCGAGGCGGCCAGGTAGCCGGTTCATGGCGCCCACGAACTCGGCGGCGAAGGCTGTGGCGGGACGCCTGTAGACGTTCTCGGGCGTGTCGAGCTGCTCGAGCCGACCCGCCTGCATGACCCCGACCCGATCGGCAATCGAGAGCGCCTCGGCCTGGTCATGCGTGACAAACAGCGTTGTGATCCCAAGACGCTGCTGGAGGCTGCGGATCTCGGCCCGGAGCTGCGTACGCACGCGCGCGTCGAGTGCCGACAGCGGCTCGTCCAGCAGCAACACCTTGGGCTCTATCGCGAGAGCGCGCGCGATCGCAACACGCTGCTGCTGGCCACCGGAGAGCTCGTGTGGGTAGCGATCAGCCGCCTGCGTCAGGCCGACCAGCTCGAGCAGCTCGTCCGCGCGCTTGAGCCTGGTCGCCTTGTCCTGGCGTCGCATCCTCAGCCCGAAGGCGACGTTGTTGCGGGCATCCATGTTCGGGAACAGGCTGTAGGCCTGGAAGACCATGCCCATGTCCCGCTTGTTGGCCGGGATGTTGGTCACATCGTCGCCGTCGACCAGAAGACGCCCGGCGGTGGGGTAGTCGAACCCGCCGAGGATCCGCAGCGCCGTGGTCTTCCCGCAGCCCGAGGGGCCGAGCAGCGCAATCAGCTCGCCGTCCTCGATCTCAAGGTCAAGACCAGCGAGCGCAGCCACATCGCCGTAGTGGCGTTGGACTCCTTCAAAACGAATCATCAGATCACCCGGACCGAGTTGGAGCCGCGCCTGCGCCCGGCGAGGAAGGACAGCGAGAAGAGCAGCAGGAAGACAAACAGCAGGCTGACGACCGAGAGCGCGACCGACACGCCCGGATTCGACGCGCCGAACTGCACCAGCTGAACCGGCAGCGTCACATACAGGAGGATCGTGGCGATCACGACCTCGCCCAGGCACAGTGCCACTGTCAGGAAGATCGCGCCCAGAACCGCCGTTTGGACGTTGGGCAAGATCACCCGCGCGAGCGTCGAGAACCAGGAGGCGCCGAGGCTGCGGGAGGCGTCGACGAGCGTCCGCAGGTCGATGGCGCGCACACCGGTGTCCATCGCACGATAGGTGAACGGCATCGCCAGGACGACGTAGATCGGCGTCAGGCCGGTTAGAGGGTGGTTGAACCAGAGCGAAACCATCCATGACGGGGCGCTGCCCTGCATCTGCGCCAACCCAGCCGCTATCACGATCGGCGGCACGATCAACGGCAGGATTGTGACTCCCTCGAGCAGCAGCGTCAGCTGCGGCAGCCGCAGCCTCACGAGCACGACGGTCGGCAGCATCAGCGCGACCACCACGACGGCCGCGATTCCCGCGATCTCAAGCGAGGTGAACAGCGAGTCGCGCAGCGCCCCGTTGCTGATGATCTCGGAGTAGTTGTTGAACCCGTAGTGGCCGTTCTGCTGCAGCAGGCTGTACTTGATCGAGGCGAGGATCGGGCCGAGGAAGAAGATCACGGCCACGACCATGATCACGACCCGCCAGGCACGTGGCCGGCCACGTGGTCGCTTGGTGAGCTGCGGGGCCTCTGGCCCCTCCTCGATCTCACTGAGCAGGCTCCCGGCGCCGATACCGCCAGGTCCACCGGGAGCGCCCACGCTCATTGCAGCCACCTCCGCGCGCGCCGCTGGACGGACCAGTAGCCGATCATGATGATCAGCACCACCAGGATCATCTCGACGCCGAGCGCCAGCGCGATCCGGTCCTGGTTGACGAGCACGTTGCCATTGATCGCCTCGTTGATCGCCGCGGGTACCAGCGGTATCGCCGCTCCGACCAGGGCCAGCGCCGTGGCGTAGGCGGAGAACGCGTTGCCGAACAGGATCAGCACCGACCCGACGAACGCCGGCGTCAGGACGGGGACGGCGACGTGGCGCATGTAGGACAGGCGCGATGCCCCGAGGCTCTCAGCCGCCTCGCGCCACTGCGGCCGCAACCCCTCGAGCGCGGGCGTGATCAGGATCACCATCATCGGCACCTGGAAGTACACATAGACGAGCCCGACGCCGAACAGCGAGGCGATGTTGAAACCGTGCGCGTAGAGATCGACGCCGATACTGTTGAAGAAGTTTGTGACAACGCCCTCACGGCCGAGCGTCGCGATGAACGCGAACGCGAGCGGCACGCCGGCGAAGTAGGCAAGGACGCCGGATGAGCTGGCGACGACGCGCCGCAACATACCCCCTGGCTTGCCGGCGACCACCGCGGCGGCCAGCCAGGTCCCGAAGAAGGCGCCGAGCAGAGCCGTCCACGCCGACAGGATCAGGCTGTTCTTGAGCGGGATCCAATACTGCGACCCGGTGAAGATGGTCTTGAAGTTCTGCCAGGTGAGCTGGCCGGAGTCGGAGGTGATCGCCCCATGGATCACCTCGTAGAGCGGCAGCCCCAGAAAGATCAGGACATAGAGCGTGAACGGCAGCATCCCCAGCCAGGCGACGCCGTTGCCCGCATGCGAACGACCGGTCCCGCGGCGCCTGCGCGCCGCGGGACCCTTGCTTACTGCAATTGCTTCAGAGCCGGTGCTCAAGCCGGGAAGGCAGCGGCGATCGCCGTGCCAGCCTTGGTCGACTCAGGAACGGTCGGCAGAGCCACCTTGCTCCCGGTCTTCGGCAGCGCGGCAGCGGCCGTCTTGTTCGCGGTGCCAGCCTTCAGCATCGCCGGCAGCTCGATCGGACGAGCGCCACCCTTGAGCCAGATGTTCTGACCCTGGGCCGAGTACAGGAACTCCTCCCACAGGCGCGCGGCGGCCGGATGCGGCGCGTACTTGCTGACCGCCTGGACGTAGTACCCGGCGAAGCCCGTCCCGCTCGGGTCGACGACCTTCCAGTGCGCGGCGATGTTGGCCGGCAGGCCGTAGGCCTTAGCACTGTTCAGGTAATCCCAGTTGATCAGGATCGGACAGCTGTGTGCCTCAATCACGGCCGGCGCGTTGCAGTCGGTCGAGTTGAAGTTGCCGTCGGACTGCAACGTCTTGAAGAAGTTGATGCCCGGCTGCACGTTCGTCAGCGATCCACCATTGTTGAGCGCCGCCGCATACACGGCATCGGTCGCAGCTGCGGCCTGGCCGATGGCGCCGTTCAGCGTCACGTCACCCTTGTACTGCGAGCTCTCGAGCGCCTTCCAGGAAGTCGGGCAGGTCGAGACAACCGTCATGTCGCAGCCGAAGGAGATATCTCCACCGTAATCGTTGTACCAGTCGCCGTTCTTCGCCTTGGCGGCGGCCGGAATGTTCTTCCAGGTGGCGACCTTGTACGGCGTGACGTACTGCGAGCCGAACCCAGGCGTGACGGTGTAGGACTCGCCTACGTCGATCGCGTCCGGCTCGGAGCTGCGGCCCTTGTCCTGCTTGATCGCCTGGATCTCCTGGGCGCTTGTGCCGTCAGGGTTGTAGCTGTGGATCTTGATCCCGTACTTCTTCTCGAACGTACTGATCTCGACGCCGTAGTTGGCCCAGGTGGGCGGCAGGGCGATCACGTTCAGGGACTTCTCGGCCTTGGCGGCCTTGACCAGCGCGGCCATGCCGCCACCGGCCTTGGCCGATGTGACCATCGACCAGTTGGGGCTCGCGTTGGCAGCTGCGCTCACGCCCAGGCTGCACGCGGCGACGGCTGCGACGGCGACGGCGGGAGCGCCTACGCGCACCTTTGCCGAACCGATCGAGCGACGATACCGACTAAGCATAGTTCTCCTCAGATCTTGCTTTGACTTGCTGTTGAGCTCCCCGACACTCCGACCAATCAGGCGGTGGGGACCCGGGCCCGAAAGGTAAGGCATTGCTGGTGTGCAATTGTGACGAAGCTGTCAAGGAGTTGTAACTAGTCCTTTATTAGGCTTCGGCGAGCATCGCGTGAGCCACAGAGCTGACCGCATCTGCCGCCATCGGCTCAGGCGCGGCCGCGCGAATGGCTTGGGCCAGCGCGCGCTCGAGTCCGAGGTTGCCGACCGCGCGCACCTCCAGCGGCAGTCCGATCCTCTCGGCGGCCCCGGCGGCCGCCACACGGTTCGCCTCGGTCTGGCGCTGTGCGAGCCAAACCACGCGCGCATAGTTTCGGAAGTACTCCTCACAGAGTCCGGGGTAGCGGTCGAGCCCGAGCTCTCGGATGACGGTGTGCTCGAACGTGCGAGCGAGGAAGTCCGTCAGGAAGTACGTGCCGGGCTCCGCCGCCATCGCCTCGCGCACCTCATCGCGTGCGAACAGGTCGTAACAGTGCTCCCCCGCGAGCCGTCGCACGTCGAGTCCCTCGAGCCCCAGCGCCGTGCACAGCTGATCGAGCCCGCCATAGGTGCCGCAATCGCCGTAGGCCAGGACGATCCGGTCGTAGCGATCGCGCAGCCGCTCGAGCTCGTCCCGGACCGCCGGCGGAATCCGCTCGGGGCGGTTGTGAAGGAGTGCGGGCACCGGATGCACATCGAGCTCCCAGCCGCGCCTGCGCGCGATCGCGCGCACATCGAGCGCGAGCGCCCCGCACGCGATCACCGCCACGGTCATCCCGGAAACGCGAGCTGGTCGATGAACAGATCGTTGAAGTCGCTGCGTCCGGACAGCTCGACGTACTGCACCTCGCGCAGGATCGATTCGGCCTCGGCGCGCTCGCGCGCTGACAGGGCGGCGATCTTCGCTCCCTCGCCCGCGACATTGCCGGCCGAGACGATCCGCGGCAACGCCAGCTTCGGCACCAGCCCGATGCGCACGGCGCTGAGCGGCGTCAGGTACGCGCCGAAGCTGCCGGCCAGCAGGACCTGCTGGATCTCATCCGCCTCGACACCGAGGTCGCTCAGCAGGATCTGCCATCCGGTCGCGATCGAGGCCTTGGCGAACTGCAGCTCGCGGATGTCGCGCTGCGAGATGAAGACCGAGTCCTCGGGGCTGGTGCCGCGGGGTTGAAGAATGAAGATCCGCTCCTTGCCGATCACGGCGAAGCGTTCGGCCAGCACCGGATGCGTCACCGCGGCCGCGTCTGGATCGATGAACCGGCCCGAGTGGTCGAGCAGGCCGCTGTGCACGAGCTCAGCGACGACGTCGACGAGCCCGGAGCCGCACATCCCGACCGGCGCCACGTCGCCGATCACCTGCAGCCGCAGCTGATCACCGTCGATCTTGACACCCTCGATCGCACCGTCGGCCGCCCGCATCCCGCATTTGATCTGGGCGGCCTCGAACGCCGGGCCGGCCGGGGCGGCGGTCGCGAGCACGCGCTCGTTTGAGCCGAGCGCGATCTCCGAGTTGGTGCCGACGTCGATGAACAGGCGCAGGCGCTGGTCCCGCGTGATGCCGGTGGCCAGCATCCCGGCCACGATGTCGCCGCCGACATAGGCGCCCAGCGACGGGAACACATACGCGTGTGCACGCGGATGCACACTCACCCCGAAGTCGCTCGCGCGGACGTCCGGGAAGCTGTTCGTGGTGACCACGAACGGGGCCATCGACAGCGGCTCCGGATCGATCCCGAGTGCCAGCTGGGTCATCGTCTGATTTCCGCATACCGTGATCTCATACACCTCGCTGGGCTCAACGCCGGCCTCCTCGCAGACCTCCGCGGTCAGCTCGGCGAACGTCTCGTGCGCCCGCTCGCGCAGCTTGCCCAGCGCCTCCGGCTCCATCATCGTCGCGGAGATGCGAGTGATCACGTCGGCGCCGAACGGCTGCTGGCGGTTGAGCATCGAACGCACGGCCAACGGCTGTCCCGACTCCAGGTCGAGCAGTGTCGCCACCACGGTGGTGGTGCCAAGGTCAAAGGCGATCGCGTGGCGGCGCGCGGTCGTGTCCCCCGGCTCGACAGCGATCAGCTCCTCGTCGACGACCACGGCTGTGACGTCGAAACCCGACGAGCGCAGGACCCCACCCAACTCCCGCAGCACCCCGAGCGGCGCCGTCGGCTCGAGGTCATCGATCGCATCCAGGATCCGCTTCAGGTCAGGGCGCTGATCCTCGAGCGTCGGCTCATCGAGCACGACGTGGCGCTTCTGAACCGAGGGCCGCAGGATCACGTGCCGGCCGACGCCGGCCAGAGCGGCCTTCGGCCGGGTCTGCAATGGCGGCACCTCGACGACCAGATCAGCGCGAGCGGCGGCTCGGCACGCAAGCCGCCAGCCGTCGGCGAGCTCGCCTTTGGTGAAGGCGAGTGGATCGATCGGCCCGACCGGCAGCTCGCCGGAGACGACTCGCACCCTGCACTTCTTGCAGGTGCCGTAGCCGCCGCAGGTGGAGTCGATCGCGATCCCGTTCCAGCTGGCGGCATCGAACACCGGCGTGCCGCTGGGAACGCGGACCTCGGCTCCGTCCGGCAGGAACCGCAGGCGGACGCGCTCAGACCCGTCGCCGGGCTCGAGCTCGGCCTCGACGTCGCGCAGCGCCTCGCGCCGGCGGGCCACTCGCTGTGGCGCCGCTCCGCTCACGACGCGGCCGCCTCCTGCGCCGCTGTCTCCTGCGCCTTCGCCACCCGTGCGCGATGGGCCGCGATCCAGCGCCCGCCCCAGGCGTCGTGGCCGAGCAGCAGGTCAGCCGCGCGGACGCTCTGCACGCACACCGCAGCTGTCGACATGATCGCGGAGGTCAGCCCCGCGTCCATCGCGATCGGCAGGAACGTAGCGTTGAGCGCGTGCCGCTCAGGCAGCCCGAACGACACGTTCGAGGCGCCGCAACACATGTTCACACCCAGCTCGTCACGGATCATCCGCATCGCCTCCAGCGTCGTCCGGACGCTGTCGGTGTCAGCGCCCACCGGCATCGCCAGCGGGTCGATCACCACGTCCTCGGGCTTGATCCCGTAGTCCTGCGCGGCGCTGACGATCTTCCTGGCATGACGCACCCGCTCCTCAGCGGTGTGCGGGATCCCGGTCTCATCGTTGGTGAGACCGATCACGGCGGCGTCGTGGCGGGCGACCAGCGGCAGAACGACCTCGAGCCGGTCATCCTCAGCGGTCACCGAGTTGACCAGCGCGCGGCCCTCATAGACCGAGAGCCCGGCCTCGAGCGCCTCGACCACAGAGGAATCGATGCAGATCGGCGCGTCGACCGTGCTCTGAACGAGCCGCAGCATCTGAGCCAGAAGCTCGGCCTCGTCCACCAGCGGAATCCCGGCATTGACGTCGAGCATGTCGGCACCGGCGGCGACCTGTGCCAGCGCGTCGGCCTCGGCGGTCGAGAGGTCGCCGCCGCGTAGCTCCGCGGCAAAGGCCTTGCGGCCGGTCGGGTTGATGCGCTCGCCGATGATGCAGAAGGGCTGCTCGGCCCCGATCGTGACCGTCCTGGTCCTGGAACGAAGGATGGTGTCCATCAGGCGAGCACCTTCTGGCGACGCAGCTCGATCAGCTCCTTGGCCTTCTTGACGGCGGAGGAGGCGTCGGCGGCGAAGCCGTCGGCGCCGACGGCGTCGGCGTACTCCTGCGTGACCGGCGCGCCGCCCACCATCACGATCACGCGATCGCGCATGCCGGCCTTCTCGAGCGCGTTGATGTTGGCCTTGAACATCGGCATCGTCGTGGTCAGGAACGCGGAGAAGCCGACGACGTCCGGGTTGTGCGTCTCGATCTGCTCGATGAACGTCTCCGGGGCGACGTTGACGCCCAGGTCGATCACGGTGAAGCCGGCGCCCTCGAGCATGATGTTGCAGAGGTTCTTGCCGATGTCGTGCACGTCGCCCTTGACGGTTCCCATCAGGAACGTTCCGACCTGGGCCGACTCGGTGTCGGCCAGCAGCGGCCGCAGAATGTCCAGTGCGCCCTGCATCGCGCGTGCCGCGATCAGCATCTCCGGGACGAAGTAATCGCCGCGCTCGAAGCGCGCGCCGACCTCCTCGAGTGACGGGATCAGCGCGTCGAACAGCAGCCTCTCGGGCGCCATCCCCTGCTCGAGCCCCTGATTCACGCCGTCGGCCACAGCCGGGGCGTTGCCCGTCAGGGTCTCCTCGTACAGCAGTTGCAGGATCTCCTCGTCGGTCATGCCGCGTGTGCTCCTTCCTCGATGTGGCCGAGCCGCTCGCTCAGCCTGTCTGACTCCTGAACCAGTTCCGGCCACAGTTCCTTGATGCGCGCCGGCGTCATGCGAACGGTCGGGCCCGTGATGCTGAGCGCCGCAACCACCTCGCCGCTGGCACCCCGGACCGGCGCCGCGATCGCCGCGAGGCCGAGCTCCAGCTCGTCGACCGCGGCCGCATAGCCGTCACGACGGACCCGCGAGAGCTCCTCCTTCAGCGCGTCCTGGTCGATGATCGTCGCCTGGGTGTGCGCCGCGATGGTGCTCGCTCCAGCGGGAGCGTGCACACGATCGAACGCCAGGAAGACCTTGCCGTTGGCTGTGCAATGAAAGTCGACGGTGCGGCCGACCCAGTGACCGACGCCGAGGAAGTGACGACCGTCGACCTGGAGCAGGTGCTCGACGCCGGCGCTCCCGGGGACCGCGAGGTTGATCGTCTCGCCACTGAGCTCCGCCAGCGCGTCGAGCGCGGGGCGAGCGACCTCGACGAGATTCCGCTCGAGCATCCCGCGCTCGGCCACGCGCAGGATCGCGGGTCCCGGGCGCAGGCGGCCGCGCTCCCCGTCCTGTTCGACCAGCCCGCGCCGCTCGAGCGCGGAGAGGAGGCGCGAGGCGGTGCTCTTCGGCAGGCCGGCGGCGATCGCCAGTTCGGTGACGGCAACCGGCTCCTCCGCCTCGAGCACGCGCACGAGCAGGTCCGCCCCGCGATCGATCGCCGCGGTCCCCATCGAGTTTTCGGCTGCCACTTGAAACTGTTGTTCCACAGCCGTTAGGATACGCCGCGGCTCATGTTCGTCAACTCGATGCCCCGTTACGAGATCCTTAGCGAGGACGCCCTCGCGGTACTGGATCGCGGCTGGCGCCGAATCGTGTCGGAGATCGGGATCGAGTTCCTGCTGCCGGAGGCCGTCGAGCTGCTGCGCGCCGCCGGGCAGATCGTCGAGGATGAGAACCGGGTCCGCTTCGACCCCGAGTTCATCCTGGAGCAGATCGCCAAGGCGCCGAGCGAGTTCGAGCTGCAGGCTCGCAACCCCGCCAAGTCGCTGATGGTCGGCGGTGACCGCATGGCCTTCGCCCCGGTGTACGGCTGCCCGTTCATCCGCGAGGGTGACGTCCGTCGTGACGCGAAGATGGCGGACTTCGAGAACCTCGTGAAGCTCTCGCAGGTGTTCGACGAGCTCGACTCGCCCGGCGGCACGATCTGCGAGCCGGAGGATCGGCCGCTGGACTCACGCCACCTCGACATGGTCTTTGCGCTGCAGACGCTCACCGACAAGCCCTACATGGGCTCGGTCACAAGCGGCCCGAACGCGGCCGACACCGTCGCCATGGGCGAGATCCTGTTCGGCGGGCGCGAGGCGATCGAGCACACACCGGTCTCGATCAGCCTGATCAACGTCAACTCGCCGCTGCGCTACGACGACCGCATGCTCTCCGCGATGTTCGAATACGTGAAGGCCAACCAGGCAGTAGTGATCACCCCGTTCCTGCTGATGGGCGCGATGTCACCGGTGTCGCTGCCGGCCACGCTCGTGCAGCAGATGGCCGAGGCGCTCGCCGGCATCGCGCTCGCGCAGCTGATCCGCCCGGGCTGCCCGGTCGTCTTCGGTTCGTTCCTGTCCAACACCGACATGCAATCGGGCTCGCCGTCGTTCGGCACTCCCGAGTCCGGTATCGGCGTGCTCTGCACGGGCCAGATCGCTCGCCACTTCAACCTGCCGTGGCGCGGCGGCGGCGCGCTCAACTCATCGACCGTCGTCGATGCGCAGGCGGCATATGAGTCGCTGATGACGTTACTGCCGACGTTCCTGGCCGGCGCCAACTTCGTCATGCACTCGGCCGGCTGGCTCGAGGGCGGACTCGTCTCCTGCTACGAGAAGTTCATCGTCGACGTCGAGCTGCTGCGCGAGTTGCGCCACGAATTCACGCCGGTCGAGTTTGACGAGGCCTCACTCGCATGGGGCGCCCACACCGAGGTTGGCCCCGGCGGACACTTCCTCGGCGCTGCGCACACGCTCGAGCGCTTCCGCGAATGCTTCTACCGGCCGCTCCTGTCCTCGACTGACAACTTCGACCGCTGGACCCGCCGCGGTGCTCGCGACACCACCGCGCGCGCGTCCGAGATCTGGCGTGAGAAGCTCGACTCCTACGAGGCACCCGCGCTAGACGATGCGATCCGTGAAGAGCTGCAGGAGTTCGTGACGCGGCGCCGCACCGAGCTCGGGGACTGACTGGATAACCGCTGCGGGCGCCCGGGATTGACGGTCCGGGTAAGCTCCAGATGCATGAGTGATATATCAGCGTTCGGGACCCCGGCGAACCAGCCGCCCGCGCTGCTCGCCGACCGCGCCTACGAGGAGTTGCGCGACAGGCTGGTCACGCTCGAAATCAGGCCCGGGGAGCCGATCGACGAAGATCAGCTGGGCCGTGAGCTGCGAATGGGCCGCACGCCGATTCGCGAGGCGATCAAGCGCCTGGCACTCGAGAACCTGGTCACCGTGTTCCCGCGGCGGGGCACGTTCGCGGCGGAGATCAACATCCAGGATCTGGCTCAGATCGCCGACGTTCGCCAGGTGCTCGAGGCGCACGCGGCCGGGTTGGCGGCCGCGCGCCTGACCGACGGCGGGCGCACCGAGCTGGCCGAGCTGATCGCCGAGCTTCGGCAGAGCCAGGGCAGCGAGGACATGCAGGCGCTGATGGCGCTCGACACCCGCGTGCACCGATTCGTCTACCGCGCCTGCGACAACCCGTTCCTCGAGGAGACGCTGACCCGCTACTTCAACCTCTCGCTGCGGATCTGGTACCTGGTGATCGACCGACTGCCGCACCTGTTTCAGCGTGTGTACGAGCACGAGGCGCTGCTCGAGGCGATCGCCGCCGGCGACGGCGATCAGGCGCGCGCGATCGTCAGCGGCCACGTCACGACCTTCGAGGACGAGATCCGGAGTGTTCTGTGAGCGACGAGCCCGGTGAGCGCTACGACCACGTGATCGTCGGCGGCGGCGCCGCCGGCTGCGTGCTCGGCGCCCGTCTGTCCGAGGACCGGTCGACTCGCGTGCTGGTGCTCGAGGCCGGCCGTCCCGACTACCTCTGGGACGTCTACATCCACATGCCGGCGGCGCTCTCGTTCCCGATCGGCAACCGCTTGTACGACTGGAAGTACGAGTCCGAGCCCGAGCCCTTCATGAACGGTCGCAGGATCTACCATGCCCGGGGCAAGGTGCTGGGCGGCTCGAGCTCGATCAACGGCATGATCTTCCAGCGCGGCAACCCGCTCGACTACGAGCGTTGGGGAGCCGACCCGGGACTCGAACAGTGGGACTATGCCCACTGCCTGCCCTACTTCAAGCGGATGGAGACCTGCCTCGCCGGTGCCGATCAATGGCGCGGCGGCGATGGCCCTCTGAAGCTCGAGCGCGGCCCGGTACGCAACCCGCTGTTCCACGCCTTCTTCGATGCCGTCCAGCAGGCCGGCTATGAGCTGACCAGCGACGTCAACGGCTACAGGCAGGAGGGGTTTGCGGCCTTCGACCGCACGATCTACCGGGGCCGCCGCCTGAGCTCTGCGCGGGCCTATCTGCACCCCGCGATGGCACGTCCCAACCTTGACGTCCACTGCCGCGCCTTCGTCTCGCGGGTCTTGTTCGATGGCACCCGCGCGACCGGGGTCGAACTGCTCGAGCGCAACGGCACCCGCCGAACGATCGCCGCCGAACAGGTGACGCTCTGCGGCGGCGCGATCAACTCGCCGCAGCTGCTCCAGCTCTCCGGCGTCGGCAACGCGCGCGAGCTCGAGCAGCTCGGCGTACCCGTTGTGGCCGACGTCCCGGGCGTCGGCGAAAACCTCCAGGACCACCTCGAGGTCTACGTGCAGTACGCCTCAAAGCTCCCGGTCTCGGTCGCGCCGGCGATGAAATATCGAAACCGCCCCAAGGTCGGGCTCGAATGGTTGCTGCGGCGCACGGGGCCAGGCGCCACCAACCACTTCGAGGCCGGCGGCTTCGTCCGCGGCGACGATCAGGTCGCCTACCCGAATCTGATGTTCCATTTCCTGCCCTTGGCGATTCGCTACGACGGGTCAGCCCCGCAGGGGCACGGCTACCAGGTTCACGTGGGTCCGATGTACTCGGACGCGCGTGGGTCCGTGAAGATCGTCTCGACCGATCCGCGCCGGCACCCGGCGCTGCGGTTCAACTACCTCTCGACCGGGCAGGACCGCCGTGAGTGGCTCGAGGCGGTCGCGGTCGCGCGCCGCATCCTCACGCAGCCGGCGTTCGATCAGTTCAGCGACGGCGAGCTCTCGCCGGGCCAGCAGGTCCGGACCGACGAGCAGATCCTCGATTGGGTCGCACGCGACGCCGAGACCGCGCTTCACCCCTCCTGCACCTGCCGGATGGGCGTCGGGCCGGGCGACGTGCTCGATCCGGCGACGATGAGCGTGCGCGGCATCGACGGCGTGCGCGTGGTCGACGCCTCCGCGATGCCCTACGTCACCAACGGCAACATCTACGCTCCGGTTGTGATGCTCGCCGAGAAGGCGGCTGACCTGATCCGCGGCAACACGCCGCTCGCTCCACTCGGCGAGGTGCCGTTCTACCGGCACCAGCAGGCGGTCGGAGACCAGGATGGGCGGCGGCCGGGCAGCGCTCAGTCGGAACCCCGCGGCCAACGCGGCAGCCCGTCGTCGGGCAGGTCGTAGTACCCGCCTGCCTGCGAGACGTAGATGTGGCCGACCGGCCGCAGCGCGGTCTCGCCGTCGAGCGTACCGACGGCGATGCTGATGCCCGTGTCCCCGGGCGCCTCCCAGAACAGGCTCGAGCCGCAGTCACCGCAGAAGCCGCGCCGTGCGTGGCTGTCGCTGTCAGGACTGTCGATCCAGCGCAGGGCGCCGGAGTCCAGAAGCTCGAGCTGGTCTCGCTCCGCCGAGGTGTACACACCCGTGTTCCCGTGCCAGCGCCGGCACTCGACGCAGTGACAGATCAGGATCTCGCGCAGCGGTCCGCGCAGTTCATACCGCACCGCCCCGCACAGACAGCGGCCGCTGGTGACTGGCTGGTCGCTCATAGCCGTCATCCAATCACAACTGTCTGCAGGTCTGTGAGCGCGTCGAACGGGTAGCGACCACCGACCCGCCCAACGCCGCTGAGGCTGCCCGCACGGCCGCCGAACGGCAGATGATTCTCCCAGTAGTTGGTGGTCTCGTTGATGTTCACGAGGCCGCAGCGTGCCTCGTCCGCAAAGCGCAGGCCGCGTGCGAGGTCGCGCGTGAAGATCGCCGCCAGCAGGCCGTAGCTCGACTCGTTGGTCATCGCGATCGCCATCTCGAGCGAGTCGATCTCGACGATCGGCGCGATCGGCCCGAAGGTCTCCTCGGTCGCCGCGAGCGCCGCCGGCGCAACGCCGTCGAGGATCGTCGCCGGCCAGTAGAGGCCGGTCGGGAAGCCGTCGGCCCGCCGGCCGCCGGCCACCACCCGCGCACCGCGCGCGACGGCATCCTCGACATGCTCGTCCATCTTCTCGGCGACCGCCTCGTTGTTCAGCGGCCCGAGCGTGGTCTGGCGCAGCATCGGGTCGCCGAGCTGCGCCGCGGCCGCGGTGCGAGCGGCCAGCAGCTCCACAAACTCCCCCCGCACAGCCGCATGCACCAGGATTCGCTCTCCGGCCGTGCAGCTCTGGCCCGCGCAGAGAAAGCAGCCGACCACCGCCGCGTCGGCAGCCGCCTCGAGGTCAGCGTCCTCGAGCACGACCAACGGACCGTTGCCGCCCATCTCGAGCAGCAGCCGCTTGCCGGCTGCGCGCTGGGCGATCCGCAGGCCGGTCGCCGTCGAGCCGATGAAGCCGACGGCCGCGGTCCGGGGGTGTGCGACCAGCTCGTCACCCACGACCGGACCGGGACCCGTGACGAAGTTGAAGACGCCCGGCGGCAGGTCGGCCTCCCCGACACATTGCGCCAGCAGCGCCGAGCAGTATGCGGTGCTCGGCGCCGGCGTCCAGACGACCGTGTTGCCGGCCGCGAGCGCGGGCGCGACGACCTCGGTCGGCATCGTGTAGGGCCAGTTCCAGGGCGTGATTATCGCCACCGGCCCAACCGGCCGGCGCATCACCAGGATGCGCTTCCCGGGCACCGAGCTCTCCGGGATCGAACCCTCGATCCGAACCCCGTCCTCAGCCGCGCCGTGCCACATCGCGATCAACTCGTCGACCTCGTCGTAGGACTCGCTCAGCGGCTTGCCCTGGTCGAGCGTCGCCGCGGTCGCGAGCTCGTCACGACGATCGGCGCAGCGATCGGCCACGCGGTGAAGCATTCGCGCCCGCGCGAACGCCGTCTCCCGCTCCCAGAACCCGGCGGCGGCCACCGCAGCCCGCACCGCGTCACGCGCGTCGGCGCGAGTTCCCTCAGCGACCTCGCCCAGCTGCTCGCCGGTCGCGGGGCTGGTGGCGGCGAAGGTCGCTCCGGTTTCCGCCTCGCGCCAGCTGCCGTCGATCAGCAGGCGCGTGCTCAAGCTGTCAGCTGCCATGGCTCCCTCGTTGTTGACCTGGCTGGGGCTGGTGATATATAAGTCTAATAACAGGTGCTTATCGCATGCCCGCCACCACGGACGAAGGGTTCTGAAGTGCAGCCGAGCGCAGGGCGCCGGGGCGAGTGACGGATGAGCGAGATCCTTCCCGACATCATCCAGGAGGGTGAACGGCTGCTGACCCTGGCGCACGGCCAGAACGCGACCTTCGCGCTGCTCGGCGGCGTCGCTGTGCGACTGCACGCCCCCGATGTGCCCGAGGCGCTCGACCGTGAGTACAAGGACCTCGACTTCGCGGTTCCGAAGGGCGGCAGCGGCGCCGCCGGCAAGCTGCTGACAGCGGCCGGATATGAGCCGCACGTCATGTTCAACGCGATGAACAGCAAGGAACGCATGCTGTTCCATGACAACCAGCACGGCCGCCAGATCGATGTCTTCGTAGGCGCGTTTCGCATGTGCCATGAGATTCCGTTCTCAGATCGGCTGACGACGGGGAGCGACACGGTTCCGTTGGCGGAGCTGCTGCTCACCAAGCTCCAGATCATCGAGCTCAACGAGAAGGACATCCGCGACACGGTGCTGCTGCTCCACGGCCATGCGGTCGCCGACCACGACGACGACGCGGTCAACGGTGAGCGGGTGGCGCGGCTGTGCGCTGCCGACTGGGGTCTGTGGCGGACGATCACAGCCAACCTCGCCAAGGCCGCCGCCCATGTGGACAGCTACGAGATCGGCGAAGCCGAGCAGACGCAGGTGAGCGACCGCGTACAGCAGCTGCTCGACCGGATCGAGGCAGAGCCCAAGGGTCGCTCCTGGAGGCTGCGCGCAAAGATCGGCGACAAGAAACGCTGGTATGACCTGCCCGAGGAGGTGGAGCAGTGAGGATCTTCTTCGCGACCGACGTGCACGGCTCGGAGACGTGCTGGCGGAAGTTCCTGAACTCCGGCAAGCATTACAAGGCCGATGTGATCATCCTCGGCGGGGATATGACCGGCAAGGCGCTCGTTCCGATCATCGCCGACGGCAACAACGCCTGGCACTCGACGTTGCTCGAGAACCGCGAGAACCTCACCGGCGAGGAGCAGGTCACTGCGTTCGAGCATGCGGTCAAACGCCGCGGCTACTACCCGTTCCGCACCGACCCCGATGAGCTTGCCGAGCTCGCCAAGGACGAGGTTCGCTGGCACGCCCTGTTCGATCAGCACATGCTCGATACCGTGGAGGAGTGGATGGCGCTGGCCGACGAAAGGCTGGCGGGAAGCGGAATCCGCTGCTTCGTGTGTCCGGGCAACGACGACCAGCTCGAGGTCGACGACGTGATCCTGCAGGCGAAGACGGTCGAGCTCGGCGAGGGCCGTGTTGTCGAATTCGGCGGTTATCAGATGGTTTCCAGCGGCTGGGCCAACCGGACCCCATGGGACACCTACCGCGAGGAGGACGAGCCGCAGCTGGCCGAGCGCATCGCCAAGATGGTCGACCAGGTCACGAACCCGCCCGAGCGCACGATCTTCAGCCTCCACTGTCCGCCCTACGGAACCGGACTGGACGACGCGCCCGAGCTGACGGCCGAGATGGACCTCAAGGACGCCGGCCACGCTGTGGTGCCGGTCGGCTCGACCGCTGTCCGGGAGGCGATCGAGCGGTTTGAGCCGGCACTGTCGGTGCATGGTCACATCCACGAATCCCGCGGGACCAAGCGCCTGGGGAAGACGCTCTGCGTGAACCCGGGCAGCTCGTATGAGCAGGGGCAGCTGCTGGGCGCGGTGATCGATATCGAGGACGGCAAGCAGGTCAAGAAATTCGTGCTTACGAGCGGCTGACAGGCCGCTCGAGTGGATCCTGGCCGAGCACGAGCTCGGCCGAGAGCTGAAGCCGGGCGCTGGCCCGACTGAGAGGAGAGAAGGGCATGTCGACAGGAGCGAGGGGCAGGCGATGACTGCGACCACCGGTGGAGCGTTCGAGGAGCGGGCCGTCTTCGTACGCAAGGCGACAGGACTGGTGCGCGGTTGGTCGGTGCGTGACGCGTTCGTCTACGCGACATTCGCGATCAACCTGGTCACGCTGGGCTGGTACATCTTCACGTATGCGCCGTTCGTCCCCAACGGCGGGTTGCTGTGGGCCGTCGTCATCTCCGGCGCCTGGTTGATCTTCCAGGCGATCACCTACGCGTCGCTGATCTCGGTGATGCCGCGCGCCGGCGGCGATTACGTCTGGATGAGCCGCATCCTGGGCGGCGGCATCGGCTTTGTGCTCGCGGTCGCAGGTTGGTGGTTCATTCTCTGGTACTGGGTTCCGATCTACGCCAACATCCTCAACGTCGAGGTGCTCGGCCCGCTTTCGGCGATCGTCGGCTGGCACGGCGGCGTCACCTTCTGGGGTAGCCACACGGGTGTGTTCGTGGCGTCGGTGATCACGGCATTGCTGGCGTCGCTGTTCATCGCCCTTGGGATCCGCACCTACGGGCGCATTCAGAAGGTCTGCTTCTACGGCGGCATCTTCGGGCTCGTGGTGACGGGGATCATTCTGCTCGTGACCTCGAAGGCCGGATTCATCCATCACTTCAACGATCAGTCGGCCAAGCTGTACGGCACCACCGGCAACGCCTACGCGCAGACGATCAAGGCCGGCACCTCCGGCTACGCGCCAACCAGCATTGGCTCCCTGAACATGAACGGGGTGCTGATCCTGATCCCGATGGTCCTGTTCTTCAACCTCTGGTCGAACTGGGGCGCGACCCTGTACGGCGAGGTGCGCGGAGCCTCCGACTTCCGTAAGAACATCTATGCGATGGGCGGGGCGCTCGTGTCGACGACGATCGTCGCCGTGATCTTCTTCCTGCTGTTTGCAAAGACGTTCGGCTGGACGTTCTACATGGCTTCGAGCAACGCCTACTGGGCCGGCACGATCCCGACCGGGGCGTTCGCGTATCCGGCAATGCTGGCCGCGATGATGTTCTCGAGCCCGGTGCTGCAGTTTGTGCTGATCCTGATCATGTCGCTGTGGTTCTTCGGCTGGGTGGGGTCGGTGTTCCTGTCCTCGACCCGCGTCGTGTTCGCCACCTCCTTTGACCGGATTCTTCCGGAGAGGGTCGCGAGCGTGTCGCGCAACGGCGTGCCCTACTGGGCGCTGGCGCTGATGCTGTTGCCATCGATCCCGTTGGCTGCGCTGTACGCCTACAGCCCGAAGTTCGCCTCCTACACGCTCGACGCGACGCTGGTGATCGCGATCACGTTCCTGGGCACAACGGTCGCAGCGGCGATCCTGCCCTGGCGCAAGCCCGAGATCTACAACGCCTCGCCGATCGCGAAGTACAAGGTCGCCGGCATACCGCTGATCACAGCGGCGGCGTTCGTGTTCGGAGCGCTGCTCGTGTTCGCGCTGGTCAAGTGGTTCACAGACGGCGCCTACGGTGTCAACAACGTCGACTCCTACTACCTGATGGGCGGCATGTACCTGCTGGCGATCGCGATCTACGTCGTCTCCCAGATCGTCCGCAAGCGCCAGGGAATCGATCTCGGGATGGTCTACGGAGAGATCCCCGCCGAGTAGACGTCGCCCTCCAGGCCCGGTAAGTCGGTGCCCGCCCGCTCGTCCCGCTGGACGGCGGGCGGGCTGGAGGGGCTAGTGGGCGCCGGCGGGCGCCAGCCCTCCTGGTGGAAGCTAATCCTCGCGCTGCGCGTAGTGATCGCGCCAGATCAGACGGTAGATCGGGATCTTGCGCGGCAGGTCACGGACCCCGGGCAGGAACGGCACCAGCACGAACGCGAGGCTGAGAACCCCCATCACCGCCATCACGAGCACGTCGGCGTTGTCCGAGGTCGAGAACGGCTTGATCTGGTACCAGAACGTGTAGAGCCACAGCCAGACCTGCCCCGGGAAGCTGCCGGTCTCGTTCATCATGCCCCACTGGGTGCCGAGCAGGTGCTCCGCCTGAGCACGCTGGTCCAGCGACCCGCCGTCGGCCAGCAGCATCAGGATCTTGGTGTAATCGGTCGAGTAGAACTGCTTGTTGGACAGCAGCGATCCGTCGAGGCCACCGTTCTGGGCGTAACCGAGCAGTGCGTCCATCATGGTCGGGACCGGGCCGAAGCTCGCGCTGTTGAGGGCACGAATCCCGCCGGTGCTGTTTGAGGCCTTCTGCAGGGCGTTGGCATAGGCCGTCGTCCATGCCGACCGGGTCTTGGCCGAAGCCGCCCGGTAACGGACCAACGCAGTCTGCAGGGTCGGGTCATTGGTGATCGAGCGCAGCGGACTGATCACGTAATCGTTGGCGGTGTTGATCGGATGCGCGATCCCGAACCACTTCTGCAGGTAGATGAAGGCCATGTGCTGGCCGCTCGAGGCGCCGTTGTAGGGCGGCCCATACGTCGCAGTCCCGCTCGTCCCGTCAAGTTCACTCACAGCGGTGGTGACGAAGTCGACCGGCGTCGCGCGCGACCAGCCGCGGATTGTCGTGGGCTTCTCATCGGGGGAGGAGAAGAGGATCGTGAGCACGACCGCCAGCAGCGCAACGACCCCGATCGCGATCGTCGCTTCCTTGACGATGTCGTAGTGACGGTAGGGACCGTGGTACTCGCGGGCCGCGTCGTTCAGAGCCCTGGTTCGTTCCCGGTAGCCCATGTGCTCAGACCGCCTCGCCGGCTTTGGGCGCTGCCTCGCCCGCGGGTGCGCCGCGGCGTGTGGCGTCCAGCAACTGCTGCATGTCCTCCGGCAGGGGCGGGACGACACCGTGGCGACGGACCAGCAGGATGTGCGCGACCACGAGCGCGACCACCGCGGCCGGCAGCAGGAACACGTGGTAGCCGTAGATCTGGCCGAAGTTCAGCAGGTTGAAGAACGAGCCGATGCCGACGGAGTTCATCGCGTCCTTGGCCTGCGTGGAGATCCACTGCGCGTCGAAGTTCGCCTGCGAGATGTAGCCGGTGAGTGCACAGGGGATCGCAATCAGGAAGCTGATCGCGCCGGTCATCCAGACGCGCGCGCGTCCGCCGCGCCAGGCTGACATCCAGTACTTGCCCCAGAGGTGGATGACCATGAAGAAGAAGAACAGCTCCACCGTCCAGAGGTGCAGGCTGTTGAAGAAGTGCCCCAGCCCGCTGTCGTGCCACCAGCCAGGTCCCTTGAGCGCGAGGATCGTGCCGGTCGCGATGATCAGCACGAGCGAGGTGAGCGTCAGCACACCGAAGACGTAGATCCAGGACGCGACATACGCAGGCTGACCGTCGGGCAGCAGCTTCTCGGGCGGCAATGCCCCAACCAGGCGTTTGCGCAGCGCAACCGTCCAGGAGCCGGCGGCCGCGCCGTCGACGGCGTCCTCCTGGAGGTTCGGCGCGGACGACGCGCCCTCGTCACCGGTGGTGGCGCTCATCGCTTGCTCCGAGACTTGTTGCCGGGGAACGGCGCCAGCAGTGCCGCCACGAACAGCACCAGCATCAGCACGAGCACGACGATGTTCGGGACCGACAGCTGGAAGACGCCGACGTGCACGTACACGGCCCTGCCGTTGAGATCGAAGATGGCAGCGAGCATGTGCCAAAACCTACCGGTGGCCGGAAGCGCGATGGATCGGTGGAAACGTGCAGCGCCTGCGCGGATCCATCCCGTAACTCTGCGTAGAAATCGACAGAGCCATGCACGAAAGCCGCAGAGTGACGTGCGCCAGCCGGTCTGATATATAAGTTGTATGAGCAGCCCCAGCGCACCCCTGCCCGCTTCCGGATCACTGCCGTCCTCCCAGAACATCGTCATCATCGGCGCCGGGATCGTCGGCAACAGCCTCGCCTACCACCTCACGCAGCTGGGCCAGCGTGACATCACCCTGATCGACAAGGGACCCCTGCCGAATCCCGGCGGCTCCACCGGTCACGCCTCCAATTTCATCTTCCCGGTGGACCACTCGAAGGAGATGACGCAGCTGACGCTCGAGAGCATGCGTCAGTACAAGGACCTCGGCGTCTTCATCGAGTCGGGCGGCATTGAGGTGGCGCGTAGCGAGGAGCGCATGCAGGAGCTGCAGCGACGCGTCTCCTCCGCGATCTCGTGGGGGATCGAGCCGGTCTCGATCATCACCCCTGCAGGCGTCAAGGAGCTCGTCCCGTTCATCAACGAGGAGCTGATCATCGGCGGCTTCTACACCCCCGGGGCCGGCGTCGTCGACTCGCTGCGCGCGGCGACGATCATGCGCGAGCGCGCCCAGCAGGCCGGGCTCACGGTCTCCGCGAACACGGAGGTGCTGGGACTCGACGTCGAGGGTGGCCGCGTCCGTCGCGTGCGCACCGACCGCGGCGACATCGAGGCCGAGCGCGTGGTGATCGCCTGTGGCTGCTGGAGCCCGAGGATCGCCAGGATGGCCGGCGCATCGATCCCGATTGCGCCATCGGTTCACCAGATGATCGACATCGGCCCGGTGCCGCGATTCGCCAACGCGAAGGGGATGATCGAATACCCGATCGTCCGCGATGTCGACACCAACATGTACGAGCGCCAGGAGGGAACGGGCTTGGAGATCGGCTCATACGCCCACCGGCCGATCATGATGGATGCCGACGACATCCCGTCGATCGCGGAGTCGGCGCTGACCCCGACGGAGCTGCCGTTCACGCAGGACGACTTCGACCCGCAGATGGAGATCGCGCTCGAGCTGATGCCTGAGATCGTCGGCGACGAGTCGGTCGGCGTGAAATACGCGATCAACGGACTGCTGTCGGTGACCCATGACGGCCTGCCGTTGCTGGGCGAGACCCCCGAGGTCAAGGGGCTGTGGTCCGCCGCCGCGATCTGGATCAAGGAGGGCCCGGGCTCCGGCAAGACCGTCGCCGAGCTGATGGTTCACGGCGAGTCCGAGATCGACGTGTTCGAATCCAACATCGCGCGGGCCTACCCGTCGCAGAAGACCCGCGCGCACGTGTTCGCACGCGCCGGCGAGGGCTTCAACAAGATGTACGGGATCGTCCATCCTGCCGAGCAGTGGGAATCCGACCGGGGCGTGCGGGTGCCGCCGTACTACGAGCGGGAGCGGGAGCGCGGCGCGGTCTTCTATGAGGCGGCCGGCTGGGAACGTCCGGTCTGGTACGAGTCGAATGCCGGGCTGCTCGAGGAGTACGGCGACCGCATCCCCAGGCGCGAGTCCGAGTGGGAGGCGCGCTGGTGGTCGCCGATCATCAACGCCGAGCACCTCGCGATGCGCGACCGCGCCGCGATCGTCGACCTCACCGCGTTCGCGATCTTCGACGTCTCCGGCCCGAGCGCGCTCGATGTGGTGCAGCGCCTCTCGATGCGCCAGATGGATGTGCCTGTCGGGCGCGTCGTCTACACGCCGATCCTGACGCCGAGCGGCACCTTCAAACAGGATCTGACGATCATGCGGATGGCCGATGACCGCTTCCGCGTCGTCACCGGCGGCGCCTACGGGATGACCGACCTCAAGTGGTTCAGGGACCACCTGCCGCAGGACGGCTCGGCCCAGGTGCACGACCAGACCAGCGCCTGGACGACGCTCGGCCTGTGGGGTCCACGCGCGCGGGACATCCTGTCCTCGGTGTCGCGCGGGGACGTCTCGCACGAGGGCTTCCCGTTCGCCAACTGGCGCAACATCGAGGTCGGCCCGATGGAGGTGCTCGCCTCGCGCATCTCCTACGTCGGCGACCTCGGCTGGGAGCTCTACGTGCCGATCGAGCAGGGCGCCCGGCTCTGGGACCTGCTTGCCCAGGCCGGCCAGCCGCACGGCATGATCGCCGCCGGCAGCGGCATCTACGGCACGACCGGCCGGCTCGAGAAGGGTTATCGCGCCTACGGCGCCGAGCTCGACGGTGAGTACAACGTCGTCGAGGCGGGGATGGCGTGGGGCAAGGTCAAGGACCAGGACTTCATCGGCAGGCAGGCGCACATCGGCCACCGCGAGCAGGAGCCGGCGGCGGTGATGTGCACGCTGACCGTCGACGATCACACCTCCGCCTCAGGCGTCAAGCGCTACATGCTCGGTCGTGAGCCGCTGCTCACGACCGACGGCGGGCCGCTGACCGACCGCAGGGGGCGACGCTCGTATGTCACCAGCGCCGGCTCCGCCCCGTCGCTGGGCTCCTACATCCTGATGAGCTACCTGCCGCCCGAGCACGCCAACCTCGGCGAGCAGCTTCAGGTCCAGTACATGGGCGAGCGCTATCCGGTTACGGTGGCAAGCATCGACTCGACCTCACTCTTCGACCCGTCCAACGAGCGAATCCGGCGGTAGCGCGCGATGGACGTCCTCGTCTGTGTAAAGCGAGTCCCGCTGACCGGCGGGAAGATGGTGCTCACCGACGATCAGCGCGCGATCTCGACCAAGCACCTCGGCTTCACCGTCAGTCCACATGAGGAGTGTGCAGTCGAGGAGGCGGTGCAGATCGTCGAGCGCGACGGTGGCTCCTGCACGGTGCTGACACTGGGTCCGCCCGAGGCCGAGGAGCAGCTGCGCGACATGATGGCGATCGGCGCCGACCGGGCGATTCACCTGGTCACCGACGGCAGCGAGTGGGATCCGCAGGCCACGGCGGCGGCGATCGTCGCGGCGATCAACGCCGACGAACAGTCCCACGACCTGATCCTGTTCGGCAACGAGTCCGCGGACGGCGGCAACTATCAGGTGCCGATCCGAGTGGCGCACGCGCTCGGCCGCCCCTGCGTGACAGCCGTGAAGAACATCTCCTTCGAGGGCCCAGTCGCCCGTTGCGAGCAGGAGGTCGCGGGCGGCCGCGACCTCTACATGGCGCCGCTGCCGGCGGTCGTCGCCGTGCGCGAGGGCCTGAACCTGCCCCGCTACCCATCGGTGCCGGGACGTCTTCGCGCCAAGCGCAAGCCGATCGACAGCTCCTCCCCCGCCCCCACGCCGGCACGGCTGGAGATGGTGAGATTGGTGCTTCCGCCCGATGCCGGCAAGCAGGTCGAGGTCCTCGGCCGCGGCCCCGAGGCCGCTCCGGCCGTGGTCGGAATCCTGACCGAGATGGGGTTGATGTGATGGACGTCCTGGTCCTGATCGAGGACGCCGGTGACGAGCTCTCCCAGCAGGCGATCACATTCGCCCGCGGCGTCGCGGACGGTGGGCAGCTCAGCGCCGTCATGATCTCCGGCGATTACGCGCCCGCCGCCTGGGGTCAGACGCTTGCCGACCTTGCGGCCGCTCGGCAGCCGGGAGCGCTGATCGCGCCCGGCAGCGATCGCGGCAATGAGGTGCTCGCGCACGCCGCCGCGATCCGCGACCTGCCGCTGTCGGCCAACACCACCGCGTTTGAGGCCGGTGACCCGTCGACGGTGACGCGCGTGCGCTGGGGCGGCAGCCTGCTCGAGCAGGCCCTGCTGCGAGCGCCGACGCTGTTGATGACGGTCGCACCGCACGCGGTCGCGGCAGATGAGGCGGGCATCGATGCAGAGGTCGTGGCGGCTGCCGGACACGCTCTGGCGCTCGCGCCGACCGAGCGGATCGGCGCCAGCGCCGGCGGCGTCTCACTCGAAGAGGCGAAGGTGGTCGTCTCCGGCGGGCGCGGTGTCGGCTCCTCGGAGGGCTTCGCCGTGATCGAGGAGCTCGCGGCGCTTCTCGGCGGTGCCGTCGGATGCTCGCGAGCTGTGACCAGCGCCGGCTGGCGTCCGCATTCCGATCAGGTCGGTCAGACCGGCACCAAGATCGCGCCCGACATCTACATCGCCTGCGGGATCAGCGGCGCGACCCAACACATGGCCGGGTGCAAGGGCGCAAAGCGCCTGCTCGCGATCAACGAGGATGGCGAGGCGTCGATCTTCGCTCACGCCGACTACGGCGTGATCGGCGATCTGCACACCGTGCTGCCCGCGATCGTGGCTGAGCTGCAGAAGGTGAGGGGGGCATAGTCTCCCTGCCGGAGGTGATCGCGCTGGCGCTGGCGCTCTCGCTCAGCGGCGTGATCGTCGGCCGACGCGTGGCCCAACTGACACAGATGGTCAACGACGCGCGCCCCACGGAGCGCCGTGGCGAGACGCCCGTCCGCATCCGCAATGAGGTGACGATCGTGCTCGGCCAGCGCAAGCTGCTGCAGCGATTCTGGCCGGGGCTGATGCACGCCTTCGTGTTCTGGGGCTTCCTCGTGCTCGGCCCGACGATCGTGATCGCGATGATCGGGATCGTCGACCGCCACCAGACGTTCCCATGGCTCGGGCATCAGGGCTGGTACGCGCTGCTCGTCGACATCTTCTGCGTGCTGGTGCTGGTCGGCGTCGGCTCGGCGTTCTGGGTGCGCCACGTGGTGCGGCCGCGCCGCTTCGAGGGCAGCCACATGGGCGAGGCCGACCTGATCCTGGCCCTGATCGCGACGATCGTGATCTCGCTGCTGTTGTGGCACGCATCACGGATCGCGCTCGGCTGGAACGAGTGGCCCGCCTCCTGGTCACCGGTCTCGAACCTGATCTCGCACATCTTCGCGGGCGACGGCACCACGCGGGTGCTGGAGCGTGTCTTCGTATGGATCCATGTCGGGACGATCCTCGCCTTCCTCGCCTATCTCCCCTACTCCAAGCACCTGCACATCGCCACCGCCGCGATCAACGTCTGGTTCGGCCGAACAGCCGGCCGCGGACGCCTCGAACCACTGCGGTTCGAGCCCGAGGAGGGCGAGCGCGAGGAGGATCTGCGGTTCGGCGCCGGCACCGCCGCGGACCTCACCTGGAAGCAGGTGATGGACGCGTTCTCGTGCACCGAGTGCGGGCGCTGCCAGGACGTCTGCCCGGCCAACCAGACCGGCAAGCTGCTGTCGCCGAAGCTTTTGATCATGGGCCTGCGCGACCAGCTGTTCGACACGGCCACCGGCGCTCGCGAGGTGGCGCTGGTGCCGAGCGCGGTCCCTGAGGAATCGGTGTGGGACTGCGTCACCTGTGGCGCCTGCGTGCAGGCCTGCCCGGTCTCGATCGAGCACATCGATCACATCGTCGATCTTCGCCGCCATCTCGTCATGGTCGAGTCGAGCTTCCCGGCCGAGGCGGAGCCGATGTTGCGAGACGTCGAGCGCAGCTCCAACCCGTGGGGTCATCCGCAGGCCCAGCGGGCAGACTGGGCAGCCGAACTCGACATCCACGTGCTCGAGCCCGGTGAGACGGCGCCCGAGTATCTCTACTGGGTCGGCTGCGCCTCGTCGTTCGACGAACGCGCCAAACGAACCGCCACAGCCACCGCGAGGCTGCTGAAGACCGCGGGCGTCGAGTTCGCGATCCTCGGTCCTCGTGAGAGCTGCACCGGCGACCCCGCCAGACGGATGGGCAACGAGTACGTGTTCCAGGCCCTGGCCGCGGACAACATCGCCACACTCGAGGAGGCTGGCGTGCGCAAGATCATCGCCAACTGTCCGCACTGCTTCAACACGCTCGCCAACGAGTACCCCGACTTCGGCGGCAACTACGAGGTGATCCACCACACCGAGCTGCTGGCGACACTGGTCCGCGACGGTCGACTGACACCGGCCCGCGCCGACGACCTCAAGATCACCTACCACGACTCCTGTTACCTCGCGCGTCACAACGACGTGCTCGAGGCCCCGCGCGAGCTGGTCGCCGCCGTCGGCTCGCCGCTGCCGATGGCGCGCTCGGGCAAGGAGACGTTCTGCTGCGGCGCCGGCGGCGCCCACATGTGGATGGAGGAGCGCGCCAACCCGATCAACGTCGCGCGCGTGACCGAGGCGGCCGACACCGGAGCCGACACGCTCGCGGTCGCCTGCCCCTACTGCACGGTGATGCTCGATGACGGCGTGCAGACCACCGGTCAGAACCTGCGCGTGGCCGATGTCGCGACGCTGCTGGTGGAGGCGCTCGACCGTGCCGACCGCGGATAGGGCAGCCAACCCGGATCAGGCCCGGACCGATGGGACCTCGAAATCCCCGGGGGTGGATTATTACCGCGGGGTAATAATCCACCCCCGGCCTTGAGGACAGCCTTTGTCCACCGCTTTGGGAATCACCGCCGGGCCTCGTCGACCCCTCGTGATCGCCCATCGTGGCGTTCATGACACCGGCGCCACCGAGAACACGCTGAAGGCGTTCGAGCTGGCCGTGGCGGCGGGGGCCGACATGATCGAACTCGACGTGCGGCGAACGGGTGCCGGTGAGCTCGCCCTCCTGCACGACGAGAATCGGGCCGGAGTCAGACTCGATGCCGGCTCGCTTGACGAGTTCCATCGGGCCACCGGCTTTCGGCCGCCGCTGCTGGCCGAGGTGCTGGCCTGGGCGGACGGTCGCATCGGCCTGGACGTCGAGCTCAAGGAGGACGGCTGCGCAGAGCAGGCGGCACCGCTGCTCGCCGGCTTCGCTGCGGCCGGGAACGAGCTGATCGTCACCTCGTTCCTGGACCGGCTGCTGGCGCGGCTGGCCGAGCTGGCACCGAAGCTGGCGCTGGGCCTGTTGTTGCACGTGAGCGCCGAGCGCGCGGTGCAGCGTGCCCACGCGGCCCGGGTCGGCACGGTGCTACCGGAGGTCGAACTGGTCGACGAGCCGCTGATCGACTTGGTCACGGCCTCCGCGCTTGGCCTGATCGTCTGGGGCTTCATGGCAAACGACCACGCCGCGCTGCTGGCCGACCGCCGCATCCAGGCGGTGATCACCGACGATGTTGCCGGCGCGCTGGCTGCCGCCGGCAGAAGCGGGAGAAGCTCTCCTTCTTAGACTGTTGCGAAAGCCGATCGGAGGTCGACCTCGTGACCGCCAGGAGCGCCGTCGCCGGAGACCTGCGGCGGCTCAACCGCGGAAGTCTGCTGCGCCTGCTGTTTCTCGACGGACCGCTCAACCGCGTCCAGCTCGGACGTATGACCGGCCTCTCCAGCGGTGGCGTCACCAACCTGTGCGCCGAGATGCTGGAGGAGGGCCTGATCGTAGAGGCCGGCTACGAGCGCTCACAGGGCGGACGGCCGCGGGTGCAGCTGGAGGTCAATCCGGGCTTCGGCACCGTGGTCGGCGTCGAGGTCGGCGAGGGCGGGATCAGGGCGGAGTGCTTCGACTTCAGGCTCGGCGCGCTCCGCACGGTCGAGAGCCGGCTGCGTCCCCAGGACCACGGGCCCGACGCGACGGTCGACACGATCGCAGCTCTGGTTGGCGAGCTGAGCGGGGCTGACCGTCGGCTGATCGGGGTCGGCGTCGCCGTTCCGGGGGCGAGCGAGCGCGGCGACCGCGGCGCTCGGGTGCGGGCGCCGAGCATCGGTTGGAGCGACGTGCCACTCGAGCGGGCGCTGCAGGAGCGCCTCGGTGTTCCCGTGTGCGTGGAGAACGGCGCCAAGGCGCTCGGCCAGGCGGAGATGTGGTTCGGCGCCGGCCGTGGCGCTCGCGACGCCGTCGTGACCCTGTGGGGCACCGGGGTCGGCGCGGCGATATTCGTCGACGGCGCGCTTTACACAGGCGCCGGTTCGAGCGCCGGGGAGTGGGGTCACACCTGCATCGCCGTCGGCGGTCGCAGGTGTCGCTGCGGCGGCCGCGGGTGTCTCGAGGCCTATATTGGTGGCCCCGGCATGCTCGCCTCGTGGCAGGCGCTCGATCCGCAGGCCCCGGCGGCCGACCCCGACTCGCCCGACTGGGCCGGTCAACTGCTGCGAGCGGCAACCAGCAGCGATCGAGCCGCGCTCGCGCTCGACCGGGCGGCGACTCACTTCGGGGTCGCGGCCGCGAACCTGGTGAACCTCCTGAACCCTGAGCTGATCGTTGTCGGGGGCGTGTTCGGCCTGACGTTCGGACCAGATCTGCTCGACCGCATTCGCGAGGTGATGGCGGAGCAAGCACTCGATCACGCGGCCGCGGACGCCGTCCTCGCGATCGGTCGCTTCGGGACCGACGCGGTGGCGCTCGGCGCCTCGACGCTGGTGGTGTCCGAGCTGCTTGCCGACGGCGGGATCAGCTGGGGCCGTGCTCGCCCCGGGCGAGGCCTGAGTACCAGCGGCCGCTCTGCTTGACGACCCGCTCCTGGGTCTCGAAGTCGACGTAGACGATGCCGAACCGCTTCGAATAACCGAATGACCACTCGAAGTTGTCAAGCAGCGACCACACGAAGTAGCCGTCCACCGGAACGCCCTCTTCGCGCGCCTGCAGCACCGCCGCGGTGTGGGACCTGAGGTAGGCGAGGCGCTCGGGGTCATCGACGGTATCGCCATCGCGGTGATCGTCGTAGGCGGCACCGTTCTCGGTCACATAGAGCGAGCGCACTCCGTAGTCGGTGTGGGCGCGCGCCAGTAGCCCGTGCAGGCCCCGGGGCCTGATGATCCAGTCCATCGCGGTGCGAGCCTGATCGGGCTCGTCCACAGATCCGACTCCGAGCCAGTTCGAATCATCGGCACGGACGAGCCCGCCGAAGTAGTAGTTGATGCCGACGAAGTCCGGTTGCAGGCGGATACCGTCGAGATCGGCCTCGTAGTCATCGGGCATGTACGGCCGCAGGCGATCCTCGATCGCCACGGGGTATTGCCCGCGCACGAGCGGCTCGAGGAACAACGGGAAGTTGCCCCAGGCGTGGGCTCGCTCCGCCGCCGCGACGTCCTCCGGGCTGCCGCTGGCCGGCTCGGCCAGACCGTTGCTCAGTGCAAGGCCGACGTCGGCCCCCGGCACCGACTGCTTGATGATCCTTGCCGCCTCCGAGTGGGCGCGCAGCTGGTTGTGGACCGCGGCACAGGCCGCGTAGATGTTCCTGATTCCGGGCGCGTGAAGCCCGACGAGGTGGCCGTGTTCGGCAACGACCCAGGGCTCGTTCAGGGTCGTCCAGTGGCCTATGCGGTCACCGAGCACGGCGGTCACAGCTCCGGCGTACTCCCCGAACCAGCTCGCGACGTCCCGGTTGGACCAGCCGCCGCGGCGCTGAAGCGCTGCCGGCATGTCCCAGTGAAACAACGTTGGGTAGGGCTCGATCCCGGCCTCCAGCAGCCCGTCGACGAGACGGTCGTAGAAGTCCAGGCCCTTCCGGTTCACGGTGCCGGTTCCGTCGGGCAGCACCCGCGGCCAGCGGATCGAGAACCGGTACGCGCCGAGCCCGAGCTCGCGCATCAGCGCGACGTCCTGAGACCATCGCCTGTAGTGGTCGCAGGCGACAGCGCCCGTCTGCCCCATGTGGACGTTGTCGGGGGTCTGTGAGAACTCCTCCCAGACACAGCGGCCGGCGCCGTCGGCACGCACAGAGCCCTCGATCTGGTAGGACGCCGTAGCCGCGCCCCAGAGGAAGTGGGCCGGCCGGCCCACCTTCACCGGCGATCTCTGATCAAGTTCCGTCGCCACCTGTCCGCCACCTTAGCTCACGAGCAAAGAAAAGAGACACGATACTCTTCATTCTGATGGGTGAGCGTCGACCAGTGATCGGAATCGCGACGGCGCTCGAGCGCGCACAGTACGGGATCTGGGATGGGCCGTGCGTGCTGCTGCAGGTCTGCTACGTCGAGTCGATCCAGCGGGCGGGGGCGATGGCGATGATGCTGCCGCCCGACCCTGCTCTGATCACAGAGCCCGACGAGGTGCTCGACCGCATCGACGCGCTCGTGCTGGCCGGTGGCTGCGACATCGATCCTGGCCGCTATGGCCAGGAGTCTCACCCGCTCACCACCGGGGTCGTGCCCCTGCGCGATGAGTTCGAGCTCGCGCTGCTGGCACGGGCGCTCGAACGCGATCTGCCGACGCTGTGCATCTGCCGCGGCATGCAGTTGCTCAACATCGTGCGCGGCGGCACGCTGATCCAACACCTTCCGGAGGTGGTCCACCACGACGCTCATCGCCGCCATCACGGGACGTTCGATGGCAACGAGCATGACGTCCGGCTGACACCGGGCTCGCTGGCGGCGCAGGCGGCCGGCGCCGAGCTGACGATGACCAAATCGCATCACCACCAGGGTGTCGACGCGATCGGCGAAGGCCTGCTCGTGACCGGCCGCTCGACGGTCGACGATCTGGCGGAGGCGATCGAACTGCCCGATCGGTCGTTCGCGCTGGGGGTTCAGTGGCACCCGGAGGCGGATGCAACCAGCCGCATCATCGGCGCGCTCGTCGACGAGGCGCGTCAGAGAATCGCCGTCGCCTCCTGATAGCCACCGGCCTCGATCGCCGCTCGCACCGCGGCGGCGTGCTCCGGCCCGCGAGTCTCCAGCACCAGTTGCACGGCCGTCTCCTGGATGTGCAGATCAAGGCCCTCCCGGATGTGCTGCACGTCCACCAGGTTGGTGCCGGTGCGCCCGACCAGCTCGAGCAGCGTCGCCAGCGATCCGGGCAGATCCGGGATCCGGACCTGCAGCACCAGCCGTCTGCGCTGCTGCGTCTCGTGGCGACGCGCCACCTCGGCCAGGAGGCCGGCATCGACGTTGCCTCCGGACAGGACCAGCACGGTTGCACCGTCGACCGGGCCGCCGAGCTTGCCTGCCATCAGCGCGGCCACGCCGACGGCACCCGCGCCCTCGACCACCAGCTTCGTCCGCTCGAGCAGGAATACCATCGCCTCCGCGACCTCGTCCTCGCTGACGACGACCATGTCCTCGACCCACGACTGGATCAGCGGCAGCGTGATCTCGCCCGGCCGCTTGACGGCGATGCCGTCGGCGATCGTCCGAACCGACTCAACCGCGATCGGGGTTCCAGCCAGCAGCGACTCACGGAACGGTGCGCAGGCCTCGACCTGGACGCCGATCACCTCCACCTCGGGCCGCACCGACCTGATCGCGATCGCGGTGCCACTGATCAGTCCCCCTCCGCCGACCGGGACCACGACCCGCCGGAGATCTGGGACCTGGGCCAGCAGCTCGACTCCCACCCCGCCCTGACCCGAGATCACGTCGGCATCGTCGAACGGGTGAATGAACTCGAGGCCTGCCTCACCGGCCCGTGCGCGTGCCGCCGCCACCGCGTCGTCGACCGTATGGCCCACGTAGCGCAGGGTCGCGCCGAGCGCCTGAACCGCCTCGGACTTGGCGATCGGCGCGGCCTCCGGCATGAACACCTCACACGGAACCCCCCGCGCGCGAGCCGCGCGCGCAACCGCCTGCGCATGGTTGCCGGCGCTGCCGCAGACGACTCCGCGCGCCGCCGCGTCGCCCAGCGCCGCAAGCTTTGCGGTAGCGCCGCGCAGCTTGAAGGAGCCCGTTCGTTGAAGGTTCTCGGCCTTGAGCACGACCTTTGTGCCGGCCCGCTCGGAGAGCGTGCGCGTGGTCACGACCGGCGTCTCGCGCACGACCTTCTCGCCGGCCGCCGCGGCGCGCTCGATGCTCGCCTGCGTTACCTCAATCTCCAAGCGCGATCACCGCGTCGATCTCCACCTGCGCGCCCTTGGGCAGAGCCGAGACCGCAATCGCGACTCGTGCCGGCGGATCGCTCTTGAAGAACCTCGCGTAGGTCTCGTTGACCTCGGCGAACGCGGCCATGTCGGTCAGATAGACCGTGACCTTGACAGCGTCCTCGAGCGAGCCGCCCGCGTCGGATGCGATCGCCCGCAGATTCTCGAGGCACCGGTGTGCCTGCTCGGCGGGTGTGGCGCCGACCAGCTCGCCGGTTGCCGGATCGGCTGGGATCTGGCCTGAGATGAACAGCAGCTCGCCCTTGGCCCGCACGGAGTGCGAGTACGGGCCGATCGCGGCCGGTGCGGACGTGGAATTAACGGCGACTCGATACACGGAGCCCTCCTCTGGATCCTGAAACATTGTTTCGCTCCTACGCTGAGCAATCGTGACAGCAACGAGCGAAGCAGGCATCCGCGAGGGCCCGTTCACGGCGTTGGCTGTGCGCCCGTACCGCTGGTGGTTCGCGGGACAGGTGCTGTCGGCCTCAGGGCTGATGACGCAGATGGTGGCGATGGCGTGGCTGGTTTTGAGCTGGAACGGCACGGGCCTGGAGCTCGCCCTGCTGTCGACGGCCGGGCTCGGGCCGATGCTGCTGCTCGGTGTATGGGGAGGCTCGCTGGTCGACCACCACGATCGCCGCCGGCTGCTGATCTGCACGCAGGCGCTGCTCGCCGCGTTCAGCCTCGTGCTGTACCTGCTGATCGCGACGGGCGCCGCCGATTACCCGCTGCTGCTGGCGATCACGGCCGCGAGCGGCACCGTCAACGCGGTCGACGGACCGGCGCGGCAGATCTACGTGCTCGACCTCGTCGGCGAGGAGCGGATCGCGGGTGCCGTCGGCCTGTACGAGGTGATCCTCAACCTCTCGCGCGTGCTCGGGCCCGCGCTCGGCGGGTTGCTGCTGGCGCTCTCCGGACCTGCAGCCTGCGTGTTGGTCAACGTGGTCTCATACGCGGCGCCGCTGTTGGTGCTGCTGCGCTTCAGACCGCAGCGGCCGGCGCGGCCGCGCCAAGCGGTCGCCGGCCGCCCTCGAGCGCTTGACGGTCTGCGCTATGCCTGGTCACAGCCGCTGCTGCGAGCGTCGCTGATGCTGGCCGTGGCGTCTGGGGTCCTGTTCAGCCCGACGCTGCTGCTGCCGCTGCTGGCCACGCGTGCCTTCCACCTCGGCGGCAGCGGTTACGGTCTGCTGCTGGCGCTGTTCGGTGCGGGCGCACTGCCGGGTGCGTTGCTGGCCGCCCGCCAGCAGCCGACAGGAAAGCGCGTCCGGCTGCTGGCGACGCTCACCGGAGTGTTCATGGTGATCGTGGCCACGGCGCCCGACCTGCCGATCCTGTTCATCGGAATGTTCGCGACCGGCACGGCCTCGATCTGGATGATCGCGGCCGCCAACGCGCTCGTGCAGTTGCGGACCACGCCGGAGCTGCGCGGCCGGGTGATGGGGGCCTGGACGATGGCGCTGCCGGGCTCGATCCCGCTGACGGCGCTCGCGGCCGGCGCCCTCGCCGACCTCTGCGGGCCGCGCACGGCGTTCGCCGCCGCCGGGGTGGTGATCGCCGCGATCGCGATCAGTTGCTGGAGCAACTTCGCCGCCGGGTAGCGTTGTCAGCATGAACAGGCTCGCGGAGGAGACCTCGCCCTACCTGCGCCAGCACGCGGAGAACCCCGTCGACTGGTACCCGTGGGGCGATCGGGCGCTGGCTCGCGCGCGTGAACTCGAGCGGCCGGTGTTGGTCTCGATCGGCTATTCGGCCTGCCACTGGTGCCACGTGATGGCCCACGAGTCGTTCGAGGACGCCGAGATCGCGGGGCTGATGAACGACCGCTTCGTGTGCGTGAAGGTCGATCGCGAGGAGCGGCCCGACGTGGACGCGGTGTGCATGGCGGCGTGCCAGGCGCTCAGCGGCCAGGGCGGCTGGCCGCTGAACGTGTTCCTCACGCCCGACCAGCAGCCGTTCTTCGCGGGTACCTACTTCCCGCCGCTGCCCCGCCACGGCCAGCCCAGCTGGCGGATGGTGCTCGACGCGATCGACGAGGCGTGGCGCACGCGACCGGACCAGGTGCGCGAGCAGGGCGCACGGCTGACCGAGGCCATCCGCGCGAGCGCGGCGGTCACACCGCCGGAGGAGGCCAGCGTGCCACGGTCAGTGATCGCCGACAGTGTCGCCGCGCTCGCGCGGATGTTCGACCGCGACCACGGCGGCTGGGGCGGCGCGGCGGTTGGGGGGCGGGCGGGAGGGCCCAAATTCCCGCCGCACTGCACGCTCGAGTTCCTGCTCGCCGCCGGCGATCGCGAGCTTGGACCGGCAACCCTGCGCGCGATGGCGGCGGGCGGAATCTACGACCAGGTCGGCGGCGGGTTCCACCGCTATGCCGTCGACGCGACCTGGACGGTGCCGCACTTTGAGAAGATGCTCTACGACAACGCACTGCTGGCCCGCAGCTATCTGCATGGCTGGCAGGTGACCGGTGAGGCGCGCTTCGCCGAAGTGTGTACGCAGACGCTCGACTGGGCGCTGCGTGAGCTGCGCGGGCCCGAGGGCGGCTTCTGCTCGGCGCTCGACGCCGACTCCGACGGAGTCGAGGGAAGGTTCTACGTCTGGACGCCCGATCAGATCGCCGCCGCGCTCGGGCCCCGCCTGGCCGGGCCGGCGATCGACCACTACCTCGGGACCCCTGTCGGCGAGCCAACCTTCGAGGGCCACGCATGGGTTCTGCAGGAGCGTGACGGACCACGGCCTGAGCGGCTCCAGGAGATCCGCGACGGGCTGCTGGCGGCGCGCTCGCAGCGGGTCCGTCCGGGCCTCGATGACAAGCGCCTGACCGCCTGGAACGCCCTGATGGTCACCGCGCTGGCCGACGCCGGCGCCGCGATGCGGCGGGAGGACTACCTGCTCGCGGCGCGTGAGTGCGCGAGCTTCCTGCTCGACAATCTGCGCGACGAGGGCGGCAGCCTGCTGCGCACGTGGAAGGACGCAAGGGCGTCGGTCCCCGCCTACCTCGAGGATCACGCCTACCTGCTGCAGGCGCTGCTGGTGCTCTACGAGGCCACCTTCGACGAGCACTGGTACCTCGGAGCGGTCGCGATCGCCGACACGATGATCGAGCGCTTCGGCGACCCTGAGCACGGCGGCTTCTTCACGACCGCCGCCGAGGTCCCGCACCTGGTGGGGCGCCGCAAGGACCTCGACGACACGCCGACCGCGTCTGGGAACTCGGCGGCGGCACTCGGGCTGCTGCGGCTCGCCCGACTCTCCGGCGATGCGTCGTACGAGCGCTGGGCAACGGGAGTGCTGGCCCTCCACGCCCAGATCGCCGTGCGCCACCCGACCGCGTTCGGACAACTGCTCGAGGCCCTCGATCTCCACCTTGCGACGCCCGTCGAGGTCGCGATCGTCGGCGCCGGTCCGCTGACCGGCGCCCTACGCACCCGCTACCGCCCCCACGCCGTGCTCGCCGGCACCGACGGCGACGGCACCGACGGCACCGCCGTGCCGCTCCTGCGCGACCGCACCACCGTCGACGGGAACCAGGCGGCCTACGTATGCGAGCGTTTCGCCTGCCGGCTGCCGGTGACCGAGGTGGAAGCGCTGGAGGCGCTGCTGGAGGGGCCGGCTCAGCGGAGCCAGGCCCCGAACTGACGCATCACAGAACCGGCAGGTACCGCTCGAGCTCCCAGGGGGTGACCTGCACGCGGTAGTCGTCCCACTCCTGGCGCTTGATCTCGATGTAGCGGTTGAAGGTGTGCTCGCCGAGCGCCCGCAACACCAGTTCTGATTGGGCCGTCAGCTCGATCGCCTCCCCCAGGTTCTCCGGCAGCTGCTCGATGCCGAGCCGGCGGCGCTCCTCGGGTGAGAGGTAGTAGAGGTTCTTCTCCATCGGGTCCGGCAGCTCGTAGCCGTGCTCGATTCCCTCGAGGCCGGCCTGCAGCAGCACGGCGAAGGTCAGGTAGGGGTTGCACGCCGGGTCGGGGCAGCGCAGCTCCATGCGGGTGGCGCGCTCCCTGCCGGGGTGATACATCGGCACGCGCACGAGCGCCGACCGGTTTCGGCGCGACCAGGCGACGTAGACGGGCGCCTCGTAGCCGGGCACGAGCCGCTTGTAGGAGTTGACCCACTGGGCGAAGATCGAGCTGATCTCGCGCGCGTGGCGAAGCTGCCCGGCGATGAACGCCTTGCCGACGTCCGAGAGGTTGAACGGGTCCTCGGCTTCGAAGAAGGCGTTGTGGCCGTCCCGGAAGAGCGACTGGTGCGTGTGCATGCCGGAGCCGTTCTTGCCGAACAGCGGCTTTGGCATGAACGTCGCGTGGCAGCCGTACTTCAGCGCGTACTCCTTGACCGTGATCTTGTAGGTCATGCAGTGGTCCGCCATCGCCTGAGCGTCGGCGAAGCGCATGTCGATCTCATGCTGGCTGGGACCGACCTCGTGATGGGAGTACTCGGTCTCGATCCCGAGCTGCTCGAGGCCGAGCACCGTGTCGCGACGTAGATCGGAGCCGGCGTCGAGCGTCGTCAGGTCGAAGTAGCCGCCCTCGTCGAGCACCTCCGTCGATTTCGAGTCCCTGAAGTAGAAGTACTCGAGCTCGGGACCGACGAAGAAGTTGTCGAACCCCATCGCCTCGGCGCGCTGCACGGCGCGGCGCAGGATGTGGCGGGGGTCGCCCTCGTAGGGCGTGCCCTCGGGCGTGCGAATGTCGCAGAACATGCGCGCGACCGCGTACTCACCGCCGCGCCAGGGCAGGATCGCGAACGTCTTCGGATCGGGCACGGCGATCATGTCGGATTCCTCGATCGCGTTGAAGCCGGTGATCGACGAGCCGTCAAAGCCCATGCCGCCATCGAACGCGTCAGCGAGCTCGGTGCTGTTGATGCTGAACGCCTTGAGGTTCCCGAGGATGTCGGTGAACCACAGGCGAATGAAGCGAATGCCGTCGCGCTCGACCCGCGCGAGCACCTCCTGTGCGGTCGGTTCGGGCGTGGCGCTCATCGCGGCGGAACGTTACTTGTTCCTGGCGCGCGGAGACATGGCCCGTTGGCCAAGCGGGTTCGGCCCCCGCTCACACCGCCGCGTGCGACCCGAGCCAACGGCGCGCCCAGCCCTGAAGCTCGCTCAGCGCCGGGCCGAGCTCGCGCCCCATCTCCGAGAGCGAGTACTCGACCCGCACCGGAGGGCCGGAGTGGACGGTGCGTTCGACGATTCCGCGCGCCTCGAGCTCCTTCATGCGCGCCGACAGCAACCGGTCGGAGAGCTCGGGAACCGCCTGGCAGATCTCCGAGAACCGCAAGGGACCATCCATCAGCACCTGGAGGATCGCGCCGGTCCATCGGCGTCCGACGAGCTCAACCGCCTCGTGGTAGAGCGGACAGCAGCCCCCCGGGTTCGCCTCGGGTTTCGGTCCGTCGTCCGGTACCGCACCATCGGGCTCAGCGGCTGCGTCCATCGGATCGGACTCTACGCGGCCTTGAGGATGCGAGACTCCTCGGAGGAGCCATCGAGCGGCACCTCGCCGGCGACGTTCACCATCGCCGTGAAGTCCTCGAGCGCCACCGCCGCGATCGCCTCGAGCAGCTGCTCGTCGTCCCAGCCGGCCTCGCGGGCCTCCTCGTGCAGGTGCATCGCCGGACGGCCGTCGCTGAACAGCGCACGGAGATACCGGAGCAGAGCCGCCTCGCGCTCGTCCCCGGAGTCGAACTCGCGCGCCAGCGCGATCTCATCGAGCCCGAGCCCAGCTGCACGCGCGCCGCGCGTGTGCGTGCTCACGCCCTGCTCCGAGCCGTGGCGTTCCGAGACCGCGAGACCGATGCGCTCGAGTGTCGCAAGGCTGAGGCTGCCGTGACGGAGCTCCGAGCGGAAGCGGGCATACGCTCTCAGCGCGGCCGGCGACCCGGCCAGCACACCGAGGAAGTTCGGCAACTGACCTCCGCCGGACAGCGCCCCCCGCAGCACCGGCGCCGAGCGCTCAGGAGCTGTCAGCTCGTCATGGATCTGAAATCTGCTCATCGTCGTCTTCATGTCTCTGGCTCCGTTCACAGGTCCTTTACTTTCGTGACCTGCTTACGCTTGATAAGTTTACGCCTCGCTTTCAGGGGCGTCAAGAGGTGGCGCGCCGCGACTCTCCAGCGGTGTAAGGTCTGCTCGCATGAGGCTGAACAGACGTCGCATGGCAATGCTGGTCGGCATTGTCCTGGTCGTGGCGGAGGCACTCGTCCTGCGAAGGCGCCAGGGCACCCTGATCGGGACGCAGACGATCGTTCGCTGCCGGGACGGGCATCTGTTCAACACGATCTGGATCCCGGGCGCTTCGGTCAAGTCGATCCGGCTGGGTCCGTGGCGCGTGCAGCGCTGCCCGGTCGGCGCACATTGGAGCGTCGTCACGCCGGTCCAGTTGGACGCACTGGATGACGCCGAGCGCGAGCTCGCGCTGTCGCGACCGGACGTACGACTTCCCTGACCGGTCGGGTACTGGATCGGCTGGCGTGAAGCGCGGCGAGGGCATCCCCACGCGGCCGTCCGCAGAGCGTGGCCCGCGGAAGGCCGCGACCATCCTGGACGTCGCGGCTGAGGCCGGCGTCTCCAAGTCAACTGTCTCGAATGTGGTCCGCGGGGTTGCGGAGATCGCCCCCGACACACGCGAGCGCGTCTTGAAGGCGATCGAGGCACTTGACTACAGGCCCAACGCGATCGCCAGGCAGTTCGTCAGCCAGAGGACGACCACGCTGGGCGTTCTCGTTGGCGACCTCACCAACCCTTACTACGCCCGCATGGCGCAGGTCGTCGAGCGCGCGGCCTTCCGCTGCGGGTATACGACGATGTTCTGCAACATCGAGGGAGCAGACGAGATGGCCGCGGCCGGGGTCGACTCGCTTCTGGACCAGCGGGTGGCCGGCATCGTCCTGCTCGCCCATGTGGACCGTGGCTGCGCCGCGTACGGTTCGCTCCAGCGGGCCGGCGTGCCGATCGTGTTCGTCGGGCTCAGCGAGTCGTGGGGGGACTCGGTCGGGCCGATGGATCGCAAGGGCGCACGAATCGCCGTCAACCACCTCATCGAGCTTGGCCACACACGCATCGCATACGTGCGCACTCCGCTGGTCGAGCGCAGCAGCGACCGTCCCCGCTACGAGGGCTACCGCGATGAGATGCGCCGGCACGGGCTGGGGCCACTGCCGCCGCACCTCTGGACCCTGGGCTCGGACGTGTTCGTCGTGAGCCGCCGAGAGGCGCCTCTGGTTGACGCGCTCACCGGCCCGCGGGCCCCCACCGGACTGTTCGCCTCCAACGACATCGGCGCTGTGGCGCTGATCGATGCGTGCGAGTCCGCCGGCCTGCAGGTGCCAGATCACATCTCTGTTGTGGGCTTCGACGACATCGCGATAGCGGGATTCGGCCGCATCGCGCTGACGACGGTCTCACAGCCGCTCAGCTTCCAGGCCGAGCATGCGGTCAGCTGGTTGCTCGAGCGGATCGAGGATCCGACGATCCCTCCGCGTCACAAGCAGGTGCCGGTTGAGCTCCGCGTGCGGCGCTCGACGGGCCCCGTGCCGGCAGGGGAACGCCACTCAGCCTAGGAGCGGCCGCTGCCTGCGTCGCCGTTCGAGGTAGTCGGCGTGGGCCTGCCGCGTGCTCTCGAGCTCGGAGGTCTGCGCAACAGGAACGTCCCACCAGCTCTCGCCATCCGGCGCGTAGCTGAACGGGTCGGAGCGAATGTGGATCAGCGTCGCGGCATCGCGGGCCTTGGCGTTGGCCACTGCATCCCGAAGCCGCCGCGTCGCGTCGGCACCAGGTTCGATCTCGATCACGTCGATGCCGTAGCTGCGCGCATTCGCGGCGAGGTCGACGACGCTGAGCAGCTCGCCGGATTCGAAGTTCCGCGTGGCCGTGTCGAGGTATCGGTAACGGGTGCCGAAGCGTTGCGAGCCGATCGATTCCGATAGGTGCCCGATCGAGGCGTAGCCCTCGTTCTGGATCAGGACGACGATGATCTTGATGTCTTCCGCCACGGCCGTTGCCAGCTCCGAATGCAGCATCAGATAGGAGCCGTCACCGACCATCACGATCACGTCACGGTCATCGCCCAGGGCCTCCAGGCCGCGTTTGACGCCGAGGCCGCCGGCGATCTCGTACCCCATCGTCGAGAACGCGTACTCGACGTGATAGCCGAGCGGGTCACGGACCCGCCAGAGCTTGTGCAGGTCGCCCGGCAGAGACCCCGCGGCCTGCACGAGCACGTCGCGCGGGTCGCTTGCGGCCTGGATCGCGCCGATGATCTCCGCCTGGCCCGGGAGTTCGGCTCCGGTCGGCGTCAGAGCCGCGTCGGCGACCGCGTCCCATTCGCGCTTCTCGCGCGCGATGCGCTCTGCGTACTCGGAGCTCACGTGGTCTCGCTCCAGCAGCCCCGAGAGCGCCTCCAGGGCTTCGCGGGCATCGGCGATCACGGGCAGCTGGGTTCCGTGCTTGTAGGCGTCCATCGACGCGACGTTGATGTTGATGAACTTGACCGCAGCGTGCTGAAACGCGCTGCGGCTGGCGGTCGTGAAATCGCTGTAGCGGGTCCCGATCCCGATCACGAGATCGGCGTCAGCGGCGATCCGGTTGGCTGCGGTCGTGCCGGTGGCACCGGCGCCGCCGAGGTACTGCGGGTGATCCCAATTGAGCGCGCCGCCACCGGCCTGGGTGGTGGCGGCGGGAATGCCTGTCTGCTCGACGAAGATACGCAGCGCCGACTCGGCGCTCGAGTAGATGACGCCGCCGCCCGCGACGATCAACGGCCGCTGTGCCGTGCGGATCGCGGCGGCCGCGCCATGGAGCGCCCAGGGCTCCGGGAGTGGGCGCCTGATGTGCCATTCGCGGTCCTCGAGGAATTCGAGCGGCACGTCGATCGCCTCAGCCTGCACGTCCTCCGGCAGCGCAATCGTGACCGCACCGGTATCCGCCGGGTCCGTGAGCACACGCATCGCCGCCAGCGCGATCGAGTACAACTGCTCCGGCCGCTGGACGCGATCGAAGAAGCGCGAGAGCGGGCGGAAGGCATCGGTCACCTGCATCCCGGGGTCGTGCGGCTGCTCGATCTGCTGCAGCACCGGATCAGCGGAGCGAGTGGCGAAGGTGTCGCTGGGCAGCAGCAGCACGGGCATCCGGTTGGCGGTCGCCAGCGCGGCGCCCGTGAGCATGTTCGCGGCGCCGGGACCGACCGAGGTGGTCGCGGCAAGCGTCGAGCGTCGGCGATGGATCCGTGCGAACCCCACGGCCTGATGCACCATCGCCTGCTCGTTGCGCGCCTGGTGGTAGGGCAGCAACGCCGGATCGCTGACGTTGTACTGCTTGAGTGCCTGGCCGATCCCAGCCACGTTGCCGTGACCGAAGATTCCGAGGATGCCAGGGATCGTGCGCTCGCGAACCTGGCCATCGACCGTCCACTGGTGAGCGATGAACTCGACCAGCGCCTGCCCTACCGTCAGCCTGCGGGTTCTCATCGCCTCATCCGACGGTCTCATCGGCGCGGCAATAGGGAAGCCTCGGGTCAGGTCCCGCGGCCTCCCACCCGTCCCGTATCCAGGTCTGGCTGGGATCGTCGGAGAACATCCACACCCGCTCGGGCCCGGGTCCCGCCATCACGTTCAGGTAGTACAGGTCGTACTCCGGCGCCGCCGCTGCCGGACCGTGGTAGCCATATGGCACCAGCGCTATGTCCCCGGTGCGGACCAGCGCACGGGTCTCGATCTCACCGGCGGACGAGGAATAGGTCGCGAAGCTCGCGAATGCGTCCGCCTCGGCGGGCGCGCTGCCACCGCGAGCCGGGGCAGCCTCGAAGTAGTAGATCTCCTCGAGCTCGGTCTCCTGACCCGGCAGATCCTCGTCGTGCTTGTGGCCGGGGTGCGAGGACCAGTTCCCCGCCGGCGTGATGACCTCGCAGGCCAGCAGCGCCACTGCATCCAGACCGTCGGCGGTACCGAAGTTATGCACCTGACGCGTGTCGCGGCCGCCGCCGCGAATCTCGACCGCGACGTCGGATCTGGCCAGGTAGCGGCTCGGTCTGCGCACGCTCGTTGCGGCCTCCGCCACCGCGATGCGTCCCCTGCCTGTGATCGTCACCTGGGTGCCGGCGCCCAGGTAGAGGACGTCTGTGGGCCCCTCGAAGACGGCTCGGCGCCCCTCGAGATCGGTCGAGGTCTGGACGTCGTCGGCGAGCTGCCGATGCTCGACCCGGAACGCTCCGGCGAGCGGCACGACCATCCGCTCCACGTCTGCGGCCGGTAGCGCCACCGAGCCGCCGCCGAGCGCGGCGACATGGATACCCGTGTACCTCCAGCTCGGCGTCGCGCTGTCGACCACAGACTCCCAGCCGTCGCGGGCCAGCGAGCCCCGCGGAAAGAACCACTCGTTGTACACGGCCATCTGCCCCGCCCTCTCCTCCCGCGTGCCCGCCCTGCTGTTTCGTCCCTCCGGGAGGCTAATCGTTCTCCGGGAAGCCGAGGTTGATCCCGCCATGCGATGGGTCAAGCCAGCGACTGGTGATCGCCTTCAGCTGCGTGAAGAACTTCACACCCTCGGTCCCGTGTGCCTTCGTGTCGCCGAACATCGACTCCTTCCAGCCACCGAAGCTGAACGTAGCGACCGGCACCGGAATCGGAACGTTGATACCGATCATCCCAACCTGGATGTCGCGCTGGAAGCGGCGCGCGGCGCCGCCGTCGTTGGTGAAGATCGCGGTCCCATTGCCATACGCGCCCGAGTTGATCAATTCCACCCCAGCCTCGTAGGAGGGCACCCTCACGACCGACAGCACCGGCCCGAAGATCTCCTCCCCGTAGACCCGGGAGCTGGTCGGCACATCGTCGATCAACGTCGGCCCCAGCCAGAAGCCATCGGCCTCACCGTCGGGCTCCACGTTGCGACCGTCGACGACGACCGTCGCACCATCGTCGGTGGCGACGTCGATGTAGCTCGCCACCTTGTCGCGGTGCTCCCGCGTGACCAGCGGTCCCATGTCGCAGCCGCGGCGACCATCACCGGTCCTCAGCGTCCGCATCCGGCTCGCGATCTTGTCGACCAGCTCATCCGCCACCGGCTCGACGGCGACCACGACGGAGATCGCCATGCAACGCTCACCGGCCGAGCCGAACCCGGCGTTCACAGCGCTGTCGGCGGTCAGATCGAGGTCCGCGTCCGGCAGCACCAGCATGTGATTCTTGGCGCCGCCGAGCGCCTGCACGCGCTTGCCGTTTCGCGTTCCCGTCTCATACACATACCGGGCGATCGGAGTCGAACCGACAAAGCTGATCGCCCTCACGTCCGGATGCTCGAGCAGGCCATCAACCGCCACCTTGTCGCCGTTGAGGACGTTGAAGACGCCATCCGGCAGGCCGGCCTCCTTCCAGAGCCTGGCCACCCAGATCGCCGCCGACGGGTCCTTCTCGGACGGCTTCAGCACCACCGTGTTGCCGGCCGCGATCGCGATCGGGAAGAACCACGCCGGCACCATCGCCGGGAAGTTGAACGGGCTGATGATTGCAACCACGCCGAGCGGCTGCCGCGTCGAATACACATCGATCCCAGTCGAGACCTGCTCGGAGAACTCGCCCTTGAGATGGTGCGCCAGACCGGTCGCGAACTCCACCACCTCCTGCCCACGCGTGATCTCCCCGAGCGCGTCGGACAGAACCTTGCCGTGCTCGGCGGTGATGATCTCCGCCAGCTCGCCCTTGCGCTGCTCGAGCAACTCGCGGAACCTGAACAGAACCGCCTGCCGGCGCGCCAGCGACAGCTCGCTCCAGGCCGGGAAGGCCGCTCTCGCACTCCCGACCACAGCCTCGATCTCCGCCCCGGCTGCAAACGCGACACGCTTGGTCTCGACGCCCAGCGCCGGATCGAACACCGGCCCGGTGCGCCCGCTGCTGGACGGGAGCTCGGCGCCGTCCGCCCAATGCGGGACAACCGGAAGCGCCTGCGAGTCGGCCGTGGCCGTGAAATCAGGTGCAGTCTGGGTCATGACAACTCTTTCCACTCATGAAGGTGTCTGAGGGACGTTAGTGGTACCGCGTTGGGCGACACCAGCTAAAGGTACGCCGAAGAGGCGGCGCAGGCCATCCCGGAAACCGGAGTCCCTATGGCGCGGGTACGAGAACGTCCCGCACGAGCGCGTCCAGCTTCGCGTCGGCATCGAGGAACTGTCGCAGGGTTGCACGCGTGGCGCCGAAGTCCAGGAATTCCGCTGCAGTCATCCCGTCCGGCTCGTAGGCGCGGCGGAACTCGGCGAACTGCTCATTGAGGGTGTCGACGATCGTCTGGCTGACCGGGACATCGATGCGCGCCTGCGCCGGCAGCTGGTTCTCATTGATGCGCAGCTGCCAATCGAACGGCGGCGACACGACCAGGTCGCCGCCGACCAGCTCGGACCACTGCAGTCCGCTGCGGAACGCGGCGCTCAACAGCCGCGAGCGGTAGCCCCGCTCCTGGAAGATTTCGTACGCGCGCTTGATCACGGCGACGCCCGCCCAATCGAGGCACCCCGGCTTCACAAGAATCCGCTCGCGTTCGGCGACCTGCTTGAGCCAGTCGTCCAACCTGCCGCCCATGATCGTGACGACCGAGCCGAACTCGCGCTCCGGCAGGCCCTCCGCGGCGCGGCGCTCGAGACCTCGCTCGATCGCGTCGGCCGCCGCCAGCGCCTGTGGCACCGTGAATGAAACGGTCACATTGACACTGACGCCGCGGTGAGTGGCCTCCTCGATCGCAGCGATGCCGACCGCCGTGGCGGGCAGTTTGACGATGATGTTCTCGGCCAGTTGCGAAAAATGCATGGCCTGCTCGACCAACGCGCTCGCGTCCCGGTGATGGCGCGGGTCGGTCTGGATCGAGAGGCGACCGTTACGGCCGCTCGACTCGCGGAAGGCGGGCTCGAGCAGCTTCGCGGCCGTGATCGAGAGCTCCTCGACGGCGCGCCAGCCGATCTCCGACTCACCCCACGTCGGGTGCTCGGCGGCGATTGCGGCGATCCGTGGCGCCCAGACGTCGAGGTTGCGGCTGATCACGGTATAGGCGATGACCGGGTTGCAGGTCGCCCCGACCGCGCCGAAGCCGACCGAGCGAGCCAGCTCCTCCGGGTCGGCCGAATCGTTCCAGAGAGCCGTTGCCGGGAACTCGCGTGTGGCGCGCAGCAGCGTGCTCTCACCGGAGTCCGAGTCCGCCCCGGGCGAGTTCATCGGCGAAGCGGGCATCGGTCGACGTGTTCCGGGAGCGCGCGCTCAGTGCGCGATACAGGCGATCAGCAGCACCAACCCGAGCAGGACCGCCCACATCGCCGTCCGATCAGGAGTGAAGCCGGCGCGCTCGTGAAAACGGAGATCCGACGAGCGCGAGCGACGGCGCGAAGGGGGCATGTAGCGGTCATCCCCGCGGCCGGTGATGACGACAGTGCGGGCGCGCTCCTGATTCCACTCGGCCATCATCTCGTCGAAATGGCTGTGGACCTGGGTCGCCTGATCCAACGCTGAACGCGGCCCGGCTACGGGCTCGGGGTCGATGAGGGCCGCGCGATGATGGTCGCTCGGGTCCTCGCCACCGGATCGGCGCCCGTCAGCACGACTGGACGAACGGCTGTTGACGCGGCTGACCCGGCGGGCGTCAGCGGTGATGCGACGACGCGGCCGCGCCGGTGGCTCGGACCAACTGAAGTCCTCATCGATCAGCAGTGGTCGCTCCCTGTCGACCTGCTGCCAGTCCGTGAAAGTCGACCCCGATGGCGGCATTTGAGATCGCGTCCTCTTTCTCTTTGCTGTGCCTACGGGGTTAGCTGACGGGCTCGCGCCGAAAGAGCGGCGCTACGCGTCCCTGAACGCGATTCGCCCCTGGGGCCTATCGCCCCAACAACCTGGTTCCCCCGTTCCCCAGCCGGCCTCTTCAGGCAACCGGGCGGGAATTGAGCATTTGACGTAGCGGCGAGCGTAACAACGTGCCAGGACGGAAGCGTGGCAGTCGTCACAAACCGGCCCGCACTTTGCGCAATTCCACCGGCGGTGGTTTAGGAGGTCTTAGGATCGCGCGCCCCGGCCGGCCGGGTCTGGGCGCGCTCAGCCGGAGCTACGTGTGGCCCGCCACACGCGCGACGAAGGCCGCCAGGTCCTGAGCTTGGCGGCCCTGGACGAGATCCGCCGGCATCGTGCCGAATCCGAGGCACCGGTTGGCTGGGCTGGTCGGCTGCTGCAGGCAGCCGTTGGCGATCGTGTGCAGAACCTCGTTCTCGGTCGGCTTCAGCGTGTCGAGGTTGGGGCCCGTCTTGCCGACGGAGTTGTCTGCCGCGAGCGTGTGACAGACGCCGCAATGCTCGGCGAAGAGCTCCCGGCCGACCTGCTCGGACGCGGTCAGCTTGAGGCCGCCGACCTGAGCGTTTGACTTGTTGCGGTTGCCGATGATGAAGAGCAACGGCACGCAGACGAGGAACACGACATAGACCACCGCCAGGGTCGTGTTCAGCAGGCGCGAACCCGAGCGGCTGGTCGTCTGCAGGGCATTGCCGACGCCGCTGAAGCTGCCCCTCGACGAGCCGTAGCCGATCCCGACCGCGAGCGCGGTGAAGACCACGGCGATGATGATCACGCCAACCATGTGCCGCGCACCTTATCGCGCGGGCGGGCGTCTCGTCGCTCTGGCCCGGTGCTGTTGTAAGAACGTCTAAGTCCTCAGCGCCGGCGTCCGGCCGCGAAGCTCATCACCGGAGGCGCCACGGCGCGGAAGTTGTCCACGTCACCGTTCTCCCCGGCGCCCGCTCCCTCCCAGCCGGCGAACGCCCGGTCCCCGCCGGCGAGCGCCCGCTCCTCAGCGCGCACCCGCTCGTCGGCGTCAGAGAAATCCTGTACCTGGGCGACCAGCCCGCCGGGCGCATCCACGGGGGCGACCCGCTTGACCAGGACGTTGATCGCACCGCCGGCCGCAGCATGGCGCTCCAGCTTGCCCTCGACCAGCAGCAGCGGCTCTGTCCGGACCACCAGCCGGTGACGCTCGTAGACCGCCGGGGGCACGACCAGGTTGATGACCCCGAACTCATCCTCGAGCAGCACGAAAACCACCCCGCCCGCCGTGCCGGGCCGCTGGCGCGCCACCACCAATCCGGCGATCCTCACGCGCGAGCCGTGCGCGCGCTGAGACAGGTCGCGGCTGTCAAGCGTCCCCTCCGGCAACCGCGGACGCAGCAGTCCCAGCGGATGCGAGGTGACCGTCATCCCCAGCGTGTCGTAGTCCGCCAGCAGCGCCTCCCAACCTGACAGTCCACGCAACGCCGGCGCCTCGGGCAACTCGAGCGGCAGCGCCAGTTGCGTGCCACCACCGGCGAAGCCTCGCGCAGCGGTGGCGACACCCAGCTGCCACAGCGCCAGTCGTCGTCGCGATACCCCTCGCTCTCCCATCGCCACCGAAGCCGCTCGCTCCCCCACCACCACCAGCGAATCGCACGCCCCCGACCACCCCAGCAGGTCCAGCGCCGGCGCCCCCGCCCCTGCGCGCGACGCCAGATCCGCCAGATCAGTGAACGGCCCGCTCTGCTCACGCTCGGCGACCAGCGCCTCGATCTCCACACGGCGCACGCCGCGGATGTACCCCAGCCCGACCAGCACTCGGCCGTCAGCACCGATCGTGCACTCGACCTCAGAGGAGTTGACGTCCGGGGCAACCACCTCCGTCCCCCTCCTCATCGCCTCGTGCACGAGCGCATCCGGCGGGTAGAAGCCCATCGGCTGTTCGTTCAGCAGCGCGCACAGGAACTCCGGCCCGTAGTGGACCCGCAGCCAGGTCGACTGGTATGCCAGCAACCCGAAGGCTGCCGCGTGCGACTTGGGGAAGCCGAAGCCGGAGAAGCCCTTGACCTTCGCGAACACGCGCTCAGCGGTCTCGGCATCGACTCCGTGCAATCGCATCGCACCCTCCACGAAGCGCCTGTGATGGGACTCGATCGCCTCCTCGGAGCGCTTGCGGCTCATCGCCCGCCGCAGGTCCTCGGCCTCACCTGGACGGAACCCGGCGAACGCCGCCGCCACCTCCAGCACCTGGTCCTGGAAGATGATCGCCCCGAGTGTCTCGCGCAGAGCCGGCTCCAGTGAGGGGTGCTCGTAGGGCACCTGGTAGTCCGGATCGACGCGCAGCCGCTGGCGCCGCTCGATGTAGGGGTTGACGGCGCCGCCCTGGATCGGTCCGGGCCGCACGATCGCGACCTGGATCGCGATGTCCTTCAGATTCTCGGGCCGGGTGCGCAGCAGCGATTGCATCTGTGCCCGGCTCTCGATCTGGAACACGCCCGTCGTCTCGGCGCGCCGGATCGCTTCATACGTCGGCACGTCGTCGTGGGGGATACGGCTGAGATCGATCCGCTCGCCGCGGACCTTCGCGATCAGCTCGACGCAGCGCTCGACCGCCGACAGCATCCCCAGTCCCAGCAGGTCGATCTTCAGAAAGCCCGCGTCGGCGCAGGAGTCCTTGTCCCATTGGGCGATGTATCGGCCCTCCATCGCCGCCGGCACGACCGGACAGCAATCGATCAGCGGCCGCGTGGCGATCACCATCCCGCCCGGATGCTGTGACAGGTGGCGGGGCAGGCCGTGCGCCTGCCCCGCCAGCCGCTCCAGCCAGGCCCAACGACCGGTCAGTGGCGCCCCTCCGCTGGCCGTCTCGATGTCCCGCCCCACCCCGCGCGCGTCCCACCCCTCGCTGCCCCGCGCGACCCGTTCGATCTCCCCCGGCGGCAGTCCCAGCACCTTGCCCAGGTCGCGGATCGCGCCCCGCGCGCGGTAGGTCGGGAAGGCCGCGACGAGGGCGGCGCGATCGGCGCCGAAGCGCTCCGACACGCGCGGGATCAGCAGCGCCCGAATGTCACGTGGGAAGTCGAGGTCGATGTCGGGCAGCGCCTTCAGATCCTCGCTCAGGAAACGACCTATCGCGAGCTCGTTGGCGATCGGATCCACGTGCGAGAGACCGGTCAGATAGCAGACGATCGACGACACGCTCGAGCCCCGGCCGCGGCCCGGCGGCAGCGCCGCGCGCGGCGAGTCCGCCGCCCCTCCACGCACCTCGAGCGCCACCTCGCGCGCGAGCTCGAGCAGCTCGTGGTGCAACACGAAGAATCCAGCAAGGCACAGCTTCTCGATGATCCGAAGCTCCTGTTCGAGTCGTCCCGCCGCCGCCCCGCGAACACCTGGCGACTGGCCGTCGTAGCGTGCGTGAAAGCGCTCATCGCACAGCTCGTGGAGCTCGCGCAGCTTGCGCGGATCCTCGGCTCCCGGATAGCTGTAGGTGAGGTCCTTGCAGAGATCGAACTCGAGCGCCTCCGCCAGCCGCGCCGTCTCCGCCACAGCCTCCGGATACTCGGGGAAGCGCGCCGCCATGGCCGCCGGTGCGGCCAACACGTGCGTGAAGTTCCCGCGCCGGTCGGGCTCGGAGGCGTCGAGCGTGGAATGCAGCGCCAGCGCCACGAACGCGTCCTGCAGCGGTCCCCGCGCACGTGTGTGCGCGTGCACGTCGCCGGTCGCCACACACCGGAGCTCCAGCCGCCGTGCCAGCCACTGCAGCCGCCGGTTGCGAGCGCGGTCACCTGACAGATAGGGGCGCTGCAGTTCGACCCGCATCCACTCCCGCCCGAACGCCTCCCGCAAGCGCGCGAGCGTCGGCTCATCCTGCACCCCGCGCGAGTGGCAGCCGCTCAGGCAGACGAGGCCCTCGGCGTGGGCAAGGACGTCTTCGAGGGCGACCGACGGTTGCCCGGGGCCGCTGAATTTGCTCCCACCCCCCACCCCTGCACCCCCGGTTGCCCCGCCACAGCGCCCGGCCGGCCGCTCACGTGTCTTTGCGTGCGCGCGTGTGAGCAGCCGGCAGAGGTTCGCCCACCCGCCTGCGTCACGGACCAGCAGCGTCAGGTGGCGGCCGTCGTCGAGGTCGAGCTCGGCCCCGTGCAGCGCGCGCAGACCGAGCGAACCGGCGCTCTGCGCGAACTCCATCGAACCGCTTACCGAGTTGTGGTCGGTCAGCGCGAACGCCTCGTACCCGAGCTCGAGCGCCGTGTTCACGAGCTCTTCGGGCAGCGAGGCGCCATCCAGGAACGAGTAGGCCGAGTGGGCGTGCAGCTCCGCGTACATCGAACATATGTTCGCATCAACTCCGGCAGGAGTCCACCCTCCCGGAGGGTTGCGGCCGCTCGACTCCAAATCCACCGATCCGACCCTTGACAAATTATTAGCTGCTGCTAATTTACTCACTTAGTTAGTACTCACTAAGCAACTACCAGGAGGAGCCACGCCGGATGCCACCCACACAAACCGCCGCCCGCAACCGCATCGCGACCCTGGTGCTCGTCTCCGTCGGGCTGTTCATGGTCGTCCTCGACAACCTGATCGTCAGCATCGCGCTGCCGAGCATCCACCGCGACCTCGGCGCGTCGATGCAGTCGCTCGAATGGACGGTCAACGCCTACGTGCTCGCCTACGCGGTGCTGCTGCTGACCGGAGCCGCGCTCGGTGATCGATTCGGTCGCAAACGCATGTTCATCAGCGGCATCGTCCTGTTCACCGTCGCCTCGGCCGGCTCGGCGCTGGCACCGGATACGGGCATGCTGGTCGCGACCCGGGCATTGCAGGGCGTCGGAGCGGCGATCGTCACCCCGCTCACGCTGACGCTTCTGGCCGACAGCTTCCCCGCCGAGAACCGCGGTCTCGCACTCGGCGTCTGGTCCGGGATCAGCGGCATCGCGGTTGCGCTCGGGCCGCTGGTCGGAGGCGCCGTGATCCAGCTGAGCTCGTGGCACTGGATCTTCTGGATCAACGTGCCGGTCGGGCTGGCATTGGTGCCGACCGCCGCCCGCATGCTGCGCGAGAGCCATGGCCCCGAGCGCGGCCTCGATCTTCCCGGCCTCGCACTCGCGTCGAGCGGCCTGTTCGGATTGGTGTTCGGCCTGATCCGCGCCCAGACGATCGGCTGGGGCGCGCCCGAGGTCGTCGTCCTGCTGGCGATCGGAGTCGTGCTGATCGTCGGCTTCGTGCTCCAGGAGCTGCGTACGGCCGATCCGATGCTGCCGATGGAGTTCTTCAGGCGACGCAGCTTCACGGTCACCAACGTGGTCTCGCTGTCGATGTACTTCGGGATGTTCGGCTCGATCTTCTTCATGAGCCAGTACCTCCAGAACGTGCTGGGCAATACGCCGCTCGAGGCCGGGCTGAAGCTGCTGGTCTGGACCGGCGCGATCATGGTCGTCTCACCGGCCGCCGGCTACTTCTCGGAGCGCTATGGCAGTCGCACGTTCATGGTCACCGGGCTGGCGCTGCAGGCGATCGCGCTCGGCTGGCTGGCCTCGGAGGCCTCCGTCGACCAGTCCTACTCAAGCATGCTGGTGCCGTTCGTGTTGGGCGGAAGCGGCATGGCGCTCGTGTTCGCGCCGGCCGCCAGCGCCGTGCTCGCCTCGGTTCGCACCGACCAGGCCGGCCAGGCCTCCGGCGCGACCAACGCGATCCGCGAGCTGGGTGGCGTGCTGGGGATCGCGGTCCTCTCGACCGTCTTCTCAAACCACGGCAGCTACGCCTCGCCGCAGGCGTTCGTGAACGGCCTGCAGCCGACGATGTGGGTCGGCGCCGCGGTGCTGGTCGTGGGGGCGCTGGTCGCTCTGGCCTTCCGCTTCGACACGCGCACCGAGCTGACCGAGGCCCTCGCCCGCGCGGAAGTGCAGTCCTCCGCGGCGAGCACGGCCGCTCCCAACGCCATCTCCGCCGGCATCTCCGCCCCCACCACCGCGTAGGATCGAGGTGTGGCGGGCACGTCGAAATCGTCAAGACAGCGCGTTCCCGCGGCCGAGCGCCGGGACGCGCTGATCGCCGCCGCGATCGAGGAGTTCGCCGACGGCGGCCTGCACGGCACACCGGTGGACCGGATCGCGCGCCGGGTCGGGGTCGCACAACCCTACGTCTTCAGTCTGTTCGCGACCAAGCGGGACCTCTTCATCGCTGCGGTCGAGCGCGGCTTCGAGATGGTCAGCGACCTGTTCACCCAGAGCGCCGCCGATTTCAAACGCGAGCACCCCGACGGCGACTACTCCGACGACGGAATCCTCGGCGCGCTGGGCGACAGCTACATCGAGCTGCTGGCCACCAACCGGCCCAAGCTGATGCTCCAGCTCCAGGCCTACGCAGCCTGCGACGACGAGCTGATCCGCGAGCGCGTCGGCGCCGCCTACGAGCGCCTCGGCCTGCACATCCGCGAGCTCACCGGCATCGACGAGGACAAGCTCAACGAGTTCCTCAGCACGGGCATGTGGCTGAACGTGCAGGCGGCGATCGGCACCAAGGACCTCGAGTCCGCGTGCGAGTGGATCCGCCGCCAGCGCGAGGCCGGCGCCGGCGCCGGCTGAGTTCCCACGAATGCGTCGCAAGTGGCCACTCGCGGCCGCGCTGCTCGTCGTCGCCGTCAATCTTCGCCTCGGCGTGGCGGCGGTCCCGCCACTGCTCAACCAGATCCGGGCGACGACCGGTCTGAGCGCGGCCGGCGGCGGTCTGCTGACGGGCCTGCCGGTCTTCTGCTTCGGCATCGCGGCGCTGGCGGCGCCACGGTTGATCAGGCGCTTCAGCATGGGCCCGGTGGTGACGCTGACGCTGGCGGTGATCGCCTGCGGCTGCGCACTGCGACTGATCCCACCGCTGCCGGCGCTGTTCATCGGCACCGCGGTGCTGGGCTGCGGAATCGCCGTCGGCAACGTGCTGCTGCCGGGACTGATCAAGCGCGACTTCCCGACGCAGCGTGTGCTGATGACCGCGCTGTACTCGGTCTCACTCGCCGGCGGGGCCGCACTCGCATCCGGTCTCACGGTGCCGATCGAGCACGCCACCGGCCTCGGCTGGCGCGGCGCGATCGCGATCTGGGGCCTCGCGGCCGTGATCGCGATCGTGCTCTGGAGCCCCCAGGTGCACCACGAGCACCAACGCGTGGGGGCTGGGTCCGAGGGCGAGCCTGTCCCCGGTCTGTGGCGCGACCCGCTCGCCTGGTGCGTCAGCGGCTTCATGGGCCTGCAGTCGTTCGGCTTCTACGCGACCCTCAGCTGGCTGCCGACGATCCTCGAGGACCACGGCCAGTCGGCCGCGCACGCCGGCTGGATGCTCTCGTTCGCGACCTTCTTCAGCATGTTCGGCGCGCTGACGGCGCCAAGCCTCGAGCGGCGCATGCGACGGCCGAGTCTGCTGGTCGGGCTCTGTGTGATGCTCTGTGCCGGTGCGTATGTCGGCCTGCTCGTATCGCCGGCTTCCGGCACGTATCTCTGGTGCGCGCTGCTCGGCCTCGGTCAGGGGGCGCCGCTCGCGCTCGCGCTCGGATACATCGTCGACCGCTCGCCCGACAGCAACCACGCCGCGCACCTCTCGACGATGGCGCAGAGCGTCGGCTACCTGATCGCGTCGGCCGGGCCGTTCGTGATGGGCGCCCTGCACGGCATCTCAGGGAGCTGGACGCTGCCACTGGCCGTCCTGCTGGTCGCGCTGATCCCGATGCTGCTGACCGGGATCGTCTCCGCCCAGGACAGGTTTGTGCTTGCCGCAGAGCGGGTCTGACACGATCTGCGGGGTTGCTCGGCCCGCTGGCCGGCAACCCCGGGGCTAACGCTCGACGAGATCGCGCGCCGGATCGATGCTCCAGCGTTGGGCGACATCCTCGAGGCGCTCGCTCATGCCCCAGCCGTCGGGTCGCTCGTCACCTGCGAACTCGGGGCTGGCGCCCTTCAGCGCCATCGAGCCGGTGTTGTCCCCGATCGCGCGGATCGCGTCGATGTCCGCGGGCGTGAGCCGCTGCTGCGCCGGCAGGCTCGCAAGCTCAGCGCGCTTGTCCTCGACTGGACGCGCCCCCGGACCGGCCTCCTGTACGAGTGTCGGCACCACGGTCCTCACCGCCTCGTGCGCGAGGTTCCACTGGCAGGCGAGGTGGATCGTCGTCAGGCCGGCGCGATCCGCGATCGGGCGCATGCGCTCGATGCGGCCACAGCCGGCCTCGATCCAGCCCTGTGGGCGGAAGCTGCGATGGTCCTGGCGGCCGAGCTGCGCACCGGGCGTCAGGTCCCCATAGAACAGGCCGCCGTAATCGACCACACGCGTGATCACGTCGATGTCGTTGCGGGCGGCCGCGCCGAGGCAGAGCTCACCCGGCCACGGCTCCAGCGGGTTGAGGATCACCATCGCCCAGTCGATGCGAGCGCCGAAACGCTCGAAGCAGTCGATCAGGTCGAGCGTGAAGCCGTTGGCGGGACCTGGCGCGACGCCGATCCGGGCTGCGAGCCCGGCATCCTTGAGCGCCTGCATCCCGTCCCATACCGTCTCGCTGGTGTAGCCGGTGCGGTCGGGGTTGTGCAGCAGCAGCAGGTCGAAGCGGTCGATGCCGCAGCGCTCGAGGCTGCGCTCCGTCGCCATCCGCAGATAGCCGGCGTACTGGTCGGCGCCGCGCAGGCGCGGGTCGGTGAAGCGTGGAAACCCCTTGGCGCCGTCGCGCTCGCCCTCGTAGAAGTCGTGTCCGACGGCGCCGACCACGCAGATCTCGTCGCGACCGAGGGCGCTGGCCTGGAGACCTCGGCGCAGCCAGGTGTCGGCCTCGCCGCCGCCGTACACGTCGGCCGTCAGCACGGTCGGGATCAGCTCGTCCGGCGTGATCAACGCCAGGTAGCGGTCGTCGTCCAGCGGCTCGCCGAAGTGCATGAAGCGGCCGCCGCTCCAGGTGCCGAGCGCGGCACGGGTGGGCTCCAGGGTCATCGTCTCTTGATGTTACGGTCGCGCCGCGGTTCCCGCGCGGTGGCGTTTGCTCACCGCTGGCGCCACCAGTCGCGAGCGATCAGGTCGTGGAACACGACCTGATCGCTCCCGCCGGTCGTCACCACCTCCCAGTACCGGCGCCTCAGCGGCTCCTCAGTCCACCAGCGATCCTCGAGCAGCCATGTCTCGCGCACACCGTCGACCTCGCGCCCGTCGACGCTCAGCGGCCGCCCGTCCGCGTCGGCGACGACGCTCGCACGCCGTGGCACTCCGAGCCTGCGCGTTCTGGCGGCCACGGTACTCACCGCTCGAACGGCGCCAGCACCGAGCGGCGCTCGGGAAAGCGTGAGTTCGGGTCGAGCTGCAGGACACGCAGGGCGGCATCAGGTCCGGCGGCGGCACGCACCTGGCGGACCGCCTCATGCAGGCGCCCCGCCCGCACCCGCGCCGGCTCCTCGAGCAGCGCCCGCTGGTCGGCGGTGGGCGGGCCGAAGCGCTCGACCGTCAGCAGCAGCTTCTGCGCCGGCGCCGGCAGCAGTTGCAGGCGCGGCGTCAGCGCCAGCCGCATCCGCACCGGATCGCTGAGCGCCTCGCGGAAGCTGACGCGCTCGCGCCAGGTGCCGCCCCGCTCGACCAGCACAGCGGCGAGCACCACCGTCCGCAGCGTGCGACCGCGCCGCTCACGGCGGGCCAGCAGCCTGTCGATCAGCAGACCGAGCGCCCGCTCGAGCTGCTGGCCACTCGATATCTCCGGCAGCTCGAGCGATTCGCCCACGAGCTCGCCGGGTTGACGCGGGCGCAGGGGCGTGTCGGCACCGAGCGCCAGCCGCTGGGCGTGAAGGCCCGGCTTTCCGAAGCGGTCGGCGACCGCCGCCCGCGGCAGTGCCGCAAGCTCGCCGAGCGTGCCGATCCCGAGCCGCTGCAGCGCCTCGGGCAGGATCGCCAGTTCAGGCGTGCCGTGCAGCAACTCGACCGGCATCGGCGCCAGGAACTCTCGTACCTGCGCCGCCCCACCGGCGAGCATCAGCGGCCGCCCGGCACGCGCACGGGCGGCCGCCGCCAACGCGGCAAAGCGGGTCGACGCGACCCCGAAGCGCGCCGGGGCCCGGATCGCGCGGCGGGCGGCGGTGAGCACCGCCTCGCGACCGCCGCCGTAAAGCCGCAGCAGCCCGCGGGCGTCGAAGCAGGCCAGCCCCGGTCGCAGCGGTTCGACCGCCGCCCCGATCGACTCGAGCGCGATCAGCGTGCGCTCCCAGCGCTCCTGCACCCCCGCCGGATCGGGCGGGATCAGCGTCAGCCGCCGGCAGCGCGCCAGCGCCTCACCGAGGCGCATCCCGGAGACGATCCCGAACGCCTCCGCCGCGGCCGAGACCGCACCGATCGACTGGCTCCCGGGCGCGGGCGCCACCGCTGCCGCAACCCCGAGCAGGTCCGTGCGCGTGGCGGCCGCGACCGTCAGCTCGAAGCGGGGCAGCAGGATGCAGACGATCACGTTTGGGGTGGCGGCCAAGACGAACGTATGTTCGCATACCAGGCCGTCGCACCTTGCGGGCGTCAGGCGGCGTCAGCAGCCGGGTCCCGGAGTGCAGTCCGGGATCAGCGTCGAACCGGAGGTGCCGACGATCGTCGCGCCGATCTGTCCGAAGGTGCTGGCGAGATTCGCGGCGGTCGACTCGTTGTAGAAGTATCCGCTGCCGGGAGTCGCCATGTCCTGCATCAGGCCCTGCGCGGTGTATGTGCTGTCGCATTGACCGGTCGAGTCGTAGGCGATCGAGTAGATCACCGTGCCGGCGGCCTTGGCGGCCGTTGCCGCGCTGATCGCGCTCTCGCACGGGGTGTTGTCGGTGAACGGGATGTTCCCCGGGAACTTCCCCGTCGTCCCTGGCTCGATGCCGTCCGAGGCCGACTTGGGGGAGTTGATCTCACCGTCGCTGAGGATCACGATCGCGCTCGTCATCGGTGCCCCGTTGGCGGTCGTGCGGGTCGGGGCGCTGGCGAGCATGTACTGCGCCTCACTGATCGCACCGGCCAGATAGCTGCCCTGGCCGCTGATGTCCTTGATCCCGTAGTAATCGCCACCGGGATACTTGGCGCCCGAGCACTGAGCCCAGTAGACCGACTTGGTGATGTTCGCGGTCGTGTTGAGCGTCGTGCTCGTATCGGAATCCCGGTAATCGCTCGAGAGCGGGATCGCGTCATAGCCGCTGAAGTTGTCGAAATAGGGGTTGCTGCTGGCGTACGGGCTCGAGCTGCCGCTGCTGTAGGCGGTCGTCACTCCGAGCGGAAGGCCGCCGAGCGGGTCGCTCGAGTTATACGTGTAGGACTTCCACGGCGGATAGGTGTCGGAGCTCCCGCCCGTCAGGTTATCGGTGCCGGTCGTGTTGCAGTCGGTCTCATCGCCCAGGACGGAGTTCGAAGGACCTGACTCGTTGTAGGTCGTACTGGTGACGTTGTAGGTCGAGGTGGTGGGTGTGGTGGTGACGGTCGGGGTGGTCGTGTAGTTGGTCGTCGTGTTGTAGGTGGTGGTGGTGTTGTAGGTGGTGGTGGTGAGGTTCGTGGCGGTGGTGATGACGGTGGGGGTGGTCGTGTAGTTGGTCACCGTGTGCGGAGGCGGCGGGTTGTTGACCCTCGTGTACGTCGTGCCCGTCGTCTTGACCGTCGGCGTCGTTATGACCGTCGGCGTCGTCGTGACCGTCGCCGTCGTCTTGACCGTCGGCGTCGTCGAGGTCGTCGGCGTCGTCGTGTAGTTCGTGCTCGTCTTGTTCCCCGTGGTCGTGGTCGGGGTGGTCGTGGCGTTGGGCGTCAGGGTTCCCGAGAGCGCCGGGAATACGACGATCCCCGCCTCGTCGACGGGACTGGCGACGTTGGTCGAACCGGTTACATCACCGCCGCATGACACCTGGCCCGGGTTGCACGGATCCAGACCCTGCAGCAGTGCGCGTATACCCGACTTGGCGCAGTCGAGCTTGTCCTGCTTGCCTGCGGTGATGCCGCTCACGGTCGCGGAGCAGGGGCTCGTCATCGATCCCGTCGTGTCGAGGATCACGACCGTGTTCATCGGCGCCGGCACCGTGCTGGGAGTGTTCGCCGCCGATTGCGAGCTCGCCTTGAGCTTGAAACTCGGTATGAAGAAGCTCAGCAGTCCCGTCTTCACGGTCGCGGTCTCCGTCACCTGGACGGCGTTGCAGGTGTTGACGCCACTTGGCAGTGGCGTGTTGGCCCCCGAGGGCTCACAGTGTGAGTTGCTCGTATCGGTCAAGCATGTCGGTGTGGCTCCCGCCACGTAGTCGGGTCCATGCGCGAGGCACTCGAAGGTCACGCTTGCGTTGGCGGCCTTCACACCCCAGCCATTGAGCGCGTTCGCGTCGCCGCTGCCGCCAGAGAATTTGATCGCCGCGGTATAGGCGGACTGAGCGTCGGGGAGATCGCGTCCGGCGGCCAGCGCTGCCGCGTCGACGGCCTTCTGCAGCTCCTGCTTGGCGACCCAGACGCGGCCCAGGTCGACCGCCAGGCCGGCGAACCCGATCAATATGACCGCGGCCAGGGCGACGATCGGCAGTACCTGCCCGCGCTCTCCGGCCACACGCCTGAATATCCTCGGCATCCGCATCATTCGATCGCCTGCGCCGCGGTCGTGCTGAGATTGACGTGCATGATGTGCATTCCGAGGATTGTCAGCACGTACGGGTAGCTGATCGTGATCGCCGCCTCGTCGCCCGAGGTCTCCTTGCCGTTCGTGTTGCAGCTGCCCGAACCGCTCGGCGCGAGGCTCCCCCCGTACACATAGGGCGTGCAGGCGACCCCGGTCGTCGAGTTGCTGCCGCAGTAGTCCGCATTGGTGGCGCTGCCCGGGAAGCTCGGCGTCACGTCGCTCGCTGGCAGCGTCAGGTCACCATCGGTGCTCCTGATCGTCTGCGTCACCGCCAGGTCACAGATGTTGCTCGCCTTGCCTGAGACGCCGAGCGACAGGTAACGCGCACCGGAGTCGGCCGCGTTGACAAGCGTCTCGTAGCGGCTGTACATCAGCCCGAACTGAAGGATCGTCGTGATCAGCAGCAGCAGCAGCGGCATCGCGAGAGCGATCTCGAGGAGCGCCTGGCCCTCTTCCCGCCCGCCCCGCCGGCACCGGGACAGCAGCGAATCCAATCGACGATGGGCGCGGGATCTCATATCCCACGCTCTATCGGCTCTGGCGCGCCAGAACTGGAACCGCGTTGACATCCTGAAACGCCCCTTGCAACATGCCGCTCGGCCTCCTTGCCGCTTGGCTTGCCCGCAAGTGTGACCCAAAGCCGCCCGCCCGTCGATTGGATAGTCGTCCAGATTTAACCCCGGATCCAATGGACGATCGATCGATCCCGTCGTGACATACGCGCGATGCCGGCGTGACCGCACGGGCGATGACAGCGCCTCTGCAGCCTCAAGTCGGCCCGGTGATCGGCCGATAAAGAGCAGTCGGACGGAGCTAGATCAAACGTCCATGGGCCCTGACGCCAGGTCCTTCAGCGATGCGCTCCCGCAGGCCGTGGCAGCGCTTCTCAGAACGGGGTTCCGGAGCCCTTCAGCAGCGTGCTCACCGGGACCGCGGCGAGGTGCCGCTGAGCCAGCGCCTGTTCGAGCTGCACCAGTTCGGCGCGGACCGCGGACAGGCTCGTGACCCGCAGCTCGATGACCTCGCCACGCCGCAGCGAGGTCGGCATCTGCCCCGCCTTGCTGATCCGAACTTTGCCGGAGACCAGCCGGCCGCCCGCGCCCTTGGCGAGCAGGTATTGCGCGAGGCTGGGGCCGCTCGAGGTGTAGAGGAAGTGGTGGCCGGCCCCAAGCTGGTGCTCGAGCCTGCGCAGCTTGCCCTTGGTCCCGACCCAGCCGAGCAGGCCGCTGTCGCCGAGCATCGGCAGCGGCTCATCGTTGTTGCGGGTCAGCAGGTCGACGGTGGACTCTGAGGCCTTGTTCAGCGCGACGGACACGTGCATACCGCTGTTGTCGAGCACGCGCACCAGCTTTGGCGTCGCCTGAATGTTGCCGTCGAGCATCACCCCGACCTGCCGCTTGGGCGTGGTGACGGCGGTGATCGGCGCAGCTCCGGCGAAGTCCGCCGCCAGCCCGTAGGCGACGCTCGACAGGAACGCCCCCAGCAGCACGATGGCCGATGCGCTGGCGGCGGTGACGGTGCGCGTGGCGCGCACACGCCAGGTCGGCAGCGGTTGGATGCGCCGATCGCTCGAGAGGATCAGCGACGCGGTCGACGCCCGGGCCGCGAACGACCCGTCCGGCCTCGGTCGAGCCGCAAGCGCCCGCTCGACCGCGGGCCCGAGCTCCTCCTTCGTATGCGCAACCTGAGCGAGCTTGAACCGTTCAAGCGCGTGGTTGGAGACGCGCACGTGCCCGTAACCGAAGCCGTATGAGATCACCGGGCAACCACGGATGATCGCCTCGAGCACGGTCAGGCCGGCGCTTGCGTGAATCAGCACGTCGGCCGCGGCAAGGACGTCGCCCATGCGGTTGGTGAAACCGATCACACGCACCCGCGGCTCACCCGCGAAGCGCTCGAGCATGCGCTCGCGCAGCGATTCGCTGCGGCCACACAGGCACAGCACCTCGCCATCGTCGGCGACCTCGAGCGCCGCCGAGACGGCGCCGGCGATGTCACCCACGCCCCAGCCACCGCCCGATACCGCGATCACCGGCCGGTCCTGCGGCAGCCCCAGCGCAGCCCGCGCCAGCGGGCGCGGGCGCGGAGTCAGAAACGCGGGCGACGTCGGCGGTTTCGCCCACCGCACGCTCCCAGGCCCGGCGATGCGCTCGACCTCCTCGCGTGACTCCGGGTGCGTGATGAAGTGCATGTCGATGCCCGGATGCGCCCAGAAGCGCAGGCCTGCAAGGTCGGTTATCGAGGAGTAGCACGGAACCTTGATGCGGCCGCGCCTGCGCATCTCGCCCAGGATCTGCGTCGTTCCGGGGTACGTCGAGACGATCAGATCAGGACTGTGCGCCCTGATCAGCCGCATCAGGCCGCGGCGGCCCGCCCGGCTCAGCATCCTCGTCGCCAGCCAACGGGTCGGCGGGAAGTCCATGAACAGCCTGTACTGGAAGTCGAACAGCCACGGCACCCAACGGAACATGAAGGCCGAGTTGTCGCGCAGGACCGCGGTTGCCAAGGGCCCCATTGCGGGCAGGCCGTTGACAACCGAGATCAGCGCACCCGGGTCCTCCTGCTTGAACTCACGTGCGACCGCGCGGGCGGGGAGATCGTGTCCCTCGCCGATGTCGGCTGACACGATCAGGATCTTGCGCGGACAAGCCTCTGCTGCGTCAGGCTCGCCCGCCGTCGCTAAAGGGTCGGGGAGCCCTCCGGCCGAGCGGTCGTGCCTGCGCGCGGTCAATCCGCCGCCGGTTCGGGCGGCAAGCTCGGCGCTTTTTTTCGACGCCTGATCGCGCCGCCACCCGACGTAGCGCCGAACCCCTTCTTCAAACGGCGTCGCCGCCGTCCAACCGAGCTCCTCGCGAGCTCGATCTGAGAGCACGATCTTCGACCCGAGGTCGCCCGGCCGCGCCGGCCCGTAGATGATCTCGGTGTTGCCGACGAGCTTCTGGACAAGCTCGGCGATCTGCTTGATCGTCACGTCCTCGTCGCTGGAGAGGTTGTAGACGCGGTTCTGTGCGATGTCGCCGAGTCCGGCGACAACCCCTTCCGCGAGGTCCTCGACGTATACGAACCGGCGCGACTGCATACCATCGCCCGAGAGGGTCAGCGGCTCCCCGGCGAACCCCTTGTTCACGAACGCCGGGATCACCGCAGCCTCGCGCGCCCGCGGGCCATACGGGATTCCGAACCGCAGGATCGTGTAGTTGATCCCATACAGCTCCTGGTAGGACTTGCAGTACAGCTCGCCGGCCAGCTTCGTGGCCGTGTACAGATGGGCCGGCGGCGGCAGCAGGGTCGTCTCGCTGACTACGGTCTCCTCGGTATCCGAGTAGACCCAGATCGTTGAGGCGTAGACGACGCGCTCAACACCGGCGCGCCGCGCGCCCTCGAGCACCGCTGCGGTGCCGCGCGCGTTCACCTGCTCGGCGTCGTGCGGGTCGGCGTGGACGTCGTTGACGTCAGCCACGGCGGCCAGATGGGCGACGGCTTCGCAGTCGGCCAGCGCCTCGGCGAGCGCCGCAGCGTCGGTCACCTGCCCGAGCACGGTCTCGACATCCTGGTGTTCAGGCCAGGGCGAGGGTCGCAGGTCGTAGATCACGGGCTCATGTCCGTGATCACGCAGCTTGTCGACCACATGGGAGCCGATGAAGCCGGCTCCACCGGTGACGAGGACTCTCATTTACCGGCCCCCTTCTCGTTCAGCTCGCTCGCATCGAGTGTCAAATCGAGTTCCGCGTCCACTGCCGCATCGAGCACATCCTGCTCGAGTGGACGGTAATACAAAGGCGGGCAGGAATGGTTCTTTGCGACCCAGTCGCTGTTCGGAAGTTCGACATGGTGCCCCAGGATCCTGTGGCACGGCTCGTCGTACACGCGCCCGGTCGACTTCTCCAGCCAGTCGAAGACGACGTACTTGTACAGCCCGGACACCATCCCCTCGGGCAGCTCGAGCTTTGATCCCGGGAACCGCGGATCCATGTACTCCGCTGCCGTCTCGTTCTTCCAGGCAACGATCTCGGGCATCCGCTCGGTCTGGATCACTCCCAGCGCGGCCGTGAACTCATTCATGCGGAAGTTGAGTCCCTGAACCTCGTAGGTGGGCTTGCCGTAATTGCGAAACCCGCGCGCGAACTCGATCAGCTCCGGGCGCTTGGAGACGAGCATGCCACCCTCGCCGGTCGACACCGTCTTGGTCGCATACATCGAGTACACGCCCGCGTCGCCGTAGCTTCCCGGCTTGCGGCCGTTCCACGAGGCACCGTGAGCATGGGCGCAGTCCTCGATCAGGAAGATCCCGTTCTGCTCACAGTAGGCCGCGATCTGCTCGGACTCGAACGCGAGGTGGCCGCCGATGTGGACCAGGATCGCCGCCTTCGGCCTGTGCCGCTCGGCCTTCTGCTCGAAGTCGCTGAACGACATGCAGAGGTCCTCGCGGTTGCAGTCCACGAACTGAACCTCAGCCCCGGCGCGGATCGCGGCCAGTGGCGTCGCCATGAACGTGTTGGACGGACACAGCACGGTCTCGCCCTGGACGCCGGCGAAGTGCAGCGCGGCGAGCGCCGCTCCGGCCCAGCCGTTGGTGGCCACCGCCGGCAGCTCGTTCCAGGCCTGCCAGGCCTGCTCGAAACGCGCTGTCATGTCGGCCTCCGACCAGCGGTTCGAGTCGAGTACCTCGTCGATCATCGCGTGCAGCCGGGCGCGGTCTCTGTGGTCGAACCCGATCGCGAAGCGCCCGTAATCGGGCGTGATCTGGGTCTCGGTGGAAACTGTCGTCATGAAATCCTTGGTGTCTCTTTCGATTCAGGTTCGCACCAGGACGCGACGCCGGAAAAAGGCGTCCCCCCGCCCTGGACTGTCATATGTTGCTGCCCGTCCGCGTCCTGCCTCGGGTCGGCATAAGTCACCTGCACGGTATCGAGTTCCGCGGACTGCAGCTTTGAGAGCAGCACCGGCAGCGCCGCAGCCGTCCGTGAATGCGAGCGCTTTGCACTGTAGAAGTCGGCGTCGTGGAGCAGGATCACATCGCCCGCCGCGATGCCTTGAAGCGCGTGCCGCGCGATCCGCTCGGGCGTCGTGAACCTGCGCCAGTCCTTTCCCCATTTCGACCAGAGCAGCGGCTGCAGGCCGAGGGCGCGTGCGATCTGGAGGCTGGCGGGGCTGTAGACACCATAGGGCGGGCGGTGCAGTCTCGGTGCGGTTCCGGTCGCGTCCGCGATCGCCGCCGTGCCCCTTTCGAAGTCATCGCGCACTGCGTCGGGCCTCCAGATCGGATGCGGGCGATGCCGGTGACCGTGCAGTCCGATCGAGTGTCCCGCCGCGGCGATCCGCTGCGCGAGCTGCGGCCGCTTGATGACCTGCTCGCCGACCAGGAAGAAGGTCGCGCTGGCGCCGTGGGCCGCGAGCACCTCGAGCACCGCAGGCGTGCCGTCCGGGTGCGGCCCGTCGTCGAAGGTGATCGCCACCGCCCGAGCACGGGTGGGATCGAGCTCCACGGGTCGTGCTCCGGCGTCCGGCGCCTGGACCACGATGCTCGGCCGGCCGCCGGCAAGGTCCTGGAGGGTCCGGGCGATCCCGAGCTCCCTGGCGAAGGCGGGCACGTGTGGCGCGAGCACGTGTTTGATCAAGGGTGATTCCTCACGTGTGCCATTTTGGACACAAATCGGCGGCATCGGCGGCTTTTCGCTCTAAGTTCATTCTCATGTCTGAGCCGTTCTCATCCGAGGTGACGATCCGCCGCCGCCGATTCGCCAACACCGAGAACGGATTCGCGGTGCTTGACGCCGATTCCGACGACGGCCCGATTGTGCTGGTCGGGCCGCTGGCGCACCTCGAGGACGGCGAACGCGCCGCGATCACAGGGGTTTTGGTGACCGACAGTCGCTACGGCGAGCAGGTCAAGGTGTCGGAGGCGCGTCCGCTGGCCCCCGAGACGAGCGCCGCGCTGATCTCCTACCTGCGACGGATCAGGAACATCGGCGAGAAACGGGCAAAGCTGCTGATCGACCGCCTCGGTTCCGATCGAGTGCTCGACGCGATCGACGAGGAGCCGGCCGCGGCCTTCCGTCGCGTCGGTCTGAATCCCCACCGTGCACAGGAGGCAGCGGCCTCCTGGAACGAGCTGCGCACGATCCGCCGGCTGCACCTGCTGCTGGCGCCGCATGGACTTGCCTACCTGGCCAAGCGGATCAGCGACGAGTACCCCAACACGGCTCACCGGGTCATCACCGAGAACCCGTATGAGCTCACGCGCGTGTTCGGTGTCGGCTTCCGGGTGGCCGATCGGATCGCGCGCGCCGGCGCCGAGTCGGTCGATGTGATCCCGGGCCGGGTGCCCGCCGCGCTCGTCTATGCGCTTTCGGAGGCGGAGGGCCGTTCAGGGAGCACCTGCCTACCGTCGGGTCAGCTGCTCGCAGCCGCCCGCGACCTGCTCGGCGCGGTACCGGATGAGGATGCGATCGATCAGCTGGTCGACGACGGCGACCTCGTCCGCGACGACGACTGGATCTACCGCGCGCCGACCTGGGAGCTCGAGCAGGAACTGAGCGAGCGGGTGCTGGGGATGCTGACCTCGGGAGGCGATCGCGGCAGACTCAAGCCTGTCGACGCCGAGGCCGCCGGCGGCGACGGGCTCGCGCTGACGGCTGAGCAGCAGGCCGCCGTTCAGGCCGCCTTCGTCCATCGTCTGTCGGTGATCACCGGAGGTCCCGGCACCGGCAAGACCGCCTCGATCCGGACGATCGCGAAGCTCGGCGTGGCCCAGCACGCAAAGGTGCTGTTGGTGGCGCCGACCGGCCGCGCCGCCCGGCGGATGACCGAGGCGAGCGGGGTCGAGGCCAAGACGATCCACTCCGCCCTGGGCTGGGTGCCGGGCGAGCTGCCAGAGCACGACGATGACGATCCTGTGCCGGCGGACCTGTTGATCGTCGACGAGTCCTCGATGGCCAATGTCGAGCTGATGGTGACGCTGCTGCGGGCGGTCTCGGCGCGAGCGCACGTGGTCCTGGTCGGCGACGCCGACCAGCTGGCGCCGGTCGGCGCCGGCAAGCCGTTCGCCGATCTCGTCGCTTCCGAGATCGTGCCCACGATCCGCCTGACGCACATCTTCAGGCAGGCGGCCGACAGCATGATCGTGCAGGGCGCTCACGCGATCCGCCGCGGCGACAGTCCTGAGTTCAGCCCGGGAGCGGACATGCGCCACGACCTCTTCCTGATGGAGCGCCGCAACGCGCGAGAGGCGCTCGAGTTGATCGTCGAGCTGGTCGCCCGGCGCCTGCCCGACCACTACGGGATCGACCCGCTCGAGGACATTCAGGTGTTCGCGCCCGTATACAAGGGCGAGCTCGGGATCGATGCTCTGAACCGCGCGTTGCGGGAGGCTTTGAACCCTCTGGGCAGGCCGGTCGGTGGCGGTCGGCTGCGGATCGGCGACAAGCTGATGATGACCGGCCGCAACCTGCACGAGCTGGGGCTGATGAACGGCACAGTCCTGCACCTGCAGGACGAGATCCCCGGTTCCGACGGCGACGATGCGGCACTGCTGCTGCGCAGCGACGACGAGCAGATGTTCAGGCTGCCGCCCGAGGAGGCTGAGAGCCTGCGGCTGGGCTACGCCTGCTCGGTGCACCGCGGTCAGGGGATCGAGCTGCCCGTCGCGATCATCGTCGCGCACGAGCAGGCCGGGGCCTTCTTCCTGCGCCGCGAGATGCTCTACACCGCGGTCACTCGGGCGAAGCTTGCGACGGTGATAGTTGGCAGCCGTGCGGTGGTGGCTCGAGCGGCGCGGACACCGGATACCGATCGGCGCTACTCGCGGCTCGGCGAAAGGCTTCTCGCTGGAGCGTCGCGGTAGCGATGCCGGCCAGCAGGATCAGGCCCCCGATCACCTCGGTCGCGGTCGGTGCCTGGTTCAGCGCGATCCACGCGGTAGTGATCCCCGCGACGGGCACCAGCAGCGAGAACGGCACCACCGAGCTGACCGGGTAGCGCGCCAGCAGCGAGTTCCAGACTCCGTAACCGAACAGCGAGCAGAGCACGGCCGTGTAGAGCGTGCTGGCCACGGTCACCCAGCCGATGTTGTCGATCGCGTGACTGACCGCCGGCTGTCCGTTGACGGTCAGCGCCAGGATCAACGCCGGGATCGGCACGACCACGCCTGACCACACCGTCAGCCCGAGACCGCTCGAGAACCGGGCGCGCCGGGACAGCACGTTGCCGATCGACCAGGACAGGCAGGCGGCGATGATCACGGCCAGCGGCAGCAACGAGGCGTCCGCCGCCCGTCCGGCCACCAGCACCGCCAGGCCCAGCAGGCCGATCGCGACGCCGGCGAGCTGCTGGCGGGTGGGCTGTTCACCCAGCACCAGGCGTGAGATCCCGATCGAGAAGATCACCTGCACCTGCACCAACAGAGACGCCAGTCCGGCCGGCATACCCAGATGCAGCGAGAGGTACAGCAGTGAGAACTGGCCGAGGCTCATGAACAGCCCGATCAGCAGGATCTGACGCCACGGCCCAGGCCTCGGAACGATGAAGATCGCGGGGAAGATGACGACCAGGAAGCGCGCCGCCAGCAGCAGAAACGGCGGGAAGCCCTTCAGCCCCTCGTCGATCACGACGAAGTTGGCGCCCCAGATGGTCGCAACCAGCGCCGCCTTGAGATTGTCCCGCGCAGTCACACCCTGATCATGACGAAGTCAGTCGCTCCGTCCGCTCTCACGAGTCTGGCCCAGGGCGAACGCCTGACGTGCGTGGGCGCGATCTCGGTGATTGTCGACGTCAGGGTTCGTCAACGCGCCCGCCCGAGCCGCAACTCTGTCGACGTTATCCCCCTCTGAGGGGGATAACGTCGACAGAGTTATGGGCAGGGGCACCCGGGACGCTCAGGAATCGGCACTGACCCTGAACTCCCAGTCCTCGACCTCGACCACATCCCCGTCGCGCAGCTGGCGTCCGCGCCGGGTCTCGACGGCGCCGTTGACCAGCACGCCGCCTCGGGCCAGCAGCTCCTTGCCCTCGCCTCCGCTCTCGACCACGCCGCCGAGCTTCAGCAGCTGGCCCAGCCGGATCGATTCGCCGCTGACCCTCAGCTCCTGCACGATCAGGAGATCGCGTCGACCCGCAGGCGCCGCACGCCGGCCGGAATCGGGATCTGCACCTCGTCGCCGACGCGAGCGCCGATCAGCGCCTGCGCGACCGGCGAGCTCGAGGAGATCAGTCCTTCCTTGGGGCTTGCCTCGTTGGGAGAGACGATCTTGAAGCTCTGGCTGCCACCCTTGCCGAGGTCGGTCACGGCGATGGTGCTGCCGTGGCGGACATCATCGCCCGTGGCATCCTCGACCACGACGGCGGCGCGCACCTGCTCGCGCAGCCGGAGAATCCGGGTCTCGAGGTGCGCCTGCGCCTCCTTGGCCGCGTGATACTCGGCGTTCTCCTTGAGGTCACCCCATTCACGGGCGGTCTTGATGCGTGCGGCCATCTGCGAACGCCCGCCGGTCTCGAGCTCGTTCAGTTCGTCCCGCAATCGCTTCAGCTCTGGAGCGGTCATCTCGATTGTGTCCATCCGATCGACCTTAGCTGAAGCGTTCAGCTGAGCGCCGATACCAGCAGCGCGGCGCCGAACAGGGCGACCATGTGGAACGCCTGATCGATGATCGCCGCAACGGTGTGGTTGGCGACCGGATCCATCCCCTTCACGCGACGCAGGTACACGAGCAGCAACCGGCCGTCATCCTGGATCACGTGCGGCAGCGCGATCACCGCCACGATCACCAACGTGGTCCAGCCGAGGCTGGATGAGATCCAGATGAACGCCGGCACGTACGCCAACAGGTAGGTGAAGGTGTGCGAGAACAGCGCTCTGCGAGCCACCGGGTCACGACCGAGACCGCGTCGCTTGTGCGTGGCCTGCCAGTCGGTCTGCAGCAGATAGTCGCCGACCTGATGGCTGACGAAGAACACCACGAAGACCGCGGCCCAGGTCATTGCGCTGGAGCGTAGTCGCTGGCGAGGCAGCAGTTGTGTAGGTCGCGTGGCCGGTGAGCGGTCGCGGCGCAGCAGCGCAGGCGGTCACGCGGCCGGCGAGCCGGGCGGGTCGCGAATCGAATAGACGCGCAGATGCGCCTCGCGGCCGCGCACCTCGAACTCCTCGAGGAACTCGAGGTCGGCCGGCGGCTCGCACATCGCATCGCGGGTCGCCTCGGACACGAACAGCATGTGCGCGCCACCCTTGGTCATGCCCTCAAGCCGCGAGGCGGTGTTGGTCGTGTCGCCGATCGCCGTGTACTCGACCCGCTGCTCGGCGCCAACGTTGCCGCACATCACCGGCCCGGTGTTGAGCCCGACCCCCATCCTGAAGCCGGACGGGTGATTCTGCTCCGCGAGCCAGGCGTTGAACGCCTCGAGCCGCGGGCCGATCATCTCACGGGCGGCGCGCATGGCTCGGTCGGCGTGGTCATGCTGCTCCAGGGGCGCACCGAACACGGCCATGATGCCGTCGCCCATGTAGGCGATGAGCGTTCCCCCCGCATCGAGGATCGCATCGGTCATCTCGCCCAGATAGTGGTTGACGACCGCGATCACCTGCTCCACCGGCTGGGTCTCCGAGAACCTCGTGAAGCCACGCAGGTCGCTGAACATCACCGTGCAGACGCGTTCGACACCGGCCAGGCGCAGGTCATCGTTCGTGCTCGACAGCACCTCGTCGACCACGCCGGGCGGCACGAAGCGGGCGAACGTCGAGCGTGCGTACTGGCGCTCGAAGGCCTCCCCGAGGTAGACCACGGAGAGCGTGCCGACGATGCCCACCAGCAGGGCGAACTCCGGATCGATGACCGCGATGATCCGGCCGGAGTCGAAGGCGAGCTGCGCAGCGAAGGCGAACAGCACGCCGGCCAGCAGGCCGCCGGCCAGCGCCCTCACAGCCCAGCCGCGCAGGCCGAGCAGCGGCACGAGGCATCCGAGGGCGACGATCAGCAGCACGTCCACCCAGCCGGCGCCGTCGCGCAGCGGAATCCCGTGCAGCACCGTGGCGGCCTCATTGGCGACGATCTCCGTCCCGGCCATCAGGTTGCCGTTGGCACCCGAGCCTGACATCGGCGTCGGATGCACGTCCTGGAGGATCGATGCCGTTGCGCCGATCAGAACCGTCTTGCCACGCACCGCCGATGCCGGGAAGCTGCCGCTGTAGACGCGCCAGTACGGAATCGACCTGACGGTGCCGGGCGGTCCCGCATAGTCGATCGGGACGGTCGCCGTGACCCCGCCGAACAGCGCCGGCGGCACCCGCCGGCCCGACACCTTGGCCGCGATCGCGGCGCCGAATGTCTCCAGGCCCTGGAACGAGAATTGCATCCTGCGGTAGACACCGTCGGTGTCGGGGATGCTGGTCGCGTTGGCGGCGACGGAGTCTCCCAGCGAGCGCAGCTCGGCGTTGCCGCCGAGGATGTCAGTCGAGCCGTCTGGGCCGACGGTCGTTGTCGCCAGCACCACATGCCCGGCATGCCCGATCGCGGTGGCCAGGTCGTCGTCATCGGTCTCGTCGGTCGGCTGTGAGAACTGGATGTCGACCGCGATCTGTCTGGCCCCCGCCCTGACGAGGTTGTCGATCACACGCGCGTGGTCACGCCGCGGGAACGGCCAATTGGTCGAGTAGTGGCGCCTGATGGCCGCCGCGGTCTGGAAATAGCTGAGCGTCGAGGAGTCGATCCCCACCACCACGAAGTTCCTCAGCAGCTGCGGTTGCGGACCACGCACGTCGAAGCGCGCGTCGATCGTCTGAAGCTCGGTGCGGTGAAAGACCCCGGTCGCGTGCGCGAGCAGACCGAGACCCGCCGCGAACAGGGCGACGATTGCCAGCAACAGCCGCCGTCGCCGACGCCAGCGCATCCGCCGCATCTAGCGGGCCTCCCGGGAGCGTTGCGGCGGAAATGGCTGGAATGTTTCTGGAAGGCCCACTACCTCACCACTCTCGTGCTGCCGCGGGGCATCGGCGGCGCATCCTATTGGAACCCGGACCGCCACCTCACCGTCGTTGGGCAAAAGCACACCGGAAAGCGATGTGGCGCTAGGGTGTGACGGTTACCGAAGTCACGGATCGAGCATCGGTCGGGTCAGTCAGGGCGGAGCGTGATGGATCAATCAGGGCGCAGACGTATGCATCGTGGGCGCGCTAGCAGGCGCATGGCGTGGCTGGCGCTCGGGGTGCTCCTGCCGGCGCTTGCCGGCACCACCTCGCTGGCGCTGGCCGCTGGGGGCAGCGCCACCGGGACGACCTCCAAGGGCGGCTGGATCTCGAACGTCTCCGGTGCGCCCGGAGCGACCAACCATTTCGCCCCGATCGACACGACCGACCACGCCGATTCACGCCCGGCCACGGCACTCAACGATGCCGGCCAGGGCGTGACCGCCTGGCAGGACCTGATCACCGGCTATGTGATGGTCTCGCAGATCGAGCCGGGGGCCGGATGGAGCGCGCCGCATGCGCTGTCGCCGGGCGCACACCCCGCCGCCGCGATCGACGCGGCCGGCGACACCACCGTCGCCTGGGTGGACTCCCGCGGCAATGTCGACTACGCCTACGACGCGGCCGGCTCCAGCGGCTTCGTTTCCGGGCAGATCCCAGGCAGCGGCAATCCCGACGGCGCCTCGAGCCCACAGGTTGCGATGGACTCGGGCGGCAACGCCTGGTTGCTCTGGTCGGTCGCCGGCGCGCCCTTTGGACTGGCGCCGTCCGTGTACGCCGCCTACCTCCCGGTCGCCTCCCTCGCGGACGCCGGCGCCCCGACCTGGACCGCCCGGATGGAGTCGCCCGCCGGCCCCCGTTACTCGGCGAGCCTCGCCACCGACCCGAGTGGCAGCGCCGTGATCGCGGCGTTCACCAGGGCGGATGACAGCACGATCGGAATCGCCTACGCCAAGTCGGGCAGCGGGTCGTTCAGCACCCCGATCGATCAGGTGGCGAACCCCGGCCCTGGAGGTATGGAAAACCCATCGATCGCACTCGACGATGCGGGCGACGCCGTGCTCGCGTGGGATGAGTGCAGCGCCGGCTTCGGCAAGCTCTGCGTTCCCGGCGCCGCAGCCAGGCTCGAGCTGGCGAGCGCCACGGCGAGCGAGCTCGCGAGCCGAGCCGCGACCGCATTCGGCAATCCCCAGACGGTCGCGCTCGGAACCCAGGCCGCCCAGTACCACCCGCGCGTCGCGCTCAACGACGACGAGGTCGCCGTGGCCTGGAGCGACCTCAGCCAGACGCACCCCTCCCAGCCGTTCAGCGCCGACGCCGCTGCCGAGCCGCTGGCTGACCTGAGCGCCGGCACGTCCGGTTGGCAGCAGCTCCTCAGCGGTCAGAGCGACACGACCGAGGCCGCGCCCTACACGGGCCCGCGGATCGCGATCGACGCGGGCAGCGACGTGACGCTGGCCTGGGAGGGCGCGGGGTCGGGCAGCGGTGTTGGCACGGTCACCGCGGTCACCGCGAACGACTGCGCCGCCACCTGCGCATCGACGTCCACGCTGGCGCTCGACTCGCAGGCGAGCGCGGCCACGAGACTCTCGCTGGTGGCAGCGCCCGATGGTGACGCGCTGCTCAGCTGGACCAGCTATGCGCCGAGCGGTGGCGCGCTTGCAACTGTCGTGGGCGACGCCTACGACCCGGGCCCGGCTCTGACCGGCGTGCAGATCCCAGCCAGGGCCACCGCCGGGACGCCGTCGAGCTTCGCGGTCCAGAGCAGCGATGACTGGAGCGCGCTCGATGGCCCGGTGGTCACCCACTGGGACTTCGGCGACGGCACCGGCGCGGCCGGGTCCAGCGGCAGCCACACCTACACCGCGGCCGGGACCTACACGGTCACCGTCACCGCGTCGACGGCGACGGCGAGCTCGACCCTGAGCCGGCAGATCGTCGTGAGTCCCGCCGCAGCCTCCGCACCGCGACCCACAGTGGCCACCGCGCCGCTGTCGGGCGTGGCCGCCTGGGGGTCGCACGCGGCCGCCGGCTCCGTCTCTGCCGATCTCACCGTGCCGGCGATCTCCTGCGCTGGAAACACCACCGCGCTCAGCGGCCAGGCCCTTGGCATCCGCTTCTGGGGAAGCCGGCTGGGCCCGACCAGCGCGACGGCGCTGGCTGACTTCGCCGGCGTCGACGTGGAATGCAGGGGGACATCTGCCATCTACCGGCCCAGTTTCACCGTCTCTGACGTCGGCACCGGCAGCACCGGCAGCCAGGACGCCGAACTGACCGTGACTCCCGGAGATCTTCTGCAACTCTCGATCAGCGACAGCTCGACGGGGGCGTCGCTGTCGATCACCGACCTCTCGACGCCAGCTCAGGCGCCCGCGACGATCTCCGGACCCTCGCTCGCACCGGACGCGGGCTGGCAGGTCGGCGCATTCCCGATCCCGGGCGTGACCGGCCCCTACGCGACGGTCCCGACCGAGTTCACAGACGTGGCAGCGAACGGGGCCGGGATCGGGACGCTGACGAACCTGGTGAGCTCCAGATGGGGATCCGCAAGCGTTTCGGAGGTGGGCCGTGCCAGCAACCAGCTGAGCGTGGTCTACGCCTCGGTCCCACAGGCGCCGCGTGGCGGCAGCCTCGCCGCACCCGCGCGCGGCACCGTGCTGTACCGGCGCCCGGGAACGCACCACTGGACGCGACTCACCCACAACACGCCGCTGCCGGCCAACACCCAGGTCGATGCGACCCACGGCACCGTGCAGCTGTCGGACCCCGAGCCCCATGGCCAGCACCAGTCGGTCACCACCTGGGGAGGTGAGTTCAGCGCCAGCAGCGACTCAAAGGGCGTCACCTCGATCCGTGTGGTCGGGTTCTGGACCGGGGCGCACGCAGGCGGCGCCCGCGCAGCCGCGGCGCGGGAGGGCCTGGCAACTGCGCACAAGCGCACGAAGACCGTGCACGGAAACCTGTGGGCCAAGGGTCACGGCAGGTTCACCACCAAGGGGAACTATGGAGCTGCCGCCGTGCTCGGCACCGAGTGGCTGACCCGCAACCTGAAGCGCGGCACCCTCTTCAGGGTCTCCAGGAACCACTACGACCACAACGACCGGATCCGCGTCACGATCGATTATCCGCACCGCCACACGGTCGTTCTGGAGCAGGGCCGGAGCGTGCTCGCGCCGGCACCGAAGCCCAACGTCAAGCCGAAGGCCCAGCACAGACAGCCGGTCGGTCCCGCCCCCGTGGCGTTCACGATCGTCGGCGTGAAGCGGGTCAACGGTCGCTACAACGTCAACGCACCCGGCTACTACCAGTTGACGATGCTGAGCCGGGGCAGGCCGTACTACGTCGACGCCGCAGTCGCCCCGAACCAGCCCAGCGGCGGCGGCGCCTGGTTCTATCGGGACGGCAGCTCAGGCGGCCAGCCGCAGTGGGAAATCCACTTCGAGATCAAACAGAGCCTCGACGTGTTCCAGCTCTGGAACATCGGGATCCGCCTCGGAGACAAGCTCTACGTGGTGCCATTGCGGTTGAAGTGATGCTGGTCGCAGTGCCGGCAGACCACTAGGACGACCGCGACCGCATGCGACAGCGGAGGGCCTGCAGTTCGTCCGCGTGCAGACCGTGTGCGACCAGCCACGCCGCGGCGCCGCCGTAATCGGCATCAAGGAGCTCGAGTACGCGTTCGATCGTCCCCGGCACCGGGGCGTGGTCCTTTGGATCGTGGCCCTCGAGCTCGCCTCGGTAGGTCTCCGAGCTCTGGAGGCGGTGGATGATCGCGGTGATCCGCTCGGCCGTGGCGAGATAGTCCTCGGCGATCACCTCGCGCGGAACCCCACAGGCGTCAAGCGCCAGGGCGACAACCGTACCTGTCCGATCCTTGCCTGCAGCGCAGTGAACCAGCACGGCGCCGTCGGCTCGGGCGATCTCCCGGATCGCCGCGACGGCCGAGTCGGGGCGATTGGCCAGGTAGCCAAGGTAGGAGCGGACCAGCGGGGCCTCTTCCGCGAAGCCCTCGCGACCGACCGGCGGCCAGGGCCGCGCACCGGGGCTGATCGTCTCCACGTCGAGATCGGTGTTGCCCTGAGACGGATACAGCGAGTGATGCGCAATCCGCACGCGGGGCTCCCGCGTGAGCGGACCCGGTCCCTCGAGCGCAACCTCGACGTCGGTTCGGAGATCGAGGACCACCTCGAGCCGATGGTCCTCGAGCAGGCGCCGGACATCGGCCGCGGTGAGAGCCTGGAGATTGTCCGAGCGCAGCAGCACGCCCGGCACCACCGCACGAGCGTTCACGGTGCCGTCGAGGTCGATCCACAGCGGCGTCTCACCCACAAGCCTCATGCACCCACATACTTGCAACGATTCCGAATCGGCATGGGCACCACTCGTAACCTCGTCAACCTCAGCGGTGTCGGCAAGGACCACGCGGCGCGCACGATCCTGGAGGACGTCACGCTTGGTATCGCTGACCGTGACCGCATCGGGGTGGTCGGGGGCAACGGCCAGGGTAAGTCGACGCTGCTCGAGCTGATCGCGGGCGCGCAGCAGGCTGACAGCGGACAGGTCACCCGCGTGGGTGGGCTGAGGATCGGCATCCTCGACCAGGGCGATCGTCTCGCCCCTGGCGAGACGATCGCCGAGGTGCTGGTGGGCGACCGTCCGGAGCACGAGTGGGCGGGCGACCGCGAGTTCCGCGGCGTGCTCGAGGGACTGCTCGGAGGGGTGGCGCTCGACCGCTTCACCGGCGGCATCGAGACGCCGGTCGCCGGCCTGTCCGGCGGCGAACGCCGCCGGATCGCACTCGCGCTGACCCTCCTGGACCACCCGGACCTGCTGCTGCTCGACGAGCCGACCAACCACCTCGACGTCGAGGCGATCGCCTGGCTGGGCGCCCACCTCGCCGCCCGCGACGGCGCGATGCTGGTCGTGACCCACGACCGCTGGTTCCTCGACGCCGTCAGCACCCGCACCTGGGAGGTCGCCGACCGCGCGGTCCACCAGTACGAGGGCGGCTATGCGGCCTACGTGCTCGCGCGCGCCGAGCGCGATCGCCAGCGGGAGACGCGCGAGGACAGACGCCAGCAACTGATGCGCAAGGAGCTCGCCTGGCTGCGCCGAGGCCCGCCGGCCCGCACCTCCAAACCGAGGTTCCGGATCGACGCCGCCAACGCGTTGATCGCCGACGAGCCACCCGCCCGCGACAGCACTGAGCTGCTGCGATTCGCGAGCTCACGGCTCGGCAACAAGGTGCTCGAGGCGGAGGACATCGCCTACGGGTACGGCGACCTTTCCGTGCTCAGTCACCTGACGTGGCGCATCGGGCCCGGCGACCGTCTCGCGCTCGTCGGCGCCAACGGCTCGGGCAAGTCGACGCTGCTGCGCCTGCTGGCCGGCGAGCTCACTCCCATCCGGGGTGAGGTGCGGCGCGGTCAGACGGTGAAGCTCGCCCACCTCTCCCAGGAGGCGCTTCCGGTTGCGGGCCGGATGACGGTGCTCGAGGCGGTCGAGGAGGTTCGCGGCCGCGCCACCCTGGCCGGTGGCGAAGAGATCACAGCCGGGCGACTGGCCGACCGGTTCGGCTTCCGCGGTGAGAAGGCGCGCACGCCCGTCGGCGAGCTCTCCGGTGGCGAGCGCAGGCGACTCACGCTGATGCGGCTGCTGATGTCCGAGCCGAACGTGCTGCTGCTCGATGAGCCGACCAATGACCTCGACATCGAGACCCTGACCGCGCTGGAGGATCTGCTCGACCACTGGCCCGGCACACTCCTCCTCGTCAGCCACGATCGTTACTTCGTCGAGCGTGTCGCGGACAACGTCTTCGCACTCGACGCGCTCGGAGGCCTGCGCCACCTTCCCGGCGGCATCGACCAGTACCTGGCTGAGCTCGCTCCGCCGGTGGCGGCCACCGGCGCGTTGGGGCCGGCACCGAGCAGCGGCGCGGTGCCGGCGGGAGCGCCCGCTCCCAAGGCAGGCACTCTGATCCGGCAGGCAGGTAAGGAGCTTCAGCGGATCGAGCGCGAGCTCGACCGCCTCTCGGCCGATGAGCAGCGGCTGCACGCGGCCATGGCCGAGCAGGCGACCGACCATTCCAGCCTGTCCGCGCTCACCGTCGAACTCGAGGCGCTGGTGGCTGAGCGCGATCACCTCGAGTCCGCCTGGCTGGAGACATCGGCGCTGCTCGACGCTTGAATTCATCCACGATCGATGCCCGACACCGAGCAACCGCCTGCCCCATTGGATCGCGCCCTCGCGGACGAAGCCGTTGCGCTCGCGCGCAGGTGGCTCGACGCCAGCGAGCACGTCGAGCAGGACGCGGCCGCCGCGCGCTTGGCGGGTGTCCTCAGTGACCGCAACGGCCTTGCGTTCACGGTCGGCTTCGTGGACGGGGTCGTGCGCCCCGAGGACACGCGGGTGGCTGCGCACAACCTGCGCGCCCTGACGCCCGTCATCCCCTCGTTCCTGCCCCTGCCACTGCGCGCGGCGCTCCGCATCGGCGCGCTGCTGGGGCCGATCGCGCCGTGGCTGGTGGTTCCGACCGCCCGCCTGGCCCTGCGCCGGATGGTCCGGCACCTGCTCGTCGACGCCAGCGACGCCCGCCTCGGGGCGGCGATCAGCCGGATCCGTGCCGGCAACCCGAACATCCGGCTCAACGTCAATCTTCTGGGTGAGGCCATCCTCGGGGAGCGGGAGGCCGCGCGCCGTCTCGACGGGACTCGACTGCTGCTGCAGCGTGACGACGTGGACTATGTCTCGATCAAGGTCTCGGCGACGGTCGCTCCACACTCCCCGTGGGCCTTCGACGACGCCGTCGAGCACGCCGTCCGCGCGCTCGCGCCGCTGTTCCGCATCGCCGCCACCGCTTCAGGTGGCCAGAAGTTCATCAACCTCGACATGGAGGAGTACAAGGACCTCGACCTGACGCTGGCCGTGTTCACGTCCCTGCTCGACCGGGACGAGTTCCTCGGTCTGGAGGCGGGGATCGTGCTGCAGGCCTATCTGCCGGACGCGCTGGGGGCGATGATCGCGCTGCAGCGGTGGTCGCGGGCGCGGCTGGCACGCGGCGGCGCGCCGGTCAAGGTGCGCGTGGTCAAGGGCGCGAACCTGCCGATGGAACGTGTCGACGCGGAGCTTCACGGCTGGCCGCTGGCGACCTGGTCGACGAAGCGGGCATCCGATGCGTCCTACCTGGCGGTCCTCGATTACGCGCTGCGGGTCGAGCACGTCGATGCGGTCAGGATCGGCGTCGCCGGCCACAACCTGTTCGACGCAGCCCTCGCCTGGCTGCTGGCACAGCGACGGGGAGTCACCGCGGCGATCGACTTCGAGATGCTGCTCGGGATGGCGGCCTCGCAGGCCGCGGTGGTCCGTGAGGAGGTGGGATCGCTGCTGCTCTACACCCCGGTGGTGCACCCGCGCGAGTTCGACGTGGCGATCGCCTACCTGGTCAGGCGCCTGGAGGAGGGCGCCTCACAGGAGAACTTCATGTCTGCGGCCTTCGAGATCGCCGCGGACCCCGCGCTGTTCGCGCGCGAGCAGAACCGCTTCCTGGCATCGGTTGACTCGATCCCGACCGAGGTTCCGGCCTCGAACCGCTCGCAGAATCGGGCGAGCCCTCAGCCGCCGGCCCGCCGCCACGGCTTCAGCAACACGGCCGACTCGGATCCGGCGAGTGCGGCCAACCGCGACTGGGCCAGCGCGATCCAGCGGCGGATGCAGGCATCCACCCTGGGGCTGAGCACCGCAGAACAGAACCTGATCTCGAGTCCGCGCGCCCTGCGTCAGCGGATCGATCGTGCGGTCGCGGCCGGCGCGGGATGGCGAGCCATCGGCGCGGACGCACGCGCTGAGATCCTCCATGACTGCGGTGAGCGCCTGCAGGCCCGTCGCGCCGAGCTGCTGGAGGTGATGGGCGCGGAGAGCGGCAAGGTGATCGAGCAGGGTGACCCCGAGGTCAGCGAGGTGGTCGACTTCGCGCATTACTACGCCGAGCGTGGCCGCGAGCTCGAGCGCGTCGCGGGCGCCCGCTTCACGCCGGCGAGGCTGACCGTGGTGACGCCACCATGGAACTTCCCGGTTGCGATCCCGGGCGGGTCGGTGCTGGCCGGCCTGGCTGCCGGGTCACCGGTGATCATCAAACCGGCCTCTGCGGCACGTCGGTGCGGTGCGGTGCTGGTGGAGGCGCTCTGGGAGGCGGGGGTCCCGCGGGATCTCCTCCAGTACGTGCAGCTGGAGGAGCGAACCCTGGGAACCGAGCTCGTCGCCAACCCGCACGTCGAGCGTGTGATCCTGACGGGCGCCTACGAGACCGCCGAGCTGTTCCGAAGCTTCCGGCCGGATCTTCCGCTGCTGGGCGAGACGAGCGGGAAGAACGCGATCGTGGTCACACCCAGCGCCGACCTCGACCTCGCGGCCAGGGACGTCGCGTACTCGGCCTTCGGGCATGCGGGCCAGAAGTGCTCGGCGGCATCGCTGGCGATTCTCGTCGGCAGCGCCGGACGCTCGGAGCGGTTCCGTCGTCAGCTGATCGACGCCGTGAGCTCCTATCGGGTCGGATATCCGTGGGAGCCGACAAGCCAGGTCGGGCCCCTGATCGGACCTGCCGACGGCAAGCTGCTGCGCGCGCTCACGACCCTGGAGCCGGGGCAGCGCTGGGTGGTGCAGCCTCAGCAGCTCGACGAGTCGGGCGCGCTCTGGAAACCCGGGATCCGCGGAGGAGTGCAGCCGGGCTCGGAGTTCCACCTGACCGAGTACTTCGGGCCGGTGCTCGGGATCATGACGGCCGCGAGCCTGGATGACGCGATCGAGCTCGTCAACCGCATCGACTACGGGCTCACGTCCGGCCTGCAGTCGCTCGACGACGGTGAGATCGCTCACTGGGCCGAGCGCGTCGAGGCCGGCAACCTCTACGTGAACCGCCACATCACCGGCGCGATCGTGCAGCGCCAACCGTTCGGCGGGTGGAAGCGAGCCTCGGTCGGAAACGGGTTCAAGGCCGGCGGACCCAACTACCTGGTCGCGTTCGGCAGCTGGCGCGACGATCCGGACGGCGTGCGGCCTGTCGAGCAGGCGGCCGGCGACCGCATCACCGACACGACGCTCGCGGTCGCGCGGGAGGCCGGGGTCACCCCGCCCGGGATCGCATGGCTTGAAGCGGCGCTCGCCACCGACGTCCAGGCCTGGGACCGGGAGTTCCAGGCCCGCGACGTCACCGGGCTCCGTGCGGAGAACAACGTGCTGCGTTACCGGCCCGTCCCGGTCACCATCCGGATCCAGCAGGCCACCGACGCGCAGCTGCTCCGGATCGTCGCGGCGGCCAACAGGGCGCAGGCGCCGGTGACCGTCAGCACATCCAAGCCCCTGCCCGAGCCGGTGCAGCGCCACCTCGATCAGCTTGGCCTCCCGACCCACGTCGAGAACCGCGTGCAGTGGGGCGCGCGCGCGGCTCAGCTCGCCGCCACCGGCGGCCGCGTGCGACTGCTCGGCGGATCGAGCACCGAGCTGGCGGCTTCCGTGTCCGGCTCTCCGGCGCTGGCGATCCACGCGGGCGAGGTCCTGTCCGCGGGTCGCATCGAGCTGCTCACCTTCCTGCGCGAGCAGGCCATCTCGATCACGGCCCACCGCTTCGGGACGCCGCGGACCCACAGACTCGCCTGATCCGTTCAAATCCATATGCTGCCGCGGATGCCGACGATCCTGCTGGTGCGTCACGGACAGGCCTCGTTCGGCGCGGTGAATTACGACGAGCTCTCCGCGGTCGGCGTGCAGCAGGCGAAGATCGTCGCCGAGCACCTCGTCAGTCGCGGACTCGACGTGCAGCATCTGATCAGCGGCGACATGCGCCGTCAGCTCGATACCGCCGCCCCAAGCGCCGAGGCGCTCGGCCGCCCGGTCGCGATCGATCCACGCTGGAACGAATACCCGATGGACACGATCCTCGCGACCTACGCGCAGACGAGCGCGCGAGCGAGTGTCACCGGTCCCGACCAGGCGAGCTCCCCGGCCAGGTACCAGCAGCTGCTGGAGCAGGCGCTGACCGCGTGGATCGCGGCCGGCCGCAACGGCGACGCCCGTGCACCGGAGTCCTGGCCGGACTTCCAGCGGCGCGCGCAGGATGCGCTTGAGGAGCTCGCCGGCCGGCTCGAGGCCGGCGCGGCGGCAGCTGGTGTTCACCTCCGGAGGCGTGATCGCGGCGCTGGCGGCGGCGCTGCTGCAACTCCCGGCGGCCACGATGCTCGGGTTCAACCGGGTGGCCGTCAACACGGGCGTGACGAAGCTGATCAGCGGCCGTCGCGGGGTCACGCTCGTGTCCTTCAACGAGCACGCCCACCTCGATCAGCTGCCGAACGCGCCGATCACCTACCGCTGACGGCACTCGCCTGGCGGAGCCTTTGCTCACGTAAAATTGAAGTCAGGTCAGGACACCGGTCCGGGAGAGCAATGGCCGAATCAAGCGGCAACGGCTGGGCCTTGATTCGCGTTCGGCCACGGTGGTATGTTGCAAGCTGAACTTAGTTCAGAGCGAGCGAGAGGTGGTTCCATGGCGGATTACGACGTCATCGTGCTGGGTACGGGCGGCGCCGGACTGACGGCGGCAGTGACGGCGGCCGAATTGGGCGCGAACGTCGGCCTGTTCGAGAAGGGCACGACCGTGGGCGGGACGACCGTCTACTCGGGCGGAATGATCTGGATCCCGATGAACATGCACGAGCCGCCCGAGAAGGGCGACACGCGTGAGCAGGCGCGCGCCTACCTGGAGGCGCTCTCCAACGACACGATCACGCCCGAGATGGCGGACACCTACCTCGATGTCGGGCCGGAGATGGTGCGCTGGCTGGACGAGCGCACACCCGTCAAGTTCTACGCGGTGCGCGACTTCCCGGACTACCACCCCGAGCAGACCGGTGGCCTGCCGCAGGGTGGCCGCTCGCTCGAGACCGCGCCGTTCGCGTATGGCGAACTCGGCGAGTGGGGTCCGCGGGTGCACATCTCGCCCTACTACCCGAGCTACCACCTCACGATCGGCGAGACCACTCTCGGCCAGGCGGTTCCGGATCCGCTTGAGCCCGCCGAGATGGAGCGCCGCGCCGCCAACGACGAGCGCGGTATGGGACTCGCGCTCGGCGGCCGCCTGCTGAAGGCGTGCCTCGATCGTGGCGTCGAGCCCCAGACCGGTCACCGGGCCGTCGACCTGATCATCGAGAACGGTGAGGTCGCCGGAGTGCTATTCGAGACCGACGAGGGCCGCAAGGAGGTGCACGCCCCGAACGTTGTGATCGCGACCGGCGGCTTCGAGCGCAACAGGGAGTTCAAGCGCGCGTTTCTACGCGGGCCGTGCACCCACACCGTCGGGATCGACACCAACGAGGGCGACGGCCTGAAGATGGCCATGCGCGCGGGCGCGATGCTCGGAAACATGCGGGAGGCATGGTGGATGCCGATGATCGAGATGCCGACGGACATCGTCTCGACCGGGCAGCAGCTGCTGACCTACGAGCGCACCCTGCCGGGCGCGATCATGGTCAACCGCTCGGGCAAGCGCTTCACCAACGAGGGCGCCAACTACAACGCCTTCGGCGCGGCCTTCCACGAGCAGGACACGATCATGGGCGTCTACAAGAACCTGCCGTGCTGGCTGATCTTCGATCAGGCGTGGCTCGACAAGTACGGGTTCGCGGGCGGCCTCGGCGGCGAGCTGAAGGCGCGCACCGACTGGATCACCAGTTCCGACACGCTCGCCGGTCTGGCTGAGAAGCTCGGCATTCCCGGAGACGTGTTCGAGCAGACGGTCGAGCGCTTCAACGCCAATGCCCGTGACAACCATGATCCCGACTTCAAGCGCGGATGGAGCGCCCAGGACCAGTGGTGGGGCGACCCGACACTTCGCGACGGTACGCCGCGGGCGTCACTGGGCCCGCTCGACGCGGCCCCGTACTACGCGATCGAGGTGTTCAGTGGCGCGCTCGGCACCAAGGGCGGTCCGTTGACCGACACCCGCGCGCGCGTCATCGACCTCGACGGAAACGTGATCACCGGGCTCTATGCGGCCGGCAACGCGATGGCCTCGCCGCTCGGCATGACCTACGGTGGCGCGGGCGGCACACTGGGACCGGCGATGGTGTTCGGGTTCATCGCCGGACGCGACATCGCCCAGCGGGTGGCGGCAAGCCCCGCGGTCGCGATGGCCGGGTCCTGAGCCTCCCTGGAGATACCTTGGCAGCGCTCCCTGGCGTCCCGCTGGACGCCAGGGGCGGCCAGCGCTGGCGGCGGACCGGCTTGCGGCGGCAGCGGACCGGCGAGCCGGCGAGCCGGCGAGCCGGACGTTCAAGGATGGAAGCGTGGCAGCAGTGGATCGACGAGTCGCAGTTCGGCACAGGAGCTCCACAGCGCCAGCGCCGCGATCAGGTCATCGAGCGCGGCCAGTGGAAGGTGACGCGGGTGGAGGTGATCGTCCTCGACCAGCCGGAGCATCAGGGCAAGAGCCAGCAGACGACGGGCGTGCGGGCTGCGGACGGCAGCGACGAGCAACGCAGGCGACCATGTCCGCCGCAGCGCCCGGCCGGCGCCAATGGTCGTGAACCAGATGTCGCGGCCTGTGACGGTCGCCGTCAACCGCGAGTCTCCGTGGACCTGCCGCCGCAGACGCACGCAACGACCGGCGAGCAGCGCGGCTGCGGTGGCCGGGCGACCAGTGGCCGCGACCGCCAGCGCACCGACCGTGAAGCCGCTCGCGCGCAGCGGAGCGACTGAGCCCGGATGGCGCTGGCTCAACGGTCCAATCGAGCGACCGTACGTCCATCGCTTGCGAAGCAGCGGCATCAACCTGACCCGATGGTCATGCCGCACGATCGCCCCCGGGTCATAGACAACACGCCATCCGGCAGCGGCGGCGCGCCAGCCCAGGTCGACGTCCTCCCCACTCTTGAGCACCTCGACGAAGCCCGAGCCGATCGCTGTGCGGCGAGCGATCATCGCCGCAGTGATCACGTAGGGAACCCGCCTCCCCGGTCCGACGTTGCCCGGGACGGGCCCCAGGTCGAGGACCGAGTGGCCGTTCTCATATCCGGCCACCCAGCCAGATTGATCTGGCTCCGCGGGAAGGACGCGTGGTGCAGCGATGGCGACGAGCGGATCGGCGAAGTGTGCCAGCAGTCTTTGCATGGACCCCTGCGGGACCGTCACATCGCTGTCGACGAATGCGACAAACGGTCTGGATGTGGCTCGCAGGCCGGCGTTGCGGGCAGCTGCCGGGCCATGACTTGCATTCAGGCGGACCAGTGTCGCGCGATTGTCCCGGGCGATGTCGGCGATCGCGCTCGCGTCGTCTGAGCCATCATCGATGACCATCACATTGCCTCCGCCCAGCGCGAGTGCCGCCAGGCAGCGGTCCAGTTGTTCAGCGCGATCATGGGCGGGCACGACGACATCGAGGTCGGCCCTGGCGTCCATGCCCGCGAATGAGACGGCTTCGTCCGGGCAGGTGAGCAGCAGGCCGTGGTCAAGCAGACGACGGGCCAGCGCGCGCGCCCCGATTTCGGCTCCGATCGCGTCGCCGTCGCTGCGGCACCAACGGCGCATGTGTGCGGCCCCGGCGTCGGTCAACTGCATCATTCTGAACGGGGTGCCTCCAGCCAGCCGCCTGCCGGCTCCGCGCACCATCACATCGTCGGCGATTCGAACGCGGAGGGTCGCGGAAGGAAGCGAGTCGGGTTCCACGAGCATCAGGGTCCGTCGGGCCTCCGCTTCTGTGACGCCACCTAAATCGCCAGCCCGCCGTCGACCGCGTAGTCGGCTCCGGTGATCGCCCCGGCCCCGGGTCCGGCGAGAAAGGTGATCGCAGCGGCGACCTCGTCGGGGTCGATCAGCCGCGTTATCGGTTGTTGCGCGGCGAACGCACCCGCGTCTTCCAGGCCGTAGAGCCGAGAACTCTCGTCGAGCATCGCGGTGGCCGTGGAGCCCGGACTGACGGAGTTGGCCGTGATGCCGGTCCCTCGCAGCTCGACGGCAAGGGCTCTGACCAACCCGATCACGCCGGCCTTGGCCGCGCAGTAGGCCGCCAGCATCGGCAGCCCGCGTGAAGCGGCCGATGAGGCGACGGCAACAAAACGGCCGCTGCGCGGCTGCGGTCGGTGCAACAGCGCCGGCATTGCCGCCCGGGCCACGGTGATCACCGCCTCGAGGTCCACCTCGAGCACAGCACGCAGCTCCTCCTCCGGCATCTCCCAGAGCGGCACCCCGCCTGCGATCACCCCTGCTGTCACGACGACGGCGTCGACTCCGCCGAAGCGGGCCTCGGCCTGGTCGATGACACCGGCGACGGCTGTGGGATCGGTCGCGTCTGCGGCGATCGACCACACGCGATCGGGCTCGCCGCCGGCGGCATTGCGCGCGGCGCTCGCAGCCGCGTCGAGGTCGGACGCGGAAGCGAGGGCGTACGGGAGACGGGAGTCGTCCGCGGCTCGATCGGCGATGACGACGGCTCCGCCTTCTGCAGCCAGGCGCCGCGCGGTCGCGGCTCCGATTCCGCGGCCACCGCCGAAAATCACGCTGACCCGCTCGGTCACCGCTGGACCCTCCACGGTGCCTGGGCCAGTTCGACGAGCTCGTCAGTGCTGGACTCGAGCAGCTCGCCGCCGTGGGCAGGATCGGCTCCGGTCGGGTCGCCGAGGACGCCGTTGGGGCTGACCGCGGCGATGCCGCCGGCACGAATCGCGCCCATCATCTGCTCAAGCGGATCGCGGGCTCCCGGCTCGACGGCAGGCCGATCCACGCGCTCGGAGGCGATGCACAGCATGATCGAGGTCTCGGTGTGCCCCGCGTGTGGATCGCCACCCCAGCTCGGGAACCAGGCCCGGACGTCTCGGCCCTCGGAGCGCAGCCGCTCGACGGCACGCCGCACGGGCACGTCGTTCCCACCGTGCGTGCTGATCAGCATCACGCTGCTCCAGGTATCGGTCGCCGAACGCACGAGCTCGATGAGAACTCGCTCGGTGGCGGCGATGCCAATCGAGAGGGTGCCGGGGAAGCCGGCGTGCTCGCCGCTCGCGCCGTAGCTCAGAGCTGGTGCCACAACGACGTTGGCCGCTCGCGCAGCAAGCCGCTCGGCCAGCGCGACCGCGATGTCGGTATCGGTGCTCAGCGGCAGGTGGGGGCCGTGCTGCTCCGTGGCACCGACGGGAATCACGAGGACGGAATCCGCTGCCCGGCCGGCGCGCGGAGAGGTCATCGCATGGATGAAGCTCGAGTTGCGGCTGGTCTCCTCGCTCACGGCACCCGCCAATCTAACACCGGGTGCAACAACTCTCAGCGCCCGAAGCGTGCTGGATCGAACCCGGCTGCCATCAGCCCGTAGGAGCGTTCCAAGAGCTTGATCAGGTCCTCGCCGGGATGTTCGACCCAGTGCGTGAAGGCGGTGGTGGATGCCGCCAGCGCGGCGTACCCGATGCCGCGAGGCAGGAGATCATGCGCGCTGGAACCCAGGCGCTCGGCGGCGAACTCGGCGACCACGTTTCGCCAGTCCGCGTAGCGCAGCATCGAGTGAGCCTGCAGCGCCGGCACCGTTGTGATCAGCGTCATCCGGATTCGCAGGTCCTCCAGAGCGTCCTCGGGATAGGTGTTTGACGCAATCACCGCGGCGCGCAGGGCGGCCATCAGCGGCGCATCGGCCGGACCGCCCTTCAGCTCCGCTTGGAGCCGCTCGAGAACTCCATCGAAGTCGCCCCAGACCATGTCGTTCTTTGAGCCGAAATAACGAAACAGCGTTCGTCGCCCGATGCCGAGCTCAGCGGCGATGTCGTCGAGTGTCGTCTCCTCGAAGCCACGCTCAGCGAACATCTGCAGCGCGCGCTGACCCACCGCGTCACGCGACGTGGAAGGCGGCCGACCGCGAAGGTTGGGGTTGACTTGTGACACTCGGTGCGATAAAGCTTCAGGCGGCCTTGCAACCGCAGTAGGGATATGAAGGAGAGAGAGCATGACCCAGATCGTGTCCGACCGTGCAGATGCCACGACGGATCGAGCTGCCGAGACGGAGCCGTCGGTGGGCGCTCCGCCCCCGGAATCGCCAGTGGTTGAGAGCGTTCTGGAGGATGAACTGGTCGAGGATGTCTCGATCGACGGGATGTGCGGCGTCTACTAGTCAGACCGCGAACTATGTCCTCGACATTCGATGCGTCCGCCGCGTGGACGCTCGACGATCGGGTCGCATTGCGGCCCGAGTCGTTCGGAGCCCTCGCCTACCACTTCGGCACACGCCGGCTCTCATTTCTCAAGAGTCCGGCGCTGGTTCAGGTGGTCGAGAGCCTCGGAGCGCATGCGAGCGCGCTCGAGGCATGCAGCGCGGTAGGGGTCGATGAGCGTCCGTCAATGCTCCGGGCGCTTGAGACGCTCGCGTGCACCGGCATGATCGTTCCCCGGAAGCTGCCATGAAACTCGTCGAGCAGTTCTCGCGTGGCCTGGGGGCTCCGATCTGCCTGACGTGGGAGCTCACCTACGCATGCAACCTCGCCTGCGTGCACTGCCTGTCGAGTTCCGGGCGGCGTGACCCGCACGAGCTGACCACAGCCGAGGCGCGGGCGGTGATCGACGAGCTCGAGCAGATGCAGGTCTTCTACGTCAACATCGGCGGCGGCGAGCCGACCGTCCGTCGGGATTTCTGGGAGCTGGTCGAGTACGCCGTCGCCCACCACGTCGGCGTCAAGTTCTCGACCAACGGCAGCCGCATCACACCCGAGCGTGCCGCCTGGCTGGCCGCCTCCGATTACGTCGACGTTCAGATCTCGCTCGATGGCGCGACCGCCGATGTCAATGACCGAGTTCGAGGCACAGGCTCCTACGACACCGCGATCAGAGCCATGCAGCACCTGTACGACGCCGGGATGCGCGGCTTCAAGCTGTCTGTCGTCGTCACCCGTGAGAACGTCGGTCAGCTCGACGAGTTCGAGGCGATCAGCAGGCGCTTCGGCGCGCAGCTGCGAATCACGCGGCTGCGTCCATCGGGGCGCGGAGCTGACGTGTGGGATGAGCTGCACCCGACACTCGACCAGCAGCGTCAGCTCTACGAATGGCTCAAGCGCCGGGGAGAACAGGTCCTGACCGGCGACTCCTTCTTCCATCTCGCCCCCTACGGCGACGCATTGCCCGGCCTCAATCTGTGTGGGGCCGGCCGGGTGGTATGCCTCATCGACCCGGTCGGTGACGTGTACGCCTGTCCGTTCGCGATCCATGACGAGTTCCTCGCGGGTAACGTCCGCGAGCGCGGCTTCGCGCAGGTGTGGCGCGACAGCGAACTGTTCGACCGGCTGCGCACCGCGGATGGTGGCGGCGCGTGCGCCAGCTGCAAGTTCTTCGACGGCTGTCGCGGCGGCTGTATGGCAGCGAAGTTCTTCACGGGACTCCCGATCGACGGCCCCGATCCCGAGTGCGCACTCGGACATGGCGAGGCCGCGCTGCGGGCCAGCCGCCAGATCCCGCTCGCCCGTGCCGATCACTCTCGCGCCGAGGCGAGCCGGCGCCAGAGGCCGCGCCCGTGTGAGGACAACCCGATCGCCGAACTGCTCTCGCACGTCGGCTGAGATCGCACTCTACGGGGGCGGCTGAGATGGCGAGTACCAGAGACTGGTTTGAATCCGTCGCGGAGGCCCAACGCCGAGCCCGTCGGCGACTGCCGAAGTCGGTCTACGCGGCGCTGATCGCCGGCGCCGAGAGCGGCACCACGCTCAGTGACAACGTCGAGGCGTTCCGTGAGATCGGCTTCATCCCTCGTATCGCGACCGGAATCGGTCCGGGCCGTGATATCGCGACAACCGTGCTCGGTGGGCACCTGAAGCTTCCGGTCATGATCTCACCGGCCGGAGTGCAGGCGGTGCATCCCGAGGCCGAGGTCGCCCTGGCTCGGGCCGCGGCGAATGCGGGCACGGCGATGGGCTTGAGCTCATTCGCCAGCAGGCCGCTCAGCGAGGTCCTCGCCGCCAACCCGGCAACGCTCTTCCAGGTCTACTGGATGGGACGCGACCGTGTCGCGCAGATCCTCGAGATGGTCCAGGGGCGAGTTCCCGGGATCATCATGACGCTGGACTGGAGCTTCGCCCACCGCCGTGACTGGGGAAGCCCGATGATCCCCCAGGCCCTCGACCTCAAGACGATTCTCAAGCTGGCCCCTGAGACGATTGTCCGACCTCGTTGGCTCATGGAGTTTGCGAAGGCGGGCGGTCCGCCGCCGCTGAAGGTGCCGAACATGGCACGCCCCGGACAACCCGTCCCGGGATTCTTCGACGCCTACGTCGAGTGGATGCAGTCTCCGCCGGTGACATGGAGCGACCTCGCCTGGGTGCGCGAACAATGGGACGGCAAGCTCCTCATCAAGGGGATCACCCACCCTGACGACGCGCTGCGCGCCGTCGACATCGGCGCGGACGCCATCTCCGTTTCCAACCACGGTGGCAACAACCTCGACGGAACCCCGGCTTCGATCCGCGCGTTGCCGGCGGTGGCGGCGGCGGTCGATGGGCAGGCGGAGATCCTGCTTGACGGCGGCGTTCGCCGTGGCAGCGACGTCATCAAGGCGATCGCACTTGGCGCGCGCGCGGTGATGATCGGGCGGGCGGCCCTCTGGGGGCTTGCGGCCAACGGAGAGGCGGGCGTGGCCAACGTTCTGGAGATCCTGCGGGCTGGGATCGATGAGACGCTGGTGGGCCTGGGGAAGAGGTCGATCGTCGATCTCCGGCCCGAGGATCTGGTGCTCCGCGAGGGCTTTACACGAGCTCAAGGCGGCTCGGCAGGCACCGACGTGCGCTGAAGCCTCGGGCTTGAACCTTCACCACGTTCACACCGTCCACCACGTTCACCCCGTTCGAACTGACTTCATGTAGGCTTTCCGATCGGAGACCTGATCGATGACGAACAAAGTCAGCTTCTGGCGGATGGGGGCCACACCCGTGCCCGCGACCGGGATCGGGCGCACCGCACGGGCGCTCGAGGAAGCCGGCTGGGACGGCCTCGCGCTGGGTGAGGCCCATGGTCTGTTGCCCGACCCCTACGTGCTGCTCGGCGTCGCGGCCACGCAGACCACGACCCTCCGGCTCGGGACCTCCGTTGCAGTGCCGTTGCGTCATCCGCTGCTCGCCGCCGACGCGATGGCGACGGTTCACGCACTCGCCGGCGGGCGTACGCGCTTTGCGATCGGACGCGGCGACGGAGCGATGAAGGTGCTGCAGCGCGAACCCATGCCCGTCAGCGAATTCGAGCGCTACCTGCGAGCCCTCACGCGCTACCTGCACCGTGAGGAGGTCGAGTTCGAGGGCGCGACCTCTTCGATGTCGCGCCTGGACGACATCGACCCGTCGCTGGCGATCGCGCCACCTACCGTGGCGGTCTCGGCGACCGGGCCCCGCACGATCGCCGCCGCCGCCCGCTGGGCTGACGCGATCGATTTCTCGGTGGGCGCCGACGCAAACCGGCTGCGCGACTGCATCCGTCTGGCCCGCGAGGCCGCAGAGCGTGGGTCGCGCGACCCGGAGACGCTCGAGTTCGGCTGCTACCTGCAGATCGCGCTGACGGATGGTCCGCGTGACACGACCGAGGCGATACGCGGGCTGGTCGTGACACACACGCGATTCTCGGGCAACTTCTCCTCGGAGGCCGCGGACGCGATGGAGCAGGTGCTGACCTCACCACGTGGCGGCGCGAAGCGCACCGGCCGACCGGGGGAGCTGGCGTTCTACCCCGATCACGCCCTCTCGGCAGATGAGGTCAGGAGCTTCGCGGTGATCGGCTCGGCGCCTGAGTGCGCTGAGCGGCTCGAGGAGATCATCGGCCTGGGCCTCACGAACATCTACATCGGAACGCGAGCGGTGGGCGTCGATCTGGACGAGGGCAACTCGCTGCGCATCGGCCGAGAGTTGCTACCAGCGCTTCGACCACATAAACTGACCTCACTTCAGCCGTAGTTGTCAAGAGTTAGGTCCGCAGCCCGCGCATGAGCGACGCAGCCACAACAGAGCAGCGCATGATCGACGAAGAGCTCGGCTTGCTCGATGCCGGGGGCGTGCAGCTGTGGGGGTCACGCTGCCGCGTATGCGGAACGGTCGCCTTCCCCCGACAGGCGCCATGCCCACGCTGCACCCACGATGACTCCGAGGCCCACGCGCTGCCTCGGAACGGGACACTGTGGTCGTGGACCGTCCAGGGCTTCCCGCCCAAGTCCCCGCCTTACAGCGGATCACCCGAAGCCTTTGAGCCGTACGGCGTGGGCTATATCGAGCTCGGTGGACAGATCAGGGTCGAGGCGATCCTGACCACCGCGGATCCCGACGAGCTCGCGATCGGCATGCCGATGCGTGTCGTGGCGATTCCGGTCCCCGGGCTGGAGCAGCAGGGCCTGGTGACCTTCGCCTTCGAACCGGACCCGGAGCCGTCGCAGTGAGCGCCGAGAACGACATCGCGATCATCGGCATCGGGATCCATTCGTTCGGTCGGCATGAGGGCGTCAGCGGTCTCGAGATGGCCGCCGTCGCCGCCCGTGACGCGCTGGCCGACGCCGGCGTCGAGTGGAACCAGATCCAGTTCGCGGCCGGGGGCTCGGACGCGGCTGGGAACGCCGACACGTCGGTGGCCGCGCTCGGACTCACCGGGGTTCCGTTCATCAACGTCAAGAACGGGTGCGCGACCGGCGGCTCCGCCCTGATCACCGCGCACGCGATGCTTTCCAGCGGCGCCGCTGACCTCGCCCTCGTCATGGGCTTCGACAAGCATCCCCCCGGTGCGTTCGACCCCAAGCCCGAGGACTGGGGCATCGGGTCCTGGTACGGCCAGACCGGCCTGATGCTCACAACGCAGTTCTTCGGGATCAAGATCCAGCGGTACATGTGGGAGCACGGGATCAGCGATTCAACGCTTGCGAAGGTCGCCGTCAAGGCCTTCCGCAACGGTTCGTTGAACGATCACGCCTGGCGTCGCACGCCGATGAGCGAGGACACGGTGCTCGGCTCCCGCATGATCAGCCACCCGCTGACGCAGTACATGTTCTGCTCGCCGGGCGAGGGCGCGGTCGCCCTGGTACTCGCACGTGGGCATCGAGCCCGACAACTGCGAAAGGACCCGATCTACCTGCGCGGCGTGGCGTTCCGCACGCGCGAGTTCGGGACCTTCGAGGTCTTCAGCCCTGCCTTCCCTGTGCATCAGGCGACGCCGCCCACGACTGTCGCCGCCCGCGCTGCGATGGAGTCCGCCGGTATTGAACCGTCGGATGTTCAGGTCGCCCAGCTTCAGGACACGGAGTCCGGCGCGGAGGTCATGCACCTGTCCGAGACAGGGCTGTGCGCCGACGGCGAGCAGGAGCAGCTGATCCAGTCGGGCGCCACGGAGATCGGAGGGTCCCTGCCCGTCAACACCGACGGCGGCTGCATCGCCAACGGCGAGCCGATTGGCGCCTCCGGGCTGCGCCAGGTGCGTGAGGTCGTGCTGCAGCTGCGCGGGCACGCGGGGCGGCGCCAGGTCCCAGGCGGGCCGAAGGTCGGCTTCACACATGTATACGGTGCCCCCGGAGTCAGCGCCTGCACGGTGCTGACGCGCTGAGGGAGATCGGTTCGATGCCAGAACAACAGCAACCCGAAGGCCGGCCGGCGAGCGATCGAGTCAGCATCGCGCAACCGCTCGATGGCCGGGTCGCGATCGTGACCGGGGCATCCAGCGGCTTGGGCGCTCGGTTCGCGACGGTGCTCGCCGCAGCCGGAGCACAGGTGATCGCGTGTGGACGCCGAATCGATCGGCTGGAGCAGCTCGCCGACGCTCAGCCGCAGATCGTGCCGGTGCGCTGCGACGTCGCGGACGCGGACGATCGCGCGGAGCTCGTCCGGCGAGCGCTGGAACTCACCGGCACGATCGACATCCTGGTCAACAACGCCGGCGTGTCCTCGGGTGGGAACAGCCAGCAGACCAGGCTGGACGCACTCGCACGCGTATTCGCTGTCAACGTCGAGGCCGTGTTCGCACTCAGCCAGATGGTCGGAGATCACATGCTCACACGCGGTGCGGGCTCTGTGATCAACATCAGCTCGATGTTCGGGCAGGTCGCCTCCTCGCCGATCGCCGATGCGCCGTACGCCACGTCCAAGAGCGCCATCAACGGGCTCACTCGCGAATTGGCGAACCAGTGGGCGTCCCGCGGAGTGCGTGTCAACGCGATCGCGCCGGGCTGGTTCGTGACGGAGATGAACTCGGCCCTGTTCGCCAACGATCGCGCCTCGGGATGGCTATCGGACCACTGCCCGATGGGCCGCGCCGGCCGTGAGAACGAGCTCGACGGGGTCCTGCTCTTCCTGGCGTCGGATGCGTCCTCCTACTGCACCGGTCAGGTGATCGCGATCGACGGCGGCTGGACGATTCGCTGAACCGGGCGGTCCGGCCGGGGGTAGAAGCGATGCCGGCCGTGATCGTCGATGCGTTCCCGGACGACGCCGCGGTTCAGGAGCAGGTCGAGGTGCCCGAGCACCTCCCAGGTCACCAGCACCTGCTGTTCTGCCGCCGTCTCCTCTGACCACAGGTGCCGGGCCACCTCGAACGCGGTCGGATGGCCCTCGGACACCAGCGCGAGCACGCGGTCCAGGCGCTCGGCGTGAAACGCCATCCGCTGGTCGATCAGCGAGCGGTGATCGGCGATCGTCGGACCGTGGCCCGCGTAGCAGTTCCGCAACGGCATGACCCGGGTCTTGACCAGGTTGCTGAGGTATTCGAGCAGGCCCTGACGGCGTTCGGAGCCCAGCGGCTCGGTCGCCATCAGCTCCACCCCAGAGGTGATGTTGGCCAGCAGATGATCACCGACGTAGGCGTCGTCTGACTCCTCGTCGATGAACAGCGTGTCCGAGACGCTGTGACCGGGGCGGTGGACGACCCTGAGGGTCCGCCCGCCGGCGATGACCCGGTCACCGTCCGCGAGCACGCGGTCGGTCTCGAAGGGCCGTCCGTCGGAGGCGATCCGGGCAAAGAACTCATCGGAGCTGTCGATCACGGCAACGGGAACGCCGTGCGCGGCCATCAGCTCGCGCGTGAAGATCCGCTCGCCCGCGATTCTCCTCGCATAGTCGCGCCCCCACATCGCCGTGGACCGATGCGCGCCGATCGCTGCACCGGAGCGGTCCCTGATGAGGCTTGCCAATCCCGAATGATCGAGGTGATGGTGGGTGAGCAGGATCAGTTCGATCTGCTCGATCCGGAAGCCGTGTGAGCGGAGTCCGGCCTCGAGCGCGGCGAGGTCCTCATCGGTCGCCGCGCCCGTATCGATCAAGGTGAGCGGATCGCCACGCAGCAGCCAGACGTTGACGCTGCCCAGGTAGGCAAGCGGCAGCTCGAGCCGGATGGGCTCCGGCGCGAGGCTCAATCCTCGATCAGCTGGATCGCCATCTCCGGACACGACCCGACGATCTCCTCGGCCAGAGCCCGCTGGCCGGCTGGGAATTCCACGGGCTCGCCACGCGGGACGACATAACCCTCGTCGTCGTAGCTGAGCACGTCGGGAGCCAACCGATAGCAGCGTCCATGGCCGGTGCAGGTGCCCTCGTCGATCAGCAGCTTCACGGCGCCACATCCCAGACCAGCCGGAGATGCTTCAGCGCCATCATCGAGGCGCCACCGCGCTCGAGCACCTCATCCTCGGTCTCGAGCCGGAACTCCGGGATCACGCCGAGCCACTCCTGGACGCCGATCGCCATCTCGCGGCGAGCAAGGTGCATGCCGAGGCAGCGGTGGGGACCGCCGGCAAAGCCGAAGTGATTGTTCCTCTTGCGGTCGACGACGAACTCCTCAGCGCGGTCGTAGACCGACGGGTCACGGTTTGCGGCTGACACGAGGCCGTACACCATGTCGCCCTTCTTGAGGTCGACACCGTGGAACTCGGTGTCGGTCGTGACCTTGCGCCCGTCGCCGAAGATGATCGTGTACAGCCGCAGGGTCTCCTCGACCGCGTACGGCGTGATCTCGGGCTCGGCGATCAGCCGCTCGCGGTCCTGGGGATGGGTCGCGAGGTGATGGAACATGTATCCGAGCTCGGCTCGCGTGGTGTCGAGCCCCGCGAGCGTCAGCACCAGCAGCATGTCGTTGACCTCATCCTCGGTGAGCTTGCGGTCCTCACCATCGAGGTCGGCGTGCATCAGATATGAGGTGAGGTCACCTTCACGGGGCGCGGATTCTCCGCTGCGCTCGGCGATCATCTCCGACCAGTAGCCCTTGATGCTGACGACCGCGCTGGTCATGCGCTCGACGCCGTCGGCGGCGCCACCGAACCCTGCGAAGAAGTCATCAACCCACTTCAGGAACGAGTCAGCCATCGAAACCGGTGCCCCGATCACGGCAAGGAACGCCTCCGTCGGGAAGCGGAGCGCCCAATCGTTGACGAGGTCGCAGCTGCCGACGGCCGCCGTCTCGGCGACCAGGCGCCTGGCAACGTCGCGAATCATCGGCTCAGCCGCGTCCATGCGCGCCGGCGAGAACCACCGGTTCAGGATCCGCCGGTATCCGATGTGGTTGGGTGGATCGATCTGGGTCGGGATGAATCGGTATACGGGCTCCGGGTCCCATGGCGTGATCGACTCGCTGGAGAAGATCTGCGGGTTCTTGTAGATGTCGCGCACCGCGGCGTGCTGGGTGAACACCCAGTAGCCCTTTGACCCGTCTCCATAGGTGTTGAAGAAGTGAGGGCAGTCGAGCCGCAGCTCCTTGGCGAGGTCCCAGTAGTGGCCCATCGGCTGCCAAGAAGAGAAATCGAGATGCTTGACCGGGCAACCGCCGAGGTCACGATCGATCAGCTGTGCGGCACCTTCGGCGCCGCCCGCTGACTGGCTGTCAATCACGTCCGCTCCCCTCCCTTAGGAGTTGCACTGACCAGAAGTCACTTCAGTCTACGATACGCGTCA
>CAVXIA010000013.1:0-23071 GCA_963761675.1 uncultured Conexibacteraceae bacterium
GCTCGAGCAGCATCGCGATCCCCTGGCCCCCGCCGATGCAGAGCGTGACCAGTCCCAGCGACAGGTCGCGATCCTCCATGTCGTCGAGGATCTTGGCGACCAGCACGGAGCCGGTCGCCGCGATCGGATGCCCGAGCGCGATCGCGCCGCCGTTGGGGTTGACCCTGGCCGGATCAAGGCCGAGGTCGTCGATCACCGCCAGCGCCTGGGCGGCGAACGCCTCGTTCAACTCGATCACCTCGATCTCGTCGAGCGTACGGCCGCTGCGCTCCAGAACCCTTCGCACCGCGGGCACCGGGCCGATCCCCATGATCGAGGGGTCGACGCCACACGAGCCGTAGCCGAGAATCCGCGCCCGCGGCTTGACGCCCAACGCCTCGGCGCGTGACGAGCTCATCAGCACGACCGCGGCTGCAGCGTCGTTCATCCCCGAGGCGTTGCCGGCGGTCACGGTTCCGTCGGGCTTGAACGCCGGCTTCAGCCTGGCCATCGACTCGAGCGAGGCGTCCGCACGGATGTGCTCGTCGCCCACGAACTCCGTCACACCACCCTTCGCCTTCACCGGCACCGGGACGATCTGTCGCTGAAACCGCCCATCGGCGCGCGCAGCGGCGGCGCGCCGATGCGACTCGACCGCGAACTCGTCCTGACGCTCGCGCGAGATTGAGCCGCGCGCGGCGAGGTTCTCCGCGGTGACGCCCATGTGGTCGGAGCTGAACGGGTCGGTGAGGGTGCCGATCACGGGATCCGTCATCGCGGTCTCACCCATGCGGGCGCCCCAGCGCGCGGACGGCACCCAGTAGGGCGCCCGGCTCATCGACTCGGCACCGCCTGCGAGCACGACCGACGCCTCGCCGGTCTGAATCGCCTGCGCCCCTGAGACGAGCGCCTGCAGGCCGGTACCGCACAGGCGGTTGACCGTGTAGGCCGGCGTCTCCTTCGGCACCCCCGCCTTGATCCCGACCACACGCGCCATGTACGCGTCCTGACGCTCGGTGTGAATCACGTTCCCGAACACCACGTGCTCGACATCCGACGGCGCGATCCCCGCCCGCTCGATCGCGGCTACTGACGCGATCGCGCCCAGCTCAGACGGCGGCACGCTCGCGAGCGACTTTCCGTACGAACCGATCGCGGTACGCGTGGCTTCGGCGATCACAACTTCGGTCATGGCTTTCCCTTCGTGGTTACCGGGCGAGGTGGCGAGCGATCACGACGCGTTGGATTTCGTTGGTGCCCTCGTAGATCTGCGTGATCTTCGCGTCGCGGAGCATGCGCTCGACGGGGTAGTCGTTGACGTAGCCGTATCCGCCGAGGGTCTGCACGGCCTCGACGGTCACCCTCATCGCGTTGTCGGAGGCGAAGACCTTGGCCATCGAGGTCCACATCCCGAGATCGGCCGGCGGCGGCTGCTGGTCGGCGAGGCTGCAGGCGCGGTAGAGGAGCTCGCGGGCGGCCGCGGTGCCGATCTGCATGTCGGCGAGCTTGAACTGCATCCCCTGCAGCGCAATGATCGGCTGGTCGAACGCGATCCGCTCCTTCGCGTAACCGACGGCGTAGTCGATCGCTCCCTGCGCGATCCCGACCGCCTGCGCGGCGGCACCCAGGCGGGTGCGCTCGAGGGTGCCGAGCGCGACACGCATCCCGCGTCCGATCTCCCCGATCACGTTCTCCTGGGGAACCCGCACATCCTCGAACACCGGCGAGCCCGTCGGCGAGCCCTTGATCCCGAGCTTGTGCTCGTACCCGCCGATCGAGAACCCGGGGCGATCGGCCTCGACGATGAACGCGGTCACACGCCCGGCATCCCGATCGGTAACCGCGAACACGATGTAGAAGTCGGCCACGCCGGCGTTGCTGATCCAGTTCTTGGTGCCATTGATGACCCACTCGTCACCGTCGGGCACCGCGGTCGTCCGCATCGCCGCCGCATTCGAGCCGGCCTCAGCCTCGGACAGCGCGAACGCCGCCAGCCACTCACCCGACGCGCACCGTGGCAGGAACCGCTGCCTCTGCTCCGCCGAGCCGAACTTCGAGATCGGCAACGTCCCCAACTCCTGCAGCATCAGCATCAGCGCACACGACCCGTCCGCCTTCGCGATCTCCTCGACGGCCATCTGCAGCATCAGCGTGCCGGTCCCCGTCCCGCCGTACTCCTCGGCGAACGGCAATCCGAAGATGTCGTTCTCCGCAAGCAGCCGCCGAATGTCCTGCGGATACTCGGCGCTGCGATCGATCTCCCCGGCCCGCGGGCACGATCCGCTCCTGAGCGATCTGCCGCACCGTCAGACGAAGATCCTCGAACTCCTCCGGGATCAGATAGCCGCCGCCCGTCGCGCCGGCGCTCATGCCGCTGCTCCCACCGATTGCTGGGCGTAGTCGTAGAACCCGCGACCGCTCTTGCGGCCGTGGTGGCCGGAGACCACCATCCGCCTGAGGATCGCGGGCGCCGCGTAGTCGGGGCGCTTGAACTCGTCGTAGAGGGAGTCGCAGACCGCCTGGAGCACGTCGAGCCCGATGAAGTCGCAGAGCGTCAGCGGGCCCATCGGGTGTCCGCAACCGAGGCGCATACCGGTGTCGATGTCCTCCGCCGATGCGAACCCCTCCTCATACATCCGAACCGCAGCCATCAGGTAGGGGACCAGCAGGAAGTTGACGACGAACCCGGAGCGGTCCTTGGTGCGGATCGAGGTCTTGCCGATCTGGGCGGCGAACTCCTCCGCCACGGCGACCGTCTCCGCCCCGGTGTCGAGTCCGATCACGACCTCGACCAGCTTCATCACCGGCACCGGCGAGAAGAAGTGCAGTCCGAGCACCCGCTCCGGCCGGTCGGTGTGCGCCGCCAGTTCCGCGATCGGGATCGATGACGTGTTCGATGCGATGAATGCCGCGTCGGGAAGCCGGCGATCGAGCTCCTCGAACAGCGGGCCCTTGATCTGCGGGTCCTCGCTGACCGCCTCGATCACCGCGTCGACGCCCTGCGAGCGCGGAGAGCTCGGTCGCGTAAGCGATCCGCCCGGTCAGCGCGTCAGCCTCCTCGGATGTGAGCTTGCCCCGCTCCTGCGCGCGCGCCAGCGAGTCGGCAAGACGTGCTCGCGAGCGCTCCAGCGGGCCCTCGCTCGGTTCGAACACGGTCACCTGGATGCCCGCCGCAGCGGCCGACTCGGCGATGCCGGAGCCCATGAAACCGGCACCCACGACACCGAGGCTCGAGATTCTCATTGGCTTGGGGCCCTCCTTCGGAGCACGTGCAGATCAGGTCTGGACAAACTAGGCGGATACCATACCATTGAACATCCAACCATTTCCCCAACAGTTCAGCGGCGGCGTGCGCGAGGCGCGCACAAGCCGCTGACGGATCGCACCGGAGGATCGCGATGATCACGGCAGCTGGAGCAACGGAGCAGGCCGCGCCAGAGGTGAGCAGCTCGCCTCTGCGGGTCGTCACTGCCGCCTCGCTGTTCGACGGCCACGACGCCGCGATCAACGTGATGCGACGGCTGATCCAGGATCACGGCGTCGAGGTGATCCACCTCGGTCACAACCGCAGCGTCGCCGACGTCGTCCGCGCCGCGATCCAGGAGGACGCCGACGCGATTGCGCTGAGTTCCTACCAGGGCGGCCACATCGAGTACTTCAAGTACGCCGTCGACATGCTTCGCGAGCATGGGGCCGGCCACATCTCGGTGTTCGGCGGGGGCGGCGGCACGATCACCCCGATGGAGATCGCAGAGCTGCAGGAGTATGGCGTCGCGCGGATCTACCACCCCAACGACGGCATGACCCTCGGGCTCACTGGCATGATCGACGAGCTGGTGGCGCTGGCGCAGTGAGCGCCGTCTGCCGGCTCCGAGCGAGGGATTCCGGACCGGGCTCCCCGGCCAGTCCCACGACCTGGCCGTCGCGCAGACGCTCTCGGCGATCGAGGACGAGCTGCTCGACCAGGCAGCGCTCGAGGAGCTTCGAGCGCTCTGGGCAAGCTCGGACCAACGTGCCCCCGTCGCTGGAATCACCGGCACCGGTGGGGCCGGAAAGAGCACCGTCACCGACGAGCTGCTGAGCCGTTTCGTCCAGCATTTCCCGGAGCTCCGGGTTGCGGTGCTCGCGGTCGACCCGACGCGGCGGCGGACCGGCGGCGCCCTGCTCGGTGACCGCATCCGGATGAACAGCCTGCGCAACGAACGGATCTACATGCGCTCGATCGCGACGCGCCGCAGCAACCGCTCGACGAGCGCGATGCTGGCCGACGCGCTGGCCTTCCTGACCTCCGGCGGCTTTGACCTGGTGATCGTCGAGACGGCCGGCATCGGCCAGAGCGACTCGGAGATCGTCGATCTCGTCGACATCCCGCTGTATGTGATGACGAGCGAGTTCGGCGCCGCCAGCCAGCTCGAGAAGATCGACATGCTCGACCTCGCGCAGATGGTCGTGATCAACAAGTTCGACAAGCGCGGGTCGCAGGACGCCCTGAGGGACGTGCGCAAGCAGTGGCGGCGCAGTCACGTCTCGTTCGACCGTCCCGACGAGGAGGTCCCCGTCTACCCGACGATCGCGAGCCATTTCAACGACCCGGGGCTGACCCGCATGTTCGCGGCCCTCTGCCGGCAGATTGCGGCGCACGCGCCCGCCGGCGCGAGCGCCGGGGAGTGGGAACCCGGAATCGAGTCAGCCGCGCCCGGACGCCCCGGCAGCGGCCTGATACCCGACAACCGCGTCCGCTACCTGGCTGAGATCGCCGAGCAGGGCCGGGGAATCAACGCCGAGGTCGAACGCCGGGCGATGCTCGCCTCGCAGGCCCAGGCCTTCCTGGAGGCCGCAAGGGCCCTGGGGGACGAGCCGGCGGTGCAGGAGCTGAACCGTCGCTACGAGGACGCTCGAGAGATGCTGGGGCCGGAGGCGCGTGGCCTGCTCGACGGCTGGGATGAGCGGATCTCATCGATAACGTCCGAGACCTACAGCTACACGGTCCGCGACCGCGAGATCACCGGCGAGAACCACGTGCGGTCGCTGAGCGGGCAGCTGATCCCGAAGATCGCGGCGCCACGGCTCGACGGCTGGGGCGACCGCTTGCGGTTCCTGATGAAGGAGAACCTGCCGGGCTCCTATCCGTACACCGGCGGCGTCTTCCCGTACCGGCGCGAGGGCGAGGATCCGACCCGCATGTTCGCCGGGGAGGGCTCGCCCGAGCGCACCAACAGGCGGTTCCACTACCTGTCCGCGGGACAGCCCGCGGCGCGCCTCTCGACAGCGTTCGATTCGGTCACGCTCTACGGGGAGGACCCGCACGAACGGCCCGACATCTTCGGAAAGGTCGGCAATTCGGGCGTGTCGATCGCGACTCTGGACGACGCCAAGAAGCTCTATTCCGGGTTTGACCTCTGCGCCCCGACGACCTCGGTCTCGATGACGATCAACGGGCCGGCCCCGATCATCCTGGCGTTCTTCATGAACGCGGCGATCGACCAGCAGATCGAGCGCCACCTCCAGCAGACCGGCGGCGTCGAGGCCGCGCAGCGACAGCTCGACGAGTACTTCGGCGATCGGCCACGGCCGGTGTACGCGGGCGACCTGGGTCCTGGCCACGACGGCCTCGGCCTCGGTCTGCTCGGCGCCTCCGGTGACATGGTCGTGGCTCGCGATGTCTACGAGCGGATCAAGGCCGACACGCTGCGAAGGGTGCGCGGCACCGTCCAGGCGGACATTCTCAAGGAGGATCAGGCCCAGAACACCTGCATCTTCTCGACCGAGTTCGCGATGAAGATGATGGGCGACGTGCAGGCGTACTTCATCGAGCGCGAGATCCGGAACTTCTACAGCGTCTCGATCAGCGGCTACCACATCGCCGAGGCGGGCGCCAACCCGATCAGCCAGCTCGCATTCACGCTCGCCAACGGCTTCACGATCGTCGAGTACTACCTCGCCCGCGGGATGAGCATCGACGAGTTCGCGCCGAACCTGAGCTTCTTCTTCTCCAACGGCATGGACCCCGAGTACGCGGTGATCGGCCGGGTCGCCCGGCGGATCTGGGCAAGGGCGATGCGTGAGCGCTACGGCGCGTCCGCCCGCAGCCAGATGCTGAAGTACCACATCCAGACATCGGGCCGGAGCCTGCACGCTCAGGAGATCAGCTTCAACGACATTCGCACCACCCTGCAGGCCCTGTACGCGCTCTTCGACAACTGCAACAGCCTGCACACCAACGCCTACGACGAGGCGATCACGACTCCGACAGAGGAATCGGTCCGCCGTGCGGTCGCGATCCAGCTGATCATCAACCGCGAGCTCGGACTCAACTTCAACGAGAACCCGCTGCAGGGGTCGTTCATCATCGGCGAGCTGACGGACCTCGTCGAGGAGGCCGTGTATGCCGAGTTCGACCGGCTGTCAGAGCGTGGCGGCGTGCTCGGCGCGATGGACACGATGTACCAGCGCGGGAAGATCCAGGATGAGAGCCTGCTCTACGAGCGGCTCAAGCACACCGGCGAGCTGCCGCTGATCGGCGTGAACACGTTCCTGCCCAGGGACGGGCGAGGAGAGCGGATCGACGCGCTCGAACTGATGCGATCCACGGAGTCCGAGAAGCGCCAGCAGATCGCCAACGTCCGCGCCTTCCAGGGGTACGGGGCCGAGCGCAGGCCCGCGGCGCTGGCGAAGCTCCAGGACGCGGCACGACGTCAGGGCAACGTCTTCGAGGAGCTGATCGACACGGTGAAGTGCGCTTCGCTGGGCCAGATCTCGGCCGCGCTTTACGAGGTCGGCGGCGAATACCGGCGCAACATGTAGCTGACGCATGAGCGCGAGCGCAACCCAGCACGCCAATCTCACCGATGCGGTCGGCACCGTGCACGAGCCGGCCGGTGCCGACGCCAGGATCGTCTGCCTGGTGCCGAGCATCACCGAGCTGATCTGCGACCTCGGGCTCGCCGAGCAGCTCGTCGGCCGAACGGGATTCTGCATCCATCCCTGGGAGACGGTGCGGCGGATCCCGAAGGTCGGCGGGACCAAGGACGTCAAGCTCGACCGCATACGCGAGCTGGCCCCCACTCACGCGGTTTTGAACGTCGACGAGAACCGGCGCGAGACCGCCGCCGAGCTGGCGCAGTTCGTGCCGCACGTGGTCGTCACCCACCCGCGCTCGCCACTTGACAACCCGCCGCTCTACAGACTGCTCGGCGGCATCTTCGGTCGAGAACGTGAGGCCGAGGAGCTCTGCGCGAGGTTCGAGGCGGCGCTCGAGCGTCTGCAGGCCCGCGAGCGGCCACGCGATGATGTTCTCTATCTGATCTGGCGTGACCCGTGGATGGCGATCTCCGCGGACACCTACATCTCGCGGACGCTGGCGCTCATCAACTGGGTCACACAGCCGCTGCAGACAGACGAGCGTTACCCGGAGATCGACCTCTCAAGCTACGCCGGCGAGGTGGACCGCGTGCTGCTCAGCAGTGAGCCGTTCCACTTCAAGGACCACCACGTGCCGGAGGTGCAGAGCCTCGTGCCCGGTGCGCGTGTGTCGCTGATCGACGGCGAGATGACCTCCTGGTACGGCAGCCGGGCGATCCAGGGGCTCAGCTATCTGGAGACGCTGGCCTGATGGCCTCCGCCGCCAACAACGCCGGTCGGCCTGGCGACGTGTCTGGGGCGCTGCCGTTCGACCCGATCGTCGAGGCGGCGCGGCAATGGGATCAACACTGGGGTCAGGACGCCACGCCGCAGATGGCGGCGGTCACGTCGATCATGCGCGCGCAGCAGATCATGATGGCGCGCCTGAACGAGCTGCTGGCGCCGTACGACCTCAACTTTCCCCGCTATGAGGCGCTGATGCTGCTCTACTACAGCCGCCGTGGGGAGCTGCCGCTCGGCAAGATCTCCGATCGCCTGCAGGTGCACCGAGCGAGCGTCACAAACGTCGTCGACAAGCTCGCGGGCAGCGGCTACGTGGAGCGCATCAACCACAAGGAGGACCGCCGGGCGGTCCTCGCTCAGATCACGGGGAACGGCAGGCGGGCAGCCCGAAATGCCACCAAGATTCTGAACGCCGCCGAGTTCGGCACCACCCCGCTCGACAAGCAGGCCTGCGGCGAGCTCTTCGCGCTGCTGGAACCGTTGCGTCACCATGCCGGAGACTTCACGCGACCATCCGGCTGAGCTTCCGCCGAACAACCGTTGAAGATCTAGTCGTGCCCCTAAAGCCGCAACACACCGGCTCCGATTAGATTCGGCGCCATGGACACCACCTGGTCGTCCACACCACCGCAGGTCTCCGGAGCACGCCGGACCGACGTGACGAGCGGGTTGCTGCGGGCTCACTGGCCGATCGTGGCGCTGGTTTCGGCCGGCGCGATCCTGCGTCTGCTGGCGATGGTGGCCTACGCGCCGGCGCTGATGTTCCCGGACTCCTGGGGCTACATCGCGACCGCGTTCTCCGGCGGTTTCGTCGAGCTGCCGACGGTGCATCCGATCGGGTATCCGCTGCTCGTCAAGCTGTTGACGCTGCCACACCGCAGCCTCGCCGAGCTGATTGCGTTCCAGCATCTGGCCGGGCTCGGCATCGGTGTCGCGGTTTACGCGGCGCTGATCCGCGCGCGGCTGCCCCGCTGGGCAGCCACGGCCGCCGCGGCGTTGGTGCTGCTCGACGGCTACACGATCACGCTCGAGCAGTACGTGATGTCGGACACGTTCTTCACGGCCGCGCTGCTGGCGGCGGTGCTGGTGATCGCCTGGCCGCTGCTGGAGCCGGGCGGCTCGCGCGCGCCGTCGCCACGGCGCGCACTGGTGGCCGGGCTGCTGATCGCCGCGGCGGCGCTGATCCGCGAGGTGGCGCCGTTCACGATCCCGGTCTTCCTGGTCTACCTGCTCTGGCTGCGAGCGGGCTGGCGCCCGCTCGCAGCGTTCATCGTCGCAGCCGCCGTGCCGCTGCTCGCCTACAGCGCGCTGATCGACCATCGCTTCCACGTCTTCAGCATGACCGCCACCCCGGGCTGGACGCTGTACGGCCGCGTCGCCGGCTTCGCCGACTGCGATGGCGTCAAGCTCGCGCCACAGGCGCGGAAGCTGTGTGAGACCGCTGCCCAGCGCGCGAGCCATCCAGACGCACCCGACTGGTACATCTGGGGTCCGTCGCCGGCGCAGCGCCTGTTCCACCCGGCCAGCCAGTCGGTGGCGGCGGTCGCCCCGACCAACCGCGTGCTCGAGTCGTTCTCGCGCGCGATGATCCGCAGCCACCCCCTGGACTTCGCCGGCGTCACGCTCGCTGACTTCGCGCGCTACTTCACCGCGGACGCGACTCCATATGGCGACGCGGTCAGCGCCACGTCGCTGCCGCAAACGGCCTCCGCGGAGACCCACAACTCGACGACTGAGCAGCGCGACCTCCCCGGCCTTGATCTGAGGGTCCGCTCGCCGGCAGGCTTCGTGCGCGGCTACCGCAGCATCGTTCACGTCCCCCGACCGGTGCTCGCGATCCTGGCGCTGGTCTCGCTGGTGGCGCTCTGCATGCGAGTTCCCGCGCGGCGCGAGATCTTTCTGCTGACCGGCAGCGCCGTGCTCGTCCTGCTCGGCACCGCGGCCACGGGCGGCTTCGCGCTCCGCTACCTGCTGCCGGCGGTGCCGCTTCTGGCCATCGGCGGCTCGCTGGCCTTCGCCCGGGTGCTCGCGCGTATCCGCTGAGTCGCCGGCCTGGTCCCTGGTCGCGCTGGGATCAGGCGCTACCCGGCGGTGGCGGCCCGAGCGGGTGGCACCAACCCCTCCTGCAGCCGCCGGACGGCATCGAGATGATCGCCGGTCCAGATCACGCGCACGCCGGTGGCCGTCGCGTGGCCGTCGCCGTCGTTCAGATCGGTTGCCACGGCTTGGATCAGGCGTCCACCGGCCTCGCCGTCGGCCGGCTGCGGGTCGGGCACCGAGGCGGCCCCCACGAGACTCGCCGCGAAGCGGTCGTACCAGCTGCCCAGGTGCTCGGCTGCGCTCAGCAGCTCGCGCCTGGCCGCCTCGCGCTCGCCGCCGGCCACGCCGCTGCCGTCCCAGAGCTCGAGCACCGCGTCGGCCGCGAGCCTCACCCCGGCGACGCCGGTCACCAGCGCGGCCACCTCGGCGAGCTGCGCCCTCTTGGCGCCGCGCTCGGTCAGGTATCCCCTGAAGGTGTCGTCGAGCCGGCGCGCCGAGGCCGCGGCCTCCTGGCCGAGGCCGCGCGGCGCCGTGGCGCCGGCGCCGGTCGGGTCGCAGCAGGCAACGCCGTAGGCGACCGCCTCGGTCAGGTAGCTGCTGCTGGCGACGTAGGCGCGGCCAAGCGCACGACCGAGGTCGACACTGGCCCCCCGCGGCCAGAACAACAGCCCGACCACGAGGCTGACCGCGCATCCGATCGCGACGTCCTCGATCCGGACCAGACCGAGCTGCCAGCCTGCGGGCACCAGCAGGTTGAACAGGACCAGCAGCGTGACCGTGAACGCCGCCTGGCCGGCGGCGAACGACACCGCCGAGGGTGCGAGCCCCGCGCAGAACACCACAAACGGCAGGATCACCCAGAGCACGGTGGTGTTGGTGCCGATCAGAGCCACGAGGACCCCGCCGATCACGAATCCGACGGTCGTGCCGACGAGCGCCCGATACGCGTTCTGGCCGGTGCTGAGCGCATTGGAGCGGAGCACCGCGAGTGCCCCGAACACCACCCAGAAGCCGTGCTGCACCGAGGTCAGCTCCGCCACGAGCACCGCCAGCGCCAGGCCGCTGGCGCCCCGCAGGCTGTTGTGCATCCACGACGAGCTCAGCTCCGCGTGCGCGAGCGCCCGCTCCCTGGCCGAGCTGAGCGCCCCGCTGAACCCGGACGGCTGGCGCCCGAGCAGCCGCTGCCACCACGTCCGGCTCCAGGCCGCCGCCGCGTACTCGACGTTGGTCGCCACCTGGTCGGTGATGTAGGCGAGCTCCTGCGCACGGAAGCTGGGGTCGAGCGCCGAAACGATCCCGGCGGCAGGCTGGTCCTGGCCGGGCACGCGCTGCTCGAGCGGGAGACTCGTGGTCCGGATCTCGAGCTCGCCGAGCGCCGCCTGCAGGCGTCCGCGCGCAGCTCCCAGCCCCTGGATCGCGTCTGCCGCGGCGGTATCTCCCGGGGCAAGGGCGGTCGCGGCCCGGTCGAGCACATCGGCGGCCGCGAGCTTGACGGCACAGAGCGAGGGGTCAGGCACGCCGGAGCGGCGACGCAGTCCCGAGCGTGCGATCACCGCGTCCAGCCAGCGCAGCTCATCCACCAGCCGGATCTCCGCGCGCGCCTTGGTTGCAAGGCCGGTCGGCCGGTATGGCGTCGCCAGGAACAGACCGTCCAGCGCCTCGAGCGCCTCGTCGGAGACGGCTCTGGCGGCGTCACGCTCTCGCTCGGTTTCCTCGCCTCCGTCCCCTGTCACCCATGTGATCTCGGCACGGAGGCGGCCGGCGATCGCGCGGCAGGCTGCCACCGCCCTGGCCTCGATCGGGAACGCGACCGGCGAGGGCCACAGCACCCTGGTGGCCACCATCGCCGCGACGGTCGCGATCGCCCAGCCGGCGATCCGGTCCGGGATCTCGGACGCCGGCCCCGGGACGGTGACGGGCAGGATGAACGACAGCACCAGCGGCGTGGTCGCGCTCGCGATCACCGAGCTGACGACGCCGCTGAACAGGACCACGAAGGCGACGATGAACATCAGGATCGTTGCGGCCACGGTCGACTGCGAGACCAGTGTCCCCAGGGAGATCAGGACGATGCAGGTGACCCCCATCAGCGCCTGCGACCGCAGCCGGTCGAGCCGCGTGCCCTGGAAGTCGACGAGCAGCAGGTTGGCGAACGCGCCAAAGGCGATGAAGTAGGAGATCGTCGGGTTGCCGATCACCTTGTCGCCGAGCGCGAACAGCGCCGGCATCAGGATCGCCGCGCGCGCGGCACGCCGCAGCGCCCCGTAACCGGGGTCGTGGACCCGCAGCCAGTCGCCGGGACTCCCTCGAAACATGACTCTCACCCCAGCGAGCGGATCACCTGCGCGTGCTCGCGCATCGTCTGATCGCCGTCCTGTCCGGGCTGACGCCCGAACCCGCAATACATCGCCACACCGAAGTCCTGGATGTAGCGGGAGGCGGTCCGGTGCCGACGGCGCAGCCCCGGCGCGCCGTCGAGCGGCAGCACGATCCCGAGAAAGACGCGCGCGCTGCGCGGCTCGAGGTCGACCAGCGGGCGGAAGAAGGTCCTGTCCTCGCTGCGCAGGTAGCGCGGGCCGGCCAGGTGCAGCCAGTCGACGGTCCGGCCCGACTCCGCGACTGCGAAGTTGGCCATCCGCACCAGCACCTGGTAGTCGCGGGCCTCGTACATCGGCCACTCCGGGAAGGTCCCGTAACAGAGGTGGTAGCCGACCAGCGTCTCCTCCGGGATCAGACGCGTCAGGCGGGTCACCGGCCCGGCGAACCGCTCCCAGGCGCCCTCGCTCGTCCAGGCCAGAACGCCCTCGATGTCCTGGGTCTCATATGCGCAGTCCCACTGGATTGCGAGCTCCTCGGCCGGGATCGCTTCCAGCAGCCGTGGCAGCTCACGGGCGACCAGGTCCTCGTAACCCGCTTCGGCCTTCGGATAGTCAGCGGCGAAATCGGACTTGAAGGCGTTCATCGCGCTGGCCGGGAACGGCAGGCCGACCTGGAAGCGCAGATCGCTGCGGATCACGCCGGCGCGCTTGAGCTCCTTGAACAGGCCGTAGGACTCGATCGCCACGTCGATTCGCGGCCAGCTGTCGAAGCGAACTCGCTCCACGCCGGCTTTGACGCTGAACACCGGCGTCTCGTAGGCGTGGCGCGGGAGCCCGGTCGGCGAGTCGGTTTCGGAGACGACCACGACGTCGGCGCTCGGACGGATCAGGTGCTCGCGCTCGAAGCTGACCCAGCCGCCCATCGGCCCGGTCTCGCCGTCGGGCAACGAGCAGACCATGTCCCCGAACAGCTCCGCCCCGGCCCTGAGGGCACGCTCGGGTGTCTCCGCAGGGAGGCTTCCCACAAGCAGCATCCTGCTGTTGACCCGCCGATCCGCCATCGATCCTCCAGTCGCCGATCTCCGTACGCTGGTCAAGGTATATGGAAAGCTCGACGCACGACGTGGTCATCGTCGGCGGCGGCCACAACGGCCTTGTCGCCGCGACGCTGCTTGCCCGCGCGGGCAGGCGGGTCGCGGTCCTGGAGCGGCTCGACCACCTCGGTGGCGCCGCGGTGTCGCAGGCGCCCTTCCCCGGTGTCGATGTGCGCCTGTCGCGCTACTCGTACCTCGTGAGCCTGTTTCCGCGCGAGCTGCTCGAGTCGTTGGGGGTGCAGATCGAGCTGCGGCGCCGGCGGATCGCAGCCCATCCGCCCAACGACGCGCCGGACGTGTACGCGCTGACCGAGCGCGTCGCGCGCGCGGTGGCGCCGACGCTGCTCGAGCCGCTGCGATCGCGGGACCGGATGCGGGAGTTGGTGGGCGATGAGGTGGCCTGGCGAGCGCTGTTCGAACGGCCGCTGTCGGAGCTGCTCGAGTCAGCCGTGCCGGACGACCTGACCCGCGGGATCGTCGCGACCGACGCGCTGATCGGGACGTTCGCGTCACTCGACGACCCCAGCCTGATCCAGAACCGCTGTTTTCTGTACCACGTGATCGGAAACGGGGTCGGAGCCTGGGATATCCCCGTCGGCGGGATCGGCGCCCTGACCGGCGGGCTCGTGGCGGCCGCCGGCGCAGCAGGAGCAGAGCTGCGGACGGGCGTCGAGGTCACGGCGATCGAGGCGGGCATGACCGGTCCGCCGGTTCGCGTGAGCACCTCGGACGGAGAGGAGCTGCCGGCCTCGCACGTGCTTGCCAACGTGGCGCCGCTGGTGCTGGCGCGGCTGCTCGGCGCCGAGCCCTCAGGCGCAGCGGCGCCCGAGGGCTCGCAGCTCAAGCTCAACATGGTGCTCACCCGGCTGCCGCGGCTGCGTGACCCGGCGGTCGCGGCCGAGGACGCGTTCGCCGGAACCTTTCACGTGAACGAGAGCTACTCGCAGCTCGCCGCCGCGTTTGCGCAGGCCGCAGCCGGCACGATCCCGGACCCGGTGCCCGCCGAGGCGTACTGCCACTCGCTGACCGACCCGACGATTCTCGGACCCGAGTTGCGGGCCGGCGGCGCGCAGACGCTGACGGTCTTCGCGCTGCACATGCCCGCGCGCCTGTTCCGGGCCGATCCGGACGGCGCCAAGCAGCTAGCGGTCCAGCGGACGCTCGAGTCGCTGAACTCGGTTCTGGCCGAGCCGATCGAGGACTGCCTGATGCGCGATGCCAGCGGGGCGCCGTGCCTGGAGGCGCGGACCCCGCTCGAGCTCGAGTCAGAGCTCGGCATGCCGGCCGGCCACATCTTCCACCGCGACCTCAGCTGGCCGTTCGCCGAGGCCGCCGAGGAGGTCGGCGCCTGGGGCGTCGAGACCGCGTGGCCGAATGTCTGGTGCTGTGGCGCCGGCGCCCGTAGAGGTGGCGGCGTCAGCGGGATCCCGGGGCACAACGCGGCGATGGCGGTCTTAGAACGGCTCGGGTCTGCGACGTATAGATGATTCAGCATGTCTTTCTCGGGTCCGGCCCGACGATCAGCTCCAGGTAGCCGTCGGCGATCTCCTCAGCGGTGAGACGACCCCCCGGCCGGAACCACTGGGGAAGCTGATTGACAACACCGAGCAGGGCACGAAGGGCCAGCTCCCGGTCGGCGAATCGGAACTCACCGTCGCGCTCGCCGCGCTCGAGGCTCTCGGCCAGCAACTCCTCGAACTCCTTGCGCTGTCCGCGCACGTGCTGCCATTGACGCCCGTGAGCGAGCACGGGCAACTCCTGCTGGAAGACGAGCATGTGATCGCGCCTGCGCTCGACATGCGTCACCCAGACCCGCATGAACTCGCGCAGCCGGTCACGCGCGCAGCCGTCGCTGGCTGCGATCTGCCGCACCTCGTCGAGCAGCGGCTCCATCAGCTCGTCGCAGATCCGCACGAGCAGCTCGTCCTTGCTTCCGATGTAGTGGTAGAGGCCTCCGGCCTTGAGGCCCGAGGCCTCGACCAGATCCTGGATCGAAGTCGCATGGAAGCCCTTCCTCGCGAACACGTGCGCGGCCGAATCGATCACGCGCTGTTGTCGGCGGTCGTAGCGGCTGCGCAGTGCGGGCCTGCTGGGCGGTGATGGCACGAGACAGATCAGGCGGTGGAGAGTTCCGAACGTTCACTACAAGTTATAGCGATCATTCTGTAATATGTCGATTGCAATGGCCGACCTCCAGGATCTCGCGCCGGTCCTGATCTCCAACCGAGGCGAGATCGCAGTGCGGATCGCCCGCACCGTGCGTGAGCTCGGCCTCGCCAGCGTCGGCGTCTTCACCGACGCCGACGCCGGCGCTCCGCACATCGACGCCGTCGGCGAGGCGGCCCGGATCGGCTCCCACCTGGCGGCAGACGAGATCGTCGAGGCGGCCCTGCGCACCGGCGCGCGCTCGGTCCATCCCGGCTACGGCTTCCTCAGTGAGAACGCGGCATTTGCGCAGGCTGTGATCGACGCGGGCCTGACGTGGATCGGCCCGCCACCGGCCGCGATCGAATTGATGGGCGACAAGGCCAGCGCCAAGGAGTTCGCGGAGCGGGCCGGCCTTCCGGTCGTGCCGGCGGGCGACAGCGGCCGGTTTCCGGTCGTCGTCAAGGCTGTGGCTGGCGGCGGTGGCAAGGGCATGCGCGTCGTCGGAAGCGCCGAGGAGCTCGAACCGGCGACCGCGGCCGCGCAGCGCGAGGCCCTCGCCGCGTTCGGCGACGGGCGCGTGATGGTGGAGCGCTGGATCGACAGGCCGCGCCACATCGAGATCCAGGTCTTCGCGGACACGCACGGCGACGTGGTGCACTTCGGCGAGCGCGAGTGCTCGCTGCAACGCCGCCACCAGAAGGTGGTCGAGGAGTGCCCGTCACCGGCCGTCGATGATGCGCTCCGGGAACGGATGGGCGCGGCCGCCACCGCACTCGCGCGCGCGTGCGGCTACGTGGGCGCGGGCACCGTCGAATTCATCACCCCCGGCGACGCGAGCGAGTTCTTCTTCCTCGAGATGAACACGCGGCTGCAGGTCGAGCACCCTGTCACCGAACTGGTCTACGGGCTCGACCTCGTCGAGCTGCAACTGCGGGTCGCCGCCGGCGACCCGCTGCCGATGGGGCAGGAGGAGATCGCCCCGACGGGCCATGCAATCGAGGCGCGCCTGTACGCGGAGGACCCCGCTCGCGGCTTTCTCCCGTCCACAGGCAGGGTGCGCCGCTACAGACCTCCCCGGCACGCGCGCGTGGACGTCGCGCTGCGCGAGGGGCTTGAGATCGGCACCGCGTTTGACCCGATGCTCGGGAAGGTGATCGCGCACGGGGTCGATCGCCAGCGGGCGATCGACAAGCTCGACCGGCGCATTGGCCGAACTCGAGCTGCTCGGGGTGAGCACCAATGCCGCGTTCGTGCGGATGCTGCTCGCGCGCGAGGACATCAGGCGCGGCGAGCAGGACACCGGCCTGCTCGAGCGCATCCTCGCCGACCCCGACCTCATGCAGGAGCCGCCCGCGGACCTGATGCCCGCGGCGGCGCTCGCGGCCGCCGGTACCGCCGAGCCCGACGGCCCGTGGCGACGCGCATTCGAGCAGGGTGAGGTTCGGATCGCCGATGGCCGCGTCTCGGTCGGCGGCGCAACCCACACCGCGCGCCTGCTCGCAACCACGGACGATCGACGTATGACGGTCGAGCTTGACGGCATCGCCCGCCACTACGCCGTCGCGATCGACGGCGACGACACCGTCTGGATCTCGCGAGAGGGCCATCAGCTGCAGGCGCGGACGGTGCGCCCCGACCGCTCGGGCGCCGCGCTGCCGCATGGCTCGCTCGAGGCGCCGATGCCGGGCACGGTCCTGATCGTCCGCGTGCAGAACGGAGACACGGTCAGCGCCGGCGACGTGCTCATGATCCTGGAGTCGATGAAGATGGAGCTGCAGATCACCGCACCCACCGACGGGGTCGTGAGCGGCCTCGCCCTCAGCGCCGGCGACCGCGTCGAGCTGGGGCAGGCGCTGGTTGCGATCACCCCGAAGGAGGCCGAGCAATGAGCCACCGCGAGCAGCACCTCGAGTTGATCGCCGAGCTGGAGTCGCGGCTCGAGCGCGTCCGTGCCGGCGGTGGTGAGCGTGCCCGGGAGCGGCATGTCGAGCGAGGCAAGCTGCTCGCGCGCGAGCGTGTCGAGCGTCTCTGCGATCCCGGAACCGGCGCGCTCGAACTGTCGCCGCTGGCGGCTGAGGAGATGTACGACGACGACGCGCCCGGGGCCGGGATCGTGACCGCGGTCGGCACGGTGCGGGGGCGGCGCTGCGTGATCGTCGCCAACGACGCGACCGTGAAGGGCGGCACCTACTACCCGATGACCGTCAAGAAGCACCTGCGCGCGCAGGAGATCGCGCTCGACAACAGGCTGCCGTGCATCTACCTGGTCGACTCGGGCGGCGCCTTCCTGCCGATGCAGTCAGAGGTCTTCCCCGACCGCGACCACTTCGGTCGCATCTTCTTCAACCAGGCGACGATGTCGCAGGCCGGGATCCCGCAGATCGCCTGCGTGATGGGCTCGTGCACCGCCGGCGGCGCCTACGTTCCGGCGATCAGCGACGAGACCGTGATCGTCCGCGACCAGGGCACGATCTTCCTTGGCGGACCGCCGCTCGTGAAGGCCGCAACGGGCGAGGTCGTGACCGCGGAGGAGCTCGGCGGCGGGGAGCTGCACGCGCGCACCTCAGGGGTGGTCGACCACCTCGCAGAGGATGACGACCATGCGCTTGAGATCGCGCGGGGGATCGTCGGGACGCTTCCGCTTCCCGGCGCACCCCGCTGGGAGCGCCGGGAGCCAAACGCGCCGGCCGTCGCGCCGGACAGCGTGCTCGATCTGGTGCCGCTGGACGGACGCACCCCGTACGACATCCGTGAGGTTCTGCGCACGATCGTCGACGGCTCCGAGCTTCAGGAGTTCAAGCAGCTCTACGGCGAGACCCTGGTCTGCGCGTTCGCCCACGTCGACGGCCACCCCGTCGGGATCCTCGCCAACAACGGCATCCTCTTCAGCCAGTCCTCGCTGAAAGGCGCGCATTTCATCGAGCTCTGCGACCGGCGTGGGATCCCCCGTTGTTCGTGCAGAACATCACCGGGTTCATGGTCGGACGTGACTATGAGGCCGGCGGCATCGCCAAGGATGGAGCCAAGCTCGTGACCGCGGTCGCCTGCGCTCGCGTCCCGAAGCTGACCGTGATCGTCGGTGGCTCGTTCGGCGCGGGCAACTACGGGATGTGCGGCCGCGCCTATTCGCCGCGGTTCCTGTTCATGTGGCCCAATGCGCGCATCAGCGTGATGGGCGGGGAGCAGGCGGGTGTGGTCATGACCGAGGTCGGCCAGCCCGAGGTCGGTGCCCAGCTGCGCGAGCGCTACGAGCACGAGGGCCGGCCGTGGTTCTCGACGGCGCGCCTCTGGGATGATGGCGTGATCGACCCGCGTGACACCCGGCGCGTGCTCAGCCAGGCACTCGCAGCTTGCTCGAGTGAAACCCCCGAGACCGACGTCGGCTATGGCGTCTTCAGGATGTGAGCGATGAGCCTCTCCTTGCCGGAACATGTCAGCGTGCGCGAGGTCGGGCCACGTGACGGATTTCAGAACGAACCCGAGGTGATCCCCACGCCTCAGAAGATCCGCCTGATCGACCTGCTGATGGCGACCGGACTGCGGCGGATGGAGGTCACCAGCTTCGTGCGGCCCGACGCGATCGGGCAGCTGGCCGACGCGACCGAGGTGCTGCAGGGGATCGAGCGTGTTGACGGCGTGAGACTGAGCGTCCTGGTCCCGAACGAGCGCGGTTTGGACGATGCGTTGCGCGTCAGGGATCGCTTCGATGCGGTCAGCGTGTTCCTCTCCGCCAGTGAATTGCACAACCAGCACAACGTGAATCGCTCGGTGGCCGACTCACTGGCGGGATTGGAGCGCGTGATCAGCCGCTCACTTGAGGCCGGTCTGGAGTGCGAGGCCGTGATCGCCACCTCGTTCGGCTGCCCGTACGAGGGCTATGTGGATCCAGAGCGCGTCTATGAGATCGCCGAGCGCCTGACGGCCGCCGGCGCTGGGGAGATCGGGTTCGGCGACACCACCGGGATGGCGAATCCGCTCCAGGTCAGGCGCTTCTTCGACGGCGCATTCGAACGTCTCCCCGGCGTCGAACTGACTGCGCACTTTCATAACACCCGCGGTCAGGGGCTCGCGAACGTGCTGGCGGCGCTCGAGGCCGGCGTTACCTCGTTTGAGTCGAGCTTCGGCGAGCTGGGTGGATGTCCGGTGCCCGTGGGCTCGACCGGCAACATCGCCAGCGAGGACCTGGTCTCGATGCTGCACGAGATGGGGATCGAGACCGGGATCGACCTGAGCCGGCTGCTCGAGGCCAGCGCTGCCCTGCAGAGCATGCTGGGACGCCCGCTCGGCTCGCACCTGCTGACCGCCGGGGCGATCGACTGGCACCGCTCGGGCTGACCGGCCGCCGATGGCTCTCTGGCTGCATGGCCCCGGTCAGGGCATCGGCCGCAGTCGATCGCACCCGCGAGCCATCGGCGCCCGATCAGGACCTCGCGACCCCAAGCTCCGCGACGGTGTCGGCCACGCGACCTGGATCGATCCTGGGAAACCGTTCTGTGATCGCACCGACCGTCCGGATGTCGAGCCTGAGCCCCAGGGTCGAGTAGACCTCGGCCGTCACAGCCCGCAGCAGCTCGCCCGAGCCGACGACGATCACCGCCGTGGTCAGCGACGCCCCGCGGATCACCCGCTGCGCGACGCCCGCGACCTTCGGCCCGGCGGGCAGGTGGAGGCTGAACCGCCCCGCGCAGTACTCATCGGGCAGCTCACCCAGATCGAGCCCGACCCCGAGCTCCCCCAGCGAGTCGGCTATCAAAGCCGATAACTGTTCGAACCGCCGCTCGATCGCCGCGTAAAGCCGGTCCTCGGACCGCACGAGCTCGACCACGACGGACTCATGGTCGTAGGCCACCGCGTGGCCGCCGGCATGACGGACGACCGCGGCGAATCCGTGTTTTCGTGCCGCCTCGCGCGCACCTTCAAAGCCGTCCCGGAGACTGTCCAGCCGACCGAACGCGACCGTCGGCCCGGGGCGGAACACCCGCAGAGTCGGCGGCGAGCGGCGAGCGGCCACAGCCGCCAGCAGCTCCGCGGTCAACGCGATGTCGCGTTCAGGATCGTCCGGATTGCCATCCCGACGGAGATCCACGGCCCGGTGGTCAGCTGAACGTCAACACGCTGCGGATGCCGTCCTGGGCCTCCATCAACTGAAACGCGGTGTTGACCTCCGACAACGGCATCCGGTGTGAGATGAAGGCATCGGCGTCGATCTCTCCGGCCATGTGGCGATCGATCAGCTCGGGGACCTGGTCGCGCCCCTTCACCCCTCCGAACGAGCAGCCGGCGATGCGGCGGCCCTGGATCAGCCAGCGCGGGATCACGTCGAGCGTCTCACCCTTGCCGGCGACCCCCGCGACCGTGCACAGCCCCCAGCCCATGCGGGCGGACTCGACCGCCTGGCGCATCACCTCGACCCGGCCGGTCGCTTCGAACGTGTAGTCGGCCCCGAAGCCGCGGGTCTCGGCCTGGATGCGCTCGACGACCTCCGGCCCCGCCTGCCACGTCTCCGTCGCGCCATGGGCGCGCGCCAACTCGAGCCGCGACTCCGAAAGGTCGACGCAGATGATCCGCTCCGCCCCCTGGAGCCGGCAACCGGCGACCGCGCCGAGACCCACCATGCCCGCGCCGAAGACCACACAGGTCGAGCCGGCGCGCACCGCGGCTGTGTACATCGCAGCGCCCAAGCCTGTGGACAGCCCGCATGCGAACAGACAGGCCGCCTCGAACGGCGCGTCCTCGCGAACGCGAGCAAGTGCTATCTCCGGCATCACCGTGTACTCGGCGAACGTCGAGGTGCCCATGAAATGGCGGATCGGCTCTCCCCCGCGGGAGAGGCGCGTTGTGCCGTCGGGCAGGTAGCCCTTGTTCTGCTGCTCGCGAATCGCCAGGCAGATGTTGGTGCGCCCGCTCCGGCAGTGCTCGCACTCACGGCACTGCGGCGAGAACAGGGTGACCACGTGGTCACCCACGCTCAGCGACTCGACCCCGGGGCCGACGGCCTCGACCACCCCAGCTCCCTCGTGCCCGAGGACGGTCGGCGCATAACCAGACGGATCGACCCCGGAGGCGGTGTACAGGTCCGTATGACAGACGCCACACGCCACGATGCGGACCAACACCTCGCCCTGCCTGGGCTGAGCAAAATCGACGTCGGCCAGCACCAGCGGCTGGCCGAACTGCTCGAGCACCGCAGCCTTGATTCTCACAGTGATGCCATCCCTTTCTCAGTGTGGCAGGCGCGCCTGACGTTTCCCGCGCTCATGCAGGCGGATCTCGTCGGATTGCGGCGGACATGGCCGATCGTGTCCCGCGGAGCCTTGTAGGCGACCTGCAGATGGAAGCTCGGCTCCAGGTCGAACTCGCGCATCAACCCGCCGCCACGAAATAGATATCGCCGAGGTAGTCATACACGCTCGATCCGCAGTGCGAGCAGAAGTTCCGAGGCGCGAACTGCTCTCATAACGGCTGATCGTGTCAGCCCCGCCGGTGAGACGGAAGCCCTCCTTCTTCACGACCACCCCTGTGAGGCTCGAGCCCGTCCACCGCTGGCATCGCGTGCAGTGACAGACGCCCATCGACTCCGGATCGGTGATCTCGTACTGCACTCGGCCGCACAGGCAGGCACCGTTGTAGGTCTTCGACATCGCCGTTCACTCCCTCCAACGTTTATGGATTCGGTCCGCAACCACCGCGGGCTTCACCACAACCGTATCGCTGCCGCGATGCTCCCGCGGGGACGCGCCGGACCGCCGCCGTTGCTGGCGGTCCGGCGTGCAAACCGTGCTCCGATCGCGGATCACTCGGCGAGCGCTGGTGCTCCGTCGCCCTCAGCGAGCTCCTGCTCGGCCGGCCAAAGCACGCGGAAGACAATCGCTGCCAGGACGCCGCCGACGAGCGGGGCGAGGATCGACGGCCGAGACCTGCTTGAGCGCGCTCCCGCCGACGATGAGCGCCGGTCCGAGTGCACGCGCGGGGTTGACCGAGACGCCGTCGATCGGGATTCCGACGGAGGAGGTTGGAAGGCACGCGAGCGCGATACCGATCGCTATGCCCGCGGCCGTCGCCGAGCCGATCCTATGTGTCGCGCCGAGCACGACGAGCACGAAGATGAACGTCAGCACGACCTCCGTCACGAACGCACCGCCGGCGTTGATCCCCAGCATCGAGTTTGTGCCATACCCATCGGCGCCGAGTCCGACAGTGCTCCGTGACCAGCTGGGCGCGCCGGAGACGATCGCCCACAGCACGGCGGCGCCGAGGATGCCGCCGATGAACTGGGCGACCCGGTCGGAGACGGCCTCCTCGAGCTTCATCCGGCCCGATGTGACGAACCCCAGCGTCACCGCTGGGTTGAGCGTGGCAGCCGGTGATCGGCCCCAGCGTGTATGCGAGCCCGAGTAGAACGAATCCGAACGCCAATGCGGTCGCGACAACGCCCGCCGACGTGCTTCCGCCGGCCATCTTGAAACCGAAGCTGATGGTGGCTGTGCCGACGCCGACGATCACCAGCAGCGCGGTGCCGAGCAGCTCGGGCAGAAAATTTGCGAAAGTCATGTTCGGCTCCTTCGCCGACCCGGCCAACGATCCTTCTGCGAATGAAGCTCAGACCGAGATGCGGGCGGATCGGGGCGGGCGGTATGCGGACGGTGCCCTCCACGCAGTCATGCTTTTACTCCGTCGTGGATGAAAGCCGCGATGCTGCCGCTGAGACCGAGATCGATCGAGACAGATCCACCGGTCAGGTGAACGGTGTGGCCATCGTCGCTGAGGGCGGCGCTCCAACCGTGCATGTCCACATCCCGGAGTGCCTGGCGGAGGATCAGCTTCGCACGCTCGTCCCGATCCCCACTC
>CAVXIA010000014.1:0-331800 GCA_963761675.1 uncultured Conexibacteraceae bacterium
CAACGACGCGCCGGACGTGTACGCGCGACCGAGCGCGTCGCGCGCGCGGTGGCGCCGACGCTGCTCGAGCCGCTGCGATCGCGGGACCGGATGCGGGAGTTGGTGGGCGATGAGGTGGCCTGGAGCGCGCTGTTCGAACGGCCGCTGCGGAGCTGCTCGAGTCAGCCGTGCCGGACGACCTGACCCGCGGGATCGTCGCGACCGACGCGCTGATCGGGACGTTCGCGTCACTCGACGACCCAGCCTGATCCAGAACCGCTGTTTTCTGTACCACGTGATCGGAAACGGGGTCGGAGCCTGGGATATCCCCGTCGGCGGGATCGGCGCCCTGACCGGCGGGCTCGTGGCGGCCGCCGGCGCAGCAGGAGCAGAGCTGCGGACGGGCGTCGAGGTCACGGCGATCGAGGCGGGCATGACCGGTCCGCCGGTTCGCGTGAGCACCTCGGACGGAGAGGAGCTGCCGGCCTCGCACGTGCTTGCCAACGTGGCGCCGCTGGTGCTGGCGCGGCTGCTCGGCGCCGAGCCCTCAGGCGCAGCGGCGCCCGAGGGCTCGCAGCTCAAGCTCAACATGGTGCTCACCCGGCTGCCGCGGCTGCGTTACCCGGCGGTCGCGGCCGAGGACGCGTTCGCCGGAACCTTTCACGTGAACGAGAGCTACTCGCAGCTCGCCGCCGCGTTTGCGCAGGCCGCAGCCGGCACGATCCCGGACCCGGTGCCCGCCGAGGCGTACTGCCACTCGCTGACCGACCCGACGATTCTCGGACCGAGTTGCGGGCCGGCGGCGCGCAGACGCTGACGGTCTTCGCGCTGCACATGCCCGCGCGCCTGTTCCGGGCCGATCCGGACGGCGCCAAGCAGCTAGCGGTCCAGCGGACGCTCGAGTCGCTGAACTCGGTTCTGGCCGAGCCGATCGAGGACTGCCTGATGCGCGATGCCAGCGGGGCGCCGTGCCTGGAGGCGCGGACCCCGCTGAGCTGAGTCAGAGCTCGGCAGCCGGCCGGCCACATCTTCCACCGCGACCTCAGCTGGCCGTTCGCCGAGGCCGCCGAGGAGGTTGGCGCCTGGGGCGTCGAGACCGCGTGGCCGAATGTCTGGTGCTGTGGCGCCGGCGCCCGTAGAGGTGGCGGCGTCAGCGGGATCCCGGGGCACAACGCGGCGATGGCGGTCTTAGAACGGCTCGGGTCTGCGACGTATAGATGATTCAGCATGTCTCGGGTCCGGCCCGACGATCAGCTCCAGGTAGCCGTCGGCGATCTCCTCAGCGGTGAGACGACCCCCCGGCCGGAACCACTGGGGAAGCTGATTGACAACACCGAGCAGGGCACGAAGGGCCAGCTCCCGGTCGGCGAATCGGAACTCACCGTCGCGCTCGCCGCGCTCGAGGCTCTCGGCCAGCAACTCCTCGAACTCCTTGCGCTGTCCGCGCACGTGCTGCCATTGACGCCCGTGAGCGAGCACGGGCAACTCCTGCTGGAAGACGAGCATGTGATCGCGCCTGCGCTCGACATGCGTCACCCAGACCCGCATGAACTCGCGCAGCCGGTCACGCGCGCAGCCGTCGCTGGCTGCGATCTGCCGCACCTCGTCGAGCAGCGGCTCCATCAGCTCGTCGCAGATCCGCACGAGCAGCTCGTCCTTGCTTCCGATGTAGTGGTAGAGGCCTCCGGCCTTGAGGCCCGAGGCCTCGACCAGATCCTGGATCGAAGTCGCATGGAAGCCCTTCCTCGCGAACACGTGCGCGGCCGAATCGATCACGCGCTGTTGTCGGCGGTCGTAGCGGCTGCGCAGTGCGGGCCTGCTGGGCGGTGATGGCACGAGACAGATCAGGCGGTGGAGAGTTCCGAACGTTCACTACAAGTTATAGCGATCATTCTGTAATATGTCGATTGCAATGGCCGACCTCCAGGATCTCGCGCCGGTCCTGATCTCCAACCGAGGCGAGATCGCAGTGCGGATCGCCCGCACCGTGCGTGAGCTCGGCCTCGCCAGCGTCGGCGTCTTCACCGACGCCGACGCCGGCGCTCCGCACATCGACGCCGTCGGCGAGGCGGCCCGGATCGGCTCCCACCTGGCGGCAGACGAGATCGTCGAGGCGGCCCTGCGCACCGGCGCGCGCTCGGTCCATCCCGGCTACGGCTTCCTCAGTGAGAACGCGGCATTTGCGCAGGCTGTGATCGACGCGGGCCTGACGTGGATCGGCCCGCCACCGGCCGCGATCGAATTGATGGGCGACAAGGCCAGCGCCAAGGAGTTCGCGGAGCGGGCCGGCCTTCCGGTCGTGCCGGCGGGCGACAGCGGCCGGTTTCCGGTCGTCGTCAAGGCTGTGGCTGGCGGCGGTGGCAAGGGCATGCGCGTCGTCGGAAGCGCCGAGGAGCTCGAACCGGCGACCGCGGCCGCGCAGCGCGAGGCCCTCGCCGCGTTCGGCGACGGGCGCGTGATGGTGGAGCGCTGGATCGACAGGCCGCGCCACATCGAGATCCAGGTCTTCGCGGACACGCACGGCGACGTGGTGCACTTCGGCGAGCGCGAGTGCTCGCTGCAACGCCGCCACCAGAAGGTGGTCGAGGAGTGCCCGTCACCGGCCGTCGATGATGCGCTCCGGGAACGGATGGGCGCGGCCGCCACCGCACTCGCGCGCGCGTGCGGCTACGTGGGCGCGGGCACCGTCGAATTCATCACCCCCGGCGACGCGAGCGAGTTCTTCTTCCTCGAGATGAACACGCGGCTGCAGGTCGAGCACCCTGTCACCGAACTGGTCTACGGGCTCGACCTCGTCGAGCTGCAACTGCGGGTCGCCGCCGGCGACCGGCTGCCGATGGGGCAGGAGGAGATCGCCCCGACGGGCCATGCAATCGAGGCGCGCCTGTACGCGGAGGACCCCGCTCGCGGCTTTCTCCCGTCCACAGGCAGGGTGCGCCGCTACGACCTCCCCGGCACGCGCGCGTGGACGTCGCGCTGCGCGAGGGGCTTGAGATCGGCACCGCGTTTGACCCGATGCTCGGGAAGGTGATCGCGCACGGGTCGATCGCCAGCGGGCCATCGACAAGCTCGACCGGGCATTGGCCGAACTCGAGCTGCTCGGGTGAGCACCAATGCCGCGTTCGTGCGGATGCTGCTCGCGCGCGAGGACATCAGGCGCGGCGAGCAGGACACCGGCCTGCTCGAGCGCATCCTCGCCGACCCCGACCTCATGCAGGAGCCGCCCGCGGACCTGATGCCCGCGGCGGCGCTCGCGGCCGCCGGTACCGCCGAGCCCGACGGCCCGTGGCGACGCGCATTCGAGCAGGGTGAGGTTCGGATCGCCGATGGCCGCGTCTCGGTCGGCGGCGCAACCCACACCGCGCGCCTGCTCGCAACCACGGACGATCGACGTATGACGGTCGAGCTTGACGGCATCGCCCGCCACTACGCCGTCGCGATCGACGGCGACGACACCGTCTGGATCTCGCGAGAGGGCCATCAGCTGCAGGCGCGGACGGTGCGCCCCGACCGCTCGGGCGCCGCGCTGCCGCATGGCTCGCTCGAGGCGCCGATGCCGGGCACGGTCCTGATCGTCCGCGTGCAGAACGGAGACACGGTCAGCGCCGGCGACGTGCTCATGATCCTGGAGTCGATGAAGATGGAGCTGCAGATCACCGCACCCACCGACGGGGTCGTGAGCGGCCTCGCCCTCAGCGCCGGCGACCGCGTCGAGCTGGGGCAGGCGCTGGTTGCGATCACCCCGAAGGAGGCCGAGCAATGAGCCACCGCGAGCAGCACCTCGAGTTGATCGCCGAGCTGGAGTCGCGGCTCGAGCGCGTCCGTGCCGGCGGTGGTGAGCGTGCCCGGGAGCGGCATGTCGAGCGAGGCAAGCTGCTCGCGCGCGAGCGTGTCGAGCGTCTCTGCGATCCCGGAACCGGCGCGCTCGAACTGTCGCCGCTGGCGGCTGAGGAGATGTACGACGACGACGCGCCCGGGGCCGGGATCGTGACCGCGGTCGGCACGGTGCGGGGGCGGCGCTGCGTGATCGTCGCCAACGACGCGACCGTGAAGGGCGGCACCTACTACCCGATGACCGTCAAGAAGCACCTGCGCGCGCAGGAGATCGCGCTCGACAACAGGCTGCCGTGCATCTACCTGGTCGACTCGGGCGGCGCCTTCCTGCCGATGCAGTCAGAGGTCTTCCCCGACCGCGACCACTTCGGTCGCATCTTCTTCAACCAGGCGACGATGTCGCAGGCCGGGATCCCGCAGATCGCCTGCGTGATGGGCTCGTGCACCGCCGGCGGCGCCTACGTTCCGGCGATCAGCGACGAGACCGTGATCGTCCGCGACCAGGGCACGATCTTCCTTGGCGGACCGCCGCTCGTGAAGGCCGCAACGGGCGAGGTCGTGACCGCGGAGGAGCTCGGCGGCGGGGAGCTGCACGCGCGCACCTCAGGGGTGGTCGACCACCTCGCAGAGGATGACGACCATGCGCTTGAGATCGTGCGGGGGATCGTCGGGACGCTTCCGCTTCCCGGCGCACCCCGCTGGGAGCGCCGGGAGCCAAACGCGCCGGCCGTCGCGCCGGACAGCGTGCTCGATCTGGTGCCGCTGGACGGACGCACCCCGTACGACATCCGTGAGGTTCTGCGCACGATCGTCGACGGCTCCGAGCTTCAGGAGTTCAAGCAGCTCTACGGCGAGACCCTGGTCTGCGCGTTCGCCCACGTCGACGGCCACCCCGTCGGGATCCTCGCCAACAACGGCATCCTCTTCAGCCAGTCCTCGCTGAAAGGCGCGCATTTCATCGAGCTCTGCGACCGGCGTGGGATCCCCCTGTTGTTCGTGCAGAACATCACCGGGTTCATGGTCGGACGTGACTATGAGGCCGGCGGCATCGCCAAGGATGGAGCCAAGCTCGTGACCGCGGTCGCCTGCGCTCGCGTCCCGAAGCTGACCGTGATCGTCGGTGGCTCGTTCGGCGCGGGCAACTACGGGATGTGCGGCCGCGCCTATTCGCCGCGGTTCCTGTTCATGTGGCCCAACGCGCGCATCAGCGTGATGGGCGGGGAGCAGGCGGGTGTGGTCATGACCGAGGTCGGCCAGCCCGAGGTCGGTGCCCAGCTGCGCGAGCGCTACGAGCACGAGGGCCGGCCGTGGTTCTCGACGGCGCGCCTCTGGGATGATGGCGTGATCGACCCGCGTGACACCCGGCGCGTGCTCAGCCAGGCACTCGCAGCTTGCTCGAGTGAGACCCCCGAGACCGACGTCGGCTATGGCGTCTTCAGGATGTGAGCGATGAGCCTCTCCCTGCCGGAACATGTCAGCGTGCGCGAGGTCGGGCCACGTGACGGATTTCAGAACGAACCCGAGGTGATCCCCACGCCTCAGAAGATCCGCCTGATCGACCTGCTGATGGCGACCGGACTGCGGCGGATGGAGGTCACCAGCTTCGTGCGGCCCGACGCGATCGGGCAGCTGGCCGACGCGACCGAGGTGCTGCAGGGGATCGAGCGTGTTGACGGCGTGTCGACTGAGCGTCCTGGTCCCGAACGAGCGCGGTTTGGACGATGCGTTGCGCGTCAGGGATCGCTTCGATGCGGTCAGCGTGTTCCTCTCCGCCAGTGAATTGCACAACCAGCACAACGTGAATCGCTCGGTGGCCGACTCACTGGCGGGATTGGAGCGCGTGATCAGCCGCTCGCGTGAGGCCGGTCTGGAGTGCGAGGCCGTGATCGCCACCTCGTTCGGCTGCCCGTACGAGGGCTATGTGGATCCAGAGCGCGTCTATGAGATCGCCGAGCGCCTGACGGCCGCCGGCGCTGGGGAGATCGGGTTCGGCGACACCACCGGGATGGCGAATCCGCTCCAGGTCAGGCGCTTCTTCGACGGCGCATTCGAACGTCTCCCCGGCGTCGAACTGACTGCGCACTTTCATAACACCCGCGGTCAGGGGCTCGCGAACGTGCTGGCGGCGCTCGAGGCCGGCGTTACCTCGTTTGAGTCGAGCTTCGGCGAGCTGGGTGGATGTCCGGTGCCCGTGGGCTCGACCGGCAACATCGCCAGCGAGGACCTGGTCTCGATGCTGCACGAGATGGGGATCGAGACCGGGATCGACCTGAGCCGGCTGCTCGAGGCCAGCGCTGCCCTGCAGAGCATGCTGGGACGCCCGCTCGGCTCGCACCTGCTGACCGCCGGGGCGATCGACTGGCACCGCTCGGGCTGACCGGCCGCCGATGGCTCTCTGGCTGCATGGCCCCGGTCAGGGCATCGGCCGCAGCCGATCGCACCCGCGAGCCATCGGCGCCCGATCAGGACCTCGCGACCCCAAGCTCCGCGACGGTGTCGGCCACGCGACCTGGATCGATCCTGGGAAACCGTTCTGTGATCGCACCGACCGTCCGGATGTCGAGCCTGAGCCCCAGGGTCGAGTAGACCTCGGCCGTCACAGCCCGCAGCAGCTCGCCCGAGCCGACGACGATCACCGCCGTGGTCAGCGACGCCCCGCGGATCACCCGCTGCGCGACGCCCGCGACCTTCGGCCCGGCGGGCAGGTGGAGGCTGAACCGCCCCGCGCAGTACTCATCGGGCAGCTCACCCAGATCGAGCCCGACCCCGAGCTCCCCCAGCGAGTCGGCTATCAAAGCCGATAACTGTTCGAACCGCCGCTCGATCGCCGCGTAAAGCCGGTCCTCGGACCGCACGAGCTCGACCACGACGGACTCATGGTCGTAGGCCACCGCGTGGCCGCCGGCATGACGGACGACCGCGGCGAATCCGTGTTTTCGTGCCGCCTCGCGCGCACCTTCAAAGCCGTCCCGGAGACTGTCCAGCCGACCGAACGCGACCGTCGGCCCGGGGCGGAACACCCGCAGAGTCGGCGGCGAGCGGCGAGCGGCCACAGCCGCCAGCAGCTCCGCGGTCAACGCGATGTCGCGTTCAGGATCGTCCGGATTGCCGTCCCGACGGAGATCCACGGCCCGGTGGTCAGCTGAACGTCAACACGCTGCGGATGCCGTCCTGGGCCTCCATCAACTGAAACGCGGTGTTGACCTCCGACAACGGCATCCGGTGTGAGATGAAGGCATCGACGTCGATCTCTCCGGCCATGTGGCGATCGATCAGCTCGGGGACCTGGTCGCGCCCCTTCACCCCTCCGAACGAGCAGCCGGCGATGCGGCGGCCCTGGATCAGCCAGCGCGGGATCACGTCGAGCGTCTCACCCTTGCCGGCGACCCCCGCGACCGTGCACAGCCCCCAGCCCATGCGGGCGGACTCGACCGCCTGGCGCATCACCTCGACCCGGCCGGTCGCTTCGAACGTGTAGTCGGCCCCGAAGCCGCGGGTCTCGGCCTGGATGCGCTCGACGACCTCCGGCCCCGCCTGCCACGTCTCCGTCGCGCCATGGGCGCGCGCCAACTCGAGCCGCGACTCCGAAAGGTCGACGCAGATGATCCGCTCCGCCCCCTGGAGCCGGCAACCGGCGACCGCGCCGAGACCCACCATGCCCGCGCCGAAGACCACACAGGTCGAGCCGGCGCGCACCGCGGCTGTGTACATCGCAGCGCCCAAGCCTGTGGACAGCCCGCATGCGAACAGACAGGCCGCCTCGAACGGCGCGTCCTCGCGAACGCGAGCAAGTGCTATCTCCGGCATCACCGTGTACTCGGCGAACGTCGAGGTGCCCATGAAGTGGCGGATCGGCTCTCCCCCGCGGGAGAGGCGCGTTGTGCCGTCGGGCAGGTAGCCCTTGTTCTGCTGCTCGCGAATCGCCAGGCAGATGTTGGTGCGCCCGCTCCGGCAGTGCTCGCACTCACGGCACTGCGGCGAGAACAGGGTGACCACGTGGTCACCCACGCTCAGCGACTCGACCCCGGGGCCGACGGCCTCGACCACCCCAGCTCCCTCGTGCCCGAGGACGGTCGGCGCATAACCAGACGGATCGACCCCGGAGGCGGTGTACAGGTCCGTATGACAGACGCCACACGCCACGATGCGGACCAACACCTCGCCCTGCCTGGGCTCAGCAAGATCGACGTCGGCCAGCACCAGCGGCTGGCCGAACTGCTCGAGCACCGCAGCCTTGATTCTCACAGTGATGCCATCCCTTTCTCAGATCGGGCGAGCCGTCGCCTGACTCGCCCGCCGCTCATGCAGGCGGATTCTCGTCGAACTGCGGCGCACCATCGCCGATCGTCTCCCACGGAGCCTTGTAGGCGACCTGCAGATGGAAGCTCGGCTCCAGGTCGATCTCGCGCATCAACCCCGCCGCCACGAAATAGATATCGCCGAGGTCGTCATACACGCTCGATCCGCAGTGCGAGCAGAAGTTCCGAGGCGCGAACTCGCTCTCATAACGGCTGATCGTGTCAGCCCCGCCCGTGAGACGGAAGCCCTCCTTCTTGACGACCACCCCGGTGAGGCTCGAACCCGTCCACCGCTGGCATCGCGTGCAGTGACAGACGCCCATCGACTCAGGATCGGTGACCTCGTACTGCACTCGGCCGCACAGGCAGGCACCGTTGTAGGTCTTCGACATCGCGGTTCACTCCCTCCAACGTTTATGGATTCGGTCCGCAACCACCGCGGGCTTCACCACAACCGTATCGCTGCCGCGATGCTCCCGCAGGGACGCACCGGACCGCCGCCGTTGCTGGCGGTCCGGCGTCAAACCGTGCTCCGATCGCGGATCACTCGGCGAGCGCTGGTGCTCCGTCGCCCTCAGCGAGCTCCTGCTCGGCCGGCCAAAGCACGCGGAAGACAATCGCTGCCAGGACGCCGCCGACGAGCGGCGCGAGGATGAACAGCCAGACCTGCTTGAGCGCGCTCCCGCCGACGATGAGCGCCGGTCCGAGTGCACGCGCGGGGTTGACCGAGACGCCGTCGATCGGGATTCCGACGAGGTGAACACACGCGAGCGCGATACCGATCGCTATGCCCGCGGCCGTCGCCGAGCCGATCCTATGTGTCGCGCCGAGCACGACGAGCACGAAGATGAACGTCAGCACGACCTCGGTCACGAACGCACCGCCGGCGTTGATCCCCAGCATCGAGTTTGTGCCATACCCATCGGCGCCGAGTCCGACAGTGCTCCGTGACCAGCTGGGCGCGCCGGAGACGATCGCCCACAGCACGGCGGCGCCGAGGATGCCGCCGATGAACTGGGCGACCCAGTAGGAGACGGCCTCCTCGAGCTTCATCCGGCCCGATGTGACGAACCCCAGCGTCACCGCGGGGTTGACGTGGCAGCCGGTGATCGGCCCCAGCGTGTATGCGAGCCCGAGTAGAACGAATCCGAACGCCAATGCGGTCGCGACAACGCCCGCCGACGTGCTTCCGCCGGCCATCTTGAAACCGAAGCTGATGGTGGCTGTGCCGACGCCGACGATCACCAGCAGCGCGGTGCCGAGCAGCTCGGCAGAAAATTTACGAAGAGTCATGTTCGGCTCCTTCGCCGACCCGGCCAACGATCCTTCTATGAAGCTCAGACCGAGATGCGGGCGGATCGGGGCGGGCGGGATGCGGACGGTGCCCTCCACGCAGTCATGCTTTTACTCCGTCGTGGATGAAAGCCGCGATGCTGCCGCTGAGACCGAGATCGATCGAGACAGATCCACCGGTCAGGTGAACGGTGTGGCCATCGTCGCTGAGGGCGGCGCTCCAACCGTGCATGTCCACATCCCGGAGTGCCTGGCGGAGGATCAGCTTCGCACGCTCGTCCCGATCCCCACTCTTAGCCGGGACATCGAGTTCCAACTCAAAGCTCGGCCTCGATGCCTTCGACCGACTTGTCTCGGAGCCGCTGCAGGTTCATGTCGATTCCCACAGCGACGGGGGCGAGCGTTAGGTCCGTTGGCGTCTTCGGATGGATGGTCATCGGTTCTCCCGCTGGAACTGATTGGTGGGCCGTGTCGGCAGACTGCTCACACAAACCCACGCGCGAGCCTGACTACCGGATCAGTCGCTCGCCGCCCGGGACTGGACCTGCAACTGGCGTCCCTCGAATCGCCATTGACGCAAGCGCCGGGAAGCGAGACGATTGAGGCGGGCAACCCGAAGGGAGGGACCAAATGACCCGTGTGATGGCCGACTGCCGCCGCTTCCCCAGCGAGAGCAACTGCTCGCTTGTGATCATCGGCGATGAGGACGAGGTCTTGCGTGCCGCGTCTGAACATGCCGCTTCGGTGCATGGCCACCCGGACAGCGCGGAGACCCGCGACACCCTGCGGCAGTTTCTCGAGCCCGCCGAGAACTACACGTTCGAGGCGCGTGCGCAGGAACCGATGCCGTCGTAGGCACAGCAGGCGCTGCGCTTGGCTCGACGCTCGGCGCGGCGCCTGAGCAGCTTGGTGGCGCCTCGGATCGACTTGGGTGATCCGAACGGCGTGCGTGGCCGTATGCAGTTGTGAGCATCCTGCCACCAATGAAGGGAGCACTCATGGGCCTCGACAATCCAATCCACCTGATGCTGTTGCTGGTGATACTGCTGCTGGTGTTCGGCGCCAAGCGGCTACCGGAGATGGGTCGCTCTTTGGGCGACGGCCTTCGCGGATTCAAAGAATCAATGAGCGGCCAGCCGACGGTTCAGCACCTGGACTCAGCTGCACCGCAGGCGCCCACCGCGACGGTCACCGAGACGCGCTCCAGCGACCCGTCGCTGGTCCCGTAAGCCCATCCGGTTCAGGCGTTTCCGGTGGGCACTGCGCAAGCCATGCGAGCGCTGGGCAGAACGCTGCGCAGCATCGGCAGCGATCAGCAGCTGACGTCTGTCGATCATCTCGACGAGTTGCGGACTCGACTGATCGTCTCCCTGAGCGTTGTCGGTGTCGCGTTTGCCTTCTGCTTTTGGCAGAACGGTCTGCTTCTGCACATCATCAACGCGCCCCTTGCCCACCAGACAACCCAGCAGATCCGCAGCGGCAACGGGCCACTGGGCCAGAGCTACACCACACAGCGCTCAGCTCGCGATCTCGCCGTACAGGTGAGATCGTTGGTGTCAGTGGTGAAATCACAGGAGGGAGCGGCAGGCGACAGCGGCGCTCTGAATCAGATAGGCACCGCGGTCAGCCGCGACGTCAGACGGCTTTCGGCTGCGCCGCAGGGAGACCGGCCGATCACGCTTGGGCTCGGTGAGCCGTTTACGACGACAGTCACCGTGTCACTGATATTCGCGTTGATCCTGTCCCTTCCGATCCTGCTGCTGCAGGCGTATCACTTCTTCATGCCGGCGCTTGAGCCAAGCGCGAAAGCGCGTACGCGGCCGCTCCTTGTCGCGATCCCTGGCCTGTTCCTGGCAGGCGTGGCATTCGGCTATTTCGTCGTCCTGCCGGCGGCCATCCACTTTCTGCAGAACTTCAACTCGGCGCACTTCGACGTGTTGGTGCAGGCGAGCCCCTACTACAGCTTCGCTGCCAAGCTGCTGCTGGCCATGGGAGCCGTGTTTGAGGTACCCGTGCTGGTCGTCGCGGTGACACAGGGCGGCGCGATCACCACCCGCCAACTCCGGCATGGTCGCCGCTACGCGATTGCCGCCTGCGCCGCCGTCGGCGCCTTCCTTCCCGGCGACGCCCTTACGATGCTCCTCGAAACCGTTCCGCTCTACCTCCTGTTCGAGCTCGGTATCGCCATCTCAGCGCTGCTGGAGCGCCGTCAGCGTCGGCTCACCCGGGCATTCCGGGCTGTGGAGCAGTCTCTCCTTGAGACTCACGCCGGCCAGTTGTGAGCCCGATCTTTGGCAGTGCGAGATGGGGAGGTCGGCCGGGCCTGCTTCAACGATGGCAACCTACCTATCGCTCACGACTCTCACCACCAGCCACGCAGGTCGACGTTCAGCGAGCTTCGCTCGCCGGCTGAACTCGCCTCTCGATGAACGCCCCGATCTGATCGATCAGGCGCTCCTCGCTCCAGGTCCGGCGATCCACGTTATCCGCACGTATTGTGAGGATCGGGATGCCCGCTGCCTCCAGGCGCCGGACGCTGAAGAAGTCGTCCTCGCCGAGACTTATGACGCCGTCCACGGAGTGCAGCTGCGCCTCCTTGAGGTGCCACGCGCCCGACCAGGTCGGCATGCGCAGCTCCTCCCCCACCGGCACAAAACGAGCTGCCAGTGCTCGCAAGGGATCACGACCGTCGAAGTAACGCAGGTATCCGTCGGCCGCCAGGCCCAGGTACATCGACCAGACGAAGACCGCGTCATATTCCTGCTGGAAGCGCTGGTACAGACCGAGGCTGGACCACAGACCCCGGCCGAGCCACATCAGACGTAACTTCTCTCCGGGGTGCGCGGCGTCACCTGCGTCGACTCGTCCCTGCACCTCATCATGCAGCCGGGCAGCCGCGTCACGCGCCCATTCGCTGCCCCTATGCCATTGCGGAATCATCACCGCCGGCATGGTCTCGGCCACGCTGACCGGCGCTGGCGCCGTGCCGGCAACCAGATCGCGTGTGGCCCGGTTGAGCTCCGCCTGCTGGTTGGCGCGCTGCATCACCTCGGCAAAACGGCTTTCCGAGAAACGCCGACCGGTAAGAGATTCGAGTACCCGCACCACTCCGGTCAGCTCATCGGTGAGCAGATCGAGCCGTTCTCTGGGAAGGAACGTGTCCCACCGGTCGGGCAGCTCCTCCCACCAGTTGACCGGCACGGAGGTGCGGGTGTCGACGCTGCGCTCGAAGGGGATGAAGGTTGCGCCGGAATGGCGTGACCACGTTTCAAACAGTTGCCGCATCGAGTCGCTGGAGAGCGAGGCCTGAAGAATGGTCGGCTTCGGAAGGCCGCCCCACGGGGCGGATTCGGGGTCATCGACTAACAGTTCGCCGAGCGGCAGGGAGTTGTATTGCTCGTGCGTGTTCGGGTAACCCGCCTCCTCCAGCGCCCTCAGACAGCGAGGGCCAAGCTGCTTGGCAGCGATCAGCGATGACCACCACTGCACCACGACATAGGGAATGTCCATCGCACGGTAGATCTCATGAGGCGAGTCGGCGCTCAGCACGGCAAACGGCTCGCCGTCGGCCACCCGCTCCCGAACCTGCTTGAACCACTCGCGCTGGTACCGCGAGAACTCGGCAGTGCAGCTGAGCTCCTGCTGACGCCTTATGCCGCCGGCCTCAGGCATGGCTGCCTCCCGCGCCTGGCTGTCGGGATCCGGCCGGCCGCCGGAGGAGCTCGCGAACTGACGACGCGGCATCCCGCAAAGCTTCCTCGCCTGTCCCGTCTTCCAGCTGGACCGAGACAACCGGAACCTCTGGCAAGCGCGAGCGGAGTTCTTGAAGCTCCCAGCCGCTGGCCTCGTCGGCGGGCAGGATCAGATGGAGCACCGCGTCGGCCTCGAGCTCGCGCACCCTTGCGACCGACTGGCCGACTCGCTCCAGTCCGGCTCGAGCAGCGCCGGGGGAGTTGAACTGGTAGTGGTCAGCAAGCCAGTCGATTGGGTCTTCGGTGGCCGCCGCAGCTTCTGAGTCGTCTGCGTCCCACTCGTGATCGTCGCCCGCGATCCGTAGAGCATCCGACTCGAGCAGGGCATAGATGTCCGGCTCGGGCCTGGAGCCGCTCACGAAGATCCGGGGGCACTCCAACCCGGTCGCCTTCTGCGTCTGCGCGCGGCGGACGGCCTCCTCCAGCGCGGGCTCCGCGTCGGCGCTCGGCAGCACCTGTGCGCCGCGCACGGCGATCAGCATGTCCCGGGCCGTGACAAGCCCTCGCCGCTGGAGGTCGCGCAGCTCGCGCAGCTGTCGCTTCGTCCGCGCGTCGGCAGTTACGGCTGCGCGGAGCGCCATAGCATCCGGCTGGGCCTCGGCCCATGCCGACACCGCTTCGACCAGCTGACGCAGGCGGATACGGTTGTAGACCGCGGACGTTCGCAGCGGCAGTCGCAGCACATCGCTGAAGGCGAACGGCGGGATCATCGGCGCGAATTCCGGGTCGGCGGCCATCTCGCGGATCACGTAGAAGAGCTTGGTGTGCGCCTCGCTGTCACGGCCGATCAGCAGTGCATCGAGCCAATCGAGCGCTCCGCTCAGCAGCGCCCCGAGCAACGCGGCTGCTCCAACGGAGAGTTCTCCGCTCAGACCGTCGGGGACGTTCTCGACCCATCCCAGTCGTTCCGGCTCGAGCGGGATCGGCAGCATCCCGGCCGCGCTGACGAGCTCCCGTGGCGCACTGCCGCCGAAGATCCCCACAACTCGACCTCCGCACGATCGCCAGCGCACGGCGACCGACTGCGGCGAGTGATAGGCCGCGCTGAGCTGACCCAGCCAGTTATCAGTTGACACGACGATCGTGCCCCGCCCAAAAGGGTTCACGCAGCTCTCCCTTGAGGATCTTGCCCGGACCGGATTTCGGCAGGGGCTCCGACCGCATCTCGATCGAGCGCGGAACCTTGTAGCCGGCGATCAGGCCGCGGCAGTGTTCGATCAGCTGCGCCTCGCTCACGTTCTGCCCGGGCAGTAGGCTCACGACTGCATGCACCGCCTCTCCCCAGACTGGATCCGGAATCCCGATAACGGCGACCTCCGAGACCATCGGATGCTCGGCCAGTGCCGCCTCGACCTCGATCGAGTACACATTCTCACCGCCGCTGATGATCATGTCCTTGAGTCGATCCACCAGGAACAGGAAGCCGTCCTCGTCGCTCCGGACGGCATCGCCGGTGTGATACCAGCCACCAGCGAGGGCATTCGCCGTCGTCTCCTCACGATGCCAATAACCCTGCATGACGTTCGGGCCGCGGACGCAGAGCTCGCCGACCTCTCCCGGCGGCACGGCTTCCCCTTTCAGGTTGAGGACCGCCACCTCGACACCGATCACAGGGGTGCCGACCGAGGCGAGCCGCGTCGCATCGGGCTCACCGCCGGCGGCCCCACGGCGATGAACATCAGCTGACAGCTGGGTGACGGTGGGCGCCGCCTCCGTCATGCCGTACAGCTGGACAATGTCGCACTTGAAGTGCTCGAGTACACGGCGCTGAAGGGCCGGGGTGATCGGTGACGCGGCGTACTGGATGTGGCGCAGCGACGGCAGCTCGCCACCCTCTGGATCACGACCGAGCTCATCCATCAGCATGCTCAGCATCGTCGGCACCAGAACGCAGTGCGTGATCGACTCGCGCCGCACGGTGTCGATGAATGCACGCGCCTCGAAGCCTGGCGTCACCACCTGAACAGTCCCAGCCCAGGTGCAGGCGAACAGGTTCGCCGTGCCTGCCACATGGAACATCGGCGGCACGTGCAGCCAGCGCTGGTCCGGAGCGTGACCGGTGGTGATCAGGTTGTGGCGGGCGTTTGCCAGCAGGTTTCCGTGGCTCAGCATCACGCCCTTGGGGCGGCCGGTGGTACCGCCCGTGTAACAGATGCCCGCCAGCTCATCCGGTCCGTCGACCACAGGTACTGCGGGCTCAGCCCCGAGCAGCTCCGTGTAGGCGAGCACCGGTGCCTCGCGGGCGAGCTCGACATCGCGGGTCGGCTCGACGTCACCCACGAGGACCACCTGCGCGACACTCGGGCAGTGGCGCTGCAGCTCCCGCGCCACCGCCAGACGCTCCTCGTCGACGATCAGCAACTGGATCTCGCAGTCGTTGGCGATGAACTCAAGCTCCGCCGGCGCCAGCCGGAGGTTGAGATCGACAAGCACTCGGCCGGCCGCAGGCACCGCGAACCAGGTCTCAGCATGCGCCACCGAGTTGACGCCGACGTACCCGACCCGAGCGCCGTTCGGCACGCCGAGCTCTTGGAGCGCCCCGCCGAGCGCGGCGACGCGTTCCGCGAGCTGGGCGTAGGTGAGGGTCACCTCACCATCAGAAATCCCGTTCGAGCTGCCGAAGAGCGCCGCGGCCCGGCGAACAGGCCAGCTGAGATCTCCCATTCCCGGGCTGAGATTCACCGGCTCTCCCACCGTCATTTGACGGCACGGTAACATTCGGTAGCCTGATAATCAAGGACAGACGGCTGCGAGCACGGGCGACTGGGAGAGAGAGGGAGTTATGAGCAGCGTTGAGACACTCGGATTCACGACGAACTTTGCCGAATTGGAAAAGAGCGTGGGATGTCAACTTGGCCCGACCGCCTGGGCTGAGATGACTCAACAGCTCGTCGATGACTTCGCCGACTTGACCGGCGACCATAACTTCATCCACGTGGACGTCGAGCGTGCCTCTCAGACGCCGTTTGGGGGAACGATCGCACATGGCTACCTTTCACTGGCTCTGCTCGCGCCTGTGACACAGCTGTTGACGGTCACCGACGCAATAACCAGCATCAACTACGGTCTCGACAAGGTGCGCTTCCCCGGCCCCCTTCGGGTCGGAAGCCGCTTCCGCGGCGTTGCTGAAGTGACGCTGGTGTCGGAGGTTCGCGGTGGCTTCGCAGCCGGCATCCTGGCCACGCTGGAGGTCGAGGATGCGGAGCGGCCGGCCGTCGTCGCCGAGTCGGTCGTAAGGTTCTATGCATGAGCGATTTCAGCCTGAGCGGGAAGGTTGCGATAATCACCGGCAGCGGGCAGGGCTTGGGGCGGGCTTACGCGCTCGAACTGGCACGGGCGGGCGCGGCCGTTGTCGTCAACGACTTGGACCCGGAGGCGGCCCAGGAGACCGCCGAGCTGATCACGACTGCCGGTGGGCGCGCGGCAGTGGCGGTCGGACGAGTTGGCTCCAGCGACGTGGCCGACGCGCTCGCCGCACGCGCGATCAGCGAGTTCGGCCGACTCGACATTCTTGTGACCAACGCGGGCGTGTTGCGCGACCGTGTCCTCTGGAAGATGACCGACGAGGACTTCGACCTCGTGATCGAGACCCATCTGCGCGGCACCTTCACCTGCGCTCGCGCCGCCGCGGTGAAGATGCGCGAGCAGGGCGAGGGCGGCCGCATCATCGTCATCGGCTCACCAGCCGGCGAGTTCGGCAACTTCGGCCAGACCAATTACGCGGCAGCCAAGGCGGGCATCGTCACCTTCGCCCGCGTCTGGTCGATGGAACTGGCGCGCGACCGCATCACCGCGAACGCGGTCATTCCGACCGCCTGGACGCAGATGACGGCGACCATTCCGATTTACGCCCCGCTCGTTGAGCCGGCTGCCGGAGGAGCGGAGTTCCCCGCCCAGGTGCGGCGCGAGCACGCCATCGGTTGGCCCGAGGAGTGCGCTCCATTGGTCGCCTTCCTCGCCTCCGACGCGGCCGCCGGCATCACCGGCCAGGCGATCGGGATCGGCGGCGACCGTCTGACGCTCTACGCGCACTCGACCGAGCAGGCCCACAGCCTGCGCGACGGCGGCTGGGACGTCGAGTCGATCGCGGCCGAGTGGGAGGCATCGTTTGCCTCGATGGCGCAACCCTCGGGGGTGTCACTCCGGCCGCTCGATCTCGAGCAGGCGGGGCAGGCATGACACTGAACCTCGACGAGATCATCGCGATCGACGTCCACGTTCACGCTGAGCGTAACGAGGGCGAGCCGCAGGACCCGGTCACCAGCGAGGTGCTCGCCGCCGCGGCGAAGTACTTCGGCGGCCATCCACCGCAGCCGACCGCGCAGGAGGTCGCCGACTACTACCGCGAGCGCAACATGCTCGCCGTCATCTTCAACGTCGACGACGAGGCCGGCATGGGCCGGCGCCGGCTCGGCAACGGCGAGGTGCTCGAGGCCGCCCGAGCCAATCCAGATGTGCTGGTTCCGTTTGCGAGCATCGACCCGCACAAGGGCAAGCTGGGGGTACGCGAAGCGCGCGAGATGATCGATGCCGGTGCCCGCGGCTTCAAGTTTCACCCCAACGTCCAGCGCTTCTGGCCCAACGATCACGAGTTCTATCCGCTCTACGAGGTAATCGCCGAGGCCGGCCTGATCGCGCTGTTCCATTCGGGGACCACCGGCATCGGCGCCGGCATGCCCGGCGGCGGCGGTGTGCGACTGAAGTACTCCAACCCGATGGCGGTGGACGACGTCGCCGCCGACTTCCCGGAGCTGAAGATCATCCTCGCCCACCCCTCGTTCCCCTGGCAGGACGAAGCGCTCGCGATCGCCGTGCACAAGCCGAACGTCCACATCGATCTCTCCGGCTGGGCGCCCAAGTACTTCCCGGAGATCCTGATCCGGTACACGAACACGCAGCTCAAGCACAAGATGCTGTTCGGCTCGGACTACCCGCTGATCACCCCCGACCGCTGGCTGACGGAGTTCGCAGAGCTTCCGATCAAGGATGAGGTGCGACCGCTCGTCCTCAAGGAGAACGCGATCAGGCTGTTGGGTCTGCGCGACTGAGGTTCGGAGCGTGGCCCGCTGGCCACGCTCCTCGAGTCCGCGCTCAGTCGGCCCCCGTGAACGCGGCCGTTGCAGCCTCGGCGATGGCCGTCCGGTAACCATCGATGTCGATGGCGCGCAGCCAGCGCTCGGATCGCATGCGATCGACCACCGCGCCTGCACGATCCAGGTACTCCTGACGGCCGCCCGGATACAGATGCTCGAGCTGCTTGCTCTCCAGCGGCACCCGGTACATCGGCAGGAAGTGCGTGGCGTTGTCCGCGGCGTGCTCCCCCGGGGCGCGGCCGTAGCGGGCCAGCGGCACGTCGACCTGCACGCTCCTGACGCCGCCGCACGGATTCCCGAGCTCGTCGCGCGCCACCTCCAGCGCGGCGTCGAACTCGAGCCGCGCACTGCGCGGCGGAGCGACTCCATGGACGACCCAGTCGTCGAGGTTCTCCATGGCCGCCGAGAACAGCCGGCGCAGGGGGACGTCGGAGATGCCGTAGCGAGGTTCACGATCCCGAATCGCATACGGGTGGCCCCGTTGCGCCAGCTGCACGATGTTGGTGCGCTGGACCTGAACTCCGAGGTCGGTGTGCGTCGTACCGGCGACCTCGTACAGGCGATGGCGTCCGTCGCCCTCGTCCCGGTCCGGCGCCTGGGGACCGACGTTCCGCTCCCCCTCCCCCTGGCTCAGGAACTCGATCACCGGCACGTCGATCGCGCGCAACCACCTACGTGGATCGCCCACTGGCGCCGGTTGCTCGCCGGAGTTGATCTCGAGGTAGCCACCGCCCTGCCAGGGGCTCGAGATGCCGATCACGTAACCATCGATCAACGGCCCACCGTCTGGGCCGCGAAGCGCGTCGTGGAAGCCCTCGTTTATGAACGTCCGGATGAAACTGCCAAGAAACGACCAACCCGACGCGTACACGCGCTCGATCCTGAGGTCGGCGAGGAGCGGCCGGTCCGGGCGAGCGCAGCATGGCCGCGACGTCGGAGAAGACGCTCCAGCGGATGCCGTCATCATCCGGCCAGCGCAACGGGGCATAGCGCGCCGAGTTGAACCAACGTGCGACCGGCGTCGCGGAGACGGGGTAATCCGGCGTAGACCTCCCGCGCGACAGCGCGTCGGTGCCGGTGCCCACCGCCACATAGGCGTCACCCGTGCTCAACACGAGCTCAGAAATCCACTCCCACTGCACGCCGCCGAGGAACGGGTGGATTCCGGCCAGGTGCACCACTCCGGAGAAGTCCGAAGCCTCACGCGGGCGGGCACAGAGCGCGCGGGTTACGAACGGCAGCCCGCTGCGGACCCGGCGGGGCTCACCGTCACCGGGCGCGTAGAGCTCGCCGTTGCCAGTCAGGAAGTACTCCTCCTGGAGGTAACCGGCCTGCTCGAATTGAGCATGGGCCGGCGTATCGGGAAGGTAGAACGGGCAGAACACCTCTGCCGCGCTGGAGTAGGGCATCTCGCGGATCTCACCGAGCATCTGTGACCACCGGTAGCTCGACGTACGAGGCCATGTCCCCACCGGTGTGCAGCGTCAGTCGCGGCGGTGACTCGAACCCGAGGTGTGTGCGCTGGCGCGGGTCCGCTCCTGTTACCACCAGGCGCAACCGCGACCCGGGCAGCACGATCGTCGAGGTCGGCAGCAGGTCGAACAGGTGCTCCTGTGGCTCGCCCGGGACAAGCGGCTCATAGTCCTCGCGGAAGCTCCGATGCCAGGGCAGCCCCAGGTAGTCATAGGGCGCCGTGCCGAGCTTGCGGTGACTCGACCGGAGACGGCCGTGAGCCCGCAGATGAACGCGACCCGCCGGGTCGATCTCCTCCAGGTAGGCGAAGGTGTCGCCATCGGGCTGCGTCGAGGACAGCCACAGCGAGACGACGAAGTGTCCGGTCAGGCGTAGGGCGTCTCTCGAACGGGGCCGTCTCGAAGCTGAGTCCGTGCCCATGCTGAGAGCTCGGCCAGAACGGGGTCAGCGGCTCCCCTGTCACAACCGAATAATCGACGTCGACGGTGTGCTCGCCTGCCTGGTCGGGAAGCTCCGGCGCGAGGATCAACGCGTCGAGCTGTGCGTCGAGGTACCAGCGCTGGGCCTGCATCCCGCGTACGGGCCAGACCGGGCTGCTCGACCAGCTCTCTCCCGGCGGCGCGTTGTAGGTGTAGTAGTAGACCCGATCCTCGGTGTCGATGCCGTTCTCGACGCCCTTGAGGTAGCGGTCGAAGAAACGCAGGTGTTCGGCGAACATGTCGAAGTCGGGACTCTGGCAGTGGGTGTCCGAACCGATGAAGACCTTCACCACGTTGCGCAGGTTGGCCAGCGCGACGAACTGGTCGGCCGTGAACTCGTCCTTCCAACCGGTCCAGCGATACATCACCGGGCCGCGCATCTCGACGGTGTTGCGGTACGTACTGAGGCTGCACTCCTCCCAGAACCTGCTGCCCAGCGCCTCGGAGCGATCGTCCCGGAACGGGATGTCCTTCCAGATATCGGCCATGATCGAGTTCTGGGCATGTTCGACCCTGGCAGCCGCCAGCATCGTGCGATCGGGGTCGTCATCGACGGGCAGGCTGTCCACACCCTCATCGCGAGGATCCTCGGGTCGGGTGTGGAACTGGGCGAGCAGCCCGCCACGGCAGATCGAGTCGTAGCGGTTGAAGGTTGTCGCGCCCGGGAAGATCGCGCGGAGGCTCGGCGGAGTGGTGATCGCTGCGTTGTCCTGGCTGCCGCCCAGGTAGGAGCAGCCCAGCATCCCGACGTTGCCGTCGCACCATGGCTGTGCGGCGAACCACTCGGTCATGTCGTAGGCATCACGCCCCTCAGTGCTGTCCTGCATGCCTCGACGGAAGCCGAAGGAGGCGCCCTTGCCCCGCGTGTCGACGATCGCGAGCACATAGCCGTGCAGCGTGAGATCGCGAACGTCCATGTAGCTCGAGGCAAAGAGCTCAACCGCGCCATCCGGGCCCGCCACGCCGCGCTGGTAGGCGGTGTGGATCCAGATCACCGGATGCGCGGTCTGTGAAGGCGACCCGTCACTGACCGGTCGGTACAGGTCGACGGCCAGCTTGGTGCCGTCGCGCACCTCGACATAGAACGAGCTCCGCTGCCACGACTCGTAGATCCGCTCGGCGTAGCCCTCGTAGCGGCCGGGTGACGAAACGCGTGTTGTCGTGCTCATGAAGCTTCTCCTCGCTCAGATGACGCCGGCGTCCCGGAGTCCCTGGATGCGCTGCTCGTCGTAGCCGAGCAGCTGAGTAAAGACCTCGTCCGTGTGCTCACCGAGACTCGGCGCCAGCCGAGCAAAGCCGATCCGGGCATTGCGCATGCGCAGCGGCACACCGGTTGTTCGCAGGCCTGGGACGTCTCCCAGGACCGGGTGCTGAACGGGCAGTGTCTCCTCTCGCGCCGCGACCCGCGGATCGGCCACCGCTTCGATCGGCGAGCGGATCGGCGCAACCGGAACGCCCTTGGCGGCAAGCCGTCTGGCGATCTCATCGGCGGGGAGATCTGCGGCCCACGCCTCGATCTCGGCGGTCAGCTCGGCGTCGTGACGCACGCGCGAGTCACGCGTGGCGTAGCGGCCATCCTCGAGCAGCTCCGGTCGGCCCATGACCTCGACCAGGCTCTGCACGAGCTTGTCCTGAGGCGCAACCATCGCGAACCATCCGTCGGCGCAGCGGTAGACCCCGAAGGGCGCCAGTCGTGGCAACGTGGGCCCGGTGCGCAGCGGCTGGCCCAGGTCCTGGAGCGCCTGCCAATCCTCGGTGGAGACCAGCGAGGTCAGCACGCCGAGCATCGACACGTCCACGAAGTCCCCCTCGCCCGTGCGTTGCCGGCGTTGCAGCGCAGAGAGGATGCCAACCACCCCCCAGACCGGCGTAAGCACATCGGCCAGCGGCATGCCGACACGGATCGGAGGATCCTCGGGGCCGCCGCTGGTGAGCATCGCCCCGCTGAGGGCCTGGACGATGGTGTCCATCGCCCGGACTCCGGGGTCGGCGTCCGCGCCGAAACCGCTGATGGCGCAGTAGACGATCGCTGGATTGGCCGCACGCGCGGCCGCGTAGCCGACGCCAAGCCGGTCGGCGGTGCCGCTGGTGAAGTTCTCGACCACGACGTCCGCGTTGCGGACGAGATCGGCGAACACTTGGTGCGCGTCGGGATGCTTGAGGTTCAGCGTCACGCTGCGCTTGCCGCGCAGCCGGGTGAGCGAAGCGAGCGAGATGTCCTCCGGCCCGGTCGCTGCCAGCGTGAGCCCGTTCGGCCCGATGTAAGGGGAGTTACCACGGGAGATGTCTCCGCCCTTGGGATCCTCGACCTTGATCACGTCAGCTCCGAGCCCGCCGAGGATCAGCGTGCAGAACGGGCCGGCCAGGGCGCGGGTGAGATCGATGACCTTGATGCCCTTGAGCGGGGCGCCATTCGACTCTGCCGCCATCATGCCCCCGCGCTCACCGGTTGCGGCGCGGTGATCCGTACGCGCTCGCCGTCCCACTCGAACTCGGTGGTGAGGCCGGCCTCCTCGCCGATGGTCCGGACGTAGTCGAGCACGTGCTGCCCCTCGTCGCGTCCCAGAGGCACCGGCCTGGCATCGTCGTCGATCCAGCACGGGATCAGCCCGGCGTCGATCGATCCGTCGGATCCGGCAACACAGTCCACGATGATCGTGTTGCGGCTCTCAGGATTGAACGGGTAGGTGGGCATCTTGGGATCCGGCTTGAACCCGTAGAGCTGCTCGCGCCGCACCGCCCAGGCACGCGCCTCGGGCGTGTCGCTCTCAGTCGCTGAGAGCGCGCGGGTGACGCTCACGAAGTTGCCGAGTCCGTGGTAGATCGGCTTGTCCTTGTACAGCTCGATGCCGCGCATGATGTGCGAGTGGTGGCCGACGACGATGTCGGCGCCCGCATCTATCACCGCACGCGATAGGTCGCGCTCATACATCGCGATCTGGCTGCGCACGTGCCCGATGCCCTTGTGCAGCGCGACGACGATGATGTCGACCGCCGATCGCATCGCGGCCAGGTCGGCGCGCAGCTCCTCGAGGCTCTCAGGGGCGGCGAACGTATAGATGGTGGGAGGTCCGCCGGGCGAGGCGTGGTCGAGCTCGTAGTGGGTGAGCACGTTGACGTAGGCACAACCCGCCTTGGACGCCCGCGCCCAGCCGTCCTTGGGCCCGACGCAGTTGTAGCTGAAGACAGCGACCGAGATGCCGTTTGCCTCGATGCGGGCCGGCTCGCGCGCCTGCGCCAGGTTCATCCCGGCGCCCGTGGTCCGGATGCCGAGCTCGTGCAGCTTCGCGATCGTGTCCTCGATCGGATCGGGGCCGAGGTCGGCAATGTGGTTTCCGGCGAGCGTCGCGATGTTGAAGCCGGCGCGGGGCAGCGCCTCGAGGTGCTCGGGGCGCGCCGGCGGCGCTGGGACATCCGTGCTCTGGACGTGACCGCGCGTCGAATGTGGCACCTCCACCTGACCGATGACCACGTCGCCGCTGCGCAGTGTCTCGGCGCTGGGTTCGAAGAACCAATCCGGATCAGGCTCGTCCAGGATCAGATCGCCCACGAGCAGAATGCGTGCGCTCACCATCTCACCACCTTCATTCGTTGGAGAGCCGCGCTCACGACTGCGGCGTCATTGCTTGGGTCTGCACGTCGGTGTCTGCGTCGAGCTGGCGAGAGACGTCCTCGAAGCGGTGGCACGCGGCGAGCGCGCCGGATCCAGCCGTCCGCAGCGGCGGACGGCTGCGCACACACTCCTCAGCAGCGAACACACAGCGGTGGGTGTACTGGCAGCTGTCGCCGAGCTCCGGCGCGGGCGCGACCGGCTTGCGCAGGCGATCGCGGTAGGCACGCGAGGCCGCACGGTGTAGTGGGTCGATCTCCGGCACCGCCGCGACCAGGCCGCGGGTGTAGGGATGCTGTGGTTGAGAGTGGATGCAGCCGGCCGCCCCGGTTTCGGCGATGCGGCCGCGATACAGCACGACCACCTCGTCACAGAGCATCTCGACGACACGTAGGTCGTGCGAGATGAACAGAAAGCTGATTCCCTGGTTCTCGCGCAGCTGCACCAGCAGATTGATGATCTGTGCCTGGACCGACAGGTCGAGTGCCGAGAGCGCCTCGTCGCAGATCACGAGTCGCGGCCGCACGATCAGAGCACGGGCGATGGCGATGCGCTGGCGCTGTCCGCCCGAGAACTGAGCGGGGTAGAGCTTGGCCACCGATGCGGGCAGCCCCACGGCCTCGAGCATCTCCGTCGTCCTGGCGCGGATCGCCTCTGCGTCGAGCTCCCGTCCCTGATGCACGCGCAGAGGCTCCGCCACGCTGTAGCCCACGGTCTTGGTGGGGTCGAGCGAGCTGTAGGGGTCCTGGAAGACCATCTGCACGTTTCGCTTACTCGCTGTGAACGCCTCGCCGCCGAGGGTGATCGTGCCGGCGGTCACCGGCGCGAGGCCGACAATCGCGCGTGCGATTGTCGACTTACCCGAGCCGGACTCCCCAACCAGGCCCACGGTCTGGCCCGGCGTCACCGTGAAGCTCACGTCGTCGACAGCCCGGCGGATTCGGCCGTGCGGCAGCGGGTACTCGACCACAAGCGCGTCGATTGTGAGCAGCGGGTCGCTCATCGCGTCACAGCGGTTGAGGTGGAGGCAGGCGCCGACGTCGCAAACAGCTCCTCCGATCGCACGCACCGGGCACGGTCGCTTGGCGTGACCGGCCGCAGCTCGACCGGCCCGGCCAGACAGGCCTCGGTGCTGAACTCACAGCGACCTGCGAAGTGACAGCCGATCGGCCAGTCGCGCGGGGCGAGCACCGTGCCGGGAATCGTGGCCAGCGGGCCACTCTGCTCGCTCACGCGTGGACTCGCGTTCATCAGCGCGCGCGTATACGGGTGCATCGGCTGCGCGAAGAGCTCGGCGCTCGGCGCGACCTCCACAATCTCCCCGGCGTACATGACACAGACGCGTGCGCAGATCTCGGCGACCACGCCCAGGTCATGGCTGACCAGGATCAACGCCATCCCCGTCTCCGCCTGTAGCCGTCGCAACAGGTCGAGGATCTCAGCCTGGACCGTCACGTCCAGGGCCGTGGTTGGCTCGTCGGCGATCAGCAGCTTTGGATGGCCCGCAAGCGCCATCGCGATCGCGACTCGTTGTGCCATCCCCCCCGAGATCTCGTGCGGGTAGCGCTGAGCTACCTCCTCGGGCTCCTGGATCTGGACCCGCCGGAGCAGCTCGATCGCCCGGGACCGCGCCTCCGTACGGCTGCAGTGCTCGATCGCCCGCACCACGTCGCTGAGCAGTTTGCCCACGCGGTAGGAGGGATCCAGCGCCCGCATCGGCTCCTGCGTGATGATCGCGATGCCGTGCCCACGGATCGCACGGTAGCCGGCTTCTCCGCGGGACGTGAGCTCCACGCCTCCGAAGTGGATCGAGCCCTGCGTGACGGCCGCGGCCTTGGGCAGCAGGCCCGCCAGGGCCTTCATCGTGATCGACTTGCCGCTGCCGGACTCTCCGACGATCCCGAGCGCCTCGCCGGGCGCGACCGACAGCGACACGTTCTTGATCAGGCTCGTCTCCGCGCCGTGCCCGCCGACCACGACGGTCAGCCCGGCCGCCTCGAGCAGGGCATCGGGATCCGCGGGACGATCCTGCGGGTCGCCTCGCCTGCGAGGCGCTCGGCGCGCGATGCCGCTGGCGCTGGCGGAGTGCGAGTCGGCGATCGCGTCGCGCACGACATCGCCAAGGACCCCGAGCGCGATCACGGTGAGCGCGATCACCGCGCCCGACGGAACCAGTTGCCAGGGCGCGACGTAGAACTCAGTCACCGCGTCGGCGACCATCCCGCCCCAGGTCGGCGCCGGTGGCGCAGGGCCGAGCGAGAGGTAGGTGAGGCCGGTCTGGACGCCAAGGGCGATGGCCGCAAAGAGCGCCGCCTGAACGACGATCACGCCCCGGCACTGCGGGAGTACGTGGCGGAAGATGATGTCGACCCTGCGCACCCCGGTCACCTTCGCGGCGTCGATGAAGGCTTCGGAGCGGGCCGTGAGCGCAGCACTGCGGATCACTCGGATGACGCCGGCTGACCCCAGCACGCCAAAGGCGATCATCGCCGTGGTCATGCTGTGGCCGAAGATGGCCAGCACCGCCAGCAGGATGATGATGATCGGGATCGACATGACGAGGTCGACGCCGCGGGTGACGACGGTGTCCGTGAGACCGCCGACGTAACCGGCGACCACACCGATCGGGATCGAAATCACCAACAGCGCGCCCATCGCCTCAGCGATGCCGAGGAGGCTGGAGCGGCCGCCGTACAGGATCCGGGTCAGGATGTCTCGCCCGAGCTCGTCGGTGCCGAGCAGGTGGTGTATGGACGGCCCCTGGTTGACCGCAAGCAGCGTTTCCTTGTCGGGACCGCCCGATGTGATCAGGCCGGCGAGCTCGGAGGCGAGGAAGATGAGGACCAGAAAGCCCACCGCGCAGAGCCCCCGGTTTGACGAGAGCACCGTACGAACGATTCCTCTGGGGCGCGCGGCCGCGACCGCATCGGCAGCGTCGGTCTCGTTGCTGAGAGCAGCGGGAGTGGCGACGCTCATGTCGTTTTGGCCCGAGGATTGAGCAATCCGTACGTCAAGTCGACGAACAGATTGATGATGACGACGATCACGGTGAAGTACAGACCGATGCCGAGGATCACGGGCAGGTCGTGATCAACCGTGGACTGCGTCGCCTGACTGCCCATCCCGGGCAGGACGAAGACGCTCTCCACAAACACGGTTCCGCCGAGCGTCCCGATCGCCACCACGCCGAGGACCGTCACGATCGGCATCGCCGCGTTACGCAGCACGTGCTTGAGCATGATCTCTCGCTCACTCATGCCGTTGCCGCGCAGCATTGCGATGTAATCGGCCTCGAGCGCGCTGAGAATCGCATCCCGAGACTGCTTCGCGACCGCCGCTACGCCCAGCAGGCTGAGCGCTGCAACGGGCAGGATCAGATGCTCGATCCAGCCCGAGGGGGATTGGGCGAAGGTCACATAGCCGGAGGCGGGGAAGATCCGGAGCTGCACCGCGAACAGCGCAACCAGGACGGTGCCGACCCAGAAGCTCGGCAGTGCCAGTCCCGCCAGCGAGACGACGTCAAGGATTCGACCGATGACCCCGCCGCGCCGCGCGCTGATGAGGCCAAGAGCCACGCCCACGATGCCGCTCACCAAGACCGACAGAACGACCAGCGACAGGGTCACGGCCAGACGGCCGTTCAGCAACGAACTGACGCTCTCACCGCTGATCACCGATGTGCCCAGATGCCCATGCAGAACTCCGTCAAGCCACGTCCAGTAGCCGTCAAGCAGCGGCTTGTTGAGCCCGAGCTGGCGGTCAAGCGTAGCGACGTTCTGAGGTGTCGCGTTCTGACCGAGGATCGTCTCGGCGGGATTCCCCGGAACCAGCGACTCGAGCAGGAAGATGATGAACGAGACGAGCAGGACGAGAGGAATCGCGGTTGCCACGCGGAACCCGATGATCCGCATGAGCCATTTGCCGGGAATTACCTCTCTCCTGCTGCGTCTCACTCCGATACCTGCCCGAGCCTCCGGTTACGTTCCGGACAGCCGTTTTACTACTTGAGCTCCCATGAGAGCGCCGACGTCGGCCCTACCGGCATCGGATTCGGGTTGGTGAACGACTCCGTAACGTTCTCGAGCTTCGGCGACACGTAGTTCGGCGAAAGCGCGAGCACGCCCGGAATCCAGCTGGCGAGCCCATCCAGCTGCCGGTCGGCTTTCTGGTAGAGCCGCGTCTGCACAGCGCCGTCGGCCCCGTATGCCTTCGACAGAGTCGCGGCGATGGCAGGCGGTGTCGCCAGGTGGGCCGGGTTGAAGATCCCCGGCGGCAGGAGCTGGTTGGCCACCTGGTACATGTCGATGCCGGCACCAGGGAAGATCACCATTCCGTACTGGCCGCTCTGGGCGGCGGTTGCGAACTGGCCGATGCCGGTCGAGACGACCGTCATCTGGGTCTTGATTCCGATCGCAGCGAGCGACTGCGTGAGGGCCTGAGCGATCGTGGTGTTCGGATCGATCAAGGACTCGGCGACCACCGGAATGGTGAACCCGCTGCCATAACCTGCCTGCTGCATCAGTTGCTTTGCCTTGGCCAGGTCGTAGGTGAACCCGGCGCCCTTCACGTATCCGAGCGCCTTCGGCATCGTCACCTCGGTGGCGGGTGTCGTGATCGATGCGCCGACGGCGTTGGCGATCGCATGCCGGTTGAGCGCGTATCCGATCGCTTCGCGGACCTTCACGTTGTTGAGCGCAGGAACCACATTGTTCTTCCAGGGAACGATCAGCTCCCATTGGAAGAACGGCTGCTTGAAGATCTTGAGCCCTGCGGCCTGGGCCGCGGCCAGAGTGTTCGGCGCACCGCTGGCGAACTGAACCTCGCCGGTCTGCATCGCGGACAGCACCGCGGTCGGGTCACCGATGACCTTGACCTGCACCTGGTTGAAGTGCTGCGCGCCCAGATTGAAGTACTTCGGGTTGCGCTTGTAGGTGTAGGTGCTGTTGGTCGTCGACGCGCTGTTGTCATAAACGAACTGTCCAGTTCCGTCACTGGTCGTGAGCAGCGAGCTGGGATTGGCCAGGCCCTTCGGGCCGATGATCTCGCCGATCCCATAAAACTGGTCGAGCGTGCCCGGGGCGTCCGGGTTCGCGGTCTTGTACGTGATCATGACCGTGTGGCCGTTCGGCGCGGTGATCGAGCTGATCGCGCCGACGTTCCCGACCAGCTGCCCCCCCGCCTTGAGGAAGTACTTCATCGAGTTGACCACCGACCTGGCGGTCATGGTCGTCCCGTCCGTGAATTTCACCCCAGGACGCAGCGTCAACTTGAACTTACGGTGAAACCTGCCGACGAACTTCCACGAGCTGGCCAGGTCAGGCACCAGCTGACCTTTGCTGGTCAGGTAGATCAGCGGGTCGTAGTCAAGTGCGGTGTAGACCGACGACCCGCCGTTGCCACCGAGGGCTGGGTTGAGGCTGATCGGCGGACCGGCAAACTGAACGGCAAGGTTGTTCGCACGGGCGATCGTGGCCGCGCCACTGGTCCCGCTGGCGCAGAGCATCGCAATTCCCGCCGCAGAGAGCAGGCTCCCCATCAGCCCAAGACGGAACGACCGCACGGCACGTGCACGCGAACGTACTCGTGTGATGAACAAAAACATCACCTCTCCTCTTTTCCTCAGGTGGTCCAGCAAGCGCCAGACATGCCGTCTATTCGGCTACCTGATATTAGGCTAGCCCTGCGAAGGGCCGCTGTCAAGAGGCGTCAAAGCAGGATTGCGTGGCTCTAACACGGCGTGCGTTTGCGGTTAACCTGAAAGACGGCGGGCTGCTGTCACCGAAGCGACACGCGCGCGAGCACCGGTGCGCGCCCGGTCGCCCATCTGGCTACTGCGCGCTTTGGAGCCGCCGCATTGCCTGCAGCATCACCTCGAGAACCAGGTCGCTCTGATCGTCGGGGACGCCGTCCAGTAACTGATCCTGGATCTCATCGATTTTTCGGAGCGCGGCGACCACGATCCGCTCACCCTCATCGGTGAGTTCGGATCTCAGAATGCGACCGTGGTTGGGGTCGACCGACCGCAGCACCAGCTCGCGGGTTTCCAAGCCCGCCAGAATCTCGATCATGGATTGCGGAGTTACCATCGTGCGCCGCGCGAGCTGCGCGTTGGACAGCCCGGGCCGCCGTTTAAGAATTGACAGCGCTGTGAACTCAGGTACGCTCAGCCGCCACTCCGCCAGGTCTCGACGCATCTCCTTGCGGATTCCGTGGTTGAGTCGGCCGACGACGTACACCAGCGAGATCTCGGTCGCGGCGGTTCGCTTCAGACTCGGCATCGCCCTAACGGTAACCGACGAGGAAAGGGTGCTGCACCCCCCGAACGTCAGGCCGGTGCGTGAACCACAGCTTCCATGGGGAGGATCGATGTGAGCTCAGGCCGCACCATAGAGTCCGAACGAGCCATCAACGTGGCTCAAGAGGGCATATGAATCCGGCCCGGATCACCGTGGACCGTACGATGCACGTCGCCCCGGTCAACCGGCGCCTGTTCGGAGCTTTTGTAGAGCATATGGGACGCTCGGTCTACGACGGCATCTATGAGCCCGGGCATCCTTCTGCAGACGCGGACGGGTTCCGTCTCGACGTGGTCGACCTCGTCCGCGAGCTTGGCGTGACGACAGTCCGCTACCCGGGAGGGAACTTCGTCTCGGGTTACCGCTGGGAGGATGGGGTCGGTCCGCGAGATCGCCGCCCAGCGCGCTTGGACCTCGCCTGGCATTCACTGGAGACCAACGAGATCGGTTTACACGAATTCGCCAAGTGGATTGGACTCGTCGACGCGGAACTCATGCTCGCGGTGAACCTCGGAACCGGGGGCATCCAGAGCGCGCTTGATCTGCTGGAGTACGCAAATCACCCGTCGGCCACAGCGCTCTCAGATGCGAGGCGCCGTAATGGTGCAGCCGAGCCGTTCGGGGTCCGCATGTGGTGTCTGGGCAATGAGATGGACGGACCCTGGCAGCTGGGCCATATGAGCGCGGGGGAATACGGCTCGTTGGCAGCCCGGACGGCGGCGGCGATGCGGATGTTCGATCCCGGGCTCGAGCTCGTGGTGTGCGGCTCTTCCCACCAATCGATGCCGACCTTCCGGGAGTGGGAACGGATCGTGCTCGAGCACTGCTATCCGCATGTGGACTACATCTCCCTTCACGCCTATTATCAGGAGCGCAACCAGGATCTGGGCAGCTTCGTCGCGTCCGCCGTGGAGCTCGAGCGGTTCATCACGACCGTTGCTGACACGGTCACACAGGTTCAACGCAAGCTTGGCCAATCCAAGACGATCGGACTGTCATTCGACGAGTGGAACGTCTGGTATCTGGACGAGTTTCAGGGGTCGACTGTGACCACCGGGGGCTGGCCGCGCGCGCCGCGCCTGCTGGAGGATGTCTACACGGTGGCCGACGGGGTGGCCGTGGGCAGCCTGCTCATCGCCCTGCTCAAGCACAGCGAGCACGTTCGTGCGGCCTCGCTCGCACAGCTGGTCAATGTGATCGCGCCGATAATGACCGAGCCGGGCGGTCCGTCGTGGAGGCAGACGACGTTTCTACCCTTTGCGACGACGAGCCGCCTGGCCTCCGGCATTGTCCTCTGGCCGCAGATCGACTCGGGCTCCTACGAGACAGCGCTGTATGGGGATGTCCCGGTCCTGGATGCGGTGGTCACCCACGACGCCGAGACGGACCTGGCGTCGGTCTTCATGGTGAACCGCGACCGTCAGCCCTGCGAGGTCACGGTCGAGCTCAGAGACCTGGGAGCTGATCGGTTGCTTGAGACTTCAACGCTCGCCGATGGAGATCCGTACGCGCAGAATACGCTCCATCATCCCCTGCGCGTCTCTTTGCGGCACAACCACTCGGCGCGTATCGCCAACGGGCAGCTCATGATCACGCTCCCACCGATCAGTTGGACAGCTTGCTCAATCGGCGGCAGAACCGCTCAGGCCCGCGATCCCACATGAAAGAGGGTCTCGCCGCAAGCCGTCGTTTTGTCGCCGGTCTGATCGGAGCTGGAATAGGTACCTCCCTCACCCCCGCTCTGCATGAGCATGAGGCCGACGCACTGGGCGTGAGCTACAGCTACCGGCTGATCGACATCGCCGCGCTCGGCGTGCACCCCGACGACGCCGGGCGTCTTGTGCGAGACGCGCAGGCGATGGGTTTCAGCGGCGTGAACATAACGCACCCCTGCAAGCAGGTCGTGGTCGAGCATCTCGACGAGATCTCACCGCGAGCAGACACGATCGGGGCTGTGAATACCGTGACCTTCACCGATGGTCGCACGGTGGGCCACAACACCGATCAACCGGCCTTCATGCAGAGCCTCGGTGAGGGGTTGCCCAACGCGCACCGGCGCAACGTGGTGGTGTTAGGGGCGGGCGGCGCCGGAGCCGCGGCCGCCAGTGCGGTATTGCAGCTTGGGACAGCCCGGCTCACAATATTCGACACCGAGCCCTCACGCGCGCACCGCCTCGCCGAGTCCTTGGCGCTGCAATCTCCCTCGGGGATCATCCGGGTCGTGGAGCCGCCCGGATTGGCGGAGGCCATGGCCGGCGCCGACGGGCTCATCCACGCGACCCCCACGGGGATGACCCACCATCCCGGTATTCCCTTCGACCTGCGACTGCTCCGGAAGCGAACCTGGGTGGCGGAGATCGTCTACCGCCCGCTGAACACCGAACTGCTTCGCCACGCGCGCCAGCTGGGCTGCAGAACTCTCGACGGCGGGGGCATGGCTGTTAACCAGGCAGCTCTCTCCTTCGCGCTGTTCACCGGCCTTGAACCCAACCGCGAGCGAATGCGTAAGGAGTTCGATGTAATGGTGCAGGCAGAGTCGCAGGCGGGCCCATCCGGTTGAATGGCGCGGGCCGGTAGCACGTGTACGAGCCGCAAGAATTCCGTTCCCGGGCCACCGGCCTCTGGAGCCTGCGTCGAGTCTCAACGGTGGTAGGACACGAAGCCGACGGGGAGACTCGAACTCCGCAGATCAGAATTGCCGAGTTCGGGGCGCGGTTCGGGACACGCTCTGTCATCGAACCTGCAAATTAGCGAACAAACGAAGGACCTGGCTGTTTGCACCAGTGTCCGGTGGGGCGCCCCCGCCGGTACTCCGTAGAGTGCGCGGCCGACTCTGTCTGCCGCTCGAGTCTGCGGTCATTCCAGTCGTGAGCCGAACGGACTTCACGCGAGCCCGACAACCGCTCCGCAGATGCTCGCCGCCGCGGCAGCGGTGAGCAGGACGACCAGCACGCGCTCGAGCTTGCTTTCGGATACTCGCTCGTGCGCAGTGATGCCAAGGAGATGGCCAACCACGAGCCCCGCGGCGAGAGGCATGATCGCGACCACAGGAATTGAGCCCCCACGCGCGGCGAGGCTAGGAATGGCGACCAGACTCAGCGTCATAAAGGTGACCGCCAGCGTGTCCCGAAGCTGGGAGAGCGTCACCCCTCGAGCCCGCAGCCAGATGGCCATCGGCGGTCCGTTGATGCCGATTGTCGTCGTGAGAATCCCGGCCAGCAGTCCGACCGGCACTCCGGTCGAGCGCCGCTCCAAGATTGCCACGCGGCCTGGCTCGTGCATCCGGAACACGACCGCTGCCAATATCGCGACGCCCACGACCAACTGCATCGCCTGCTTGGAAACGTGCGTGATGACCAGCGCTCCCAGTAGGACCCCGGGGATCGCGGCCCCGACCACAAGCACAGCATCAGCAACACGAATGTCGAGGCGGCGATGGCGCGCAAGCAGAACCAACACATTCTGCGCCAGTCCCACCGCCTCCACGGTCAGTACGGCATCGGGCGGCCTCAGGAGCGCGAACGCGACTGGCGAGACCGGCAACGCGACACCAAATCCGGTTGCTGACTGGGCGGCGGAGCCAATGAACGCGGCCAGAGCAAGGACTGCAAGCTCAGGCGCGGTCAACCTGAGACATCTTCTTTAGGATGGCCCACTTGCAGAGGGCTTTGCTGGCTCCACGGACCGACCTAGTGTCGCCACAGCAGTTTACGCAGCCGAATTGCAGATTGCGAGACGCATTCGTCATCCCGGCCCCCGTCGCCGCCATCGCGTCCACAAGTGGCAACCCTGATGGTCTGACGATCGCCGTGCTCAGCAGTCGTCGCTCGGCTGTCGCCCGACAAGCGACCATTTGCGCGCACGTTTCAAGCCAATTGTGCACATCGCGCACGAAGCCGTAGATCGAAGATCTCGGACCGTGTATCCATCAGGTCATGAGACTTCGCGCGCTCGGAAACATCGCGCTGCTCCATGAGATAAGCGAGTCCGATTGGATGGAGGTTGTGCATGCGTGCTGCTGTGGCTGAGGCGATCGGGATCATATCCGTTCAGGAGCGTTTGGAGCCGGCGCGACCTGGAGTTGGCCAGGTTCTGCTTGCACCCGAGGCTATAGGGGTCTGTGGCTCCGACTACCACTTCTTCTTGGGCGAGCTCTCCACGGAAGCGGGTGGAGATCAGTTCCCGCGAGTGCTCGGACATGAACTCGGCGCTCGAGTGTTGGCCGTCGGCGACGGCTGCCCTCCTAATCTGAAGGTAGGTTCGCTGGTTTCGGTATGGCCGCTGATTGCGTGCGGTAGTTGCTACCCGTGCAGTATCGGACGCCCCAACGTATGTGCCACGTTCAACCTGATCGGGATTCATCTCGACGGCGGGCTACAACAGCGCGTCGTGGTGCCAGCCAGCCAGGTGTTCCCGATCGGCGTCGAGCAACCCGCCGTTGCCGCGATGGTCGAACCGCTTTCGATCGCCGTCCAGGCCGCGCAGCGCGGACGCCTCACGGCTAACGAGCGCACCGTCGTGTTTGGTGGCGGCGCGATCGGTCAGTGCATCGCGTTGGTGGCCCGGGAGTACGGCGCATCGGTGCTGGTGGTGGACCTGCAGGAAAGCCGGCTCGCGGTCGCACGGTCAAATGGAGCAGACGGACTGCTGTGGGAGCCCGACGAGGACGGCGCCGCTAAGGTCGTGGCAGCCGCACGCAACTGGGCAGGCGCAGATGGACCGCCAGTCGTATTCGATGCGACCGGCGCGGCGAGCGCAGTGGCGGCAATGTTGGAGATCGCCTCCAGGGCCGGCCGTGCCGTGCAGGTCGGCATGTCAAACCAGGAGCTTGGCGTCCGGCTCGGCCTGCTGACGGAGAAGGAGCTCGACTTCCTGGGCGTCAGCTGCAGCAGTGCGGATGCCTTCGCGGAAGCGGTACGAATCGCAGAGCGCAACGCGGATGCGCTCACGTCACTGGTCAGCCATGAGTTCGAGCTGGAGCACTTTCCAGAAGCGATTCGGTTTGCGATCGACAATCCCACCGAGGCGCTGAAGGTGGTCATCCGCAGTGGCTGAGAAGACTTCCGGGGCGGAGTACGCGTCACAGACGCACCCAATGAGGTCGTCAAGCGGCTCGGCCACCCCTGTTCTGCAGCAATGGCCACCGGTATCATCCGGCGAGGAGACTCGAACCATAATCGTGGTTCGACGGAGAGAGAGTGGACTCAGGAGGCGGACCTGTGAGCAGAGTGCCCACTGGTGGGTGTTGCGCGCGCTCAGGATGAGAACCACGACTTGCGCAGCTCGGCTGACGGCGCCGAAAGGTGGGCCACCAGAGGCCGGGACGTCAGCGACCAACTCGGCTCATGGTCCTCGATTCTCGCCACCACACACCTTTCGTTTGACATCACCGCCAGCGACCGCACGCCTGGAAAGTTCAACGGCGGCGTCGTACGCCGCGCGATCGACGACATAATGCTCGTCGACTGCATGGCGGCACCGTTCCGAGGGCGTCGGGACGCCCAGCAGGATCGGCGTGTCCGGGCCCGTCGAGAGCGAGGATGTCCTCGGATTCCAGTTCGTGCACAAGGGCTTTGAGATCGTGCGCGAGGGCGACCGACAACTCATGCTCACACCCGGACAGATCGCGATCTGGGATGGCGCCACACCGACCGAAATTGAGATCGTCAAGCCGTTTCACAAGCGCACCCTGCTGTTCCCCCGGCAGCGCCTGCTGTCCGTCTGCCCCCGCCTTGGCGAGCTTCGTAGCCTGCCGTCGCTCGACTCCAGCGGCCCGGCACGGTTGCTCGTGCGCTACATGAACGCACTCGCGATCGAGTCGCAGCATCTGAGCGGGGCTGCGGCCGTGTCCGCCGCCAATGTTGCGCTCGAGTTCTTCGCGCTGCGGTCGAGCCCGAACTGCCGACCGGCCGGTCGGCCGAGCGCGCCGCTGTCCGCGCCGAGATCCGGCTCTACGTACGCGCTCATCTGCAGGACCCCGACCTGGGTCCCACCTCGATCGCGCGCGCTTTCGCTATTTCGGTGCGCGCCTTGCACGCCCTGTTCGAGGACGGCGATGAGTCGGTCGCGTCTGATGGTTCGAAATGCGCGGCTCCGACGCTGCCTCGAGGATCTCCAGTTGCGCAATGGCGGGTCCATGACCGACATCGCTTTCCGCTGGGGATTCAATGATTCGGCTCACTTCTCCCGGATCTTCAAGCGCAAGTTTGGTGTCACTCCGAGTGAGGTACGGCACGCCACGCTGACGGATAGCTGATATGGAGGGTCGTTTGTCAAGGCGGGCATAGCGATTTTTCTGTTGGGGCTTGGTCTGGATGGGGTCGTAGTTGGCTGGCTCGGTGACGACCCGGCTGCTGTGCGCGACGCGGGTCATCCTGGTATGCGCGGATTCCGGGTTGGCTCCCGGTGCCCCAGGACCATGGTTCGTCGTGGGGAGCCGATGTCTAGGCCTAGCCTTCGTCATGGTCGGCTCCTCCATGTAATTTTGCGTCACCGCGCGGGATCCAGCCGCGCTGGCAGAAACACGCTCCCACGATCGCGTGGGAGGACCGGCGAACTCCCACAACTCAGGCCGGACTGAATCCATATGGTCTGGGTCCCGCACACCACCCCTAGCTCTTATGGAGAGCGTTGTGTCAAGTGACCAGCACCGGATGCCCGCGGCTTGGGCGGGGATCGTGTCGGTTGGAGGGGCGGCAGGGCCTGACTGGTGCGCGACGCGCGGTCAGACTCTTATGCGCGGGTGCACGGGTTGGCTCCGGTGTCCGCAGGACCGGTTTTCGTCGTGAGAGCCCGGCTGTCTAGGATCGAACGTGACCGTGTCCTGTGGCGGTTGTTCATAGCTAGATCGCGGATGCTCTCGCGCGAGCGCCAGGCGCCTGCCGCCTCTGCAACCGACGTGGTGCTCTGAGATGTCAGTCGGCGGTCGTGATCGCCCAGCAGAACCCGGCGAGTTCGCGGGCGACGGCGACAGCGACGATCGTGCGGCGCTTTCCGCGCTCGGCGTCGAGGTGTTGCCAGACGCGGTAGAGCCTGCGTTGCGTCTTCCACGAGAGCTCAATGATTGGCGCGGGCTGACCGGCCTGTCTGCGTTGAAGCACGGTGCCTCTGCTGGGTGTCTTGCGGTAGTGCCAGGCCGCTTCGACGAGCAGTCGGCGGGCGTGCCGCGATCCGGTCTTCGTGATCGCTCCCAGACGTCGCGATGCGCCTGTGCTGTTCTCCGACGGGACGAGCCCGACGTAGCTCATCAGCTGCGCGGGACGCTTGAAGCGTGCGAAGTCGCCGATCTCGACCGCGAGCCCGACCGCGGAGAGCGTGTCGATCCCACGCAGGCACCTGAGCCGGGCCACCCCCAGCGCATAGGGCGAGGCGGGGATCAGCTCTGTGATCACTGTTTCGAGCTGCTCGCGGCGGGACTCGAGGACATCGATCGCGCCCAAGTGATCCAACAGCGTGATCTGTGCCCCGCCGCCGATGTCCTGCGCGCGCAGCCACGCGCGGTGACGCTTGGTCCAGGCGCTGCCGGTGTCCTCGTAGAGCACGTCGTGACGCAACAGCAACTTGGAGAGCCGCTGGCGAGCGCGCATCAGATCGCCGCGCACGTCATCGCGGGCGCGCACGAGATCGCGCAGTGCCTCCTCCTCCACAGCCGGGACCCGGACCGGATGCAGACCGTCGATCATCAACAAACGCAGCAGCCGGCCGGCATCCCGCTCATCGGTCTTGACCCGATCACCACTCGGCCGCTCGATCTTCCCAGGCGCCGCGACCACGCACCCGACCCCGACGGCCTCAAGCGCGCGGGCGAGCCCATAGCCGGTCGGCCCAGCCTCATATGCCACCCGGGTCGGCCCGGGCAGCGAGCAGCAAAACTCAACGACCTTCGCGGTATCACCCGGCAGTCGCTGCGAGCGAAGCTCGCCCGTCTCGGCGTCCGTTGTGACAGCGAGCACGCTGCGTGCGTGCACGTCCAGACCTGCCCAGCTGCGAACCTGTGCCATGGTCGGCCTCCTATGCGGTTGTGGGCCCGGCCGCGCGGGTCGCATCCGCAGCGGCCAGAACATCCCCACGCTCGCGTGGGGGACCGGCCGACTTCACCAGCCCGGCCGGACGTCAACCTCCATAGGGTCTAGTAGGGCGAGGACGTCGTCCCGGCACCGGCTTCGGACGCCTGAATTCGAGGTGGCGCGCCTATCGGGAAGTGGCAGGCAACACCATGTCCGGGAGTAGCCAGATCCAGAATTGGCGGCTCCTCATCGGCACACACTGCCTGCGCCCTGGGGCAACGTGTGCGGAAGCGGCAACCGGAGGGAGGGTCTACCGCGGAAGGCAGTTCCCCGCGTACTGTGGGCTCTGCGCGACTGCGCTCAGGGCTCGTTGTGACCTCCGGGACTGCACGTAGAAGCCCGAACGTGTACGGGTGGGCAGGGTTCTCGTAGACGTCGCGTGCCGTCCCCAGCTCCACCAGCTTCCCCAGATACATGACCCCGACACGATCCGCGAGGTAGCGGACTGCGGCGAGATCATGCGAAATAACGATGTACGTCAGGTCGTGCTTTTCTCGCTGCAGCGCGCGCATGAGATTCAGGACCTGCGACTGAATCGAGACATCCAGCGCAGAGGTCGGTTCGTCCGCGACGACAAGCTTGGGCGACACCGCCAGTGCCCGGGCGATGGCGATTCGCTGCCGCTGACCACCGGAGAATTGATGCGGATATTGGTCCATGGCCGATGCCGGAAGTCCCACCCTCGATAGCAGATCGCGCACTCGCGCGGTCTGAGTCTTTCGATTGCCGATCCCCTGAGCTACCAACGGCTCCCTGACGATTGGCGCGACCCGCAGGCGCGGGTCAAGAGATGCATACGGATCTTGGAAGACCATCTGCACACCCGCCCGAAGCTGCCGCAAGGCCTTTCCACGCAGACGAGACACGTCCTCCCCGCCAAAGCGGATGCTGCCACTGTCGGGAGCCTCTAGGCCCAGGATGATCCGAGCGAGCGTGCTCTTTCCACACCCCGACTCGCCGACCAAACCCAAGGTCTCTCCGGGCATGACGCTGAGGCTCACGTCAGATACCGCCTTGACCGAACCTGTGCGACGACTGAGCGCGCCCTGCCGGACGGGAAATTCCTTGGTGACGTGGTCGATCACGAGGAGTGGCTCGACGTCCGCCGCGTTCACCTCCGGTCCTCGGCCTCCCTCCCCAGATGCGGAGAGGGCGCTTGCCATCGGACCGTTCACCGGATAGAAGCACGCATACGCGTGCCCGTCTCCGTCGGTCAGCGTCGGCGCCTCGGCACGACATCGGTCCTGGGCGTATTCGCATCTAGGCGCAAATCTGCAGTGGCCGGGCGGATTCACCAAACTCGGAGGCTGTCCCTGAATGCTGTAGAGCTCGTCGACGTGTTTCCCGTGAAGATCAGGGATCGACTTCAGCAGCGCCTGGGTATACGGATGACGCATCCCTGTGAACAAATCTGCTTTCAGAGCAGACTCGATCACTTGCCCGGCGTACATGACGGCAACGCGATCGGCACAGCTCGCTATCACGCCCATGTCGTGGGAGATCAGGATCATGCCCATCCTGAGCTCAGTCTTCAGGTCCTCGAGCAAGGTCAGGATCTGGCTCTGGATCGTGACGTCGAGCGCGGTCGTGGGCTCGTCGGCGATCAAGAGCTTCGGCGAACACGCCAGCGCCGTCGCGATCACAACCCGCTGGCGTAACCCACCGGAAAGATGGTGGGGATAGGCGCGCATTCGGTCTCGCGGGCTCGGGATTCCGACAAGCTCGAGCATCTCGAGAGCCCGTGCCTGCGCCGGCTTGCGTCCCATCCGGCGATGGATACGGAGCGTCTCGGCTACCTGGTCGCCCACCGTCATCGTCGGATTGAGAGAGGTCATCGGGTCCTGGAAGACCATGGCGACCTCAGCGCCACGCACAGCACGCATCTCCGCCTCAGAGAGTTGTGCGAGGTCTCGTCCCGAGAGAACCACGCTGCCGGCGGCGATCCTGCCACCGGCAGGAAGCAGCCGCATAATTGACAGGCCGGTCATCGATTTACCGCATCCGGACTCCCCGACGATCCCAACCGTCTCTCCAGCGCGAACGGTCAGCGACACTCCGTCGACCGCCTTCACGATTGCATCACGGGTCTTGATCTCGGTGGCGAGCCCGTCTACCTCAAGCAGTGCATCCATATCTATGTCACCGATCCTTCAGCCGCACTTCGAGTGCGTCGCGGAGACCATCGCCCATGAAGTTCACCGAGGTGACGGTGAGCACGACGATCGTCCCGACCGGCACGATCAGCCACCAGTAGCCATCAGCGAGGTAGTTAAGGCCGGATGTCAGCATCCCTCCCCAGCTCGCGGCCGGCGGCGGGATACCGAGTCCCAGGAAGTCGAGAGACGCGAGCAGGAGGATCGCGTCGGCCACCTGAAACGTGGTCGAGACCACAATTACGCCGACCGCATTCGGCAGCACATGCTTCAGGATCGTTCTCCAGCTCCGCGTGCCCGACACCCGGGCGGCATCTACGTATTCGAGCTTGCGTATTCGCAACGTCTCGCCGCGGACCAGCCTCGCGGTGGTGAACCAGGACAGACCACCGATCAGCAGGATCAGAGTCGACCTGGAGGGGGTCACGATCGTGGCCACGACGATGACGACAAACAGCGCCGGTATCGCGATGAACGCGTCAGTGAAGCGCATCAGCATCGGGTCCAGCACACCACCGGCAAAGCCCGCAAGCGCACCGACCATACTCCCCACGCCGGCAGCGAGCAGCGCCGCCGTCACGCACACGATCAAGGACGTCTGGCCCCCTGCCATCAGGCGGCCTAGGACGTCGTAGCCGCTGTCGTCGGTGCCCAGCGGATGCCCTTGTGTACCGGGCGGCAGGTCCACCTGATTGAAGTTCACGTGGACCTGGTCGGTGTGGTAGACCAACGGCCCGACGAAGCAGAATAGGACGATCAGCACGAACACTCCGGCCGCAACTACGACCATGCGGTTTCGTCCGACTTGTTTCAAGACCCGACGGCTGAACGGGGCCAGCGCCCGAGCGGTCATCAACGGCTCCCGCGCGGCGCCAGCTAGATCCGTATCGGGGTCTTCACCGGGGCCGACAGGAGCGTCGGGCTCGAGTTGGTTGAATAGCGGTTCAACCACGGTCGTACCGGATCCTCGGGTCCAAGAGGGCGTACCCGACGTCGGCCAGGAGCGACCCGACGACAGTCGCCAGAGCAACGATCAACACCACACCCAACTCGACTGGGTAATCGCGCTGGGTGGCCGCGTTCCAGAAGAGCAGGCCCATGCCTGGGTAGTTGAAGACCGACTCCGCGATCACAGTGCCCGCGAGGAGCACGGGTAAGAACAGTCCCAACTGAGTCGCAATTGGCCCAAGGGCGTTTCTGGCGACGTGGCGGAACATGATTCGCGACTGCTTGGCACCCTTGGCTTGCGCGAACCGAACGTAATCCTGTACGAGGTTCTCAACCGTGGACGACCGCATGTAGCGGCTGAACACCGCGGCCGACCCCACGCCGAGTGACAGGACGGGCAACACAAGCGCCGATGGCTGAGCCAAGATCTGGCCCACGGTGGTCCCTTGAGGCGCTTGCGGCGGAAGCAGCCCCCACTTCACCGAGAACAGCCACACTCCGAGGAGGCCGACCAGGAAGATCGGGATCGAATACGCAGCAAGGCTTAGCACTGTCATGCTCCGGTCGATTGCCCCGCCTCGTCTCGCCGCCTGGAACATGCCGAGCGGCACTCCGATCAGCAGCGCTACCAAGACTGACAGCATCGTCAGGATCAGGGTCTTCGGGAGCCGTTCACCGATCAAGGAGATAACGCTCTGGTTCTGCGTGTAGGAATACCCCAGATCGCCACGCACCACCTTCCCGATCCAAAGCACGTATTGCACTGGCAGGGGTTTATCCAGGTTGTTTGCCCTCGAGAAGCTGGCCAGGGCAGCCGAATTCGCTTTTGGGCCAAGGATCGCTCGGGCGGGGCCGCCGGGAAGAGCATGCAACAGGCCGAAGACGACAATCGTGACAACGAACACTACCGCCAGCCCTTGAAAACAGCGACGAATTGCGTAAGCCGTCATCACATCAGCGCCTTTCAGCGAAACAACGCACTCCGATTCAGTGCACGCAGAGAACCGAGATGCGTCACCCTTGGGACAGCCGCCCGAGCCGGACCACCAGATCCGGCTCGGGTCACCAACCAGCACGTATCGTTTCTTACTTGCCGCCAAGCCTCCAATCCTCGGGCTCGAGCACCTGAGGCGGATTCGGAGTGAACCCCTTCAGGTTCGGGGCAGCTTCATATAGCGGCCCGGCTGGCACTGGAGCCCATAACAGGGCAGCGGTCTTCGTGAGGTAATTGTCAAGCGTGTTGAGCGCCGCATTTCCTGGCTTCGTGTAGATCTTGTTGAACAGCGACTCCACATACGGATTGCTGTAGTTCGACACATTGAAGATCGCGTGTGTCCGGAAGACAACTCCTGTCTCTGGATAGAAGTTAGGCGTATCCGTCTCAGGCGAGCCCAGGTAAATCATCTGCCAGCTGCACGTAGCCTGCTTCGCAGTGCAACCCGCAAAGTACTGAGCCAGATTTGACTCCGGCGTCGAGACCGGCGTGATCTTGATTCCAACTTCTGACGCTGCCGACTGCAGGCTCGTCATCTCGAGAGCCCAAGCCGGGCTGCCCGCCGAGTACTGAAGCTTGATGCTCGGGACCGACGCACCCTTTGCGATCCCAGCACCGCACTCTCCATGACTATGACCGGGACGTACGCACGTAGCCGGCTTGCCGGAGGAGACGGCCCAGCCGTTCGAGGTGAGGTATTTCTTCGCCGTCGAGATGCTGAAGCCATATGGAAGGCTCTTCTCGTATGACGTCTCGAACTGGTTGGACGGCTGTGGCGGGTTCGGCCCGGCGTCCATGAAGCCGTAGCCACGTAGCGCAGCCTTGATGTCCCCCTTCTGGTCCACGAGCGACTGCATCGCCTGCCGGAAGTACTCCTCGTGAAGTAGCGGCCCGAGCTGTGGATTGTTGTAGTTCCAGAACAGATCGTTGTACGACCAAGTGGCCGTGACTGGCTCGAACGTGTAGCCCGGAACCGGGTTGATCAACGGCTTGGCCGCGCCCGGCGGCTTTTAGGAGCCGAGTTGAACGGGACGTAGCCAACCGTGAGGCCATGTGACCTTAGGAGGTTGAACTCTGCGTCGTCGGATGTCGCCACATCGAAGACCAGCGACGAAATCGTGGGCTTCGTGGCCCCAGAGTATTTCCGATTCGGAACAAGCGTGACCGACGTTCCGCCAGGGCGAACTTGCTCAGACGGAACGGCCCATCGACGATCTGCCAAAGCGGATTGCTGGCGTAACTGCTGGTGTTGCTCGCCTGGCTCGTCAAATACTTGTAGACCGCTGGGCAAGACTTTGCTGCCACCGAAGCGTTCTCGGATGCACAGTTGCCCTTCTTCCCGGCCGCCGTCAGATCCCAAGCGAGAGGCATCGGCGTTGTCAACGACAGCTGGTTCTCAAGGAACCACGGCGGGTTCACGCTGTTCTTCATGTGCAACGTCACCGTGCCCGCGGCATTGTTGTATTTCACCGACGCCAACGTATCTGGGAAGGCACCGGGTAGATATCCCCAGAACTTCGTCCGTTCGGCCTGCAGCATGTTCAGGAAGAAAGCGAAATTCTGCACCCCGATCGTTTCGCCGTTCGAGAAATGCCAGCCCGATTTCATCTTGATGACGACTATGCGGTTGCCGTCCTTGAACTTCGGCGCCTCGGCCAGGGACTTCGACTTTATTCAGCTTGTAGGGGCTGCCGTCCCACCAGTAGGTCGGCCTGTACATCAGATTCTGGAACGCGTCCAGGTTCGCATTGCTGACGTACTGCGACGTCATGAACGGGAATATGTAGTTGATCGGCTCGCCGGCCTGTAAGCCGAACGTGACGGTTCCACTTGAGCCCGCCGCGGAAGCGGAGGCCACCACTGATCGCGGACAGGCCACCAACGGCTGCGACTGTCAGGATCATGGTCGCGGCCGAGCGCGCCCATCGTCGCGCACAGGTGTGTGTCAATCTCATAGCAACTCCTCCTCGATCTCTGTACATCAGATTGTTCCGGGGACCCCGCCGGGCTCGTACCCAACCGGGTACTCCATTTCGCTCAGCAGCTTGAGCCGCGCCCCACAAAGCGTGTGAACGGGACCTGTGTCGTCTAGTCCGTAAAGGACTCCGACATTCCTGAGGGCCCGGTAATCCAGAAGGAGCGCGGCCCCGACGGCCTGCCACTCCTCGACCCAGGTCAGGAGGTAAAGGCTCTCGTCAACCTTCCACAAGGTCGACACATCACACTCCGATCCGGAATACTCAAAGCCGACCCAGCCCCTGCCAGACGATCCTGCGCGGGTTGAAGTAGACATGCTCAACGGCATGACCGTCTGCGTACTCGGCATAGGCTCGCTTACCAACGAGCTCAGTGGTCAGCCCAGGCGCGGTGCCGTCGTCTCCCACCACACAGGGGTACAGCTCCTGCCGTAGGTCTGCGCGTGCGTTCCCGCGCACGATCGTGTGCCGGATGACGAGCGCGCCACCGGTACCGAGGTTCACGACGATCGAGGTGATCCTGTCCGGATCTGCGTGTGCGAAGTCGATGAAGTAGACGTCGGGCCGGAATTCGACGGCGTCGTAGCTCGCAGTGACAGGGGAATCGCTTTCGGGCTCGCGCCACGTCAGCTCGTCCGCCTCCAGCGTGACCGTGAAGGTCTCACCGTCATCACGCGTCAAGGCGAACACGCGACCTGCCAGAGCCTTCGTCGACGGGATCCGGTTGTCCCCCCAAGGGCTCCGCAAGTCATACGGCGTCTGGGGCCGAATCCCACGCGTCTCCAACACTTCCATAGACAGCCCTCCTCTTAGTTCCCAGGCATTCCCGGCCGAAGTGTGCTCTTCGGTTTGCGACTACGGGGTTTAGATCAGGTTTACGCATCGTTGGCTGCCTCGTTCGCAGCGCACGCTCTGCACTAGTCCGACGGGCCGCTATCGCGCCTGCGAATTGGCTGAAACCGGCACCACCCCCGGAGGCTCATAGCCCGGCGGGTATTCGATCTGACCCAATTTGGAGAGCTTGGCGCCACACAACGTGTGGACCTTGCCATGATCGTCACGACCAAACAGGATCCCGGTGTTCTGCAGTTGCTTGAAGTCCATGAGCAGGCAGGCCGCCACCGCCTGCCACTCCTCGACCCATGTCAGCAGATACAGCTCGTCGTCGATCTTCCAAGTCGTCGAATCATCGAGTTCAGATCCCGAGTATTCGAACTTTCCGAGGCCCTGCCAGCCAAACCGTCGCGGGTTGACGTAGATGTGCTCCGCCGTATGTCCGTCGGCGTACTCGGCGTACGCCCGCTTCCCGACCAGCTCGGCAGAAATCTCCGGCAGCACACCGCCCGACCCGGTGAAGACGAATGGCCAGATTACTTGTCGCAGGTTGGGCCGCTCGAGGTCGTAGACGAGCGTGTTTCTGACGAGCACGCCCGACTCCGACGGGAAGTTCAAAACCAGCGACGTGGTCTCTTCATGATCAGCGGTCGGTATCTGGACAAAAAAGATGTCCGGCCGCAATTCGGATGCGTCGTACGCGCACTCTTCGGTCTCGTCAATACCGTTGGTGCGGCTGACGACGGTCGTCTCCCCGAAGTCGTACCGGGCTTCGGTGCCGTCATCGAGCGTCACCGACACCTGTCGGCCTGCGAGATTGGATGACGATGCGATGCGATTGTCGGCCCACGGAGTGCCGAGGTCATACGTCGGTTTGGGGCGCAGGCCCCTAGTTTGCAGGACTTCCACCGATTCACCGCCAAATCTCAAGCTGAACGCGCTTGTTCTAGGTTTGCGTGGTCTCAGACGCACTCGCGAATCTCCGCCGGCAACGAACCCGGTCCTACGTGAGCCATTCGCGGGGCTTCTCAAGGTTGGCGACGAACGTACAACCGGATATCGGTTCGGGCTTGTTCGTTTCGGCACGATGCATTGCTTTGCCGCGCACGTTCCACGCTGTCATCGGATTGATCCAGCCCCGAGCAAGCACTGGCTCAAGCTCAGAGCGCGTATCGGCAAGAACCTCCGCACGGGATTGCTTGTCCGGAGACCAGTCCCGCAGATAGGTTGACCGCGATGATCGATTTGGTCGCCTGTTACTGGACCGTGGCTGGTCCCGTGGAGATTCACCAAGGTCGCGAGTGGAGCCTGTTCGATTGGCAGGACCGCTGCGACCAGGCCGCCAGCGTCGGCTTCACGGGGGTCGGGCTGTGGTCCGCCGACATCGTCCACCAGCTCGAGGCGCGGACGCTGCCCGAGATGGCGAAGATCTTCTTCGACGCGGGGCTCAAGGACATCGAGATCGAGTTCCTGCAGGACTTCTTCATGCCCGAGGGCTCGCCCGGAGAAGAGCCGAGTCGGACCGGGTGAAGAAGATCCTGTTCGACGCGGCCGCGGCGTTCGACGCCCACCACATCAAGGCGGGGAACATTCCCGCCGCCGTCTGCTGAGCTCGACCATCTGGCCGAGACGCTGGCCGGCGGTTTGTGCCGAGGCCGCCGAGCACACCGACGCGAAGATCGCCTACGAGATCATCCCGTCGGACCCGCAGATCAACTCGTTGGAGTTCGGCCTGGATCTGCTCGAGCGCGGCCGGCGCCCCGAAGAACCTCGGTCTCGCGATCGACACCTGGCACATGGCGAAGCTCGTCATCCCGACCGGAGACGGCTCCGTGCGGTGGACGCCGATCAGATCGCCTGGGTGGAGCTCTCCGACGGGCACTTCCACAACCTCGACGACTTCGTCTACGAGGTCACGTGCGACCGCCGTCTGCCCGGTGAGGGGGAGTTCGACATCCCGGGCTACATGCGAGGCGCTGCAGGCTGCCGGCTACCCGGGACCCGTGGGGGGTCGAGGTGCTCTCGAGCAGACCTGCGGAGCGCTGCCCGATCGAGGAGGCGTTCAAGCGAGCATACGAGACAACCATCGCGCAGTTCGCCGCGGGCGTCGCATAAACCCGCACTTGAGGAGACGTAACCTGATGGCGAGAGGATCTGATGACGGAACTTGACAGGGACAAGCTGGTCTGGATCTACACCCAGATGGTGCGGATCCGCGAGTTCGAGGAGCGCGTCAAGCGCACCTTCGAAGAGCACCCAGGCGTGATCCGCGGGCACACGCACCTGGCCGACGGCGCCGAGGCATCGATCGTCGGCTCGCTGGCGACGATGGAGCCCGGCGATCAGCTGACCGCGACCTACCGCTGCCACGGCTACCCGATCACGCTCGGCACGCCGACGACGCGCGATCATGGCCGAGATCTACGGGCGCCGCGACGGGCTGTGCGGCGGCTACGGCGGCTCGATGCACCTGGTCGATCCCGAGCGTGGCTTCCTGGCCACCTCCGGGATCGTCGGCCAGGGGATCCCACACGCGACCGGCGCCGCGATGGCTGCCCAGATCGACGAAGCGACGGGCAGCGTCGTGCTCTGCTTCTTCGGCGACGGAGCCAGCAAGCAGGGAGCATTCCACGAGTCGCTGAACCTGGCCGCCGTGTGGAAGCTGCCAGTCGTCTTCATCATGGAGAACAACGACTACAACGTCGCCACTCGCTCCGATCAGGAGGACGCCAACGCAGCGGCCGGCGAGCCGCTGGCGTCGAAGGCAAAGGCCTACTCGATCCCCGGCGTGACCGTTGACGGAGGCGATCCGCTGGCCGTCTACGAGGCGGTCAAGGCGGCGGTAGACCGGGCGCGCGCCGGTGACGGCCCGACGCTGATCGAGTCGAAGGTCTACCGGCTCAGCGCCCACGGCAACCTGATCGCGCCTCCCGGCGTGCCGCTGCACTACGAGGAGCACGAGGCGATCAAGGTGTTCGGCAACCGCGAGGAGTACGAGGCGGCTTTGCGCGGCGATCCGGACCCGCGCTTCCGCCGTCGCCTGATCGAGAGCGGCGTGCTGAGCGCTGAGCATGCCGACGAGATCGCTCAGGCAGGCCAAGGACTGAGATGCAGGCCGCGGTCGACTTCGCCTTGAACAGCCCGCTGCCTGATCCTGAGCGGGCGCTCGACAACGTCTACGCCTAACGCCGATCTGGAGGAGCAACTTTCGAAATGTCACACGAGACTTCCCTATATCGCGGCGGTGATGGAGGGAATCGCCGAGGAGATGGCGCGCGATCCCAAGGTTCTCTACTACGGCCAGGATGTCGCTCCCAACGATGATCACGATCTGGTCAAGGCATTCGGCCGCGATCGTATCCGCGTCTCCCCGATCTCCGAGACGGCCGAGATCGGGATGGCCGTCGGCGCCGCGCTGGCCGGCTACCGGCCGGTCGTCGAACTGCTGATGGCCGAGTTCATGCTGGTCGCGATGAACCAGGTCACCAACGAGGCGCCGCGCTTCCGTTACATGAGCGGCGGCCGCGTGAAGGTACCGCTGGTCCTGAAGTCCGGCTACGGCTTCACCGCCGGTTGGTCCGGTCAGCACACCGGCACGATCTACGGGATGTTCACCGGGATCCCGGGCCTGAAGGTCGTGGTCCCGGCGACCCCGCCGACGCGAAGGGCCTGATGACGACGGCGATCCGCGACGACAACCCGGTGGTCTACCTGCTCCACTACCTGCTGACGCTCGAGCACGGCGACGTGCCCGACGGCGAGTACGCGGTGCCGTTCGGCGTAGCCGATGTACGCCGGGAGGGATCAGACGTCACGATCGTCGCGATCGGCTACGAGGTCGGTCTGGCGCTCCAGGCGGCGGAGACGCTCGCTGCCGAGGGCATCAGTGCTGAGGTGATCGACCCGCGAACACTGCAGCCGCTGGACCTCGACACGATTCTCGCGTCGGTGGCGAAGACCGGCCGGCTAGTGCTCGTCGATCAGGCCACCCGGCACGGCTCGTTCTCCTCGCGGATCGCCGCGGACGTCGCCGAGTTCGGGTTCGAGCACCTGAAGGCTCCGATCAAGCAGGTGACGGCGCTCGACGCGACGATTGCCTACAGCGAGCCGATGGAGCAGTACCTGCTGCCGAACGCGGACGAAGATCGTCGGTGCGGTCAAGCAGGTGGTGGGCGAAGCGCCGGTGGCCGCCTAGTCTGTGGCGAAGCTGACCCGTAAGACGGCGCGCGACCTGCTCGAGACGATCTGGCGAATTCGCCTATTCGAGGAGCGGGTCGCGCAGCTGAAGCGCACCGTCCAGGTCCACGGGCTGATCCACCTATCGATCGGCGGCGAGGGGGTCGCGGCCGCGGTTTGCCGGCAGTTGCGCGATGAAGACGCCGTCTACAGCGGCCACCGTGCTCACGGCCACGCAATGGCCAAGGGAGCGCCGATGCCGGAGGCGATGGCAGAGCTGATGGGTCGCGACGACGGGCTCTGCCGCGGGCTGGGCGGGTCGATGCATCTGGTCGACAAGGCGCATGGCTTCATGGGTGCGACCGGCGTGGTCGGCGGCAATCTGCCGATGGCGGTCGGCGACGCTCTGGGCGCCAAGCTCGATGCCGGCGACCGTGTGGCTGTCGTGTTCTTCGGCGACGGAGCCGTCCAAGCCGGAACACTTCCACGAGTCCGTCAACCTCGCTTCACTGTGGAAGCTACCGGTGATCTTCGTCTGTGAGAACAACGGGATGGCCGAGTTCACCTCGCGGGACGAGCACTCGAACGTCGGCCTGGTCAGCGACGTTGTCGCGCCCTACGGGTTCGATCGCGCAACGGTCGATGGCAGCGACGTGGAGGCGGTGTGGGCCGCGTTCGGCAAGTTCCTGAGCGGCAGCGCGACGAGGCCGCGGGCCATTCCTGCTCGAGTGCTTGACCCACCGCCGGCGCGGGCACTATGAGGGGGACGCGCAGGAGTACCGGGACGAGATTGCCGAGCGGGAGTGGGACGAGCGCGATCCCCTGGTCCGCTTCCAGGGGGTGTGCCTGGAGCGAAGATGGGTTCACGCCCCGGAACTTGAGCGGATCGAGGAGGCGGCCCGGGCGGAGGTCGAAGCGGCCGTCGACTTCGCTCGTGCGAGCGCCAGGCCGACGATGGATCTGGCGCAATCTCTGGTCTACGCGTCGTGATGTGTGCACTAGCCGCGACCACGGGCGAGCTGTGACGAAGATCGTCGAGACCACGTTCGTCGACTCGGTCGCCTCGACGCTTGCCCACGCCATGCGAGCCGACGAGCGGGTGATCGTGATCGGCGAAGACGTCGCCGAGGGTGGACCTTTCCTCGCCACAAAGGGGTTGAGTGAGGAGTTCGGTCGCGAACGGGTGCGAAACACCCCGATCAGCGAGAGCGCCGTATGCGGCGTGGCGGTGGGCGCGGCCCAGGCCGGCTTTCGGCCAGTCATCGAGATCATGTACATCGACTTCATCACGCTCGCCCTCGACCAGCTGGTCAATCAGGCGGCAAAAGCGCATTTCATGTCGGGTGGACAGTTGATCGTCCCAATGGTGCTGCGCACGCAGGGCGGCGCCAGCGGCCGTGGAGCTGCACAACACTCACAATCGCTGGAGGCCTGGCTGATCCACGTCCCTGGACTGAAGGTCGTGATGCCGTCGAATGCGATCGACGCCGCCGGTCTGATGCTGTCCGCAATCGCGGACCCAAATCCGGTCGTCTTCATTGAGAACAAGGCACTGTACTTCGTCAAAGTGCAGGCGCCGGCTGACCCCGAGCCAATCCCCTTCGGGCTGGCGCATGTCGCCAGACAAGGTGATGACGTGACCGTTCTGGCCACCTCGCGGATGGTGGGCCAGTCGCTGAAGGCAGCAGATGTTCTAGCTGCCGAGGGAATCCAGGCGGAGGTAATCGACCTGCGGTGCTTGGTGCCCTTGGACCGCGACGCGATTGCAGCGTCGGTGCAGAAGACCGGACGAGCCGTCGTCGCCCACGAGGCGGTCACCGTTGGGGGCCTTGGAGGCGAGTTGACGGCTCAGATCCACGAACTCGCATTCGACTACCTGCGAGCTCCAGTCGGGCGGGTCGGGGCACCCTACATGCCAGTGCCGCTCTCCCCCGCGCTCGAAGACCGCTACCGCCCCGACTCAGATCGAGTGGCGGAAGCGGTGCGATTTGCAATCGAATGGGATCAGCCGGTCGAGCAGTTGCAGCTCTGAGAGACGCCGCCGGCTCATGGGTCCGCACGTGGATCGGTCCCAGACTCGAACACCTCATCGAGAACTGACCGCCGCCAGATCGCCTGTGCGTGTCCGAGGAGTTCGCTGTGCGGCGGTACGAGCTGACCGGGTCTGAGCGATTTGTACAGCCCGGGATCGAGGTCGGACTCAGCAACCACCTCTCCGTCGACCACAGCGAACCTGGGGCGGGCCACGGCCTGTGCGGGGTTTTCGCCTGCCAATAGGCGTAGGAGAACCTGCGCGTGGATCTGGGCGTGGAGCGGTCCACCCATCGTCGCGAGCACTCCGCGTAGCTGTCCGCTCTCCTCTAGCGCTACCGGCATCAGCGTGTGCGCTGGTCGCTTGCCGGGTCCGATCTCATTTGGGTGACCTGACGCCACCGAGAATGCGGAGCCTCGGTTGTGGAGGACGATGCCAGTTGTCGGCTCCAACAACTGTGCGCCAAACGAGTCGTAAACGCTCTGATTGAGCGAGACAGCACGGCCGTCGTGATCCACGACGACGACACCGACAGTGTCCCCGGTCGGCGAAGCCACCCGGGCGTCGACTAACTGCGGCCCGAGGAGAGTCTCGATCGCTGAATCGCCCAGCCAACGGTCTGGATCTTGTGCAGAGTGGAATGGGTCGCCGAGCTCGCGTGAGCGCTGCGCCATCCCGGCAGCAAAGATCGCCGCTAGCTGTGGGGCGTCGCTACCCAGGGGTTCGCTCACGCTGAGGCAATCGAGCGCTCGCAGTGCCTGGGCCAGCAAGATGCCCGAGGAGTTCGGGGCAGCAGTGAGCAACTCCACGGAACCGTATGCCGCTCGCAGCGGCTTCTCCATCACGGGCGTGAAGGCCGCTAAATCCTCGGCGGTAATGGTGCTCCCAAGCGCGGCCAATCCATCAGCGAAAATCGCAGCCAGTGGCCCCTCGTAGAGGGAACGAGCCCCGCCGTGGCGGATCGCTGCAAGTGTCTCGGCGAGGGAAGGCTGGCGAAGCATGGCGCCAGCCGGGAGAGGTACGCCGCCAGGGGCGAAAGTGTCAGCAAGGCTGCCCCAGGCCCTCAGCTCTGCGATTGCAGCTGCGAGATGCACGGTTACCTGTGCGCCGTCGCGCGCGAGCGCCTCTGCGTCACGCAGGTTGTCTGCCCATGGTCGGCGGCCCCCAAGAGCGTGCAGCGCGCCCCATCCTGCCACCAAACCGGGAACGGTCACCGTGTCAATTCCTCTCGCCGGCATCTGTCCAGCAGCTCGAAAGCGAGCCACGTCGATGCGTTTCGGCGCAGTACCAGACGCGTTGACTACCGTCGCAGTGCCGTCAGGCTCCCTTACAAGCGCGAACAGATCGCCGCCGAGCGCACTCATGTGTGGATAGACCACCGTCAGTACAGCAGCCGCAGTGATCGCGCCATCCACCGCCGAGCCGCCGTCCTCCATCGCTCGTCGCCCAGCGAAGGTTGCCAGTCGGTGCGGTGTCGCAATTCGGGGGTCGATCAACCCAATATCGCATCTTCGAGCACTTGGATCACCAAATGACGTGCCGTCGCGCCCGACACGCTTCTAGTCGATCCGAGAGCCCAAGGGCGCTCTAACCGTCGGTGTTAGCTGCCGCCAGCCCAATCTGATCAACCCGGCCTCGCTCGCATCCGACGGACGGCGCCTCGGTGGTGGCCTTGGTCACTGGACCTGCCGACCAAGGCTGAGATCAGCTACAGCTAACGCGCGGGCTCATGGCTGACCCCCTTCATTTCTTATGATGAGGTCGACGCCACCAAACCTGCTCATTCACAGGGATTTAAGCCGACGGGGAGACTCGAACTCCCGACCCCTTCATTACGAGTGAAGTGCTCTACCAGCTGAGCTACGTCGGCATTTGCGGGGAGTTCCCGATTTTGTTGGCTACTCGGTGCAACTCTCGCGGGCTGCACTGGGGCCTACAGATCCTGACTTCCCTTTGCTCGCGGCAAGCGTAGCCAACCGTCGCAGCGCTCGCCATGCTAGCTGTGGTGTCGTGATCGACGTCCCGCCTGCCGGTGGGACATCAAGCGGGCGGGCTCGGTTCCACGTGGGAAAGAATTCTTTCCTTTAGGGCTCTAAGAGCAAGTATGCTTTGCCTCATGGCGCGAACAGGGCAATACTCCGCTTACGCTCGCGATGCCGCGCAACTGCTCGGGGAGCAAATCCGATCGGCCCGCCTGCAGCGGCATTGGTCCCAGCGCGAACTCGCGCAGCGTGCTGGCATCACCGCGCCCACATTACGCAAGGTGGAGAACGGTGATCTGAGCGTTGCGCTGGGAACGGCGCTTCAGGTGGCGGCGCTGGCCGGGGTGCCGCTCTTCCATGAGGACCGCGACCGGCTGAGCATCGATTTGGACCGAACCGCAGCGCGCAGCGCGCTGCTGCCGCAGCGTGTACGCACGAAGGACAGGCCGGCGCGCGATGACTTCTGAGCCGCCGCACGAGGCGTTCGTGTGGTGCTGGCTCCCCGAGGACGAGGAGCCGGTGGTCGCGGGACGCTTGGAGACCGTCGGCGACCTGGTCCTGTTCAACTACGGACTGAGTTACCTGGGCCGCAGAGATGCCGTGCCGCTCTACCTGCCCGAGCTGCCGCTGCGCCGGGGATCGATCGAGCCGCTGCCGGGGTTGCGTATCGCTGGGTGCATCAACGATGGCTCTCCGGATGCCTGGGGCCAGCGGGTGATCATGCAACTGCTGCTCGGCTCCAACGCAAAGGACGCCGACGCCGCCATTCTGGATCCGCTGACCTACCTGCTGCGCTCCGGTTCAGACAGGATCGGTGCGCTCGATTTCCAGGATTCACCGGACCAATACGTGCCTCGCCTGGAGACCACAGCGAGGCTCGAAGAGCTGATGGCGGCCGCCGATCTTGTCGACCGCCGCCTCCCACTCTCGCCGGGCCTGGACCGCGCGCTCCTGCACGGCAGCTCGGTTGGCGGCGCTCGACCCAAGGCGCTCCTGGACGACGCCGAAACTGGTCGCAAGCTGATCGCTAAGTTCTCCTCCTCAACCGACTTCTATCCCGTGGTCAAGGGGGAGTTCTGCGCCATGGAGTTAGCTCACCGCGCCGGCCTCGATGTCGCTCCCGTGAAGCTTGTAACCGTGCTCGGGCGTAAAGCGCTGCTGGTCGAGCGGTTCGACCGCATACCTGGAACACGGCGCCGTCGCGCGATGGTCTCGGCTCTGACGATGTTCGAGCTTGACGAGATGATGGGCCGCTATGCCAGCTATGCCGATCTCGCCGAGTTGATCCGTGCACGGTTCACCGATGCACAGGCGACGCTCCGAGAGCTGTTCTCACGCATCGTCTTCAACATCCTCGTGGGCAACACCGATGACCACGCCCGCAATCACGCTGCGTTCTGGAATGGCGAGACGCTGAGCCTGACACCCGCCTACGACATCTGCCCGCAAAGGCGAAGCGGCGGCGAAGCCACCCAGGCCATGGCGATCGGGCCCGACGGCTACAGGTTCAGCCAGCTCGACGGTTGTGTTCGCTACGCCGGGACGTATCTACTGACTGAGCCCCAAGCCCGTGAGATCGTCGACCACCAGATCGACGTGATCAGAGGTGAGTGGGACGACGTCGCCGAACTCGCCGAGCTGACGGCGGTGGACCGTGACTACTTCTGGCGCCGCCAGTTACTGAACCCTTACGCGCTGCAGGACTACGCGGACGCGCCGGACCGCTTCTGACCAGCCGTCGCTGAGCACCGGCGAGAACCGCTACTCGACCTCGAACAACAAGCCCAGAGGCCACACTCGCGTCCGGCCGTCCGAGTCACTGCTCGCCCAGAACCACGTGCTACTACTGGCGGCCCTGCAGTCGCGCAAGCTGATGCCGAATCGCGTCCAGATCGACCGCCTTCGGATCGAACGCCTCGGACGCGGCCAGCCCGAGCCACTCTCGCGCCGCCTCATGCTCGTCGGCGTCCGGATCGGCGAGGACCTCCTTGAGCTGCTCGTAACCCCACACGCCGCCGCAGTCCTCGGGTGGGCAGGCGCCCCTGCCGGTGACCAGCACGGGGTAGGCGATGCCGGGGTCGTGCTCCAGGGCCTGCTCGACGCGGATTTCATGTTGCCAGCCGTCCCCGAAGTCATACGTGTACCTGATGCGGTCGCTGAGCCCGGCGAGCTCGCCCAATGTGAACTGGCTCTCATCCTCGAAATCCAGCTCCAGCGCGGGCTCCACGGGGCCGAACTCCAGCTGATCCATCTCGAACACGTGAAGGTGATTGTTTTCCCAGCCGAACGCAACCTGGATGATCTGGTGCAGCTCATCGAGCGGCGTCTCGGCCGGCAGACACAGGCGCCGCCAGATCGGCGGCTTCGTGATCCGACTGAGCGTGATCTTGACCTGAAGCACGTCGCCGTCCAGACCCTCCTCTGGCTCTGTCTGAGCGCCACCGAGCGCCACGCCGATGTCGGCAGCGCCCTTCTCGAGGCCGCTCCGCGCGTTCCAGCCCGCGATGAAAGTCTCGAGCGCCTGCACGTCCTCGATGTCGACGCCCGCGGCACGAGCGGCGATGAGGAACTGCTTGGACGGTCCGCCGCGGTCCGGGTCCGAGGAGAGCTCGGCCATCTCCGGGGCGAACTCATCGATCGCTTCACAGGTCAGCGCGATCGCGCCCGCAGGAAGTTCGCGCCTGCGGCCGGCGAACCGAACCCAGGCCTGCAGGACCTCAGGAAGCAGCCCAATCATCGCGTCCGTGGTCAGCACCTTGCGCGGCACCCAGTCGAGCATGAACAGCTCTGCGAGCGACGGGCTCCAGCGCAGCGGGTCGTCCCCGAGATAGCCGGCGGTGAAGTCGATCGCGAGCTGCACGATCCAGGCCTCGTCGCTGTCCGGGGCGATGCCCGCGCCCTCCGGCGAGGCCAGGAACTCAGCATGCAGCGCTTCACGTCGCGCCTGCGGCATCTCCTCCCGCTCCTCCGGCAGGACCACGCCCGGGGTCTGGTCCGCGCGCAGCAGGGCCAGCGCGCGCCCCGCCCAGTAATCATCGCCGACGGGCGGATCCCAGGTCATGTCGGTCTGTCGGATCGCCTCGCTGATCAGACCGGCCGCGATCTCGGGAGCGACTCGCTCGAGCATGAGCTCGCCGCCGGCTCCGTCACCCTCGCCGGGATGCGCGCGGATCGTCGCCTCGACGGAGTCGATCGAGTCGGTCAGCAGCACATCCTTCGCGATCCCGCCGAGGTTGTTGTCGATCAGCACGCCAACCGCCAGCACCTGGCCATCAGCGTGGCGAGCTTCCAGAAAGACGTTGCGAGCATCGTCGAAGATCCGATCCCGCACCAGCGCCGCGTCGATGATCTGGGATTCGCCGATGTCCCCTGCCCAGGCCGGAAGCCGCGCCCACATGCCCGCAGTGTCAAGCAGCTCGCGCGCCCGCAGGCCGAGCTCGCCGTCCTCGAGTTCTGCGATCGCGATCGTCGCGATCGCCGGGCCGGCGCCGTTCATCCGGCCAAGCTGGGACAGCAGGGGTTCGCCATATTCGAGTGCCGCGTCGATCCCGACGCCCTCGTGGAACGGCAGCTCGTAACGGCCGCGCCAGAACACGCCCAACATCTGCGAGGCCCACAGCTCGGCCTCCAGCGCCGACCCCAGACCCTCGGCCGTTCGGCCGATCTTGTGCGCGAGCCCGGCCGGACCGGACGCTTGCTCCGCCCGCCTCGCCTCGTCCCGCTGCCGCCGCGCGGAGACACGCGCCGGATGCCCTCCCGATCCGCGCCGGCGACGGCTGCCTCCGCTCATCCGCGCGACATTAGGCGATCGATCCGCGACCTGCCACGCGCAACCCGCAACCACCGCAAAACGGCTCGCTCGTGACGGTGCACATCGCCTGAATGGCCGGGGCGGCCTCAGGGACCGGAGCGCCGCTGCGCCCAATCATCCGCCACCAGCGCCCAGCGCTCATGGTCGCGCCAGCGCCCGCCGATCTTCAGATACCGCGGTGAGAAACCCTCGCGCTTGAAGCCCGCACCCTGTGCCAGCGCGATCGAGGCCCGGTTCCCCGGCTGGATGTTGGCCTCGATCCGGTGCAGGCGCAAGCGCGTGAAGGCCTCGCGCAGGACCAGCTCGAGGCCCTCGCGCATGTACCCCTGTCGCGCGAAGCGCTCGCCCACCGCGTACCCGAGGTAGGCGCTCTGCATCGACCCGCGCGTGATCTGAGAGACGTTGAAGAAGCCGACGATCTGCGCGTCCTCGAGCCTGACCACCAGGAACGCCTCGAAGTCGGGTCTTCGTGAGTCCTCGAGATACGCCGCGAACCGTCCCTCGTCGGTTGGCGCGCTCGCCCACGGACGGTGGAACGTGCGGCTCTCGCGCATCAGTGCGACGAAGTCCCGCTGGTCTGACTGGCTCGGCGCTCGCACCTGCACCCGCGCGGCGCCCCGCACCGCTGGGCGGCGCTCCGGCTCGGCCCGGCTCATGCGTTGCCAGAGGCCGGCCATCCCTCACACCAGCTATGCCGCCAGGAGGTCGCCGAGCCGGTAGCTCAGCGCCTCGAGCGCCAGGTCCTCACTGACATTCAACTGGAGGCGCCGGCGCGTGTCCTCGATCAGCTCGACGGCGTTGCTCAGAGCAACCACGTCACCACCCCGCCCGACGTCCACGTCCACCCGCAGCTCGTCGACCCGGTCGCTGTTTCGTACCAGATCGTGCGCGCCCACCGCGACCGCGACCAGATCGAGCAGCCAGGCCTCGGCCAGGTCGAGCGCCAGCTCGAGCTCACCGGTGTCGACGCGCCGCCGCACCCGCCTCACGCGCTCCTGAAGCTCCGTCTCAGCGCGCCGGCGCTCGCGGCTGGGCAGCAGCTCGAGCTCGCCCGCGCCACTCGCCTCCAGCTCGGTTCGGACGCGTTCACCACGGGCCCGCACCGCCGTGAGCAGCCCCTCCCAGAAGCGGTCCTCCCGTCCCGAGATCACACCCCGCACCAGCTCCTGGGCGTGCGCGCGCAGCTCGGCTCCCTCGGGCTCGGCGAGCGCTCGCGCGCGTGAAGCATCACCGAGGCTGAGTCGCGCATAGGCATCGGCCGCGCCGGGCTCGACGCCGCCGCCGGCCAGCTCGGCAGCCAGCTCGGTGACCGAGGGCGCCTCGAACCGCACCAGCTGGCAGCGCGAGCGGACCGTCGCCAGCACGTCCGCCAGCCGGTCGGTGATCAGGATCAGGTGCGCGAACGCGGGCGGCTCCTCCAGTGTCTTCAGCAGCCGGTTGGCAGCCTCGTCGCCGAGCTGCTCGGCGCTCTCGATCACGAACACCCGCCGCGCGGACTCAAAGGGTGTCTTGGCCACCGCGGCGACGACCGGCCCGTCGATGTCGGCGACCAGCACCTCGTGCGCGCCACTTGGAACGACCCATGTCAGATCCGGGTGCACCCCGGCCAGTGCGCGCGCTTGCGCACTGGCCGGATCGGGCGCGCCGTGCGCCAGCAACGTGGCGGCGAACTCGCGGGCGATCGCCCGCTTGCCCGACCCGCCCGGCCCATGGAACAGGTACGCGTGCGAAGGTTGCCCCCCCGGCTCGAGCACCGGCCCGAGCACGGCGAGCGCGTTGGGGTGTCGCTCGAGCGCCGACAGCATCACGCGATCGTAAGCTACGTGCCGTCCATGAGCCAACGCGGAAGACTTATCACGATCGAAGGCCTTGACGGCGCCGGCAAGACGACACTCGCGACGGGCCTTGAGGCGGCGCTCGCGCAGTCCGGGGTTCGCGTGCGGCTGCTACGTGAGCCCGGCGGCGTCGAGGCGTCCGAGGCGGTGCGAAGACTCGTCAAGGATCCGTCACTGCGGATCGGCGATCGCACCGAGGCGCTGCTCTACGCGGCCGCTCGCGCGCAGCTGGTCGAACAGGCGCTGGCGCCGGCGCTGGCCGCCGGCGAGTGGCTGCTGCTCGACCGATTCGTCGACTCCTCGCTCGCCTATCAGGGCGCGGGACGTGGCCTCGGGATCGAGGCGGTGCGCGAGCTGAACCTGTTCGCCACCGGTGGCCTCACGCCTGACCGCACCCTGCTGCTGACGCTTGACCCGGCGTCCGCGCAAGCGCGCGCGGACGCCCGGGGGGAGGCGCCCGACCGGCTCGAACAGGAGGGGGTCGAGTTCTTCGCGCGGATCGGCGAGGCCTATCTGCGATTGGCTGCGGCCGAGCCTGAACGGATCCGCGTGCTCGACGCTTCGCTCGAGCCCGGTGCGGTTGTGGCTCAGGCGCTGGCGGAGCTGGCTGACCTGCTGTAGCCGAGCGGATGCGCCTGGGCGAACGCCCACGCGTCGGCGATCATCGTCTCGAGCTCCGGCTTCCTCGGGGCCCAGCCGAGCTCTTCGCGAACCTTCTGGCCCGCCGCCACCAGCTGCGGCGGGTCGCCGGGGCGGCGCGGCGCCTCCCTCGCGGAGATCGTGTGGCCCGTGACCCGCTCGACCGCGGCGATCACCTCGCGTACCGAGAAGCCGGCGCCGTTGCCGAGGTTGAAGATCCGGTGCTCCCTCGCGCGCGCGTGCGCGAGCGCCAGCGCGTGGGCGTCCGCGAGGTCGTCGATGTGGATGTAGTCCCGAACCGCGGTGCCGTCGGGAGTCGGGTAGTCGGTGCCGAAGATCTGGACGGCATCGCGCTGGCCGAGCGGCACCTTCAGGACGTTCGGGATCAGGTGGGTCTCGGGCTCGTGGTCCTCGCCGGCGTCTCCATGTGCACCGGCCACATTGAAGTAACGCAGACTGACCGCCCCGATTCCGTGGGCGACGCAGAAGTCGCCGATGAGATGATCGGCCGCGAGCTTCGAGGCGCCATATGCATTCTGCGGGCGGGGCGGGGCGGTCTCCGGGATCGGCACCTCGTCAGGCTGTCCGTAGACCGCGCAGGTCGAGCTGAAGACGAGCCGCGAGACGTTGTGCGCGACCATCGCCTCCAGGAGGTTCAGGGTGCCGGCGACGTTGGTCCGGTAGTAGCGCTCGGGGTGCTCGACCGACTCGCCGACCAGCGCCAGGGCCGCGAAGTGCAGGACCCCGTCGAACCCGGCCGCGAGCGTCCGCTCGACCTCTTCGGGGTTGCGCAGATCCGCGACGATCAGCTGCGCCTCTGGCGAGACCGCCTCGCGATGCCCGCGCTCGAGGTTGTCGAGGACCACCACCTCGTGCCCGCCTGCGATCAGCACGCGCGAGACGATCGAGCCGATGTAGCCGGCCCCGCCGGTGACAAGAAGTCTCATGGGGCGCCGTAGCTTGGCATACATCCCGGGCGGCGCGTTGCACGCCGATACCCGGTCAGGGCTTAGAATCCTCCGCCGTGAGCGAGGCAGACCCCCAATTCGAGCTTGTGGAGTTCGAGCAGGTCGAGGCCGCGCCCGGAACCGCACTGCTACGCGTGAGCGGACGCCCCGCGCCGTCGCTGGGCGCCGGACCGCTCACGCTCGTGATCGGCGATGAGCGTGGTGAGCACCGCCACGAACAGCTGCCATCGCTTCCGGGCTCGCCGGACCTCATCCGCGCGGCCTTCTCCGCGCCGCTGGAGGAGCTCAGCCCCGGGGCCACGTACTCGCTTGCACTGCCCGACGGCGACCTCGTGCGGCTGCCCGCGCCGACACCCCGGCGCAGCGTCCGGTCTGGACCACAGGCGGGAACAGCCGCCGCCGACTTGTCAACCGCCGCGGCCCCAGGCGACTCGGGCGCCGCCACCGGCGCCGACCAGCCTGTGCACTCCGGCCTCGCGGAGGCCGAGGCGCTGGCGGAATCGCGCCGGCTGGCGATCGCCGAGCTCGAGCACCGGCTGCAGACCGAGCGTGAGCGGCGCACCGCCGCCGAGTCCGAGATGACGCATATCCGCACCGAGCGCGAGGACGCGCGCGCGGAGCGCGACGCCGCGATCGCCGACCGTGACGTGGCGCTGGCCGATCGTGATGAGGCTGAGGCGCGTGCGCGAGCCGCGGCCGCCACCGCCGGCACGCTCGAGGCGCAACTGCGGGCCTCCTCCGACAACGCCACCCGTACACAGACCGGGCTGGAGGCGGAGCTGGCCGACCGCGCAGCCGAGCTCGGTCGGATCCGCAACGCGGCTGAGGTGGCTCAGGCGCGGGCGCACGCGAGCCGCCGCGACGCCACCGAGCTGGACGAGCAGCTCGCGCATGCCCAGGCTCAGATGACCGTTCTGCAGCAACAGCTCGATGAGCGCGAGGCCGACCGCAGGTCGGTCGCGACGGCATTCGATAACTCACTGTCCTCGGCTCGCGACGACACCGCGGCCGTGCAGTCGCGGCTGGATGTCGCCAACGCTGAGCTGGAGGACGCGCGGACCGAGGTCGAGGCGCTGCGGCGCCGCAGCGCCGAGCTCCAGGAGTCGCTGCTCAGGGCCACGGCGCAGCAGGCTCTGGCCGCCCAGTCGCTGGCGCTCGAAGCAAGCCGTTCCTCGGTCTGAGTCCGCTCCGGCCCGCTAAAATTAAGTTCGCTGCAACGGCGGCGCTTTTTGCCGTCAGGCGACCCTCGGCAGGCCGTCAGGCCTTGGTTCCGTCCGACCCTGGCGGGATGCTTCTCGACCCCCTCAGCAGCACCCGAGCCGAGGCATCACGCCAAGCAGCGACGCAGCGACGAGAAGGAGTAGTAGGCATGGAGAAGAGTTCGCAGACCCCAGTTACGGATAGCGCGACAGGACAGGGCCTCTCAATCGAGCGGTACTTCACAGAGGCCGGCCAGGATCCTTTCTCGACCGTTGAATGGGAGCTGCGCGACGCGCGCATCGGCCACGGAGGCCGGGTCTCGTTTGAGCAGACAGGCGTCGAGTTCCCGAAGTCGTGGTCGCAGAACGCGACCAACATCGTCGCGCAGAAGTACTTCCGCGGGACGCTCGGGTCGACCGAGCGCGAGCGCTCCGTCAAGCAGATGCTGACGCGCGTCGCGGGCACGATCGCCGGATGGGGCAAGCAGCGCGGTTACTTCGCCACCGACGAGGACGCGAGGGCGTTCGAGGACGAGCTGACCTACATCCTGCTGCACCAGATGGCGGCGTTCAACTCGCCGGTCTGGTTCAACGTCGGCTGGCATCCCGAGGGCAGCCCGAAGATGCAGGCGAGCGCCTGCTTCATCCTCTCGGTTGACGACACGATGGAGTCGATCCTCGAGTGGAACACCAAGGAGGGCATGATCTTCCGCGGCGGATCCGGCTCGGGCATCAACCTCTCGCGGATCCGCGGCTCGATGGAGCATCTGAGCCGCGGCGGCACCGCCTCGGGCCCGGTCTCGTTCATGCGCGGCGCCGATGCCTGGGCCGGATCGATCAAGTCCGGCGGCGGCACCCGGCGCGCGGCCAAGATGGTCGTGCTCGACGCCGACCACCCCGACATCGTCGAGTTCATCCAGTGCAAGGCCAAGGAGGAGGACAAGGCCGCAGCCCTGCGCGACGCCGGCTTCGACATGTCGATCGACGGCGACGGGTTCCACTCGATCCAGTACCAGAACGCCAACAACTCGGTGCGCGTCACCGACGAGTTCATGCGCGCCGCCGAGCGCGACGAGGACTGGCACCTGCTCGCGCGGACGTCGGGCGAGCCTGTCGGCGAGCCGGTTCGCGCCCGCGAACTGCTCGGAGAGATCGCTCAGGCCGCGTGGCGCTGCGCCGATCCCGGCGTCCAGTACGACACCGTCATCAACCGGTGGCACACCTGCCCCAACTCGGGCCGCATCAACGCATCCAATCCGTGCTCGGAGTACATGCATGTCGACAACTCGGCCTGCAACCTGGCGTCGCTCAACCTGATGAAGTTCCGCCGCCAGGACGGCAGCTTCGACGTGCGCTCGTTCGAGAAGGCGATCGACATCATCTTCCTCGCCCAGGAGATCGTGGTCTCGCCGTCGAGCTACCCGACCGAGGAGATCGCGACCAATGCGCGCGCGTTCCGTCAGCTCGGGATGGGTTACGCGAACCTCGGCGCCTACCTGATGGCCAACGGGCTGCCGTATGACTCCGACGCGGGCCGCGGCATCGCCGCCGCGATCACAGCGCTGATGACCGGTCGCGGCTATCTGCGCTCGGCCGAGGTGGCCGCCGCGATCGGACCGTATGACCGTTACGAGGAGAACCGCGAGCCGCACAACGCCGTGATGCGGATGCACCGCGACGCGGCATATGCGCTCGAGGATCAGAACTGCGCCGACGACGCGCTGCTGGAAGCGTCGCGCTCGGTCTGGGACGAGGCGGTGGCTCTGGGAGAGGAGCACGGCTACCGCAACGCCCAGGCGACGGTGCTGGCGCCGACCGGAACCATCAGCTTCCTGATGGACTGCGACACGACCGGCGTGGAGCCGGACTTCTCGCTGGTGAAGTTCAAGGAGCTCGTCGGCGGTGGTCAGATGACGATCGTCAACAAGACGGTGCCGCTGGCGCTCGAGACGCTCGGCTACGGCGACCAGCAGGTCGAGCAGATCGTCGCCTACGTCAACGAGCACGGCTCGATCATCGGCGCCCCCGAACTGACCGAGGAGCATCTGCCGGTGTTCGACGTCGCGGTCGGTGAACGCGCGATCTCGCACATGGGCCACATCAAGATGATGGGTGCGATCCAACCGTTCATCAGCGGCGCGATCTCCAAGACGGTCAACATGCCGAGCGAGGTGACCGCCGATGACATCGCCGACGCCTACACGCAGGCGTGGAGGCTCGGGATCAAGGCGCTGGCGATCTACCGCGATGGTTCAAAGACCGCGCAGGCACTGCGCACCGACGCCCAGAAGGACGCGCCGGCCCCGGTCGACGTCGAAGCTGCGATTCAGAGGGCCGTGGACGATGCGGTGGCCTCAGCGCCGCCGCGCCGCCACCGTATGCCGCGGGAGCGCGAGTCGATCACGCACAAGTTCTCGGTGGGCGGCCACGAGGGCTACATCACCGCCGGCAAGTACGACGACGGCAGCGTCGGCGAGATCTTCCTGACCGACATCGGCAAGGAAGGCTCGACGATGCGAGGCATGATGAACGCGTTCGCGACCTCGATCTCGATGGCGCTCCAGTACGGCGTTCCGCTCGAGACGCTGGTGCGGAAGTTCAGCTACATGCGATTCGAGCCGGAGGGGATGACCAGCAACCCGGAGATCCCGTTCGCGAAGTCGATGCCCGACTACATCATGCGCTGGCTGGCGTCCCGCTTCCTCGATGCCGACGCCCAGGAGGACCTCGGGATCCTGACCCCGGCGGTGCGGGCGCGCAAGGCCGCTCAGGATGCTCTCACCTCGCACTCGAGCGACACGTCGGTGCCGGCGATCGACATCCACGAGCAAAACCACAGCCACCAATCGGGTCAGGCCGGCGAATCGGCCGCGGCCGCCCCAGCCACCAAGCCCACGGCGGCCGCCAGGCCGACTGCGGCCGCCAAGCCCGCCGCAGTCGGGAAGCCCGAGCCGACGACGAAGCCCGACCCCGCCGCGTCGGCCGCAAGGCCGGCCACCGCGGCGCTGACCGACACGCCGCCCGTGCTCCCGGCGGCCACTGCCCGCAGCCCCTTCGGGTTCGACCTCGGGCCGGCCTGCCAGCAGTGCGGCGGCATGATGCAGCGCACGGGCGCCTGCTACACGTGCTCGAGCTGCGGGTTCAACACCGGCTGCGGTTGATCTGCCGGCGGTTGACCGGTCAGGATCACCGCTGATCCCTCGGCCCGGAAGCACAGATGCACATCGGGTGAGACCCGGCGCTCGAGAGGCCCCATTCAATGGGGCCTCTCGAATGTCGGTCGCCTACCGCCTGTCGGCCCGGTAGACCGTCCTTGCGTAGTCGTGATATGGCGCCGGTGCGACCGTCGCGCGAATGATCATCTGCCGGTGGACGGAGTCGACCTGGGGCTTGGCCGAGATCGGGTCCTCCCCCCAGACCACCTCGACCTCGGTCCCGTCGGCGACGTCAACATCAAGCGTCGCCAGGGACATGTAAAGCTGGTCGTGCGCGATGTAACCGGCATCCGTCGAGATCCCGGCGCGCGCGCCGTCCCAGCGGACCTCATCCATCTGGAACAGGCCGTAACGGGCCTTTGGGAAATCGAGGAACTTGCCGGGGATGCCGGGCTCGAGCTGCGATCGCACCACTTCGGCGACATCGGCGGCGTTCCACAGCAGCGTGACCTTGCGTCGCCGCGGCGACTCCGCGATCCGCTCGAGCGCCTCACGTCCATGGAAGTCGTGGTCGAAACGGACGCTGCGGCCGAGGCCCAGGTCATACGGGGTCATGTAGTAGTCGTGGACGTCATCGGAGTACAGCGACCCGCCGATCGAACCGGCCCGCGCGGCCGGCAGCCACTCGCGATACTCCGCGAAGTCCTGGTCGAAGATCGCCGGAAACGGTGTCGGCACCCACCCGGACTCGAGCGGCGTGGCCGAGTAGGCCTTGGCGCCCACACGGACGATCTCGAACTCCGCGCCGGCTTCGAGGATCGCGTCCAGCACCGCCTCGTGATCGTCCCACGGCCCGTAGAACTCAAAGCCCGGCTGGCCCGCCATCCCGTGGCGCAGCGCCTTCACGGTTCGACCCGCGATCGTCACCTCGCCGATGTGGAAGAACTTGATCTCCGGCGGCGGTCCGAAGATCTTCTCCATCACGGCGTTCGCGTGCGGCCCCTGCAGCTGGTAGCGGTAGAACGTGGGCGGCCCCTGGCGCATATGCGAGTTGCCCTCCAGCCGCTGGTGCACGTCGTCACCCGCGGCGGCGGCCTTCTCGACGTTGAAGCGAACCCAGTCGATCAGCAGGTGATGGCCGATCAGAACCAGGCCCTCCGGACCATCGGCGTTGTAGAAGAGGATGCCGTCGCCGATCAGGAAGCCGTCCTTGTTGACCGAGATCAGCTGCTTGCCGATCCCGGGACGGAAGCTGTCGAACGTGTTCGGACAGATCCGGGAGAGCATCGGGATCAGGTCGGTGCCGTGCAGGAACAGCTGCGTCATGTGGTGCGACTGATCGAGCACCGCCACCGACTCGCTCCAGGCGCGCTGCTCGTCGCGCCAGTTGGTGAACTCGGGAGCGACCGGAAAGGTGAACGCGGGCCAGCTCTGGTTCCGCAGCACCTCAACAGGGCTCCCCACGCGGACGATCGCGTCAGCCAACGACTCGGTTGCCATTCTGCTCCTCCTCTGGGCTTGCGGCTGTTACTGCCGGCAGCTGTTGCTGGTCAGCTAATGCTGGTCAGCTGTCGCTGCTGGTCATCGCGCAAACCTACCGGCGCTCGCCGGCCGATACACGAGATCGTTCGGCACAACCGAACGATCTCGTATGCTCTGCGACGATGCGCGACGCCCCTGACCCAACGCTCGCCGACTTCAGAGCTGCGCAGCCACGGAGCATCTCGATCGCGTTCTCGGTGATCGACGCCGTTGCGCAAAGCCCGGATATCGGCCCGAGCGCGGTCGCTCGACAGGTCGGGGTCGCCAAGAGCACCGCCAGCACAGTGATGACCGCCCTGGCCGAGCGCGGCGTGCTTCAGCGCTCGGGTGCGGGGCGCTACCGCCTCGGCCTGAAGATGTTCGAGTACGGCCATCTGGCGCTCAGTCACGTCAACCTTTTCGAGGTCAGCGTGCCGGTGCTCCAGCGCCTACGCGATCGGGTTCGCGACCTGGTCCAACTGGGGGTTCCGATCGGTGCGGAGGTGCTCTACCTCGACCGCTACGAGGCTCAGACACTCGACACGCGCTTCCACGACGAGACCTGGCGCCGCCTGCCTGCACACTCGTCAAGCACCGGTCGCGCGATCGCCGCATTCAATCCCGCCGTGACGGAGGCGGTCCTCGCGGCCGGCCTGAAGCGCTGGACCCGTTACACGCTGATGGACCCGCAACGGTTGCTCGTCACACTGGGCGAGGTGCGCGACCGCGGATACGCGTTCACCGAGGATGAACTCGAGGAGGGGATCGCATCGGTCGCCGCCCCGGTTCTGCTCGGCGACAGCGAGCGACGCCGTGCCATCGCCGCTGTGTCCGTGGTCGGCCCGACCGCTCGTCTGCGGCGCACGGGTATCCCCACTCTTGCGGTCTACACCCGGCGCGCGGCCGAGGAGATCAGCGCACGGCTGGATGCCTGGTAGGCCTTCTCGGGAACTGGCGCCAGCAAGAACGTTCTAAGCCAGGGGTCGCGTCAGCCCATCTGAGCGTTAGGGGTCGCATCGGCTGTCGAAGTCGCTCGTCGTCGCCTTTATCTAACCCATCGGTCGGCTTCTATCCTTGCCCGGATGCCCGGTGAGCCGACATCAGGCGCCGCCGAGGCACCCGCTGAGGCGGCCCCCCGCAAGAGCGTCCTCACAAACGTCAGCGAACTGCTGCTGACCGTCGCGCTCGCGATCGGCCTGGCGCTGCTGGTTCAGGCCTTCCTGGTCAAGCCCTACAAGATTCCCAGCGGGTCGATGGAGCCGACATTGCAGATCGGTCAGCGAATCCTCGTCAACCGGCTGGACACCTCCCCCGGCCTCGGCTCCGTCGTCGTCTTCCACCCGCCGGCCGACGCCGACTCGGCCGTCTGCGGCAATGCGAGCCAGGGCGGTGATCACGCCCAGGCATGCGACCAGCACGGGGCCCAGGAATCGACCGAGACCTTCGTCAAGCGCGTGGTCGGGCTTCCGGGCGACCATCTGCAGATCGTCGGCGGCCACGTCTGGCGCAACGGCGTGGAGGAGCACGGCTCCTACATTCGCCGCTGCACCGACGGCCCCGGCAACTGCACTTTTCCCAAGACGATCATCGTCCCCAGGGGCGAGTACTACATGATGGGCGACAACCGCGGCGACTCCGACGACAGCCGCTACTGGGGCCCGGTCCCGCAGAAGTGGATCATCGGGACGGCATTCGCCACCTACTGGCCGATCACCCGCATCGGCTCTCTCTAGATCGTTGATTCCACGGCCGCGTGGCGGCCGTGGAATCTGGCCCACCACCCGAGTCAAGCTGGACGGCGGCCTCCGGCGCCGATCATCCGTGGCAATCCCGTATGCGGGATCGTGGAATCAAGCATCTGGGCGCGCCGCTCTTATCACCGTCACTCTGTCGACGTTTTCCACCCAGGCGGGGGATAACGTCGACAGAGTCATTTGCTGACGGACCCGCCTCCCGGACCCGCCCCGCGGACCCGCCCCACGGACCCGCCTCCCGGACCCGCCTCCCGGACCGCCCCACGGACCACACCCACCATCGACGCTCGAGGGGGGCGGGGGCGGCTGCGGTGAGGGTCTCCGTAGTGTTAGGCGCGCATGACCGCTGTGCCCGCAACAGCCGCGTACACACGCACTCAGCGGCTAACGCTGCTGGCTTGCATCCTCGGATCATCGGCCGCATTCCTCGACGGCACGATCGTCAACGTCGCGCTGCCTGCGATCAGAGCCAGCCTGCACGGCGGCCTGAGCACCCAGGAGTGGGTCGTCGATGCCTACCTGCTCACACTCGGGTCGTTGCTGCTGGTGGGAGGCTCGCTCGGAGACGTCTTCGGACGCCGCCGGATCTTCATGCTTGGGGTCGGCGGCTTCGGGATCGCGTCGCTGGCCTGCGCGCTCGCTCCGGACGCGCCCGCTCTGATCGCTGCGCGCGCGGTCCAGGGGATCACCGCCGCGCTGCTCGTGCCGAGCAATCTGGCGCTGATCATGGACACATTCCCGCGGACGCAGCGAGCGGAGGCGATCGGCACGTGGACCGCGTGGAGCGGCATCGCGACGGTCGCGGGCCCTGTGCTCGGCGGCCTGCTCGTGCAGGCCGGGTCGTGGCGCTGGGTGTTCATCGTCAATCTGCCGCTCGTGCTGGTGACGCTTTGGCTGGCGCGGCAGATACCGGACCGCCGGCCGCCGGCCGGGGCGGCCCGCGTCGACTGGATCGGCGCCGTCCTCTGCGCACTCGGGCTTGCCGGTCCGATCTTCGCGTTGATCGAACAGCCGACCCTGGGCTGGAGCGATCCGCTCGTGCTCTTCGCACTGGTCGCCGGTTGCCTGCTGCTTGTGGCGTTCTGCGTCTGGGAGCGCCGGTGCGCGGCACCGATGCTTCCGTTCTCGATCTTCCGCTCCCGCAACTTCAGCGTCGGCAACCTCGCGACCTTCGCGCTCTACGGCTCGCTGAGCGTCACCTCGTTCTTCCTGATCGTGTTCCTGCAGCAGGTGGGTGGCTACCGACCGCTCGTCGCAGGCCTCGCCCTGCTGCCAACCTCGATCCTGCTATTCCTGCTGGCACGGCGATTCGGAGCCATGGCGGACCGGCTCGGGCCGCGCCTGTTCATGGGCCTCGGCCCGCTCGTCGCCGGCGTCGGACTGCTGCTGCTGACCGGCGTTGGAGTCGACCCCAGCTACTTCGCAGACGTGCTGCCGGGCGTCACGCTGCTGGCGCTCGGATTGGCGGTCGCGGTCGCGCCGCTCACCGCGACCGTGCTGTCAGCCGCGCCCGCCGGCCATATCGGCATCGGCTCCGGCGTCAACAACGCCGTCGCGCGGGTGGCGGGCCTGATCGCGATCGCCGCCGTCGGGGCCGTGGTCGCGGCCCAGTTCTCCGCTCAGGTTCACGAGCGACTGGATCGGCCCGACGCGCCCCCCGCCTACATGGCGGCCGTCGAGGAGGCTGCCTCCGCCACGCTGCAGACTCACCCGCCGGCCGGCTTCTCGCTGGTCGAGCGCCCCGCCGTACACCGAACACTCGAACGCGCCTCGGTCTCGTCCTATCGCCTCGCGATGGTGCTCGCAGCCGCACTCGCGTTTCTGAGCGGGATCCTCAGCCTGGTCGGGATCGAACGCGTCAGGCCGCGGGAGTGAGCGCGTTCACCCTGGAGGTGAACTCCTCGATCCGCCGCGCGAATTCACCGCTGCGGGTCAGCGGGAACAGATGTCCTCCTCGAACGGTCAGAAGCTCTGCGCGATCGATGCCAGTGGCCAGAGCCTCGGCCGAGCGATATGGGACGATGTGATCGTGGCGACCGTGGATGACGAGTGTCGGCATCTGCAGTTCACCCAGGCGCTCGGTCCGGTCGTAGCCATCGCTGGCGCGGCGCTGGTGGTTGAAGGCATATCTCGGCTGCGGGTAGCGGCCGCGGAAGAGGGCTGAGACAACGCCGATCAGGCGGGTCGGCCAGCGGCGCTGCACGCGGGCGCAGGTGCACGCCAGAACCAGGTCGCCGACCAGTTCGGGGTGGTTGAGGGCGAGGTCCAGGGCGATCCGACCACCGAGCGAGATCCCCACCACGTGGGCACGAGCGATCCCCAACGATCGCATGAGACCTGCCGTGTCGTCCGCCATCTGCTCCACCGAGTAGGGCGAATCGGGCTTGTCGGTTCGGCCGGCGCCACGGTTGTCGAACGCCAGCACTCGGAAGTGGGCGCTCAGAGCCTCGATCAGCTGTCCACACTCGGACATGTCAACGCCCAGCCCGGCGATCAGCACCAGCGGCTGACCGTTGCCGCTCAGCTCGTAATACATCCGCAATCCGCCAACGTTGACTGTCGCCATGACCTCCAATGTAGGAGGCGGGAGCCGCCGAATCGAGCTTTCACACCCAACCGCAACACACCCCACATACACCGATATGGCCTGCTCCTCAAGGCAAGGCCTGTCCCTCCGGGCATGGCTCGTGCGTCCGCTTCGGCTTGCACGATTATCGATCTGCTTGGTTTCTGCCGATTTGCGTTCCGATGACTGTCCTGGGGCCATCGCCGACCGCGATATATGGCGGGCCGTTCGCCGAGGAGCAGGCAACGCGTCTGCTGTGGCGTGCGGGCTTCGGCCCGCGGCCGGGGGATGCCGAGCGCTACGCCCGCATGGGCATGGACGCCGCTGTGGCGTCGCTGACGCGTCCGGCCGGCCGCGGGCGGCTGATCGGAAGGGCGGCCCACGACGACAAGGGCAATCCGTTGGATCCGATCGATGTTTGGGGCGACGATCACTGTTGGTGGCTCGACCGCATGGTTCGCTCCGACCAACAGCTCGTCGAGCGGATGACGCTCGTCTGGCACAGCTGGTTCGCGACGTCCGAATCAGCGTCGAATGCCCAGCTGATGATCAATCAGAACGCGATGATGCGTCGCAACGCACTTGGAAACTTCCACCGGATGCTGTCTCACGTGACGGTCGATCCGGCGATGCTGATGTGGCTCAACGGCAACGCGAACTACAAGGGCAATCCGAACGAGAACTATGGGCGTGAGATGCTCGAGTTGTTCACACTCGGGCAGGGTCGGGGCTACAACCAGGACGACGTTCATGAGAACGCCCGCGCACTGACCGGCTGGACCAACGACTGGAGCAACACGCGCGGGCCGGTGAACTTTCGCTTCGAGTCGGAGCTTCACGACTACGGCATCAAGAAGATCTTCGGTCATCGCGGACGCTGGGGCTGGCGCGACAGCGTTCATCTCGCCGTCACGCACCCGTCCCACCCGTCCTTCTTCATCGAGAAGCTGTGGGGTTATTTCGTCGGTGGGGAGCTGCCTAAGAAGACCGGCCGGGAGCTGGAGCGCGCGTACGTGCGCAGCGGCTTTGAGGTCCGGCCGATCATGGAGGCGATCCTGCGCCACCCGCAGTTTTATGAGGGCCCCAAGCTGGTGACGCCGCCGGTCGTCTGGACCGCGGGGTTGTTGCGAGCAAGCAGCCAGACGATCACAACGACCGCGTGGGCGTGGGTCGCGTCGCTGACCGGCCAGGTGCTGTTCCAGCCGCCGAACGTCGCGGGCTGGGATTACGGCCAATGGTTGGACACCTCGCGCTGGGCCGGCCGTCTGCAGGCCGTGAACACGGCGCTCGGTAAACACGCGCTCGACGGAAAGACCTACCCGTATGGGATCGAGGAGAACAGCAGTGAGGCGTATGCCCACGCGATCGCCTTCTGGGGCGGCCGTCCGCTCTCCGATCTGACCCGCAGGCATCTGCTGGATCTGGGGCGCCGGATCGCGCGCGGCCAGAACCAGACCTGGGAGCAGGTCGAGTTCCGCAACCTGCGCCAGAACGCGCTGCGCAACCTGGTTCCGATGACCCCGGATTGGATGACCGCATGACTCACGAACCCCGCGTGCCGCCGGACCAGGTCCACTGCGACAGCTTCGCGCGGTCGCAGGCGATCCGGCGGGTGCTGGCCGGTGACAGGCGCCCGGTCGAGCGTGAGTGGGATTCGCGGATGCCCGTGCCCGCCGGCGTCGGCATCGACCGCCGCCGCTTCATCGCGGGGGCGCTCGGCGGGCTCGCGCTCGTCTACGGGGCTGGTCGCGCCGGCCTGACGGACGGGATGCTCGGCGACGGTGTCGCACGTGCCGCAACCCTGCAGTCATCGAGCAGTCCGATCCTGGTCTCGCTGTTCCTGCAGGGTGGAGTGGACTCGCTGTCGCTGCTGGCACCAGCCGGCGATCCGCTGTACGAGAAGCTTCGACCGACGCTCGCCGTCGCGCCCGGATCGGGTGTGGTGCTCCGCGAAGATCCCAGCCTGACCTGGCACCCGTCGGCCGGTTCGATCGCGAACCTGCACAACGCCGGGAAGGTGCTCGTGTTCCCCGGGATCGGGTACGCAGGCGAGGACATGTCGCACTTCACCTCCCGCCACTACTGGGAGGTGGGCGCCACCAGCGCGTCACTGAACACCGGCTGGCTTGGTCGTTACATCGACGTCGCCGGCGATTCGAGCAACCCGTTCCAGGGACTTTCGCTCGATGGTCAGCTCAACCCGACCCTGGCAACCGCCAAGAACCCGGTCGCGGCGATCGACCAGCCCGACAACTTCGCGGTCTGGCTCAACGGCGTCTGGGGCAACGCCTCGGAATGGGCGCTCGAATCTGCGTCGTCGCTCGGGGACAGGCTGCGCGGCTCGCACGACCCCGCGATCCGCCAGGTCGCCAGCGCGGCGTCTGAGGTCGGCATCGTCAGGCGGACTCTGAAACCGTGGTCAAAGGTGTCAGAAAGCAGCTCGAGTTCGAACAGCAATCCCGGCGCGCTCTACGGCAGCAAAGCCACGTATCCGCAATCGACCAGCGACGACCTGCCCGCGCGGCTCGCCGGCCTCGCGTCGATGATTGCCGCCGGCGTTCCGCTCAGGTGCGTCGCCGTCACCACCGACTTGCAGTTCGACACCCACTCGAGCCAAACGACCACATTCGACACGGGGATCCAACTCGTTTCCGACTCGCTGGCCGCGTTCCAGGCTGACCTCGAAGCGCGCGGCGTCGATCGCCGCGTGCTCGTCCACGTGTGGTCGGAGTTCGGCCGGCGCGCGCAGGAGAACGGCTCCGACGGCACCGATCACGGCGCCGCCGGCACCTCACTGCTGATCGGGAGCCGCGTCAACGGAGGCATGATCGGCGAGTTCCCGGCGCTCAGCCACCTCGACGTCAACGGCAACCAGGCGGTGAACGTCGACTTCCGCAGCGTCTACGCGTCACTGCTCGAGCAGTGGTTCAACCATGACGCCGGCGCCGTCATCCCCAACGCGCACCACTTCAAACGCTACGACCTGCTCGCATGAGACGCCTGCTGACGATCCTCGCATGCTCAGGCCTCGCCTTCGCTGCCGTGGCGGGCTTTGCCACGGCAGCGGCCAGACGCCCACCGGCTCACCTCTTGATCGACGCGCAGGAGTGGTCGCTGTGGCCGTCGAGAAGCACCGTTCCAGCGGGAACGGTGCTCGTGGAACTGTGGAATCGCGGCCAGGACATGCACGACACTGAGGTCCGCCGCCTCAACGGCGCGGGCCAGATGGTCGGGCCGATCGTCGCACGGGTGAAGGTGACCCGGCCTGGTCAGATCAGCCAGGCCACCTGGCACCTCAGGGCCGGCCGCTACGAACTGTTCTGCTCGATGCCGGGCCACATGCAGATGGGCATGCACACCCGGCTGACCGTGACACGCGCCTAGATCTTCGAATCCGCGGCCGCCCCGGTCAGACCGCGGCGGCAGCCTCCAGCAGCGCGTCGATCTGACCCATCGCTGCGCTCATCCCCTCGCTCATGCCCATGCCGAGCATCTTGTCCATCTGCTCGGTGTCCAGGAACCTCGTCACGACGGTCATGCGCGTACCGCCGTCGATCGGCTCGAAGGTGACGATCCCGTCCATCGGCTCGACACCGGCGACCGGCTCGCCGTCGTCCCCGGCGAGCCCGTTGACGAACTCGATCCGATGCGGCTCGTCGAGCCCGTCGATGCGCCACCAGCCGTGCGGTTGGTCGCCGGTGGGCCCGGTCATGAAGTAGCGGCACTGCCCGCCGACCTGGAACTCATGGCGTGGGAAGGTCGCGGGGTAGGTCGGCGGACCCCACCAGCGCTCGAGCTTGCGAGGATCGGCCCACACATCCCAGACTCGCTCCGGCTCTGCCTCGAACTCGGCCACGACGGTGAGCATCAGCTGGTCTGCGTCGGTTGTGCTGTTGATGACTGTCATTGCGATTCTCCCTCCTCGGCGAGGATCTCTGAGATTTGTGCGGCGCGCTGGATCCACAGCTGCTCATATGCGGCCAGCAGCGTGGAGGCACGCCGCAATGTCCCCTGCTTTGCGGTGACGAGTTGCTCCCTGCCACTGCGCCGTTTGGCGATGAGGTCCGCGCGCTCCAGCACGCCGACATGCTTCTGCACGGCGGTGAGACTGATCTCGTAGTGGCGCGCCAGCGCCGAGACCGACTCCTCGGTCACGATCGACCGAGCGAGGATGTCGCGGCGAGTCGAGTCCGACAACGCCCTGAAGAGCCGGTCGGCGTCGCCGGCCGGGATCAGATCGGTGGGAAGCAAATCTACAACCATATGGTTGCAGATTACCAGACAGCCACCACCGATGCATGTTTTCCACGGAATCTCGCGGTAAACGTGCATCGCAATCCCGACAGCACGGAGGGCGCAATCTAAAAGAACGCTGAAGAAGTGGATATGTGTGGCCGTATGACGGTAGAGGTACACATATGAGCAACCGGAGATTCGTGATCGTCGGCGCCAGCCTCGCGGGCGCCAAGGCCGCAGAGGAGCTGCGTGAGCGCGGCTTCGACGGAGAGATCGTGCTGGTGGGAGCCGAGCGCGAGCTGCCCTATGAGCGGCCTCCGCTCAGCAAGGACTACCTGCGAGGAGAGTCCGAGCGGGACGCCATGCGCGTCCACGAGGAGACGTTCTACCGTGAGCAGCAGATAGAGCTACGACTGGGCACGAATGTGACCTCGATCGAGCTTGGCGTCCAGCGCGCCGAGTCCGACGACGGTCAATCGCTCGACTTCGACAGGCTGCTGCTCACCACCGGAGCCAGCCCGCGGAGGCTCGAGCTGCCGGGTGCGGCCCTGGAGGGGATCTACTACCTGCGCACGATCGGCGACAGTGATGCGATCCGGGCCCGGATCGACGCGGGAGGCCATGTGGCTGTAATCGGTGGTGGCTGGATCGGATCGGAGATCGCCGCCAGTGCACGCCAGCGCGGCCTCGATGTGACGATGATCGCCGCCCAGTCGCTTCCCAACGTGCAGGTGTTCGGTGAGAAGATCGGCCAGTTCTATCGGGACCTCCACGTCGGCCAGGGCGTCCAGCTGGTGCTGGGGGACGGGGCGGCGGCGTTCGAGGGAGACGGTGACGTCGACCGTGTCCGGACCGAATCCGGCGCCGTCGTGGAGTGCGACTTCGTGGTGGTGGGGGCCGGCGCAACTCCAAATGTCGAGCTCGGCCGGCGGGCAGGCCTCGACATCGACAACGGCATCCTGGTCGACTCGAGGTTGCAGAGCTCCGCGCCGGCCGTGTTCGCCGCCGGCGACGTGGCGAACCAGTGGCACCCGTTCTACGAGCATCGGGTCCGAGTCGAACACTGGGCCAACGCACTCAACCAGGGGCCGGCTGCGGCGCGCGCGATGCTGGGCGTGGGCGAACCGTACGACGAGCTTCCGTACTTCTTCTCCGATCAATATGAGGTCGGGATGGAGTACTCGGGGTTGACCGAGCCGTCCGACTCCGTCCTGATCCGGGGCGACTACGACGGGGGCGAGTTCATCGCCTTCTGGCTCCGCGACAACGTCGTCACCGCCGGGATGAACGTCAACGTCTGGGACGTCAACGAACACATCCAGGCGCTGATCCGCTCGCGCAAGCAGGTCGATCCGGCTGCGCTCACCGATGCCGGTACGCCGCTGGAGTCGCTGACTTAGGGGATCAGAACGATCTTGCCGCGCGTGTGGCGCTGTTCGAGCTCGGCGAAGGCGTCCTGCACGCGCTCGAGCGAATAGGTGGCGGCGATCGGAACATCGAGCTGGCCGGTGGCGGCGAGGTCCGCGAGCGTTGCCATGACCTCGGTCGTCGAGCCTGCAGCGCTCCCTTCCGTCAGAGCGCCAACCTCTGCGGCGCGTTCGAACGAGGTGACCGTGTCGATCCGCTCGGGCAGCACGCCCATCGCGAGCGCCAGGTCGACGTACGTGGGGCCAAAGGTGTCCACGAACGCGTCGAGCCCTCCAGGCGCGAGCTCGCGGATCCGCGCCTCCAGACCGTCGCCATATTCCACCGGGGTCACGTCGTGTGCCCGCAGCCACTCGTGGTTGGCCTTCGAGGCGATGCCGACGACGCCTGCGCCACGGAGTCGCAGCAGCTGCACCGCGATCGAGCCAACACCGCCCGCGGCGGCGGAGACTCCGACGATCTCGCCCTGCTCTGGCTTGACGGCCTCAACCGCGGCCCAGGCGGTCGCCCCGGCCACGTTCAGCGAGCCGGCGACCTCCCAGTCCAGCCCAGCGGGCTTGGCCACCAGCTGGGCCACAGGCACGGTCACATACTCGGCCTGACTCGATCGCCGCCAGGACCAGCCGAGAACCTCGTCGCCGCGCGCAAATTCGGTGACGCCATCACCAACACTGCTGACGACACCGGCGAGATCCGTTCCCAAACCGGACGGGAACGTCGCCGGGAAACGCTCATGTAAGAGGCCCTTGCGGATGCTGGCCTCCCCGGGATTGATCGCAGCCGCCTTGACCTCGATCAGCACCTCGCCCGGAGAGGGCTTCGGTGTCTCGACGTCCGCGACGTACAGGACATCGCGGTCGCCGTACCGGTCAAACCTCACGGCTCGCATGCCAGAACCTTACGACACCACCGCCTGATGACGCTAGGCCGCGAAGTCGGCGCCGATCCGCTCAGCGTTCGCGACGCCGCTCTCGACCGCGGCCTGGCGAACCGCCTCGGTCACGACCTCATGAACCCTGCGGTCCAGCACCTCCGGGATCAGCTCGGATGAGACCGTGAGCCCGGCCAGGGCCCAGGCCGCCGCGCGCTTCATCTCGAGGTTGATCTCGCTGGCACCGGCGAGCAGCGCACCCTTGAAGATTCCGGGGTAGCCGAGCACGTTGTTGATGCTCGTGCCGTCGGCCGCGAACGCTGCGCCCGCCTCGACGGCGGCCTCCGGGTCGATCTCGGCGGCCGGGTTGGTCAACGCGAAGATCACCTGGCCGCGATGGACCATCTCCGGCCGAATCAGCCCGGGCACGCCGCTGGTCGCGACCACCACATCGGCCTCGCGCATCAGCGTGTCCAGGTCCGCGATCTCGATCCCGCGGGCGTGGGCGGTCTCCTGGGCGGCAGGGTTGGGGTCGGTCGCGAGCACCCGCCTGACGCCGGCGTCGTGGATGAGTGTGGCGATTCCGAACCCGGCCGCGCCGAGGCCGATCTGCCCGACGACAGCCTCATCCAGGCGGATGTCAGCCTGCCGGCACGCGGCGATCAGCGCAGCGAGCGTGACGACCGCGGTGCCGTGGACGTCGTCATGCATCACCGGCTGCGGCAGCTCCTCGATCAGGCGTCGCTCGATCTCGAAGCAGGCTGGCGTGGAGATGTCCTCAAGGTGGATCCCGCCGAACCCGGGGGCGATCCGAACCACCGTCTCGACGAACTCGTCGACATCCCTGGTGTCGATCAGGATCGGCACCGCGCTGATGTCGACCAGCTGCGAGTAGAACATCGCCTTGCCCTCCATCACCGGCATCGCGGGGACCGGCCCGATGTCGCCGAGGCCGAGCACACGAGTGCCGTTGGTGCAGATCGCGACGCTGCGACCGATCATCGTGAAACGGGATGCGAGCTGCGGATACTCGTGGATCGCCGTCGCCACGCGCGCCACTCCGGGCGTGTAGACGTCGCGCACCTCCTGGTTGGTGGTGACGGGCTGAAGTGCGCGCATCTCGATCTTGCCGCCGACGTGCGCGATGAAGGCGCGGTCGTGGTACCAGACGACGCTGACTCCGGCCAGCTGCCCCAGCGCGACCGCCAACCGGTCGGCATGGTCCTTGTCGCGAAGCTCCACGGTGATCTCACGCAGCGCCTCACGCCGCGCGACAGTGATCGTCTGCACGTCGCCGATCAGCCCGCCCTCCTCGCTGATCAGGGTCGCGACACGCGCCAGCTGTCCCGCTCGGTGGGGAATGCGCAGGCGGTAGGTGCAGTCCATCGGCATCGGCGCCGTATCGTACGGGGGCGCCCGACCGGCCGCTCCGTCGGACCCGAACCCTGCGCTCGATGCGGCATCTCTGCATGCAGGACTCCGCTACCTTGCGTGCATGCCCACCCACCCCGTCCCCAGTGAGCGCGCCCGCGCGCTCGTTCGCGGCGGATACGACATGCACGTCCACATCGATCCGGACTTCGTGACCCGGATCATCGACGATGTCGGACTCGCCAGGCGCTGCCTGGAGTTGGGGATTGCAGGGTTTCAGATGAAGTCCCATTACACCTCGACCGCCGAGCGCGCGCGCACGGTCAACGCCGCCGTTCCCGGGATCCACGCGATCGGTGCGATCGTGCTCAATCGGGCGGTCGGTGGTATGAACGCGCTCGCGGTCGAGATCGCCGCCCGTGAGGGGGCCCGGACGGTCTGGATGCCGACCGTCAGCTCCGTGAACGAGATCCACGAGGTTCATGCGTTCGCGCCCGGCGCGCCGATGCCGGTCTGGATGAAGTTCGAGGTGCAGCTCCGTGAAGCCGTCGGTGAGCCGGAGCCGGTCGCGGTCATCGACGCCGATGGTGAGCTGCTGCCGTCGGTGCACCGCGTGCTCGAGGTCGCGGCCCGCCACCAGCTGGTGCTCGCCACCGGACACCTGGCCAAGCACGAGATCTTCGCCGTCGTCGACGGCGCGTTCGCCGCCGGGATCAGGGACGTCGTCGTCACCCATCCCGAGTTCCCGTCGCAGGCCCTGACGATCGAAGAACAGGCCGACCTCGCGCAGCGCGGGGCCCTGCTCGAGCGCTGCTTCACGACGCCCTACACGGGCAAGGCCACCTGGGAGCACGTGTTCGACGGGGTGCGCGCCTCGGGTGTCGCGAATAACGTGCTCTCAACCGATCTGGGCCAGGTCTTCAATCCACCGGTCGAGGATGGTCTGGCGCTGTTTGCCGGCCGCTTCCTCGAAGCCGGCTTCAGCGACGAGGAGGTCAGGCAGATGGCCGTTGCAAACACCCGCAGGCTCGCTGGAGTCGACGCCGGATGAGCCGTCGCGTCCAGGTGATCGGCGCCCACTCCGCTGACTTCGTATGGCGTGCCGGCGGCGCGATCGCCAGGGCGGTGGAGCTGGGCGGCGAGGCCGAGGTCGTGGCCCTGTCGTACGGCGAGCGCGGCGAGTCCGGCGAACTGTGGAAGGAGGAGGGCCAGACGATCGAGAACGTCAAGCGCATCCGCCATGCCGAAGCGGAGGCGGCTGCGGCCGAGCTCGGTGCCAGCTTCCGGGCACTCGACCTGGGCGACTACCCATTGCAGATCGGATCCGAGGAGCTCGGTCAGATCACCGAGGTGATCCGCGAATTCGCCCCGGACGTGCTCGTCACCCACACCGACACCGATCCGTTCAATCCCGACCATCCCGTGGCCCATGCGGCCGTCGACCGCGCACGCAGCCTCGCGGCCGGCGCCGGCGTGCAGAGCGCGTTCGAGACGATCAGGCCGCCGGCGATGTTCCTGTTTGAGCCCCACCAGCCGGAGCTCTGCAACTTCACGCCGACGACGTTCGTCGACATCACATCGGTGTTCGAACGCAAGCTCGCGGCGATGGCTCACATGAAGGCGCAGGCCTACCTGCAGACCTATTACGCGCAGCGCGGCGAGCACCGCGGCAACCACGCACGCCGCGCCAGCGGCGACCAGGGTGTGCGCCAGGCCGAGGCCTTTCAGCGCGTGATCCCGCAGGTGGTGAGCGAGCTGTGAGACTCGGGCCCAACCCCCCTGGCGGTGGCCAGCGGGCTGCTGCCAGCACAGAGCAGCTCTCGGAACTCGCGCGGCTGGGCTCAGCCACCGTGTATGAGGCGGGTGGGCGCGGCCGCTACGTCGATGCCGACCTTCACCAGGCCGTGCCCGGCAGCCGCGCCGCCGGCCCGGCGCGCACCGTGCTCTGCGCACAGGACGACAACCTCATGGTCCACGCGGTGATGGCCGAGGTCCAGCCGGGCGAGGTGATCGTGCTGACCATGCCCAATCCGCGGCCTGTCGCCCTGGTCGGGGACCTGCTCGCCACGCAGGCCCAGGCCGCCGGCGCCGCCGCGATCCTGATCGACGCGTCGATTCGAGACGCCGAGGAGTTGGCGGAGATGGGTTTGCCGATCTGGGCCCGATGGCTGCGCGTCAAGGGCGCGCTCAAGCGGACCGCGGGTCAGATCAACGTGCCGGTCGTCGTCGGCGGAGCGACGATCAACCCCGGTGACGTGCTGGTGCTGGACGCCGACGGCGTCGCCGTGGTGGAGCAGGATCGCGTGACGGAGGTCCTGGAGTCATCCCTGGCGCGGGAGGAGCAGGAGCGCATCAAGCGCGAGAAGCTCCGAGCCGGCGCCAAGTCCTACGACCTGGACGGCCTGCGCGCCGTCGTGGAGGCACAACGATGAGCGAACTGAGGCCGCCTGACATCGCCCACCTCGGGCCGATCGAGCTGCTCACGCCCAAACCGCAGGAGAGCCTCGAGTTCTTCACAGAGATGATGGGCATGGAGATCCAGCACCGAGAGGATCAGTCGGTCTACCTGCGCGGCTGGGACGACTATCAGGTCTGGTCGCTGAAACTGACCGAGGCCGCCGAGCCCGGCATGGGGTACTGCGGCTTTCGCACCTGGAGCCCGGAGGCGCTCGACCGCCGTGTCGCGCTGATCGAGCAGGCCGGGCTCGGCAACGGCTGGGAGGACAGCGGCGATGTGGGCATCGGTCCCGCCTACAGCTTTCGGGATTCGGACGGTCACAGCTTCAGGATCTACAACGAGGTCGAGCGCTACGTGAAGCCGGCTGACAAGATCACCGACTTCAAGAACGTGCACGGCAAGCAGCCGAACAAGGCGATCGCCGTCAAGCGCTTCGACCACCTCAACATTCTCGCCGCGGACGTCCGCGCCCAGCGTGACTTCTGCGTGGACGCGCTGGGCTATCGCGAGTACGAGCGGATCGAGCTCAACGACGGAACGCTCGGCGGCGCCTGGATGTCGGTCACGATCGCCGCGCACGAGTTGATCTACACCAAGGACGCCTACGCACCGCAGGGCGCGCATGGCCGCCTGCATCACGCCGCGTTCTGGGTCGACACCCGTGAGGAGTGCCTGCGTGCCGCCGACATCTGGATCGAGAACGAGGTATACGTCGAGTTCGCGCCCTCCAAGCACAACGTCGCCCAGGGGTTCTTTCTATACGGCTACGAGCCCGGCGGCAACCGCATTGAGGTCACCAGCGGCGGCCGCCTGGTGTACGCGCCCGACGAGCCGTGCGTGATCTGGACCGAGGAGGACCGCAAGAAGGGCCAGGCCTGGCACAACGAGACGGTCCATACCTTCCACACCTACGGCACGCCGCCGTTCGAGGGCTGAGCCGGCCAGACGCTCCGGCGCGCCCGCGTTCGCGAGCTGAGCCGGTCAGACGCCCTGGCCGCCGCTCGACGGCGCGGGCGTCGGCGAGGTGACGGTCGGTCCAGTTGTGGTCGTGGTCGGGGTCGTGGTGACCGGAGTCGTCGTCGTTGTTGTCGTCGTCGTGGTGGTCGTCGGCGGCGGGACCGTCTTGACGGTGGAGTTGGAGCCGACCAGCGATACCACCTGGGCGAGCATCGTGCCGGCATTCGTGGTTCGGTAGACGACCCGGACCTTTGCGCCGGTCCGGTAGCCGAGCGGCAGCGCCACGCCGGGACCGAACTCGAAGTCGAGCGTGTAGCCGGCATTGGTCCTCGCATCGAGCGCACCAGGGACGAAGTGATAGCGCCTGAACGCAGGGTTGCTGACATCGGCGGCGCCGTCGTCAAGCCAGCCCGGGCCACCCTTGGCGTTGCCTCCGCGGCCGCCATCGGAGGTTCCGAAGAAGCGCCCGTTGATGTTCATGAAGATGTGCACGCCCGGGTGGTCATAGAGCGTCACCTCCTGCGGCCCGACGCCGGCGCCGCGTGCAATCAGGCCCTCACGAAGCAGCTCACGAATGACTCCGGCGTCGTTGGGGACGGACTCGCCGGTGAGCCACAGCCCGCCACCGGTGAGCACCGCTGCGACCGCTCCCGAGCAGTCGAAGCCGCGGCGCCTGCCGTTGTAACCCGGCCCGCCCTTGCTGCCGATGCTGGCGACTCCGGCCTGGCCGTGTCCGCCTCCCCACACATATGGATAGTCGCCCGCGTTGATCCGGTTGGCCGCGGTCGTCAGCGCACTCAGCACACCCACGTGCTTGCCGGATGTCTGCACGGTGAAGGAGAACGCCCCCACGGAGCTCAACGTACCGGTCACCTGCACCGACCGTGGGGGCAGCTCGATCGACGCCACGCCGGCGGCGGTCGCAAGACCGGTGCCGACAGGTAGTGCAAGGCCAACGCCCGCCAGGGCGACGATCAGCAACAGACGGCGCATCACCTTCACTTCGGCCGATCCGGCGCCGAACTTCACGGCTGCAAGCGCTCGTGCCACGTCCGTCTGCAGGCCTGAACAACCTGCTCCAGGTCACACCTGCAGCTATGACGGCTTGATCGAGGCGGAGCCGGCCCAGTGGTTGATGTGGCCCTCCTGGGCATGACGATCGATCTCAGCGAGCTCATCCGCGCTGAAATCGAGGTTGTCAAGCGCCTTCAGGTTGTCGTCGAGCTGGGCGGCGGTCGAGACACCGATCAGTGACGAGGTCACCCGCGGGTCGCGGAGCGTCCAGGCGATCGCCATCTGGGCAAGGCTCTGCCCCCGTCCCGCGGCGATCCCGTTGAGCGCGCGCACCCGCTCGAGGTTCGCCTCCGTCAGCATCGACTCGTCGAAGCTGTCGCTGGTGCGCACACGCGAGTCCTCGGGGACCCCATTCAGGTACTTGCTGGTGAGCAGCCCCTGGGCGAGCGGTGAGAAGGCGATGCAGCCGACACCCTCCGATTCGAGCGTGGCGAGCAGTCCGTCCTCGATCCAGCGGTTGACGAGCGAGTACGAAGGCTGGTGGATCAACAGCGGGGTGCCGAGCTCGCGCAGGATCTCACAGGCCCGCTCGGTCAGCTCAGGCCCGTAGGAGCTGATCCCGACGTAGAGCGCCTTGCCCTGGCGCACGGCGGTGTCGAGTGCGCCCATCGTCTCCTCCAGCGGCGTATCGGGGTCGACGCGGTGCGAGTAGAAGATGTCGACGTACTCGAGACCCATGCGCTGGAGGCTCTGGTCGAGGCTCGCGAGCAGGTGCTTGCGCGACCCGAACTCCCCGTGGGGACCCGGCCACATGTCCCAGCCGGCCTTGGTCGAGATCACCAACTCGTCGCGCAGGCCGCCGAAGTCCTCGCGCAGCAGGCGTCCAAAGTTGGTCTCCGCTGAACCGTACGGGCGCCCGTAGTTGTTGGCGAGATCGAAGTGCGTCACGCCGGCGTCGAACGCCTGCCGCAGAATCGCGCGGCTCTGCTCGATCGGGTGCGAGTCGCCGAAGTTCTGCCAAAGGCCGAGGGAGATCGGCGGCAACATCAGACCGCTACGACCGACGCGCCGATACGGCACTGAGGTGTAGCGTTCCGTACGCGGGACGTATCGCTCCAGAGGCGGCATGCGCGGGATCTCAGTGCGGCTGCCGAGCCGCGGCGCTCTAGGCCTCTGCCGCCTCGCTGCCGCTCTCCGCGCCGCCGTCGTCGGCGCTGCCGTACCCGCCGCTGCCGCTGTCAGGACTTCCGTGCTCCGAGACGCCGTCTTCGGCGTCGCCATAGTCAGCGTCTTCGGCGATCGCTGTGGCCGGTTCCGCGGCGGCGTCCGCCTCGTCGGCGGCGGGATCCGAGCCGTTGACCGACGCGGCTGCCGGCGGCGCGGGTGGGGCGGCGACGGGCTCAGGCGTGGCGCGCCACTCTGACAGGGCACGCGCGCCGGCCGCACCACCGGCACCGAGCAGCAGCGAGAGCAGTCCCCACCTGGCGCCCGCCCTCTCCTTGCCCCGCAGCGCGTCGAGCGAGAGGGCGCCAGGACCGGACTCGGCCAGTGACACCGCGGCCGCCGCGAGCACCACGTTGTACTCGTAGCCGCCCTTATGCGCCCAGGGCCCGTTCTTGAGGTGGACACGCTCGATCGCCGTCAGCATCACCGAGACGATGCCGGCCGAGGCCAGCGGCGTGCGGTAGCCGAGCAGGATGCCCGCACCGCCCAGGGTCTCCGCGGCGCCCGCCGCCGCGGCGTTGACCATGCCCGGCTTCAGGCCCATACCATCGAAGTGCTCCGCCTGTTTCTTCAAGCCCTGCCCGCCGAACCAGCCGAAAAGTTTCTGGGTGCCGTGTCCGATGAAGAACCCTCCCACCGCGGCTCGCAGCAATAGACGCCCGATCTTCATGTGTACTCCTCCGGTTCGGCGGTTGTCAGTCAGCTACCACGGTAACTGGTTCGGACCCAGCAGGTGTCTCGGACTTCGCAAGTTCGGCACGAACTCGCGGAGCCACCTCGGCGCCGTAGAGCTCGATCGCCTTCAGCACGTCTCGGTGGGTCACGGCTCCGACGCTGATCTGGGCGACGTAGCGCTGGTTGGCGAACAGTTCGTGCTCCATCAGGATCTTTTCGGCAACCTGCTCGGGGGTGCCGAGAGCGACGGCTCCGTCCGCGGCGGTGAGCGCCTCATACTCGACGCGACCGGCAGGTGGCCATCCCCGCTCGCGGCCGATCCGATTCATCATCGCCAGGTACGACTGAGCGAATGCGGCGTCGGCCTCACGGCGGCTCTCCGCGATGAACGCGTGCGTATTGATCGCCACACGGCGATCGGCTGGATCGCGGCCGGCCTGCGCCCACGCGCGGTCGTAGAGCTCGATCAGCGGCTTGAATCGCGCCGGCTGGCCGCCGATGATCGCGAGCGTCAGCGGCAACCCGAGCGCCGCGGCCCGCACCACTGACTGCGGCGATCCGCCGACGGCGACCCAGATCGGCAGCTTCTCCTGCTTCGGCCGCGGGAAGATCTGTGCGCCCTCGAGCGGTGGGCGATGGCGACCCGCCCAGTTCACGGGATTGCCGTCCCGGATCGCGAGCAGCAGCTCGAGCTTCTCCGCATAGAGCTCGTCGTAATCGTCGAGGTCGTAACCGAACAGCGGGAACGACTCGATGAACGAGCCGCGGCCGGCCATGATCTCGGCACGACCGCCCGAGATCAGGTCGAGTTCGGCGAACTCCTGGAAGACGCGCACGGGGTCATCGGAACTGAGCACGGTGACGGCGCTCGAGAGGCGGATCTGCTCCGTCTGAGCGGCTATCGCAGCCAGCGCGACCGCTGGAGCGGAGACGACGAAATCGGGGCGGTGGTGCTCACCCACCGCGAACAGATCAAGACCCAGCTCGTCGGCCAGCCTCGCCTCCTCGAGCAGGTCGCGCATGCGCTGCTCTGGCGTGACACCGGAGCTGAGGTCGGCAAAGGTGGCAAGTCCGAGTTCAATGTTCATGCACGTATCCTAGCAGATAGTTGCGAGCGCAACTATCTGCCGTACAGCCTGTTGTCCAACCAGTCGATCGAGCGGGCAAGCTCCTCGACCGTCGCCCTCTGGACCGACTCGATCCCGAGCGCCCGATTGACCTCGGCGTTGACCTCTCTGTGGCTGGATCGGCGATCACGGGCAAGATCTGCGACCAGGCGGTGGCGCTTGGCACGCAGCGCCGCTCGGCGCTCGAACAGCGGCCCGTCTGCGCGGTCCTCCTCAGCGGTGGGTTCCGGAAGCGGCACCGACACATCCCCGGCCGCGTGGACCGCGCTCCCCACCCTCGCCGCCCCCCCTGGCGGCGCGGCATCGGGCGCCGGCCCGAACAACGTCATCTGCGCCGCCACGTCGGCGCTGAGCGGCTCGAAGTCGAGCGTCTCACCTCGTTCGCCGGCGCGCCGCGCGACTTCGTCGAACTGCCCAGGATCATCCTCCTCGGCACGGCGCCGTGGCACCTGGCGAAGCTCCTGCTCGACGCTCGCGGCGTGGTCGCGAAGGGTCACGTCAGCCGGGATGTAGAGCCAGCTCGGCTCAGGTTCGCGGCTCGGGATGGTCCGTACGAAGCGCCCCACGATCTGGCGAAAGATCAGCGGCGTCTTGGCCGCCGTCGCGTAGACACCCACTCGCAGGCGCGGGATATCGACGCCCTCCGAGACCATGTTGACGGCCACGATCCACGGCTCGCGCGACCGGGTGAACTCGACGAGTTTGGTGGCCGCACGCGAATCCTGATGCAGCACCACCACCGGTGAGCGCCCGCTGACCTCGGCCAGGCGGGCGGCGATCCGACGAGCGTGCTCGGAGTCGGCGGCCACCACCAGCCCGCCCGCTTCGGCGTGGCCGCCCGAGCGCAGCGCTCGCAGCCGGGCATCCGCCTCGGCGAGGATCCGCGGCAGGCCCTCCGGCAGCTCAGTTGAGATCGCGGTGCGGTATCGCCGGCTCGCCTCGCGCGTCGACAGCACGGTGTCGAAGCTCGACTCGATCACATCATCGCCGCTGCGCCATGAGAGCGTGCCGTCGTAGGTGACGAAGACCACGGGTCGGCAGACGCGATCACGCACGGCATCGGCGTAAGGGTATGAGACGTCCGGCTCGGCCAGTCCGTCGGCGTCATAGCTGACGCCCGGGATCGGCGTCGCGTCCGAGCGAAACGGCGTGCCCGACAGCAGCAGCCAGCGGTCCGCCCCCGCGAACGCCCGCCCGAACGCCGCCCCCCAGGCGAGATCCTCACCGAGGTGGTGAGCCTCGTCGGCGATCACCAGCATGCGCTGCCGGCCCGCAGTGGCCCAGACCCGTGGTGCGCTCGCGATCCGCGCGTAGGTCACCACCACCCCATGGAAGCCGCGCGGCGGCCTGGGCGACTCCGCGTCAGGGGCGAGCTCCAGCCCGAGGGCGTGCGCGGCCCTCGCCCACTGACGCGTGAGTGGCGCGGTCGGGCATGCGATCACGACCCCGTCGACGTTGCGCCGCAGCAGCTCGGCTCGCGCGAACTCGAGCGCCGGCCGAGTCTTTCCCGCACCAGGCGCCGCCGAGATCAGGAACGAATCCTCGCGCCACCCCTCCATGGCGGACAGCGCACGGCGCTGCCAATCGCGCAGCCCAGCTGGGCTGCGCGAATCCACGGAGTTCGAATCGGTTATGCGGGCGCTTGCGCTCGTCGCTGACATGAGTCCGGCATGGTGCCGAGCGCGCCGGACGGCCCGCTCGACGTAGCATCCAAGCCAGTGATCGAACCGTTCGTCAACGCCGATTGGTTGCGCGTACACCGCGATGAAGTCGTGCTCGCCGACGTGCGCTGGTACCTCGACGGGCGCTCGGGCCGCGCCGCCTACGAGGCCGGTCACATTCCGGGGGCGGTGTTCGTCGACCTCGACGCCATCCTCTCCGACGAGCACGCCGACGATCGCCGCGGCCGCCACCCGCTTCCCTCGCCCGAGCGCTTCGCCGCCGGTCTCGGACAGCTCGGGATCGGCGACGGCGACACGGTGATCGCCTACGACGACGTCGGCGGCGTGGTCGCCTCGCGGCTGGTCTGGCTGCTGCGCGTGACCGGTCATGACGCGGCTCTGCTCGATGGCGGTATCCAGGCCTTGCCCGCCGCGGACCTGCATCAGGACCACCCGCGCCCGCGCCTACCTGCGGCCTTCACCCCGGTGCCCTGGCCGGCAGAGAGCTTCGCGGAGATCGACGAGGTCGCCGTCACCGACGACGTCCTGATCGACGCGCGCGACCCCGAACGTTTCGCCGGCGGGCCTGATCCCGTCGACCCGCGCTCGGGACACATCCCGGGAGCGCTCAGCGTGCCCACCCGCGGGCACATCGACCAGCAGCTGCGGATCGCAGACGCCGAGCGCCTGCGCGAGACCTTCGCCGCGGTCGGGATCACCGCCGGCACGCCGGTCATCTCCTACTGCGGATCGGGCGTGACCGCGTGCCACAACCTGCTCGCACTCGAGCGGGCCGGCCTCGGTCCGAGCCGGCTCTACGCCGGCTCATGGTCGGAATGGAGCCGCGACGCGCAGCGACCGATCGCAACCGGATGAGAACACCAGCTAACGTCAACAGCATGGATAACGAAGCCACTCAACTGACAGACGAGCAGTGGCGTGAGCGCCTGGCGCCGGACGCCTACGAGGTTCTGCGCCATGCGGCCACAGAGCGCCCGTTCACCGGCGCGTTCGTCGACAACAAGGACGATGGGATGTACCACTGCGCCGGCTGCGGCGCTCCGCTGTTCAGCTCCGACACCAAGTTCGATTCCGGCTGCGGCTGGCCGAGCTTCTACGAGCCCGTGACGGGCGAGAACGTCGTCAACCGCGAGGACCGCAGTCTCGGCATGGCCCGAACCGAGGTCCTCTGCAAGAACTGCGGCGGCCACCTCGGCCATGTGTTCCCCGACGGCCCCGAGCCGACCGGCCTGCGCTACTGCATCAACTCGGTGGCGCTGGGGTTCGATCCTCAGAGTTAGCGTCGTCCTCGGCTGGTGGTCGCGCTTGACCACCAGCCGAGCTGTCGCGCTCTGGCTCGGGCCCACCAGCGACGTCGGACTCCGGTTTTTGCTCAGCGCCAACGGGCTCCGGCCCGTTCGCTGAGTCGCCGTGCAGGCGCCTCAGCAGCTGCTGACGGCGACGGTGCTCCCGCACCCTGTAGTAGATGAAGCCGCCCACGGCCGCGGCAGCCAACGCCACGGCGGCGAAGACGCCGACCTGTTCGAGCACGTGCGCGACCGCGTTTCCGCCGAAGTAGCCGACCAGCCCGTACGTGATCGCCCAGGTGATGCCGCCGAGCGCATTCCAGGGGAAGAAGACCCGGAAGGGCATGTGGTTGATCCCCGCCAGCCAGGCGGTGGCGAACCGGATCAGCGCGATCCAGCGGCCGATGAACACGGTCTTGGGGCCGTGGATCTTGAAGTAACGGTCGCCTGCCTCGATCACGCGTTTGCGATGCTCGTGAAACGGACCCCTGCTCTCGAGCACGTCGCGCCCGAGGTTGCGGCCCAGCAGGTAGCCGATGTTGTCGCCGATGATCGCTGACGCCGCCGCGATCACGATTACGATCACGATGTTCAGCTGGCCCTGGCTCGCCAGCACCGCGGCCAGCACCAGGGCGGTCTCTCCGGGCGAGGGGATGCCCATCGATTCCAGCCCGATCAGGGCCGGCAGCAGGTAGCCGAGCCCACTCGAGACGCTGAAGATCCCGGCTAGTGCGAGCACCGATGGGACAGTATCGGCCCGCCGAGCAGCGGCCTCTGGACGCCCTGGACGGCTCTAGACGCCGGCCGTGCCGTTGATTCGATCCGCGGATGGCGCCTCCGTCGGCTGCAGACGCAGCGTGAACGTCGCTCCGGGACCATCGGTGTCGGCGAGAACGAGTGAGCCGCCCATCCGCTGCGCGAGCTCCCGTCCGATCGCCAGGCCGAGCCCGAAACCGGCCTCGCCGCCGGTCTCACGACCGCGCTTGAAGCGCTCGAAGATCAGGGCGCGCTCCTCGGGCGCGACACCGGGACCCTGGTCCGACACGATCAGCGTCGGCTCAGGTCGCGACCGCACCGCGACCGTGACCTGGCTGCCGCGCGGCGCGACGCGCAGCGCGTTGTCAAGCAGGATCCGCAGAATTCGGGCGACGCTGCCGGGGTCAGCCATCGCCCAGGCGGGCTGGCGATCGTCCTCGAGCCTCGCACTGACTCCGCGGTTGGTGCTGGCCAGCTCGAACTCCGCGAGTACCGCCCGTCCGAGCTCGCTGAGCTCGATCGGCTCCGAGCGCAGCCGGACGTCCGCATCAATCCGGCTGAGGTCGAGCAGGTCCGCCGCCAGGCGGCCGAGCCGGCGCGACTGCACGCGCGCCCGGCCCAGCAGAGCAGCGGCATCGTCGAGGTCGAGGTCCTCAGCCCGGAGGTCATCGGCGAGCAGCTCCAGCATGCCGTCGAGCGAGGCCAACGGCGTGCGCAGCTCATGCGACGCGGTCGCGACGAACGCGCGTCGCGCCTCCTCCTGTTGGCGCAGGCGTCGCTGCATGATCGAAAACGAGCGCGCCAGGTCGCCGACCTCATCGCGGGCACGGTCCGCCGGGAAGTCGGCCACGTTGCCACCGATCGCGAGCTGCAGGGCCGCCTGGCGCAGGCGCTGCAGTCGCCGCACGAGCTGGGCGGCGAGCGGAATCGCCAGGACCAGCGTCAGCAGAATCGCGACCAACGCCGCGATCGCGAAGGCGCTGCGAACAGCATCGGCCGCCAGCGGGATCTCGCGGATCGAACTGCGCACGGCCACCACCGAGTCGGCGGCCGGGTTGTATTGGCTCATCGATACCGCGGCCCGCACGTGCTGGCCGACACCGAGGCTGATCTGGGTGTTCCCGTCTTTGTACGCGTTCGCCACGTCATCGGTCGGGCCGAGGTCACCGCCAGTGCCGGGCCCGGCCCCCGCCACGACCGTCCCATGCCCCTGACTGTCGACGCTCCCCATCAGCTTCACGGTCTCGGCGCCGAGGCGCTGCCCGAGGTCGGTCAAGGCACTGCCCAACTCCGTTTGCAGCTGCTGGGCCCTAGGTCCCGGTGGGACCTTGCCCTGCGACCTCGCCTCCACGATCAGCCCATAGTGGATTTTGGCGATCTCCTCCATAACACTGATGGCCTGGGTGGTCTTGAGATCGTTCCTCAGCGTCTTCACGGACGCGTTCCGCAGGGAGTGCTCAAGCCGCGGCAGCAGCACCAGCGCCGCGACGCCGAGGCTGATCGCCGCCGTCACGACAACGGCGCCGACGATCCGGCCGCGAAGCCCAAAGGCGCTCCAGCGCAGCCGCGCCAGCAGCATGGCGGATCAGGGTGTTCCGAGCCGGTAGCCGGCGCCGCGCACCGTCAGGATGTACTTCGGCTTGTCCGGTTCGGGCTCGAGCTTCTCGCGAAGGTGGCGGATGTGGACGTCGATGGCGCGAGGGTCGCGGTAGGCGCTGTCCCCCCAGATCGCGCGCAGCAGCTCCTGCCGGTTGAGCAGCCGCCCCGGGTCGGTCATCAGCGCGTCGAGCAGCTCGAACTCGCTGAACGTCAGTCGCACAGGCTGGGACTCGAATGTCACCTCGCGCCGGGAGCGGTCGAGCGTGATCGGTCCGACCGTGACCAGGTCGGAGCCCATCGAACCGCGCACACCGGTGCGCCTGAGCACGGCGCGGATGCGGCTGCGCAGCTCGGCCAGGCCGAACGGCTTGGTGACGTAGTCGTCGCCACCCGCCTCGAGCCCGAGCACGGCGTCGGCCTCGGAGTCCAGCGCCGTCAGCATGATGATCGGCACCACGTTGCGCCGTGCGCGCAGGGTTCGGCAGACCTCATACCCGTCGGGCCCGGGGCCGAGCGCAATATCGAGCAGGATGATGTCGAAGTGCTCTGAGCTGGCGCGGTCGATCGCCTCGCTGCCGCCTCCGACAGACGTCACCTGATGTCCCTCGCGCGAGAACGAGCGCGTCAGCATGTCGCGCAGATCCGACTCGTCGTCGACGACCAGGATGCTCAGCGAGCCCGCCTCAGCGGGCGCTCCGGTCATTTCGCTGGAACGCTCTGGGACCATTCGGCCACGATCGTAGCGATTGGGTCCCCGGATTCGACCTGCGGTTCGCCGATGCGGCCCTCGACGGCCACCGCCCAGATCGAGACCAGCCATGTCGTCGTCGCCAGGACGACGTGCACCCAGACCATCTGAGCGGGCAACCTGAGCTCGTACTGCACGGCGCCGACCAGGCCCTGAGCTGCCAGCAGGATGCCCAGCACGGTCAGCGGCTCGAGCGGGTCGAGCTCACCGCCACGCTGACGCTTGAGCAGCCACACGAAGATCGTGGCGACACCGAAGACCGCAGCGATCGTGGCATGTTGGTGCACCGCCCATTGGAGCGTGTCGCGCCCCTCGATCGCCAGCCGCTTGATGTGCTGGCCGACGAGGCCACCGGAGTGGGGACCGGCCGCGGTCGCCGCCGTCCCCGCAAACAGCGTGATTGCGCACAGCACCGAGAGAGAGCGCACCGCCCAGACCAGTGCACGATCGGGATTGCGGGGCCGCCCACCCGGCGCGTAGGTCGCGCGCCACGCCAGCCAGAAGGCGAAGATCAGGATCACCATCGAAAGCAGGAAGTGCGACATCACGAACCCGGGTGCGAGGTCCTCGCGGACGGTGAAGCCGCCCAGCACCGCCTGCGCGACGACCCCCAGCGGCAGTGTCGCGGACAACCAGGCGAGGTCCTTGCGGAACGGCTGGCGCGTGAACGCCAGGACGAACGTCACGACTGTGATCACGCCGACGAACCCCGCGAGCGCGCGGTTGCCGAATTCGATCAGTGGATGCAGCCCGACGGGCGGATAGAGGTGGCCGTAGCAGCGCGGCCAGGTTGGACAGCCGAGACCCGAGTCGGTCAGGCGCACGGCAGCGCCGGTGAACACGATCAGCGTCAGCGCCGCGAGCGTCACATAGGTGACCTTGCGGAACTGGTCCTCGTTGACGGCGAGGCGGGCACGCATGGCTGCTGATGCTACGCGCCGAAGGCAAACGGTGGCGCGATCTCCGCAAACAACGGCGCCTCTCGATCGCGTGCGGAGGACACCATCTGCTCGATCGGGATCGGCCACTGGATCCCGACCGCCGCATCGTCGAACCGAAACCCGCTTTCGGCAGCCGGGTCGTAGTAGCCGCTGACCCTGTACACCACGTCGGCAATATCGCTGATCACGCAGAAACCGTGGGCAAAGCCGTCGGGGATGAACAGCTGATGGTGGGACTTGTCGTCGAGCTGGTAACCGTCCCAGTGCCCAAACGTCGGCGAGCCCACCCGAAGGTCGACGAGAACGTCGAAGATCGCTCCGCGCGCGCAGCGCACAAGCTTCGCCTGCCCGGGCTGGAAGTGCATGCCTCGCACAACTCCACGCCGGGATCGCGAATGGTTGTCCTGGACGAACTCGGTCGTGATCCCGGCCTGCGCGAATCGGTCGATGCGATAGCTCTCGAGAAAGAAGCCGCGGTCATCACCGTGAACGCGCGGCCTGATCAACTTCGCGCCTTGCAGACGGGCGTCGAGAATCTCCACGATCGTGAATCTAGTGCAGTCGGGCTGAAGCCACTGGAAGGCGCTTGCCGACTTTCTCAGACCAGCCCGTCCAGGATCCGGTCAAGCCCCGCGGTCAGGTTGACCTCCGCGCTCCACCCCAACTCCTCGTGCGCGCGAGCAACGTGCAGGCAGCTGCGGCTGACCTCGCCGGGGCGGGCCGGCAGAAACACGGGATCAGCCAGCCGCAGACCGCGGGTCGCACCGACGTCACGCAACGCCCGGACCAGGTCGAGCACCGAAGTCTCCCGGCCGAGCCCGATATTGACCGAACCGGTGAGCTCGGAGCCGGCCGCCAACAGGTTGGCACGGACAACGTCCGCGACGTCGACCCAGTCGCGTGTCTGGCGGCCGTCGCCGAACACCTGAGGTGCTCGGCCTCCGAGCAGGCAGCCACAGAAGATCGCGACCACCCCCGCCTCGCCGTGGACATCCTGACGCGGACCGTAGACGTTGCCGTAGCGCAACGACAGGGTCGAGAGCCCATGCAGGCGCGTGTACAGCTCGAAGTAGCTCTCCGCCGCCTGTTTGCCGGTGCCGTAGGGCGCAAGCGCTCGGATCGGGTGATCCTCCGGCGTCGGCAACAGATCGGCGTCGCCGTAGAGGCCGCCGCCGGTCGAGCTGTTGATGACGCGCCGCGAGCCGGCAGCGCGAGCCGCCGACAGCACGTTGATCGAGCCCAGCACGTTCACCTCGGCGTCGGCGACCGGATCGGTCACGGACAACCGGACGTCGATCTGAGCCGCGAGGTGGAACACGACCTGTGGACGCACGCTGTTGAAGAGAGCCGCGAGCGAATGAGCGTCGCGCACGTCGAGCTCGTGCAGCTCGACGCCCGACGCGAGTGCCGCCGTGAGGTTCTCTCGCCTGCCGGTCGAGAGGTTGTCGATCACGACCACACGGTCCCCGCGCGCGACCAGCGCGTCGACGAGGTTCGAGCCGATGAAGCCGGCGCCGCCGGTTACCACACAGTCCATTCGGTTCCCCAACCGCCGGCTGAATCCGTGACGGCGCTCAGGCTCCCTTAGTTGTTCTCGAACGCGTAGAAGTCGGGCTTGCGCTCGCCGTTCTGCTGAACCAGCCCACAGGAATTGATCGGCAGCTCGTCGTGAACGTTGACCCAACCCAGAGCGTAGATGTAACCCGAATGGCGCGCGGTCACCAGCGCATCCTTGACCCATTTCGCCGCGACTGAGGGCGGCGAGATGTAGAAGTTGAATGTTCGGTCCACGGCCGTCGGGACGCAGAACTCCGATAGGAACAGCGGCACATGATGGCCGAGGTAGGTCTTGGTCCAGGTCTCGAGCCGCGGCAGGTCTGAGAACTGGACCTCACCGTACCCCGATGGCTTCGCGCCGAACTGGGGCAGCGTGTAGCTGAACGGGTTGTGGCCGTACATGCTCATCCGCGGCGGCCTGCCGTCCGGCAGCTTGAGGTTGGCGAGCCACAGCTGCGGATCGATCAGCCCAGCCGTGTACGTGTCGCCGCCGATCACGATGTTGGCGTGATTCAACTGCTTGAGCACTCCATAGGAGGCGTCGAGCATCTGCGCGTAGAGATGCGGGGCTTGTTTCTGCGCCGCTGTCAACCGCGTGGCCGTGTACGGAGCCGGCGACTCAGGCCGGAAATCGCCCTTGCGGTTGGGCTCTCCCCAGATCATCCATATGCGGACGCTCGGATACTCGCGCGCAGCGGCCTCGATGAAGTGTGCATAGTCGCGAGGATCCCTCGGCGCCCAGCCTGGGCCGCGGTGGCCTCCGTCAGCCCACGCGGGCGCGTTTCCGACCTCGATCAGCACCCGCATGTGGTAGCGATCCGCCTCGGTGATCTCCTGTTTGAGCAGCGCCGGCCAGCGGTAGCCCGGATCCTTCGGGTCGGTGGGGTGCCTGGGCTTCCTCACGGCGACCGCATCCCAGTCCAGCGACGTCTCATAGATCGACGCGCCGAGCTCACGGTAGAGCGGGAACTGGTTGACCCCGCGGTAGCTGATCGGCCCCCAGACGGCCTTGTGGAAGGCGCTTGCGCCAGCGGGCGCGAGCGCCGCCAGGCCGGCTGCGGCCACGAGCAGAATGGCGAGTCGGCGGGAAAAGGCTCTCATCGCTGCCAAGGGTATGACGCGCCGGTTGCTTTTCTATGTGGCCGGAGTCTCGAGCAGCAGCGTCACCGGGCCGTCGCCGGTCGACTCGACCTGCATGTCGGCGCCGAACACGCCGCGACGCGCACCCAGCCGCTCGCAGAAACGCTCGTACAGCGGCTCCGCCAGCTTGCCGGGCGCGGCCGCGGCGTAACTGGGACGGTTGCCGCGGCGGGTGTCCCCGTACAGCGTGAACTGGCTCACGCACATCAGCTCGCGCTCGCCGAGCGGCTCGTTCATGCGCCCGTCGGAGTCCGCGAATATGCGCAACGCGCTGACCTTGTCCGCCAGGCGGTCGGCGTCGGCCTCGGTGTCGTCGCCCGCCACGCCGAGCAACACCAGCAGACCGGGTCCGATCTGGCTCACCGTGCGCCCGTCCACGCTTACCGAGGCGCGCAGCACGCGTTGCACTAGCGCGCGCAACGACGCTTCCCCTTCAGAGCGTCTTCTCCATCGCGATGTGCTCGATGTCGGCCTCGACAAATGCGCGACCGCGAGCCACATAGCCGGCCAGGTCGTAGAGCGAGCGGGCGTAGGTCTGGGCGTGCAGCACGATGCGGTTGGCGCCGCCGGCGCGGGCCTCGACGTCAGTCATCTCGAGCAGGGCGGTGGCGATCCCAAGTCGACGGGCGTCACGCCGGACGGCCAGGCGGCTGAACTGGACGGTCGTGCCGACGAACACGAGCCGGCAGGTGGCCACGACCTCGTCGTCGCGCAGCGCGATCAGGTGCAGTCCGTTGCGGTCACGGCCGTCGCGCTCCTCGCTGCGCGGAACGCCCTGTTCGAGGCAGAAAACCTCGTGCCGAAGCTCGAGCGCCGCGTCGAGTTCCGCCGGTGTGCGCAGGCGCCTGATCTCGAAGTCCGTGGTCGTTTCGGCCTCGCGAGTTTCCACAGTCGCACAGCTTGCCACAGCTTTCCGTCCGCGAGTCTGCTTAAATACTCCTCATCCTCTTTTGTCACCAGTGGCGAAGGGGTTCTTCCGGTCTCTGAGGAGACACCTGAGACACAGGCCCTCGCCGGTAGCGAGAGCAACAGTTGAGCCGCCGCGTAGGCCCAGCGGCTCCCTTTCCACACTTACCTTCTTTGAATGCTCGTTGATGGGTGATTCCACCCCCTTTCCGAGTTCTGCCGCGATCAAGCGCGCAGAGCGATTCACACGTGAGCGTTTCGTCTTCGATGGCGAGACCGCCCAGCAGGCGCTGGCATCGGAATCAGTACGCAGGCGCGCGCTCGACGCGGCGCTGGCCGACATCGGCGCAGGGCTGAAGGTCCCGTCGCTGGAGTGGCGCCAGGCGTACTCGCTGCTGCTCGGACTGGAGCGGGTGCTCTCCGAGGACGAGCCCAAGCTCGTCGACGGCACCGTGCTCTCCGCTCATCAGGTTGACGCGCTGTCAGGCACGCTGGCGGCGCTCCTGGCTGCTGCGCAGACGGATATCGACGTGGCGTCGGCCAATCAGGCCGCAGCCGACGCCGCCGCGGAGCAACTGGATGGTTCGCTCGGGCCGGGCCAGGCGATCACCGTGGAGGCGGACACCGGCGATCAGGACGAGACAGAATTTGAGGGCGAGGGCGAGTTCGAAACCGAGGATGAGGCCGACGCCGACGCCGACGCCGAAGCCGAGTTCGAGGCAGAGGCCGAAGCCGAAGCCGACGAGGAGGCCCCCGACGAGGAACCCCAGGACTGGCAGCACGACGATGTGGGACTCGACGCGGACATCTCTCCCGAGGGCGCGGCTGACGACCCGGGTGCCGGGCGCCGTTTCTGGTTCGAGCACGCGACTGGCGCCGGCAAGACCGTGGCGGCAGTCGGCTTCGTCGAGGCCTCACGCACCGGCGGCGTCCTGATCCTGACCCACCGCCGCAACCTCGTCGACCAGTTCATCGGCGAGCTCAAGGACCGTGGCTACCGCGAACGGCTCTGCAAACCACTGCTGATCGGCGAGGACGCGGCCAACGGACCGGTCACGGTTGAGACCTATCAGTGGTTCGTGCGTAACGCCGGCAAGATCTCCGGCGCCTACACGATCGTGATCTGCGACGAGGCGCACACGGCCCTGGGCGAGAAGACATCAGCGGCGATCCGCAGGTGGCACCAGCCGATCTGGATCGGCATGACCGCCACCGGTGCGCTGATCGCCCGGCACGTCACCGACCTGTTTCCGACGCAGACCTCGCGGTTCGATCTCGCGCAGGCTGCGCGGCGCGGCGTGATCGCGCCGCTGCGCTGTATCCGCATCCCGCCTGGCCCAGGGGTGCGCACGATCGCCAAGGTGCCGCTGCGGCGCGGCGAGGTCGACACCGAGTTCGATCAGGAGATGCTCGCCGAACTGCTTGACCAGACGCCGTTCAATCTGGCGATCGCCGATCTCTACAAGACCCGCTTCAACGGCGTCCCGGGCGTCGTCTACGCGGCCGGTGTGAGACACGCCTACAACGTCGCCGAGTCGTTCAGGGCCCTGGGGATGAAGGCGATGGCCGTCTCCGGCGAGACACCCAAGCGCGAGCTGGCGACGATCCTCGCCGACTACGAGTCAGGGATGATCGACGTCCTGGTCAACGCGCAGCTCTTGGCCGAGGGCTGGAACAGCCCGCGCGCGACGATCTGCATGCACCTCGCTCCGACCGCCTCGAAGCGCATCTACCAGCAGCGCGTCGGTCGCGTGACCCGTCGCCACCCGGGCAAGGAGGCCGGCATCGTCATCGACTTCGTTCACCCGGCAACCAAGCACGACGACCCGGTCGTGACCCTGCACTCGCTGCTCGATCGCGACGTGTACCGCGGCGGTGCGATCGTGGTCGGACCGGTGCGCCGCGGCCGCGGCCGGCGCATCCGCGTCGAGCGTCGCGTGCTGCCGGTCACACCCGATCCAGAGCGGCGTGCCGAGGTCTTCGAGCGCGAGCTCTGGCGGATAGCGGTCGAGCATCTGGACTACGGAGAGCAGCATGTCTGGGCGGCTCTGGCCGGCGCCCGTGTCGCGCCGAACGGCTGGCGTCGTGCCAAGGCAATGCTTCACTTCGATCGCGGCGGCGAGCTCCGCCGCCGCTTTCTGGTCACCGCCCTGCAGCGTAACCGCAACTCCCAGCTGCGACTCCGCGCGCTGCAGGAGATCGCCGCGTCGCGAGACGCTGAAGCGTTTGACACCGCCATCGACATCATCGGGACCTGGTCGCGCGACGAGCGCCGTGAGGGCGTCAAGATCATGCTGCAGGCGCTGGCCGATCGCCGCATCGGGCGCCGGGACCAGGCCAACAACTGGATCTGGCGGATGGCCGAGTACACCCGCGAGGTGCACGAGGAGTATGCGGTGCAGCGCTGGCCAGAGACCAAGCGACTGCTGGGCCTGCTGGTGAACTCAAGCGGCGCCGCGCACGCCCGCAACGCGCGCAGGCTCGTGCACGCCACCCGCAAGGAGGACCGGCGGCTCTCGGCCGCGCTTCTGGCCGCGGCGCTGGCGCACACCCCCGAGGCTGCGGACGCGATCAACGGGGCGCGCACTCGCATGGCCCGCAAGCCCGCGGCGCTGGCGCGGGAGCTGTTGCGCAACTTCCCCAAGGGCCGCCGGGGCAAGAACCGGCGCCGCACCCGAAGGGGCGCCGATGGTGCCCAGCCGACGTCGAAGACCGCGAAGGCGGTGGCAGGCCTCGAGGCAGTCGACCTGGAGGAGCTCGACGTCGGGGTGCTGGAGCTCGACACCGTCGACGGAGCCGGGACTGCGGGCTACCGTGCGATCGCCGATGACGGTGATCTGGACGATGACGGTGATCTGGACGATGACGCGATCGCCGATGACGACGATCCGGACGATGAGCTCGACGACGAGTTGGACGATGACGATGACGCGATCGCCGATGAGAGTGACGATGACGACGATTCGGGCGACGACGACGCGAGCGACGTTGACGACGATCCGGACGATGAGCTCGACGACGAGTTGGACCGCGACGCCGCGTAGGGACGTCCTGTCGCTGGCCACGTTCGCCGGCGCACTCTGATCTTCTCCGCGACGGCACCCGCAGCGTCTGTTAGGTCCAGGTTTGTTGTGAGCCGGCTTGTGGGCGAACCACACCGGTCCTGTGTACATTCGGCTGTGTGATGCCGAAAAAACTGATGCTCGCCTCGGCCCTCCCGGTGCTCGCCACCGTGGTCGCGCTGACCGCCGGCAGCCCCACCACAGCCGCGGCCAAGGCCGCCTCGACCGCCAGCGCCTCGTGCTCCGCCTCGAACCTCGGCCTGCACACCCCGGGTGTGCTCACGGTCGCCACCGACGCACCCGCGTACCCGCCGTACTTCGAGGACGACAAGCCCTCCAACGGCAAGGGCTTCGAGAGCGCCGTCGCCTACGCGGTTGCCAAGCAGCTCGGCTTCGGCACCAAGAAGGTCGCCTGGGTCGTAGAGCCGTTCGACTCCTCCTACGCGCCAGGTCCGAAGAGCTTCGACTTCGACATCAACGAGATCTCGATCACGCCCCAGCGCGCGCAGGAGGTCTCGTTCTCAAAGCCCTACTACACCAACCCGCAGGCGATCATCGTCGAGAAGGGTTCCTCGCTGGCTCACGCCAAGTCGCTGGCGGCGTTCAGGAACGCGAAGATCGGCGTCCAGATCGGCACCACCAGCCTGTCCGCCACGGAGAGCCGGATCAAGCCCAAGCAGCAGCCGCAGGTTTACAACACATCCAATGACGTGATCAACGCCTTCAAGGTGCATGACGTCAACGCGATCGTCGTGGACTACGCCACGGCGCTCTACCTGACCTCAGCGGAGATCAAGCACACGACCATCGCCGGCCAGTTCACCGCGCCCGGCGGCGACAACTGGGGTCTGCTGATGAAGAAGGGGTCGCCGTTGACTCCGTGCGTCAACAGGGCGATCGCCAAGCTCAAGTCCGACGGCACGCTGACCGGCCTGACCAAGCGCTGGATGTCGTCGAAGGTCGCGGTCCCGGTCCTCAAGTAGCGGCGACCACACGAGACTGGCCAGGGTCCGTCGGGAAACTGTCTGCGGTTTTGACGGCGTCCAATCCCCCAGCTGATTTCGTGACCGACCCTGAGCTTCAGTGGCTACTCAGTTCACGCTGACCACGCGTGAGGACAGGGCGCGGGCCCGCCGCGAGCGGGCCCGCCGCCACCGCCTGATCTCGACGATCTCGGCGGTGGTAGTGCTCGGCGGCCTGGCGACGGTCGTGCTGACCTCGTCGGGCTGGCCGAGCGTCAAGCGCACTTTCTTCTCGGCGACGGCGTTCAAGACGTCTTTCCCAAGCGTGCTCGCAGGCTTCTGGGTCGACGTGCGCCTGTTCCTGATCATCGAGGCCTGCGTGCTCGTGGTCGCGATGGTGATCGCCCTGATCCGCACGATCGATGCCGCGGTCCTGTTCCCGCTGAAGCTGATCTGCATTGTCTACGTCGATGTCATGCGCGGCGTGCCGACGATCCTGCTGGTGTACCTCATCGGGTTCGGTGTGCCCGCGCTCGAGATCAGCGGGCTGCCGACGAACCCGACCGTGCTCGGCGCAATCGCCCTGGGGATGTGTTACTCGGCCTATGTCTCCGAGGTCTTTCGCGCTGGGATCATCTCGATCCATCCGAGCCAGGGAGGCGCCGCGCTGGCGCTCGGCCTGACCCCGGCTCAGGCGCTTCGCCACGTGATCCTGCCGCAGGCGGTGCGCCGTGTCGTGCCGCCGCTTCTGAACGACTTCATCTCGCTTCAGAAGGACGTCGCGCTGATCTCGATCCTCGGGCCGCAGGAGGCGTTCCGGGTCGCCCAGATCTATTCGGCTCAGTACTTCAACTACACGCCACTCGTCGCGGCGGCAGCGCTGTATCTCTGCATCACGATCCCACTCACGAGGATCGTGGATCGGATGCAGGCGCGCTCCCTGAATCAGCGTGGCGCCGCCCTGGCACTGGGTCCGCGATGACAGGCCGGACCGACATTTCGCCACAGAACCTTTCGGGATCCAGCCGCCCCGCTGGGCGACCGGTGCTGGAGCTGCGCGGCGTCACGAAGTCCTACGGCGAGCAGGAGGTGCTGAGCGGTATCGATCTCGTCGTCGGCGAGCATGAGGCGGTCGCGCTGATCGGCAGCTCCGGTTCCGGCAAATCGACACTGCTGCGTTGCATCGACCTGCTCGAGGAGATCGACGACGGCGACATCTTCCTCGACGGTGAGCCGATCACGGTTCCGGGCCAGAACCCGGTGCCGTTCCGGCGTCGGCTCGGGCTCGTCTTCCAGTCCTACAACCTCTTCCCGCACATGCGAGTGATCGACAACGTCATCCTCGGCGCGGTACGCGGCCAGGGGACCAGCCGCGAGACCGCGCGAGCGGAGGGCCTTGCGCTGCTCGAGCGGTTCGGCCTGGCGGACCGAGCCCGCGAGTTCCCAGACCGCCTCTCCGGCGGGCAGCAGCAACGCGTCGCGATCGTACGGGCCGTGCTCACCCGCCCGCGTGCACTGCTGCTCGACGAGGTCACCTCCGCGCTGGATCCCGAGCTGGTGGGCGAGGTGCTCTCGGTGATACGCGAGCTCAAGGACGAGGGCATGACGATGATCCTCGCCACCCACGAGATGTCGTTTGCGCGCGACGTTGCCGATCAGGTCTGTTTCCTCAAGGACGGCCGCATCGTCGAGCACGGTCCGCCCGAGCAGATCCTGAGCTCGCCGCGCCAGGCGGAGACCCAGCGCTTCCTCGCACGGCTGATCAATCCCTGAACCGATCGGGCCGCGCCAATCCTCGGCCCTCAGGGCGGCTGCGACGCGGGCCATGGCGAACTTTGGACGTGCAGTACGCAGAACGGACACCGGATCGCCAAAGTTCGGCTCAGGTCAGATCCTCTCGAGGTATCTCGCCCAGGTGCACCTCACCGGCGTCGAGCGCAGCGCGGCTTCCGTCCTCGAGCGTGACCGCAAGCCTGCCGTCGCCGCCGATACCGGCGCCGATGCCGGCGCCCCCCTCCCAGCTGATGCGGCGGCCGCGCAGCGCATCGCGCTCGCGCACGGCTGCGAGCGTTTGCTCCGGCGCGGCGCCCAGCCAGCGGGCCAGCGCCGTCCGCAGATGCTCGAGCGTCGGCTCGATGTCGGCTGAGGTGAGCCCCAGCGTGCCCGCCCGATCGCGCAGGCCCTGGGGGATCTGGTCGACCCTGAGCGCGACGTTGATCCCGATGCCCAGTACCGCCCAGCGTTGCTGGGGCCGCGCCTCCACGAGAATTCCCGCGACCTTGCGGCCATCTATCAGGACGTCGTTGGGCCATTTGATCCGCGCCGGAGGGCCGCAGACCTCGGCGACGGCGACCCCGGCGACAAGCGAGAGGAGCGGCGGCGGCTCACGGATCAGCCATGAGCACAGCAGCGACGCACCGGCCGGCGCCAGCCAGATGCGGCCCTGACGGCCGCGGCCGGCGCTCTGCTCTGCCGCCGTGACCAGCGTGCCGTGCGACGCGCCGCGCAGAGCGAGATCGCGCAGGAGCACGTTGGTCGAATCCACGCTTCGCAGGTGGACGCGGGGTTTGCCGATGCGCTCGCCGGCGGCCGCTCCGGCGCCACCGGTCACGCGCCGGCGGCCGCGCACGCGCGGATGATCGCGGCGACCAGACCGTCGATATCGTGCTCGGTGGCCTCGACGTCCGGCTCGAGGCCGTGAGTCCTCAGCTCATCGCTGGTGACGGGCCCGATGCTGATCACACGTGGCCGGGCCGTGCTCTCCGCGAGCCAGGCGCCCGCGCCGCCGGCGGAGGCGAGGAAGTTTCGCACGGTCGAGGCCGAGGTGAAGGTGATGAAGTCAGCCGCGGCGACCGCCGCCAGCTGGCCGGCGTCCAGAGTCTCAACGACCGTCTCGTACACGGGCACGACGTCGACCTCGGCTCCTCCCGCCCGCAGCGCGTCCGGGACGACGTCACGGGCTTCGCGCGCCCGTACCACCAGAGCCCGCTGCACCGGCACGTTGTCAAGCGCCTGCGCCAGCGCATCTCCCACCGCCTGCTCGGGCATCACGTCGACGCTGATCCCGCGCTTGCGCAGCGCCCTGGCGGTGGCGGGACCGATCGCGGCCACTCGCGCCCGGCCTCGGTCGGGCAGGGCGCGCGTATCGAGCCCGTTGGCGTCAAGCCTTTCGAACAGCGCCTCCACACCGTTGGGGCTCGTGAAGCAGACGAGGTCGTAGGCGTCGAACTCGGGCACCGGCCCCGGCAGCGTCACGGTGCGGATCACGGGTGCCGAGACGACGTCGGCACCGAGCTCGCGCAGCCGCTCAGACACGCGCGAGGCTTGTACACGGGCGCGTGTGACCGCCACGCTGACGCCCTGCAGCGGCCGCCGCTCGAGCCAGGCGAGCTTCTCACGCAGAGCCGCGACGGCACCGAAGACAGCGATCGCCGGCGCCCCGATCTGCTGCTCGCTGGCGACCTCGGCGATAGTGGCCAGCGTTCCCAGCGCCGCACGCTGGCCTGGCAGCGTGCCGCGCTGCACCAGCGCCGCCGGCTCATCCGGCGAGCGGCCCGCTTCGATCAGCCGTGCGCTGATCGCCTGCAGCTGCCGCACTCCCATGTAAACGATCAGCGTTCCCGGGAACATTGCGAGCGCCCGCCAGTCGAGCGCCGATTCCATCTTGTCGGGTTCCTCGTGGCCGGTGACGAACGCCACTGCGCTGGCGGCGTCGCGATGCGTGACGGGGATGCCCGCATAAGCCGGGGCGGCGATGCCCGCGGTAACGCCGGGCACGACCTCGAAGTCGACACCGGCTGTGATCAGCGCCTCGGCCTCCTCACCGCCGCGTCCGAACACGAATGGATCGCCGCCCTTCAGCCGAACCACGGTCTCAGCGCTGCGACCGTGCTCGATCAGCAGCGCCGTGATCCGGGCCTGCGGCACCTGCTCGCCGCCACCCTCCTTACCGGCGTAGATCAGCACCGCGTCTGGCCCGGCGCCGTCGAGCGCCGTCGCCGGGATCAGGCGATCATGGATGATGACGTCGGCCCGTGCGATCAGCTCGAGCGAACGAGCTGTCATCAGGCCCGGGTCGCCGGGACCCGCGCCGACGAGGTAGACGGTCATGCGGCCGCCGTCGCTTCGGCCTGCCGCAACAGCTCACCAGCGCCGACGGCAAGCATGCGCCCTGCAACCTGGCTGGCAAGCTCGTCGGCTGACCCCGTCGATTCGTCCGCGATCCAGTGAGACCCGTCCGGCAGTCCGACCCAGGCTTTGAGCGTTACGTCCATCCCCGAGGCGGGCACCGCGAGCGCGCCCAGCGGGGTCGCACACGTAGCTTCGAGCGTGCGCGCGAGCGCCCTTTCAGACATCACGCAGCGCTCAGCCTCCGGATCGTTGACGGCGTCAAGCGCAGAGAGCGTCTGCCCGTCGCCGCCGCGGGCCTGCACGAGCAGAGCACCCTGGCCCGGTGCGGGCACAAGCTCAGTCAGGAGGCCGGTGACCTCAGCGCTGAGACCCAACCGCTCCAACCCGGCCTGGGCCAGGACAAGCGCATCGACCTCACCTGCCTCCAACCTGCGAAGACGCGTGTCGACGTTGCCGCGAAGCTCCACCACCTCGACGTCATCGCGCAGCGACCGGATCTGAGCTGCGCGCCGCAGGCTGCTCGTCCCCACACGGGCGCCGGACCTGAGCGAGGCGATCCCGCGCGCACCACAGATCACGTCGCGCGGATCTGCCCGCTCCGGAATGGCAGCGATCTGGGTGCCTGCCGCCAGCTCCCCGGGGACATCCTTGGCAGAGTGCACGGCAATGTCGATCTCGCCGTCGATCAGCGCGCGCTCCAGTGCCGAGGTCCAGCGGGCCTTGTCGCCCGCCGCCTCCCCGCGGTCACCGGCAGTCGCGATCACGACGAGCTGATGCTCACCGAGCCGTGCGCCCACGGCGTTCGCCTGCGCCAGCGCCAGCGCACTCCCACGCGTGCCGATGCGGATCACGCGCGTCGCTCGGGCAGGTTCCGGATCGCGCGGAGGTCCTCAGCCTGCGCCGGCGCATCGCGCAAAGCCTGATCGTCGTCGACGCTGAGTCCGAAGAGGTCACGGACCAGCGCCATCCGCGCATGCACGCGATCATCGCGAAGCTCCTTGATGCGCAGCGTCGGATGGTGAAGCAGCCGGTTCACGATCGCGCGCGAGATCGCCTCGACCCGCTCGCGATCACGCTCCGAGGCCGACTCCCACTTGCCCCGGTTCTCGGCGACGATCTGCTCGGCGATCGCGTTGCCGTGATTGCGCAGCGCCGCCAGCGTCGGCAGCACCTCGAGCGAACCCAACCATGCCGCGAAGCCCTGAATCTCCTCCTCGACGATGCCCTCCGCCCTGCGCGCCTCGGCCTGGCGCACCTTGCGGTTGCGTGTGGCCACGGCCGCCAGGTCGTCGACGTCGTGAAGCGCCACGCCCGGGACCTCAGCGCAGTCGGCGTCGACATCGCGTGGGACCGCGAGGTCGATGATCAGCAGCGGGCGCCCATCGCGCTGCGACTGGACCACTGCCAACGCCTCGGCATCGATCAACAGGTGCGGTGAGGCGGTCGCAGACACCACCACGTCGGCCTGCACCAGCGCCTCCGGCAACTCGTCGAAGCTGACACTGCCGGCATCGAAGCGGGCCGCAAGACTCACCGCGCGATCCCGCCGGCGCGTCGCCACGAACACCAGCTCGCAGCCGGCGTCCGCCAGCGCGCGCGCCGCCAGTTCGCTTGACTCACCGGTGCCGATGATCACCACGCGACGTCCGCGCAGGTCGCCGAGTGCCTCACTCGCGAGCATCGCCGAGACAGACGGCAGGCTGAGATTCCCCTCGCCGATCGCCGTCTCACTCCGCACGCGTTTGCCGGTGCTCAGGGCGGCCCTGAAGAGGTGGTTGGTGAGCGGGCCGGTGGTCTCGCGCTCAAGGGCCGCGTCGTAGGCGCGACGGACCTGACCCTGAATCTGGTCCTCCCCGACAATCATCGACTCGAGCCCGGAGCTGACCCGGTACAGATGCCGCGCCGCCTCACAGTTGCGGTGCGAGTAGATCGCGCCTGCCAACGCCGTCGGCCGGATGCTCGCCTGCCTGGCGAGCATCCCCAGCACCGTGCTCTCAGCCTCGACCGGATCGTCGACGACCAGGTAGAGCTCGGTGCGGTTGCAGGTGGAGAGCGCCACCACCTCCTGGACGTCCGGCACGCCGTGCAGATCGCGCACGAATTCCGCCGCGCGTGCGTCGGTCAGAGCCAGCCGCTCGCGCACCTCAACCGGAGCTGTCTTGTGCGAGATGCCGATCGCAAGCAGCTCACTCACGCGACCGGCTCCTGCTCAGCCTCGACCTCTGACATGTCATCGCGCTGCTCCAACAGACGCCGAAGCTCGGCAAGCTCCCGCTGGTTGCGCATCAGCCGCGTCGCCATGATCGCGACATAGATCAGCAGAATCAACAGGAAGACGATATACGCGGCGGCGACATAGGGACCGGCCGTGTGCAGCGGCAGCGCCGGCGCCTCTGCAAAGGGCGGGATCGTCAGCAGCCCGCTCATGAGGGGGCTGCCGTTCTGCCGAGCGGGCGCATCGCGTCATCGCCGAGCAACCGGCGCCGCAGATGCCTGGTCTCGATCCGCATCTGCTTGGCGGTCATCTCGAGTTTCATCAGCGTCGCGAAGAGCAGCGCAAATGCCAGCAGCGACGTGTAGAAGGCGAGCTTCATCGACCCTGGCAGGTTGCCGCCCTCGAGGTTGAGGACGTGCGGGTGGATGAACTGGGTGGAGAGCCGGACGACGAGGAAGTTCATCGGCACGAACACACCCGCGACCACCGAGAAGACCGCCGCGTATGTCGCCTGCCGCTCCGGGTCCTCGAGCGAGAAGCGCAGTGGCTGATAGGTGCAATAGAGCAGGATCACGATCAGGTAAGAGACGAGCGTCGGCACCGACCACAGCCACCAATGACCCCATGAGGCCTTGGCCCAGATCGAGCCCGTGACGATCCCGCCGATCGAGAAGATCAGCGACATGTGGATCGCGGTGTAGGAGCGCATGTCCCAGATGCGGTCGCCAGTGCGTAGGTAGCCGACCCCGAAGACGCCGCCGAGGCAGTACCCGGCCAGCGACACGATTGCCAGCGGCACGTGCAGGTAGAAGATCTTCTGGATGAACCCCTGCTCGGCATCGAGCGGCGCGTAGAAGAACACGAGCGCCATCGCGGCCGTCATCATCACGGCGGTCGCGATCGCCAGCCCGCGCAGATGCCGAAGATGGATGCTCATTGTGGGGGTCCTTCTGTGCGAGGGTCAACCTGCGGGCCAGCCATCGTTATCACTCCTCGAGCAGGAAATCGAACAGCGCGTATGCGAGGAGCGCGTTGACCAGATCATAGAGTGCGAGCACGGCCAGCCACTTGGCAGGCGGCGACCCGCTGGCGTGTGGCTGCAGCAGCGGCCCGATCCCCCGCGCGGTCGCAATCAGCGCCGGCAGCAGCAGCGGAAGGCCGATGATCGGGCCGATCAGGTCGCGTGCGCGGGTGTGCACCGCGATTGCTGAGACGAACGTGCCGATCACGGCGAAGGCGATGTCCGCCAGCATGAGCACCAGCGCCAGCGCCGGCAGCGAGCTCCAGAGGCTCGGCGGCGCCAGCAACAGCGCGAATGCCGGCACCGCGATCAGTTCCAGCACCACCATGAACACCAGCAGCGCAGAGGCCTTGGCGATGAACATCGCGGTGCGGTCGACCGGCGCCAGCAGGAAGGCGTCGAAACCGCCCTGCTCCCGCTCAGCGACGAACAGGCGGTTGACGGCGAGCATCGCGGCGAACAGCAGCGTCACCGTGAGCACGCCGGCCGCCAGCTGGCCCTTGAGCGTGTCGCGGTTCAACCCGAAGTGGAAGATCACGAAGGTGACGATCGACAGCAGCGCCATCGACGGGATCGTCTCGAGCGTGCGCAGCTCCAGCAGCAGGTCCTTGCGCAGGATCGCGATCGACGGTCTCATGTGTAGAGGCTCCGGAGCGTCGCGGGGTCGAGTCCGGAGGGCGGGCCGCAGTATGCGGCCCGCCCTCCGGACAGCGCCAGCACCAGATCGGCCTCGGCCAGGGCGGCCTGCGGGTCGTGACTCGTGAGTACGCGTGTGATGCCCGAGGCGCGACCGATCAGCGGCTCGACCAGCTCGCCCGCAGCCGGGTCGAGATTGGAGCGTGGCTCGTCCAGCAGGAGCAGCTGCGGCCGGTGCAACACGGCGCGCGCGACCGTCAGCCGCTGGACCATCCCGCGGCTGAGCGAACGCACCGGGTCCTCGGCGCGCTGACGCATTCCCACCGCCTCGAGCAACTCCTCGACGCGCTCCGCTGCGACCCGGTGCAGGCGCGCGTGGTACACGAGATTCTCTCGCCCGGTCAGATCGCGGTATAGCAGCGGCTCATGGCCGAGCAGACCAACGCGGCCTCGCACCAGCCACGCCTGGCGTGGCAGTCGCTCCCCGAACAGCTTCACGCTCCCCTCGTGCGGACGCAGCAACGTCGCGAGGATCCGCAGCAGCGTCGACTTGCCGGCGCCGTTGCGGCCCAGCAGCGCCAGCGTCTGGCCGGCCGGAAGCCGCAGCGTTATTCCGCGCAGCACGGTGCGCTCGCCGAAGTGGCGGGTGAGGCCATCCAGCTCGACCACCGGCGTCTCGACGGCCGGCTTCTCAGTGTCCTGCGTGAGGGGTGTGCTTTCCATGTTGCCGGTGCAGTGTCCCAACCGCGTGCTTCAGCACCGGCGCAACCAGCGGGAAGAGCTGCTCGACCGCCCTCGGACTGCCCGGGAAGTTGATGATCAGCGACTCACCGGCGGCCCCGGCCACCGCTCGCGAGAGCATCGCCATCGGCGTGTACTGCAGCGACTGCGCCCGCATCGCCTCAGCCAACCCGGGCACCTCTCGATCGATCACCGCCAGTGTTGCCTCCGGTGTGACGTCATCCTGCGTCAGCCCGGTTCCGCCCGTGGTGAGGATCAGCTCGACTCCACGGTCCACCTGGGTGCGGAGCCAGCGCTCGATCACGCCCCGTTCATCGGCGACGACGTCCTCGGCCACGATTTCGGCCCCGAGCTCACCGGCTGAGGCAGCCAGCGCGCGGCCCGAGGTGTCCTCGTTGACCCCAGCCGCCACCGAGGTCGACACGGTGAGAATCGCGCAGCGCATCGCTCGGCGAGCTTACCCACCAGTGGTTCCGGCAGGCAGACCTGATTGAGAAGTACCCGGAGCCCGTGTACCCTGAGCCCGCCATGAGCTCGCTTCCCGACGGGGAGATCCTCGATGCCGTCCACGCTCAGCGCGAGCGTGCGATCGAAACGATTCGATTCGTGCATGAACATCCGGAGCTGGGGCACGAGGAGTTCGAGTGCTCGGCGCACCTGGCCGCCGTGCTCGCGGACGCCGGATTCGAGGTCGAACGTGGGATCGCCGGGCTGCCGACCGCGTTCCGCGCCGGCATCACCGGCGGACGGCCCGGTCGCACGGTCGGGATCGTCGCCATGTACGACGCCGTTGCAGCCGTCGGCGAAGACGGCGAACCGCTACCGGTGCACTCCTGCGGACACGGCCCGATCGCGGGCGCGATCATCGCGATGGCCACCGCCCTCGCCGGCATGCGCGAGCGCCTGGCGGGCCGTGTGGTCGTGGTCGGCTGTCCAGCCGATGAGATCCACGCCCCTGGCACTCAGGAGCGTGGTGGCGGCAAGGCCCTCACTGTGTCAGGCGGTGCCTGGGACGATGTCGACGTCGCCCTGTACGCGCATCCCGAGTTCGTGAACACGGTTTCACTCGCCTCCCTGTGGATGTGGCGTCAGCGCGTCCGGGTCAGCGGCGTTCGGAGCCTGCGTCCTGACACCGAGCAGCGACCGCTTGATGCATTCCGCGAGGTCGCAGACATCGCTGCGCAGGCCGATCCCGCACGCCTAGTCCTCGAGCGGGTCGTACTCGACGGCGATGTCGAGGAGTCGACCGGCTTCATGCTCGACGCGACCTTTCTTCCGTTCGCGGTGTCCGAGGCAGAGCTCGACGAGGCCGTCACCGCACTCCGCGGGCGGTTCCCTCACGGAACCTGGGTTGCAGGCCCCAAGGTCGCCGGTGTGCGACCACATGCCGACACCACCGCGGCGGTGGCGGATGCCTTCCGCGCGGCCGGCCGCAGCTTCGTCGCCGATCCGGATCCGCTCCCATTCGCGACCGACTACGGCAACATCTCCCAGCACGTGCCGGCCGCCGCGCTGATCGGCGTCGGGCGAGAGGGCGGCTGGGCTTTCCACCTTCCCGAGGGTGCAGAGCAGTTCGCCGGACCTGATGGCGAAGAGGTGGCGATGGCAATGGCTGAGGTGCTCGCACTGTCCGCAGCGCGCCTGACCGAGCCGGCCTGAGCGTTCCTCCGCACCGACCAGCGGCCGCGCCGACTGTGCGGCCGCCTCAGACCGAGATGTCCTCTGAGATCAGCCACTCGAGCGTGTGCCGCAGCCCGGTGGCGTAATCCACGCGGGGCCCCCATCCGAGCAGCTCGCCGGCCCTGCGGTTGCTGAAACTCTGGTCGCGGCCCATCACCTGAACGGCCTGGCGCGAGAGGAGAGGACGGGTGGACAGGCCGGTCACCGTGCGCAGCGCACGGTAGCCGTGCTCAAGCGAGAAACCTATGCCCTCCGCCAGCGGATACGGCATGCTCCAGCGCACCGGCCGGCATCCGAGGCCGCCCGCAAGATCGTCGGTCAGCTGTCGCCAGGTGACGCTGAGGCCGTCGGTGACGTTGAACGCCTGGCCACGGACATCGTCGTGGTGCATGGCGAGCAGCGTCGCATCGACCAGGTTCTCGACAAAGCACAGGCCGGCGATGGCGCGGCCCCCGCCGATCAGAACCATGTTGCCGGCGCGGATCGCACGCGCGATCTCCAGCAGCACCTCACGTGATCGCGGTCCGTAGACCGTCGACGGGCGCAGGATCACGGCATCCAGACCGCGTTGGGATACCGCGCGCCGCACCTCGGACTCGGCGCCGAGCTTGGTCTGCCCGTACCAGTTGCTGAACCCCGTCGCGACATAGGTCTCCTCGACCTCGCGCACACCAGGGTGGCCGTAGACGTCCGTGCTAGAGAGATGCACGAAGCGCCACACGGTCCCGGCGTCCGCGGCCGCTGCCAACAGGTTCCGCGTGCCCTCGACATTCACACGAGTCACCTCGTTTGGCGTGGCCCAATCCGAGACCATCGCACCGCAGTGGAGCACATAGCGGCACCCGTCAGCCGCGCGAGCGAGCGAACCGGCATCGGTCAGATCGCCGACTGTCAGTTCGACCTCGAGGCCGCCGAGCAGGCTCGTGTCGCTGCTCGATCGCACCAGGCAGCGCACCTGGTAGCCGTCCCGCACCAGCCGCTGCACCAGATGGCCACCGATGAAGCCGCTGGCGCCGGTGACCAGGCAGGTGTCCTCACGCGAGCTGTCGACGCGCCGGCCCGTGGGCTCCGGGGCCCGCTTCGGGCCGGATAAGCGCTCCAGGCCGGATACCCGCGCCGGGCCGGACACGGGCGCCTGCTCACGCCGCCGCAGCGTCGAGGCGGCGATACCTCGGACAACCTTCCAGTTCTTGCCACCGCCCTCGCAGTCCGTGAGCACGGCATCCAGGGCTCCGAGGAACTCCTGTGCCTCCCCCTCGGAGAGCGTCAGCGGGGGCAGCAGCTTGATCACGTCGTTCTTCCCGGCAGCCATCGTGATCACGCCGTGGTCACGATGCAACGGAATCACGACCAGCTGCGGGAACAACCCCTCGCTGGCCAATCGCATCAACCGAACACCCAGCTGAGCCTTGCGGGAGGACGGCGCCTGCAGCTCGATCCCGATCATCAGCCCGGCGCCCCTTACTTCAGCGATCAACTCGTGCCGCTGCTGCAACTCCCGCAGGCCATCGACCAGAACCGCGCCCATCCGGGCGCTGTGCTGCACCAGTTCGTCGCGCTCGATCACGCGCAGCGTCGCCAGACCGGCGGCCATCGACAGGCGGTTGCGGCCGTAGGTCGACTGGTGCACGTAGCTGCGTTCGAGCGTGCCGACGGCCCGCTGGAAGATCTCGCGCCGGGTCACCATCGCCGCGACCGGCATGTAGCCGCCGCTGAGCGCCTTCCCGATCAGAACGATGTCCGGTTCCAACCCGTCGCGCTCGAGCGCGAACCAGTTGCCGGTGCGCCCCAGTCCCGTCTGGATCTCATCGGCCACCAACAGCGTGCCGTAGCGGCGGCAGAGAGCCTGCGCGCCCGCCAGATACCCGGGTGGGGGCAGCGTCACCAACCGGCCCTGGACGGGCTCGACGACGAATGCCGCGACGTCGCCTGAGCGAAGCTCCGCCTCGAGACGGTCCAGGTCGCCGAACGGCACCCGTGCGCAGCCCGGCAGCAGCGGGCCGAACCCCTCCTTGAAGAAGTCGTCGCCGACGATCGAGAGCGGCCCGAGCGTGACGCCGTGAAAGCTCGAATCGCACGAGACGAGACGCGGGCGGGCGGTGGCAGCCCGCGCGAACTTCATCGCGGAGTCGACCGCCTCCGCGCCGGTGCTGGCGAAGAAGGTAGCGTCGAGCCCGGGAGGCAGTCGCGCCGCGAGTGCCTCCGCAAGCAGGCCCGCCAGCACGGAGTAGTGGATCTGCACCCCGTCGACGAGGTCGGCGTCGAGCACCGCGCGCAGCACCGCGCGCACGTCCGGGTGGGCGTGGCCGAGGCTTGCGAAGCCCTCGCCGCCGTGCATGTCGAGATACGCGCGACCGCCCGCGTCGTGCAGGTATGAGCCGCTCGCGGACCGGTAGTCGCCGTCGAACCCCAGGATCGCCAGCACGTCCACCAGCGACGGATCCAGATAGCGCCTCGCCAGTGCGAGGGTCTCCCCTGCTCTCGCGCGCGCGTCGGCCAGGACGCTGAGCGGATCCTCAGCGCGCCGGCCCACGTGTCCAATGGCCAGACCGGCCGCCGGACTTCTCGAGCAGCTCGACCCGCTCGATCGAGGCCCCGCGCTCGACGCCCTTGACCATGTCGTAGACGGTCAGCGCGGCGACCGAGGCGGCCATCAGTGCCTCCATCTCGACGCCGGTCTGGGCGGTCGTTTGCGCCTCCGCCACCAGCTCGATCGTGCCCGTGTCGACGTCTATCGAAGCCTCGATCCCGACGAACGACAGCGGCAACTGATGGCAGAGCGGAATCAGCTCCGAGGTGCGCTTGGCGGCCTGGATCCCGGCGATCCGCGCCGCGCCGATCACGTCGCCCTTGGGCGCGTCGCCGACGACCACTACGCGAGCGGTCTCGGGCGACACCCGCACCACGGCATGCGCCACCGCTCGCCGCAACGTCGTCTCCTTGTCTGAGACGTCGACCATCGCGGCACGCCCTTTGGAATCGAGGTGCGTCAGCTCACTCATGCCGGCTGGTGCGAGATCTGCGCCGCCGCGATCAGATCCTTGACCGCGGCCACGTCGCCATCGCGCAGCAGCGTGATCGGATCCGGGTCGCCGCCCACGATGCTCTCGAAGAACTCCTTGCGGTCCTGATAGGTCGGCAGCGTGCCCTTGGCCCAGCCCCGCACGTCGTTGAGCAGAATCGCCAGCGTCGCGTACGGCTCTCCGAACAACTCGCCGATCTCACGTTTCATGCGCTTGGCCAGCGCCGGCGATGCTCCCGCGGTCGAGATCGCCACGGCCAGCGGGCCCATGCGGACGATCGCCGGCAGGATGAAATTGCACAGCGGCGGCACGTCGACGACGTTCACGAGCATCGCCAGCTGCTCGGCGTCCTCGAAGACCCGGATGTTGACGTCGGTGTCATCGGTGGCGGCGATCGCGATCAGACAGCCGTCGAGGTCGGAGCTAAGGTAGCCGCGGCGTTCCCAGGCGATCGATCCCTCGGCCGCCAGCTGCTCGAGCTCCGGGACCGCCGCAGGCGCCACCAGAATGACGTCGGCATCGCAGGCCAACAACCCCTCGACCTTCTCGAGGCCGATCTCGCCACCGCCGACGACCAGCGCCCGCCGCCCGCTCAGTCGCAGGCAGGCGATGTAGAACGGCGTCGCAAGCATGTCGCGCACGCATGACTGGTCGCAGATTCCCCTGCGGAGCTGGCAGACGCACTCCTTGCCGCTGTAGGCCTGAGCCGGCATCGATCTAGAGGGTAGCCACGTCCCTGTGGCTGCGGCGCGGCCAAGCGGGCCCGCGCGGCTCGGCGCAAGCGGTCAGCGGAAGGCCTGCTGGCCGGTCAGCGCGGCGCCGACCACCAGCGCGTGCACGTCGGCGGTGCCCTCGTAGGTGACGACCGATTCGAGGTTGTTCATGTGCCTGATAACGGGGTACTCGAGCGTGATCCCGTTGGCGCCGAGCACCTGCCGGGCGCTCCGAGCGACTCTCAGTGCAGCGTCCACGTTGGCCAGCTTGCCCATGCTGACCTGCTCGGGTGCGAGCCGGCCCTCGTCCTTCAACCGCCCGAGATGCAGCGCCAGCAGGGTGCCGCGATTGACCTCGACCGCCATCTCCGCGAGCTTCGCCTGCTGCAGCTGCGTGGCAGCGATCGGGCGGCCGAACGCGACGCGCTCGAGGCTGTAGGCGAGCGCCGACTCCAGGCAGGCGCGCGCCGCGCCGATCGCGCCCCAGACGATCCCGTACCGCGCCTCGTTCAAGCATGACAGCGGACCCCGCAGCGAGGTCGCCCCGGGCAGCAGCGCCTCCGCCGGCAACCGCACGTCGTCGAGCAGCAGCTCCGAGGTCACAGATGCCCGCAGCGACAGCTTGCGGTGAATGTCCTGGGCGCTGAAGCCGTTGGTGCCGCGTGGGACCAGAAATCCACGCACGCCCTCGTCGGTCACGGCCCAGACGACCGCCACATCCGCGACCGAGCCGTTGGTGATCCACATCTTCTGTCCGTGCACGATCCAATCGGATCCGTCACGTCGCGCGCGGGTGCGCATCGCCCCCGGATCCGATCCGGCGTCCGGCTCCGTGAGCCCGAAGCAGGCGACCGCATCGCCGGCCGCCATCCTTGGCAGCCACTCCTGCCGCTGCTGCTCAGAGCCCCAACGATGGATGGCGAACATCGCCAGCGACCCCTGTACCGACACGAGGCTGCGCACACCGCTGTCGCCAGCCTCCAGCTCCAGACACGCCAATCCATATGCTGTTGCGCTCGCGCCGGCGCAGCCGTAGCCCTGCAGGTGCATGCCGAGCACACCGAGGGCACCGAGCGCAGGCGTCAGCCCGCGCGGGATCGTGCCCTGTTCGAACCAGTCGCCGACATTCGGAACGACCTCGCGCTGAACGAAGGCGCGCACCACGTCACGGATGTCACGCTCCTCATCGGAGAGCAGCGAATCGATGTCAAGGAAGTCTTCGGGACGGCCGCCGGCCATTGCGATCTCCTGGTGCTCGGTCGAGTGTCATTCTTCCTGAACCATGCCCGCAGCGCTTGACCGACTTCGCATCCTCGACTTCTCACGGGTGCTCGCCGGGCCCTTTGCGACGATGCTGCTCGCCGACCTTGGCGCCGAGGTCATCAAGGTCGAGCGTCCGGGCGTGGGGGATGACACCCGCGCCTGGGCTCCTCCATATGACAGCCGCGGTCAGGCGACCTACTTCGACGCCGTCAACCGCAACAAGCGCAGCATCGCACTCGATCTCACCGATCCCGGTGACCTCACCCGCGCTCGGCGGCTCGCTGCCGAATCGGACGTGCTGGTCGAGAACTTCCGCCCCGGCCTGCTCGATGACCTCGGCCTCGGCCACAAAGCGTTGAGCGCTCAGCATCCCGGGCTCATGTACTGCTCGCCGAGCAGGTGCGCTACGCCACCAACCCGCAGCGCGTGGCGCACCGCGACGCGCTACGCAGCGACCTCGAGGCCCTGCTCGCAGATCGGTCCGCCCTCGAGTGGGCGGCGCGGCTCACGGCGGCGCGCGTCCCGGCCGGCGTCGTCAACGACATCGGCGGCGCCTTCACGCTCGCGCATGCGCTCGGACTCGACCCGATCGTCCAGCTCCCGGCCGATGACGGCGCCACCGTCCCGCTCACGCGCAACCCGATCGGCCTCTCCCGCACCCCACCCCGCTATGTGAGCGCGCCGCCCCGCCAGCCCGATTAGTCGCCTCGCGCCAAAGGGCGCCCGCGGGCCTTTCGAAGCGCTTGGAGGCGGTCCCGCTGGACCGCCTCCGCGTCGTCGGGCTGGTAGAAGGACGCTCCCGCAACGCCGTCGGGCAGCAGCTCCTGGGGGGATACATGCCCGGGGTTGGCATGCGGATAGTCGTAGTTGCCCTCGGTGCGGTTGGCGCTGCGAAGGTACCCGGGCGGAGCCTGCGCGCCGTATTCGCGCACATGCCCGCGCGCCGCGCCTATCGCTCGTTTGGCACCGTCGGACTTGGGCGCGAGCGCGAGGTAGATCGCGCACTGTGCCAGTGCATACTGTGCCTCCGGCAGGCCGACATGGTCGACCGCGGATGCGGCAGCGGTGGCCACCACCAGCGCCTGCGGGTCGGCGTTGCCGATGTCCTCTGAGGCCAGGATCACCATCCGGCGCACGATGAAGCGCGGATCCTCGCCGCCCTCGAGCATCACCGCCAGGTAGTAGAGCGAGGCGTCCGGGTCGGAGCCGCGGGTTGCCTTGATCCAGGCGGAGATCGTGTCGAAGTGGTTGTCGGCCTGACGGTCGTAGCTGATCAGACGGCCCTGCAGCGCGTCGGCGACGGCTTCCACCGTCACCCTGCCCTCCGCGCCCACGGCCGCGGCCGCGAGCTCGAGGCCGTTGAGCGCCGCGCGGGCGTCGCCCTGGGTCCACTCGGCCGCGTAGGCGAGGGCGGCAGGGTCGACTGATCCGATCCCGCCCTCGCCGAGTTCGCCGCGTTCAACGGCTCGGTCCAGCAGCGATCGCACATCCTCTGGCGACAGCGACTCCAGCTCGTAGACCCGCGTACGCGACAGCAGCGCCGAGTTGACCTCGAAGTAGGGGTTCTCCGTGGTCGCGCCGATCAGCGTCACCAGCCCCTCCTCGACCGCCGGCAGCAGCGCGTCCTGCTGGGCTTTGTTGAAGCGGTGGATCTCATCGAGGAAGAAGACCGTGGCGACCCCCATGCGCTGGCGTTCACGCGCCCGCTCGAGCACGGCGCGTACCTCCGCGCGGCCGGCCTGAACGGCGCTCTCCTCCTCGAATGCCGCGCCGGAGGCGCTCGCCACGATCCGCGCGAGCGTCGTCTTACCGGTTCCCGGCGGTCCGTGCAGGATCATCGAGTGCGGGTGACCGGTCTCGATCGCCCGGCGAAGCGCCGAGTGCTCGCCCAGCAGATTGCGTTGGCCGACGTACTCCTCGAGCGTCTGCGGTCGCATCCTCGTGGACAGCGGCACGCCCGGCTGATGGTGAGCTCGCCCCCCGCCCCCGCCGGTCGCGCGCGTCGGTTCAGGGCCATCGTCGAAGAGCGTGTCCATCCCAAAAGTATGCGGCCCGCCGAGGCGGGCCGCAGTTACAGCTTGAGTTTGTCTGGCGAGTGGCTTACGCGGCGAGGCGCAGCGCGGCCATCTCCGGGTTGCGCGCCAGCGTGGTCAGCGCCCGCCGCTCGAGCTCACCGGCCTGCGAGGTCGTGATGCCCAGCTCGGCGCCGGTCTGGCGCACGGTCCGGGGCTCGTCGCCTCCGAGGCCGAAGCGCAGCTGAATCACGTTGCGCTCCATCTCCGGCAGCTTGGCCAGAACCTCGGCCACCTGGGCGTCACGCCAGTTGTCGGCGGCACGTTCCTCGGGCCCGCGCTCGTCGCTCTTGAGCAGATCGCCCAGTGCGGTCTCGCCGTCGTCGCCGACCGGCTGGTCAAGGCTCGTGATCGCCGCGGACAGCTCGCGCACCTCGGTCACCTGATCGATGGGCAGCTCGGCCACCAGTGCGACCTCCTCGTCGGTGGGCTCGCGGCCGAGCTTGAGCGCGAGCTCGCTCTCGACCTTGCGGACCTTCACCTGGCGCTGGGCGACGTGCACCGGAACACGGATCGTGCGGCCCGAGTTCTGGAGCCCGCGCTGGATCGCCTGGCGGATCCACAGCGTGCCGTATGTGGAGAACTTGAAGCCCTTGCGCCAGTCGAACTTCTCGACTGCGCGGATCAGACCGAGCATGCCCTCCTGGACGAGGTCCTCGAGCGGCAGCCCGTGACCCTGGTAGCGACGCGCCTGCGCCACAACCAGCCGCAGGTTCGCGTTGATCATGCGTGTCTTCGCGTCCAGATCGCCGCGCTCGATCAGCTTCGCAAGCTCGATCTCCTCGGCGGCCGTCAACAGCTCATGGGTGCGAGCCTCGCGGAAGAACAGCTCCAGCGATTCCATCGAACCGTCCAGCGCGGGTGTTGCGGCCTGACGTCGCCGGGGGATGCGCGTCGTCAGCGCCGTACCCCGGTCGCTGGTCCGCTGCGTGGCGGTGCTGCTGCGGCGCGTCGGGCGCGCCGTCTCCTTCTTTTCTGTGTGCTCTCCGCGAGCTCTGGTGATCGGTGTCATGTGATCGTCTCTTGAATCGTGTCGTTCGCTTATTTGAAGATGATCGAATTATACGTAAACGTAAGGTTCTTGTCAAGGCTCGGCAGTTCTCTCAAAACCTGTGTGCACGAGGGGCAACCAGGCCGGCTGAGAGGTTCATAGCGCTTGGGAACGAATTCCCTCTGCGCCTCTTCAGAACACTTGACGCGATCGAGTGATGCGTAAGTACTTATGAAGAAGTGACGAAGACGTAGCGGGCTGCTGCACGCGCCGTCTCACATCTGATTCGCAGCTGGGGTGCAGACCCCTGCCTGCGAGGAGAACTACTGCTGAAAATACCCCGGCAGGCCGGAGCGGTTACAGGCTGAGGTCGCGCATCCTGCCGGCTGCCGTCTGCAGACGGGAGCTGAATTCGATCCGCTGCTCGGACCGTACGAGCACGCAGTCGAGCAGTCCCGGGAACCGGCTGTCGACGTCACCGCGCCGCAGCGATACCAGCCGCTGGACGCCCTCGCTGCGGGTGTTGGTCAGGCCGGCATCGCGGAGCACGCGCAGGTGGTGCGTGAGCGTCGACTTCGACACCGAGACCTCCAGCCGTCCACAGGAGAGCTCCCCGTGGCTGCCGAGCAGACGAACGATCTCCAGCCGCACCGGATCGCTGAGTGCATGGAGCACGTCGGTGAGGTGGAGCTGCTCCAGGTCGGGGTGCGAGATTACGCGCATCGAACGCCCGAACTGGTCACGCCAACCCAGGATAGCGGCGCGGCGCGCGCCAGGAGCCTCTACTGCGCGGTCCAGCCAAGGTCCATCGTTATGGGCACTCCACTGAAGGCGCGTCCGGTGGGGCCGGCCAAGAAGGCAACAACTTCTGCGACCTCACTGGTCTCGAGCATCCGCTTGATCGGTTGCGGCGCCAAAATCACGTCTTCGAGTACGCGCTCCCGTGGGATTCCGTGCGCCTGCGCCTGCGCAGCGATCTGAGCCTCGACCAACGGGGTGCGAACGTATCCGGGACATACTGCTGTCGCCAGCACACCGACGTCCGCGCCCTCCAGCGCAAGTGTTTTGACGAGGCCCATGACCCCGTGCTTTGCCGAGACGTAGGCTGACTTGAACGGGGAGGCAACCAGGCCGTGCGCCGACACGATTGCGATGAAGCGACCATCGCCGTGCTGTGCCAGAGCTGACCACGCATACTTGGCCAGCAGGAATGGGCTGGTGAGCAGCAGGTAGATCATTGTCTCCCAGCGATCTTCGTCGAACTCGGACACCGAGGCGACGGTCTGAAAGCCGGCGTTCGGGACCACCACGTCGAGCCGGCCGAAGCGCTCGAGCGCAGCCTGAACCGCATCGCGATTGCCTTCGCGCGTCGTGAGGTCGGCCGCGAAAACGCAGCCGGGCGCATCCTCTGGTGCCTCGATATCGACGTTCAACACGTCCATCTGGGCCTCTAGCAACCGCTCCACGATCGCGCGGCCGATGCCGCTGCCTCCGCCGGTTACCAGCGCCGCGCGTTTGGCGATCTCGTTCATCACATCCGCACTCTAAGGGTCTGTTCGTCCGGTCGCTACGTCCGGTCGCTACGTCCGGTCGCACTCGAGATGCCGGCAACGCGAACGCCGCCATGGCGAGGCGTGACAGCATTTCGGCACCCGCCACGCGACCCGAGTAGATTGTGCGCAGCGGTCAGTGTGAAGATGACCGATGGGAACCACGGGCTGGATCCGTTCATGAGGAGTGGAGATGGCTGACGACGGCGACGAACTGACCGCGGCCGAGCAGATCGCGAGGCTGTACGAGCAGGCCGAGTCGGCCGCCGCGGTGGCAAGCGAACGGCTGGTGGCTTCCGAGGGGTTCGCCTCGCTGCTTGGCCAGCTGGCCGAAAACGCGGCAGCGCTGACCAAGCTCTCCGGCGATGCCCTCGACCTGGTGGTGCGCAACCTGCGGCTGGCCGGCAGGCGCGACATGATCCGGCTGGCACGACAACTGGCGCGCACCGAGGACAAGCTCGAGCGAGTGCTGCAGGAGGTCGAGTCCATCCATGATCGCCTCGACGAAGCCGGCGACAGTCCTCCTCCCGGCGGACCTGGACCCAAGCGACCGTCCACCGGCTCAGACTCGAAGCCCAAGCGCTGAGGTCGGCGATGAATCCGCTCGAGACGATCATCAAAACACCTCGAGCGAGCATCGAGTTCACAAATCTGCTGCTGACCACTCCCGACGCCGAGATCGGCGCGAGTCCACGCGACGTCGTCTGGACCCACCGCCAGACCACCCTCTATCGGTACCGCTCCGACCAACGGTCGCACCCGATCCCGATCCTGCTCGTATTCGCGCTGATCAACCGACCCGAGATCTTTGATCTGCGTCCCGGCAGCTCGTTCGTCGAGTATCTGCTCGAGCAGGGCTACGACATCTACCTGGTCGATTGGGGAGTCCCCGACGAAGCCGACTCGGACATGGGCCTTGCCGAGTTCGTGTGCGACGAGCTCCACTGGGCGATCAGAGAGACACTGCGGGATTCGCGCCAGGATGAGCTCTCGCTCGTCGGCTGGTGCATCGGCGGGACGCTCTGCGCGATGTACTGCGCGCTTTATCCAGACTCGCCGGTGCGCAACGCAGTGCTGCTTACCACTCCGATCGACACGTCGGGGTCGCTATACGCGCGCTGGGTCGGGGGCGACGACTTTGACCCTGATCTGATCGCCGACGCATACGGCGCGATTCCAGGGCCCGGTATCGACTGGGCCAACAAACTGATGAAGCCGGTGACCAACTACGTGACCACGTATCGACGTCTGCTCCAAGGCACACTCGAGGGTAAGGACCAGCGCGCCGCATATCAGACCATGGCCAAATGGGTCGCGGACAACCCACCGTTCCCGGGTAAGGCATATCGCGAATGGATCACCTGGATGTACAAGGACAATCGGCTGCGGTCCGGACGGCTCTCGCTGCGCGGTCGCCGCGTCGATCTGGGACGGATCGAGCAGAACCTGCTGGTCGTCACCGCCGGCGCGGACCACATCGCGCCGCCCTCTGGGACGGTGCCGCTGCTGAGCTTGGTCGCGTCACAGGACGTGACGCATTTGGCCCGGCCTGGCGGCCACATCGGTTTGATGGCCGGCTCGAAGGCGAAACGGGAGATGTGGCCCGAGCTCCACCTCTGGTTGAGCGAGCGCTCGGGTTTCTGAGCAGGAGGCAACACACCAGACGGAGGAGCGGGAGATGACCATCAGCACCGAAGCAGAGACCACCAACGCCCACCGACCGAGACTGCACGGAAAGGTGGCGTTCGTCACTGGCGGTACGCGCGGCATCGGTCGTGCCATATCTGAAAGCCTGGCGGCGCAGGGCGCGGTGGTAGCGGCCGGCTACAGCAAGGGGCGGGAGCACGCGGAGGCGTTCATCGACAGTCTCGCCCGCGACAACCTGACCGGATCGGTGGTGCAGGGCAATGTCGGCTCTGCGGATGACTGTCGCAGCGCGATCCAGGACGTGCTCGACCGCCACAACAGGCTCGACATCCTGATCAACAACGCCGGCATCACGATCGACAAAACGGTTCTGAAGATGACAGACGACGACTGGTCCCGGGTAATCGCGGTGAACCTCTCGGGCGCATTCTTCATGGCTCAGGCCGCGCTCCCGCACATGATCGAGCGTGGGTCGGGCCGGATCATCAACATCTCATCGATCATCGGAGAGACCGGCAACATCGGCCAGGCGAACTACGCCGCATCAAAGTCAGGGCTGTTCGGCCTCACGAAGACGATGGCACTTGAGGCGGCCTTCCAGCTCAAGCGTGCAGGAAAGCTCGATGACGGGATCGGCCTGACCGTCAACACTGTCGCGCCGGGATTCATCGCCACAGAGATGGTCGAGCACATACCGGAGAAGGTGCTCGACGGACTGAAGGCGAAGATCCCGCTCGGCCGGCTTGGCCGTCCTGATGAGGTCGCTCGAGTGGTGCACTTCCTGGCCGCCGACCAATCGTCCTACATCACCGGCGCGGTTTGGGCGGTCAACGGCGGGATGGACATGTAAGCCCGGGTCATCCCGTTGTGTAGCCGCGATTCAGGCCGCTGCGCGCCTCAGCGGGAGCGCTCGAGCACTGCGGCCAGCAGACGCGGCCAGTGGTTGTGCAGGGCGTCGTGCCCCATGAACAGCCCCAGATGCCCGCTGGCGCTGGTGTCGCGCACGATGTCCGCCTCGGCGGTGGACGCGTATTCGGCCAGCGCGAAGACCTGATCAGGCGGTGTGATGTGGTCAGCGGCTCCCGCCAACAGGTTCAGCGGACAGGAGATCCGGCCCAGGTCAACGTGCTGATCACCAACCCGGAGCGTGCCCGCAATCAGTTTGTTGTCCCGAAACAGGTGCTCCACGATCCAAAGATAGAACGCACCCGAGATCGGCTGGGTGTGCTTGAACCAGTCCTCAAACTCGCGATAGCGCGCAACATGCGCAGGGTCGAAGATGTTGGCCAGCAGCGATAGCTGGCGGCCGACCTCAGCCTGGGGCTGCATCGCGATGAACCCGGCGAGCAGGTACCTGCCATCGAGCGTGCCGTTGCCGGCCGCAACCAGCGACCGGTAGAAACCGAGATCGCCGCCCGGGGCCAACGAGTCCATTGCGGCGATGATCGCCGGATCACCGGCGTGGAAATCGATCGGGGCACCGCCGATCGTGAGCGTGTTCACCCGCTCAGGGCGAAGCGCCGCGTAGATCGTCGCGAGCCATCCGCCCTGACAATCTCCGATCAGGTTTGCGCTGCCACCCAGCCGCTCGATGGACTCGTCGATCACCTCCAGATAATCAACGATGCCGGCGTTCTTGGTCGCATCCGTCGCGCCGATCCAGTCAAGCGAGTAGGCGCGGGAAAGGCCTACCGAGATGATCGCCTGCATCTGGCTCTGCCCGGCCGAGTAATCGACAATGCACGAGTCATGCCCCGCCTGCGGCGGCAATACGAGGGTCGGCACAACGTCGGATGGGCTCACCGGGGAGAAATCACGCAGCCTCGCCACCGGAGCCTCAAACACAACCTCGTTGGGGCTGGCCCACATCGGTTGCCGGCGTCGCGACAGCTCCGACAGCCAGTCGAGCGACTCCAACGCGAGCTGTTGCGGCGTCGCCCGCCGCCTGATCGCGTTCAGCCACCACTCCGCAAATGCTTCCGAAGCCTCGCCAAACGCGCTCAGTGAGTCAGCCAGCGCCAGCTCCTGAAAAGAGGGGCCACGCCCTATCGTCGCCATGTCTCCTCCTCTCCGGACGGCACCGACACTCAAGCAGGTTACTGGAACCCCGCTCAAGAAGGCCCTGGCTCCAGGGCCCCGCCATCGAGCTCAGATGCTTGCCGGTTTGCAGACAGCGTGCTAAATTGCAAGCACACCAACCCTCCGGCCCTCGATCAGGAGCGCAACATGGCCAGTCAGACCACGAACCAGACGTCCGCCCTCTACCCAGACTTCGAGACCATCGTCGAACAGGCTCGCACAGCCGGCGATCAGTTCATCACGACAAGCCGCAAGCTTGCCGGCGCCTACCTCGACGGCGTCGAAAAGTACGTGGGCGGCGTTGCTCAGTTTCAACGCAAGCTCGGCGAGGAGGTCAAGCTCGAGCCGCTGACGGGCCTCCTGAACGCCCAGGCCAAGCTGGCCGTCGACCTGACCAGCACCAGTGTTGCCGCAGCACGCGAGCTGATCACGGCGTAACCAGGCGATAACAGATCGGAAGGCGGGCTCCGTGGCGCTTCGGCGCCACGGCCGCCTCGCGTTGCAGACAGCACGAGTCTGCGCCTGCACTCACCCGGTCTCTGTCTCCCCTCCGTGGCCGGAGGCGTCCTGAGAGCTCTTTCGCGACCGGTGCGGCTGGTGCCCCGTCGCAACAAACGCCTCGTACACCTGCGTGAGCGCCTGGCGCTGGCGGCCGGTCAACCGTGGATCATCTCGGATCGCAGCAACCACTTTCGACTCTCTCTCGCCTTCCGTCCTTACCCCCGCCTGCTCGTAGAGCGTGTCAGCCGACACCTTCAGGGTGTCCGCGATCGCCTGCATCACCTGCTCAGAAGGCGCCCGCAGACCGCGCTCAATCTGTGACAGATACGGATTAGAAATGCCGGCCAGCCGTGCGAACTCCCGCATCGACAAGGCTGATATCTCGCGCTGCCGGCGAATGAACTCGCCAAGCGACGAAGGCGTATCGGGCATCAGGCAACTATAAGAAGGTCACACCCTTCTTCAGGAGTCTTCTAGCCGAGCGCCTCGAGCGCCTCGACGTGCAGGCGGCCGTTGGTGGCCAGTCCGTTGCCGCAACCTGGCCCCGGCGAGCCGTCGAGGCCCGTGAATCGCCCGCCGGCCTCCTCGACGACGATCGAGACCGCCGCCAGGTCCCAGAGCGTCGCCTCGGGGTCGGTGGCGATCTCCGCAGCACCCTCGGCCACCAGCATGTACTGCCAGGAGTCACCTACACCGCGCGTGCGCCAGCAGCGTCGGCCAAGGTCGACGACCCGCTGGAGGCCGCCGACCGCGTCCCACTCCTCGATCCCGCTCCAGAGAAACTGAGCGGTCGCGAGGTCGTCGATCTCGGAGACCTGGATGCGCCGGCCGTCGGCGTAGGCGCCGTGGCCTCGCACGGCCCACCAGCGTTTGCTCAATGCCGGCATCGAGACGACCCCCACCTTGACCTCGCCGTCCTCGAACAGCGCGATCAGCGTGGTCCACGTGTCCATGCCGCGGACATAGCTCTTGGTGCCGTCGATCGGATCGATCACCCAGGCGCGGCCCGGCGGCGGGTCGGAGGGGTCGAACTCGCCGCCGAACTCCTCGCCGATCACGCGATCATCCGGCCGAACGGCGCCAAGCCGCTCGCGCAGAGCCAGCTCGGCCCGCTTGTCGGACTCCGAGACGGGCGTCCTGTCGGGCTTGATCTCGACCTCGAGGTCGGCCGAGCGATACCGCAGCATCGTGATCCCGTCTGCGATGTCCGCGAGTTCGAGCGCGAGCTTCAGGTCCTCTTCGTAATCTGCCACCACGAGCGCGCATCGTAACGGCAGCGCCGAGCAGTACGCTCAGCCGCGATGGCTGACCTCGCGGCCAAACCGACCGACGACCTCCAGGCTGAGACGACCGAGGTCCTGCAGCGGCTGATCCGTTTCAACACGGTAAATCCGCCCGGCAACGAACGCGCCGTGATCGACTATCTCGAGGCCTACGTTCGCGCGGCAGGCTTCGAGACCGAGCTGCTGGCCGCCACCCCCGAGCGTCCCAACCTGATTGCGACGCTCCGCGGGCACAGTCCCGAGGGCCCGACGCTGGTCTACCTGGGACATGTCGACACGGTGCTCGCGCATCCCGCCGACTGGGCGCACGATCCATGGGCGGCCGAGATCGCGGATGGGTACGTCTGGGGACGCGGCGCAGTCGACATGAAGAACCAGGTGGCCGCCGAGGCCGTCGCCGCCGTCACGCTCGCACGCACGGGCTGGCGTCCGCAGCGCGGCGCCCTGAAGCTCGTATTCGTGGCCGATGAGGAGACCGGCGGCGAGCTCGGCGCGCAGTGGCTCACGCTCGAACATCCCGACAAGGTACGCTGCGACCTGCTGATCAACGAGGGCGCCGGCAGCCCCTTCGAGTTCGAGGGAACTCGCTACTACGGCGTCTGTTGCGGCGAGAAGGGAATCTTCCGCTTCAAGCTGACCGCCAATGGGGTCGCCGGGCACGCTTCGATGCCGCGCCTCGGCGACAACGCACTGCTGAAGCTCGCGCCTGTGCTCGAGGCGCTGCGGCCGGGCTCCGCCGGCTACGACCCGACCGAAGCGCCGCTGTTGTTGCTGGAGGCGCTCGGTCTCGACCCGGGCGACATCCCGGGCGCAATGGAGCGCCTGGCGGCGGCCGACCCGCTGCTGCCCGTCATCACCGAGCCGATGCTCGGCGTCACGCTCACGCCCACGATGGTCTCGGCATCGGAGAAGATCAACGTGATCCCGGCCCACGCATCCCTGAAGGTCGACTGCCGGGTTCCACCCGGTCTCGGAGCCGACGTCGCGCTCGCGCGGCTGCACGACCTGCTCGGCGACACTGCCGCCGGTCTTGACATCGAGTTCACCGAGCAGGTCTACGGCTACCAGTCACCGGCCCGCAGCGTGCTGATGGACGCGATCGAAGGCTGGGTCCGGGAGCACGATCCCGGTGCCAGGACAGCACCCGTGCTGCTGCCCGGGTATTCGGACTCGAGCCATTTCCGTGCCGCCTTCCCCGATCTGATCGCCTACGGGTTCTTCCCCCACCGACACCAGATGCTCGGCCAGACCGAGCCGCTGATGCACAACGCCAACGAGCGCATCGACGTTCGTGACCTGGGCTACGCCGCCAGCTGCTACGCGGATCTGGCCCGCGAGCTACTCGGCTGAGCCGGGCGCTGTCGCCGGTGGCCCGCTGGCCACCGGCGCCGCCACACCCCGGTCTGGTTCCTGACTCTCGGGCGCCGCCGGCAGGTAGCGAGCGCTGCGCGGCAGCAGCGCCATCAATGCCATCACCGACCCGATCAGGCCCCCCACGCCGAGCACCCAGCGGACCCCCAGCGCTTCACCGATCGGGCCGACGACCGCGTATCCGAGCGGCATCAGCGCCAGCGAGCCCATGTGATCCCAGGCGCTCACCCGCGAGAGCGACGCCGGCGGAATGTGCCGCGCCAGCGCCGTCTCCCACCAGATGCCGGTCAGCGCCCCGGCGGTACCCGAGGCGAAGGTGAAGACGACGACCGGGCCGCGCGGGAGCCCCAGCGCCACAAACACGCCGATCAGACCCCAGACCGCGCCGCACAGAAGGCCAAGCCGCAGCGGATAGCGCGGATGCCAGATGGTGGCCAGCGCCGACCCCGCGACCGACCCGCCGCCCCAGACCGCGACCAGCACGCCGAAGAAACCCACATCGCCGTAGACGTCGCGCACCACCAGCGGTCCCAGTGCCTCCCAGGTCACGAGCCCGAATGCGAGCACGCCTGTGTAGGCGATGATCGTGCCCCAGACCCAGCTCCTCGAGGCGACCTCGCGCCAGCCGGCCCTGAGCTCATGGGCGAAGCTCTCACGTTTGGCAACATGCCTGCTGCGAGCCCGGGGGTGCACGGGAATCAGCAGCACCGCACCCACCAGAAAGCTGGCCGCATCGAACACGAACGTCTCGCCGGCACCGACCGTCAGCACCAGCGTCGTCGCGAGCACCGGCCCGAGCACGATCGAGGCGTTCTCGACGATGCCGCGCAGGGCCTGGGCCTCCTGGATCTCGCCCTCGGGCACCGTCTGTGGGATCAGGCCCACGTAGGCCGGCTGAAAGAAGGCCTGGGCGGTGCCGAACAGAGCCTCGATCACCGCTATCAGCCAGATCGCGGGCTCGCCGACCAGGATCAGGACTCCCAACAGTGCGTGCAGGCCGGCGCGGACGAGGTCGCTGGCGGTCACCAGCCGGTGTCGCGGCAGGCGGTCGGCCCAGACTCCGCCGAACACGATCAGCACCACGAACGGGAGCGAGCCGGCTGCCAGGATCACGGCCAGATCGGTCGCCGATCCGGTGCGCCGGGTGATGTAGAGCGCCATCGCCACGATCACCGCCTGACTGCCGACCTGGCTGAGCGACTGGCCGATGAACAGCAGCCGAAAGTCGCGGTGGCGTAGAACTGTCGCTCGGCCCCGAAGACTCATCGCCGTGCCGACCTTAGCGACGGTCAGCCGCCCGGAAACGGTGTACCCGTTGCCGGTTCCTGCGATTCACATACCGTCAAAAGCATGGAGAGGAAGGTCTCACTCGCCGCGGGTTCCGGCGAATATGTCGATCCCCTGGCCGGCACCGTGGGCGATCAACACCTCACTCAACGTCCGCGTCAGCGCGACCTGATCCTCAGGCGAGAGCGGATCGAGAATTGCCTTCATGTCCTGACCGAACCGCGCCGCGACCGACCCGACCAACTCGCGACCCGCATCGGTTAGCGCGACCCGAACGGAACGGCGGTCGACCTGCGAGGGCAATCGACGGACGAGGCCGCGGCGCTCGGCCCGGTCGATCAGCCCCGACGCGCTCGACTTCTCCAGACCGAGCAGCCGTGCGAGCTCATTCACCGTTGGCTTGCGGTCGCGCAGTACGCCAAGCAGACGTGTCTGGATCAGTGAGAGCCCCTCGGCGCCCGCTTGACGCTCGAGGGCCCCCTGAACCAGGAACGACATCTGCGCGATCGCGTCGACCGGATCGAGCTCGGCTGCCATCGGTGCAATTCTAACTTGATTTCATACGTGGCACGAACTATCTTTGTCCGTGATACGAACTAAAATCAACGCCAACCAGAGCCAGCGATCGGAGACTCCGACTGACGACGATCCACGTCGCCGTGGTCGATGTGATCGCCGTCGGACTCCACCCCGAGTGCGAAGCGGCGCCCGTGCGGGCCGGCCGCCCGAGCCAAGTGGCGCAGCCGCAATCGGGCCCCTCTGATCGGGGGTCCACATGTGTGCCGAAAGTGTGTCGCGGTGTCAAGACTCTGTGACTTCTGAGCCGAGTTGTCCGCGATCCGTTGCAAAGTCGTCACACGGCGTGACACTTTCGACACACATGTGAGGGTCAGTCCGAGCCCCCCGGGACCCTGACTCAGTGCGGCAACGCGCGGAGGCAAGGCGCCTAGCGCCGGAGCAACACCGCGGGAGCGACACCCCTCGCGCGGGTCCGCCATAGACTCCCGCGCACATGCCTTCGGGGATAAAGACACACCAAGAGCTCGATGTGTTTCGGTTGCCGACCGAGCACCTGTGGGGCGTGCGTGCAGTCATTCGCGATGGAGCGACGCACTGACATGCTTCGAGCGATCGATCACACCGGCATCGCGGTTGCCGATATCGACGCCGCGCTGCCCTTCTACCGTGACACGCTGGGGCTTGAGCTCGTGCATCGCGAGACGATCGTCGAACAGGGCGTCGAAGCGGCGCTGCTGGACATCGGAGACGGGCACGTCGAGTTGATCGCGTCACTCGGGCCGGAGACCGGCGTGGCCAGGTTCATCGCCAGCCGGGGCCCCGGTCTGCACCACGTCGCCTATCGGGTCGATGACATCGACGCGGTCCTGACCAGCCTGTCTGCAGCCGGGGTTCGGCTGATCGACCAGCAGCCGCGGATCGGGATCCGCGGGTCGCGTGTGGCATTCCTGCATCCTTCGGCGAGCGGCGGCGTGCTGACTGAGATCGTCCAGCCCGCCGGCGACCACTGAGCAGCGACGAAGTTACTGGCAGGATCTGGTGAGCGGCTGGGCGCTCCCCAAACCGATCGGAGGTTCGAAATGAGTACTGACGACAAGCCTCAGAAGATCACCATCGGCTTTCATGGTGGCCAGACCCTGGCCGCCCGAGTCAGACCGGCGGAGCTCGAAAGGCTTCGCGAGGTGCTCGGAAAGAGCGGTGGCTGGTACGAACTGACGGCCGAGGATGGCACTGTGATCCTCGATCTGACACGCATCGAGTATCTGCTGGTCGACCAAGACGAGCACCGGGTCGGCTTCTGAGTCCGCTCGCGAGCGCGGAACCAGGGCGAACCGCTCTGGGAGCCGAGCTGGATGCGCGCCTGCTGCGATTCATGCGCAGCCGTGGCCACGGCGACCCGCGACTCGAGCGCGCGGTTGCGGTCTTCTCACGTACCGGGGAGCACGCCGCCTGTTGGTTCGCGCTCGGCGCACTCGGAGTGACCGCCAGCGAGCGCGGAGGCGCGCGGCGTCGGGCCTGGCGGCGAGGGCTGGCGGTGACGGCCGTCGCCTACGGGCTGAACACCGCGGTGAAGGTGGCCGTGAAGCGGCCGCGACCACAGCTCGAGGATCTCCCGCCGCTGGCGACGGTGGTCTCGGCACTGTCGTTTCCGAGCGCGCACGCGACGACCTCGTTCGCGGCGGCGGCGGCCTACAGCCGCGCACTGCCGCCGACGACGCCCCTGCTCTACGGTGCAGCCGGAATGTTCGCCCTGAGTCGTCCTTACCTGGGAGTGCACTATCCCAGCGACGTGCTGGCGGGGGCCGTGTTGGGCGCGGTCGCCGGGAGGCTGCTGCGATGCCGATGAAGGTCGGAATCGTGGGTATGCCGAACGCGGGCAAGTCATCGCTCTTCAGCGCCCTCACCGGCGTCGCAGCCGAGGCCGCCAACTACCCGTTCACGACGATCGAGCCCAACGTCGCCGTCGTGCCGGTCGAGGACGAGCGCATGACTCAGGTGGCTGGCACAGTCAAGGCGTCGAAGATCGTTTGGGACACGATCGCCTTTCACGACATCGCCGGTCTCGTCGCCGGCGCCCACAGGGGCGAGGGGCTCGGCAACCAGTTCCTCGCCAACATCCGGGAGACGGACGCCCTGCTCCACGTCGTCCGCGCGCATACCGACAGCGGCATTGTCCACACCGATGGCAGCGTCGACCCGCTTCGTGACATATCCACGATCGAGACCGAGCTCATGTACGCGGACCTCGAGCAGGCGGAGCGACGGTTCGACCGGGTCGTCCGCCTCGCACGCGGTGGCGACAGGCACGCGATCGCGGAGCAGGCTTGGCTGGAGAGGGTTATCGCCGCACTTCAGGAGGGCCGGCCGGTACGCACTGTTCCGGTCCCGGATGAGGCACCCGACGCCCAGCAGCTCCTGGGCTCACTCACAGCCAAACCGGTGTTGTTCGTGGCCAACGTCAATGAGGGCGATGCCGACGTTCCGGCCGCGATCCGTGATTACGCCGAGGCGAACGGCGCACGAGCAGTCGCGGTTTCCGCCCGGCTCGAGGCAGAGCTGGCTGCACTTCCTGTGCAGGAGGCCGACGAGATGCGCGTCGACCTCGGCCTGGCGCAGTCCGGCCTGCAGACCGTCGTCCGTGGCGCCTTCGGTCTGCTCGACCTGATCGCCTTCTTCACCGCCGGCGAGGACAAGCCGGCGCAGACCTGGCATCTGCGCCGCGGCCTCACCGCCTGGCAGGCGGCCGGCCAGATCCACTCGGACATTCAGAAGGGGTTTGTGCGCGCCGAGGTCGTCTCCTGGGACGCGCTGGTTGAGTACGGCGGCTATGGCGGCGCGCGCGAGCACGCGGCCCTCAGGCTCGAGGGGCGCGACTATGTGATGCAGGACGGTGACGTGATCACCGTCAAGTTCACGCCCTAGCGAGGGGAGGTCCGCACGCCGGGCCCACGGCTCCGGCTCAGAGATCCGACAGCGAGTTGGCTGCTCGAAGCCTGTCTGCGAGGTTGCGCATCCCGAGCGCGGCTGCGGCGCCGACACCGCCGGCGAGGTCGGTCCTGGCGTCAACCGGGCGCTGCACCGCGACGACGCGCAGCAGTGCGATCTCGCGATAGGCCAGCAGCGCGGTGGCGTGGCCCCGGAGAGCGGCCGCGATCCGCGGCCGCTCTCCGGCGTCACCGACGGCCACGCCAGCCAGCAACTCGTCGAGCGAGCCGTGGCGCCGCAGCAACTGGGCCGCCGTCTTCTCACCAACGCCGGGCGCACCCGGGAGACCGTCCGAGGGGTCGCCACGCAGGGCGATGAAATCCGGTACGAGCACCGGCGAAATGCCGTAGCGGCGCTCCACCTCGGCGGCGTCGATCGTCTCGAAGCCGGCCTTGCCCTGCCTCAGGTAGAGAACCCGGGTGCGCGACGTCACGCACTGGTACATGTCGCGATCGCCGGTCAGGATCAGCGTGTCACCGCCGGCGGCTTCCTCGACCCGCGCAAAGGCGCCGAGCAGATCGTCGGCCTCCAGCTCCTCGGAGTTCTCGACGCTCCATCCGAGCCCACGGAAGAGTGCGGGCGCGTGATCGAACTGCCAGGCAAGCGCGTCGGGCATTGGTGGCCGCTGAGCGTGGTAGCCGGCGTAGAGCTCTACGCGGTAGGGTGCCTGTTCGGCGCCGAGGCATATCACGACCGCACGGGGGCCGACGTCGGCGATGATCCGCAGGAGCGCGTTTGTGGCGCCCAGGAGTGCGTTCACGGGATGTCCGTCGACGCCCTGGATCGAATCGGGCACTCCGAAGAAAGACCGGTACAACAGGTAGGGCGCGTCAACGACCAAGAGCGGTTCACCGGCCATTGGTTCACCGCCCACTGGTTCGCCGCCCACTGGTTCGCCGCTCATGTGACCGTGATCTCCCGGGCAATCACGCGGCCGTAGAGCACGCGGTAGCTCCCGGGTCCTGGTACGGCGACCGAGTAGGCCCCGGCGCGCGAGACCGATCCAGCTCCGACTCGGTGCCAGCCCCGCGCGGAGTCGCGCTCCACAATGATGCGCCTGCCAAGCGTGACGGGATAGATGCTTCCCGCAACCGCGTAACGGCGATGGACCATGGCCCGTACCGGCGGGCGGCGGACGACGGCCCGTGTCACGGAAGCTTCACGAAACGCGGCGTGCCGACGCGCCGCGGACCCGACGCCAACCCCACCGCTGCCGCCGCCACTCCCGCCGGCAGTGGTGGTTGACGCAGTGGTGGTCGTGGTCTCAGCGACCGTGCTGGTTGTCTGAACGCCCCGGGCAGTGATGGTCGTAAACGACATCCACGTGCTCGGCGCCGCGAGATCCTTCTGAAGCTGGACACCGCTTGTGGTGGTGGTGCCCTTCGTACCTACGACCTGCGCCTCGATCACCCGCGGAGAGACGCCGTGCTTGACGATCCTGATGCCCTTGAGGCGGCCGTCCACCAGCTTCCCGAGCCTCGAATCGGCGGCGCTCAGGCCCAGGCTGAGCTTCCATCGATAATGCGGGTTGGCGAATGAGTCGTCATAGGGATCGGGCTCGCTGACCAGCCACGCCTCCGGAGCGATACCGGTGAAGACGTTCTGAACGCTCTCCGTGCGCCCGCCGGAACTGGAGAAGAAGAAGGTTGTGACCGGTCGGCCGTCGTACTCGACCACCTGACCTCGGGTCGCCGCGACCGCGGCATCGCCGGACGCCGTCTCAGCCCTCACCCCCTCATACATCTGCGATCGGGTGGTGTCGTAGACGTCGAAGTCGGCGCCGGCGGCACCCGTGGTGATCGCGTACGTTCTCGCCGCGACTGCCTGCGCCTCCAGCGCCTGCCGGGGCCAGTCCGACGGCATCTCCGCGGATACGACGCCCCTCACGTAGCTGTCGAGTGGGAGCGAGTTGACGGTCATCACGCCACCCCCGGAGCCGGCGGGTCTGAACACGAACGAGCCGCGATAGGTGCCGAGACCGAGGAGCATCAGCGGTCCGGCGCCGGTCACCTGCAGCGGTGCCGCGAAGCTGCCGAGCGAGTGACGGCCCGCAACGAGCCTGAGCTGGGAGCCGGCCGCGATGACGCTGTAGCTCGTCGCGGGCTTCAGTTTGAGCTTCGCGCCCGCGATCTTGACGGCGCCGCTGAACGTCGCGGAACCCCGCGCCCGCAGCAGCACCGTCACCGGACGGTCGGGGCTGACAACCCCGAGCGTCGTCTGCGCGTAGTAGCGCTGAAGAATCTGCCGGTAGCTGTAGCCGTGTTGGGCGTATCCGGCCGCACCGTACTGGCTCATGCCGACTCCGTGCCCGTAACCGGCGCCGCGCACGTAGAGGCCGGCGCTGCCGCCGCTCTTGGTCGTTGTGGTTGCGTTCGAGGCGGCCACGGTGTCAGGGGCGCCGGTCGCAAACACGAGCGCCAGAGCCGCCGCCGCCACCGCAAACACTCGTCGTATGCCTCTGAGCACCGTCATCGCACCTGATCGAGAGCGTTAACTGAATCGCGCTCCGATAGTTCCGTCGTTACCGGCCATAACGCCGTTCGACACTCAACCGAGGTTCCCCTGCGCCATCTTGCGCAGGTCCATCGCCCGGTTGTAGGTCTCCTCGTCGACCCCCTTTTCGTAGGCGACCTCGCGCAGCATCCGACCGGAGCTTGACGCCTCCTGGACGATCTCCGTCGCCTTGTCGTAGCCGATGAAGGGGTTCAGAGCCGTGGCCGCCGCGAGCGTCGACTCGGCCGAGCGTTGGCAGCCGGCGAGGTTCGCCTCGATGCCGTCCACGCACTTGCTTTTGAGCACACGCGCAACCGCGGCCAACAGGCTGATCGACTCGAGCAGGTTACGGGCGATCAGCGGTACACGGACGTTGAGCTCGAAATTGCCCTGACTCCCCGCGATCGTGATCGCGGCGTCGTTGCCGATGACCTGCGCCGCGACCTGCAGCGTGACCTCGGCGATCACCGGGTTGACCTTCCCGGGCATGATCGAGGAGCCCTTCTGCAACTCCGGCAGGAAGATCTCGCCGATCCCGGCGCGGGGCCCCGAGCCCATCAGCGCCAGGTCGTTGGCGATCTTGGTGAACGACACGGCGATCACCTTCAGCGCGCCCGACAGCTCCACTAGCGCGTCGCGGTTGCCCTGAGCCTCAAACGGATCCTCGGCCGCAAGGATCTCAAGGCCGGTGGCATCACTCAGCTTGTCCCGCACACGCGCCGCGAACTCGGGGTGGGTGTTGAGGCCCGTGCCGGTCGCCGTCCCGCCGAGCGGGATCTGTGCGACATGGGGCAGCGCGCCCAGAACCCGGCGGCCTCCGAGCCGGACCTGCGCCGCATATCCGGCGAACTCCTGACCCAGAGTCACCGGAACGGCGTCCATCAGATGCGTTCGTCCCGCCTTGACGACATCGTGGAACTCGACCGCCTTGGTCGCGAATGCCGACTCGAGCGCGTCGAGCGCCGGCAGCAGGTCATTGGTCGCCTCAGCGAGTGCGGCCAGATGCACTGCGGAGGGGAACACGTCGTTGGATGACTGGCCCATGTTGACGTGATCGTTGGGATGCGTTGCCGGGGTGTTGGGTGGGACCGAATTCGCGAGCGTGGCGATCACCTCGTTCGCGTTCATGTTCGAGGATGTGCCCGAGCCGGTCTGGAAGACATCGATCGGGAACTGGTCGTCGAACTCGCCGGCCGCGACACGATCCGCGGCGCCGGCGATGCGCTGCGCATGATCCGAGTCGAGCAGTCCGAGGTCTGCGTTCACACGTGCTGCCGCACCCTTGATCAGGCCCAGCCAGTGAATCACGGGCGCCGGAATCGGCTCACCCGAGATCGGAAAGTTATTGACGGCCTTCGTCGTCTCGCCGCCCCACAGTTGCTCGTGTTCGGTCGTGCTCACGCTCATCCTTCGTCCGGGAATCGGTCCGGCCAACGGTAGCGCTCGGGGTTCGCGACGGTTCAGCGTGTCAGGCGGCGGACGGCGGTAGGCGGAACTCCGCCGGCACGGTTCCGGCACCGGTCGCGAGGTCGGCTGCGAGCTCCCCCAGCAGCGGAGCGAATTTGGCGCCGTGACCTGAGCAGGCCGAGACGATCACGATCCCGTCCGACACGTCGATGATGAACTGCTGGCTCGGGGTGTTGGTGAAGAGGCAGGTGGCCTCTGCATATGGGGTGGGTTCGAGACCTGGCAGGTAACGCTTGACGTGTTCGACCATCAGCTCCCGGTCGTCACTGTCCACGACGCCGTCCTGTGCGTTGGCTGAGGTGATCACGCGCCCGCCGTTGTACCGCGCGAGCTTCTGCCCCCGGAACTCACCGTCGCGGCCGCCGGGTAGGCCGTAGGTCGTGAGCGTGGAGGGCGTGAAGCTCGACGGGCCGTGAATGAACGTCGGCCAGCGCGAGGACGCTCCGCGGGCCGGTGTCTGGTCTCGGTAGGGGAAGTGGTAGACCTGTTCCTGTCGCACCTCCAGCCTGGGGAGAGCGGCCGTCAGCGCAGGCGGCAGCCCGAAACCATCGACCAGATCAGGAAGCCACCCGCCAGCGGCGACTATGACCCTGGAGCCTTCGACCGTCTCGCCGGTGGTGGAGCGGACGCGGTAACCCCCGCGCGTACGCTCGATTCGACTCGCGACCCAGCCGGATAGCACGCGCGCGCGACCGCTGTCGGCCGCCAGCTGCAACATCGCCTCGACGGTCGCCTCGGGGTCGAGTACCCCAGCGTCAGGCTGCCACAGAACGGGCGTCTGGAAGTGAAACTGCGGCCACCTGCGCGAGGCTTCGTCGGCCGACAGCAGCTCATGGTCGATGTGCGCCCGGCTCAGGACGGCGGCGAGGCGCTCGCCCTCGCCGCCGTCACCGAAGTTGATGGAACCAACGAGGTCGATCAGGGCGCAACCGCATTGCCGCTCGAGCTCGTCCCACCCGGACCGGGCGCGTACGACCAGATCGCAATAGAGCTGCTGCGTGTAGGCGTACCGGAAGATCCGCGCCGACCCATGGGAACTGCCCTGGGCATTGGCCGGGGTTGTGCGCTCAAGCACGGTGACGTGCTGACCGCGCCGCGCCAGTTGCCAGGCGGTTGATGCGCCGGCCAGGCCGGCGCCGATGACCACGAACTCGCCCGCGGCCTCCTGCCCTCGAGCCATTCCATGCTCACGTTGGGGCATCCTCACCTCGCCTGGCTCGAGCGTGAGCGGACGCTAACCACAGAAGCTGATCAGCTCACGCGCCAATACGACCGGCTCGTCGTAGGCGGCAAGGAAGCCGGCACCGGGGATCGTTCGCAGCTGTGCACCCGGGATCAGGTCGAGCGCCTCCTGAGCCCAGGCCAGCGGGGTCACGGAGTCGGCCTCGGCCCACAGCAACAGCACCGGCAACCCCAGCGAGGCGTAGGCATCCAGCCGGTCACGCTGGGCCTCGAACGGCCAGCGCCGCGAGAACTTGGCCCAGGCCCGCGCGCGGTTGGTGTTACCGCCGACGTCAGCGAAGGCGTGACGGACCACGTCGCGTGCCTCGGGGTTGCCGTGCGCGGTTAGTCGCTCGCCCAGGCGGGGACGAAACACCAGGGTGGCGCCGTGCGAGAGCGCCAGGTCGACAACTGGAACGGAGCCGAGGCCGGTCACGAATCGCCACACCGCTCGGCGCCCGCCGGAGGGTGCCGGCCGGTGCAGACGGTTGTTCATCAGCACGAGTCTGGCGGGCCTGTAGACGTCGTCGATGATCGCGCGCAGCGCCAGTTCGGCGCCGAAGTCGTGGCCGGCGACCGCGGCGCGCGGCCCGCCAACCTCCGCACAGAACCCGCCCACCACCTCCGTCAGCCACTCACGCGTGTAGGGATGTCGCGGTCGATCCTCGGAGTCGCCGTGCAGCGGCAGGTCGGGCACCACGACGCGAAAGCGCGCCGACAGCGGCTCGACGATCGGCTCCCACTCGCGGTGAGAGAACCCGAGCGAATGCAGCAGGATCAGCGCCGGACCGGTACCGGTCTCCCGGTAGGCGATGCGAGCGCCGTCACGGTGGTGATACAGCCGCAGCCGCATGTCGAGAGTATGGTCGGTTGAAGCGCTTGGCCGACGCGTATCTAGAATCGTCGCCTCAATGGCGGCCGTCCACAGACCAGTAGACCCACGCGCCTCGTTCCCTGCGCTCGAGGAGGCCGTGCTCGAGCGGTGGCGCGAGCGCGATGTCTTCCAGCAATCGCTCGAGCGCCGCCGCGACGCGCCCCGTTGGGGTTTCTTCGAGGGGCCGCCGACCGCCAACGGAGCGCCCGGATCGCACCACGTCCTCGCGCGGGTGTTCAAGGACATCTTTCCTCGCTACCGGTCGATGTGCGGGTACCGGGTCGACCGCAAGGGCGGCTGGGACTGCCACGGCCTGCCGGTGGAGTTGGCGGTCGAGCGTGAGCTCGGGATGAAGCAGAAGGCTGACATCGAGCGCTACGGGATCGACCGCTTCAACGCCCGCTGCCGGGAGGTCGTGCTAAGCCACATCGACGACTGGACTCGCCTGACCGAGCGGATCGGCTTCTGGGTGGACACCGACAACGCCTACAGGACGCTCGATTCCAGCTACGTCGAGTCGGTGTGGTGGGCCCTCAAGACGATCCACGAGCGGGGCCTGCTGTTCGAGCGCTTGAAGGTCGTCCCCTACTGCCCTCGCTGCGGAACCGCGCTTTCAAGCCATGAGCTCGGCCAGCCGGGCGTCTATCAGGACGTCGTCGACCCTTCGGCGTTCGTGATCCTGCCGAGCGCACGCGGCAAGCTCGTCGTCTGGACGACGACACCCTGGACCCTGGTCTCGAACGCGGCCGTAGCGGTCGACCCGGTGCTGACCTACGTTCGCACCACCGAGGATTTCATCGTCGCGGAGGCGCTGGCCGAGAAGCTGTTCGGCGAACACGTCGAGATCGCCGAGCGCTTCCCGGGAGCGACCCTCGTCGGGTTGTCGTATGAGCCCCCGTTCGACTTCATCCCCGGCTCCGAGTACGGCGAGAACGGACACACGGTGCTGGCCGCCGACTTCGTGACCGCCGAGGACGGGACGGGCCTGGTGCACACCGCGATCGCGTTCGGCGAGGACGACTTTCGCCTCGGCGAGGCCAACGGCCTCGCGCCGATCAACCCGGTGCTGCCCGACGGCACCTACGACAGCCGTATCGGCCGCTGGGCCGGAATCAACGTCAAGGCCGCCGACGACGAGATCCTGGAGGATCTGCGAACCCGCGGCAGGCTGCTCAAGTCCGAGCCCTACGAGCATTCCTACCCCCACTGCTGGCGCTGCAACACACCGCTGCTCTACTACGCGAAGCCCTCCTGGTACATCGCCACCAGCCAGATCCGCGACCGTCTGCTGGCGGCCAACGAGACGATCAACTGGCACCCCGAGCACGTCAAGCACGGCCGCTTCGGCAACTGGCTCGAGGGCAACGTCGACTGGGCGCTGTCGCGCGAGCGATATTGGGGGACGCCTCTGCCCGTATGGCGGTGTCCGGCTGGACACCTGCATGTGATCGGCTCTCTGGCCGAGCTCGAAGCCGTCTCGGGAGTGGCGCTGGACGATCCGCACCGGCCGTTCGTCGACGACGTGACGTTTGCGTGCGGGGCTGACGGGTGCGAGCAGCCGATGACGCGGGTCCCCGACGTGATCGACGTCTGGTTCGACTCGGGTTCGATGCCGTTCGCCTCCTACGGCGCGATGCCGTCCGTCCAGGGCGTGGCTGGAAACGATGAATTCGAGGCGCACTTCCCGGCCGACTACATCTGCGAGGCGCTCGACCAGACCCGCGGATGGTTCTACTCGATGCTCGCCGTCTCGACGCTGCTGTTCGATCGCAGCTCCTACCGCAACGTCGTCTGCCTCGGACTGCTCCTCGACGAGTTCGGGCAGAAGATGAGCAAGTCGAAGGGCAACATCGTCGAGCCCTGGGATGTGCTCGACACCTACGGCGCCGACGCCTTCCGCTGGTACTTCTTCACCTCCAAATACCCCTGGGACGGGTACCGCTTCTCGCTCGAGTCGCTCGGTGAGGCGGTGCGGCAGTTCATGCTGCAGCTCTGGAACACCTATGGGTTCTACGTGCTCTACGCGAACGCCAACGATGTCAGTCCGGCGGCGCTGTCGCTGGAGGGCGCCGACCTCACCGAGCTCGATCGCTGGGCGCTGTCGCGTCTGGACGCAACGGTCCAGGCGGTGCGCGCCGGGCTCGATGCGTTCGACGCAACCGGCTCGGGGCGGGCGATCGCCGAGTACGTCGACGAGCTCTCAAACTGGTACGTGCGCAGGTCGCGCCGCCGCTTCTGGGACGGCGATCCGGCCGCTATGGCAACCCTGCACCACGCGCTGAGCACCGTCGCGAAGCTGCTTGCGCCGTTCACGCCGTTCATCGCCGACGAGATCTACGAGAACCTCGATGGCACCGAGCCGAGCGTGCACCTGTGCGACTTCCCCGTCGCCGGCGGGCGCGAATTCGAACTCGAGAGTGCGATGGCGGTCGCGCGTGAGACAGTTCGACTGGGGCTGGCCGCGCGCTCACAGGCGAAGGTCAAGCTGCGCCAGCCGCTGCACGCCGCGGTCGTGGTCGCAGCCGGTGCCGAGCGCGAGGCGATCGAAAGGCTGGCTGACGTGGTCCGTGACGAGCTCAACATCCGCGAGCTGCGCTTCGTGTCCGAGGCCGACGAGCTCGGCGAGGTCGAGATCAAACCCAACTACCGTGCGCTCGGACCACGCTTCGGCAAGCAGATGCCGACGGTCGCGGCCGCCGTTGCCGGCCTCGATGCCGGACGGGCCGCGGCGGCAGTCCGCAGCGGCGAGACGGTAGCGATCGACGTCGGCGGGGGCGAGCACCGGCTCGGGGCTGAGGACCTCCTGATCTCGATGCGGCCGTTGGCGGGCTACCAAATCGAGCGCGAGGGCTCGCACGCGGTTGCACTGGAGCTCGAGATCGACGAGTCGCTGCGGGTCGAGGGGTGGTCGCGTGAGATCGTGCACGCCGTCCAGAGCGCCCGGCGCAACGCTGAGCTCGACATCTCCGACCGCATCACGTTGTCGCTCGACGGCGCGCCGGAGCTGCTCGCCGCAGTGCGGGAGCACGAGTCCTACGTGGCCGGCGAGACGTTGGCGACAGAGTTCAAATACGACAGGTTGGCCAGCGTCGCGCCGGTTCTGATCGACGAGCTCGAGCTTCGGATCGCAGTCCGGAGGGTCTGAGACGCCGACCAGCATCCCGATCTTCGACGGGCACAACGACGCCCTCACGAGCGACCACGCCGGGGAGCTGTCGGGCGGAACTCGAAGCGGGCATCTGGATATCCCGCGCATGCGCCTGGGCGGTGTTCGCGGCGGGATCTTCGCTGTGTTCGCACCGTCGGACGGGCGCCACGACGAGCACGTGGCCCGCGACGACGGCGTGCTCGAGTTCGCGCTCGCGCTCGCGCTGGATCAGAGCCGGGCCGCGGACTTCTCCACCGCGGCGGCGGGGCGGTTGTTCGAGCTTGAGCGTGCCGGGGCGGTGCGACTGGCCCGTTCGATAGCCGACGTCGATGCCGCACGCGCCGACGACGAACCGCCGGTGGCCGTGCTGCATTTCGAGGGTGCGGAGGCGATCGACCCCGACCTCGAATCGCTCGAAACCTGGTACGCGGCCGGTCTGCGGTCGCTCGGGCCGGTGTGGAGCCGATCAAACGCTTTCGCGCATGGTGTCCCGTTCGTGTTTCCGTCCACTCCCGACACCGGACCGGGCCTGACCGTTGCCGGCAGAAAGCTGGTGGGCCGGTGCGCCGACCTTGGCATTCTCGTCGATCTGAGCCACATGAATGAGGCTGGTTTCTGGGACGTCGCGGGCCTTGACATCGGTCCGCTTGTTGTCAGTCACACCGGCGCGCATACGCTCGCCCCATGCTCGCGGAACCTCACCGATGCCCAGATCGACGCCGTCGGAGCCTCTGGCGGCCTGGTCGGCATCGTGTTCGCCTGCCCGTTCCTGCGAGCCGATTTCAAGGATGACCCGGACACCACGCCGCTGCGCCTGATCGCGGACCACGCCCGTTACGTCGCCGATCGCATCGGCATCGAGCACGTCGCGTTCGGGTCGGACTTCGACGGTGCTCTGATCCCGTCCGCATTGGGCGATGTCGCCGGGTATCCCAAGCTGCTCGCCGCACTCGCCGGCCAGCGCTTCACCGACGCCGAGGTTCGTGCGATCGCCTGGGACAACTGGCGGCGCGTTCTCGATGCCTGGTGGCACTGAGCGACGTACGCGTGGGATGCTGGACGCATGAACGCCAAAGTCATCGATCTGAACGCGGACGTCGGCGAGCGGCCCGGCGCCGAGGGCACCGCGGCCGACTTCGAGATCATCGCCGGCGTCTCGAGCCTGAACGTGGCCTGCGGCTTCCACGCCGGCGACGCCGCCACGATGCGCGCCGTCTGTGCCGAGGCGGCAGCCAAGCGCAAACGGATCGGCGCACACGTGTCGCATCTGGACAGAGAGGGTTTCGGCAGGCGGGACCTGGAGGTGGACGCGACGACCCTGCGTCAGCAGGTCGTACAGCAGATATCCGCGCTGCGGGCGATGGCCGGCCTCGTCCACACACAGGTCAGCTATGTCAAGCCACACGGTGCTCTGTACAACCGAGCTGCCGTCGACCGCACGTATGCGGATGTGATCGTGTCGGCGATCGCCGCTGTCGACCGGCGCCTGAAGCTGCTCGCGCCGCCGGACTCCGAGCTGCTCGAGGCGGCGGACGCACACGACATCGAGGCGTTCGCCGAGGGCTTCGCCGACCGCGCCTATCGCGCCGATGGCACGCTGGTCCCACGGAGCGAGCCGGGCGCGGTGCTCGATGCCGATGCCGCGCTCGAGCACGCCGCCGAGCTCGCTGGCACGGGCCGCTTCCGCTCGCTCTGCATTCATTCCGACACACCGGGTGCCGCCCAGCTGGCGCTCGCCATCCGTGACCGCCTGATCGGCGCCGGCTTCGAGATCCGCCCGTTCGCGTGAGTGGCCCTCACGTCAGACCGGTCGGCGACACCGCTCTGCTGCTGGAGCTGCCGGACAACGCCGCGGTCCATGGTGCCGCACGCGCCGTTCGCGAGCAGTTCGGTGATCACCTGGCAGAGGCGGTGCCGGGGCAGCAGACGCTGCTCCTTGTCTGGCGTGACCCGAGCGCTCGTGTGGCTCAGGCCGAGATCGCCGCGCTCTCCGTTCAATCCGTGCAGCTGACTCCAGGGGAGCCCGTGACGATCCCGGCTCGATACGACGGGGCCGACCTGGACGGCGTGGCGACGACGCTGGACATGAGCCGCGAGGCTGTGGTCGAGCTGCATACGGCAACGGCTTATACGGTTGCGTTCATGGGGTTCTCGCCCGGGTTTCCCTATCTGGTCGCCGCGGAAGGCTCGCGCCTGCTCGAGTTGCCGAGACTGGAGACGCCCAGAACCGAGGTGCCGGCAGGATCGGTGGCCGTCGCTGCGGGCTACTGCGGGATCTATCCGCGGAGCTCACCGGGTGGCTGGAATCTGCTGGGGCACACCGACGCTGTGCTGTTCGATGCGCAGCGCGATCCCCCCGCGCTGCTGGCGCCGGGCACGGCAGTCCGGTTCACGGTCGCATGACCACCGTCGAGGTCATCTCACCCGGACCGCTGACGACGATCCAGGATCTGGGTCGACCCGGATGGGCGCACATCGGAGTTCCGCGATCGGGAGCCGCCGACCGCCCCGCGCTGAGGCTCGCCAATCGGCTCGTCGGAAACAATCAGGGGGCGGCGGCGCTCGAGACGACCCTGACCGGACCGAGGCTGCGCTTCGCCGGAGCATCGGTTGTCGCGCTGACCGGCGCAGCGGTCGATGGCGCCGAGATGAACACCCCTCTGCTGCTGAGGAGCGGCGAGGTACTGAAGGTCGGAACGGCACGGCGGGGGCTGCGGACCTACATCGCCTTCCAGGGCGGGATCGACGCGCCCAAAACGCTCGGCAGCGCAGCCACCGACGTGCTCACCGGCCTGGGACCGAAACGGCTCGAACGCGGAGATCTGCTGATGCTGGGGGAGCGCGCATCCGGCACGCCCCCCCAAGCACCACCCCCGGGAATCGGATTACCCGATTCGCCAATCGAACTACCCGATCTGCAGGTGTTGAGACTCATTCTCGGCCCGCGCGACGACTGGTTCACGGCCGCGGCGATCAGCCGGTTGACCACAGCGCCGTACGCGGTCGATCCAGCCTCCAATCGCATCGGCCTGAGACTGAGCGGACCTTCCCTGGATCGCGCCCGCTCCGGCGAACTTCCGTCCGAGGGCCTGGTCCCTGGCGCGATCCAGGTGCCAGCGGGCGGCCAGCCGATCATGTTGCTCGCCGACCACCCGACGACCGGCGGCTATCCGGTGATCGCCGTGGTGCACAGTGACGATCTCCCGCTTGCGGCCCAGCTGCGCCCCGGCCAACAGATCCGGCTGCAGGCGCTCCCGCAGCCCGGGATCCGCGATCAGCTCAGCTGAGCGCCGGCTCGATCTCGGCCTCGAGCCGCTTCTTGGGGTAAGCGCCGGTCACGCGCTTGACCTCCTGGCCGTTCTTGAAGACGATCAGGGTCGGGATCGAGAGCACGTTGTACTGGATCGCCGTCTGCTGATTCTCGTCGGTGTTCAGCTTCGAGACCTTGAGCTGGCCGGCCTTCTCGGTGGCGATCTCCTCGACGACGGGCCCGACCATGCGGCAGGGGCCACACCATGGCGCCCAGAAGTCGACCAGCACCGGCACTTCGGACTCGAGCACCTCTGCCTGGAAGTTGTTGTCTGTGACCTCGGAAACGCTGCCCGCCATGTCTCGGCTCCTCTGAGATTCGTTCTTTGCTTCATAAAGTATAGCGCCGCATCGGAGGCCGCCCCGCTGTCCCGCGGTGCCGCCGTCCGCCGGATGCGACCGGTGTCGCATCCTCAGCGCTTAATGTCATCCTGTCACTGTGACCGGCTCGACCACGAACGCATCCGGGATCATCGCTTTCCCGCGCCGTCGCGTCCGGACACACGGCGAGCGCTCGTTGTGGCTGCAGCAGGCGCTCAGCGGCCATGTGCCCTACGAGCACCCCCACCTCAAGGACCGCATCAGTGCGGATGTCTGCATCGTCGGCGGTGGCTTCACCGGATTGTGGACCGCACTCGAACTGAAGCGGCGGGCGCCCGGAACACAGGTGATCCTGGTCGAGGCCGACATCTGCGGTGCCGGCGCCAGTGGCCGCAACGGCGGCTTCGCGCTGACCTGGTGGGCGCACTTCGAGCACCTCGTAGGACTCTGCGGCCCGGACGCCGCGTTGGAGCTGGCGCGACGCTCGGAACGGGCCGTCAAACTCATCGGTGAGTTCTGCGAGGAACGCGGGATCAGCGACGCGTTCACGCTCAGCGGCTGGGTCTGGGCGGCGACCAACCCCTCACAGGTCGGCGCTTGGCAGCAGACGCTGCGGCTGCTGGAGCAGTTCGGGGCGCACCCGTACCAGCGGCTCAGCCGCAGCGAGATCGCCGAGCTGACGGGCTCGCGCCAACACCTGGACGGCCTGTTCGAACCGATCTCGGCATCGGTTCAGCCGGCCCGGATCGCGCGCGAGCTCGCGAGCGCGGTGCGCGACGCGGGCGTGACGATCTACGAGCGCTCCCAGGTCAGGGCGATCGAGTACGGACCGCACACAAGCGTTGTCCTCGACGAGGGATCGATCACAGCCGACCAGGTGGTGCTTGCGGTCAACGCATGGGCTGCGCAGATCCCGGAGATCGGCGCCGGGCTGGTAGTCGTCGCAAGCGACGTGATCGCCACCGAGCCTGCCCTTGACCGTCTGGCCGAAGCCGGGATCAAACCCGGCGTGTGCATCTCCGACGCCCGCCGGCTCGTCAACTACTACCACGCGACCGCCGAGGGCCGGATCGTGTTCGGCAAGGGCGGCGGCACGCTTGCCTACCGGAACCGGATAACGGCGAGCTTCGACCATCCCGGCCGCCGCGAGACCCCGATGCGCAGTCAGCTGCTGCGCACCTACCCCGCCCTCTGGGACGTGCCCGTCGAGCAGGCCTGGAGCGGCCCGATCGACTACTCGCTGAGCGGGCTGCCGTTCTTCGTGCGCCTGCGCGAGGCCCCAAGCGTGCTCGTCTGCGCCGGCTTCTCCGGCGACGGCGTCGGGCCCTCGCACTTGGCCGGCGAGATCCTCGCAGAGCTCGTCGCCGACGGCGGCAAAGCCGGGCTGCCCGGCGCGCTGCGCTCGGTGCCGGCTGCGCCGATGCCACCGGAGCCACTGCGGTACGTCGGCGGACGCGTCGTCCGAGCCGCGATCGCACGCAAGGAGCGCAGTCAGGACCTTGGCGTCCGGCCGAACCTCGTTGACCGCGTCCTGGCCGGCCTCGACCCGACCGGGTATGACTACAAGGGGCCCAAGGGACGCGCCGCCTAGGCGCGAGGCCGCTCACAGACGGTGCCGGGCCCGACCGACAGCGCAACTCCGACCAACAGCGAGATCGCCACTGCGTTCGACGAGCTCGGTGATCTCTACGAGCTCGACGGTGCCTCGATCCACAGGATCGTCGCCTACCGCAACGGCGCCAAGGCCGTGCGCGAGGCCTCCACACAGGTCGCACAGCTCGCACTCGACGGGCAGGCCACCAGGCTCCCCGGGATCGGCGCGACGCTTCAGGAGAAGATCGTGGCGCTGACCGAGACCGGCCAGATCCCGACGCTCGAGAAGCTGCGTTCGAAGTTCCCCGCCGGACTGGTCGAGATGACGAAGCTCCCGGGCCTCGGTGCCAAACGCGCGCGCCGCCTGTACGAGGAGCTCGGGATCGATTCGATCGAGAGTCTCGAGCTCGCCGCCAGGTCGGGCAGGATCAGCGAGCTCAAGGGTTTCGGCGCCAAGGCCGAGCAGGCTCTCCTCGAAGCGGTCGAGTCCTACTCCCAGACCGGGCCGGCACAGCGGGTTGGGCTCCAGCGCGCGCTGATGGTCGGCGAGGAGCTGCTCGCGGCGATCCGCGCCCACCCCGCCACCAGCAGCGCCGAGCTGGCCGGTTCGGCGCGGCGGATGGCGGAGACGGTCAAGGACCTCGACATCGTTGCGACCGCCGGCGATCCGGCCGAACTGGCGAGGGCTGCGGCAGCGCTACCCCAGGTCGAGGCCGCCTCCACGCCTGGCGCCAACGCCGTCAGAATCAGGACCCACAGCGGCATCGGCGTCGATCTGCGCATCGTCGAGCCTGACCAGTTCGGCAACGTGCTCCAGCATCTGACCGGCTCCAAGGAGCACAACATGGCGCTGCGCGACCTCGCCGTCCGCCGTGGACTGCACGTCTCCGAGTACGGCGTGCTCGACGACGGCACCGGGATCACGCACCGCTGCGCAACCGAGCAGGAGGTCTACGCGCTGCTGGGAATGAGCTACATAGAGCCCGAGCTGCGCGAGGGCCGCGGCGAGCTCGAGGCGGCGCTCAACGGCAGGCTGCCGAAACTGGTCACCCGAGCGGACCTCAGGGGTGACCTGCACTCGCACACGACGGCATCGGACGGCACCGCCTCGATCGAGGAGATGGCGCGGGCAGCCCTGGAGTTCGGCTACGAGTACCTCGCGATCACCGACCACTCCGCCTCGATGGGGTTCGGCGCCGACGTTTCGGCGCACGAGCTCAGGCGCCAGATCGAACTGATCCGCGGCACTGAGGTCCCGGGGATCCGGCTGCTCGCCGGTTCCGAGGTGAACATCCTGCCCGACGGCTCGCTCGACTACCCCGACGATCTGCTGGCCGAGCTCGACTGGGTTGTCGCGAGCGTTCACACGTCGTTCCGGATGCCCAGGGATGAGATGACGGCGCGGATCGTACGTGCGGTCGAACATCCTCAGGTCGACTGCATCGGTCACCTCAGCGGTCGCAAGATCCTTCAGCGCCAGCCCTACGAGTTCGACTTCGACGCGATCCTCGATGCCGCCAAACGCACCGGAACGATGCTTGAGATCAACGCCAACCCCGACCGCCGCGACCTGGACGAGCTCCATGCGCGCACCGCGGCCGCGGCCGGAATCCCGCTGGTGATCAACACCGACTCACACCGCACAGGCGGCTTCGCCAACGCCCGCTACGGCGTCGCGACCGCCCGGCGCGCGTGGCTCACGCCGTCCCAGATCGCGAATACGTCCGGGTGGGACGAGCTGGCGGCTCAGCGGAGCCGCCAGCAGGCTTAGAGAAGAACTGGATCCGCGCGAACCACGCGAGCCCGCCGACCGTCCCGATCAGCGCCACCCAGAAGTTCAGGCGCATCCCGAGGATGTGGACGGAGTAGTCGATCCGCAGCGTCTCCTCGAACATGCGGAATGCCGAATAGCCGGCGACGTAGAGCGCGAACAGGCCCGGCGGGCGCACCTTTCTGCGGTTGTCCAGCCAGACCAGCACCGCAGCCAGCGTCAGGTTCCAGATGATCTCGTAGAGAAAGGTCGGCTGGAAGGTCGCGTACTGCTCGAAGCCGGGCGGCCGATGAGCGGGTGAGATCTTCAGGGCCCAGGGCAACGTCGAGGGTTTGCCGAACAGCTCCTGGTTGAAGTAATTCCCGATCCGGCCGATCGATTGCGCGACCAGCAGGCCAGGAGTGGCGGCGTTCATGAAGCGGTAGATCTCGGGCCAGTCGAGTCCGGCGCGCCGGCGCAGATACCAGAGTCCGCCGGCCAGGCCAGCGGCGATGCCGCCCCAGATCCCTAGACCCCCGTCCCAGATCGCGACCGGACCCCACCAGTGGTCGGGCATCTGGCTGGGAGTCGTGATCAGGAAGTAGATGCGACCACCGATCAGGCCGCACGGAAAGCCCCACCAGGCGGTCCCGTAGACGATCTCCGGATCGCCACCGACCTTCGCCCAGCGGCGGCGCGCGATGTAGATCGCGGCAGCGACCGCGAACACGTAGCAGATGCCGTAGGCATGGAAGAACAGCGGCCCGATCGAGAAGCCGCTCTGCGGAGGGCTGGGGATGAAGGCGAGCAGGTTCACCGGCGCGGGATGCTGTCAGGCATGGCGGCCTCAGGCGTGGCGGCCGGCGACAGGACCCGAGCGCTTGGCGCCGTTCATCTGGCTCAGGTTGGACCGGAAGCCAGGTGTCCGGACCAGCTTGATCGATCGCAGCGGCGAGGTGTGCTCGACGTAGAAACGGGCGCCATCGCGCTCCTCGACAGCGGTCACCGCGGCCGACTGGCGGCGCCATGCAAGCGCCGCGATGATCGCGAAACCCGCGGCGATCCCTGGAACCTGCGGGTAGGCGAACGCGACGGCGCCGGCGCCGACCGTGCAGAGGATGATCGGCCAAAGCCGGTTGAGCACGACCCGGCTCGGGTTGATCTCCGGTAGCGAGGTCTGCGTACGCGCGCTCGCCAGCAGGACACCGATCTGATGCGAGGTCGTGTGCCGCCGTCCGATCGAGACGCCGGTGACCGCCGCCACCAGCCACCAGCCGGCCGTGAGTGGTACCAGCAGGGTGTCGCCCTTCTGGTTGGCGCTGGCGATCGTGACCACCGCCAGCACGGTGGCCGCGCCGGCGCACAGCATCACGGTCGTGCGCAGAAGGTCCGGGAAGCGCATGCGACGGGCCGGCGGGCCGACTACTCCGCGATCAGGGCGGACAGAAGTTCGCGGACGCCCTCGGTCCCCGACACGACGATGTCAGCCTCCTGCAGAATCGCCTCCGGCCCGTCCTCGGAGTGCACGCCAACCCGCACCGCGTGCCCGATTCTGCCCTCCTGCTTGAGCTCGAGCAGCGCCCTGAATGCGTCGAGGTCGGTCACGTCGTCACCGGTGTAGAGCACCGCGGAGAAGTTCCCCTCGCCGAGCACCGAGCGCACGCCAAGCCCCTTGTCGATCCGGACCGGCGGCCGCACCTCCATCACCTTGCGGCCCCAGAAGACCTCGAGACCGTCCGCCTGGGCCTGTTGGGCGATCGCGTCGATCGCAGCCCGCGCGTCCTGCTCATCGACAGCGCCTCGCCAGTGGTAGGCGATGATCGGACCCTTGTCCTCGATCCGAACGCGCCGACGGCGCAGCTCCGGCGTGTCCGACTCGCGCCGGAACTCGTCGAGCCGCGGCGACCACTGTGCCAGGGCGGGGTCCAGCTGCGCCTCCGTCCAGCCTGAGCGCAGCAGCTCGGCACCGTGCGATCCGAGGTAGGCGATCGTCCCGATCGAGACCATCGCCCGCGCCTCAGATGCACGACGGCCGCTGATGCAGGCCATCAGGCCGTAGCGCCGGGCGACCGCGATCATCAGCTGCCGTGTGGTCTCCGGCACACTCGCGTCGGCTGCGTGTTCAACGATCGGCGCAAGCGTCCCGTCGATGTCCAGCAGCACGGCCGACCCGGCAGGGTCCGCTCGCAGCGGCGCTAGCGACTCGCTGAAGAGCGCTGACGTCACGGCTCCAGTATGGCGCGTCCGGACCGGTCCGGTCGCAGGCGTGGCTGGACGGCCCCTCTTGGTTAGGATCGAGCACTTGAGTCTCTCGGTACCGAACGTGACCTCTCCAAGGGAGCCACAGCACCGCAGCGTGCTGGTCGTCTTCACGGGCCTGATGCTCGTGATGCTGATGGCGGCGCTCGATCAGACGATCGTCTCGACCGCGCTGCCGACGATCGTCGGCGACCTCGGCGGACTCAACCACATCTCATGGGTGGTCACGGCCTATCTGCTCGCGCAGACCGTCGTCACCCCCGTCTACGGGAAGCTCGGTGATCTCTACGGGCGCAAGATCATGCTCCAGATCGCGCTCGTGATATTCCTGATCGGCTCCGCGCTCTGCGGCTTGTCGCAGAGCATGACCGCGCTGATCGCATTCCGCGCGGTTCAGGGGCTGGGCGGCGGCGGGCTGATGGTCGGCGCGATGGCCGCGATCGGAGACGTGGTTTCCCCTCGCGAGCGCGGCCGCTACCAGGGGTTGTTCGGTGCCGTGTTCGGGCTCGCGAGCGTGATCGGACCACTGCTCGGCGGCTTCTTCACCAGCTCGCTCACATGGCGCTGGATCTTCTACATCAACGTCCCGATCGGCGTGGCCGCCTTCGCGGTGCTGGCCGCGACGTTGCCGAGCGTCAAGGATCGCGTCAGCCACAGGATCGATTACCTCGGCGCCGCGCTGCTCGCCGCGGGTCTCGCCGGCGTGGTGCTGGTCTGCACCATGGGCGGCAACGACCACCCGTGGCTCTCGGTGTTCACGTTTGCCCTCGGAGCGCTGTCGGTCCTCTTGATCGTGGCATTCCTGTTCGTTGAGAGTCGGGCGTCGGAGCCGATCCTGCCACTGCGCCTGTTCCACAACAGTGTCTTCAACGTGACCAGCGCGATCGGATTCGTCGTCGGCTTCGCGCTGTTCGGTTCGGTGACCTATCTGCCGCTGTTCCTGCAGATCGTGGACGGAGCCAGCCCGACCGGATCGGGGTTGGAGATCCTGCCGTTGATGGCCGGGCTGCTGATCACCTCGATCGGATCCGGGCAGATCATCACGCGGACCGGCAGGTACAGGATCTTCCCGATCGTCGGGACCTTCGTGATGGTCGTCGGGCTGGTCCTGCTCTCACGCATGGACGCCTCGACGACGCAGCTCGAGTCCTCCTTATCCATGTTCGTGCTCGGGCTCGGGCTCGGCTGCGTGATGCAGGTGTTGGTGCTGGCGGTGCAGAACTCGGTCGACTACTCGGATCTGGGGGTCGCCACGTCCGGAGCCACCCTGTTCAGGTCGATCGGTGGCTCCGTGGGCACCGCGATCCTCGGCTCGATCTTCGCAAGCCTGCTCGATTCGCATCTGATCGCCGGGCTGAGGGCCAACCCCCAGGCGACGGCCGGCCTGACGCACGCGCAGCTCAGCAACGTCTCCTCCGCCACCGGAGATCCGAAGGTGATCCGGAGCTTCCCGCCGGCGCTGCACGACGTTTACATCAACGCCTTCACGACCGCGATCGATCGCGTGTTTCTCGTTGCCGCCTGCGTGTCTGCGGTCGCCTTCGTGTTGAGCTGGAGGCTCGAACAGCTCCCTCTGCGCACCACTGCCGAGGCCAGCGCAGGTATCAGCGAGACCTTTGCAGCGCCCAAGCCGCCGGACTCGCTGGCGGAGCTCTCTCGCGCGCTCAGCGTGCTCGTCGGGCAGAAGGGCCGCCGTCAGTTGGTCCAGAACATCGCGGCCAGGGCCGGGGTCGACCTCAGCGCGGCCGCGGCCTGGGTGCTCGTACGCAGATACAGGCAGCCCGATGTGGCGGTGGAGGACGCCAGCTCCAGCTGGGACATCCCGCTGGAACGGGCGCAGGAGGGGCTTCAGGAGCTGATCGAACGCAGCATGGTCGCACCCAACGGCTCGGCTTCGATCGATGCGACGAGCTCAGAGTCGGCGCCCATCTCACTCGGGTATGGCGTCACCGAGCTCGGCCGCGATGCCGCGGAGAAGCTGATCGCGGAGCGCCGGGCCACGCTCACGCGGCTGCTTGACGGCTGGGAGCCTGACCGCAACGCCGATCTCGCCCGAGTCCTGGGCCGACTCGCGGACGAGATCGCCGCCGACGCCGCGCCTGAACTCACCCGCACTGAACCGGAGCTCACCGCCAGCTGAGCGGTCGATCGGCGTTCGCGGTCGGCTAGGGTCGCGGCCTCGGACGCGCTTCGGGGAACCGCTCGAGGCCGTCGTCGGGGACCGGCTCCCAGCTGGCCGCGTACTTCAGGTACTGGCGGAAGGAGGGGCGGACGCCGGGGTCGGAGTCGAAGGCTGACATGCGCACGCCGATCTGGCGCCGGTCCGCCGGGTTGCGCGAGTACAGGTGCGCGCCGCAGCGACCGCAGAAGCATTTCTCCCAGCCGCCGTCCCCGGGCGCCCAGCCCTCGATCTGCTCGGCGCCCGCCAGGATGCGAAGCGCGTTGCCGTCGACCTGAGCCGATACCGAGGCGGCGGTGCCGGTGCGACGTTGGCAGCGGGTGCAATGGCAGTAGCCGGCTGAGACCGGCGGCTGCTCCAGCTCGAAGCGCACCGCGCCGCACAGACAGCCCCCCTGCACCAAATACCCGGTGTGTTCGCTCATCGCCTGTACCTTTCGTGTACGGAAGTGCCTCGATCCGAAAGGTAACCTCATGACGACTGACGCGTCGAGCATCCACGCGATCACCGACGAGCAGGAGCTGAGGGAGATCGTCGGCAGCCCGGTCAAGCCCGAGCAGCTGCCTGGCTCGGGGGCGATTCTGCGCTCGCTGATCGGTCCCGAATTCGACGCCGAGGAGTACGACCGCGACCGCGCCGAGCGCTACGCCCGCGGCGAGGGCCTCTACTGACCCGCCCCGCCACGGCGACCGATCAGACCGTCACCTCGTGCAGTTCGTGCGTGTCGACGTCGTAGACGAACCCTCGCACGGTGTCGCGATGGGGGATGAACTCCGAGCGTCTCACCCGTAGGATCGACTGCCGCACATCGGCGTCGGCATCGGTGAACGATTCGATCGCGAACGCGGGTGCAACTCCGGTGGCCGCCTGCAGCTCCGCGCGGAAGCCGTCATCGGTCAGCTTCTGCATGCCGCAGTCCGTGTGATGGATCAGCATCACCTCTCGCGTGCCGAGCTTGCGCTGAGATATCGCCAGCGAGCGGATCACGTCGTCGGTTATCACCCCGCCGGCGTTGCGCAGCACATGAGCCTCGCCGATCCCCAGGCCCAGAGCCGCGAACAGATCGAGCCGCGAGTCCATACAGGCCACGACGGCGAGCCGCCGTCGCGGGTTGACGTCGAGATGGCGGGGCTCGAGGCTCTGCGCGTACACACGGTTGTTGGCGATCAGCTCGTCGATGAAGGTCATGGTTCTGAAACCAGGTTACGGTCTCGCGCCGGTCCCAGCCCGTGCTCGAGCGCGCCTTTGACGCCGGCGTCGAGCGCGTTCAGCCGATACAACGCCAGCGCCTCCGGTGACCCGAAGCGCCCTCCGGGCGCGGCGGCGGCTCCGTGGTGGCAGAGCACGCAATGCAGCAGCGCCAACTGGCGCGCTGCATCGAGCGCTTCGCCAAGCGCGGCGAAGCGCTCGACCAGAAGCTGTTGCCCGAGCACCAGATGTCCCAGCAATCGGCCCGGCTCGGTCAGGCCGATCTCGGCACCGTATGTGAACTCGCGCGTGCGACCGAGGTCATGCACGATCGCGGCGGTCATCAGCAGGTCGCTGTTGAGGCGACGGTGGAGGTCGCAGGTCTCATGGGCGAGCGTCGCGACGGCCACCGTGTGCTCGAGCAACCCGCCGAGATAGGCGTGATGGCCGTTGCGCGTGCAGGGCGTGCGGCGCAGCGCGCTGCGTATCTGCGCATCGCCGAGCAGCAGGTCCAACAACGCCCTGTAGCCCGGGTCATAGACCTCAGAGGCAAGGTGCTCGAGGAAGCCGTCGAGCTCGTCCATGTCGCGGTAGGCAACCGGAAGGAAGGCATCGACCGTGACTCCCTCGGAACCGGTCCCGTCCGCCGCGGCGCGGTGGATGTCAGAGACCTCGACCACGATCTCATCACGGAAACGCTCGACGCGGCCGGCCACCGAGACCAGGTCCCCGCGCTCAAAGCGACCGGCCAGCGCGTCTGCGTCACGGAAGGCGCGGGCCTGCACGCTGCCGGTGCGGTCGCGCAGCTCGAGCGCCAGGTACGGGCTTCCGGTCCTGGTCTTCAGCCGGTCCTTGCGCACGCAGGCGTACACGCCGTGAACCTCGTCGCCGGCGCGCATCGAGCCGATCGTGCTGTCAGTCGCCATCACGCCATGATGTACGGTGAATCGGATGCAGCCACTGCGATGGAACTACCGGCCGGACCATCTGCGCGCCCCGGCGCTGGTCTGCGGGTTCAAGGGCTGGAACGATGCCGGCGACGCGGCCTCCTCGGCCGTCAGCTTCGTCGGCGAGGCGCTCGGTGCCCGCGAGTTCGCGACCATCGACCCCGAGGACTTCTACGACTTCCAGGCGACCCGGCCGCAGATCAAGCTCGATGACGCCCAGGTGCGCTCGATCGAGTGGCCTGACGTCCGGCTCTACGAGGTCCGGATCCCGCGCGCTCCGCGAGACCTGATCCTGCTGAGCGGCCACGAGCCGTCGTTTCGCTGGCGCACGTTCACCGCAATGATCGTCGAGCTTGCCGAGGCGATCGGCGTGCAGCTGGTCGTCACGCTCGGCGCCCTGCTGGCCGATGTGCCGCACAGCCGGCCGGTATCGGTGACCGGTTTCGCGACTGACCCGACCCTGGTCTCGCGACTGAGCCTTGCGCAGTCCTCGTATGAGGGGCCGACGGGAATCGTCGGCGTCCTCCACGACGCATGCCGCACGGCGGGCCTCCCATCCGCGAGCCTCTGGGCTGCGGTGCCGCATTACATCGCCGCCTCGCCGAACCCCAAGGCAGCGCTGGCGCTGATCCGCAAGCTCGAAGGACTGGTCGGCGTCGTCGTCGACGCCGGCGAACTCGAGGCCGCCGCTGCCGACTACGAACGCCAGGTCAACGCGGCGGTCCAGCACGACCCTGACATACAGGCGTTCGTCGAAAAGCTCGAGGCAGCGGCAGGCGAGGAGGACGACAATCCGCTCGAGCTGCCGTCCGGCGACTCGATCGAGCGCGACCTCCAGCGCTTCCTGCGCCAGCGAGGCCAGGAACCGACAGAGTGAACTCACTCTGTCGACGTTTCCCCCCTCCTGCGGGGATAACGTCGACAGAGTGGGACTGGCATGGTCGCCTCTGAGCCCGGCTCAGCGCTCGGTCGCCGGACACACGAGCCGGTAGTCGCAGAACCCGCATGCCGCCGGCGAGGGGGTCGGCTCGAACTCCTGCGCCATGATCCCCTCAGCGACGCCGAGGGCGAGATTCCGGATCCAGTCGGCCCGTTCCTCATCGCCCGGGACGGCGACCTTCTCGTCATCCAGCACGTAGTGGTAGGCGCCGACCGTGGCATCGAGGCCCCAGGCCTCACGTGCGGCGATCGCATACAACGACAGCTGCACGTCGGTGGCAAGCTGCTCGGCCGACCTGGGGCGCCCGGTCTTGTAGTCGATCAACTCGTACTCGCCGGTTGGCAGCAGGTCGACGCGGTCGACGCGTCCGCGGACGAGGTGCGGGCCCAGCCTGAAGCTGAACTGCCGCTCGAACCAGACAGGGCGACCGGCGTCTGACAGGGCACGCTCGTGGTATCGGATGAGTGCCGCCGTGGCCTTCGCCCGCAGCTGCCGTTCCTCGTCCGAGTCGCCGAAGCCGGAACGGCGCCAGCTGGCGTCGAGCAGCGACAGGAGCTCCTCGAGCCCGCCGAGTTCCTCGCTCCCACTGTGATAGCGCTCCAGAACCTGGTGCACGGCTATCCCGAAACGCTGGTGCAAGGTCGGCTCCTGTGGGATTCGGAACACTCGCGCGAACTTGTAACGCAGCGGACAGGCGCGGTAGGTGTCGATGTCGGTGGCTGAGAGCAGCACACCGTCGCCACGCATCGGCAGAAAGCGCTCGAGCGACGGCTCGTCGCGAGCGGCGACCACATGCGCGCGGCGGCGCATGTCACGCTCGGTGTCGAGCAGGAACTCGTCGAGCGGCGAGCTCGTGAAGATCTCTCGCTCCTCCGCGGTGACCGCCTGCTCGATCCTCGCGTTGATGTCCCGCAGCGCCTCGGCTGTGCCCTGACTCTCCTGTGCTTCGTCACGGGCTATCAGCGCCGCCAGCTTGAGCAGTTCGAGATAGCGGACGACCGCATGCGAGATGTCGAGGTCGGTGTCGAGCCGCAGCTCCGCCAGCCGGCCCGCGGCCCGGGCCGTTCCCTCGAGTACCTCGTCGCGAAGCAGCCTGTAGGTCGAGTGCAGCTTCTCGGCAGGACCGAACAGCTCCTCCGTGATCTGGAGCCAGTCGCCGGCGAGCGCCTCGCGCAGCGATTCGACGATCTGGAGCGGGGCCGCCTGCTCGCCATGCTGATCCCCGGCGACGAAGCTGAACACGGCCCGCCGACGCGCGCGCGACACCGCCACGTAGAGCCGCTGGCGCAGCCGCGAAGCGCGCGTGGCCTCATCGTCGGCCGGCAGTTGCTCGCGCAGCAGCGCATCCGGCACCGGCTCGGAGTCGAGCCCGTCCGATCCCTGGAGCGTCGCCCGCATCCCGGGCACGAACACGTGGTCGACCTCGAGGCCACCGGCCATATCCAGCTCCAGCACCTGAACCTCGTCACAGCCGCTCAGCTCAGGCTCGTCGCGCTCGTGCAATCCACACTCGGCTACGGCAGCGATCGAGCGTGCGAACTCGCGCGCCGTCGCCTGCGGCATCCGCGCGACATGTGTGGTCGCCAGCTCTCCGAACCGAGCCAGCGCCCGCAAGCGCTCGACCACGTCGGTCTGTGCGGCGAACAGTTGTTGGCGACGCAGCCCCAGGCGCTCGATCAGCCGGTGAACGTAGAGGTCTGGCCGCATCGTGTCGATGTGCGATGCCGACGCGCGATACAGCTTCAGGAACACGCGGATGCGCTCGCGCGCCTCGGGAGGAACCTGCGGAGACTCGGTCGCCGCGGCCAGCGCCGCGACCATGTCGACCTTGCGGCGCCTCGCGATCTGGGTGCAGCGGGCGATGTCGATGGAGCGCAGCTCGATCGGTGCCCGCGCCAGCGCGCGCACGACTGCGGGCGCATCACCCGGGTCCGCCAGGAGCCGTAGCCACGCCAGCAGGTCGCGTACCTCGGCACGCTGGAAGAACGCGGCGTCGCCGATCAGCCGATGCGGCACCGCCCGCTCCTCGAGTGCGACCGAGACCGCCTGTCCCTCCCGTGCGATCTCGGGCACGATCACCGCGATCTGTCCCGGATCGACCTGCTCGCGTGACACCAGCCGCTCGATCTCGGCAGCGATGGCTTGAGCCTGCGCGCGTTCGCTCTCACAGCGCCAGAACTCGACAGCTCCGTCCGGGTCGGCCCGTCCGCCGTCGAGCCGGCTGGGAGCGGGTCGCTCGGTCGAGCGCGGTTCGCCTCCGAGCGCAACCGCCGATGCCGCGGACGCGAGAGCCGCAGTGCTGCGACGCGAGCTGAGCAGCCGCACGATCCGCGTTCCCGGCGTGGCGAAAGCGTCCAGCCGCGCCGCGCCTGCGCCACGGAACCGTCGCAGCGCGGCGCGCGGGTCGCCGGCAGCGGTGAGCGCCGAGCCGGCGACCGCCGCAGCGAGCGTCGCCGGCGCGAGATCGAGCTCCTGTGCGTCATCGATCAGCATCTGCTCGAACAGCTGCCGGCCCGGTGCCTGTGCCGCGATCAGCCTGATCGCCGTTCGGACGAGGTCACCTTCGTCACACGCTCCCAGCTCCCGCACCATGCGCTCGTGTGCACCGAAGATCGCCGCGAATTCCCGCTCGCGCAGGTTGTCCCACTGGGCGGCCCAGGATGCGAACTCCTCGGCTCCGATGAGCTCGGCCTTGAGCCGATCGATCCTGCGCACGAAACTCCCGAGCAGCGCGCCGGAGTTGCCTCCGAAGTCGTGATGCTGGAGCGGGAGTTCGTCGATCCGCTCCGCCAGCATCGCCAGCCGATCACCGGGGCTGAGCGTCATATCGAGCAGATCGGGGCGGCTGCCACCGCGGCGCAGGACCGTAGCCGCCAGCTGCGCGGGAGTGCACACCAGCAGCTCGCTGTAGCCCCCCTGGAGCTCGGCCTCGAGCGCTGCGCGCGCCGCATCGGCGCGCGCAGCGCTCGGCGTCAGCAATGCGATCCGCTCCGGCGACGTCCCCCGCTCGACGAGCCAGCGGTAGCGGTCGAGGATCAGCCGTGTCTTGCCGCTGCCGGCGGCACCGAGGACCAGGAGCGCGCCACCGCTGTGGGTGATCAGCGTCTCCGGCTCCTCGACGGTCGCTGTGCTCTCGAGCAGCTCCACTGTCCCCACACCTGACAGCATAGGGTCGGATGCACCACGCGGACGCTCAGAAACAGGCGGACTGGCTGAGCGCCTGCCGTCGGGCGACGACCGCAATACGCTCGATGCTCGCCGGCCGCGCCACCACGGTCGAGCGCGCGCGCGAAACGGGCTCGACCGGAAGCGGTGGCGACCTGACCCTGGAGATCGATCGCGCCGCCGAGGAAATCCTCTTCACCGAGCTGCAGCGCCTGCATGACGCGGGTGAACGGTTCAGCGTGATCTCGGAGGAGCGCGGCGCCGTCGACTTCGGTGGCGGTGAGGTGCTGGTCGTGATCGACCCGATCGACGGCTCGCTGAACGCCAAGCGCGGCATCGCCCATCACGCGTTGTCGGTCGCGGTTGCCAGTGGGAGGACGATGGCGGACGTCGAGTTCGGCTACGTGTACGAGTTCGGCACCGGCGAGGAGTGGTCTGCCCAGCGTGGGACCGGGGCCTTCCTCAACGGTGAGCGGCTTGACCGCGACGCGGGCGAACGCCGCACGGGCGACGGCAGGCTCGAGATCCTCGGCATCGAGTCGGCGGATCCGCGCTGGCTCAAGGGCTCGATCGACTCGCTGGCAGACTACGCATACCGGCTGCGGGCCTTCGGCGCGCTTGCGCCCTCGCTCTGCCAGGTGGCGGCAAGCCGCTTCGACGCATTGATGTCACTGCGTGGCTGCCGCGCGGTCGATGTCGCCGCCGCCCAGCTGATCGTGGACGAGGCCGGTGGCTTTGTCGGCTTTCCGATGTTCGACGATCCTCACGCGGCGCCGCTCGATCTCGTGCCGCATTCGCCGATCGTGGCCGCTCGCACGGCCGCGACCCTCGCCGATCTGGAGGCGCTGTGCCGACCCCGGTGATCGACTGGGTGGTCGTGGAATGGATCGCCGAGCGCCTCGCCGGGACCGGTCAGGCACCCGGTCCGCTGATCGACCTCAACCCGATCGTGGCCGACGCGCGGGAACGCGTGGTCGCCTACACGGGCCTCGTTCCGGCCGGCCCCCTGCCACCGCCTGAGGGGCTGAGTCGCCACGAGTGGGTGGCCGGCAACGTCGCCTCCACGCGCGCGTTGATCGAGCCGATGCTCGCGCGGATCACAGCGCAGCTCGGATCGGCAAAGCCTGCGGCGCAGCTGTGGCTCAGCGTCACCGGCAGCGCCGAAGTCGGCCTTCTGATCGGGTACCTGGCCCAGCGCGTGCTCGGCCAGTACGAGTTCGTGCTGCTGCCCGAACACGCCGGGGAGCAGCCGCCGCGCCTGCTGTTCGTGCTCCCCAATCTCGGTGCTGCGGTCAGGCGTTTTGAGGCCGACGAGCGGGAGTTCGTGACCTGGGTGGCACTGCACGAGGTGACCCACGCGGTTCAGTTCGGCGGCGTGCCATGGTTGCAGGCGCACCTCGCTGAGCTGATCCGAGGGCTGCTCGCGAGCGTCGAGTCGCGAATGGCCAGACGCCGGCATCTGCAGCTCCCGACCCGAGCGGCGGTCGAGCGCGTCGGTCGCGCCGTGCTTCACGCCGACGTCATCGGCATGGTCGCCTCAGAGCCGGAGCGAGCCGCGATCGACCGCGCGCAGGCCGTGATGGCGGTGATCGAGGGCCATGCCGAGCACGTGATGGACGCGGTCGCGCCCGAACTGCTGCCCTCCCTTCCGGACATGCGCCGGGCGATGGACGAGCGTCGCAGGATCCAGTCACCGCTGAGCAGGCTGCTCAGCCGGTTGCTGGGCATGGAGATGAAGCTCAAGCAGTACGAACGCGGCAAGATCTTCTGTGATGAGGTCGCCCGGGTGGCCGGCAACGCGGGACTGCGCCACATGTTCTCCGGGCCGGAGGCGCTGCCGACGCTGGCGGAGATCGAGGATCCGGCGGCCTGGCTCGCCCGTGTCGGGCTCAGCTGAGCTGAGCGTATGCCGTCGCCCGCCGGTCGCCGTCCTCGAACCAGCGGGCCTCGGCAAGGGCAAAGCAGCGCTCCGCTGCGCTGCGCCGACAGCCACGTTGCACAACTGAAGACAACCCCGCACCCGACCGAACCTCTGAAGAAGTTCTTACAAGAAATCCCAACAGTACGCTAATATTGATCGCGCAACGACTTCCCCGCGGGCCGCGCTGGAGAACGGCTCAGCGGATGGATTCGTCGGCCTCATAATTTCGCCGACGGATGCAGCACCCTCTCCTCCCTCAGCCGCCGGGGCGCCACGCAAGTGGCGCCCCGCCGGTCCTTAACCGGCGTATGGATGGCTGAATCTAGCTCGGCGCTGACGGTTCGTACCGGGTGACGCTCGCCGGCGGCGCAGCCGGCTCCGCCCCGTCCTCGAGCAGCCGCTCGTAAATCCTCATGCGCTTGCTGATCCGCCCGCCCATCGCCTCCAGCCCGCGGTTCATGCTGTGGTTGGTTTCGAGAATCCAGCCCGGCTCACCCCACTTGATGCGCGACTGCGCCGCCATGTCGAAGTTCTCGATGTAGAGCTGTGCGGCGACACCGGTGTGCTGGTATTCGGGCAGCACACCGAGGAAGCCGACGCGACAACGGTCGATCAGCCGCTTGCGGTTGAGGTAGTGCCACCAGCCGAACGGCAGCAACCGGCCCTTCATCTTCTTCAGGACCTGGTTGATGTCGGGGATCGTGATCGCCGCCGCGACGACCTCCTTGTCGTTCTCAGCCAGCATGAACCAGCGCTTGTCGAAGATCAGGCGGTAGTTGATCGCCAGGTCGGCGAGATCGTGGTCGTCATAGGGTGAGAAGCCCCAGTTCCTGGACCAGGCCGCGTTGTAGACCTTCTGAAAGCCCTTGAGGTCGCGGCCGAGTCGCCAGAACGACATCTTGCGGATCGTGATTCCGTGCCGGTCGCGTGCTCGCTGTGCAAGCTTCGGGAGGATCGGCAGCATCCGGTCCTCACGGTCGTCCAGCCGCAGGTTCCAGTGAAAAACGTCCATCGCCTTGACCAGCCCCGCCGACTCCGCCAGCCGCTGGTAATAGCGCGGATGCCATGGCTGACGGATCATCGGCTCCAACTCGAAACCCTCTATAAGGACCCCGCACTCCTCGTTGATGATCAGGTCGAACGGGCCGATCATGCGGTCGCGCCGGCGCTCGCGCAGCCAGGCCGCGGCTGCGTCGAGCAGCTCCCGCGCAACCACCTGATCATCCTCGAGATCCAGAAAACCGAAGAAGCCCCAGCGGTTCTGATGAAAGCTGTTGAAGTTCTCGTCGTACTGGGCGCTGATCCGGCCGACCACACGCCCGCCGCGCCGCGCCAGGAAAAACTCTGCATCGCCGTGCTTGAAGAACGGGTTGAGCTTGCGATTCAGGTATGCGTGCCGTTCGAGCCTGAGCGGCGGGATCCAGGGCGTACCCGCGTGCAGCCGGAACGGCAGGTCGATGAATTCCCGCAGGTCGTTTCGACCCCGGACCGGCGCTACCTCGACTACCCCCGAAGGTGGCATGACGCGGGAACGTATCATGAGAGCCATGCCAACGAGAGACCAGGTGATCGAGGCGCTGCGCGACGTCATCGACCCAGAACTGCATAAGGACATCGTCACCCTCGAGATGGTCCGCTCGATCGAGGTGCACCCGAACGGTGTGGTCGACGTGACCGTCTCGCTGACGACTCCGGGCTGCCCGATCCGCGACCACTTCCAGACCGCCGTGGATGAGGCGATCCGCTCGCTCGGCGGGGTGGTCGGCGTAAACATCGGCTTCGACGTGCTCTCCGACAGCGAGAAGCAGAACCTGCGCCAGAAGCTCGGCCGCGGTTCACTGCCCGAGGGGGCGCTCGCCCAGGTCGCGAACGTGATCTGCGTCGGCTCGGGCAAGGGCGGTGTCGGCAAGTCGAGCGTGACCGCCAACCTGGCCGCTGCGCTGGCGGGACACGGCAAGCAGGTCGGCGTCCTGGACGCCGATGTGTGGGGCTACTCGCAGCCACGCATGTTCGGCCTCAGCGGTGAGCGCGCCAAGGTCAACGGCAGCCGCAAGATCGTTCCGCTGGACGGCGGTGATGGCATCAAGGTCGTCTCGATCGGCTTCTTCATCGAGCAGGACGCCGCCGTTGTGTGGCGCGGACCGATGCTCCACAAGGCGCTCCAGCAGTTCATCGAGGATGTCGAGTGGGGTGCGCTCGACTACCTCCTGATCGACCTGCCGCCCGGCACCGGGGATGTCTCGATGACGCTCTCGCAGCTGCTGCCGAACGCGGAGTTCCTGATTGTGACCACGCCGCAGGCCGTCGCCCAGAAGGTCGCCAGGCGCTCCGCTGACATGGCTGAGAAGCTGAAGCTCGAGGTCACGGGCGTGATCGAGAACATGTCCGGCTTCACAACTCCGGCGGGTGAGAGCTTCCCGATCTTCGGGGCAGGTGGCGGCCGGCTGCTGGCCGAGGAGATCGGAGTGCCGCTCCTCGGCCAGGTGCCGTTGACGATGGCCCTGCGCGAGCAGTCGGACGGCGGCCTGCCGGTCGTGCTCGCCGATCCGAACGACGCGGCGGCTCAGGCGATCGACGCGATCGCACAGCGCCTCATCGCGATGACCCCGGTGGACCTGCCGATGATGGCTGCGGCCCCGCAGCCGACCGAAACCAAGCCGGCAGGCATGTCACTGCCGATGGCCTAGCCCCGATGAACCGCCAAATCAGCGGTTCCGGTAGTAGTCGGCGTTAATCACCGTGAACCGCTGCCACTCGTCCGGCAGCTGATCCTCGGCGAAGCACGCATCCACCGGGCAGGCCTCGACGCAGGCATCGCAGTCGATGCACTCCTCGGCATCGATGTAGAGCTGCTCGACCTTGTCGTAATCGGGCTCGTCCGGCGTCGGGTGGATGCAGTCGACGGGGCAGACCTCGACGCATGAGTTGTCTTTGGTCCCGATGCACGGCTCGGCGATCACGTAGGCCATATGTCTTGTTTCTTCCTGACGTTGGTGATGATGGAAAACGTGGCGCCCGATTGTACGGATGATTCGCCGGCCTTGACCGCGTAGCCTGTCCGCAGAACCCGATCCGGAGATGCAGACAATGCTCATCTACGACGAAGTGCAATCCGGCCTCGAGGGGATCGTCGCGTTCGCGACCGAGATCGCCGAGCCCGATCGCGACGGCGATGCCCTGCGCTATCGCGGCGTGGACATCGAGGAGCTCGTCGGCAAGGTGGCGTACGAGCGGGTCTGGGGCCTGCTGGTCGACGACAGCCTTTTGCCTGGCCTGCAGCCGGCGGCCCCCTACGGTCTCAGCGTGCACTCGGGCGACCCCCGCGCCGACATGCAGGCCGGGCTGGCCGCGCTCGGGCCGCAATGGGGCTTCAGGCCCGTGCTCGACATCACCGACGAGCAGGCCCGCGACGACCTCGCGCGCGCGTCGGTGATGGCGCTCTCGTTCGTCGCCCAATCGGCGCGAGGCTTCGGCCGGCCACCGGTCCCGCAGACCGAGATCGACCAATGCAGCTCGATCGCCGAGCGCTTCCTGACACGCTGGCGCGGCGAGGCCGACCCCCGCCACGTCCGTGCGATCGACGCCTACTGGACCGCCGCCGCCGAGCACGGCATGAGCTCCTCGACCTTCACCGCGCGTGTGATCGCCTCGACCGGAGCCGATGTCGCGGCAGCGCTCTCGGCCGCTGTCGGCGCGCTTTCCGGCCCCCTCCACGGCGGCGCCCCGGCACGCGTCAAGCAACAACTGGACGAGGTCGAGGCAACCGGCGATGCTACGCAGTGGGTCTCCAGGCGGCTCGACGCCGGCGAGCGAATCATGGGCTTCGGCCATCGCGTCTACCGCGCCGAGGATCCCCGCGCACGCGTGCTGCGGCGAATCATGCACGAGCTGGGCTCGCCCCGGATCGAGGTCGCCGAGGCGCTCGAGCAGGCGGCTCTGGCGGAATTGCAGGCGCGCCGACCTGACCGCATCCTCGCGACCAACATCGAATTCTGGGCTGCGGTTGTGCTCGACTTCGCCGATGTGCCGCCGGCGCTCTACACGCCGATGTTCGCCTGCGCGCGCGTGGCCGGCTGGTCGGCCCACATTCTCGAGCAGAAGCGCGAGCGACGGATGATCCGCCCGAGCGCCCTCTACGTCGGCTCACCGCCACGCCCGCTTTCGAGCCTCGAGACCTGACACCCCGGCTGCTGCGCCGCTGCTGCAGCAGCCGGGCCACACCGGTAGCCTCGGCCAGCGATGCGCGTTCTCTTGTTCTCGTGGGAGTACCCGCCCGTGATCGAAGGCGGCCTCGGACGCCATGTGCGCAAGCTCTCCGAGGGGCTCTCCGTCGAGGGGGTGGAGGTGCACGTGCTCACGCGCGGCGCGGGACAGCTGCCGCTCGAGGAGTGCCGTCGCGGCGTGACCATCCACCGCGTGGCCGAGCCTCCGTTCCCAAAGGATGTCGAGGCGTTCGTCCGGTGGGTATCAGCCATGAATCAGGACATGGCGGCGCTCGGCGCCGAGCTCAGCGAACGCATCGACTTCGACCTCGTGCATTCACACGACTGGCTCGTCGCCGACGCCGCCGAGCGGGTCGCGAGGGCCGGCGGCCTGCCCTGGCTCGTCACGATCCACGCGACCGAGTTCGGACGCCACCAGGGCTGGGTTCAGAACCACCCGCAGTCTCATATCCACGCCGTCGAGCAGCGGATGGCACAGAGCGCCGACCATCTGATCACCTGCTCGGACTACATGGCCGGCCATGTCGGCCAGATCTTCGCGGTGCCCGCGGACCGCGTCACCGCAATCCCGAACGGCATCGACCCGGCCGATCTCATCGCCGCCCCGGGCCCGGAGCTGGTAAGCCTGAGAGCACGCTACGCCGCGCCTGACGAGCTGCTCGTGCTGCTGGTCGGCAGGCTCGTGTTCGAGAAGGGCTTCCACCTGGCGCTCGAGGCACTTGCGCCGATCGCTCAGCGCCAGGGGCGGATGCGGTTCATCGTCGCCGGCACGGGCACCGCCGAGGTTGAGCTCAAGACCCAGGCGCAGGAGCTGGGCCTGAGCGAATACGGCTCATTCATCGGTTGGGCCGGCGACGACCTGCTGCACTCGCTCTACCGGGTCGCCGACCTCTGCATCGTGCCGTCCATCTACGAGCCGTTCGGCCTCGTGGCGCTCGAGGCGATGGCCTCTGGGTGCCTGTGCGTGGTGGCCGACACGGGCGGCCTGCGCGAGGTCGTTCCGGCCGGCGGCACCGTCGGCCTGCGCTTCCGGTCCCGCGATGCCGACGCTCTGCGAACGATCGTCGAGCGGGTGCTGACCGACGATCTCGAGCGCGGCGAGCTGATCGCCCACGCTCGCGAGCACGTCCTGCAGTTCGACTGGGCCGAGGTTGCGCGACGGACGCTGGGCGTTTACGGAGCCCTGACGTCGCGGCCGCGCGCGCTCTCCTGAAGGCGCTTGAGATCGACGACGGTGTCGACATCCGCGCCAGACGCGATGTCGCCGCATTCGATCTGGCGGCAGCCGGCGAGCAGCCGGCGCGCGCCGATATCGCCCTGAACATCCTCGAGGCGGTCGAGTTGGACGCGGCCGAGCACCACCGGGTGCCCCGGAACCCCGTGATAGACGGCGCGCGCGCCGGCGGGCGCGGTGACGAACCGCCGCAGCAGCTCGGGCGTGACCGTCGGATTGTCACCAAGCAGAACCATCACCCGCTCGACAGGCGCCAGCGCCGCGACACCGCAACGCAGCGACCGGGACATTCCCTGCTGCCAATCGGCACACAGGACAGGCTCGGCCCGCCCGAAGTCGATCCCCTCGCGCAGGAGCTGCGCGTCGCCTCCGAGCACCACAACGACCCGCTCCAGCTCGGACAGTGAACAGGCCGGTCCGATCACGTGCTCGAGCACGGGGCGCTCGTCGAGGGCGGCCAGCAGCTTCGGCCCCTCGCCGAAGCGTGTGCTGCCGCCCGCCGCCAGGATGACGCCGCCGAGCTCCATCAGCCGACGCCGGCGTTGGCGCTGCGCCTCCGCGGCTTATCCTTTTGAACTGACATGTCGCCCGGTGCGTATACCCGATCGGTCCTGGCCAACTGGCTTCGCGAGGATCGCAGGTTTGCGATCGCGCTGCTGGTGGGCGTCGAGGGCTCGGCGCCGCTTGATCCTGGCGCGATGATGCTGATCGGAGAGGATCTCACCGTGGAGGGATCTCTGACCGGCGGGTGCGTCGAGGGCGCGCTCGTCGCCGAGGCTCAGCGGGTGATCGAGACGGGCGCGGCTCACCTCAGCACATTCGGCTTCTCCGACGAGCTCGCGGGCACGGTCGGGTTGATGTGCGGCGGCAACGTTACGGTCTTGATCACGCGGCCGTCGAGGCTCGACGCGGAGATCCTGATCCCGGCGCTTGAGGCGATCGGATCGAGCGAGCCGGTCGCGCTCGCGGTCCTGATCGACGGCGAAGCCGCCGGCGCCTGGATGGCCCTCGTCGACGGCAGCGTGAGTGGTCACTTCGGCGACCATGCTCGTCTGACCGAGTCGGTTGCCCGTGACCTTCCCGGACTGGTTGAGCTCGGCAACGCTCAGACCAGGCATTACGGGCTCGACGGCACCGTGCTCGGCCTGGGTACCACCGTCTTCGTCAGGTCGTTCCTCGAGCCCGCCAGGATGATCCTCGTCGGAGCGACCGATTTCTCAGCATCGGCGGCCCGCTTAGCCGTGGAGCTCGGCTACGAGGTCACGATCTGCGATCCACGGCCGCCGTTTGCGACGAGCGAGCGGTACGCGTCCGCGGCACGCATCACCAGCCAGTGGCCGGACGAATACCTGGCCGGCCTGAGCCTCGGGCCGCGCGATGCCGTCGTCGTCTTCACACACGATCCGAAGTTCGACGAACCGGCGATCCGGGGTGCGCTGACAACCGGCGTGGGTTACATCGGCGCGCTCGGCAGCCGTAGGACGGCAGCCGATCGCGAGCGTCGGCTGAAGGCGGCCGGAGTCAGCGCCGAGGACCTGGTGCGGGTGACATCGCCGAGCGGCCATGACCTCGGCGCCGGCACGCCCGCCGAGACGGCGCTATCGATCCTGGCTGAGATCGTCGCCAGGCGCCACGGCCGCAGGGGCGGGCCGCTGGCCGACTCGGTCGGGGCGATCCGGGCGACGCATCAGAGCCCCACGTCGACCGAGATCGCGACCTGATCCGCAACCTTCAAAGCCCCGAACAGCACCGTGTAGGGCCTGATGCCGTAATCGGTCTGGCGCAGCGGAATCTCGGCGCTGAGGCGGCCACCCGCATCGCATCGGAGCTCGAACGTGATCGGCCGACGAACCCCGGCGAGCTCGAGAATGCCGGTTGCCACCAGACCGTCCTTCTCAACCGCGTGGGCCACCTGCGTGGACTCGAACCGGATCGGCACCGCAGGGAGAATCTCCTGCTGGATCGTCGAGGATATGCCCGCCTTGTCCTCCGCGCTGAGCGGTGACGCGCCGCCACGACCTGCCGATACGACGAAGGAACTCGGATCGACCGACAGCTCGAGCGCGTTTCCCGCCTCCTGCGCCGCGATCGTGAGCGTCGCCTCCCAGGAGCCGGCGACAATCGTCAGGTCGTGTCCGGCTCGTGCGGCCGGCCCGGCGGTGCCGGTGGTCACGACCAACCGGCCGTGGTCCGGGCCGACGGTGTAGCTGGCGGGCGTCGTCAGGTCCATGGTCCGCGGCTGCAGGTCGTTGCTCGGTCGGGTTCTGCCGAAATGACGACGGCTCCGGCCCTACTGGGCGCGGCCCAGCTTGGTGGCGAAGTCCTGGATCAGGGCGTCGAGCACGCTCTTCACCACGCCCTCGCCCATTGACGCGGCCTTGCCCGTGATCGTCGCCTCGGTGTGAATCGCTCCGCCACCATCGGCTGCGATGAAGCGGACATCGGCATCGGCGCGGCCGGTGCCGCCGACCTCGCTGGAGCTGACGACGAGCAGCGCGGTGCGCTGCTCGTCGTCTCGCTCAGTCACGGCGACCGTGCCGGCAAAGGTCATTGACATCGAGCCCATCCGGGCTCGGATCTCGGCCCTGACCTCGTTGGGACCGGTGCGCTCCAGCACGCTGCCACCCTCGACACAGGACACGAGGCGGTCGAGGTCGAGACTGAGCAGATAGTTGTCCTGCGCCGAGCCTGGCCGCGAGAACGTGTGGTCGAGTTCGATCATCGTCAGCTGGTCCTGAGTACGACCTTGGTGGATTCGCGCGCGTCGAACGCACGGTATGCCTGCGCGGCGTCGTCGATCGAGACCGTGTCGGTGATGATCTGAGATGGCCGCAGGACGCCGTCCTGGATCATTGCGAACAGCCGCTCCCTGTCTCGTCCGGGGTTTCCGATCGAGAATACGAGGCTGATCTCCTTCTCGAACATCAGCAGGTTGTTGAGCGGAAAGTCCGGCTCGAAGTGCGCTCCGACGACCGACACGCTGCCCTGCGCTCGCACGAGTTCCAGTGACGAACCAAGTGCCACCGGCGAGCCTGACGCCTCGATTACGGCGTCGGCGCCGAGGCCGCCGGTCGCAGCGGCGACCGCGGCCGCGGCCTGCGAAGGTTCGACGGACACGGCACCCAGCGTTTCCGCGAGCGTGCGGCGTGCTGCGATGCCGTCGACCGCGATCACTTTTCGGGCGGGACCGACGGCGCAGAGCACGGCCATCAGACCAACGGGACCGCAGCCAAGCACCACCGCCACATCTCCGGAATTGACGCCGGCTCGCTGAACCGCCAGGAAGCCGGTGGGCAGGATGTCAGCCACAAATACGGCGTCCTCATTGCTGACGTCGTCGGGAACGGGCCACAGGCAGCGATCGGCACGCGGTACGCGCACCAGATCGGCCTGCCCGCCTTCGAGTCGCGGGTACACGCCGGAGTAGCCGAACAGTGCCCGCGAGTCGCACTGCGTCGGCCGTCCGGCTCTGCAGTGTGCGCAGGTGCCGTCGGAGGTCATGCTCGTGTTGACCACGCGCTGCCCGGGGCTCAGGCTCTCGATCCGATCACCGGCGTCCTCCAGGATGCCGACGAACTCGTGTCCGAGCGTGGTGCCGATCTCAAAGCCGGGCGTATACCCGTGGTAGGGGAGCAGGTCGGCACCACAGATCGCGGTGTGGGTCACACGGACGATCGCGTCGCGATCATCCGTCAGCGTCGGATCTGGTGCGGAGGCGACCTCGATCTGTTCGGTTCCGGCGAGTTTGACGGCCCTCATGCTGGTTGCTCCACTTCGATCAGATTGCCGTCGGGATCCAGGGCGAAGCATCTGGCACCACCCCATGGCGGGGAGTATGGCTCGCGCAGAAACGGCACGCCGGCCTGCTTCAGCGCCTCGTAGCTCGCCTGGCAGTCCTCGACCTCCACGACGAGCATCGCGGCCGCCTTCGAGCGGTCCGTTGCGACCGTCATCACGACACCGGGACAGTCGTCCGCCGGATGACCCTGCTCGGCCAGCGAGATGCGCGTCGCGCCACTTGCGAGAATCGCATACGGCGGCTCGTCGAAGGTCGCCTCCACCTCGAAGCCGAGCCCGTCGCGATAGAACGCGAGCGACCGCTCGAAATCGGACACCGCCAGGATCGCTCCGGCGCGTTTGATGTCGATCGTCATCTGCGTGCGCCTCAGTCCCGGATGTGGCCGGCATCGGCGACCAGCACCTGGCCCGTGACCCAGCCGGACTCCTCGGAGGCAAGGAATGCCACCGCCGGCGCGATGTCGGAGGGCAGGCCGTGCCGCGGGATCGCCTGCAGCATCTGCACGAAGTCGAACGAGTCCTTGTGCGGGGTTGCCAGACATCCCTCGGTGCGGGTGATTCCGGGGGCCACGGCGTTGGCCGTGATCCCGTACTTGCCGAGCTCGGTCGCGAGCGCACGCGTCAGGCCGATCACACCTCCCTTGGCCGCCAGGTAGGGACCCATGTTCGGGGTGCCGGCATAGAAGGCGTTGGAGGCGATCAGGACGATCCGGCCGTAACCGGCCTCACGCATCGGCTTCTCCACCGCCCGGGAGACCAGGTAGGCGCCGTCGAGATTCACCGAGATGATCTTGCGCCAGTACGCGAAGTCGACCTCGTCCCAGGGTATGAACGGCACGATCGCGGCGGCGTTGACCAGCACGTCGATCTTGCCGTGGCGATCGAGTGTCTCCTGCGCGATCCGCGCAGCGTCCGCCTCACTCGAGATATCGGCCTGGATGCCGAGCCCGTCGAGCTCGGACGCGGTCGTGCTCGCTCCGTCGCCGTTCAGGTCGACAGCGACGATCGTCGCCCCCTCGGCGTGGAGCTTCTCGGCGATCGCCTTCCCGATTCCCTGCGCTGCTCCGGTGACAATCGCCACCCGGTCCTCGAGCTTCATGCCGCACCTCCCGCGGTCTCCGTCCGGCTCCCAAGGAAGGGCTCCGGCGCCAATGCGTATGTCTGGAAGATCCCCATGTCGTGGGTAAAGACGACCTCCGCTCCCCACTCCTTCGCCAGGCGCTTACAGCGCCGGATCGAGCGGACACCATCGACCGGGTTGTTGTGGAACCCGGCCTGCTGGTCCGCTGCGAATGCGGCCACTGTGTAGGACACGTCGGCCATGAACAAGAGTGGATGGCCGGCCTGGCGCTCGACCAGCAGCGAGTAGTGGCCGACCGTGTGGCCCGGGGTGTGGAACAGATGGACGCCGTCGGCGAATTGAACGTCCCCGCTGAGCAGCTCGAACCTTGCCTCGGCGTGGTCGAACGAGGTGTCGGCGTAACCGAACCGCTCAAACGGCTCCGGGCTCCGCGCCTCGCGAAGCTCGAGTTCGTGCAGGTAGGTGGTCGCGGCGGTCAGATGCTTGTTGCCGCCGACATGGTCGAAGTGCAGGTGGGAGTTGATGAGGACGCCGATGTCGCTCGTCCCGTACCCGCACTTCTGCAGCTGCGCCGGGAGCGTCTGCTCCGGAGTCTGCTCAGGCAGCTCGAACGGGAGCACCGCGTTGACGAGGTCGAGGTCATAACCCGTGTCGAACATCATCGGTCCGTCGGGGTGCTCGATGAGCACGCTGTAGACAGGGAAGCGCACGGGCGTGCCGGCTCCGACGTTCCAGGTGATGTGCGATTGGTCGATGACGAGGGTGCCACTGTCGAGCAGCCGCACCCGTGTTGCCTTTGCCATTTCAGCTCAGCACCTTCCTGACCCCTACGAGCGCCGCGGCGCGGGCCGCTCCGAGCTCCTTGATCTGCTCGGGGGTGTAGTCGAAGAAGCCGCCGCCGGCCTTGATGCCCAGACGCCCCTGCTCCTTGAGCCCGGTCGCGGTGCTGGACACACCAGCCTCATTCGACAACTCGGCGTTCAGATAAGAGGCGACGCTCGTGTAGATGTCGAGCCCTGCCATGTCGAGCAGATGGATCGGCGGTATGACCGCGAGCTTGTAGCCGATTCCCCACTGGACGCACAGATCCAGGCCTTCGGTGTCGATGACGCCCTCGTCGACGAGCGCCAGGCACTCGCGCATGATCGCGTAGAGCACGCGGTTCTCGACAAAGCCCGGGACCTCCTTCTTGAGCGTCACGGGGTGGTAACCGATGCGCCGGGTCAGCTCCTCGATCGCCGTGGTCACCGCTGGGGCGGTGTGCTCGCCCGGGATGATCTCGTTCATCGGAATCAGATGCGGCGGATTGGACCAGTGCCAGCCCACGATCCGGCCGGGATGGCGCATCCCCTCCGCCATCTTCGTGACCGGAATCCCGGACGTATTGGACGCGATGATCGCCTCGGCGGAGATCTCGTCCTCGATCTCGGAGATCACCTGACGCTTGAGCTCGAGCTGCTCTGGGATCGCCTCGCAGACGATGTCCGCACCCTTGAGCGAGGCCGCTCGGTCACTCTCGTATGAGACAGATCCGCCGCTCGTGACGGGCACTTCGAGACGTTCGAGCACGCCCTCGGCGAGACCGACCGTCGCCTGTGCCCGCTCCAGCGCCTCCGGCTTGACATCGAACAGGGTGACCTGCATGCCCGCCCGGGCGAGAACGGCGCCCATGCCCGGCCCCATCGTCCCGGTGCCGAGAATGGTTGCGCGGTTGATCTCACTCATGATCTGACTCCTTGTCGGTGTTTTGGCTCTGCATTTCCTGAACGCGCCGCCACACGCGCTCGGGTGTGAGCGGCAGCTCGTACATCGGGACGCCGGCATCCGCTACCGCGCATGCGATCGCGGCGGGGATCGCGGCGAGCGCGCCCTCACCACAGCCCTTTGCGCCCCAGGGGCCCGGCCCGTCCTCGTTCTCGACGATGATCGACATCGTCTGGTTCGGCAGGTCCGCGAGGCGGGGAACCCGATACTCGAGCAGGCTGTCGTTGACGAGGACCCCGGCGTCGAAGCGCATCTCCTCGAACAGGGCATTGCCGATGCCCTGCATCATCGCCCCCTCGTCCTGGCGTTCGACGAGCTGCGGATTTATCGCTCTGCCCACGTCGGCAACGGTCGAGGTCCGTAGCACGGTGATGACGCCGGTCTCCGGATCTATCTCCACCTCCGCCGCCGCGACGCAGACCTCCCAGAAGAACGGCCCCTCGGCGTATGAGCCGGTGTCGCCGCCGGTCGGGCGCACCTCGCCGCCCTCGATGATCTCGCCGCCGCGGAATCCGAAGCGCTTGGCGATCAGATCGGGGAAGGAGATCGACTCTGCGGCGAATCGCGCCCCGCCATCGGCGAGCTCGATCATGTCGGCGTCGATCTCCCATAGCTCGCTGGCCGTCTCTCGCAAGCGTGCGGCGACGTTCGCCGCCGCACGCTTGACGCCGAGCCCCGCGATCGTCGTGGAGCGGCTCGCGCCTGTCGAACGGTCATAAGGGGTGAAGCGCGTGTCTGCACCGTGCACGCGAACGTTGTCGCTGCTGGTGCCGATCTCCTCGGCGGCGATCTGAGCCATCACCGTACGCGCGCCCTGGCCGAGTTCGGTGGTGCCGACGTATACGTCGGCGGAGCCGTCGGAGTTGAGCCTCACGGACGCGCGTGAGACCGGATGCGCACCGGCGGCGAGCAGCCCGACGCTCACGCCACGGCCGACCCAGGGCCGCTTGGGCTCATCCCAGCCGACCCCGGCCGAGGCCTTCTGCACGTCACCGACCAGGTCCGCGTCCAGCGGCTTGCCGGTCCCGTCAGGACGCACGGCCTCGCCCGGTAGACACAGGTTGCGCGACCGCAGCTCGACAGGGTCGATCCCGGCGCGCCGAGCCACCTCGTCGATCTGCGACTCGCCGATCCACTGCATGTGGGTCGCGCCGAAGGCGCGGTAGGAGCCGGAGGGAGGCGTGTTGCAATAGACGCAGTATGCGTCCACCGAGGCGGCTTGGAACCGATAGGGTCCGGGCGCGGCGTCGGCCGCCGTCGCCGTCACCCGCGGGCCGTTGTCGGCGTAGGCACCGGTGTCCATCCAGAGCCGGACCTCGCGCGTCAGAAGCGTTCCGTCGGCATGCGCGGTCGTTCGCATCCAGCAGCGCATGCCGTGGCGACGCGAGGTGACCATCGACTCGCTGACGGCGTTTACGATCCGCACCGGCCGACCGGCCTTGCGCGCCAGGGCAACGGTGAGCGGCTCCATCTTCGTATATGACTTCGACCCGAACCCGCCGCCGAGGTAGGGCACGACGATCCGCACCGCTCCCTTCTCGAACCCGAAGAGGTCCGCGATCTCGGCCTGCACGAGAAACGGGTGCTGGCAGTTCGCCCAGAGGGTGACCCCGTCGCCATGAAAGTGGGCGGTGGTCGCGTGAGTCTCCATCGCGTACTGGTAGACCGCGGGGAATTCGTACTCGCCCTCGACCGTGATCTCGGCGTCCGCCGCCGCGGCGTCTACGTCCCCGGAACCGACGTCGCCGGAGCCGAGCCGATGGTGATAGCAAACGTTGCCCTTCGCCTCCCCCATTTCGCCCAGGCCGTGGAAGAGCCCGACCTTCGGTTGGCGCTGGTGCAATCTCGGCGCATCGTCAGCCAACGACTTCTCCAGGGTGTCGAGCACCGCCAGCGGCTCGTAGTCGACATCGATCAACCGCAGGGCGGCCTCAGCCGTCTCGACATCGACCGCAGCGACCGCGGCCACTGGCTCCCCGGCGAAGCGAACGCGGTCGATCGCGATGATCGGCCGGTCCTTGATCGCATGGCCGTAGTAGGGGTCGATGTCGCCGAGGTCGGCACCGGTGAGCACGGCGACGACCCCATCGAGTTCCAGAGCGCGACGGGAGTCGATCGACCTGATCAGCGCATGCGCGTAGGGGCTGCGGAGCACGCTGCCGTGGAGCATGCCCGCCATCTCCATGTCGCCGATGTACTGGGCCTTGCCCTGAAGCTTCTCGCGCGCGTCCTTGCGCGGCCGCGAGATCCCGACCTCCCGCAGCTTCTGGCGTTCGAGCGTGCTCATCCCACCAGTTCCCTGGCAGCCTCGAGGATCGCCCGGTAGCCGGTGCATCGGCACAGATTGCCGTCCAGGCCGTGCCGGATGTCCTCCTCGGTCTTGAGTTCACCTGCATCGCGCAGGCTCTTCAGCGTCAGCAGAATGCCGCCCGTGCAGTAGCCGCACTGAACCGCGGCGTGGCGCGTGAAGGCCTGCTCGAAGCGCTCGAATTCAGCTGTCTCGGCGAACCCCTCGATCGTCTGCACCTCGTGCCCATCTGCCTCGACCGCCAGGTAGGTGCATGCCGAAACGGGCCTGTTATCGACCAGCACCGTGCAGGTGCCGCAGACCTGCACATCGCAGGATCGCTTCGCTCCGGTCAGTCCGAGCCGCTCCCGGAGGAAGTCGAGCAGCAGCACCTGCGGCTCGACGGATTCGATCACAGCCCGTCCGTTGACCGTGAGTCGGATATCCGTCATCGCGGCCCCGGCATCCCGAAGTCGCCACCGTTGCGACGAAGTTCGCGGATCCAAGCATCCCAGTACTCCTTTGCGAAGTCCTGCTGGTACTTGACTGCGTGGATGCGCGCCACCAGCGAGTCTGGGATCGGTCGCAGCGGACCGAGCGCGCTCGCGCGCGCCTGCATCTGGCAGGCGCGCTCCAGGAGCGTGCTGGCCAGCACAGCCCAGTGGACATCGCGCTCGGCGACGAGGACGCCGTGGTTGCGGAGGAGAAGCACACGCCCTTCGGCGAGCGCCTCCGCGACGAGGCCACCCTGCTGCTCGTCGATGATCAGCTCCGGAACACCGTCATAGGTGGCGACCCCGTCGATGAAAAGGACGCTGTCGTGCGTCAGGTACGCAAACTCCGCATCGGTGGAAGCGAAAGCGGTCGCATATGGCGGGTGGCCGTGCACGACGCTGCCGACGTCCGGCCGGCGCTTGTACACCTCGGTGTGGAGCACGGTCTCAAGGTGCATGCCCGGCGGTCCGTCGCGCAGCCCATGCTCCAGATCGACCGCGACAACGTCGCCGGGAGTCACCTCACCGAGTGCGACGCCTTTGCGTTTGATGTAGATCGTGCGCCCGTCAGGGCCCCGCACGCTTACGTGACCGAGGGTCAGATCCTCGTAGCCCTGCATCGCCAGGACCCTGGACGCCCAGGCCACATCCTCGATCGACGCACGGTCATCGCCTGCGACCCGATGATCGACTGGCACCGCGGAGCTCATGTCATGCGTCTCCGCGAGCGGTCGGCGGATAGTCCGGATGCGGGAAGCCGAACACCATGATGACGTCCTCATCACCTGTGTTGGCAACCGCATGCCAGGTGCCGGACGGGACGAAGAGTCCCTGATCAGCCTCGAACGGCAGGGTGTCCCCGCCCTCGAGCCGCAGCTCACCGCGCCCCGAGATCACGTACGCGACCTCCTCGACCTCGTGCTTCACCAGCGCGGTCACGCACCCGGGCGTGAACACGGAGTATCCGAGCGAGGCGCGGTTCCCACTGAGCGTGCGGTCGGTGAGAACCATGCGACTCCAGCTCCCGCCCGGGAGTGGGATCGGATCGACGTCATTCAGCGGGATCGCCCGCGGGCCGCTGTCAGCTAGAGCACCCACTGGCCGTCCTTGATGATCCAGCGGCCGTTGTCGACGATCTGCATCGAGGCCTCGAGGACGACGCCGTCCAGGTGCAGAACGCTGACGTTCTGACCGCCGGGATAAGCGTTGTGATTGTCGCCCAGAGCGCAGTGCACGGTGCCGACACGGCCCTTCTCCGAAGGGGTACCGAACGGCGCGACCTCACTGACCCCGAACGCGAACTCGCCGATCACGGTGGCGTTCTCGACCCCGTCGAGGACCTCACGGAGGCGGCGAGCATCGTCACCACCCTCGATCTTGACAGCCTTTCCGCCCTCGATCGTCCATGTGATCGGCTCGGTGACCTGCCCGGGTAGGCCGATCCCGAGCATGACGCCATCGACGACCATCGTGCCCTCGGTCTGATCCTCAACTGCCGCAAACGCGACCTCAGCCCACAGCGGAAGCGGGCCCATCATCTGACCGCGCTTCTTGATCGAGGTGACCTCGAGCGCCGGACGGTCCTTGATGCAGACGGTGAAGTCGGTCCCCTTGGCGGTGGTCACGCGAACTCGCTCGACGCCCTCGAGGGCGGCCATCGCGTCCTGAGCACGGCGCTGCGCGCGCAGAAGCGCTTCCTCGGTGAGCCCCCAGCTGCCCATTCCCGGTTCCACCGATGCGATCTTGCCGTTGGCCGCGCAGGTCTCCTTGACGGCCGAGACGTGCGCGAACCGGTTCGCCCACTCCAGGTTGGTGATGATGATCACCTCGTCAGAGGAGACCATGGCCTGATGCAGGTTGCGCGGAGGCGCCATCGGAAAATGGGTGTCGGCCCGACCGCGACGCACCTGGGTCTCGTTGTTCATCACGACTGGCCAGGCGCCGCGATCGACACACACGTCGGCGACGATCCGGGCAAGATGGTGGTTGTCGTCGTCGCAGATGATCGTGACGACGTCATCGGCCTCCACCGACATGCAGACATCCACGACGAGCTCAGCGTCCTTGCGGATCGCCTCGACGCTCGGCGGTGAGCCGTTTGCAGCGGCATTCATGTCAATGCACCTCCTGGTATTGGAATCGAGGCAGCACCTCGCGCGCGAAGCGCTCAACCTGCCCAAACTGGTCAATCGCGCCGAAGCGACAGATGAAGTGCTGAACCCCGCGCCGACTGAACTCCTCAAGCCACGCGGCGATCTCGTCGGGCGTCCCGACGGGACCCCAGTTCGAGAGGTCCATCGCCTTTGAGAGCTCCGGGTAGTACTTGGAGATGTAGTCGCCGAACGCCGCCCGCGCCTCCTCCCTGGAGTCGCCGATGTTCATCGTCACCTGGTAGGAGACCGTGTAATCCTCGAAGTCTCGGCCATGACGTGCGGCGGCGTTGGTCAGGTAGCCGATCTGCTCGGTCAGCTCCTCAGGGTGCTCGGCGCGGCAGCACGTCATCCAGCCGCTGCCGAGCCGAACGATCCGGTCGCAGGCACGCTCCATCGTTGCGCGCATCTTCTCCGTCGGCTTGTCCCCGACCAGCCGCGGGTTGGAGACGATCCACGTCGGTGGGGGTTGCTGTAACGGGCGCAGGGGGGCCATCTCGGTCCCGGAATGGAAGGCCACGTCGTCGTAGTCGAAGTACTTGCCCTTGAAGCTGGTCCGGCCGGTGCGAAACAGCTCGCCGACGACCTCGAGGCCCTCCTCGAAGAGGGTCGCGCGGTCGGAGAATGGGAGACCGAGGGCCGCAAACTCGCGGCGGACGCCCTCCTCCGGATTGCCCATGCACGGCCCGAAGATCGTGCGACCGCCGGACAACTGGTCGAGGGTCGCCCACTCGAGAGCGAGGTACAGCGGGTTGCGCGTCGAGGTGACCAGACACGCCGTGCCGAGCCGAACCCGACTCGTCCGCTGCGAGATCGCCGCCAGCAGGCTCATCGCCTCATATCGAGGCTTCGAGAAGAGACTGTCGCCCACCCACACCGAGTCGAATCCCAGCTGCTCCACGCGCGCCGAGAGGTCGAGCAGCGCGCTCAGGTTGTAGTCCGGCGCGATCAGCGGCTCCCGGTTGTTGAGGTTGACGCCGAACTCGATCTGCCTGCGGTCATCCATCGGTGTCTGACTCCTCTGCTGTTGGGGTTAGCTGCTGCGCTTCGAGGGCCAGCCACGCTTCCTCGGTTGACTGGAGCACGCGCTGCGGCACCTCGATGTGCTCCTCGAGCAGACTCGCTGCCGCCGGCGCATCGCCCCTGTCGATGGCGGCGAGGATCTCGCGATGCTCGGCGGCGGAGCGCTCGACCCCGCCGCGAAGCTGCACCGACTGCTTCAGCAGCCGGCCCATCTGGGCCATGAGCTGCCCGTGCATCTCGGCCAGCGTTTCGTTGCCAGAGGCCTGTACGAGCAGTTCGTGAAAGTCATGATTGATCCTGATGAACTCGTCGCTGTCGCCGCGGCGCGCCGCGGCGTCCATCTGGTCGCACATCTCATGAAGGATCGTTCGCTCCGCATCGCTCATCCGCGGCACCGCGAGGCGGATCGCCAGTGACTCGAGCGCCTCCCGGACCTGATAGGCATCGAGGAACTCCTGGCGCGTCAAGCGCCTGACGATCGCGCCCTTGCGCGGCACGATCGTGACGAGCTTCTCTGCCGCCAGCTGACCCAGCGCCTCACGGAGCGGACCGCGACTGACGTGAAGCGACGCTGCAAGCGTGGCCTCGCCAAGCTCGGTGCCCGGGGGCAACCGGCCCTCGAGGATCTCGGCGCGGAGATGGTCGGCGACCTGCTGGCGCAGAGTTCGGTTCTCAAGGGGGGCGGGACCACCGGCCCGGACTGCTCGGACGGCGCTCATCGCATCCCTCGCACGTATGGGACCGCAAGCCCGGGCGGCAGGTACGCCCGCCTCCCGAAGATGACCAGTGCGATCATGATCGAGAGGAATGGAAGCATGTTGATGAGGTCGGTGGAGATGTTGATGCCGGCCAGCTGAAGGGCGGTCGCAACAGATAGCGAGATCCCGAACAGGAAGGATGTGACGACGACCCAGACCGGCCGGCCGCGCGAAAGCATCGCGATCACGATCGCCATGTAGCCCTGCCCGCCGGTCATCATCGGGGTGAACACTCCGGCGGCCACGATCGACAGATAGGCGCCGCCGATTCCCGCCAGCGCACCGGTCGCAAGAGCCGCCCAACTACGCGTCGCTATGACGCTGACGCCCGCGGCATCGAGCGCCTCGGGCTTCTCGCCTGCCGCCTTGAGGTTGAGGCCGATGTTGGTGGAGCGGAAGGCCCAGACGAGGACGCCTGCGAGCACGAAGCCCAGATAGGCGATCGGAGGCTGTTCGAACAGGCTCGGCCCCACGATCGGAATCTTGTCCAGCAGCGGGATCGCGGCCTCCGAGGGGGCGCCGAGGCGCGGATAGGTCGTCCCGAACTGAGCTCCCTGAAGCACGCTGGTCAGCCCTTCGCCGGCGAGCGTGATGGCGATCCCGACGACGATCTGGTCGAGCCCGAGCCACACGCACAGCACGACCATGAGGGTCGAGCCGACCATGCCGCCCAGCGCCCCGAAGACGAACCCGACCGCCTCGGAGTGCAGATAGTAGGCGCCGAGGAATCCGACGTAGGCCCCCAGCAACATCATCCCCTCCAGCCCGAGGTTGAGCACGCCGGCGCGCTCGGAGATCGTCTCGCCCAGCGCCGTGAACATGAGCGGCAGGCCCGCGAGCAGTCCGCCGGTGATCAGCGATGTGAGTACCGGTTTGGTGAAGATGCTCGAGACGGATGCGAACACCAAGATCATGGCTGCGCCTCTCGAGCCCGTCGCCGCCCGATGATGGGCTTCTTGAAGACCTGTCGCAGTCCTGGCGGCACGTAGCTCTGCCCAAGGTCGCGCTGGCGTCCGAAGTACTCGATCACCGTCATGAACAGGAGGATCAGCGCGACCAGTACCAGCAGGAAGTCCGTCGGGATGTTCGTGTTCGCCGCGGCGAGGTCGCCGCCGTTGGACAGGATCGCGAAGAACATGACGAACGGGATCACCGCGATCGGATTGAGCCGCGCGAGGAACACGAACGGAATCACCGTGTCCCCGTATGCGGGGTTCCAGTTCGCACGCACGTACCCCCACACGCCGAGGATGTCCACGAAGGCCGCGATGCCCACGAAGGCGCCGCTCACGAGGAACGAGTTGATGATCAGGCGCTTGACGTTGATGCCGACGTGGGACGCGGCGCGGGGATTCGCGCCGAGGACGTGCAGCCTGAGCCCGAATGACGTGCGTTTGAGGACCCAGTAAGCCAGGAACGGGGCGACAAACGCGATGATCACCCCGATGTCCACCCGCGTTCCCGGGATGTAGGGCAGCATCAGGTTGAACGGGATCGTCTTGGTCTGCGGGATGTCGACCGTGGGATCCTGGAATGGGCCCTTGACGAGGATGTTCGCGAGGTCGATGCCGATGAACGACATCATCAGGGTGGTGATGATCTCGTTGGTCTCGTAGTAGGCCTTCAGCAGCGCCGGGACCACCGTCCAGAGCGCGCCGACCACGCCGGCCAGCAGGAACATCACGATCCAGAACAGGACCTTTGGCATGCCGGTCATGTCAGGTCCCAGTCCGGTGATCATCACTGCGGCCAGGAGATACTGGCCGTCATACCCCAGCTGCCAGAGGTTGGCCCGGAAGATCAGGATCAAGCCGACTGCGATCAGCAGCAGTGGCGCCGCCAGCATCAGACTGTCCTGCCACGCGCCCTGATCGATACCGTTGTGCCAGACGTCGGAGTAGAACTTGATCGGGTCGGTGCCCAGGATCCACAGGAGGACGCCGCCGGCAACCAGCGCCAGTATCACGGGCACGACCGAGCGGATCACCGCGTCGCGAAACGCGGCGGCCCGGCGCGAGCGATTGCCTGGCTCCGGGTGCTGCCCACCCAGCAGTGGTGGAGTCGGCTCCACGACATCGGTCGGATGGGCGGGAGCGAGCTCGTCGGTCATGCGGCCTCAAGCCCCAGGCTCACGTCTCCGACCATCAGGCGACCGACCTGCTCGGCGGCCCCCGGCCCGTTCTCCACGGTGCCGACGATCCTTCCACGTGAGAGAACGGCGATGCGATCGGCACACTCCAGCAACTCATCGAGGTCGGTTGAGATCAGCAGTGCCGCTCTCCCGTCCCGAAGGCCGTTGATGAGACCGCGTACGGTTCTGGTCGTCTTGAGGTCCAGGCCATATGTCGGCTTGTGAAAGACGACGACCTTCGCCTCGCCGGTCAGCTCCCTGGCGAGGACAAGCTTCTGGATGTTGCCGCCCGACAGCGTCCCGGCGCGTGTGTCGATGCTGGGCGTGCGGATATCGAACTGCTCGACCAGCTTCCGCGCGTGACGGTTGATCTCGTCCTGCCTGACCTGGCCACGCCGCCAATAGGGAGCGTGCCCGATGCTCTTCAGCACGAGGTTGACCGAGACCGGAAGGGTGCGGACGATTCCCTCGCCAAGGCGATCGTCGGTGACGAAGCGCAGGCCCAGCTTCTCGCGCTGCCAGACACTGAGCGATCCGACGGGCGCGCCGAGGAAGTTGACCTCACCGTGTGTCAGCGCGCGCTGGCCGCTGATCGCCTCGGCGAGCGCGCGCTGGCCATTGCCGTCGACCCCGGCGATGCCTAGGACCTCGCCCACATGCAGCCGAAGCGACACGTCCTCGAGGCCCGGCTGTGCTCCGTCCCCGCGCGCTCGGGCACCGACCAGCTCTAGTGCGACGGTGGCCTCAGCGGTGTCTGAGTCCGGCCTATGAGCTGCCAGCTCCAGCTGCATCTCGGGAACGTCGGCGACATCGATGCTGTCGCCGAACATCAGCTGCACGATCGCTGATTCGAGCTCCTCGGGCGAGCTGCGCTCGACCTCTTCGCGATCGATCGTGCCGGTCACACGACCCTGGCGCAGGACCGAGATCCGGTCGCTGAGCGCCACCGCCTCGTGAAGCTTGTGGGTGATGAAGACCACGGCCAACCCGGCCTCCCGGAGCCGGTTGAGTACAACCTGGAGTTCGGCCACTGCCTGTGGCGTCAGCATCGAGGTCGGTTCATCGAGGATCAGCACCCGGGAACCGCGCCAGAGCGCCTTGATGATCTCGACCTGCTGCTGGCGTCCGAGTGCCAGATCGCTCGTCAGCGCGCTGCCGTCGATCTCGACCCCGAGCATCGAGCTGAACTCCCTCAGGCGTGCCATCGCGCCGTTCACGTCCAGACGCAGGGCTCGACTGTCGCCGAGGATCAGGTTCTCGACGACGGTCAGGGCTCCGACCAGGGTCGAATGCTGGTAAACGGTGCCGATACCGAAGTCAAGCGCTGTCCGCGGCGAGGAGATCACGACCTGCTCGCCCGCGACGCGGATCTGGCCCGAGTCCGGCTGCTGCATCCCAGCGAGGATGCCCATCAGCGTGGACTTCCCGGCTCCGTTCTCACCCAACAGACAATGGATCTCGCCGGCGTGCAGGGACAGTGACACATCGTCGTTGGCCTGAACCCCGGGGAACGCCTTGCTGATGGAGACCAGCTCCACCGCCGGCGTCTGCGACGCGGCGGTGGAGCGGTCCTGATCAGCTTCGGTCATGTCTGTCGTCGGCTGATCCACGAATGCTCAAGACTTCTTGAGCAGAGCCTGCGTCTTGGATGCGGTCGTCGTGTCCGGCACCTTGATGGTGCCCTTCTCGATCCCCTTCTGGGCCTTCTCGATATCAGCCCAGACCGAGGCCGGGATGTACTTGGAGTGCAGCAGCGAAATGCCACCGTTGGCGAGGGTCAGGTTGTAGCCCTTGCGTCCGAAGGTCCCGCTCTTGAGCTGGCCGAGGAAGTTCTCATACGCGGCGGTGAAGTTCCACAGCACCGAGGACAGCAGCACGTGCTTGTTGTCGATCGGAGTCATGTTGCCGATGTCGCCGATGTACCAGACCTTGTGGCTGGCCTTGGCCGTGCTGATCGCCTGCAGGTAACCGAATGAGGCGTCGTCGCCCATCGCGAAGATCACGTCGGCCCCTGTCGCGATAACACTCGTTGCGACGCGCTTGCCGCCTGCCGAGTCGTCGTAGGAGGCCGGGCCGATCTGCCCGAACTCGATCTTGATCTTCGGGTTGACGCTGCGCACGCCCGCCGCGAATCCGCCGGTCATCTCGTACCAGTTCGAGTCGGACGCCGAGATGATCACGCCGACCTTACCGGTCTTGGTCTTGTGAGCCGCCAGGACACCGGCCAGATAGCCACCCTGCTGGGCCGAGGTCGTGATGTTCGACAGCGTGCCCTTGCTGAGCATCGTCGGGATGTCATAGGTGACCATCGGTACGCCGGTCTGGCGCGAGACCTGCTGTGCGCTGGTGTCGTAGCCGCTGGCGTGGGCAATCACGAGCCCGGGCTTCGGTGAGCCGTCTGCGATCTGGCGCAGGATCGACGCGGTGTTGTTGTAGCCGATGTTCGGAACGACCTTTACCTTGACGCCGTACTTCTTGGCGGCCGCCTTAAGACCGGCCACGCCCTGCGCGTTCCAGCCATAGTCGTCCGTCTTCGCGGGGGTCGCGATCGCGACGCTCGAGAAGCTGAGTCCACTCGCGGCGCGCCCGGTCGAATGCTTGCTCGACGCCACCGAGGTTGCGCTCGCGACACCTGCCACAAGCGCAACACAAACCACGGCAGACGCTAACGCTCTGCCCCTCCATTTGAATTTACCCTGCATCTTAAGTCCTCCCTCGTGGTGACTGACTGAGACGGACCTCGGGTCCGTCCCGTGGGTGGCAATTGTAAACAGTCGACGGTAGACTCTCAACTGTGAGCAGCAGCAGATCCATCAGGCGGCGCATGGGGTTTGGGGGGCTTGCGGCACTGGTCATCGCGGCCGCGGTCATCGCGTCCGTGCTGGCCCTCGGCTCCACCCGCGGCTCGGCCCGTGCCGCGCCCCCATCACAGCGCATCGCCACGGCGAGCCTGCCTGCGATGCAGCGTCACATGGTCGCCATGCTGGATCGCCAGAAGCTTCATTTCCACTGGGTCGTGTGCGTGCGAACGGGAAATCGGTTCAATGGCGTGTCGGTCGTTCGATGCAACGTCGACTTCGGAGACCCGCACATCGAGGCCTACTGCGTGGTGCTTCGCGGGGGGCGGCTGCTGAGCAACTTCGATGACCCGGCTGTCCCCTGCAGGGCCGACAATGCCGGCAACACGCAGACGATCATCTCCTACAACTGAGAGCCGGCAGTTCCACGAGAGGACGCAAGCTTGAAGACGCCTGACTTCACACTGACCGCCGGACCGACGATGGCCTCGCCACGTGTGCTGGCGGCGTTGGGCAAGCCACTGACCTTCGACTACGACCCGGTCTTTCTGGATCTGTTCCGCGAGACGGAGCGGCTGCTCGCACGGGCGTTTCGAACCTCCGGCGATGTCGTGCTGATGCAGGGTGAGGCCGTCCTCGGCCTCGAGGCAGCCGCGCGGGGACTCGTCAAGCAGGGCACGCGCTGCCTAAATCTCGTTTCGGGTGTCTATGCAGCCTGGTTCGGCGACTGGCTGCGGGCCTACGGTGGCGATGTTCGCGAGTACCGGGTGCCGTATGACGAGGCGCTCGATCCGCAGGCCATCGCCGAGGTCCTGCGAGACCACGGTCCGTTCGAACTGGTCGCGATGGTCCACTCCGAAACACCGTCCGGCATCGAGAACCCGCTGTCGCGGATCGCGCCGCTGGTCCGGGAGCACGGCGCCCTCATGCTCGCCGATGTGGTCTCCTCGCTTGCCGGTGCCGACGTCAGGATCGACGAGTGGCAGATCGACCTTGCGGTCGCAGGACCGCAGAAATGCCTCGCCGGTCCGCCCGGGATGTCGCTGATCGCGGTCAGCGACCGTGCATGGGCCACGATCGAGGCGAACCCCTCGGCGCCCCGGGGGTCGTTCCTGTCGCTGCTCGACTGGAAGCACAGATGGATCGACGGAGGAAGGGAGGCTTTCCCCTACACGCCATCCGTGTCGGACGTGCACGGCGTCCATGCCGCCCTCGCCGAGGCTCTGGAGGACGGGATCGATACCAACATCGCTCGCCACGCCACCGCGGCACGGGCCGTGCGCGCCGGTGTGCAGGCGATGGGCCTCTCGCTGTGGCCCAGGCAGGAGGATTACGCCGCCAACTGTGTGACCGCCACGCGCCTGCCGGCGGATATCGGTACCGATGCACTCCTCGCGCACGTACGCGAGCGCTACGGTGTGATGCTCTCCGGTGGCTACGGCGAGCTCAAGCATGAGCTCGTCAGACTCGGTCACATGGGCCCCGCCAGCCGATCGCTGAACCCGCTGGTCGCGGTCGCGGCGCTCGGGCGTGGGCTGGCGGATCTCGGCGCCGGCGTCGACATCGGCGCCGGCACGGCGGCGACCCTGGAAGTCCTCTCCCGGGCATGACACGCCTGAAGCCGTTCAGGCTGCACCATCCCACCACGGTGGCCGAGGCATGCAGCATGCTGCGGGACATGGGTCAGGACGCCGTACCGTATTGCGGCGGGACCGAGCTGCTGCTCGTCGCGAAGCTCGGCTTCACCGATTTCTCTGACCTCGTCGATCTCAAGCGGATCGACGAGCTCTCCGGGATCTCAGTCGGCGACGGTCTTCGCATCGGCGCCGCCACGACACATCGTCAGATCGAGCACTCCGATACCGTCCGATCCGGCTGGCCGGCTCTGGCGCGCCTGGAGCGCGACGTCGGGAATATCCGGGTTCGCAACATCGGGACGGTCGGGGGAAACCTCGCCTTTGCCGACCCGCATTCCGACCCAGCCACCTACCTTGCAGCTGTCGGCGGGACGGTCACGATCAGAGGCGCCGACGCCACGCGAACGGTGCCGATCGATGAGTTCGTGATCGCGCCATACATGACGACCCTCGGCCCTGGCGAGCTGCTCACGTCGGTCGAGATTCCGGAGATGCTCCCCGGAGACGTCGTCGTCCATCGAAAGATGTCATTTCACGAGCGACCCGCGATAACGGTGTCGGTGCGCGTGCGCGCGTTCGACGATGCGCTGACGCGGGTCCGGATCGCAGTCGGTTCGGTGGGTCCGCGAGTGACGCGGGCGCTCGCCGCCGAAGCGCAGCTGGACGGCGCTCAGATCGACGGCGCCACCGGCCTTGCCATCCGCCAGGCGGCCGAGGCGGCGGCCACTGAGGTCGAGCCATCAGCCGACGCCAACGGCTCCGTCGAATACAAGCGCCAGCTCGTGCGGGTGCTCGTGCAGCGCTGCCTCAGCGAGGGCCTCACTGGCGGTGTATCCCGCAAGTAGTTGGACACACACACCACCAGGTCGGGCTCACGCGAGCCCGCGGGCAGCGCCTGACGCGCCGACGGGTGGCGCCTGACGCGCCGACGGGTGGCGGCTACGAAAGAGGGCCCGGCAAAGCCTGCCGGGCCCTCAATCACAAGTCGCCTGCTCGGAGTCTTACATCATCCCCGACATATCGGGCATGCCGCCACCGCCGGGCGCTGCCTCCTTGTCGGGCACCTCGGCGATGATCGCCTCGGTCGTGAGGATGTTCTTCGCGATCGACGCGGCGTTCTGCAGCGCAGAGCGGGTGACCATCGCCGGGTCGATGATGCCCTCCGAGATCAGGTTGACGATCTCGTCGGTGGCGGCGTCGAGGCCGTGGTCCTTCTTGGCCTTGCGCACGTCGTTGACGACGACCGAGCCCTCGAGGCCGGCGTTGTCCGCGATCTGGCGGAGCGGCTCCTCGAGCGCGCGATGCACGATCTTGGCGCCGGTCCGCTCGTCGGCATCGCCGACGCTCTCGATGTCGAGCGCCTTCTGCGCCACCAGCAGAGCGACACCGCCGCCCGGCACGATGCCCTCCTCGAGGGCGGCGCGGGTGGCCTGCAGCGCGTCCTCGACGCGGTGCTTCTTCTCCTTCATCTCGGTCTCGGTGGCAGCGCCGACCTTGACCACCGCAACACCGCCGGACAGCTTCGCGAGACGCTCCTGGAGCTTCTCCCGGTCGAAGTCCGAGTCGGTGTTCTCGATCTCGTTCTTGATCTGGTTGATGCGGCCCTTGATGCCACTGGAATCCCCAGCACCATCGACGATCGTGGTGGTGTCCTTGGCGACGACGACGCGGCGGGCGCGGCCGAGCTGCGACATCTGGGTGTTCTCGAGCTTGAGGCCCATCTCCTCGGTGATCACCTCGGCGCCGGTGAGGATCGCGATGTCCTCGAGCATGCGCTTGCGGCGGTCGCCGAAGCCCGGAGCCTTGACGGCCACACCGGTGAAGGTGCCGCGCAGCTTGTTGACGACCAGCGTCGCCAGCGACTCGCCCTCGACGTCCTCGGCGATGATCAGCAGCGGCTTGCCGCTCTGGATCGTCTGCTCGAGGATCGGCAGGATGTCACGCACCGAGCCGATCTTCGAATTGGCGATGAGGATGTAGGGATCCTCGAGCACAGCCTCCATGCGGTCCTGGTCGGTGACCATGTAGGGCGAGATGTAGCCCTTGTCGAACTGCATGCCCTCGGTGAACTCGAGGTCCATGCCGAAGGTCTGACCCTCCTCGACGTTGACGACTCCGTCCTTGCCGACCTTGTCGATCGCGTCGGCGATCACATCGCCGATCTCCTCGTCGCCGGCTGAGATCGTCGCGACGCGGGCGATTTGCTCCTTGCCCGAGACCGGAGTCGACTGCTTGGCGATGTTCTCGACGACCTGGTCGACGGCCTTCTCGATGCCGCGCTTGAGCGCGAGCGGGTTGGCGCCCGCCGCGACGTTCTTCAGGCCCTGGCGAACGATCGCCTGAGCCAGCACGGTGGCGGTGGTGGTGCCGTCGCCGGCCACGTCGTTGGTCGCAGTCGCGACCTCCCGGACGAGCTGCGCGCCCTGGTTCTGGAAGACGTCCTCGACCTCGATCTCACGAGCGATCGTGACACCGTCGTTGGTGATCGTCGGGGCGCCGAACTTCTTGTCGATCACGACGTAGCGACCCTTGGGGCCGAGCGTGACCTTGACCGCGTTGGCGACCGCATCGACGCCGGCCTGCAGCTCGTTGCGGGCTTCCGCGCCGTACTTCAGTTCCTTGTGAGCCATGTGTTTCTCAGTTCTCCTAAGAGCTTGGTCTTACTGGACCTTGGCGAGCACGTCGGACTCGCGCAGGACCAACAGATCCTCGCCGTCGACCTTGATCTCCGTGCCGCCGTACTTGCTGTAGAGGACCTCGTCCCCGACCTTCACCTCGAGCGGCGTGCGCTTGCCCGTGTCCTCATTGACCTTGCCGTCGCCGACGGCCAGGACCTTGCCCTTCTGGGGCTTCTCCTTGGCGGTGTCGGGGAGCACGATGCCGCTGACGGTCGTCTCCTCCTCCTCGATCGCACGCACGATCAGGCGGTCGCCAAGGGGCTTGAGCTTGATAGCCATCTATACAGCCTCCGGGTTTATCCCTTGAGATTGATGCTTACTGATGCTTGGCACTCTCCGGGGAGAGTGCCAACTGCTTGGCCACTATAGCCGTTCCGTTAGGAAAGTTGGCACTCTCGTGTTAAGAGTGCCAAGGAAAGCCCTGCGCGCGGGGGGCATGTCAATCTGGAATCGCGCCGCGCAACACGCTCCGGCTGGAGATCGTCTGGCCGCCGCCGACACGCTGCACCGAGATGTCGAGATACCGGTAGTGCGCAGGGTCGTCGGGCAGGACCAGGGTGAGCTTGCCCGAGCCACTCGGGCCGATCCTGAAACTCGCGACCGAGACGAGGTCGGTGGGGCTCGTCATCAACCACAGTTCGTAGTACGTGCCCGGCCGCGAGCGCGGCAAGTGCTTGACGCTGAGGCGCATGTGGCCGCCGGTACCGAGCATGTAGGCGACGGCCAGGCCGCTGCTGGCCGTGCCCGCGACGGGCTTGAGGACCACGTGCGCGGCAGGTAACGACGTGCTGCTGGAGCCGCTGGTCAGCGGGTGCGTGAACGATCCGGCCAGGAACGCCGCAGCCAGACCCGTGGCCGCGACGAGACCAGCGCCGGCACTCAGCCAGCCGCGCCGCCGCCGGGGTCGCGCCCCACGTCCAGCGGAGCCGGCCGCCCGCGGCTCCCGCGCGGGCCCGAGCTCGGTCGCCCAGGCCTGTTCGGGAATGCGCTCGAGCACCTGTGCGAGCGCGTGCATATCGCGCAGCTCGCCCGACAGCTCCGGGGTGGTGGGGGTCGCTGCCGGCTGCTCGTCCAGCACGTGCTCGGCAGCCTGCCAGCGAACCCGCGACCGTCTGCTGATGCGAATTCTCAGCGGAGGATTCATCAAGTCACTCCCACCCCCTCCTCGGCCTCCACCATTTCCCGAAGTTGATACAGCCCGCGGACCATCCGCGCCTTGACGGTGCCCAGCGCGATACCGGTGTGCTCTGAGATCTCACTCTGACTGAGGCCCTCATAGAAGCGCAAACGGAGCAGACCCGCCTCCTCGCGCGGGAGTCTGGCCAGCAAGCCCGCGATGCGCCACTGCTCGAGCAGTTGATCCAACTCCGACTCCGGCTGGACGGATGCGTCGGCCCGGAGCGTCAGGCCATCTGGATCGATCGGCTCGGGAACGCGGCGGCGCAGCTCATCGATCGCACGCGAGCGCGCGATCGTCATCACCCATGTGAGCAGACCGGCCCGCTCGGGATCGTAGCTCGGGCCGCGCTGCCAGACCTCGAGAAGCACCTGCTGGAGCACGTCCTCCGCCGTCGTTCGGTCACGCAGCATCTGCTCCAGGTAGCCGAGCACCGTCCGGCCGTATGCCTCCATCACCAGCGCCATCGCCTCCGGAGCACGTTCGCGCAGGGCCTTGACGGCGCGACGGTCCTGACGCCGGCGATCACGCGGCGAGGTTGCGGATCCCTCCACGTCAGTCCGCACGGAGATGTTGGTGCGGAAAGACATCTAGGTGTTTACGCAGCGGAAGGACAGATCGGTTGTCCAACCGCGTTTCGCATCTGGCGCGTATTCGTCGGTGGTTCAACCAACCAGTTTCAACCAACTCAACAGGAGGAAGCAATGAAACGCATTGCATTGCTCGTCTCGGCCGCCGTCGCGATCGCGCTGCCGCTTGCAGGATCGGCTCAGGCCGCCAAGACGGCTCGGCCCGCAGCCTCGAAGAACATCGTCGCACTCGCGGCGTCGGACCCGCAGCTCTCGACCCTGGTCTCACTGGTCAAGAAGGCCGGACTCGTCAAGGCTCTCAGCGGCAATACCAAGCTGACGGTCTTCGCCCCGACCAATGCCGCCTTCGCGGCGGTGCCCAAGGCCACGCTCACGAAGCTCGGGATGGACAAGCCGCTGCTGGTCAAGGTGCTCGAGTACCACGTCATCCCCGGCACGCTGCTCGCCAGCCAGGTTGAGATGCTCAAGTCCGCCAAGACCCTCGAGGGTCAGCGGGTGCATTTCAAGGTCAGCGGTGGCCATGCCTACGTCAACGGCGCCGAGATCATCAAGGTGAACATCCACGCCTCCAACGGCGTCGTTCATGTGATCAACAAGGTCTTGATCCCCAGCTGAAATCCGTGGACGGGGCCGGCTCGCGAAAGCCGGCCCCGTGACCGCTCCGGTGAGCGGTCATCCATCCGCGCCGGCGTCAGTTGTTGGCGCCACCCAGCCCGTGGATGCGGTCACGCAACTCGGGTGGGTTCTCGATGATCTGGGAGAAGCGCACGACGGTGACGGTGTCCTCCATCGAGACCGTGCGCCCGTAGATCTGCTCGAGGAAGTGGACCATCTCGTCGACGCGGCGGAACTCCGGGTTGTCATGCTCGATGTCACGCGGCGACAGTTCCTGGACGCGCTTGACCTCCACCTGATCGATCACGGCGTAGAAGATCTTCTCCCGCGGAGAGTGCTGATAGCCGATGGTCACCATCACGCAGTCGTTCTTGCGGTACTTGTGTGACTTGTCGCCGAGGCGGATCGTGGCCGTCTTACGGCCACGCCGCAGCTGATCGGCGAACACGGACGAGTAGAAGTTGAGGACGCGCACGTGCGCAGCCTACCGGTCCGCGGGGCGGCGCGACATCGCCTTGATTACCATCTCGCGCTCGCCCGGATAGGTGAGCGATGTGGCGGCCGTGGCCAGTGGCATCCAGCGGGCCTCCTCGACCTCATGATCGTGGTCGGCTGGGTCGCCCTCGCGGTATTCGAACAGGAAGAACTCGACGCGCTTGGAGATCGCGCGGCCCTTGCGCTCATATCCGTACTCGACCGTTCCCAGCGACTCGACCAGCTCACCGCTGACACCTGCCTCCTCGCGCACCTCGCGCGCGGCCGCCTCCCGCGCCGACTCGCCCGGCTCCGGGTGCCCCTTGGGCAGGCCCAGCACGCGAGCGCCACCGGCGCCCCGACGCGTCGGGACGATCACCACGACATCGTCACCACGGACAACGACCCCGCCGGCCGAGAACTCGGGATCACGAGCGCGGTCAGTAGACATAGCCGTCCAATGCCCCAGCGTCGTGGACGGTCAGGCGGCCGCGGCCCTGCGTGATCACGCCGGAGCGCTCGAGCGCAGCGAGGAAGCGGCTCGCCGACTCGCGTGAGGAGCCTGCCAGCTTCGCGAGGTCGGCCTGGGTGAGCGTGATCAGCACGTCGCCCTCGCCATGACCGCCCTCGCGCGCAGCCGCCACCATCTGCGCCAGCACCGAGGCGACGCGGCTCTGCACGGTCTGGAACGACTGCCGCGTCAGCCGCTCGTTGGTGGCGCGCAGCCGCGCCGCCAGCGCCGCGATCAGCTTCACGCCGATCTCAGGGTGCTCGCCAACCAGTCGCTGCATATCCCGGCCGGGGATCGCTATCACCTCGGTGTCCTCGATCACGTCGATCGTGGCCGACCGCGGCTCGTCGTCGAACATTCCCAGCTCACCGAAGATCTCGCCCGCGGTGAAGTGCGCAAGCGTGATCGAGCGGCCGTCGGAATGCTGGCGGATCGCGCGAGCAACGCCACTGCGCACCACGTAACAGGTGTCGCCGATATCCCCCTCGCGGAAGACGACCTCACCCGCATCGAACCGCCGTGGGATCGACACGATCGCAACCGCCCCCAGGTCCTGCTCCGACAGCCCGGCGAAGACGGGCACGTGAGCAAGCAGCAGTGTGAGCTCCTGCATCAGCTGAGCGTATAGCTATGTGCGTATTCAGGAGGCGTCGAGCGCCTGCTCGCGGCGCCGCTGACGCAGCCACACCCATAGCCACATCAGCAACGCCGCCACCAGGCCGAGCGGGATCATGGCCGCAAGGACGATCACCGCCACCCCGGCGGAGACCACCAGCACGTGCAGCGCGTCGTGCACGGCACGCGTGATCGTGAAACCGGATTGCGACCGAGCGACCGGGGTCACCGCGAGGCCTCCGGGGTTGACCTGGACGCTGACGTCGCTGAAGCTGATCCGGCGCCTGAGCGACTGCAGCGCCGACTGCCAATGCGCGATCTGTCGCTCGGCGGTCTTGATCTGCGCCTCGATGCTGTCGATCGAAGTCTGGCTGTCCGCGGTCTGCAGCTGCTTGAGCAGCGAGATCCGCAGCGCCTGGGCGTCGGCCAGCTTCTGCTGGTAGTCGCCGTAACGGCTGCTGACGTTCTCGCTGCCGGCCGTGCTCGAGTCGAGTGCCGCGAAACGCAGCCGCGAGAGCTGCGTCATCGCAGCCTGTAGATTGCCGGTCGGGATGCTGAGCGTGAACGTCGCATAGCCGCCACCGGAGCTCTGGGCCGCGGCCGTGATGCGCGAGTTCTGCACGGTCCCGTGCTCATCCGCGACCACGGTGACGACCTCCTGCGCGACCTGGTTCACGCGCCCGTTCGGCGTCGACAGGGTGATCTGGGCGGATTTGATCTGTCTGGCGCCGGGGACATTCGGGGCCGAGGACGAAGCGGTCGAAGGAAGGCCCGCAGCCCTCACCGGCTGACCGGCCGAGGACGCCGCGTTCGGGCCGAAGGTCGAGGCCGTCCCGGCCGATCCGGCGCCGCCGCTGTACGCAAGGGAGTCCTTGCCGTGGGTGACCAGGCCGCTGCCGGCTTTGTACCCCGCCAGCGGTGTCAATCCGCCCGACCCCAGGTCCGGGACGATCACGGCGGCGGCAACGGCGGCGGCCACGATCAGCGCCGCGGGCGCGGCGATCCAGCGTGGCCGGCGCCAGCCGCGCCGGCCACGGGCTTGGCCCGAGGTAAGGGCGGGTTCTGGCGCGAACCGCCGAGCGACGCGCGCGTCCAGTTCCCGGGCGAACTCCTCGCTCGGGAACTCGCGCACACCGGCGACCAGCAGTGCCACGTCGGCGTGATCGTCCCGATCGAACGGCATCTCATCAAACGGCGGCATCGACGGCGCTCCTCAGCTTTTGGACGGCGCGGTGCAGGAGCGTGCCGGCATTGGATTCACTCACGCCGAGCACGGAGGCGAGCTCGGCGTTGTTGAGGCCGGCGTGGAACTTGAGCGAGATCAGCTCGCGATCGCGGGCCGACAGCGAGGTAAGCGCGGCTCGCACCGCGGCTCGCCGCAGCACCTGGTCCTCGTCGTCGGCGAGCGGCTCCTCGCTCTCGCCCAGGTCCTGCGGATCGACCACGAGCGTCGCCAGCCGGCGTCGGCGCCGCAGCTCGTCAAGCGCCGCGTTGCGGGCGATCCCGAACAGCCACCCGCGCTCCTCGCCCCGCCGGCGGTCGAATGTGGCGCGCCGCCGATAGGCACGCTCGAATGCCAGTGCGGTGACGTCCTCGGCGGCGGCCCGATCGCGCAGGAGTGTCAGCACGTACGCGTAGACGTCGTCACGGCTGGAGCGGTAGAGCGCCTCGAACCGCTCCCAGCTCTCGACCGCCTCGGCCTCTCGCATCATCACCCTCACACCCGTACTACGCCAGGACGGACGGTTCGTCACACACGCACCTCAGGCACTGAGTGTCAGCCGCCGCGGTCCCTCCTGGAAGCCATGCGCGAGCAGGGCCGCCGCCAGCGGCGAGCTCAGTGCCGGCTCGCCGTCGACCTTCTCGAGCGAGAGCTTGCGCACGGCGCCGCGGCCGGCGCGGACGTGCTCGGCGAGCGCCGAGAGCGCGAGCTCTCGGCGCTCGCCCGCGCCCGCGCCGCCGGAGTCGGAGCCGAAGTCGGTCAGAGTCTGCAGGCTCTTGCCGCCGCGCTCGAGGTAGAGCACCGGCTCGCCACCTACCAGCACAACCTGCGCGCCCGCGACCCGTGCCGGGCTCTTGACCCCTTCACGCCTGGGCCACGGCAGCGCCGCGCCGTAGGCCTGGGCTGGATCGACGGCGCTCAGCACCAGCGCCTGCTCGGCGCCGCTGCGCCGCTCCCGCAGCCGCTCGACCCCGCCGGGCACCGCGAACTGAGCGCCGCCGAGGCCTTCGACGAAGTAGCCGCGTCGCGCGATCCCCAGCACCTCGAGCTGTGTCAGCTCGGAGTAGATCCCGGTGAACCCGCCCGGCACGCCCTCCGCCAGCACCTGCTCGCGGGTCAGCACGCCGTAGCGCTCGAGCAGCAGCTCCGCCCGCGCCCGCCGGCGGTCAGACCCCGCCGGCCCCTCGCCATGCTGACCGAGCAGCGGCGAGGTCAGCGACCACCTGCCCTGGACCTGGGCCGAGGTCGAGCTGCCACGCCTGGCATACCGCCCTCGACCGCCGGTTGAGCGCCGGCGGTCGGCGTGGGCCGAACCACCGCCCAGACCACGCGCAACGGAGAGCCGTGGCGCCCGCAGCGGCGCGAACGCGTCGTTGGTGACCTCGCCCGCCCAGACCAGGTCCCACATGGCGTCCTGGAGCTCGACCGCACTCAGCTCCGATCCCGCGTCGATCAGCAGGTCGCTCCAGAACGCCGCCCCGCGCTGCAGCCGCTCGCGCAGGGCCGTGTGCACCGGGCCCTCCGGTGACTCGATGGGCCCGAACGGAGGCCCCAGCAGCGGCACCTCGTCGCGGAAATACAGGGCCACGCGGCCCGAGCGTCCGAGTGCGCCGGCCCCGAGCCAGACGACCTCACCGGCGGCGCAGAGCTGGTCGAGCCAGGCCGGCGAATAGGCGCCGGTGCGGCGCGGCAGCACCTCCCGCTCCCAGACCGCCACCGGCAGCGCCAGACCCTGGAGCGGAACGAGCACGTCGCGCAGGCGGTCGACGCCGGCACCGGTCGTGGGATGACGGTCGACCCCCTGCCAGCTCGGCAGGAAGCGAGCCAGCGCGGTCGCCTCGACCGGCTCGACCTCCTTGCGCAGCGCCGCCAGCGAGGCTCGCCGCAGCCGCCGCAGGACCTCGCGGTGACACCATTCGCGACCGCTGCCGCCCGGACGCAGCTCGCCCTGGACCACGTCGCCGTCGCGTTCGAGCACGACCAGCACCGCGCTGCAGTCGACGCCGTAGCGCTCGCGCAGCTCGGGTCCGGTGAACGGGCCGTGGGTGGCGGCGTAGCGTCTGACGAGGTGCATCAGCGCATCCGGGACGTCGGTCAGGAAGGTGTCGGGCAGACCGCCGGGGGGCACCGCGCCGAGCGCGTCGCGATAGAGCCCGGCATCGTCGGCGCATATCCAACGCGGCTCACCACCGAGCCGGACCGTGATCGCACGGCGCTCACCCGCAAGCGCGTCCAGCATCGGCTCGAGCTCGATACCCGCGAGCAACCGCGCCTGCAGCTCGGCCTCGGTCAGATCGCCGAGTGCCCTCAGCATGTCGTGAAGCTGGTCGCGGGTGGCGACGAGCCGATCGTCGGAGACCCACTGCAGGTCCGCCTCCACGGTCGCCAGCGCGCCGGCGTCGATCAGGTCGCGCAGCTCCTCCTGGCCGAGCAGCTCTCGCAGCAGGTCGCGATCGAGGGAGAGGGCGGCGGCGCGACGCTCGGCGTTGGGCGTATCGCCCTCATACATGTAGGTGGCGACGTAGTCGAACAGCAGCGACGAGGCCATCGGCGATGCAACCGCGGTCTCGACCTCGACCAGTGACAGCTCGCGCCGCTGCAACCTGGTCAGCAGCCGCACCAGTGCCGGCAGGTCGAAGACGTCGCGCAGGCACTCCCGGAAGGTCTCGAGCACGATCGGGAACTCGCCGTACCTGGCGGCCACCTCCAGCAACGACTGCGACTTCAGGCGCTGCTGCCAGAGCGGGGTGCGCCGCCCCGGATAGGCACGCGGGATCAGCAGTGCCCGCCCCGCGTTCTCACGGAACCGCGCTCCGAACAGCGCGCTGCCGGAGAGCTGCGAGACGACCAGATCCTCGACCTGGAGCGGGTCGATCAGAACCAGCTCGGTGAGCCTCGCGAGATCCAGGTCCTCCGCATCGGGAAGATGCACGATGATCCCGTCGTCGGACCAGATCGCGTCGGCCTCGAGCTCGAGCTCGTCGCGGATCTGCGCTGAGAGGGCGAGTCCCCAGGCGGCGTGCACGCGACCGCCATAGGGAGAGAGCACGCACAGCCGCCAGTCCCCGATCTCGTCGCGAAAGCGCTCGACCACGATCGCCGTGTCGCTGGGCACCACACGCGTCGCATCGCGCTGCTCGCGCAGAAACTCGACCAGGTTCCGAGCGGCGCGGGCGTCGAGGTCATATTCGGCCTCGAGCGCCTCCGGTTCCTGATCCACGGCCCAGCGACTGAACGCTCCGATCGCCTCGCCGAGCTCGCTCGGCCGCCCCACGCTGTCGCCTTTCCAGAACGGCACCGCGCCCGGCATCCCGGGCGCCGGTGTGACGATCACACGGTCGCGCCCGATCTCCTCGATTCGCCAGGTCGACGCGCCGAGCAGGAAGGTCTGCCCCGGGCGGGCCTCGTAGACCATCTCCTCGTCGAACTCCCCGACACGGCGCCCGTCAGGCAACGTCACCAGGTAGTTGCCGCGATCCGGGATCGTTCCCGCGTTGGTCACCGCCAGCTGGCGGGCGCCCGGGCGGGCCCGCAGCGTGCCGGCGATCCGGTCCCAGACGATCCGAGGCCGCAGCTCCGCGAACTCGCTCGACGGGTAACGACCATCGAGCATGTCGAGCACGTTCTCGAAGCCTGCGCGCGTCAGCTCCGCATAGGTGTGCGTGCGGGTGACGAGCGTGTAGAGCTCCTCGACGTCCACGGCCTCCTCGGATGCGGCGCTGATCGCGACGATCTGCTGCGCCAGCACATCCAGCGGGTTGCGGGGGACGACCGTCGTCTCGATCTGACCGGCACGCATGCGGCTGGCGACGACGGTGCACTCGAGCAGGTCGGCACGGAACTTGGGGAAGATGCGTCCGCGGCTGACGTCGCCGACGTTGTGACCGGCGCGGCCGATGCGCTGCAGGCCGCGAGCCACCGACTTGGGCGATTCGACCTGGATCACGAGGTCGACGGCGCCCATGTCGATCCCGAGCTCGAGCGACGAGGTCGCCACCAGGCACGGCAGCTCGCCGGCCTTCAAGAGCTCCTCGACGACGGTGCGCTCCTCGCGCGCGAGTGAGCCGTGGTGGGCTCGTGCGATCTCACGGATCGGCCGGCCCGCACCTTCGTCTTCTGCGGCGGCGAGCTCGTTGAGTCGCAGCGCCAGCCGCTCGGCGCCGCGCCGGGCGTTGACGAAGATGATCGTCGAGTTGTGCTCGCGCACGAGCGCCAGCAGCTCGGGGTACATCGCGGGCCAGATCGAGTTCAGCGTCGGCTCGGTGCCACCCGCCAACGGATCCAGTTCGGCGCCCGCGGTATCACCGGGCGCCGCCATCGACTCGACGGGCACCTGGATCTTGAGGTCGAGCTGCTTGGCCATGCCGGCGTCGACGATCCGGCACTCACGGCCCGGCCCGACCATGAAGCGCGCCACCTCCTCCAGCGGATTCTGGGTGGCGCTGAGTCCGATCCGCTGCATCGTCGCCGGGGCCGGGTCGGCGGCACCCGATCCAGCTCCGCGGCGAGTCACCGCAGCGAGTCGCTCGAGCGTCAGCGCGAGGTGCGAGCCGCGCTTGGTGGAGGCGACCGCATGGATCTCATCGACGATGCACCAGCGTGTGTGCTCGAACAGCTTCTGCGCCTGCCCTGTGAGCATCAGGTACAGCGACTCGGGCGTGGTGATCAGGATGTCCGGGGGGTTGCGCAGCATCTGTTGGCGCTCGCGCTGGGGCGTGTCGCCGGAGCGCACGGCGACGCTGAGCTCGGCGCCGATGCCGCGCAGCGGCACCCGCAGATTCCGGTCGATGTCGTAGGACAGAGCCTTCAGCGGCGAGACGTACACGAGGCTCACGCCCCACGGTCGCTCCGGCTCGGCCGCAAGCCTGTCGATCGCCCACAGGAACGCGGCAAGCGTCTTGCCCGAGCCGGTGGGAGCGCTGATCAGCACGTGCTCGCCCGAGGCGATCGCGGGCCAGGCCTGCAACTGGACCTCGGTCGGGCGCTCGAACGCGCGCTCGAACCACTCCCGCGTGGCGGTAGTGAAGCCATCCAGCGCTGAGATGGGGGCCTGTTCTGACACCTCGGTCGAGCCTATCGACCGGCACTCCGGGTCGGGCCGGAGGCCCGATCTAACATGCGAGCGGCGATGGGCACCACGAAGCGCACGTACGCGAGGTGGCGGGTTTACCTGCTGGCGCTGCTCGCGCTGGGAATGACGATCTTCGCCGCGGTCGCCTCGCGTGATTACCACAGCACCGCCGACGCTCGCAATGACGCGCTGTCGCGACTGGTCGCGGTCGAGGCCGGCGACCTGCGCCACAGCGACCCGTCGCTGGCGATGCAGCTCTCACTGGTCGCCTACAACCTGTCCAAGACGCCTGAGGCAACGGCCTCGCTGATCGACACGACCGCCGGGCAGATGCCAACTCGTCTGCTGGGGCCGGCCGGTCGGACGGCGATGGCGCTCGGTGACGATGGCCACCGCGTCGCGATCGTCTACCGCGCGAGCAACCAGCTGAGGCTCTACTCGCTCAGGTACACGCAGCTGCGTTGGCTCGCGACCGTGCAGGCCGGACCGAGCTCGGCGAAGGTCGAGTCGGTGGCGATCAGCGACAGCGGGAGGCTGGTGGCCACCGGGGCCGGCGACGGTGCGGTGACCTTGTGGCGCGTGCGCCCGCGCTCGCACCCACAACACGTGGCGACGCTCAAGGCCGGCACCGGAGCGGTGACATCGCTGAGCTTCAGCCCGGGCGCGGCGGCGCTGGCGGCAGCTGATACGGACGGCAGTGTCCAGCGCTGGTCGTTTACCGACGCCGCACATCCTGCAGCGGCCGTCCCCCTGACGGCGCCCGGGAAGCCCGCACTCGGTGCCGTGAGCTACAGCCGCGACGGCGAGACGCTCGCGGCCGCCGCGGCCAACGGCACCCTGGTGGTCTGGAAAGCCCACTCGGGCACCGCGCCGATCGCGGCGCTGACGACCGGCGGCGGCGCTCTCAACGCGGTGGCCTACAGCCCTGACGGGCGGACGCTGGCGGCAGGCGGGCAGGACGGCGCCATCCACATGTGGACGCTGGCCCAGAACGGACGGCCGATCGCCGACAAGGACACGCTACGAGGCCCCGCCGGCGTCACCGGCCTGACCTTCAGCCGCGATGGCCGTTATCTCGCAGCCGCCACGTCGGGGAAGGAGGCTGAGATCTGGGCCAGCGCACACTGGACCATCGTCTCGACGCTCCCGCACCCGGCCGCGGTGACGGGTGTCGCCTTCGCCGACGCCGACCGCCACCTGGTGAGCAGCGACGGCGGCGGCACGGTTCGGATCTGGCCGTTCCCCACCCCGGCCACCTTCACGGTGGGCCTCCCCATCAAGAGACTCGCTTACTCGCCGCTCACGCCAAGGCTGGCCGTGAGCGGAGTCACGACCAGCGGCGCCAGGGCCGGGGCGAACTGGGACGTCGCCGACGAGTGGCGTCCGGCCCCGGTGGGCGCCTGGGATGCAGCCCCCAGCTCAGCCGCGACAACCGCGCCGTACGCCGCTGTCAGCACCGCCACGACCACGTCCACGACGAGCACCACCACGGCCGCGGAGATGAACCCCCACGCCGGCCACCGGGCGCTGCGCGAAACCGAGGCCGTGACGACCGTGCTCGACCATGCGCTCAGTCCCAATGGTCTGCTGTTCGCGGCTGCCGGCAGCGATGACCGCGTCTGGCTGTGGGACATATCGCAGCCGAGGCACCCCAAGCTGGTCGCGAAGCTGAGCGGGTTCAGCCGCTGGGCGACCTCGGTCGTGTTCTCGGCCGACAGCCAGACCCTGTTCGCCGGCAGCTTGGATCACACGGTTCGGCTCTGGGACGTGGGCGACCCGGCATTTGTGACCGAGCTCGCCAACAGCCCGCTGCTGGGACCTGGCAGTTCCGTCAGCCAGCTTGCACTGAGCCCCGACGGCAGCACCCTGGCAGCCGCGACCGCCGACGGGCACGTGTGGCTGTGGGGCGTCGTCGCCGCAAACAAGGCGGCCCTCAAGGCGAACCTGACGGCGGCGGCCGGCCGTCCGATCACGATCGCCTTCAGCCCGACCGACAACGTGCTGGTAGCCGGTGGCGCCGACCAGAAGCTGACCTTCTGGCACTACCGCCCCTACCAGGCCGTCAACCGCATCTGCGCCCATGCCGGCACGCCGATCACGGCCGCGGAGTGGCAGCGCTACGTTCCCGACACCTCCTACGACCCGCCCTGCGCGAACTGGACCCCACCGCCTCCCCCGGAGCCTGCGGATGCCTCGTAGAGCCCTCAGCCAACCGCTGCGGTCTGCGGCTCAGCCGACGGGTGCGTGACGGCGAGCAGCGACGCCGACCGCGCCAGCATCGTCGGCGAGGCGCTCGCGCTCTGGATCGCGGTGAGCAGCGCGTTCCCCTCGATCCGCAGGCAGCGGCAGTCACTCGACGCGGAGACGTTGGCGGTACGCGGAACGTGCTCGAGGATGCCGATCTCACCGAAGTAGGTCGGAGCCTCCATCGTCCTGATCAGTTGCGGCGCGCCGCCGTCCTCGCCGCTCGATGTGACCTCGACCGAGCCCTCGGCGAGCGCGTACAGGTAGTCGGCCTCCTCGCCCTCGGTGATGATCGTGGCGCCCCCGGCGTAAGCGCGCTCCTGTGCCTCGGCCGCCAGCCGCTCGAGCAGCGGCCGGCTGGCGGATGCGAAGAACCCGAGTTGCTCGAGCAGCGCCACCTTCGGCGCCAGCAGCGCGCTTGCTGATGCCGTCTCGCGATCGACGGTGAGCAGCGCCGGCAGCCCCAGCAGGCCGAGCCCGAACGGTGCAACCGCCATGATCACGAGCGCCGCGTCCAGCCCGAGGTCATTTGCGATCGGCGGCGTGATCACGGTTCCGAGCGCGATCGCGCCGATGATGAACGCCCAGAACACACCCATCACGCGACCGAGCTGATCCCTGGGGACCGCCCGCTGCAGCGCCGTCAGCGCCAGCACGTCGACGACGAGGGTCGAGCCGCCGCGCCAGATCTGAACGACCATGGCGAGCGCCGGCGTGTGGATCACCGTCATCAGCGCCGTCGGGAGCGTGTAGCCGGCGACGCCGGCGAGGATGATCCAGGCGAGGCTCGCCCGGGCGGCGAGCTTGTCGACCGCTCCCGCCATCAGCAGCCCGCCGACGCCAAGACCGGCCAGCAGGTAGCCGTAGCCGTGCACGCCGGTCCCGAGCTTCTGCGCGGAGACCCCGACGAACAGGATCGTGTCGGTGCCGTACACGAAGCTGACCAGCGCGCACAGCGAGACCAGCACTCTCACCGCCCGCACACCGAAGATCGCACTGACACCCACCCGCATCTGCGAAAGCGCGCCGACGCCGCCCTCGCTCACGGCGGCCCCTGCGCTGCGCTGCCGGATCCGCGTGATCAGCAGAGCCGCGACACCGAAGGATGCGGCGTTGACGAAGAACACGACCGCCGGCGAGCCCGCGAGCAGCAGCACCGCCCCGATCGCGGGCCCGACGATCACGACGAGGTTGTCGATCGTCGACTGCAGCGCGTTGGCGGCCACCAGCTCCCCCTCGGGCACGAGCGTCGGCACGGTGGCGGTCACCGCCGGCATCTCGCAGGCGGCGCTCATCGAGCTGAGGCCGGCGAACAGCAGTGCCAGCGCGACCGGCGCATGTGCCAGCGCGACCACAGCGAGGCCGCATTGCCAGACGAGGCACAGTGTGTTTGTAACGACCAGCAACCGGATTCGATCGGAGCGATCGACCACGACACCCGCATAGGAGCTCAGCAGCAACTGCGGCAGCAGGCGGACCAACCCCGCGGCCGCGACCCAGACCAGCGAGTGAGTGCGCGCGTACACGAATGCCACCAGGGCCGTGCTGTAGGCCCAGTTACCGGTGGCGGAAACCAGCAGGCCGCCGAACAGCAGCCGGACATCGCGGATCGCCAGCACATCGCTGTAGGACGCGAACCACAGCCTGACGCGGCGAATCACGGCGGCTCGGGGCTCATGAACGCCAGCGGGACCGAGATTCCGGCCTCGCCGCGCAGAGTCGCGATCCTGCGCCCCGGCTGCAGCGCCGCCTCGATCGGACCGAGTCTGTCGCCGAGGCGCTGCGCCAGCTCATCGAGGCTGATCACGACCACCGCCAACCCCCAGAACCGGGCGCCATCACCCTCGAGGTCGTCCCGCTGGACAACCTCGAGGATCGCCGGCCCCAGCCGGCGAAATCCCATCCGGCCGCGCTCCGAGTCCTGAAACCGCGTGAGCTCCACACCGGCGCGCGCGAGGGCCGCCGCTGTCCGATCGAGACTCGAGCTGCGGATCACGAGATGGTCGATCCCGGTGGCGCCATTGGGATGCGTCTTGAACGGCGGCGGTCGTAGCACCCGCGGCACCGGCGTCGGCAGTCCGTCGATCGCTCCCATCGCGTTGACGCGCACGAGCGACCAGGCCGTGATCCCGTCGCCGCGCCCCCGTTGGGCGTCCTCCCCAATGAGCCTCAAGCGGATCCCGCCGATATCGATGTTGCCCTGCTCGTCGACATCGAACCCCAGTCCGGCCCACCGCTGCGGTGGGTCTGCGATCACCAGCTCGGCGAGCTCAGGTTCCCGTGGGACGTTCACCGAGCGACAGAGCTCAGACCAGCGACCGCATCAACGGGCAGGTCCATCAGGCTGCCTGTCCAACTTCTAGGATGAGGTGCCACGGTGTCGTATGGCAGCACAGAATCCCAGGGCTGGACCGACTCGGCCCCTCCAGCCCTGGGATTCGAGACGCACAAGCGGCGGCGATGGCACGACGCCGAGCCGCTGATCGGCGCCCTGAGGGCCGACTGGCCCACGGCACTGCGGCGGCTGCAACGGATCGGCCTCGCACTGATCGGTCTCCAGTTCCTGGCCTTCTGCATTTGGAGCGCGATCCTAGTGCACAGGGTCGCGCTTACGCACGACTTCATGACCTACGAGCAGGCGATCTATCTCATCTCGCACGGCCACCTGGACCCGTTCTCAAGCTCGCTGGGGTATCCGTTCTGGCAAGACCACGGGACCTTCCTGCTCTGGCCGTTGGCGTACCTGGACTGGCTGTGGCCCCATCCGGTGACGCTGCTGTGGCTGCAGGACGCGTTCACGGCTGGCGCCGAGGCCGTGGCGTTCGTCTGGGTCTGCGAGATCGCGTCGATGCATGTGAGGCGGGTCGAGGACAAACGCCTCGTCTGGGCGTGCGTATCCGTCGCGCTCATCATCCTGGTGATCAACCCGTGGATCGCCTGGACGGTCTCTGCTGACTTCCACATCGAACCGCTGGCAATGGTGTGGATCGTGGCCGCAGCGCGGGATCTGTTCGCGGGCCGTAAGCGGATGTGGCTATGGGTGGCGCTGGCAATGTTGAGCGGGGACGTCGGCGCGAGCTGCTGTGCCGCCCTCGGGGTCTCGGCGATCATTGCTGGTCGGCGCTGGTGGCGAACCGGGCTGGTCCTCGCATTGACCGGCGTTGTCTGGATGATGGCACTCGGAGCAGTTCACGCGACCAAGGGAACACAGCCCGGATTCTTTGCCCCGCTGCTGCTCGGACACACAGGGCATGTGGCGAGCTCGACGTCGTCAGTCGACATCCTGAAGGCGCTCGTCCGCCATCCGGACCGCGCGGTGCGCGCCGTTGGCGCGAACATCCTCAATGTCCTGGCCAACTTGTCTGCTGGAGGTCTGCTCGGACTCCTGTGGCCGCCGACCATGGTGCCGATAGCGCTCATCCTCCTTGAGAGCGCGCTGACGCACGGGCCACGCTTCTCTGATCCGGGAGTGCAGAACCTGCCGGTCTACGTCCTCGGAGCGGTGGGCACCGCAGCGGTGTGCCTGAAGCTCGCACGCGGGCGCCTGCACGGTCGCCGGCGAGGGCTGATGTGGATGTTGCTCGTACTGCTGGCGGTGAACGCGATCGGCTGGGCGGTGGTTTGGTTGCCGCAGCTCTCCCGGACCTGGCTGCGTGTCGATTCGCAGCCTGCAGCGAGCCTGCGACAGCTGGCGACGCGCGTGGGACCCAGCGACCAGGTGGTGGTGCAGTCCGGAGTCAGTACAGACTTCTCCCAGCGGCCCTTCGTACACCCGACTTTCAAGCTGCCGACCACGTTCACCGTGCGGGCCAAGCACGTCTGGCTGGTATTCGCCCCCGTGCAGGGGATTGAGCAGGCCGCGCCCTCGGACATCGACGGCGCGATGACCAGCCTGGCGAGCCTGCCGCACATGCACCTGGCGTTTGCCGAGAATGGGATCTGGGGTTTCGAATGGACTCCGCCGGACGGCGTGCGCCGGCTGAGAGTGGCCGTCCCTTCACCAAACGTGATCGGAGCATGGACTGTCGCCGGGACAGCAGGCACGCCGGTCTCGAAAGGCCCCGCCCACCGCTGGTACACCACCAGCGACGGCCACGAAGGGTACGTGGTGTCTGGCGACTACTGGCGCGAGCCGACCGGACCCGTCGCCGCCCGGGTCAAGCTCGCCGTGAACGGCAGCGCGAACGTCGAGCTCTGGGATGACACCGCGGAGAGGCTGCTCGAGCGCAGGGTGGTATCGCACACCAACGGGCCCACGACCGTGCATCTCAGCGGCACCGTTCAACCGTCGCAGACAACCGGCGCGTACGCCGGTTGGTGGCCGTGGCGCATCCTCCCGAAGCAGGCCCCGTCCGGTCACGTGCTCGAGCTGCGCGTGTGGTCGCCTGGGCCAAGGACCAAGCTCACCGTCGACACGATCTTGATCGACAGAGGGTCATGACAGGCGAGCGGCGCCACCCCCGACAGGCACAACAGACAGATTCGGTGATCAGGTGAACATCTCCACACATCACATACTCGGCCCACACAATCTCTGGATCCTCTTCGGATTCTTCGCGCAGTTCGTGTTCTTCATGCGGTTCGTCGTTCAGTGGTACGTGTCCGAGAAGAGGGGCGAGAGCGTGGTCCCAATGTCGTTCTGGTACATCAGCATCGCCGGAACAATGCTGATCATCGTCTACTCCTACCACGTCAACGACATTGTCTTCTTCGTCGCCAACGTGCTCAGCCTCGCGATCTACTACAGGAACATCACCCTCGCGAAGCGCAGCACGCCGGCGCGCAACACCGTCGCGCCGGAGGACGCCCCGTGACTGGCGGCAACGGCATGGAGACGGATGCCGAACGCCTCGTCTCGGTCGTGGTGCCCGCCTACAACGAGGCTCGCAGCCTGCGGCAGCTTTACCAGGAGATCGCTGAGGCGATGGACGGCGGAGGCTATGAGTTCGAGGTGCTGATCGTCGACGATGGCAGCAGCGACGACACTCCCGGCGTGCTCCACTCGATGCTGCTCGAGCACCCTGGTCACCTGCGGGTCGTCCGCCTGCGCCGGAACTTCGGCAAGGCTGCAGCGCTTACGGAGGGCTTCCGAGCCGCGCGCGGGGCGCGAATCGTGATGATGGACGCCGACCTCCAGGACTCACCGGTTGAGGTGCCGAAACTGCTCGACGCACTCGGGGGTGGCTATGACGCCGTCTCGGGGTGGAAGCAGAAGCGCAGGGACGGCCTGGCGAAACGGCTCCCCTCAAAGCTGTTCAACTACGCGCTCAACAAGATCTCGGTGGCGCAGCTCCACGATCACGACTGTGGCCTCAAGGCGCTTCGGGCCGGCGCCGCCCGCTCGCTCAACCTCTACGGCAGCCTCTACAGGTTCATGGTCCCGTTGCTGGAATCGAACGGATACCGGGTCACCGAGGTACCGGTCGAGCACCGCCCGCGCAGGTTCGGACGCTCGAAGTTCGGGATCAGCCGCTTCTTCGAGGGCGCATTCGACTTCATCACCGTGATCTTCATCACGCGCTTCCGACAACGGCCGTTGCACTTCTTCGGTGCGATCGGCCTGGGCTGCAGCGCGGTCGGAGTGGCGCTCGGCATCTATCTCACGCTCTACAAGTTGCTCGGGCATCACCAGATCGGTACCCGACCACTGCTGTTCCTGGCGCTGCTCCTGATCATCGTCGGCGTTCAGCTGACGGCCACAGGGATCATCGGCGAGCAGCTGACGGCGATGACGGCTGCTCAAACGCTCGGGACACACGCCTCGAGGCGAGTCGCCGAGACGTTTCCCGGCGGGGATCCAAGCGCCGAGAAGCCGTAGGGGGCCCTCCGCCGGGATACGGTGGGCGCCACTCCAGAGCCTCAACCGCGAAAACCGCCCGCAGACACGTTCTGCAAGCGGCGTTGCCGCTGTCTCCCTCAGCGCCCGATCGACCGATAGGTGGAGCGGCTCCAACGGGCGCCACCATCAACGGATTGAGAAAGAAGGGGCTTCAGGTGGAAGAGAATCAACAGCAGCGGTCGAGGCGACGCAAGATCGCCGCCGCCGTCCTAGGCATCATCGCCGCCGGCGCGGGCGCATTCGCAGCAACCAACTGGATCGTCGGACTGAACTCCGGCTCGAGTGCGCAGAGCCAGGCAGCGACCGCCGCCAAGCTGACGATCAGCGCGGTAGCGTCGCCGGCGGCCGGCAATCTGCTGTACCCGACAGGGAGCGGAGACGCCGTCGCCACGATCACCAACAACAACACGTTCGCGGTGACGATCTCAGCCGTGGACCTGCCGACCAACACGACCTTCGCCCCGGGCTTCTCGGACAGTGGGCTGCTCAACGCGCAGAGCGGTTGTGACGCCAGTGCCACAGGAAGCGATGTGTTCTGGACCGGCTCATCGGCAACCTCTGGCAGCGCGCATCAGCTGGCCAACAATCTCGTCGTAGGCGGCAACAGCACACTGACCGTGACCTTCACCAACGAGGCATCGATGGGCGACGGAGCGTCAAACACCTGTCAGGGTGCGTACTTCAAGATGCCGTCGCTGACGGGCGTCACAGCGACGGCCAGCGATAACGGCGACCAGCCCGAGACCGGCAACGTGTCGGACAGCTGGAGCTGATCGACGGATTCGTTTTGCGTAGACGCGCCATGTCAGGCCCCCCGTTCAGGGGCAGACGAGCCGGTCGAAGACTGGCAGTCGCAACCATCGTCTGCTGGAGCCTGCTTGCCGCATCGGCGCTTGCGGTGGGTTGGACGGTTGGGCTTGGCCCGGGAACCTCGGGTCAGGCCCAATCCGTCAGCCTGCCGGCAGCACCGGCGATCGTCACCGCCGCGTGCGGAACCTCGACCAAGGTGAAGGTCACCTGGGGCGCGGTGGCCGGCGCCACGAGCTACAACGTGTACGAGTCGGCGACGTCGTCGACGACCGGCTACACCGTGGCCAGCGCCGGTGTGACCAAGAAGTCCTGGACGAGCGGCAAGCTGGCAGCCGGGACCTACTGGTTCGAGGTCGCGGCCACGACCGGGACCGGGGGGGCGTGGGTCGGTGCCAATTCGACCGCCGCCGGGCCGCTCGTCATCACCAACAAATGCAGCGGCTAACCGCCGGCCGGCGCCTCGCCCAGCTGCAGCGCTCGCGCGAACACCGCGTCGAGCATCGGCTCCGTCAGCCGGCCGGTGAAGGTGTTCTGCTGCGACACGTGGTAGCTGCCGAGCAGCGTCAGCCCGCCGACCGACGCCTCCACGCCGTGGCCGAAGCCGCGCCGAGGCCGCGGCGCTGACAACTGCGTCATCGCCGCGTCCCAGGCGAACCTGCCAAGGCAGACGATCACCCGCACACGCGGGAGCATCAGCAGCTCGGAGCGCAGCCAGGCCGAGCAATTGTCGCGTTCGTCCGGGGTCGGCTTGTTGGCCGGTGGCGCGCAGCGGACCGCTGCGGTGACCCAGCAGCCGCTCAGCACCAGGCCATCGTCGCGAGTCACGGACGTCGGCTGGTTGGCGAGACCGGCGCGCCATAGCGCTGCGAACAGCCAGTCGCCGGAGCGGTCGCCCGTGAAGATGCGACCCGTGCGATTACCGCCGTGCGCGGCGGGTGCCAATCCCAGGACCACGATCGTCGCCGCCGGGTCGCCGAAGCCCGGCACCGGACGTCCCCAGTAGTCCTCGTCGATGAAGGCGCGCCGCTTGACGCGCGCGACCTCCTCGCGCCACGCCACCAGTCTTGGGCAGCGCCGGCACTCCGTGACCTCGAGCTCGAGACGATCGAGAGCGTCCGGGCGCGGCACCCGCGATCAGCGCCCGAGGACCTGGTACTTGGCCTCGGTCTGGCGCTTCTGCGGCGCCCACCAGGCGCGATTCTCGCGGTACCAGGCGATCGTGGCCTCGAGGCCGGCCTCGAAGTCCCGGTAGCGCGGCCGCCAGCCGAGTTCGTCGCGCAGCTTCGAGGCGTCGATCGCGTAGCGCAGGTCGTGGCCGGGCCGATCACTGACGAGCTCGTAGTCGCTTCGCTCCCGGCCCATCAGCGCCAGGATCAGTTCGACGACATCGCGGTTGGCGCGCTCGCCCTCGGCGCCGATCAGATACGTCTCGCCGATGCGTCCGTGCTCGAGGATCGCGAGCACTCCGGAGGAGTGATCCTCGGTGTGGATCCAGTCGCGCACGTTCGCGCCGACCCCGTACAGCTTGGGGCGGCGGCCCTCGAGCACCTCGGTGATCTGGCGCGGGATGAACTTCTCGACGTGCTGGTAGGGGCCATAGTTGTTCGAGCAGTTGCTGATCGTGGCCTGCACTTCGAAGCTCCGCAGCCAGGCGCGCACGAGCAGATCCGAGCCGGCCTTGGTGCTCGAGTAGGGGCTCGACGGGTTGTACGCCGTCTCCGGCGTGAACTTCGCCGGGTCGTCGAGCTCGAGGTCGCCGTAGACCTCGTCGGTCGAGATGTGATGCAGCCGCCTGCAGTGGCGGCGCACCGCCTCGAGCACCTGGTAGGTGCCGACCAGGTTGGTGTGCACGAACTGAAACGGCGACTGCAGGGAGTTGTCGTTGTGCGACTCGGCGGCGAAGTGCACAACCGCATCGACCCCCGCGACCGCGCGGTTGATCGCCTCCTCGTCGCAGATGTCGGCCTGCACCAGCCTGACCCGCTCGAGCCCGTCGACGTTGCGGCGGTCGCCGGCGTAGGTCAGCAGGTCGAAGACGACGATCTCCCAGTCGGCACGCTCGCGCTGTACGTGACGAACGAAATTCGAGCCGATGAAACCGGCGCCACCGGTGACCAGCAGCTTCATGCCGTCACCGACGCCGCCAGGTACTGCTCAAGCCCCTGATGCCAGTCGGGCAGCACCGGCGCGCCGCGCTCACTGCGCAGCACGCTGAACGCGGGCCGGCGCGCGGGGCGCGGGAACTCGGCGGTCGTGCACGGCCTGACCGCCGCGGAGGCGCCCGTCCGCGCGAGGATCTCGCGCGCGAACTCGAACCACGAGCACTGTCCGGAGGCCGCCAGATGGAGGATGCCGAGCGGCGGCTGCGCAGTGCCGCCGCTCGGGGCCGAGGCTGCCGCGGCGATCGCCACGAGCGCTCGTGCCAGGTGCTCGGTGAAGGTCGGGCAGCCGACCTGGTCGTCGACGACCGTCAGCGTCTCGCGCTCCGCCGCGAGCTTCAGCATCGTCGCCGGAAAACACGACCCACCGGTGCCGAACAGCCAGGCCGTGCGCACGATGGTGTGGCCGTCAGGGGCATGCAGTGCCACGGCGTGCTCGCCGAGCAGCTTGGTCGCGCCGTAGACCGAGCGTGGGCCGGTCGGATCAGATTCGACGTAGGGCGAGGTCTTGGTCCCGTCAAAGACATAGTCGGTCGAGACATGCACGACCCAGGCACGGGCGGCGGCGGCCGCCGCCGCGACGTTGCCCGCACCCCGCGAATTCACCGCCGCAGCGCCGTCAGGATCGAACTCGGCGCCGTCGACGTCGGTGTAGGCGGCGCAGTTGATCACCGCGTCCGGACGGGCGTCCGCGAACGCGGACCTGACCGCGTCGGGGTCGGCGATGTCGAGCTCCGCGCGGGTCGGCGCGACCAGCTCGTGGCCGGCCGCGTCCGCCGCCAGCCGCACGTCGCTCCCGAGCATCCCGGCGGCGCCTGTGATCACGACTCGCATGACCTGGGGAAGCGTAGAGGTCCAGAGGGCGACAGCGGGAGCCCCTCTCGCACCGAACACTGGCAAGCTGTGGGATCTCGTGCCTGAAGACGAACTGATCAACGGCTATTCGATCCCCGAGGGATCATGTGACGAGCTGCTCGCGCCTGACGGCAGGCCCAAGCCGCACGTGGCCGCGCTGGTCGCGACCCTCAGGCGGTTGGGACCGGAGGCGCTGCTTGACGCCGGCCGGCGTCGGGACACGATCTTCATGCAGCAGGGGATCACGTTCGAGGTCTCCGGGTCCGACGGCGAGCGGCGCGACCGCCCATTCCCGCTCGACCTCGTCCCGCGGGTGCTGACGGCCGCGGAGTGGACCGCGATCAAGCGCGGACTCGCTCAGAGGATCCGAGCGCTCAACTCCTTCGTCGACGACGTCTACCACGCGCGTGAGATCGTGCGCGCCGGGCTGGTGCCGTGGTCATTGATCGTGAGCCGGCCGAGCTTTGCGCGGCCGGTGCACGGGGTGCGTGCGCCGGGCGGCGTCTACACGCACGTCTGCGGGTGTGACCTGGTGCGCGGCGGCGACGGCACCTGGCGAGTGCTCGAGGACAACGTACGCACGCCGTCGGGAATCTCGTACGTGCTCGAGAATCGACTCGCGATGACGCGGCTGGTGCCGGAGCTGTTCGCCGGCCACCGCGTGCGCCCGGTCAGCAACTACCCGTCACTGCTGCTGGAGGCGTTGCAGGCTGTGGCGCCCGGCGTCGAGAGCGAGCCCACCGTTGTGCTGTGGACACCGGGGCCTCTCAACAGCGCGTACTTCGAGCATGCGTTCCTGGCACGGGAGATGGGGATCGAGCTGGTCGAGGCCTCTGACCTGGTCGTGCGCGACTCCAACTGCTACATGCGCACCACCGCCGGCCTGCAGCGCGTGCACACGATCTATCGGCGGCTCGACGACGACTACATCGATCCGATCGAGTTTCGCTCCGACTCGATGCTCGGCGTTCCCGGCCTCGTGCGGGCCTACCGCGCCGGCACCGTCGCGATCGCCAACGCGATCGGCACCGGCGTCGCCGACGACAAGGCCATCTACCACTACGTGCCGGACATGATCCGCTTCTATCTGAGCGAGGAGCCGATCCTTGAGAACGTGCCGACCTACCTGCTGGAGGACGACAAGGTTCGTGCCTCGGTGCTGGCGCGGCTCGATCAGCTCGTCGTCAAGCCGACCGCCGAATCCGGCGGCAAGGGTGTCTTCATCGGCCCGCAGGCCAGCGCCGCGGAGCTCGCCCGCGAGGCGCTGCTGATCGAGGCGAATCCGGAGCTGTTCATCGCTCAGGAGCTCGTGCACCTGTCCACGGTGCCGACCGAGACCGGTGACGGTCGGCTCGCTCCTCGCCACGTCGACCTGCGGCCGTTTGCCGTCTTCGGCGAGGAGATTCGGATCGTCCCGGGAGGCCTGACCCGTGTCGCCCTGAAGGAGGGCTCGATGATCGTCAACTCCTCGCAGGGGGGCGGCTCCAAGGACACCTGGGTGCTTGCGGATGAGGAGATTCCCGGCGAGCAGCAGGCACCTGCGTTCCCGCCCCGCAGACCGCCGCGGCTGCCGGACATCCGGTACGGCGCCTGGCACGAACAGGCCCAGCAACAACAGCAGGTGCTCCGTCCCCGGCGCTCAACCCGGGTCGACGGACGGGCGGGGGCCGTCAGCTGATGCTGGCCCGAATCGCCCAGGAGCTGTTCTGGCTCGGCCGCGACCTGACCCGCGCCGAGCACACCGCTCGCATGCTGGACGGCGCCTTCCACGCCGACGTCGCCGGCGGCTCCGGCGGTACCGACTCGCGCGGGATCGCGCTCTCATGGACCGGTGTGCTGGCAGTGATCGGAGCCAAGCCCCCGGCTCCCGGTGAGCCGGGCGAGCGCACGTCCCGCGAGGAATCCTCAGCGGGGCAGCAGGCGGCGAGGCGCGCCTCCGCATCCAGCATCGAGACGCCGCCGTCCCCTCCGTTTGTTCTCGGTCGCCCGGAGATCGCGCCGCTGCTGACGCTCGATACCGACAGTCCCGCCTCCGTCGTTTCCTGCGTCTCCCGCGCGCGCGAGCGCGCACGCACGCTGCGTGATGTGATCTCCACGGAGATGTGGGAGGCGCTCAACTCGTTCTATCTGTCACTCGGTCGCTATGACCTGGCGGCCGCACTCGCGACCGGCCCATACTCGGTGTACCAGGAGGTGAAGGAGCGCTGCGCGCTGTTCTGGGGTCTGGTCGAGAAGACGATGCTTCGCGACGAGGCAAGTTCCTTCCTCGAAGCCGGGAGCCGCATCGAGGAGGCCGACATGATGCTGCGAATGCTACGGCTGGTCGCGATCCCCGCCTACGACACGCCTGCCGGCGTGGACCAGCCTCAGCTGACCCACCAGGCGCAGATGCCCACGGGGCCCGATGAGCCAGGGCAGACGCACCAGGCGGAGGCGCTCGCATTGCTGCAGGCGGTCGGCGGCTTCCAGGCCTTCCGCCGCCATCTGCGTCAACCGCCCACGCTTCAGAGCGTCGGCACCTTTCTGCTGTACGAGAGCGCGTATCCGGGGTCGGTGCGCGCCGCACTCGAACAGCTGCGGGCGGCGCTGGAGACCGCAGACCAGGCACCGCGAACGGCGCCGCCCGTGCTGCGCCTGGGCCGCCTGATCGCCGACCTCGAACTGCAACAACGCACAGTCGCTCGCTCCGAGCCACTGGCCGAGATGCTCGCCCGCGTCCAGGATGAGCTCGCGGTGATCGACGCCGAGATCGACGACCGCTACTTCGCCGTGGCAGCGCTGGCGATGGTTCACGTCTGAGGCTGACGCCCGCTCATTGGAGAATTTCATCAGGTGCACTTCGCGATCCGCTATCTGACCAGGTACGAGTACGACGCTGATGTCGTTGGCAATGTCAACGCGCTGCGCGTGCGACCGGCTGCCAACAGCCGCCAACGCCTCGACGACTTCGCGGTGCGGCTGACGCCCGACGTGCGTCAGTACCGCCACGAGGACTATTTCGGGACCGAGGTCGTCGAGTTCGAGGTCACCCGCCCACACAGGGAGCTCGCGATCGACGTGCGCGCGCGCGTTACCACGCACCCCGGGGCGGAGCCGTCCGGAACCGACTGGCAGGATCTCGGTGGTCCCGACTACCGGGAGGCCGGCGGCGAGTTCCTGCTGCAGACCGAGGATGCGCCCGGCCATCCGCTGCTGGTTGCGCTGGGGACCGAGGTCGCGGCTGCGCCGACGCCTCTGGCCGCGGCGCTGCTCGTGACCGAGCTCATCCCGGACCGCCTCGAATACCGCCGCGGCGCGACCTACGTCGATTCGCCGCTGACCGATGTGCTGGACGGGCGAGCAGGCGTCTGTCAGGACTTCGTCCACCTCGGCGTCAACCTGCTGCGCCGCCACGGCGTCGCCGCTCGCTATGTCTCCGGCTATCTGTTCACGACCAACGGTGACACCGACGCCAAGTCAGTCGAGGTCGATACACACGCCTGGATTGAGGCATTGCTGCCCGGCATCGACGGCGAGGCCGTCTGGGTCGGCATCGATCCGACCAACGGCGGGCTGGCCGGCGAGCATCACGTCAAGATCGGACATGGCCGCCACTACTCGGACGTGCCGCCGATCAAGGGCGTCTATCGCGGCAACGCCATCGCCACGCTCGAGGCGAGCGTGGCGATGACGATCAGCGAAGGCCCCGATCCGACCAGCGCGGTTCGGGCCTGAGCGCGGTTCAGGCCCGAGCGCGGTTCGGGCCGGCGCGAAGATCAGCGTTCTGGCGTGGGCTGACCCGGGGTCGGTATACCCAAAAGCGAGGGATGCGAAAATAACTCTGAGGTAATAATCGCCTCCCCCGTTTTAAGAGGTGTTGTCCGGCGGATCCCGGCAGCGCAAACTCTCCGCGACAATTCCCACATGACCGCAGTCCCCACGCACAGGGATCTGCTCGACGCGCCGGTCGCGGAGCTGGCGACGATCGAGCCGATCGACGATTCCTCCTGGCCCGTCCGCTGACCTCGCTCTACGTCCGAACACGGCAGCACAACATGAGAGTCACGATCGTGCGGCGCTTTGCCGCTGACCCACTGCTGCAGGCGCCCCAGCCGATGACCGAAGATCAGCGCGGCCAGCCGGTTGTGGCACTGATCCGGCGGCGGCGCGAGCAGGGCTCGGTGCCCGGCAGGCGTGCAGACGGGCGCCGGATCGCGCTTGTGATCGAGGGCGGCGGGATGCGCGGGGTGGTCTCTGCCGGGATGACCGCCGCAATCGAGCAGCTCGGCTTCACGGATGCCTTCGATGAGGTTCACGGCGCCTCGGCCGGCGCCTTCAACGCAGCCTTCCTGCTGGGCGGCCAGGCCTCGTACCTCGCCGGTCTTTACCAGCATGGATTCGGCAACCCCCGGTTCGTCAGCGTCCGCCGCGTGCTGCGCGGCCGTTCGCTCTTCAACATGGACTACGTGGTCAACGAGGTCTGGCGAACGCAGCGCCCGCTGCATACCGACCGCATACTCGCAAGCCCGATCGAGCTGCACTGCACGGCGACCGATGCGGAGACCGCGGAGGGGGTCGATCTCACCGACCTGCGCGACGACGCCGAGATCCGGCAGGCGATGCTCGCATCCGCCCGGCTGCCGTGGCTTGCGGGCGGCCCCGTGTCGTTCCGAGGTCGGCTCTTGCTCGACGCGACGCTTGCCGAGCCGCTGCCGGTCGGGGTCCCCCGGCGCACCGCCACGGACATGCTGGTGCTGCAGACGCGACCGCACGGGGTCTCGCACACGCCACTCTCCAACGGCATCGCAAACCTCACCGATCGCTACCTGGTCAAGATCAACCCGGCACTGGTGGAACTGCGGCGCACCCGTTCGGCTCGCTATGACGCGCTCGTCGGCGAGCTCTCGAGACAAGCGCGCGATCCCGGCGCGAGGCCGGCTGTATGCGTCATCCGCCCGCCCGCGGGCTCGCCGATGATCAGCCAGATGGAAAATCGCACCGCGGTGATGGCGAGCGCGGCCGGTCACGGCTTCCGGGCCGCCTGGATGGCGCTCGAGGGACAGGACCCCGAGATCATGAATGTGCCGCGCGCGTTTGGCTGAGGGCGCGCCCGCCGTGTAACGGTCACGGGTTCCGGGGGTACTCCGCATCGGGTGTTTCGCTTCCGCCGCCAGCGAACCGATCAGTCGCCGCTGGGCGAGCGGGTCAAAGACGCAGCGGTCGAGGCCGCCCATGAGAGCCAGCAGCGGGTGATCGAGGCCGCGCGCGAAGCCGCCCGCGAGGTCGCGCAGCAGGCGCCGGAACGCGCCCGCGAGCTGCGTGCCGCCGCCGCACAGCTGGACCTGCCGTGGGCCCGCTCCCGCCCGGCCTTATGGGTCCGCGAGCGCTTCATGCAATTCCTTATCAACCCGGTCCTCGACCACTACGCCGCGCGTCGGGCGACCGGGTTCGAAAAGTTGTCTTCGATCAAGCAGCCGGTGATCCTCGTTGCCAACCACGCCAGCCACATGGACACCCCGGTGATTCTCTCGGCGCTGCCGCGGAGGCTGCGCAAGCGCACCGCGGTCGCCGCCGCCGCCGACTACTTCTACCGTAACCGGCTGGTCGCCTCGCTGGTGGCGCTGTTCTTCAACACCGTCCCGATCGAGCGCAAGGGCGACGGCGGCGCGACCAAGGGCACGAGCCATCTCGACGAGCTGCTCGACGACGGCTGGAGCCTGCTGCTCTATCCGGAGGGCACGCGCTCACGCGGTAACGGTCTTGGCCGGGTTCGACGCGGCGCCGCCGTGCTGGCCTCACAGCACAATTTGCCGATCGTGCCGATCCGCGTGTCCGGGACGGCCGAGGCGATGCCCCCCGGCAGCATCTGGCCGAAGCGGCTTCGCGGCCGGCTATGGTCAAAGCGCCACCGGGTCGAGGTGTCCTTCGGCGATCCGATCCTCCCTCAGGAGGACACGGCCGCACTGATCGAGCGCGTCCAGCAGTTCTTCGAGGGCGGCGAGTCCGGGCCGCCGAAGCTCTCGCCCTACCGCCGCCGCGGCCGCAGCTCGTCGGGCGACGGCGCCTGACCCCCGGATCCGGGAGGGAATCAGTTGCGGATCTGGCGCGACCAGGCGTCGAGTCCGACAGCCAGCAGCATGATCACGCCAAGCGTAATCTGCTCGTATAGCGGGTTTAGGCTGAGCAGCCCGTAGCCATTGCCGATCAGTGCGATCAGCAACACCCCGACCACCGTGCGCCAGACCGCGCCCTCACCTCCGAGGATGCTGGTGCCGCCGACCACGATCCCGGCCACGACGGTGAACGTCAGGGTCGTGTTGTTGGTCGAGTTGCCCTCGAGCACACGCGCCGAATCGAGAATCCCGCCGAGCGCCGCCGCACCGCCGCTGAGCGCGAAGGCGACGACGCGCACCAGGTTCACGCGCACGCCGGCGAAGCGCGCCGCCTCCGCGTTGCCGCCGGCGGCGTACACATAGCGCCCGTAGGTGCTGCGCGCCAACACCGACCCCAACACCAACACAACGATGACCATCACCCAGGTGGACATGTTGACGGTCAAGAACTGCGACCTGGAGATGTCGGCGGCACCTTGATCGGTGATCAGCACGAGATTGCCCGATGTGACCAGTGAGGCGACCCCGGCCACGACGAACGACATCGCCAGGGTCGCGATCAGCGAGTTGATCCTGAAGAACGTCGAGACCACGCCGTTGACGATTCCGACCGCCAGCCCCGAAAGCACACCGGCGATGATCGCAAGCGCCGGATCCCAACCGTGCGCGGCCAGCTCGCCGAACACCACCGAGGCGAGCCCATAGGTGGCACCCACCGACAGATCGATGCCGCCGGAGATCAGGACGAAAGTGCCGGCGGCCGCGATCACGAGCGTCGCCGACTGCTGGTCGACGATGTTCAGCAGGTTCGTCTTGGTCAGGAACGGCCCGGACCCGATCGAGAGCGCGACGAACAGGATCAGGAACGGGATCAAGATCCCGGCGCGGCGCCACGGCGCCGCGGACAGCGTCGGCAGGCCTCTCGCGCGCGAGTCCGGAGTCGGTGCTGCCGCAGCGGACTCCGGTTGCGTGTCCGGCGGCGTCTCTTGATCGGCACTCATGCGGCCTCCTGCGTGATCGTGGTTTCCGAGAACGCCGCGGCCAGGATCGCCGACTCGCTCATCTTTTCGCCGGACAGCTCCGTCGCGATACTCCCGCGGCGCATGACCAGCACGCGCTGGGCGAGACCCAGCATCTCCTCCAACTCGGAGGAGATGAGCAGCACCGCCGTCCCCTGTGAGGCGAGCCCGACGATCAGGTCGTAGATCGCCCGCTTGGCGCCGATATCGACGCCGCGCGTCGGCTCGTCTGCGATCAACACTTTGGGACGACACATCAGCATCCGCGCGAACAGCACCTTCTGCTGGTTACCGCCTGAGAGCGTGCCGACGATCGACGCGCCGGTGGCGCGAGTGAGTGCAACGCGAGTGAGCAGTTCCCGCGCCGCCGCTCGCTCCGCACGCCGATCGACCCATCCCAGCCGGCTAAAGTCGCTCAGGCTCGAGAGTGAGACGTTCTCGACGGCGGAACGGCTGTACAGAAGCCCAAGTTCGCGGCGGGACTCGGGCACCATCGCCAGTCCGCGCCGTAGGCTCGTGAGCGGACCCGTGTCCGGCAGCGGCTTGCCGGCGAGATCGACGGCGCCGCCGAGGCGCTTGTCCGCACCGAAGATCGCTCGCGCAAGCTCGGTGCGCCCGGCGCCGACGAGGCCGGCGAGGCCGAGAATCTCACCCTCCAGCAGGTCGAAGGAGACACCCTCGATCCCCGGCGCCACGAGATCGCGCACCGCAAGCGCCACCGGTACCGCTTTTGGGGCCTCGGCCTTGGCCGGGTACGCAGCGCTGAGGGGACGTCCGAGCATGCCCTGGATCAGGGATGGCTCGGTCTCCTCGGCGGCCGGCGCAGTTCGGACGATGTGGCCGTCGCGCATCACGGTCACCGTGTCGGCGAGCTCCAGTACCTCGCGCAGGAAGTGGGACACGAGCAGCACCGTCTTGCCCTGAGCAGCAAGCGAGCGGATCAGCTCGTGTAGACGGTCCACGTCAACGCCCGAGAGCGCGGCCGACGGCTCGTCCATGACGATGATCCGCGCCTCACGTGCGAGCGCGCGCATGATCTCAACCTGCTGCTGCTCGGCAACCCGTAGGCCGCCCACAAGTCGGTCCGCGGGCAGGTTGAAGCCGACCTGCCCGGCCAGCTGCTCGTAGCGCAGGCGCAGCGAACGGCGGTCGACCCAGCCGGCACTGCGCGGCTCGACGCCGAGGAATACGTTCTGGGCAACCGTCAGCCGCGGGACGACCAACAGCTCCTGCGCCATCATCGCGATTCCGCGACTGAGGCCTTCGCGAGGTGAGCGCAGCGTCACATCCTCACCGTCGATCAGCACGCGCCCGCTGTCGTGCTGAATAGCGCCGGCAATGATCTTGGCCAGTGTCGACTTGCCCGCGCCGTTCTCACCGACCAGCGCGTGTACCACGCCCGAGGGGATCTGCAAGGAGACCCCCTCGAGCGCGTGCACACCCCCAAAGTGCTTGGAGACGTCGCGGAGTTCGACGAGCACCACGCCCGTCGAACTCCCTGACGAGGGTTCTACCCCGCCCATTCACCCTTGAACAGCTTCGCGTCGCTCTTGGTGACGACACCCTTGTCGGGCAGCTTGTTCAGCGGGTTTTGGCCCGGGTATTTCTTGTTGTTGCGGATCGCGTTGACCAGCGTCAGGACTCCGTCCTTGCCCTCTGTCGCCGGGTCCTGGGCGACGGTTCCATACCAGCGGCCGGACTTGACGCCGTTGATGCCCGCCGCGGAGGCGCCGAAGCCGACCAACACGTCGCTGTCGGCGGCGCTGACGCTCTGCGCTCCCTCGATGCCCTGGTCAGACGCGGCGATCAGGTTGATCGACGAATCGGCCGTGATCATCGTCTGGACAGCCGTCGCGCCCGTCGTCGGCGTGAAGTAATCCTGGCCGGTTTCGACGATCTTCGCGGCCGGATCCCGCTTCAGCGCATTCGTGAATGCCGCGTGAAGGGCCACGTCCAGCGTTGACTGCTGGATGTCGTACAGGTACCCGATGTTGCACGGATCCAGGTGCTTGGTCTGACACGCCTTGACGACCAACTGTCCCCACAGCGAACCGAGCTCCCACGGGTTGAACGTGACGTTGCCCGACAGGCCCTTGACCTGCACGGCCGCAGTCGTGTACTTCGGTCCCATGACTTGGTCCACGTTTACGACCCTGATCTTCTTCTTCACCGCGGCGGCGACGAGCGGGATCAGGTTCGTGGACTCGATCGGCTGCGTGATGATCCCCTTGACCCCGCTCTCTGTGAGCGCAGTTTGGAAGTCCGAGTACTGCGTCGTCGGACTGTTGTTCGCGTCCATCACCTGCAGTGACGCGTTGAGCTTCGATGCCTCCGCCTTGGCGGCAGCGAGCATCGGCGCGTCGTAGCTGTTGTTTGTAGCGGCAAACGACAGAAACACCAGCTTCAGGTGTCTGGTCTTGCCCTTGGCCACGGCACTCGACGACCCGGCAGCTGCCAGCGCGAGCGCGACTACGAGCACGCCTGCCAGAACCAACGGAGCCCGAGCACCGGACCTGAGCCGCAAGAGCTTCTCCATGAAATGCACTCCTCCTCTACGTTCTCCCAATCGCTGCCCGGCTCCGGTCGGCCCTCTCGTCACCGGATACCAGCGGCACGTAACACGTGACTGAACGGCACGTGCGGCAATGATAAACAGCGGTCCTTGTATGCGTCAAGTGTCACTTCCCGCCGTGCTCTCGCCGGACTCAGAACGACACCCCCTCATGATCGAGCCTGCACCGTTGCGATGCGGTTAGGGCTTTGTGGCCGTCTCAGTCTTGGCGCACACCGCGTCCGGCAGGGCCGGGCGCGCCGCAGCGCATCAGAGCTCACCGGATGCAAGCTCGGCGCCCTCGGAAAGAGCCCTGAGCTTCAGCCAGGCGACACCGGGATCCACCAGCGAGAAGCGGATGAAGGTATCAAAGCCACAGTCGGTGCCGGCCAACAGGCGATCCTTGCCGATCACCTTGCCGAGATTCACGAGTCGGTCGGCGACCACGCGCGGGTGCTCGACGTGGTTGGACTTCGTGTCGATCACGCCCAGGATCACCCGCTTGTCCTCGGGCAGTTTGTGGTCCCGGAATACGCGCCACTCATGCTCGTGGCGGGGGTTGCCGCCCTCGACGTAGATCGTCCCCGCGTTGACCTTGAGGACGTCGTCGATGATGTTCTCAAGCGGCACATCGTGGTGATGCGGGCCGCCATAGTTGCCCCAGCAGACGTGGAAGCGGACCTGCTCCTGGGGGATGCCGTCGAGCGCGGCGTTCAGAGCCTCGATCGCCAGCGGCAGATGCTGCTGCCAGCTGATGATGCTCGACCCGACCGAGCGACTGTGCGCCGCCATCGCCGCGTCGGGCGAGTCGATCTGGAGGTTGATGCCGGCATCGGTGATCGCCCTGTACTCGTAGCGAAGCTGACCCGCGAGCGCCTCCAGATACTCCTCGTGCGACCCGTAGTAGTGGTTCGGATAGTTGAAGGCGATCTGACCGGGGCTGACTGCGCCCATGAACGCTGTGGCCGGATCCGCGTCGCCGAGCGCGGCCTTGAGCCGGGCGATGTCCTTGTGCACCGCCTCCCGGTCGGTGAGCTCGACCGGGCCGACGCAGTTGGAGAACACGACGTGCGCCATCGAGTCGGTGGCGAACAGCTTCATCGCCAACTCGGGGAACTCCGCCACATCGTCGGATTGGAACTCCGAGCGGCCATCGAAGCCGGAGAAGCGCTCGTTCACGTATGTGCTGAAGCCGGTCTTGCTCTGCTCGCCGTCGCTGACGATGTCGACCCCAACTTCGTGCTGCTTGGCGACTACCTCCTCGACAGCCGCTGTGACGCGCGCCTCGAGTGCGGCCTCGTCGACGGTCTGCCCGTCGAGCTTCGACCAGATCAGATCGGCGAGCTCGGCCGGCCGCGGAAGGCTGCCCGCGTGGGTTACGCGTATTGAATCGTCTCCAGACATCTGCCTCTCCAATCCGTCGCGACGCGCCCCCAAATCGGTGACCGGGCGTGCGCCGCTGGTTTACGACACGTGCAGTGACCTTCTACCAAACGCCGTTTTGACAAGCAAGGCCGCATCTGCAAGGGTGCTGCCCGCACGAAGGTGTTTACTGTCAATCGACAGGCAAAAGTGGAGACGAGATGACATCGGGCAATCTGATCGAGCCGACATCGGACCAGCTCGCGGCCGCCCCCGCAATCGTCTTCCGCGGCGGGCTGGTACTCACGATGGACGATGCTCACTCGGTGATCGAGGAGGGCGACGTACTGGTCATCGGCAGCGACATCGCCGCAGTCGGAGCCAACCTGGAGGTCCCGGAAGGCACGGCCGAGATCCGAGCCGGCGGCGGCATCGTCATGCCCGGCATGATCGACACCCATCGCCACATGTGGCAGACCGCGATGCGGGGGTATGGGGCGGACTGGACGCTGACGCAGTACTTCGTGTGGAACTACCTCGAACACGGCAAGAAGTTCCGTCCCGAGGATTACCACGCCGGCAACCTGCTGTCCGCGATCGAGGCGATCGACGCCGGCGTGACGACCAGCGTCGATTGGTCGCACGGGCTCGCCACGATCGACCACGCCGAGGCGGCGGTCGACGCGCTCGAGGCGGTGCCGGGCCGCTTCGTGTTCGGGTACGGCAACATCCATGCCGCGCCTTGGGATTGGGCTAATTCGCCAGACTTCCGGGCGTTCGTCGAGCGCCGGATGCCGCGCTCGGAGATGCTCGGCTTTCAGATGGCCTTCGATGTAACGGGCGATCCGGCCTTCCCCGAGAAGGCCGCGTTCGAGGCGGCGCGGGAACTCGGCGTCGCCGTCACCACCCATGCCGGCGTCTGGGGCGCGACCAATGACGACGGGATCCGGTTGATGCATGAGCACGACTTCATGACGCCCGAGACCGTGTATGTCCACGCGGCCACACTGTCTGACGATTCCTACCAGCGGATCGCCGCCACGGGCGGCCATGCCTCGGTCTCCGCCGAGAGCGAGTGCTCCTGCGGACAGGGCTACCCGTCCAGCTGGGCGTTGCGCCGCCACGGCATCCCGGTCTCGCTCTCAGTCGACACGTCCGTCTGGTGGAGCGCCGACCCGTTCTCGGCGATGCGTGCGACGCTCTCGACCGATCGCGCCCGCGAGCATCAGGAAGCGCACCGCGACGGCGAGACCGTCACCCACGTCGGGCTGCGCGCTGAGCAGGTCGTCGACTGGGCGACCCGCGGCGGCGCCCGGGCGCTGGGGCTCGACGGCATCGTGGGCAGCCTCGAACCGGGCAAGCGGGCCGACATCGTCCTGGTCAAGAACGACAGCTCCCCTGCGATGTTCCCAATCCTGCACCCGTATGGGCACATCGTCTTCCAGGCACAGCGCGCCGACGTCCACACGGTCACCGTCAACGGCCGCGTCGTCAAGCACGCGGGGCGGCTCCTCAACACTGATCTCGGCAGGGCTCGCAGGGCGATCGAGGCCACGATCGACCATCTCCGCGCGACCCTCGGCGAGGACGAATGGCGCAAGGGGATGCAGCCGGAGATCCCCGAGTCGAAGGTGCTCGACAACCCCTATACCTACACGAACTACGCCGACGCCTCCACCCACGGTGCGGGATCGCTGTAGCTGTTTTTGATTGCGGACACAGGAGCGTGGAGATGGCGGCGGGGACGGTTGTGATCATCGGCGGAACCCAGGGCCTGGGCCGACGGCTGGCGGAGCGATTCGCGCGGGAAGGGCACCCGATCGTGTTGACGGGGCGGGAGACCGAGCGGGCGCAGGCTGTCGCCGCGGAGATCGGCGCAAACGTCACAGGCTGCGCGCTGGACCTGGCCGAGCCCTACGCGATAGCCGCACGTCTGAGCGGGCTCGACAACGTCGATCATGTCGTGCTCGCGGCGATCGAACGCGACGCCAACTCCGTGCGCGAATACGACATCGCACGGGCGATCCGGTTGGCGACGCTCAAGCTCGTCGGCTACACGGAGGTGCTGCACGCGCTACACGACAATCTGCACGACCGCAGCTCCGTACTCCTCTACGGAGGCCTCGCCAAGGAGCGACCGTATCCGGGGTCGACCACCGTCACCAGCGTCAACGGCGCCGTTGAGGCGATGGTGCGCACGTTCGCGATCGAGCTGGCACCCGTACGCGTGAACGCCCTGCACCCAGGGATCGTGGGCGACAGCCCGGCATGGGAAACCAACGCGGCGATGATCGAGGCCGTGATCAAGCGCACCCCTACGGGTCGAACGGTGACGATGGACGACGTCACCGACGCCGCGCTGTTCCTGCTGCGGAACGGGAGCGTCAACGGCGTCAACCTCAACGTCGACGGTGGCTGGGTATTCGGCTGATGCGCGTAGCGGTTCTCGGCCTCGGACACATGGGCGTCCCGATCGCGGAGCGCCTCGAGCAGGCCGGCCACGAGCTGTCCGTCTGGAACCGATCACCTGCGCCCGCGGAAGCCTTTGCGCAACGCGGCGTCGCGACGCTGAGCCGGCCGGCCGATGCCTGGGAGCGAGCCGACGTGGCGATCACGATGCTCTCCGACGACGATGCCGTGAGAGCCGTGGCGATGGGGGAGGATGGCCTGCTGGCCAGAGCGCATGGGCTGCAGGTCCACGAACGCGGCGCGCAGACTCTGGTCGACATGAGCACGATCTCAGCCGTGACCTCCGCCGAGGTGGCGACCGCCGCTGCAGGGCAGGGCATCTCCTACCTACGTGCGCCGGTCAGCGGCAATCCGTCTGTGGTCGTCGGCGGGCAACCTCGGGATCATCGTCTCCGGCCCACGGGAGGTCTTCGATCACCTGGCGCCCCTGCTGCTCGACATCGGACCGAAGCTGTTCCATGTCGGCTTAGACGAGCAGGCGCGGATCCTCAAGCTGGCGCTCAACCTGATGATCGGCGGGACCACTCAACTGCTGGCAGAGGCGCTGGTGCTGGCCGAGCGCCACGGCCTCGAGCGCGCGACCGTGCTCGAGGTGATCGCCGGCTCCGCGATCGGCAGCCCATACGTGAAGTACAAGCAGGAAACGCTGCTGTCCGGCGACTACACGTCGACGTTCACGGCCAGCCTGCTGCACAAGGATCTCGGCCTGGCGCTCGCGGCGGGCCACGACGCCTCGGTGCCGTTGCCCGTGACCGCGCTTGTGCAACAACTGACCCAGGCGTGCATAGCGGCAGGCATGGGAGACCTCGACCTGGCGGTCCTGGTGCCCCACCTCGAGCGGGAGGCGGGGGTGCGCACCCGCGACGACTCGTCAACGACTACTTGACGCACCTGGCGATGGCAGACCCACAGATCGTGCAAACTGTGCAGTACGACTTGACGCCATTAAATGACCGGCGCTAGTCTCTCGGCGATGACCCAACCACAGCCCCAGTACCACGTCAGGCGTGCGGCGGACGTGACGCTTGCGGCGCCACCCGGGCCTGCTGCCAAGCATTGCTCGGGCCTCAGCCGGGCGACCCTGGTCGATCGCTCGGCCGGGGCCGTCCACACCGGGCTCGCGCTGGCCCGCATCGAGCCAGGCGGCCACGTCGGGAATGCACCTGCACTCCACCGAGCAGAGCTTCTACGTGCTTGAGGGGCATCCGACCCTGATCATGGAGGGACACTGCTACCGATTGTCCTCACATGAGTGCGGGCTGCTGCCGGTCGGAGTCACCCACGGCTACCGCAACGAGTCGAGTGCCGCCGCCCTGTTGCTCGAGGCCAACGCGCCCGTGCCGAGGACCATCGGGCCGCCGGACACCTTCTGGACAGGGGAACCGCTGCCGCAGGCCGGCGGCAGCGAGCCGGACATCCGCGATCCGCGCACGCGCACGCTGTTCCGGCTCGGCCCGGGGCAGATGGACGTCGACAACCTCAAGATCGGCGCGGCCGTCGACGCGCCCACGGTCTCGGCAAGCATGGCGACGGCGCTGCTGGCCTACAGCGGCATCGCCGTGAAGATGCTGGTCGATCAGCGACTGGGCGCCGTCCTGCACTCGATGTTCATGGTCGAGTACCAGCCCGGCGGCTCGGCGCTGCCCCACGACCACCCGCTCGAGGAGAGCTACTACATGCTCGAGGGCGAGGTTGTCGCGACCGCCAACGACGACGAGTTCACGCTCGGCCCCGGCGACGTCGTTCTGGACGGGCGTCGGCTGCATTCACTCCTTCCACCACCGCGGCGGTCGGGCGCGTGCGCTGGCTCGAGACGCAGTCGCCACAGCTACCGAGCAACTACTCGTACCGGTTCAATCGCGACTGGGATTACCTGGCCGAACGGATCGGGGGTCATACATGATCGCATCGCGTGGAGCCACGATGGCGGTCGACTGGGAGCAGCGGGTCGACTTCCACCGCCTGCGCGCGGACCGGCTGCGCAAGGCGCGGGAGGCGCTGCAGGCCTCCGACCTCGGAGCGCTGCTGCTGTTCGACCAGAACAACATCCGCTACGTCACGAGCACTCACATCGGCGAATGGGCGCGTGACAAGAGCGCCCGCTGCGTGCTGCTTCCGCGCGAGGGCGATCCGGTGCTGTGGGACTTCGGTTCGGCCGCCAGACACCACCAGCTGTACGCGCCGTGGCTGCCCGAGTCGAGCTGGCGTGCGGGCGTCTCCAGCATGCGCGGCGCGATGCCCGAGCAGACCGGCGTGCCGGACCTGCTAGCGGGCCACATCCACGAGGTGCTGCGCGAGCACGGGCTGGAGCGCGAGCCGCTCGGCATCGACCTGACCGATATGGAGACCCTGGCCTCGCTGCACCGCCGGCAGATCCCGACCGCCAACGCGCAGCCGGTGATGCTCAGCGCCCGCCGGCTCAAGACGATCGATGAGATCGCCCTGCTCGATCACGCCGCCGCGAATCGTCGACGCCGTCTATGAGCGGATCTACGAGCTTCTACGCCCGGGGGCGCGCGAGCACGAGATCGTGGCCGAGGCCCAGAAGCTCCTGTTCGAGCTCGGCTCCGAGCAGGTCGAGGCGATCAACGCCGTCTCCGGGGACCGCTGCAACCCGCATCCGCATGTCTTCTCGGACCGGCTGTTGCGTCCGGGAGATCAGGCGTTCTTTGACATCATCCATTCTTTCATGGGCTATCGGACGTGCTACTACCGCACCTTCTGCGTCGGTGGCGCGACCCAGTCTCAGCTGGACGCGTACAAGCAGTGCCGCGAGTGGCTCGACAACGCGATCGACCTCGTCCGCCCCGGTGTCACCACTGATCAGATCGCCGCGGTATGGCCGAGCGCCGAGGATCTCGGATTCGCCAACGAGGAGGCCTGCTTCGGGCTGCAGTTCGGGCACGGCCTCGGCGTCGGCCTCTATGAGTCGCCGATGATCTCGCGACTGCATTCCTTCGACGACCCGGTCGAGATCGAGGACAGGGATGGTGTTCGCACTCGAGACCTACTGCCCCGCCAGCGACGGCCGCTCGGCCGCGCGAATTGAGGAGGAGGTGCTCGTCACTCGCTGACGGACCCGAGATCCTGACGCGCTTCCCGGGCGAGGAGCTGCTGGTGGCGGGGCGCCTATACGTTCGCGGCGCCGACCTCGTCAAGGAAGCGGATAGGGCGGTGGTCGAGTGAGCGCCCGCGCAGCCGACGCAGGAGCCAATGCGCCCGAGTAAAGTCGCCGCGGAGATGTCGGAGCGCCCGAACAACGGTGCAAACGGCAATGGCATCGACATCGTCGGCAGCCGCGTGCGCGAGGAGCGCCTGCGCCAGAAGATCGGCGTCCGCGAGCTCGCGCGGCGGGTTGGAGTTTCAGCCAGCCTGATCTCCCAGGTCGAGCTTGGCAAGGCATCACCATCGGTCGGGACGCTTTACGCGATCGTCAATGAGCTTGGCCTCTCGCTTGACGAGCTCTTCTTCCGGCAATCGCCCGAGCGCCGCACCGCCGATGCCGACGCCCCGGCCGATGACCACCCCCAGTCCGGATCGAGGACACCGGCGCAGCAGCCGGAGCCTGAGGCCGCGGCCACGGCGCCGGCGGGATCGGCCCAGCACTGGGGTGTGCAGCCGGTCGTGCGCCGCGGGACCGGCAAGGTGATTCAACTCGCTTCGGGCGTGCGCTGGGAGCGGTTGGCACCACCGACACCCCAGGACGTCGACTTCCTGCAGGTCGAGTATGAGCCCGGCAGCGAGTCGTGTCCTGAGGATTCGCTGATGCGCCACTCCGGTCACGAGTACGGGCATGTCGTCAAGGGTCGTATGGGCGTCACGGTGGGCTTCGAGACCTACCAACTCGGACCTGGCGATTCGCTCGCGTTCGACTCGACGATGCCGCACCGGCTGTTCGCAATTGGTAACGAGACCGTCGAGGCCACCTGGGTCGTCGTGGGCCGACGCGGCGATCCCCGCCTCGGCCACGGGCATTGACGCCGCGATACGTCGCCGCGCTCGATCAGGGAACGACGAGTTCCCGCGCGATGGTGTTCGACCGCTCAGGCCGAGTCGTGTCCATCTCGCAGCAGGAGCACGCGCAGATCTACCCGAAGCCGGGCTGGGTTGAGCACGACCCGATCGAGATCTGGTCTCGCTGCCAGGAGGTGCTCGCGCAGGCCCTGGAGGAGGCCGATGCCAGCCGCGACGACATCGCCGGGCTCGGGATCACCAATCAGCGCGAGACCACGCTCGTGTGGGACAGGACCACCGGCCAGCCGGTGCACAACGCGCTCGTCTGGCAGGACACCCGAACCGACAAGATCGTCGACGAGCTGGCCCAGGTCGGCGGCCAGGATCGCTTCCGCGACAAGTCGGGGCTGCCGCTGGCGACCTACTTCTCGGGTCCGAAGATCCGCTGGATCCTCGAGAACGTGGTTGGCGCCCGTGCGAAGGCGGAGGCAGGCGACCTGATCTTCGGGAACATGGACACGTGGCTGATCTGGAACCTGACCGGCGGCGTCGACGGCGGACTCCACATCACCGACGTGACCAACGCCAGTCGGACGATGCTGATGGACCTGGCGACGCTGGGCTGGGACGAGCGCACGGCCGACACGATCGGCGTACCTCTTTCGATGCTGCCCGAGATCCGCGCCTCCAGCGAGATCTACGGTGAGGTCAGATCCGGCCCGGCCGCCGGCGTCCCGATCGCGGGCGACCTCGGCGACCAGCAGGCGGCCACCTTCGGCCAGACCTGCTTTCGCATCGGCGAGGCCAAGAACACCTATGGCACCGGCAACTTCATGCTGATCAACACGGGCGAGGAGCTTGTGCACTCCAAGTCCGGCCTGCTGACCACCGCCTGCTACAAAATCGGCGACGCAAAGCCGGTGTACGCGCTCGAGGGATCGATCGCGATCACGGGCGCGCTCGTCCAGTGGCTGCGCGACAACCTCAAGCTGATCAAGTCGGCCTCAGAGGTCGAGGAGCTGGCAGCGACCGTGGAAGACAACGGCGGCATGTACATCGTCCCCGCCTTCTCAGGGCTGTATGCGCCGTACTGGAAGTCGGACGCCCGCGGCGTCTTCGCGGGCCTGACCCGCTACGTCAACTCCGGCCATATAGCCCGCGCGACGCTCGAGGCGACCGCCTATCAGACCGCTGAGATCGTCGAGGCGATGCGCGCCGACTCGGGCGTCGAGTTGGAGACGCTCAAGGTCGATGGCGGCATGGTCGCCAACGAGACGCTCATGCAATTCCAGGCCGACATCCTCGGGGTGACGGTGATCCGGCCGGTGGTCGCCGAGACCACTGCCCTTGGTGCCGCCTACGCGGCAGGCCTCGCGACCGGCCTGTGGAACAGCCAGGACGACCTGCGGGAGAACTGGTCCGAGAGCGGTCGCTGGCACCCGAAGATGGATTCCGAGACACGCAGGGAACGGATGTATTACTGGAAGAAGGCCGTCACGCGCAGCTTCGACTGGGTCGAGTAGGGGGTGACGTCGCCTGCGGTGGGTTGGCCCGCTGGCCACCCACCGGGCAGCCGGCCTGGCGATAGGCTGACGCCATGGTGACGCTCAGCACAGAGGTGCTGGTGATCGGCGGAGGCGCCACAGGCGCGGGCGTGGCCTGGGACGCGTCGCTGCGGGGACTCGACGTGATCCTCGTCGACCGTGCGGACCTGGCCGAGGGTACGAGCGGGCGCTTCCACGGCCTGCTGCACTCGGGCGCCCGCTACGTCGTCAAGGACGCTCCGGCTGCGCGTGAGTGCATCGTCGAGAACCGCATCCTCAAGCGTGTTGCTGCCGATTGCATCGAGGACACGGGGGGGCTGTTCGTCACCACTCCCTGGGATGACCACGCCTATGCCGACCGCTTTATCCAGGGCTGCCGCGCCAGCGACGTCGACTGCGAGGAGATCCCCGTCGCCGAGGCACTACGTGACGAGCCACGTCTGAACCCCGGCGTCTCGCGCGCCTTCAGGGTTCCGGATGCGGGCATCGATGCTTGGAAGACGGTCTGGGCGCTCGCCCACGGCGCCGAGCAACGCGGCGCCCGAATCCTCACCTACCACCAGGTCGCGTCGATCCGGCGCGCCGGCGACCGGGTCACGGGCGCTTGCGTGCTCGACGTGCGCGGCGGCCAGGACCTCGAGATCGAGGCGCAGGTCACCGTCAACGCCTCGGGCGCGTGGGCCCATCAGATCGCGGAGCTGGCCGGGATCGAGGGTGTGGGGGTGCTGCCCGGCCGGGGAATCATGATCGCGATGAACCACCGGCTCGTGCACACGGTCGTGAACCGTTGCGATATGCCGAGCGACGGGGACATCATCGTGCCGATCCGGACGGTCTCTGTGATCGGGACGACCGACGTGCACACCGACGACCCTGACAACGACACGGTGCCCGAGCACGAGGTTGACAGGATGCTCGACGAGGGCGAGCGACTCGTCCCCGGATTCAGGCAGGCGCGGGCGCTGCGTGTGTGGGCCGGAGTCAGGCCGCTGTTCGAGGACGCCAAGGCCGACTCGACCGCCACGCGCGATGTGACGCGCGCACACGCGCTGCTCGACCACAGCGAGCGTGATGGCATCGGTGGCTTTGTGACGATCACCGGCGGGAAGCTGACGACCTTCAGGCTGATGGCCGAGGACACGGTTGACAAGGTCTGCGAAATGCTCGGCTCTCAGCGCCCGTGTGTCACATCGCTGCAGCCGCTACCGGGGTCTGAGGCGGGCCAGCACTACCTGCTGGGCGAGCGCCTGGCGCGCAAGGAGGCCTCACTGCGCGACCAACAGATCATCTGCGAGTGTGAGCTGGTGCCGCGCTCGAGACTCGAGCAGGTGATCGAGCGAACCGGTTCGACCAACCTCGACGACATCCGCCGCCAGCTGCGCCTCGGCATGGGACCGTGCCAGGGCGGATTCTGCATCTACCGCGCCGCGGGCCTGATGCACGCGCACGATGGTCTCAGCGCCGAGCAGGCCGACGCCTCGCTGCTCGACTTCCTGCAGGAACGCTGGAAGGGCGTCTGGCCGATTCTCTACGGCGACCAGCTGCGGCAGATGCGGCTGGACGAGTGGATCTTTCACGGCGTGCTCGACGTCGACCATCTGCCCGTGGACCACTTCAAGGCGGGCCCGTGAGAGCGGGCTTTCGATACGACGCGGTCGTGATCGGAGCGGGCACCGCAGGGCTCGTGGCCGGCATCCGACTGGCGCAGTCCGGTGCCAGTGTCGCGGTCCTCGCCAAGGGAGTCGGCTCCACCCACCTTGCCCCCGGGACGCTGGACATCGCCGGCTATACGCCCAAGCCCGTTGCGGCGCCGCTCAAGGGCGTCGCGGCGCTGACCGGCGGTGATACCGAGCACCCCTACAAGCTGATCGGCTCGGACATGCTCCGCAAGTCCGTGGAGTGGTTCGTGACCACGATGGCCGATGGCCCGCTGGCCCCATACGCCTACGTCGGCAGCCTCAAGCGCAACATGCTCCTACCGACAGCGATCGGTTCGCTTCGCCCGTCGGCGTTCGCGCCGACGACAATGGAGGCTGGCGACCTCTCTGGAAGGAACCCGGCGCAGGCGGGCGGGAAGTCCTCGCCGGGCGCAACCTCGACGACCTGCATCGTCGGCACCCCATCCCTGCGGGATTTCCACCCAGGCCTGTGCGCCGCGAACCTGACCGCCGCCGGGATTCCGGCGCGCGCTGTGATGCTCGAGCTGGAGCTGGAGCAAGCCGACATGAGCACGCTCGCAATCGCGCGGCACCTCGACGACGCGCGTTGGCGAGCCGGCTTCTGCGGCCGGCTCGCGAGGCTGCTGCGATCAGATGAGCAGGTGATCGGGCTGCCGGCGATGCTGGGAATTGCCGATCCGCAAGGCGTCCTGACCGACATCGAGCGGCGACTCGGCCGGCGAATCTTCGAGATCCCCTCGCTGCCGCCTTCTGTTCCCGGAATCCGCCTCTACGAGACACTGCGAGCCGCGCTGCTTGGCGCCGGGGGGCGCTTGGTGCTGGGCGCTGAGGTCATCGCCCATGACCGCGCCGGCGACCGAATCAACTCGGTCAGCACCCGCGCCGCGGGCCACGATGTGAGCTACGCCGCCGACTGGTTCGTGCTGGCCGCCGGTGGCTTCACATCAGGCGCAGCGTCACTGGACTCCCACTGGCACACCCACGAGCACGTGCTCGACCTGCCGCTGCGCGGTGTCCCTGCCGAGGGCGAGCCCCGCTTCGTCGCCGGGTACTTCGAGGCGCAGCCGCTCGCGCGGGTTGGGATCGCGGTCGGCAAGGGCCTGCGCGCCGACAGCGTCGACAACGTCCTTGTCGCCGGGGCAGCCCTGCCGGGCGCGCTCCCGTGGCGAGAGGGCAGCGGCGAGGGCCTAGCCCTCGGCAGCGGCTACACGGCCGCGCACGTGATCACCAGCACCGCAGGCACCACGGCCGCCGGCTTGGCGACCGCCGAGCTGCCCGTCACCCCGCCGCCGGGGCAACCACGTGAGTGACCTGACTGAGCTCGCGGTCCTTCGGGGAACGCTCGACCACTGTGTGAAGTGCACCATCTGCGAGACCGCCTGCCCGGTCTCCAACGCCACTCCCCTGTTCCCCGGACCCAAGTACGAGGGCCCCCAGGCCGAGCGCTTCCGTGTCGCCGACGAGCCGAGCGTCGACGCTTCCGTCGACTACTGCTCCGGTTGCGGGATCTGCTCGCAGGTCTGCCCGCAGGGCGTGAAGATCGCGGAGATCAACGCCCAGGCCCGCGACAAGCTCAAACGACAGGAGGGCATTCCGTTGCGGGACCGGCTGATCACGCGCCCGACCTGGCTCGGACGTGCCGGCACCCCGGTCGCGCCGCTCGCCAACTGGTCGATCGGCTCGCGGCCGCTGCGGATCCTCGCCGAGAGACTGATCGGCGTGCACCGCGACGCACCTGCTCCCCGCTTCGCTGGCCGTCGCTTCTCGCGCTGGGCGCAGACCCACGCGAGTCCGCGCGCGGCACATCGGGCCGTCTACTTCCACGGCTGCGGCACCGAGTACTACGAGCCGTGGGAAGGCGAGCGCGTCGTCGCGGTGCTCGAGCACAACGGCTTCGAGGTGATCGTGCCCCGACAGGATTGCTGTGGCCTGCCGCTGCAGTCGAGCGGCCTCTTCGACGACGCCCGTAAGGTCGTCAGACGCCTCGCCCGCCGGCTGGCGGAGCAGCTCACGGATCCGGACACGATCATCGTCGGCAACGCCACGAGCTGCACGCTGATGCTCAAGCGTGAGGCCCGGGAGATCCTCGGGCTGGAGGACGACCCGGAGCTGCGCCGCGTCGCCGAGCGCACCTATGACATCTGTGAGCTGCTGCTCGAGCTGCACCAGCGCGGGGAGCTGCGGACCGACTTCAGGCCGCTGCCGGAGCGGGTCGCCTACCACGCCCCCTGCCAGCAGCAGGGCCACTGGATCGGCAAGCCCGCGCTCGACCTACTGGCGTTGATCCCGGAGCTCGAGGTTGCGGAGATGAACGCGCGCTGCTGCGGGATTGCCGGCACCTACGGCCTCAAGGCAGAGAAGTACGAGATCGCGATGGCGGTTGGCAGCGACCTCTTCGACCAGGTCGGCGCCTCCGGCGCGGGCGCCGTCGCGTGCGACAGCGAGACCTGCCGCTGGCAGATCACGCACGCCACGCAGCTGCCGTCGGCGCACCCGATCGACTACCTCTACCGGGCCTATGGCCTCGGCGCGGCCTGATCGGCCCGGAGCGGTCGCTCTGAGATACTCCCGGGCGTGGAGGCCGCTACCTTTGGCGCGTTGCGATCTTCCCGTGCGCTTGCGATCGGCACCAGCGTCCGGATCGCCGGCTCGCCGATCATCCTCGGGCTGCTGCTCGGCCATGACTGGACGGCTGCGGCCGTCGTGTTCCTGATCGCGGCCGCGACCGATTTCCTCGATGGCCGCCTCGCTCGCCGCTGGCAGGTGACCACCAAGCTCGGTTCGTTCCTGGACACCACCGCGGACAAGCTGCTGGTGTCGACGACGCTGATCGGCCTGACGGCCGTTGGCCGGGTCTCTCCGTGGGTGACGTTCCTGATCATCGGGCGTGAGTTCACGATCCTGGGGTTGCGGGCGGCCGTCGCCGCCGGCGGGCTGAGCTTCGAGACCTCGATGTTCGGCAAGTGGAAGACGACGCTCCAGTTCGCCGCGATCACGCTGGCGATCCTGCGGCCCGACGTTCACTTCGCCGGCGCCTATCTGGACCAGTGGCTGATGGCCATCGCCGCAATCGTCACCGTGTGGTCGGGCGCCGATTACCTGATTCGCTCCGCCGACGCGCTGAGATCCTGACGTGGCGCGCGTCTTCGTGACCGCAGGGACCGGCGTGATCGGCACCGCGCTCGTGACCGCCCTGCTCGATCGCGGCGATGAGGTGGTTGCGCTCGCCCACTCCGATCCTTCGGCGCAGAGCCTGTCCGCCAGAGGCGTGCAGGTACACCGCGGCTCGATCGAGGACGAGCAGACGCTGGCCTCCGGGATGGCAGGGTGTGAGCTCGCCTTCAACATCGCCGGGCTCAACAGGTTCTGCGTGGCCGACCCGGGACCGATGATGCGAGCCAACGTGGACGGCGCCGTTGCCGCCGTGAGGGCCGCCAAGCAGGCGCATGTGCCGCGCCTCATCCACACCTCCTCGGCCGCCACCCTGGGCGAGGCGCCGGGCGTGGTCGCCAACGAGTGGACGCCCCACCGCGGCTGGTATCTGTCCAACTACGAGGAGAGCAAGACGCTGGGCGAACGCGCCGCGATGCAGGCTGCTGCCGAGCTTCGGCAGGACGTCGTCTACGTGAACCCGTCCTCGGTGCAGGGCCCGGGCCGGGCCGGTGGAACCGGCCGCTTCCTGATCGCCTACCTGAACGGGCGCCTGAAGGTCTTTGTCGACACCTGGGTGAGCCTCGTCGACATCCAGGACTGCGTGGCCGGCCACCTCCTCGCCGCCGAGCTCGGTCAGCCCGGCGAGCGCTATCTGCTCAACGGCGTCCGCCAGCGCGTGATCGACCTGCTGGAACTCGCCGCCGACGTCGCGGGTATCACCGGCCGGCCCCACATGGCACCCCGCCCGCTCGCCAAGCTCGGCGGCAGCGCCGCAGAGCTCGCCTACCGCGCCCGCGGCAAGCACCCACCTGTCTGCCGCGAGCTCGTCCGCACGCTGCTCCACGGCCACCGCTACGACGGCACCCGTTCCGAGCGGGAGCTCGGGCTCGTCTACACGCCGGCGCGGGAGACGCTCCGCCGCACGATCGACTGGGCCCGGGCGGAGGGCCTGCTGCAGAGCAGCGGTGACGGGCACTGAGATCCCGCCGGGGCCGACGGATCGTCCGCAGCGGCATTTACCTTTGCCACGAGATGTCGAGTGCTTGCGCCCACAACGTCGAGCAGTTGGAACAGGATCTCCACGAGCTGATCGCCACCGTGCAGAGCCCGCATCTGTCGAGCTTGCTGAAACGCGTCTTCGCCCCGGACTCGCCGACCTGGGGACGATTCCGCGACGCTCCGGCGGCCAAGCACTACCACCACGCGTATCGACACGGCCTGCTGGAGCACAGTGTCACGGTCGCACAGGCCGTGAGCGCTCTGTCTGCGATCTTCGCCGGCGTCAACCGGGATCTTGCGGTGACCGGTGCGCTGCTTCACGACATCGGCAAGCTGGACACCTACGCCGATACCGGCGAGGGCATCGAGATGACCGACGCCGGTCGTCTGCGCGGTGAGATCGTGCTCGGGTACACCCGGGTCCGCGATCAGATAGTCGCGCTCGGCGGATTCCCGCCAGAGCTGGAGCAGGCGCTCGTGCACATCGTGCTCAGTCACCACGGGTCGCTCGAGCACGGCTCACCGGTGGCGCCCTGCACGCGGGAGGCGACGCTCGTGCATATGGCGGACAACCTCGGCTCCAAGCTCGGCAGCTTCGATCGGATCGAGCGCGAGCTCGACGCGGGCGCCCAATGGTCGGGCTATGACCGTGGGCTCGGCGCGGTCGCGTACTTCGGCAGTGAGGGCGCCGAGCCTCAGAGCGCACGGCTCGCCGCATAACGCTCGCCGCTCACCGCTCGCAACAGCTCCAGCCCGCAGCATAAGCGCTCCCGGCGCGCCGCTCAGGGCTTTCAAGCGCCGCAGAAAGACGCAATTTGCGAACGTCGGGCGGGTCGGTCGTGCGCCAGCCGGTGGCCCCCGATTAAAGTGGGTGGGGAATGGCGAAGGACACAGAGAAGCTGATCCGTCAGCTGTCGCTGATCTCGTATCTGATGGCGGAGCGACGGCCGGTGACAGCCCCGGAGATTCGACGGGACGTCGAGGGTTACAGCGTGATGAGCGAGGACGCGTTCGCGCGGCGGTTCTACGCTGACCGCTCGGAGCTTGCCGAGCTCGGGATCGTGCTGTCGGTCGAGAAGCCCCAGGACGGCCAGGTCGAGCAGGAGAACTACTCGCTGCCGCCTGAGAACTTCCATCTGGCGGCGATCGAGTTCTCCGACGAGGAACTGGCGGCGCTTTGGACGGCCCTGTATCTGCTCGACGGCAAGTTCGCCTATGCGGAGCCGCTGCGACTGGCGCTGCAGCAGATCTCCTGGGGGCGGCCGAGTCCGCTTGACTCGCCGGTGCAGCGGACGATCGCGCTCGGGATCACGGGCGCCGCCGACGGCCACGAGGTCTCGCAGCGGCTGGCGAAGATCGAGACCGCGATCTTCCGGCGCAAGACGATCGTGTTCGAGTACTACACGATGGAGCGCGGATCCAGAGAGCAGCGCAGGGTCGATCCCTACCAGCTGCTGTACCAGGGCGGACAGTTCTATGTGGTCGGTCGCTCGCATGAGCGCGACGCGATTCGCGTGTTCCGTCTGTCCCGAATCCAGGGCAAGGTCGGCTACGCGACCAAGGCCGAGCACGACTTCCAGCGGCCCGCGGAGTTCGATCCGCGTGCCTACGCCGACCGCATTCCTTGGCAGTTCGGCGAGACGCTCGGCGCGGCCGAGGTCTGGATCTCGGGCCGCATCGCATGGCAGATCGCGCGCCACTTCGGCCGTTACGGCACCCTTCGCCAAGCTGAGGATGACGGCAGCATCTTCACCACCTCGTACTCAAACGCCCGGCAGCTGATCGCCTGGGTGCTCGGTCTCGGTGACAACGCGCGGATCGTCAGCCCACCGGAGCTGGCGGCTGAACTGCGTGATCGCGTCCAGATGCTGAGCGCGCGGCACAGCGGCGACCCGGAGGAGCTCATCGGTTCCGAGCACGCGCCGCGTACCACCGTCAATGAGTCCTCTGCGCCAGCGGGCGCCGAGGACGAAGACAGCGCCGAGGGCGCCGACGCCGGGATCCGGCCGGAGCGGTTCGCGCGCCTGGTGACGCTCGCGAGCATCCTGATCGACGCCGGGCGCTCGGGCCGGACCCTGAACGTGGACGAGCTGCGCGAGCGGCTCAACCTCACCGACCAGGAGATCCAGGAGGACATCGCCGTCCTGAATGTCGTCAACTTCGGCGCCGGCACCTACGTGCTCTACGCCGAGATCCTGGCCGACGGTACGGTCGAGGTCGACCCCGAGCCCTACGGCGACGCCTTCGCGCGGCCGGCGCGGCTGCTGCCGGTCGAGGCCAAGGCCCTGGTCGCCGCGATCGACCTGATCGGCGAGCACATCCCGCAGGGGTCGCTCGCGTCGGTGCGGCGCAAGGTGGTGGCGGCGCTGGGCGAGGACCCGGCGCACGAGGGCCTGCAGATCGCCGCGCTTGCAGGCGACGATGCCGAGATCGCTCGGCAGGCGCGTGACGCGATCTCAACCAGGCGGATGCTGTTGTTCGAGTACTACAAGGAGAACGAGGGTGTCTTCTCGACCCGAGTGGTCGAGCCCTACCAGCTGGTCAACGGGCTCGAGGGTTGGTACATCGCCAGTTATGACCCGGACCGCGCGGCCGTCAGGCACTTCCGGCTGGACCGGATCAAATCCGCGCAGGTGACCGATACGGCGTTCGCGCCTCGCCCTGACCTCGACTTCTCGACAGGGGTCGACGGCTGGCTGCGCACCGGTGAGGTCCCGGCTTCGAGTCGCGCGCGCGTGTGGATCTCGCCGGACCGAGCCCGCTGGGTCCGCGAGGAGCGGACCGTGATCAGCGAGGGCGACGACGGCTCCGTGGTCGTCGACTTCGGGTATGCGGGGCTGGACTGGCTGGTTCGCAACGTCCTCAAGGAGGCCGGGGACGCGGTTGTGATCGAGCCGGCACAGGCGCGCGAAGCGGTGCGCTGCGCGGCGGTCGCGATCGAGGCCGCGGTTCCGGTCTGACCGCGCGGTCAGACCGCCGAGGGAAGGAGGGGCATGAAGGGAGTTGTTCTGGCGGGTGGCAGGGCGACGCGACTGCGGCCGCTGACCAAGGTGACGAACAAGCACCTGCTGCCGGTCTACGACAAGCCGCTGATCTACTACCCGCTGCAGGCCATGGCCCGGGCCGGGATCCGAGACGTCCTGGTGACCACCAATCCGGAGCACGCGGGGCACTTCATCCAGCTGCTGGGTTCCGGCAGGGAGTTCGGTCTGCAGCTCGCCTACGAACTGCAGGAGGAGGCCGGCGGGCTGGCACAGGCCGTGAGCCTCGCCGAGAGTTTCGTCGGCGACGACAAGATGCTGGTGCTGCTCGGCGACAACATCTTCACTCATGATCTCCGGCCCGCGGTCGAGCGCTTCGCCGCCCAGGATCGCGGCGCCATGATCTTCGGTGCCGTGATGGATCACCCCGAGCAGTACGGCGTGATCGAGATCGACGGCGACACCGTGGTCGGCATCGAGGAGAAGCCCCAGCGGCCGAAGTCGCAGCTGGTCCAGACCGGGATCTACCTGTATGACGAGCGCGTCTGGAGCCTGATCGCGGGCCTGGCGCCGTCAGCCCGAGGCGAGCTCGAGATCACCGATCTCAACAACATCTACGTGCGCGAGGGCTCGATGCGCTGTGAGATCCTCGACGGCTACTGGATCGACGCGGGCACCTCTCACGATGAGCTGCTGTCGGCGAACCTGGCCGTCGCTGAGCTGGTCCGCGCAGGCGAGCTCTGAACACCGGCGTTTCCTGGTCCCCAAATGACGTCATTGCGTAACGGAGCGCCGGAGAACCAGCCTCAGAGCCGCTTCTCGCCGAAATACGTCGCGACCGGGTTCGCGTTGAAGTTGGGCACCTCCACGTAGCCCGCGGATTCGTACACATGGCGGGCCACCGGCTGGTCCGGGCCCGTGTCGAGCCGGACGATCACGAACCCCAGCGCACGCGCGCACTCCTCCAGCGCCGTCAACAACGAGCGGGACACCCCCCGTCCGCGAGCCTCCGGGATCACGTACATGCGCTTGATCTCGCAAGCCTCCCTGTCCAGACGCTTGACGCCGCCGCAGCAGACCGCGGCATCACCCTCGTAGCCGACCAGGAAGCGGCCCTGCGGAGGGTTGAGCTCATTCGGTCCGGCCTTGGGCATGTCCGGGGCCTGCAGGTCCAGTCCGGCGTAAAGGACCCGCATCTCCTCGCGCATCGCCGCCTCGAGCCGGCCCCCGTCGCCGCTGTCCACGCGCCCGTCGCGGAACTCGATCATGCGCTGGATCCCTGCGAACCGCCGTAGTCGGACGGTTGATTGTCGAGCAGGTCGGCCGCAAGCTCGGAGACGCCGCCCTCGATCTCGAAGCGCGGCAGCAGATAGGGCTCGGCGCTGGTCGCGTAGGCGTCACCCTCGGTTACGGCGTTGCTGTAGCCGGCCTTCTTGACGGCCGCGATCACGGCGTCGTTGTAGAGGCTCGAGGGGTAACAGAAGCTGTTGGACGGGATGTGGAAGGTCTTCTGCAGGTACACGCGCGACTGGTGGACCTGTGCCCAGAGCTCGTCGGGGGTCTCGGTGGTCAGGTCGGGATGGGTCAGCGAGTGCGAGTCGACCTCCCAGCCGATGTGGATGATCGGCCAGATCTGCCTTGGGTAGAGGTGGTCCTCGGTGATCTCGTTGAGCACCCCGGGCCACCCGTATCTGGCCATCACGTGTGGAGCGAACGTGACCTGCTCGGGGTAGCCGTTGTCGAACGTGATCACGATCGGCTTGGCCGGGAGCGTGCCGTGGTGGTACCAGGCCCGCATGACCTCGTCGAGCGTCACCGCCTGGTAGCCATGCTCATGCAGCCACGCCATCTCCGCCTTGAAGTCGCCGTAGGAAACGTACAGGCCGGGGAACGGCGCCCCGGCGGGCACCGGCCCGAGTGCGTGGTAGACGAGGATCGGCACCGGGCCTGTGTACCTGATCCAGCTCGGCTGCGGGGTAGCGTTGCGGACGAGCGTCGAGCCCGGCGTGTGATCTGTGACCGTTGTGCCCGTATGGGTGCTCGACACCCTGTTGATGCCGCTCGCCTGCTGCTGCGGAGAGGAACCACCACTCCTGAGCGCAAGCACGCCGACCACGACGGCAGCCACCACGAGCATCAGCGCACCGAGCCAGATCAGGCGGTCACTGCGGTCGCGCCTACGCATCTGTGTGCGAGATTATCCGCAGCGGTGGCAGAGCGCAGCCACCGCTGCGTCTGAGCCCTTCAGGCAGTCGCGCCGACCAGTTCGTCACCGTAGGGTTCGCCACGGCGGGCGCGCTCGAGGAGCGAGGTCGGCGGCTCGAAGCGCTCGCCGTAGTTCGCGGCCAGTTCACGCGCGCGGTCGACGAACCCCTGAAGACCGCCGGGGGCCGATGTGTCCGCCGGCGTATAGCCATTGATGTACTGCAGGACACCACCGGTCCAGGGCGGGAACCCAATGCCCATGATCGAGCCGATGTTGGCGTCGGCGACTGATTCGATCACGCCCTCGTCATGACAGCGGACCGACTCGATCGCCTCGATGAAGAGCATCCGCTCCTCGAGGTCGCGCAGCGGCAGCGCCGCCGGGTCCTCGACGGGCGGGAACGCATCGCGCAATCCAGGCCATAACCCTGTCCGGCGGCCATCGGCGTACTCGTAGAATCCGCGCCCCTCGAGCCGCCCGGGTCGGTCGAACTCATCGAGCATCCGGTCGATGACGCCCTCCACCGGATGGGGCACCCAGGTGCCGCCCTGCGCCTGCACCGCGTCGCGGGCGGCCCTGGTGATCTTGCGCATCAGCTTCAGGTTCAGCTCGTCGGAGAGCTGCAGAACCGGGGCCGGGTAGCCGGCCTGTGAGGAGGCCTGCTCGATCGTAGGTGCAGGAATGCCCTCGGCCAGCATCGCGATGCCCTCATTGAGGAACGTGCCGATCACGCGGCTGGTGAAGAAGCCGCGGCTGTCGTTGACGACGATCGGGGTCTTCTTGATCTGCTTGACGAAGTCGAGCGCCTTGAACACCGCCTCGTCGCCGGTGCGCTCGCCGCGAATCAATTCGACCAGTGGCATCCTGTCGACGGGCGAGAAGAAGTGGATGCCGATGAAGGCCTCAGGACGGGTGACGTATTGCGCGAGGCCCGTGATCGGGAGCGTCGAGGTGTTCGACCCGAGCAGCGCATCGGCGGCGACATGCGGCTCGATCTCCTTCCAGACCCGCTCCTTGACGCTCGGGTCCTCGAACACCGCCTCGATCACGAGGTCGGCACCGGCGGCGTCCTCGGGGCTGGCGCTCGGGTGGATCCGAGCCAGCAGCTCCTCACCCCGTTCAGTCGTCGAGTGCCCGCGGTCGATCGCCTTGTTGACGAGGTTGACGGAGTACTGCTTGCCGCGCTCGGCTGCTTCCAGCGACACATCCTTGAGCACGACATCGATCCCGGCCCTGGCGGAGACGTAGGCGATCGCGGCACCCATCATCCCGGCGCCGAGGATCACGATCTTCCTGGCCTGGTAGCGCTCCGAGTCCTCGGGACGGTCACGGTCCCCGTTGACGCGGTTGAGGTCGAACCAGAACGCCTGGATCATGTTCTTGGCCGTCTGGCCGGTCGCAAGGTCGATGAAGTAGCGGCCCTCGATCTCAAGTGCGTGGTCGAAGTCGACCTGGGAGCCCTCGACCGCGGCGGCCATGATGTTCAGCGGCGCCGGCATGTTCGACCCCTTCAGCTGCTTGCGCAGATTCGCCGGGAACGCCGGCAGGTTCGCCGCAAACGAGGGCGTGGACGGAGTGCCGCCCGGGATCCTGTACTTCCTGTCCGTATCCCAGGGCTGCCCGATCGGCTCCTCCGAGGCGCGCTTCTGAGCGATCCAGCGCTTCGCCGCGGGAACCAGGTCCTCCGGAGCAACGATCTCATCGACGAGCCCGAGCTCCCTGGCCTCGGCTGGCCGGAAACGCTTCTGACCCTGCAGCAGGACACCCATCAACGCCTGCGCGATGCCGATCATCCGCACCGTGCGGGTGACACCCCCGGCGCCAGGCAACAGCCCGAGAGTGACCTCCGGAAAACCGATCACAGCGCTCGGCTCATCGACAATCACGCGATGGTGAGCCGCGAGCGCGATCTCAAGCCCGCCCCCCAGCGCGGCGCCGTTGATCGCGGCCACCACGGGCACGCCGAGCGTCTCGATCGTGCGCAGCTGCGCCTTGACCTCACGTAGGAATTCGCCGAACTGATGAGTGCCCTCCGGGGTGATGCGAATCAGCTCGTTGAGGTCCCCACCGGCGAAGAAGGTCTTCTTGGCGGACGTGATGATCACACCGTTGATCTGCGCAAGCTCGTCCTGGAGCCTGGCCACGATCGCCCGCATCGAGTCGGTGTAGGCGGCGTTCATCGTGTTGGCCGACTGGCTCGGATCGTCAAGCGTGAGGATCACGATGCCGTCGCCCGCATCGAGATCCCAGCGGATCGTGTTGCTGACACTCGACATCTAGATGGCCTCCACAATCGTCGCGATCCCCATGCCTCCGCCGACGCACAGCGTCGCAAGGCCATACCTTCCGCCGGTCCGGTGCAACTCGTCGATCAGCGTGCCGAAGATCATCCCCCCGGTCGCACCGAGCGGGTGGCCCAGAGCGATCGCGCCGCCGTTGACGTTGGTCTTCTCGAGCAAAGCCTCCTCGTTGCCCTCCCCGACCATGTCCCGGGCGAAGCGCAGCACGACCGCGGCGAAGGCCTCGTTCATCTCGATCAGGTCGATGTCGTCGATCGTCATCCCGGCCTTCGCGAGCGCCTTGCGCGTGGCCGGTGCCGGGCCCGTGAGCATGATCGTCGGCTCCGAACCACTGACCCCGGTCGCGAGGATGCGAGCTCGGGCATTCAGCCCGAGCTCGCTCCCGGTCCGTTCGTTGCCGACCAGCACGAGACTCGCGCCGTCGACGATCCCCGACGAGTTACCGGCCGTGTGCACGTGCTCAATGCGCTCGACCCAGTGATATTTCTGCAGCGCAACCGCGTCGAATCCGCCAAGATCACCCATCGCTGCAAACGAGGGCTTCAACTGGCCGAGCGTCTCCACCGTCGTGTCGGCACGGATGAACTCATCGTGATCGAGCACGACGTTGTCGTTGATGTCAAGCACCGGCACGACCGACTGCCTGAAGCGCCCCTCCGCCTGCGCGGTCGCGGCCCGTGTCTGCGAGCGCGCGGCGTAGGCGTCGACGTCATCACGCGTGAATCCCTCGACCGTCGCGATCAGGTCGGCGCCGATCCCCTGCGGCACGAACGAGGTCTCATAGGAGGTCTCCGGGTCCATCGCCCAGGCTCCGCCATCCGATCCCATCGGCACGCGCGACATCGACTCGACACCACCTGCCAGCACCAGATCCTCCCAACCCGAGGCCACCTTCTGGGCCGCCACGTTCACAGCCTCCAGACCGGAGGCGCAGAAGCGGTTCAGCTGGACCCCGGCGACCGTGTCCGGCATGCCGGCCTTTGCCGCGGCGGCCTTGGCGATGTCGCCGCCCTGATCGCCGATCGGCGTCACACAACCCAGCACGAGGTCCTCCACCCGACCGGGATCGAGGTCCGGGTTGCGGCTCAGAAGCTCGTGGATGAGGCCGACGACGAGGTCGATCGGCTTGGTCGCATACAGCGAGCCGCTCGACTTCCCGCGCCCGCGCGGCGTGCGAATCGCGTCGAACACAAGCACATCGGTGGGTGGCATTGCAGTGGCTCCTTGGATCGCGGCCCGCCGACCAGGCGCACATCTGCGCGCTAACCGACACCTATGTCGGATAATACTCTGAACGCATGGCAGAGGCTGCGCCCAGAACACGACTCAGAGGCCCGCAACGACGCGAGCTGATCGTTGAGGCGGCGATCGCCGAGTTCGCGCAGCGCGGCTATGAGGCCGCCTCCCTGGGCCGGATCGCGAGCGCCGCCGGCGTCGCCCGCACTGTGCTCTACGACCACTTCGCCTCCAAGCACGCCCTGTTCGTCGCCGTGCTCGAGCTTGAGCAGGCGCGGCTGGTGCGGCATCTGAGCGTTGCGCTCGCATCCGAAGGCACGACCGAGCAGCGCTGGCGCGCCACCTTCGAGGCGGTCTTCACATTCGTTGAGGAGGAGCCGCTCGGCTGGCGGCTGCTACACCCCGCGAACCCACCGCTGAGCAGCGAGGCCGAGCGCGAATACGCACGGCTGCGTGCCGCCTACAACCACATCCTCGCTGAGCTCCTCGCCGACGATGCACGCCGCGCAGGTCTCGAGCCGGACAGTGTTCTTGCGCGCGTGCTGTTCGCAATCCACCGCGACGGCATGATCGCGGCGGCCCGCTGGTGGCGCGAGCATCCGCAGGTGGCCCGCGCGGAGCTGGTCGATGCGGCAATGGCCGCGCTCTGGACCGGGTTCGGCGGCCTACAGCCCCCGTCCTCCGACCGGCGAGCGTGACGCCGTCGCCTTCTGAGCTCAGGACTGTGAGCTCACGCCCAGCCGGAGCGGGTCTGACGCGAGCTGAGCGGCAAGCTCACGGGTGCGTGCCAGTACCGGAAGGGCGCCGAGGCGCTCGAACAGCTCGCCCGCACCCGCCAACAGTGGTGCCGCCTCCTCGCCGCGGCCCCGACGGCTCAGGACCTCCGCCAGGTCGACATCGGTGACCGCGCTCCAGTAGATCGAGCCGGTTTGAGCGAACTGCAGGGCGGCGGCCCGCAGGTACGCCTCCGCCGCTTCCAGATCAGCCTCGGCAACCGCAACCAGGCCCTGACCGCGGGTCAGTTGCGCCAGCCAGTACGGAGGCATGTGCCCCCGCGGACGCTCTGCAAACATCGCTATCAGGCTACGGGCCGCTTCGAGGTCGTCGAGCGCCAGCGCTGCGGTCAGCACAGTCGGCCACGCGTCCCACGCAGGCGAATAGCTGGTGCCGCCCAGCACTTTGGTGGAGGCATCGAGCAGCTCTAGCCCGTGCTCCAGGGTGTCCTCGTGTCGCTCCTCGGCAGATGCGATCAGGACGAGGCGGGTTGCATGGAGGTCGCGGTCCCAGGGGTCATCCGAGCGTTCCAGTGGCTCGAGCCGAACGAGTTCCGCTCTCGCCGCCGCCGGATCGCCGCGCAGCAGCGCCAGCATCACCAGGGGCAGCACCAGGATCGCTGCCTCAAACTCGCTCGGCTCGAGCTGCAGCAACTCCTCCGCGATGCTCTCGGCCCGAGCCCAGTCGCCCTGCCTGATGCAGTGGTCTCCGAGGTTGTCGCCGGTCACGACCGCGGCGGAGATGTCACCGCGGCGTTTGGCGGACTCAAGGTGACGCTCGAGCATCCCGGACGCGGTCTGTGGACTCCACATGGTCGCGTGCAGCGCGAAATTGCTTCTGGCACGGTTCTGCACCTCGATGAGTCCGTGGCGCTCGGCGAGCGCGATCGCGGCCTCATAGAGGATCTGAGCCTCGTACGGCCGGCCGAAGTACATCAGATATGCGGTGGCGCGCGATTCCAGTGCCCCGGCCAGGACATCGTGCAGCTCGAGCGCCTCGGCAGCGATCAGCGCCGACTCATGCAGCTGCGCCGCCCGCTCGTAATCCCCGGCGAAGGCCAGCGCGCGACCGAGCCGGAACTGCAGCTCCGCCAGCCCCGCGTCGGGGCCGTTCACGAGTGGCGTCAACGCATCGACCGCTTCCTGCAGGCGTGCGGCCCATTCAACGGGTCGCCCCAGCATTCGCAGGGCCTCGAGCGTCCGGCGCTCGGCCAGCGCCGTCTCACGTTCGCGCCCGGCCGCGGCATAGAGCTCGCGTGCCTGTCCCCCCAGCTCGAGCGCCTGCTCGTAGTGGCCGCCCACGACTGCCAGCCAGCCCGCCTGCTCGAGCAGGCCCGGCCTCTCCGCGTCGGCGGCGAAGTCAGCCGCACGCGTCAGAGCGGCAACCGCAACCAGCGGCGCGCCGACACTCTCAGCGCGTTCAGCCGAGCGCTTCAGCGCATCGACCACCTGGGCACGCAGCTCGGCGTGATCGTCGTCCTGCTCGCCGGTCGCCGCAAACGCCGCGAGCATGTGATCGGCGATCACCTCGGCCACGTCCTCCCCGTCGTTGGCAAACGCCGCGCGCAGCTGGGCGGCGGCCGAGAGGTGCAACTGCTTGCGGAGCCGGCGGCCGACGCTCTCATAGGCAACTGTCCGCAGCAGCCCCTGCGCAAACGCATATTGACCACGGTCAGGCGAGAGCGGGTCCGACAGGATCACAAACACCTGCTTGCGCACCAGCGACTCCAGCAGCCGTTCGATCTGCGCCGCATCCAGCCCGGTGAGCGCAACCACAGCCTGACGCGGGAACGAGCCGCCGAACACGGACATCGCCTTCACCAACTCCCGCTCGTGCGGCTCCAGCGCGTCGAGCCGCGCAGCCAGCAGCGCGGTCAGACTCGCCGGGATGTCGAGCTCGCCGATCGCGGCCAGGCTCGACTGCGATCAACCGTCCGTCTCGCTGTGACAGCACGCCGCGGTCCGCCAGCGCCCTCACCGTCTCGAGCGCGTACAGCGGGTTGCCCTGGGCGCGCTCGATGATCTGATCGCGCGTGCCGCTTGGCAGACCCTCGACGACGCCATCGAGCAACTCAGCCACAGTCGCGCTGCTCAGCGGCTCCAGCTCGATCGTCGTAACGCCGCGACGCCCAGCGGGCCAACCATCGTGCTGGGCTGCCAGTTCGGGTCGCGCGAGCGTCAGCATGAAGATCGGGACAGAACGCGACCAGTCGAGGATCTGTTCGATGAACGCCAGCAGGCCGTCATCGGCCCACTGCATGTCCTCGAACACCAGGATGACCGGGTCATGGCCGGCGAGGCGCTCCACGAAGAGGCGCCACCCGGCGAACAGCTCCGCGCGATCGAGGCCGGGTGAGGTGACGCCAAGCAGCACACCGAGGCGCAGATGGATGTACTCGCGCTCCTCGGCGTCGACGATCCACTCGCTCAGGCCCACGTCGAGCTTCGCTGCGGCCTCGTCGCTCGGCGCGTCCTCGGCGATCCCGAGACGCTGCCGCACCATCTCCGCCAGCGCCCAGTAGGCGACGCCGTCGCCGTGCGCCAGACAGCGCCCCGTGTGCCATAGGAACTGCCGTGCGAGCCCGTCGGTGTAGTTGGAGAACTCGCGGCGCAGGCGGCTCTTGCCGATCCCTGCCTCACCGCTGACCGCGACGAGCCGCGCGCCCGCGCGCTCGACCGTCTGGTCCAGCAACTCCTTCAACAGCCGCAGCTCGCCATCACGCCCCACCACCGGAACCTCCAGGAGGCCCTCACGGTCACGCCCACCGGCGCCGGCGACCACTCTCAGCGCTCGCCACAGATGCAACGGCTCCGACTTGCCCTTGACCCTGTGCTCCCCGGCATCCTCGAACAGGATCGCCGCCTGCGCCAGCTGATACGTGGCCTCGTCGACAAGGACCGCGCTCGGCTGTGCGATCGACTGCACCCGCGACGCGGTGTTCACCCGGTCGCCGGCCACGATCCCCTCCGCAGGGTTATCGACGGCGGCGGCCTGCCCGGTTACCACTCCGGCGCGCGCCTGCAGCTCGGGTGCCCCGACGTCGGCTCCGAAGACATTCACGGCATCCACGATCTCGAGCGCCGCCCGCACGGCCCGCTCGGCATCATCCTCGCGCGCCATCGGAGCACCCCAGACCGCCATCACCGCGTCCCCGATGAACTTCTCGATCCTGCCCCCGTAACGCTCGACGACGCCGCGGGCGACGTCGAAGTACCTGCTGAGCAGCTCGCGCACATCCTCGGCTTCGCGGCCCTCACTGAGCGCCGTGAAGCCGACCAGATCGACAAACAGCACCGACACGAACCGCAGCTCCGCCGCGCGGGATTCAGGTTCGGCGTCGGCTCCCGACCGCAGGGCATCTGACCCGCTGGTGACCACCGCCGTTCTGCCAGTGTCGCGCCGCAGGCCCGACAGAACCTCTGGCCGCTCTCGTGGGGGGCGCCGCAGGCCTGACACGCGAGCGCCAGTGCCGCGCCGCATCCACCGCAGAACCGCGACTCGGCCGGGTTCGCGAAGCCGCAGGCTGCGCAAGTCATGCGGGAACGTCCTGGCGTTCGAGGGGCTCTGCATCGTGTGCCGTCCTGCCCGATCTGCGCGCCGGCCTGGGTTCGCAACGCGAGCGCACGCCGGAGCACCGGCGCCGCGCCGAGCTCCTCGAGCAGATAGGTCGCGCCGACGAGAACCGCGGCGGCCTCCTCGGCCCGCCCCTGACTGATCACCACGTCGGCTAGGTCGATTTCGGTCACCGCACGCCAGTAGTCGAACTCGAGCGTGGTGAAGCGCTCGATCGCGTCCCGAAATTCGGCCTCGGCGCTCGCCAGATCGCCCTCGAGACCAGCCACCAGCCCGCGTCCCCGGACCAGATGCGCACGGTACTGCGGGGGCACCCGGCCGGTGGGCATGTCCTCGAAGACGGCCAGCACCCGACCGGCGCGTTCGATGTCGCGCAGAGCCACCGCGGCCTCGAGAACCCAGGGCCAGACATCCCAGTCGGGTCGTTCGGTGCCCTGACCCAGCAGCCCGGAGGCCTCGTGTGCCAGCGCCAGACCGTCAACGAGCGTGTCCTCGGTCCTGCCCTCGGCGGCGGCCAAGTGCACCTCCAGGGCGCGGACACAGATGCGATCGTACGGCTCGTCGGAGCGCTCGAGCGTGCCCATCCCGACCAGGAGGTTGCGCGCTGCCTCGACGTCCCCTCGCAGCAGCGCCAGCGAGCAGAGACCGAGTGAGATCGTCGCGGCGTCCCACTTGCTCAGATCTCGGTCGGCCAGATCGAGGCCGAGTCGCTCAGCCTGAGTCCAGCGGCCCTGCTTGAGATAGAAGCCAGCGAGGTTCGCAACGCTGATCACGGTCAGGGCGACGCTCCCCAGGCGCATGCCGGACTCGACCACCTGCTCCGCGAGCTCACGAGCACCCGGCAGGCTCCAGGTCATCGAGAACCCTGCGAAGTTCGAGCTTGCGATGGCACGCCTGGTCGTCAGCTGACGCTCCTCCGTGATCGCGATCGCTGCCTCAAAGAACATCCGCGCCTCGCGCGGGCGACCGAGAAAGCCCTGGCACAGCACGCCCCGGCCGTCGAAGGCGTCCGCAAGCACCTCGTCCAGCTCAAGTGCCTGAGCCGTCGTCATGCCCGCGTCCATCAGTCGGTCGGCCTGCTCATAGTCTCCGGTGAACATCAGCGCCCGGCCGAGGCGGACCTGCAGCTCCGCGATCCCCGGGTCGAGCTGGTCCACGAGCGATGCGAGCGCGTCGAGTGCCGCCTGCAGGCGCGAGACCTGCTCGTTCATTCGTCCCAGGCCCCGCAACGCACCGAGCGTGCGGCGCTCGGCCAGCGCGGCCTCGCGCGCACGGTCCGAAGCGATGAACAGGTCACGCGCCTGCTCGCCAAGCGCCAACGCCCGCTCATACTGACCGCCCAGGTGTGCGAGCGGACCGGCGCGCTCGAGCAGCTCCGGCCGCTCCCGCTCCGACGCCAGCTCGGCCGCGCGCACCAGCGCGTCACAGGCGACCAACGGCCCACCGACGCTCTCGGCACGGTCCGCGGAGCGCTTGAGCGCATCGACCGCCTGCGCTCGCAGCTCGTCATGATCGTCGTCCCGGGGCCCGGTTGCCTCGAACGCCACGAGCATGTGACCGGCGATCACCTCGGCCAGATCCTCGCCCTCATCGGGGAAGGCAGCGCGCAGGTGCGCCGCCGCAGCGAGGTGCAGCCGCTTACGGGTTCTGCGGCCCAGGGTCTCATATGCGACAGCCCGCAGCAGCCCCTGCGCAAACGCATACTGACCGCGGTCCGGGGACAGCGGATCAGAGAAGATCACGAAAACCTGCTTGCGCAGCAGCGCATCGAGCAGCGGCTCGACCTGCCCGACCTCGAGCTTGGTCAGCGCGGTCACCGCCTGGACCGGGAAGGACCCCCCGAACACGGACATGGCCGTGACCAGCTCCCGCTCGGAGGACTCGAGCGCGTCCAGACGCGAGGCCAGCAGCGCATTGAGACTGGCCGGAACGTCCAGTTCGCCGATCGGGGATACACCCGAGGCGACGAGCCGCCCGTCCACCTGTGTCAGCACGCCGCGATCTGCGAGCGCCCTCACCGTCTCGATCGCGTACAGGGGGTTGCCCTGCGCCCGCGCTGCGATCTCGTCGCGAGTGCTGACCGGAAGGCCATCCACGGTGCCGTCGAGCAACTCGGCGACGGCACCGTCGCTGAGCGGCTCCAGGTCGATCATCGTCACGCCGCGGCGCCCGGCCGGCCAGCCGTCATGGCGAGCCGCCAGCTCCGGACGTGCCAGCGTCAGAATGAAGATCGGGACCTTCCGCGACCAATCCAGAACCTGGTCGACAAACGCCAGCAGCCCCTCATCGGCCCACTGCATGTCCTCGAACACCAGCACGACCGGATCATGCGTCGCCAGCCGCTCCAGGAACAGGCGCCATCCCGCGAACAGCTCGGCGCGTTCCAATCCGGGCGAGGTGACACCAAGCAGTGCCCCGAGGCGGGGCTGGATGTATCCGCGCTCCTCCGGCTCCACGATCCACCGCTCCAAGCCGGCCTCCAATTTCGCGGCGGCTTCGGCCGTCGGGGCATCCTCCGGGATTCCGAGGCGCTGACGCACCATCTCCGCCAGCGCCCAGTACGCGACGCCGTCGCCATGGGCCAGACAGCGGCCCGTGTGCCAGAGAAACTGCCGCGCCAACCCGTCGGTGTAGTTCGAGAACTCGCGACGCAGGCGGCTCTTCCCGATCCCGGCCTCACCACTGACGGCGACAAGCCGCGCGCCAGCGCGCTCGGTCGTCTGGTCCAGCAGCTCCTTCAGCAGCCTCAGCTCGCCGCCGCGGCCTACGAATGGGACGTCCAGGAGGCCTTCGCGGTCGCGCCCGCCGGCGCCGGCAACCACCCTCACAGCACGCCACAGCCGCAACGGCTCGGCCTTGCCCTTAGCCTGATGCTCACCGGTGTCCTCGAACAGGATCGCCGCCTCAGTCAGCTGGCGCGTAACCTCGTCGACCAACACCGTCCCAGGCTGGGCCGCCGACTGCACGCGCGACGCGGTGTTCACACGATCACCTGCCACGAGCCCCTCGGACGGGTTGTCAACCGCCGCCGCCTGCCCCGTGACGACACCTGCGCGGGCGCGCAACTCCGAGGCGGCTACCTCGGTGCCGAACTCGACCACGGAATCAACGATCTCGAGCGCCGCGCGCACCGCGCGCTCGGCGTCGTCCTCCCGGGCCGTGGGCGCCCCCCAAACCGCCATCACAGCGTCTCCGATGAACTTCTCGATCGTGCCCCCATAGCGCTCGATCACCCCACGAGCCACGTCGAAGTACTGCGACAGCAGCTCGCGCACATCCTCGGCCTCACGGCCCTCAGACAGCGCCGTGAACCCGACCAGATCGACGAACAGGACCGAGACGAACCGCAGCTCCGGCCCGTCCATGGGCGCCGAGCCGCGAGCCGGCTCGCTGTCCGTGCCCAAGCGGGGCGCGGACAGCGCCGTCCCGCACTCGTCACAGAAGCCCTGTTCGGCCTGAACGGGTGCGCCGCAACCAGGGCATGCAGCCGCCAGGGGTGTTCCGCATGCCCTGCAGAACTTGGCACCCGCCCGATTCTCGGCACTGCACGACTGACAGACCAAAGCCCACTCCTACGCAACTCGCCTGAGCTTAACCGCTTCACAGCGCGACGGCTAACCTGGCTCCCCGATGCCCATCCGCTCCGACATCCGCAACCTCGCGATCGTCGCCCACGTCGATCATGGCAAGACGACGCTGGTCGACGCGCTGCTCTGGCAGTCGGGCGCCTTCCGCGCCAACCAGGACGTCGCCGACCGCGTGATGGACTCGATGGACCTGGAGCGCGAGAAGGGCATCACGATCCTCGCCAAGAACACCGCCGTCCGCCACGGCGAGATCACGCTCAACATCATCGATACTCCGGGCCACGCGGACTTCGGCGGCGAGGTCGAGCGCGGACTGACGATGGTCGATGGGGTGCTGCTGCTGGTCGACGCGTCCGAGGGGCCGCTGCCGCAGACCCGCTTCGTGCTGCGCAAGGCGCTCGAGGCGCGGCTGCCCGTGATCCTCGTGATCAACAAGATCGATCGCCCCGACGCCCGCATCTCCGAGGTGATCGACGAGGTCTACGAGCTGTTCATCGACCTCGAGGCCGACGAGTCCCAGATCGACTTCCCAATCGTGTACACCAACGCCAAGGCCGGCACCGCGACGCTCCACCTGGACCAACCGGGCAGCGACCTGGAACCGCTGCTGCAGCTGCTTGTCGAACATATCCCGGCCCCGAGCTTCACCGAGGGCGCACCGCTGCAGGCACACGTCACCAACCTCGACGCCTCGCCCTACATCGGCCGGATCGCAATCTGCCGTGTGCACGAGGGCACGATCCAGCGCGGCGAGACGGTGGCATGGTGCCGCAACGGCGGCAGTGAGATCGAGCGGGTCAAGGTCACCGAGCTGTATCTCACCGAGGCTCTGGAGCGTGTCAGCGCGGAGCAGGCGCGCGCGGGCGACATCATCGCCGTGGCCGGCATCCCAGAGATCACGATCGGCGACACCCTGTCCGATCCTGAGGATCCGCGCCCACTGCCCGCGATCGTCGTCGACGAGCCGTCGCTGTCGGTGACGATCGGGATCAACGACTCTCCGCTCGCGGGCCTGGACGGCGACAAGCTGACCGCATCGCAGCTGAAGGCTCGGCTCGAGCGCGAATTGGTCGGCAACGTCTCGCTTCGGATCAATCCAACCGAGCGGCCCGAGGTCTGGGAGGTGCAGGGGCGCGGCGAGCTGGCCCTGGCCGTGCTGGTCGAGGTGATGCGACGCGAGGGCTTCGAGATGACCGTCGGCAAGCCGCAGGTGGTCACGCGCGAACTGGCGGGCAAGCTGCACGAGCCGATGGAACGGATGAGCGTCGACACGCCGGAGGAGTACGTCGGCGTGATCACCCAGATGCTGGCGCTGCGCAAGGGTCGCATGGAGCAGATGGTCAACCACGGGACCGGCTGGGTGAGGATGGAGTACCTGATCCCGGCGCGGGGGCTGATCGGATTCCGCACCGAGTTCTTGACGGAGACGCGCGGCACGGGCCTGGTGCACCACGTCTTCGATCGCTGGGAGCCGTGGCAGGGTGAGATCCGCACCCGCGGGACCGGCTCGCTGGTGGCCGACCGTCGCGGCAAGGTCGCGGCGTTCGCCCTGTTCAACCTGCAGGAACGCGGCTCGCTGTTCGTCGGTCCCGGCGAGGAGGTCTATGAGGGCATGGTCGTCGGTGAGAACGCACGCGCCGACGATCTCGACGTCAATGCCGTCAAGGAGAAGCACCTGACGAACATGCGCTCCTCGACGGCCGATGAGCTGGTGCGGCTGGTTCCCAAGCGCGAGCTCTCGCTCGACCAGGCGTTGGAGTTCCTGCGTGAGGACGAGTCGGTCGAGGTGACGCCGCTGAACGTCCGGTTGCGCAAGACGGTCCTTGATCAGACCGGGCGGGTCAAGGCCGCCCGCGCGCGCAAGCGCACCGACGGCTGACCGGCCGCAAAGGGCTGACGGGGCGGGGCCGCCGACCGGCTCAGACCGCTGACCGGTTACACGCGTCGCGCATATTTCCTCCCATTGCAGGATCTCTTGCAATAACCAAGCTTTAAGTTGGCTTCCAGTGCAGGGCTTGTAAGGTAGGCGCACGCCAAAGAGACCTGGCGTTTTTTGATGCGACCGGCGGTGTATCCCGCCGACCGTCGTGTCGATCAAGCACAGCCTGCCCCGATGCATTCCCCCCGTCAAATCAAGCGCCTGATCGTCGCTGCGTTCCTCGTCTCGGCCCTATTCGGGGTGTGGACGATCGCGTCGAGCTCCGCGGACCTCCAGAGCCAGATTCAGGCCAGCAGGTCGGCGGCGGCGTCGCTGCAGGATCAGATCAGCTCCCAGACGGCGCAGATCGAGCAGACGGCCAACGGCGTCGCCGACGCACAGCAGCGGCTCTCGGCCGTCCAGTCACAGCTCGATGAGCGCGTCGCGCAGCTGCGCCAGGTGCAGACCGAGGCGCTGACAGCCAAATGGCATCTGGTGTCGCTTGAGAAGCGGCTCCAGGTCGCCTCGGCCGACCTCGCCTCGAACCTCCGCGACGCCTACGAGAGCGGCTCGCCCAACCTTGTCGACGTGATCCTCAGCGCCCACGGGTTCTCGAACCTCCTGGATCAGGTCAATTACATCAAGGACGCACAGACCGAGGACCAGCAGATCGTCGCCTTCACGAAGGCCGCGCGCACCACGGTCCAGAAGGAGGCGCTGCGGCTCGGAACGCTGGAGCAGACGGACCGGACGCTCACCAACCAGATCGTCACCCAGCGCAACCAGGTGGCGGCGATCGAAACCGCGCTCGTCAACCGGCAGTCCACCCAGGAGAGCGAGCGCGCCCACGCCCGGTCCAAGCTCGCCAACGCCGATGCCACCACCGCATCGCTGCAGAACAAGCTGAACCAGCAGGAGGCGGCTGCGGCCGCCGCCGCCGCCGCCGCGGCAAGGCAGGCGGCGGCAGCACGCGCAGCCGCACAGGCCACGCCCCAGCAGGTCAACGAGCAGGTCGGCGGCGTCGCGATCAACACCGGCGGCATGGTTCAGCCGCCGCCGGGTGCGCCAGCGGCGGTTCGTGAGATGATCGCCGCCGGCAACGCGATCGCGACCCTGCCCTACATCTGGGGCGGCGGCCACGGCTCGTTCATCTCGCCTGGCTACGACTGCTCAGGGTCCGTCAGCTACGTGCTGAACGCTGCGGGCCTGCTGAGCGCCCCTGAGACCTCCGGCGAGTTCGAGTCATACGGCGATCCCGGCGCGGGCCAGTACGTCACCCTTTACGCGAACGAGGGTCACGTCTGGATGACGATCGCGGGCTGGCGCTTCGACACAGTCGCGCTCGCCGAGGACGGCACCCGCTGGTCACAGGGTGGTGGCGAGTTCGGCGGCTTCGTGGAACGCCACCCGCCCGGGCTATAGATGGTTGATTCCACGGCCGCGTGGACGCCGGGGGATTCGGGGATCAAGCCGGACGGTGGACGCAGGGCGAGCCAATACTGGTGGTATTGGCGAGCCCGGGGACGTCGGCCTCCGGCGCCGATCATCCGGATCCATCCGGCACGCGGGGTCGTGGAATCAACCATCTAGGTCTAGGAGTCCGCTGCCGGTGGCGGCCCGCTTGGCCGCCACCGACGTCCAGGGCCAGGCCCGGACGCAGACTCATCCCGCACCGAGGATCTCCCTGTCGTGGCTCAGCCGCCGCGTCACCCAGACCAGGGCGGCCACCAGCACTACCGAGGCCCAGAAGCCGAAGCCAAACAGGCTGAAGTGGATGTGGAGCAGGAACTTCAGGCCGATGAAAGCCGCCGCGATCAGGGCCAGCCTGAACCGCGTCTCGGTCCGGCTGCCGCCCAGGTTCGGCACTGTCATCTGAGGTGAGAGCCGCTCGATCAGAAGATCGGCGATCACCGCGATGCCTGCCAGCACGGCAAGGATGGCCGTCCAGCCGTCGGGAGCGTCCGTGGCCGAGAGCGTGTACGGCCCGATGCTGAACCATGGGAGCAACAGGAGCGCGATCACCAGCAGCAGCGCCAGCCCGCCCACCACCCAGTCATCGCGCGAAAGCTCCTTCATCTCAAACCCCCATGTGTCGGCCGTCAAGGAATGGCTGCGACCAACCTATCCGATCCGGCAGTCATCAGGGGCCCTGCGCCAGTGGTCTGTACCGCGGGCGACTGAATCGGGACGGCTATTCGAGCAGCTGAGCCCAGAGCGAGACGGCGACCACGGCCACGGTCACCGCGATCAGTTGCGTCAGTCGTGACCCGAAGGCGGTCGCGGTCCCGGCCACGGCGATCGCCAGCCATCCGCCCAGCATCCAAGGAAGCTGCTTGAGGCCGACCCAGCGCTTCGACATCGCGATCCCGACCAGGTAAAGCGCCGGGCCACAGACGCACAGCGCCGCAAATCCCGCATCGACCGGCTTGTGCGGGGCTTCGATCACGGTGTGGATCACATCGGCGACCACGATCACGGCGCCGATCAGGATCACGTGGCCGTAGCTGTAGGGGGAGCGGGCCAGCCGTGCCGCCTCGTCCCCGGCATCCTCAAACGCCTCCGCCGCGTGCTCCGCATGATGCAGGAAGTAGATCGTCCAGAGCGCGAAGACGAGCACGAAGCCGACCACGAAGGCCGTGTCGATCGCGAGATTGCCGTGGTGGTTGGCAAAGCTCTCTCCGATGCGCAGGAACGACTCGCCGAACGCGATCATCAGCAGCAGTTGGCAGCGCTCGGCCAGATGAGCCCCGGCGATCGACCATTCCGGCATCAGTCCGGCTCCGGTGAGCGGCAGTCGAAAGGCGAGCAACGGCGCGGTCAGATCGATGCCCGCCGCCACCAGCCAGACCAGCAGACGCGTGTGCGGATCATCAATCAGCCCGCCGGCGATCCAGATCACGCCGCTGACCGCCGACCAGATCAGAAGCTGCAGGTAGTTGCGCCCCACCGGCTCGCGGCGGCCGAAGACCCAGACGACAAAGCCGCTGCGCAGCAGCTGTGTGGAGACGTACGCGATCGCGAATGTCTCACCGCGACCGCCGAAGGCCTCCACCACCGCCGACGCCATCACCAGGCTGCCGAGCATCAGGACCGACAGCAGCAGCACCACCGGTGGGTATTCCGGGTCGAGCCAGCCCGTCGCCCAGGCCGTGTAACTCCAGGCCGACCACAGCGCCACTAGGATCACCGCTGTCTCGGCGGCCGATTCCCAGGTGCGGTACTGGTAGAGGAACTCCGACAGCTGCGTGAACGCGAACACCCAGACCAGGTCGAAGAACAGCTCCATGTTGGTGACACGGGCCGGCCGACCACCGCTGCGGTCCCGCAGGAATCGGGTCCTGGCCGGAAGCGCGCTCACGGGACACAAACTAGAGTCTGGACCGGAGACATGACCGACCCTGGAACCCGAGGAGCCTTTTGAAATGTCAGCGAACAGCTTCGGATCGAAGTCCACGCTCGAGGTCGGCGGACGCAGCTACGACATCTTCCGGATCGACGCTCTGCAGTCCTCCCACGACATCGCCCGGCTGCCGTTCTCGCTGAAGATCCTGCTCGAGAACCTGCTGCGCAACGAGGACGGCGAATCGGTTCGCGCCGCTGACATCGAGGCGCTGGCCCGCTGGGACGCCAGGGCCGAGCCCAGCGATGAGATCGCGTTCACCCCCGCTCGCGTCGTCATGCAGGACTTCACCGGCGTGCCGGCGATCGTCGACCTCGCAGCGATGCGTGATGCGATGAACGCGATGGGCGGCGACGCCAACAAGATCAACCCGCTGGTTCCCGCTGAGCTCGTGATCGACCACTCGGTCCAGGTCGACGAGTTCGGGACCCCGCACGCGTTCGAGCACAACGCCGAGCTCGAGTTCGAGCGCAACCAGGAGCGCTACGCATTCCTGCGCTGGGGCCAGACCGCGTTCACCAATTTCAAGGTCGTCCCGCCCGACACCGGGATCGTCCACCAGGTCAATCTCGAATACCTCGCGCGCGTCGTGTTCGTCAACGAGTTGGGGATCGGCGGGACCGATTCCCGCCCCGTCGCATACCCGGACACGCTCGTCGGTACCGACTCCCACACGACGATGATCAACGGCCTCGGTGTGCTCGGCTGGGGTGTCGGCGGGATCGAGGCCGAGGCGGCGATGCTCGGCCAGCCGATGTCGATGCTGATCCCCCAGGTGATCGGCTTCGAGCTCGACGGCCAGCTGCCGGAGGGTGCCACCGCAACCGATCTGGTTCTGACCGTGACCGAGATGCTGCGCAGGCACGGCGTCGTCGGCAAGTTCGTCGAGTTCTTCGGCTCCGGCCTCGCGACGCTGCCGCTGGCCGACCGCGCCACGATCGGCAACATGTCGCCCGAGTTCGGCTCGACCTGTGCGATCTTCCCGATCGACGCCGAGACGCTGCGCTACCTCGAGTTCAGCGGCCGGCCTCCGGAACAGATCGAGCTCGTCGAGGCATACGCCCGCGCAAACGGCCTGTGGCACGCAGAGGACTCCGAGAAACCGACCTACAGCGACGAGCTTCACCTCGACCTCTCAACCGTGGTACCGAGCATCGCCGGTCCGCGGCGGCCACAGGATCGGGTTCCGCTGAGCGTCTCCAAGCAGGTCTTCGAGCACGCGGTCCGGGACTACCTGCCGCAGGAGGCCGAGGAGGACGAGGCGCTAGCTGACTCGTTCCCGGCCAGCGACCCGATCGCGACCCACATCAACGGCGGCGTCTCCACCAAGGCCAAGCTGACCCTGGCCGACGGCACCGAGACGGAGCTCGACAACGGCCACGTCGTGATTGCCGCAATCACCAGCTGCACCAACACCTCCAACCCGTCCGTGATGCTCGGCGCCGGCCTGCTCGCCCGCAACGCGGTCCAGCGCGGACTGACCGTCAAGCCCTGGGTCAAGACCTCGCTTGCGCCGGGCTCAAAGGTCGTGACCGAATACCTCGACCGCGCCGGCCTGACCGAGTACCTCGACGAGCTCGGCTTCAACCTCGTCGGCTATGGCTGCACCACCTGCATCGGCAACAGCGGGCCGCTGCCGCCCGAGGTGTCGAAGGTTGTCAACGACGAGGACCTGGCGGTCGTCTCGGTGCTGTCGGGCAACCGCAACTTCGAGGGCCGCATCAACCCGGACGTGAAGATGAACTACCTGGCTTCGCCTCCGCTGTGCGTGGCATACGGGATCGCCGGCACGATGGACATCGACCTCTACAGCGACCCGCTCGGCGAGGATCGCCACGGTGAGCCGGTCTACCTCAGAGAGATCTGGCCCTCGACCGCGGAGATCGCCGCGACCGTGCAGGAGGCGGTGCAGTCGGACATGTTCCGCAAGAGCTACAACGAGGTCTTTGACGGCGACGAGCGCTGGAACGGCCTCGCGGTCCCGACCGGTGAGGTGTTCGCCTGGGACGAGCGCTCGACGTATGTGCGCCGCCCGCCATTCTTCGAGAACCTTCCGGCCGAGCCGGATCCGCTCGAGGACATCATCGATGCGCGCGTGCTGGCCGTGCTCGGGGATAGCGTCACCACCGATCACATCTCGCCCGCCGGCTCGATCAAGGCGGGTGGCCCAGCGGCCCAGTACCTCAACGCCCACCATGTCGAGGCGGCCGACTTCAACTCCTACGGTTCGCGCCGCGGGAACCACGAGGTGATGATGCGGGGGACGTTCGCCAACATCCGGCTGCGCAACCGCCTGGCGCGCAGCCGGGGTGGTGGGCGGGATCCTCTTCCCGAGGGCGGAGTGACCCTGTATCTCGCCGATGGCTCAGAGGCCGAGACCTCGATCTACGAGGCAGCGATGCGCTACATCGAACAGGAGATTCCGCTGATCGTGCTCGCGGGCAAGGAGTACGGCTCGGGCTCATCGCGTGACTGGGCCGCGAAGGGCACACGGCTGCTGGGCGTGCGTGCCGTGATTGCCGAGAGCTTCGAGCGCATCCACCGCTCGAACCTGGTCGGGATGGGGGTGCTGCCGCTGCAGTTCGGGGCAGGCGACAGCGTTGAGTCGCTCGGGTTGACCGGGCACGAGAAGTTCTCGGTGACCGGGATCGCCTCGGGCAGGGACATCCCGCGTGAGCTGACCGTGACGGCGGACAGCAGGGAATTCACCGTGACCGTGCGCATCGATACCCCGAAGGAACAGAGCTATTACCGTCATGGCGGAATCCTGCAATTCGTCCTGCGTCAGCTTCTGACGGCATAAGGTAGGGCCATGTCTGCTCCGAAATTGCTCGACGCGCTGCTGCGCGTCCCAGGCCCCTCTGGCCAGGAGGCTCGCGCGGCCGCCGTCTGGCGTGAGGGCTGCAGGGCGTTCGCCTCCGAGGTCGACGTCGATGTGAACGGCTCCTCATGGGCGCGCATCCCCGGTGTCGGCGGCTCCGGCTCCGCCGCCGATCGGGGGCCCGACCTCCAGTCAGCCCCGAGCCTGGCCGCGATCGGCCACATCGACGAGATCGGCGTCCACATCACCCACATCGACGACGAGGGCTTTCTGCGCTTCGGTCAGGTCGGCGGTTGGGATCCCGTCAACCTCGTCAGCCAGCGGGTGCTGCTCGACACCAGGCAGGGCCCGTTGCCCGGCGTGATCGGCCGCAAGGCGATCCACCTGATGGACGAGGATGACCGCAAGAAGGTTCCCGATCTGAAGGGCCTTCACATCGACATCGGCGCTGCCGATGGCGACGAGGCACGGGCGATGGTCCGGATCGGCGACACCGGCGTGCTCGACGTCGAGCCGCTCGAATTCCCCAACGGCCGCATCGTGTCGCGTGCCCTGGACAACCGCGTCGGCTGCTACGTGGCCGCCCGCGCCGCCGAACTGCTGGTGCAGGCCGGCGGTGCGCCCGGGGACTTCCTGGCGATGGCCGTGGTCCAGGAGGAGATCGGGCTCAAGGGCGCCCAGACCTCCGCGTTCCTACACCGTCCCGACGTGGCGATCGCCATCGACGTCACCCACGCAAGTGACACGCCCGGGATCACCCTCGGCCAGGACACCCACCACAAGCTTGGCTCGGGTCCGGTGATCGAGCGTGCGTCGCTGCTTCATCCACGCATGTTCGAGCTGCTGTTTGACGCAGCGGAGGCCGAGAAGATTCCGTTCACCATGGCCTCCGCGTCCCGCTTCACCGGCACCGACGCCGACGCCTTCACCACCAGCCGCGCCGGCATCCCCACCGGCCTCGTGTCGGTGCCCCTGCGCTACATGCACTCCTCGGTGGAGATGGTCAGCATCGAGGACGTCGAGAACGCCGCCCGCCTGATTGCGGCGGTCGCTCGGCGGCTCGAGCCGGGAACCTCGTTCGCGCGTTAGCCGAGCAGCGTCCGATAGAGCTCGCGCATCAACCGATAGGGCTCCTCGGCGCTAGCCCGCAGGAGCTCCAGCGCGGTCTCCGCAATCGGCGCTCGCAGGTCCGCCGAGTCCAGAATCCGGTTGAGCGCGGCGACGTAGGCGGCGGCGTCGCCCGGTTCGACCAGGAGGCCGAGGCGCTCGTCGGCCGCCAGCTCACCGGTACCACCGACTCGCGCGCTGACGACCGGAACTCGGGCGGCGAGGGCCTCGCGCACGACGCGCGGATGCCCCTCCTGCAGCGTTGGGTGAATCAGGGCGTCAAAGGCCGGATACAGCTGACGGACATCCGCGCGCTCTCCCGCCAGGCAGACGCGGCGCTCCACGATCTCGGCGTGGAGCAGCTGCTCGATCAGCTCCCGATCGGGGCCATCGCCGACCAGAGCGGCGTAGGCGTTGTGGCGATCGAGAAGTAACCGCTGAATCACCTCCGCCAGCGTCCTTGGGTCCTTTTGCTGCGCGAATCTCCCGACCCATCCGATCACCTCGGCGTCGATCGGCAACCCCAATCGCAGCCGGGCGACCTCTCGCGCGGACGCGAAGTCGCCCACGCCTGGGCGCAGGTCGACCGGCGCGCCGATCACCGCATACTGATCGGGTCTGCCGATGTGCAACTCGAGGCCCTCATCGCGTACTTCTCGCGAAACGGCGATCAGTTTTGTGGTCCGCAGGGCGCAGACACGCTCGGCGTTGACGAGAGCCTCCCGGCGCAACCGCGAGTCAAACGGCGTGTGACCCCAGCCGTGGATCGTGTGGAGGCGAACGCTCACCGCGGCTGGAGCACCGAGGCGCCCGATGACACCCGCCTTGGAACTGTGGGTGTGGATCAGATCGGGGGACAGATGCCGGCAGAGCGCATTGAGGTCACGGATGGCGCCCGCGTCCGCCCGAGGATCGAGCGCCCTGGCGACCCGGCGCAACTCGTAGGTGGGGAAGCGCTGCCGCGCTCGGCGAGCCGCGGCGTTATCGGGGTTGACGAGCCGCCCGTGCGCGACATGCACCTCGTGCTCCTGTGCGAGATCCTCGGCGAAGTCGAGCATCGTCAGTGAGGCGCCACCGACGACCAATTCGGTCACGAGCTGAAGGATCCGCGCCATCGCTGGATTGTGATCGTGTACGCAAGCGCGATGAGCGCGCCGGCGATGAGCCCGAGCAGCACATCCCGGACAGCGCGCGGAGAGGCACGGGTCTCGATTGTCACGCTCTGGACCGGCGCCCGCTTCGCGTAGCGCGATACCTGTGCCCTGGCGAGCAGCCGGGCTCCCCTGCGCGAGCCTGCGGCCGTGCTGAAGGCGACGACCGCGCGTCGCTGCTGCGGTCCGAGCGCACCATAAAGCTGCGCACGCGGCGTGTAGGAGGCGACGTTCGGTACCTGGAAGCTGCTCCCCGGCCGCATCTGCACGTCAGCTGTCGCCACATATCTCGCGGGCATGACAATCACGAGCGCCAGCGAGATCACGAACCCGGTTACCGCTCCGGCGGCGACGATGCGGTGTCCTCGCGTCCGCCGTACACCCCGATGACGACGCGCCCGGCCTGCACCGCGCGCTGGATCTGCCCCGGAGGCGGTGAAGAGCACACCTCTCATCGCAGGACGTACCTGTTGGCCGCATGCCCACTCCGCAGCCGGCTGAGCATCACGCCGAGCGGAACCGACAGGAGCAGCACCAGGTTCACCCGGTGCCGGAATCCCTCGCCGGTGTCAACCAGCGTCAACGCAAACCCGATCGTCTCGCAGATGAACAGGATCAGGACCGGGACGAGGCGTTCGTCAAGCCCCTGACGGAAGGTCAGCACCGCCGCGACGGCCAGCAGCAGGTACCAGATCAGCGTGCCGGCCACCGCAGCCTTCTGCGCCTCGCTGCCGACCTGCCACGGCAACGGCTTGAACATGAGGTCGAAGCTGCGGGAGATGATCGTCTTCAACAGCCCTATGGAACTCGTGACGTTGGCGTGCGGGAGGGCCAGGTTGGCGCCGGTGTAGTGATGGTCGAGCTGGGCCTGGAGGTGGGCGAGGCTGGCCGGCAGCAGGTGCGGCGCCAGCGCAATGCCGATCAGGGCGAGCACAACCGCCCCCGTGGTGAGGGCTGCGAGTGCACGGGCCAGCCCCATCCGGCGCGTCAGCTCGGCGCCGACCACGACCAGCACCACGGCGACAACGGCAAAGAACGCCATGTAGGCGCGCGTGCCGTAGATCACGGCCAACCCCAGGAGACCGGCGCCCAGCGGCTGCCATGCCGGCGTGTCCCGCATCCACAGATCCACCAGGGCCGCCAGCAGGATCGCCCCCCCGAGCATCGAGAGCGACTCCTGGTGCAGCAAACCGGAGAAGTAGACGCATGACGGTTCGACGGCCGCGATCCAAGCCGTGATCAGACCAGCCCGCCGGCCGCCGATCTTCCCGGCCGTGGAGCTCGCGATGATCACCGCCGCCAGGCTCAGGCCGATCTGCTCGAGCCGCAGCGGCATCAGGCCACTGGTGCCGAACACCTTGTAGGTCAAAGCCCATGGGATCACCTCGGTCCAGTGCGTGAGCATGCTCAGCCACTGCGAGCTGTGCAGCGGCAGCGCCGCCAGAGCCTGCGCGGTGACGACGAACGCCGCCTCGTCGGTGCTCGTGATCTTGTGCCCGATCGATGGGACGGCGGCGGCAATCACGACGGCAAGCAGCCGCAGGATGAAGCCGACGCAGATCGGCAGCCGGTAGGAGGCCGTGTGGCCACGGCGGTCGAGTGAGAGCATCAGCCACCAGAGCAGGAGCACGACCACTGCACCGACGATCAACGACACCTCGGCGCGGAACAGCCACGTGTCAGTCATCCGCTGCGCAACCAGTCATTCACGCCAGGTCTCCCACAGGCCGGGTCTACCATAGTCCTGCGATGCGCCCGCGCGTCCGTGCCCGGCCCCTGCTGACGCTCGTCTATGTCACGGGCTGCCTCGCGCTGCCCGCCGCGGCATCGGCCTCAGGCAACTCCCCGGTTCATGTCGACCCGAAGAGTCCCGTTGCGAAGGAGTACGCGCTGCCGTTGGCAAGCGCTCGCGGTGCCGCACCGGAGAGCGGTAATAGCGGCAAGCTGTTCGGCCCGGGGATCAAGCACCACAGATCGACGGCAACGCGCGCCTCGACGACCCCGGCCTCGATGAGCACCACGGCCCAGGCCCCAGCGGCCCAGACTCAATCAACGCAGGCGCCGGCGCCGGTGCCGGTGCCGGTGCCGCAGGCGGTCGCGGCGCCGACCGTCGCCGAGCCGGCTCCAACGACCACCGAACCGCCGCCGGCCATCAGCACGCATGCGACCACAACGGCTGCGCGCACGCCGCCCCAGCACGTCACCACCGTGTCGCTCCCGGCTCTGACGCGGACCGACGGTGGACGTGCCGTGAAAGCTGCGCCCGCCGCCTACACCGTGCTCGAACCGGGCTCGGGTTCGGGGGTTCTGTGGATGGTGTTGGCCGCGGTGATCGTCGTGGCGCTCGGCAGCGCCGGCGGAGTGATGCTCAGCCGCAGGCGATGAGCGCCACCGAGCAGACCGCGCCGGTCCTAGAACTCAAACCGAGATCGGCCCCGACGGCGCGCAGGCCGGACCGCATGCACCTGATCGTGCTGTTGGTCGCCGCGGTGCTGGCCTGTTCGCCGCTGGCGTTCGGTTACTACGACTTCACCTCCTGGGTGCCACTCGGGATCGGGGCTGTGGTGCTGGTGGTGGTGCTGGCCTTCGGCCCGCCACCGCGCATCACGGGCTTTGCGAGAGTCGCGATGATCGGGCTCGGCCTTCTGTTGCTGCTCAGTTTCGCCTCCTTGCTCTGGGCCGAGTCGCGCGACTCGGCCTGGACCTCCGCCAACCAGATCGCCGTCTACGCCGTGATCTTCACGATCGGGCTGCTTGCGATCCGGCGGCTGGCGACGGCTCGCATGGTCCTGATGATTCTCGGCCTGCCGGCGCTGATCAGCTCGCTCGTGCTCGCTGTCGAATTCGCGACCGGCGGCGGTGGCGCGTTGCTGCAGGGTCGTCTGCAGTCGCCGATGGGCTACATCAACGGGACCGCGGGCCTGCTGGTGATGGGGATCTGGCCCTGGTTCGGTCTCGCGGAGGCGGCGAAGACGAAGCTGGCAGGTTCTGCCGCGATCGCCGCCGCGGCGATGATCGCGGCCACCGCGATGCTGACGCAGTCGCGCGCGATCGTGCTCGCGACCGTCGCAGCGATCGTGCTCGTGCTGGTCGCGGCTCCAGGTCGCACCCGCCGTGGAGTGAACCTCCTGATCGTGCTGGCGGCGGTGGCCGCCACCGCCCACTGGACCCTTGAGGTCTACAGCTCCACCGGCCCGAGTCAGTCGCGAGATCCCATAGCGGCCTCGATCCAGCAAGCCGGCCTCGCGCTCCTGGGCGCCGCGCTGATCGCGTTCGCGCTGAAATGGTTCATCTGCACCGCGATGGAGCGCCTGCCGGAGGCAACTCGCGGCCGCGTGTCGAGAGGGACCGGTCGCGTGCTGCTCGCCGGTACGCTCGCGGCGGTGGCTGTGGGCGTCGTCGCCGAGCATCACAGGATCACGGCGCAGTGGCATGACTTCACAGAATTGAAGGCAGAGTCATCTGCCGGCAACCGCTTCCTTGCGCTTGGCGGCGGTTACCGCTACGACCTCTGGCGGATCGCGCTCGATGAGTTCCGGGCGGACCCGTTCGGTGGCGTCGGCGCCGGCAATTACGCGGATCAGTACTACCTGCGGCGCGAACAGTTGCAGGACGTGACGGTGCCACACAGCCTTGAGCTGCAGATGCTCGCGGAGCTTGGCCTCGGCGGGGCGATCGGGCTGATGCTGTTCCTAGTTCCGATCCTCGGCGCGGGCATCATCCCTCGCCGCACGACCCTGACCGGTCGCGACCCGGCCACCAGGATCGCTGCGCTCGGCCTGTTCACAGCCTGGCTGGCGGCCACCAGCGTTGACTGGCTCTACGACATTCCGGGCCTCACCGGCATGGCGATGCTCGCGGCGGCGGTGCTGGTGGTGCCGGCGCCGTATGACACCACGACAGCGTCTGCTCCTGCCACGGCCGACACGGGGCGCGACAGGAGCCCACCCCCCGCTCGCGGGCGGACGCGACCCCAGCAGGCCGCCCTGGTTGCCTCACTCGGCGCTTTGGCCCTCGTCGCTGCCAGCCTCGGCCGGCAGTACGTCGCGGCGCTCTACAGCGACTCCGGGCAGAGCCTGGTATCAGGGCGGCCGCTCGCGGCACTCCAGAAGCTGCGCAAGGCAGAACAGCTCGACCCCTGGTCGATGCAGACCCAATATGCGGTCGCCTCCGCATATGCGCACCTGAACGACTACGGCGCGGCGCGGGCCGCGCTGCTGCACGCCGAGCGTCTGGAGCCGGAGAACTACGTGCCGCCCGCATTGCTTGGCGATATCGCCACCCGGGCGGGCGACCTGCGGACGGCGCTGGCGGCCTACCGGCGCGCAGCGCGGCTTGACCCACTCGAGCCGGCGCTGCAGGCGGCGGTCAGGAGTGCTGCGGCGGCCGCGCTCCACAACAGGCAGGCGACGCGGTGAGCACCGACCGCGCCCCACTCTCTCCGGTCTCGCAGCCAGTGGGCCCGGAGCCGTCGCTGCCAGCAGACAAGCGCGGTGATCGCAGCCGGTCGAGCTGGCCGGTCACGCGGCTGCCGGCAGCGGGAGCAACGCTGATCGTCGGTCTGGCGCTGGCGACGCCGATGATTCTTGACCACATCCGCTCGACGGTGTGGCTGGCGCTGCTGTTGCCGGCGATATTGGCGACGCTCTCGGCGCGACTCGTATTCGAGGCGATCGATGGCAGTTCCGCTCGACGCCCGCTGCACGCGCCGGGCGCTGCCTGCGGGGGTGCTGTCGGGACGGTCGTGATGATCGGTGCCACGCTGATCCTCGGGCTGGACTCAGCGGTCGCCGTGGAGCTGGCCACCTTCGGACTGGCCGCCGTGACGCTGGCCTGCGCAGGACTGGTCCGTGACGTGGAGATCCGCGTTGGTAAGGCGCTGCGCCGTGTGTACTTCGTCGGCGCGACCGCGAGTCTCGGCGAGCTGCGGAGGGAGCTGAATCACAACCCTGAGGCCAGATTGGTGGGCGCGATCGGACCCAAGTCACAGCTCGCACCGGAGCAGATGGCAGCTGAGGTCCGCCGGAACCGGGCGACGGCACTGGTGCTGGATCGTCATGCCGCACACGAACCCGCAGCGGTGGCCGCCGCCACCGCGCTGGCGACCGAGGGCGTACGCGTCCGCGACCTGCTGAGCTACTACGAATCTGCATTCAAGAAGGTGCCGCTCACCGAGCTGACTCCCGCCTGGTTCCTGTTTGAGCGTTCCGATCACCGCCGGCGAGCGTTCACCGACGCAGTTCGCCGGATCACGATGATCATGCTGGCGGCGGTGCTTCTGTTCCTGGCTCTGCCGATCCTGCTCCTGCTGATGCTCGCGATCCGGCTCACCAGTCCCGGCCCGGCGATCTTCCGGCAGACGCGCGTCGGCAAGAACGGGGTTCAGTTCACACTAGTCAAACTTCGGACCATGACGGTCGCGCGAAGCAGCGAGGCTCCCAGTGCTGGCGCCTGGGCGACAGACGAGGATCACCGGATCACCACGCTCGGGCGCGTGCTGCGCCGCTATCGGCTCGACGAGCTTCCGCAGCTGTGGAACGTGATCAGGGGCGAGCTTGCGCTGATCGGCCCACGCCCCGAGCAGGTCCCGATCGTCGAGCGCCTCGAACGAGCGATCCCGTTCTACGCCGCCCGCCATACGGTCCGCCCCGGCCTGACCGGCTGGGCCCAGGTCAACCTGGGATACTCCGGCTCGCTCGAGGGCACGCGCGCCAAGCTGCAGCGCGACCTGTACTACGTCAAGCACCGTGGCCTGCGTCTGGACCTGCTGATCCTCTGGCTCACGCTGAAGGTCATCCTCAGCGCACCCCGCTGACTCCCTGACGCAGCGGCGTTAGTCTCCAGGCGAGATGCTGGTCCTGTTCGATATCGATGGCACGCTCGTACAGGGCGCCTCTGCGGAGCACGCGGCCGCCCTGCGTCAGGCACTGCGAGCTGTGCACGGTGTGAGCGTCGATCAGGGCCGGGCCTCGGTGTCGGTGGCGGGGCGCACCGACGGCGAGATCGCACGGCTCTACCTACTCGCCGCCGGTGTCTCAGCGCAGCGGATCGACGCCCGCGCCGCGGACGTTCGCGAGGAGTGCTGCCGGCTGTACGCGAGCCTCTGCCCGGTCGATCTGTCCGACAGGGTCGTCGACGGCATGCCGGCGCTGCTGGAGGCACTGAGCGCGCGCGGCGACCTCCGGCTCGGGCTCGTCACCGGCAACTTCGAACCGGTGGCACGGATCAAGTTGAGGGCCGCGGGCATCGGGCAGTGGTTTGCTCAGTGCGAGGGAGGTTTCGGCTCGGACTCGGAGGACCGGACGATGCTGCCACCGATCGCCCGGCGTCGCGCGGGAGCCGCTGCGAAGCTGGCCAGCTCGTGGCCTCGTGAGCTGACGATCGTGATCGGCGATACGCCACGGGACATCGCCTGCGCCCACGCCGATCAGCTTCGCTGTATCGCAGTCACCACCGGCCCGCATGGCCGCGATGACCTCCGGGCGGCCGACTTCATCGCTGACAGCGTGGCCGAGCTTGGCGCTGCCCTCGGCGCTCTGACGGCCGCCGCCAACGCCTGACCCCCCGCCAACGCCTGACCCCCGGAGCCTGGCATCGCCCGCCAAGATCCGCGACTCTGTCGACGTTATCCCCCTCCCAGGGGGTTAACGTCGACAGAGAGGGCAGCATCAGCCGCACAACAGCCGCTCGACGGCTCACAGCTCACGGGCGAACGCGCTTTCACCTCTTGCCTCGAGCCCTGAGGGACCCGACGCGCAGAACCTAGACCGCAGGTGCCGCCGGGGCCGCGCTGCCGTTGACGGCGGCAGCCGCCCCGGGCTCCGGCGTCTGCAGCGGGAAGTGGCATGCCGCCTGGTGGCTTGGCCCGAAGGGGCGCATCGGTGGTTCGACCTCGGCGCAGATGTCCTGCGCCAGCGGGCAGCGGGTGCGGAAGCGGCAGCCCGAGGGCGGGTCGATCGGGCTGGGCAGCTCGCCGCGGATGCCGGCGTCGGTCTTGGCCTTCTCGACGGCCGGATCGGGGACCGGGATCGTCTTGATCAGAGCCTGCGTGTAGGGGTGTGCGGGGCGGCGGTAGATGTCGTCGCCGGTGCCGATCTCGACGATCTTTCCCAGATACATGACGCCGATCCGGTCGGCCAGATACTTGACGACTGCGAGGTCGTGCGAGATCACGACCGACGCCATCTGATGTTCGGCCTGCAGGCGCTTCATCAGGTTCAGCACCTGCGAACGGATCGAGACATCGAGTGCACTCACCGGCTCGTCGGCGACCATCACCTTGGGCTCGAGCGTCAGCGCGCGAGCGAGCGCGATGCGCTGGCGCTGACCACCCGAGAACTCATGCGGATAGCGCTCCAGCGCGTTCTGCGGCAGACCGACCTCGTCGAGCAATGAGCGGACGCGCTCGTTCTGCTGCTTGCTCGATCCGATGCCCTGGATCTGCAGCGGCTCGCGCAGGATCGCGCTCACGCGCATACGGGGGTCGAGCGACCCATAGGGGTCCTGGAACATCATCTGCACATCGCGGCGCGCGTTGCGCAGCGCGCTTCCCCGCAGCTTGAAGATCTCCTTGCCGTTGACCGTGATCTGCCCGGCATCAGGCTGCTCGATCCCGACCATCAGCTTTCCGAGCGACGTCTTTCCGCAACCCGACTCGCCCACCAGGCCGAGCGCCTCGCCGGCCGCGACCTGCAGCGTCACGTTCGAGACCGCCTTGACGGAATTGACCCTGCGGCGCATGATCGCGCCCGCGGTGACGGGGTATTCGCGGACTGCGTCGATCACCTCAAGCAGTGGTCTCTGTGCCTGCAGCGTCTCAGCGGTGCCTGGCGGCGAACTCGCCGACGTGATCAGCGCGCCGTCCGCGGAACCGTCGGGGGCCGGCTCCGCGACGACCGCGACCTGTGGTGCTGCAGCAGATTCGGTCCCGCCCGCGCTGGCGGCTGCAGCGTGACTCGGCAGGATGATGTGCTCGGTGATGATCGCCGGACCGTCCACCGGGTGCCAGCATGAGAACCTGTGGTCGGCGTCGCCGGTGAGCGGCGGCTCCTCGGCACGGCACTGCTCGGTTGCGAAACGGCAGCGAGCCGCGAAACGGCAGCCCGGCGGCGGGTTGGTGAGGTCCGGTGGCAGGCCGGGAATCGAGAGCAGCGGTTTGGTCGCATCCTGCTCCAGGCGCGGAATCGACCCGAGCAGCGCCTGCGTGTAGGGGTGCCGCATCGCCGTGAACAGCTCTTCGCTCGAGGCGGTCTCGACGATCCGCCCGGCGTACATCACGTTGATCCGCCTGGATCGGCCGGCGACGACGCCCATGTCGTGCGTCACCAGCAGCGTCGCCATGCCGATGCGCTGTTCGAGGTCGTCCAGCACCCTCAGGATCTGGGCTTGGATCGTGACGTCGAGCGCGGTGGTGGGCTCGTCGGCAAGCAGCACCTTCGGCTCGCAGGCGAGCGCGATCGCGATCATCACACGCTGGCGCAGGCCGCCGGACAGTTGATGCGGATAATCGGCGAGGCGCTCCTTCGGGCGCGGCAGGCCGACCATCTCCAGCACCTCGAGCGCGCGGTCCGTCGCCTCCTTGCGGTTGGCGTCGCGATGCAGCCGCACCGGCTCGGAGACCTGCTCGCCGATCGATTTCGTCGGGTTCAGCGAGGACAGCGAGTCCTGGAAGATCATCGCCACCTCGTTGCCGCGGATCCCGCGCAGCTCCCTGTCGCTGAGACCGACCAGCTCTTTGTCGCCGAGCTTGACCGAGCCCGCGGTCACGTGACCGCCGTTCGGCAGCAGGCCGAGGATTGAGAGCCCGAGCATCGACTTGCCGGAACCCGACTCGCCGACCAGGCCGAGCGTCTCACCCTGGTCGATCTTCAGGTCGACGTTGCCAACCGGATACACGGTGGAGCGGGAGAGCTCGATCTCAGTGGTCAGGTTCTCGACGGTGAGCGCGGTGGTGGCCATGCGTCCTCTCAGCGCCGCCGCAGGCGCACGTCGACGGCATCGCGCAGGGCGTCGCCGATCAGGTTGAACGAGAGCACGGTCACGACCAGGAACGCGCCTACCGGGTAGACCAGCCACCACTGGCCGTTCTGGACGTACTGCTGCGCGTTGCCGAGCATGTCGCCCCACGACGTCTTCGGATAGGAGAGGCCCTGCCCAAGCGCGCCGAGGTAGGCCAGCGCCAGGATCGAGTCGGCGATCAGGAAGGTGATGTTGACGATCGTCACCGACATTGCGTTCGGGATCAGGTGCCTGTAGATCAGTCGCGCACGGCCCGAGCCCATCGTCTGCGCCGCGACCACGAAGTCCCGGGTGCGGAGTGTCAGCACCTCGCCGCGGATCAGGCGCGCCGGAACCAACCATGAGAACACGCCCAGGATCAGGCTGATCTCGATCACGGTGCCGCTGTACTTGGTGGCCAGCACCAGCACGACGAACAGGAATGGGATCGACAGCAGGATGTCGACGAAGCGCATCAGCAGGCCGTCGACGAAGCCGCCGATGAGGCCGGAGATCGCGCCGTACAGCGTGCCGATCACAATCGCCACAAGAGCGGCGAACATGCCGACCTCGAGCGCCGCCTGGCCCCCGATCATGATCCGTCCGAGCTCGTCGAAGCCGTTCTCATCGGTTCCCAGCGGGTGGCCGGGACCGGGCGAGAGATTGCTGTTGAGGATGTCCGACTCGGTCTGGTTGGTGTGGTAGAAGAGCGGGCCGAGAAAGCAGAACAGCACGATCAGCACGAGCACCACCAGCGCCACCACGGCCAGCCTGTTGCTCATGAACTCGCGCACTGCCAGGCGCCAGCCGCTTGAGATGACCTGGACCTCACCGCCCTCCGGCATCAGCTCGCCGAGCGGGCCCTCCGGCGCCGGGACCATGTAGGCGCCCGCACCCACCTCCTCGAGCCGCTGGCTCGGGGTGAGCTGATGCTCGGGCTCAGTCAAGGCGCACCCTCGGATCCGCGACGGCGATGGCGATGTCCGCAATCAGATTGCCCAGCACGGTCAGGACGGCGCCGAGCAGCGTGTAGGCCAGCAGGATGTTGTAGTCGGGGATGCCGAGCGCCTGGTAGAACAAGAGCCCCAATCCCGGGTAGTTGAAGAGGTACTCGATCAGCAGGTTGCCGGCCAGCAGCGCCGGAATCGAGAGGCCGACGAGCGTGATGATCGGCAGGCAGGCGTTGCGCAGCAGGTGCCGGTAGAGCACCGCCTTCTCCGAGAGGCCCTTTGCTCGGGCAAGCCTGATGTAGTCCTGGGCGAGCTCGTCGAGCGCCGATGAGCGCATGTAGCGGCTGAAGGCCGCGACGTTCAGCAGCGTGAGCGTGAGGATCGGCAGGAACAGCTGGTTGGGGTGGCTGATCGCCTGCCAGGTGGTTGTGATCTGATCGCTGACTCCAACCGGGAAGATGTTGAGGTCGAGCGCGAAGATCTGGATCAGGATGATGCCCAGGAAGAATGAGGGCATCGAGTAGAGCGTGAAGTTGATCGCGGTCGCGAGGTAGTCGCCGGGACTGTTGCGCTTGACCGCCTGGGCGATTCCAAGCGGGATTGCGATCAGCAGCGACAGGAACAGCGCAGCGCCGGATAGGTAGAGGCTGCGGCCGGCGGCCTCCTTGAACAGCGAGTCGACGCTCTGGCCCAGCTTGTAGCTGAAGCCGAAGTTGAGGTGGAGGAGATTGCCCAGGTAGCTGAGGAACTGGACGATCTCCGGGCGGTCGTAGCCGTGCTGCTGGTCCCAGGAGGCGATCGCCTCGCGCGAGGCGCGGCTTCCGAGCACGGTGGTTGCCGGCGTCGGCGAGAGGTAGTGCAGCATCGCGAACGTGACAGCTGCAACGCCGATCACCACGATGACCGCGCTCCCGAGCCGGCGGATGATGTAGCCCAGCATTTGAAGGTGATGTTAGGTGCTGTGCGCTAACGGGAGATTGGGGGTGGGGAGGCCTCGGTTAAGGCCGCCCCACCCCGAGTCAGCTGACCTGGCGGCTACTTCTTATTGACGTAGAGCGCCTGCGGGCTGAACTGCTGCTGCGTCATCGTCAGGAACGTGTTGGCCGGCCCGCCGACCCTCTTGCTGACGGCCACGATGTAATCCTGGTCGGGCATGTAGAAGATCGGGTAGCTCTTGCTGAAGTACCTGACCTCGGCAGCGATTGCGGCCTTGCTCGCGCTCGCGACCGACGCCGCCATCAGGCGGGTGGCAACCGGGTCGTTGTACGAACCCATGTTGAGCGCACCGCCTGGGCTCATGAGCCCATCATTGGTCGGGTAGTAATTCATGAAGATGCCGCCATAGTTGTTGACGGCCCAGTCGTTGACGTACTTGGCCGCCGCCGGATTGGCGTTGTTGTAGTTCGCGGTCAGGAAGTTGAACGTCTTGGTCACGAACGAGACGTTGATGCCGGCCGCGCTCTTGGCCTCACTTGCGAATGCCTGGGACTCGAGCACCCCAGTTGAGGCGGTCGACTCCGGCAGGTTGGCCCAGACGAACTTGATCGGCGTACCGGCCGGAATGCCGGCGCCACACTCGTCCTTCGCCGTGCCCGCCTTGGCGCAGGTCGTTTGACCGCCGGGCTTGACGTCCCAACCGTGGGCCTTCAGGGTCGCCACGGCCTGCTTCGGGTTGAACGGCCACGGCGCCTTCGTAGCGTCGGTCGGGATGTATGGCGAGGTCGGCGATGAGGGGACCGGCCCGTAGGCCGGAACCGCCCAACCGTGGTACACGTGCTCGATGATGGCCGGCTGGTTCACCAGCTGCGCGAACACGCCGCGCATGTACGCCTGCGCCGCGACCTTGTCAAAGTCATCGGTTGTGTTCTTGAAGTTGATGAAGCCGCCGAACCAGCCCCAGCCCGGCCCGCCGAAGACGCTGTACCCGTTGCTCTGCAGCTTCGGGATCGCGCCCAGCTGGGTGCCGGCATCGAGTGTGCCGATGTCGAGCGAGTTGGACTCCATCGCGTTCAGCATCGCGGTCTGGCTGGTGTAGGTCTCGAAGGAGACGGAACTCATCTGCGGCTTCGGCGAGAGGCCGTAGCTCTTGTTCGGAACGATCACGTAGGAGCTGTTGGTGACGTTGAAGCTCTTCAGCGCATACGGCCCGTCGACGACCTTCCACAGCGGGCTCGAGAACGTCGAGAGCTGTGTGCCCTGCTGATTCAGGTAGTCATAGATCTTCTTGGCGTCCGCCGGGTTCGTTGCCCAGTCGGTGATGTGCTGCCCGCTGGCCGAGTCGACATTCCAGTCCTGGCTCGGCAACGGGTAGACGCCGCCGTTGGTGGTCTGCAGCTGGTTCAGCGTGAACCAGGTCGGGTTGACGGGCTTGCTCAGGTGCAGAACGATCGTGTCCTTGCCCTTGACGTCCCAACTGGTGACGTTGTCCGGGAACTCACCGGGCGCGTACTGACACCAGTTCGCCCCTGACTCCTTGACCGCCGCCTTCAGCAGCGCCATATAGAAGCTGACGTCCTGCGCGTCGACCGGCTGGCCGTTTGACCATTTCATGTTCGGCTTGAGGTTGATCGTCACGGTCTGGTCGTTGTTGGAGTACTGAGGCAGCGTCGCCGCGCTCAGGCCCTGATCGACCTCCGGCTTGGCGCCGACGGGCCCGTAGTACAGCGGGACATACATGTTCGAGACGAAGTAGAAGGTCTGCGTCGAGCAGGTGGCGCCGTTGATCAGCGGCCAGATCGAGGTCGGGGTCTGCCCGCTGATCTGCCCGATCGAGATCGTGCCGCCCTTGGACGGGGTTCCGGTCTTGGGAAGCGTCCCGTGGAGGATCGTGCCGTAGGTCGAGCTGGTCTTGCCGCCGGTGCTCGTGTTGCCGTTTGAGCTGCCGCCGCAGGCGGCGATGGCTGCGGCGGCCACGAGTGCTGCGGCTGCCCCTACAACCGCTCGCCGCCGGGAGCGGCCACGGACCAGGGCGGTGCGCTCACGCCGGTCCGCGTTGTGCGATCGGTCAAACCTCATAGACACAGCTATCCCTTCCTTCTTTCCTTCGTTAAGTGGTGTGGTATGTGCGATGCAAACACGCGCCAGTGCGTCTGTCAACGACGGTAGGCGTCTGTTGTCGGGACATGACCCGCTCTTAACTTCCCGCTCACGCGGCGCTTTTAACAGTGATCTACTACGGGGCGGCGCCGATGACTCCTGCATCTGCCCGATCCCGACCGGGACTTGACGTCGGTCAGCCGCGCACGAGCTTCTTGTAGGTCAACCGGTGCGGCCGGTCGGCCTCGGCGCCGAGCTGCTCGTGGCGGAAGCTCTCGTAGGCCTCGAAGTTGCCCTCGAACCAGCGCACCTGCGAATCGCCCTCGAACGCGATCACGTGGGTGGCGATGCGGTCCAGGAACCAGCGGTCATGGGAGACCACGACGGCGCAGCCTGCGAACGCGAGCAGCGCCTCCTCGAGCGCGCGCAGCGTGTCGACATCGAGGTCGTTGGTCGGCTCGTCGAGGATCAGAAGGTTGCCGCCGCTGGCCAGGAGCTTCGCCATGTGCAGGCGATTGCGCTCGCCGCCCGAGAGGGTGCCGACCTTCTTCTGCTGGTCAGAACCCTTGAAGTTGAATCCGGCCACGTAGGCCCGGCTCGCGACGCTGCGCTCGCCCAGGATCATCTGATCGAGACCCGCCGAGATCTCCTCCCAGACGTTCTTCTCGGGATCGAGCGAGTCGCGCGACTGGTCGACGTAGGCGAGCTGGACCGTGTCTCCCACTTTGAAGGTGCCCTCGTCGGGCCGCTCCTGACCGGTGATCATCCGCATCAGCGTCGTCTTGCCGGCCCCGTTGGGGCCGATCACGCCGACGATCGCGGCCGGCGGCAGATTGAAGCTGAGGCCGTCGATCAGCAGCTTGTCACCGAACGACTTGCGCACATCTTTGGCCTCGACCACGAGCCCACCCAGCCGCGGGCCTGCGGGGATGTGAATCTGGACCTGGTCCAGCCTCACGTTGCGGTCCTCCGCAAGCAGCGCCTCATAGGCGTTGAGGCGGGCCTTGGGCTTGGCGCGGCGGGCGCTGGCGTTCATCCGCACCCATTCGAGCTCCTGCTTGATCGTGCGCTGTCGCACGTCATCCTTCTTGGCCTCCTGCTCGAGCCGCTTCTGCTTCTGCTCCAGCCAGCCGGAATAGTTTCCCTGGTACGGGATTCCACGACCCCGGTCGAGCTCGAGGATCCAGCCCGCGACGTTGTCCAGGAAGTACCGATCATGGGTGACGGCGACGATCGTGCCCTTGTACTCCTGCAGATGGCGTTCCAACCAGGCGACCGACTCGGCATCGAGGTGGTTGGTCGGCTCATCCAGCAGCAGCAGGTCGGGCTCTGCCAGCAACAGCCGGCACAGCGCCACGCGACGGCGCTCACCGCCGGAGAGCTGGTTGACGTCGGCGTCGCCGGACGGGCAGCGCAGCGCGTCCATCGCGTAATCGAGCTTGGTGTCGAGGTTCCAGGCATCGGCGGCGTCGATCTGCTCCTGCAGCCGTGCGAACTCGTCGGCCGTCTCGTCGGTGTAGTTCATCGCCAGCTCGTTGAAGCGATCGAGCAGCGCCTTGACCTCTGCCACACCATCCTCGACGTTGCCGCGCACGTCCTTCTCCGCATCGAGCTGCGGCTCCTGCGAAAGCAGTCCGACGGTCGCGCCCGGTGCCAGCTGTGCCTGGCCGTCGTAGTCGCGATCGAGCCCGGCCATGATCCGCAGTAGCGTCGATTTTCCGGCGCCGTTGTAACCGAGCACGCCGATCTTCGCGCCCGGCATGAAGCTCAGGGAGATGTCGGCCAGCACCTGCTTGTCGGGCGGATGCCGTCGCGACAGCTTGTAGGTCGTGTAGATGTACTCGCCGGCCACCGATCCGAGGGTATCCGGTCGCCAGCGCAGGCCGCCTGCGAGTCACAGGCCCGGTGGGTGACGCACGACGAACCCTGCACTCGACCGCACGAGCGGATGCCAGCCGATCCCAGCGGAGCCGTCGCCGGGGCCGGCGGCGGCGTGCGTATCCCAACGCATGCCGGCCACATACATGTAGACGTGGTCCGCGTTGGCGTAGATCGTGACCCAGCGGCCGGGGCCCGGAAGCCCCCACGACTCGAAGTCGGTCGAGGTGAGGTCGGCGTCGACCGGCAGCAGGCCTCCGCCGTAGAGCAGGTGAGCGACACTGCTCGAGCAGTCGTAGTAGGGCGCGACGATGTCCAGTGCCAAGCCGTGAGCACCGCCGTACACGTAGGGTTTGCCGACGATCTGGTTGCCTGCGGCGATCATGGCCTTGACGGCCGCGGGAGCCGAGAGTGGCGCGGCGGCCAGCCCATCGCCGAGCAGCGTCGCGCGCTGGCCTCGAGCCAATGGCGGGGCACTCGCAGCCGCCGCCGCAGCGCCGACCCCAGCACCCGTACCTGCTGACCCGCCCGGAGCCTCCGCCGCCCCTGTGCAATCCGCCGAGACCGACGCGATTCTCACCGTGCCCGACCAGCGTCCGTGCTCGTACGGGATTCCGAGGCTCGAGGCGAGCTGCCACCAGAGGTCGATCGAGCGCGGATAGCCGTCGATCGGACCGCCACCGAGGCCGATGTCCCGCTTGTAGGCGATCACCGAGCGCCTCCCCACCGTTATCTGCAGCGGCGTCCCGTACGGCAGCCCGCCGAGCGCGTCGGCCGTTTCGAAGCTCGCGCCGCCGAGCTCGGCAAAGCTGTCGGGTTGCGCCAGCAGGTTGACGCCGGAAGCGCCGACGGTGCCGCTGGATGGATCGCCGGGGCCGCCGTATTCAGTCGCCCCCACCGTCTCTGAACCGCCACACGCACCCCCGGCAACCCCGCTCCCCGACGCGCCGGCGAGGGCCGAGAACAGCACCAGCACGACCGCGCAGACGGCCACGCCGGTCGCCATCCCAAGGGCGCCCAGGACCCCTCCACCGCGGTTCCTCCGTGAACCCATGTCGCGACGATACGCGTCCCGCGATGCCCCATCTCCAAGTGCTACGAAGTTGCCACAAACGCAGCCTGGCCAACGACCCCGGCCGCTAACGTATTCTCGATGCCGCGCATCCTTGACCTCGAACAATCGCTGCTCCTGCTCGAGCTCGAGGCGCCGTTCGACAAGCGTCAGGTGCAGCTGGCCCGGCGGCGGATGGCCAAGCGCTGGCACCCGGACATCGCGCCGTCCGGACGCCAGCACGAGCACCAGCGCCATCTGCAGGCGATCAACGAGGCGGCCGACCAGCTCGAGCAGCTGGCGGAGGAATCACGCCACGGCACCGTCACCCGCACCGCGGTCAAGGTCTCGGCGGCTGCCGCCCGTAAGGCACGTGAGGAGGAGGGTCGCCGAGCCTACGAGGCCGAACAACGCGCACGCGCGCGGACCGAGGACCGCGCGCGCAACGATCCGTTCGCCTCTCGCGTTCCCGATCACTCGGTCGTGCACCGGTACGCCCGCTGCAGCTCCTATCCCGAGTGGGGGGTCGGCACCGTCAGCGGGATCTACTTCTCAGGCGAGGACGACGACATCCAGCAGTGGGCACGGATGTCGTTCCAGGTCGGGATCCGCACCGTACCGGCCGGCTCGCTGCAGTTCGTCGACTTCTCGAGGCCGGACCCGGGCGCCGAACGGGTGGAGCGCTTCATGGTCGCCGCTCAGCACGCACTCGCCGAGGGCGATCCGGCGCTTGCCGCCAAGCGCCTGATCTACGCGCGTGACGCCGACCCTCGCAACCCCGCGGTGCTACGGCTGTTGACCGTGGCCTTCTGGCAAACCGGCGACCTGCCCGCCGCCGGACGCGCCGTGCGCGACTGGGCGCGTGCAGAGCACGATCGTCCGACCGCCGAGCGTTACGCCTCCCGCATCTATGAGGACATGGGCGCGTTCGACCTCGCAGCCGACTCGGCGCAGCGGGTCATCGACCATGTTCCCGCCGACGCCTCGGCCTGGGCGCGACTGGGCCGGCTGCGGCTGCGGCTGCTCCAGCGCGACGCCGCGATCGACGCGCTCGAGCATGCGCGCCTGCTCGAGCCGTCGCTCGAGATCATGCTCGACCTTGCGCTCGCCCATCATCTCCGCGGCGACGTCGGTGCCGAGGTCTCGGCCGCGGAGGCGGCAACTCTGATCGCGCCGAGGACCCCGGCCGCATGGTCGGCCTACGCCCACGCGCTGGCGCGAACCGATCGCCTCACAGAGTGCATCGCCGCCTGCGAGCGAGCGCTCAAGCTGGGCGACGATCCCGAGGTGCGGGATCTGCTCGACAGGACCCGTGCGGCGCTTCCGCACGAGCTCTCCTCGGCCGGCGCTACCTGAGCGAGTCGGGCAGCTCGGCCATCACTCCGAGCAGCTCACCGACGCGGCAGACCAGCAACCGCTCCTCATCGATTTCGACCCACGCTCCGGCCGAGGCCGGAAAGACGACGTGATCGCCACGGCTGACCGGCATCTTGACGCCCACGTGGTCCCACCAATCGAGGCCCGGACCCACCGCGAGCACGATCCCGTGCTGGGGCGGAGGCTCGTCGTTGCCGGGCGGTACCAGCAGGCCCGAGCGACGGACACGATCAGGGTCGAGCTCCTTGATCACGACCCGGTCAAACAGTGGACGCAGTTCATGTCGCATGAGCGCGATCCTAACGAGGCCCAGAAGCGATCGGCCCGAGCACCCAGGGATCCGCAGGAAAACCGCAGACAATTCCCCTACGGGCCCTAAGATCCCGCATTCGTGCAGGCCCACGACCGGATCACCGACCTGAACGTCTTCATCGCGAAGCTCGGCGCCGCCGGACCTCTGGCGGTCGCTGTGATGCTGAGCTCAGTCGACGGCCGCGCCACGATCGGAGGGCGCGTCGGCGCGCTGACCGCGGCCGCCGACCAACAGGTGCTGCTCGGGGTGCGCGAACTCGCAGCGGCCGTGGTCGTCGGTGGCAACACGGTCAAGGCCGAGGGCTACGACCGGCTGCTCGACGACGACGCGCGAGCCCGCCGCACCGGCCGCGGCCTGGAACCGGAACCGGAGCTGGTGGTCGTCACTCGATCAACGGGAGATATCGTGGACACGTGGCGGGAGCTGCGCGCTCGACACGGCGATGGGTTGATCGTCTGCGAGGGCGGGCCGACGCTGCTGGGCCTGGCCCTGGAGCACGACCTGCTCGACCAACTGGTGCTCTGCATTTCGCCGAAGATCGTCGGTAACGACACGGAGAAGCGGATCGTCGAGCACGCCGGCCCGCTGATCCGCGAGCTCGACCTGCTCGATGTCGCGGCCGCGGACGGATTCCTGTTCCTGCGTTACGGTGCCCGCCCTTGACCACCCCGGCGACCCACACCCTCAGGCTTCGCGAGAAGACGCTCGAGCTGCGGGCGGGCAGGCCGATCGTGATGGGCATCCTCAACATCGGCACCGATTCGGTCGCGGACTCGCGGACGTTCGCGGGCGTCGAAGAGCAGATCGAACGGGGACGGGAACTGGCGCGAGCGGGAGCCCTGGTCGTCGACGTCGGCGTCCTCTCAGGGCGCACCGACACGGCGCCGATCCCGGTCGCGGAGGAGGCCAGGCGTCTGCGGCCGGTGGTCGACGCGCTCGTGCACGAAGGCGTCATCGTGTCCGTCGACGCCTGGCGGCCGCGCGCGATCGAGGTCGCGCTCGAGGCCGGCGCGCAGCTGATCAACGACACCAGCGGGCTCAGGCATGTGGCCGTCGCCGAGATGGCCGCGGCAACCGGGGCGGGCCTCGTCGTCATGCACACCCGCGCCGAACCCAAGCGCGCGCATTTTCCGGGCTACGCGGATCCGGTCGCGGACGTGCTCGAACTCCTGCGCGAGCGCATCGCACTCGCCCGGAGCCATGGCGTCGATGGCGACCAGCTCCTGCTCGACCCCGGGCTCGATTACGCCAAGCAGCCGCAGGAGAGTCTCGAGGTGCTGCGGCGTCTGCGTGAACTGCAGGTGCTCGAGCGACCGCTGCTGCTGGCCGTCTCCCGCAAGTACTTCATCGGCATGCTGGCCGACGCGCCGCCCGAGGAGCGCCTGGCAGGAACGATCGCCGCGATCGAGTTCGGCGTCAGCGCAGGGGCTCGGGTCGTTCGCGTGCACGACGTCGCCCAGGTCTCCCAGTATCTGCGTCTGCGCGCGGCGCTGTACGGTGACGGCGAGGCGGCGATGCTCGGGCGGCGCGATGACGAGCGCCTCAAGTGGATCGCGCCGAAGAACCCCTGATCGGGCCGCCCCCGGCCCTCAGCGATCCCAGCGGAACAGACGGATCGCGAGCTGGCAGAAGATGACCGCGTAGGCGGCCAGCACCAGCAGGTGCGTGGCGCTGGGCCACTGCCCGGCGTTGGCGCTCTCGATCGCGGGTACCGCGGCGCCGAGCGGTGTGTACTGACTGATCGCTCGCAGCCCGGCGCCCATCTCCTGCTGGGGCACCCACAGCCCCGCGAAGAACATCAGCGGAAAGAACAGCAGGCCGCCGGCGGCGGCCGCAACGCGCTGACTCGGCGCGATCGCGGCGACCAGGATGCCGAGCGAGGCCATCGCACCTGCCGTCAACAGGATCGCGACCAGGAACCCGAGGAACTGGCTCGGCAGCGGCACGCTGAAGGCGACGTGCGAGACCAGCACGATCAGCGTCACGAGGCAGACCGAGAGCCCGAGCACGAGCACGATCTGAGCCGCCAGCAGTCGCAGCGCGCCGACGGGAGTCGTGGCAAGCCGCTTGAGATAGCCCTTGTCGCGGTAGGAGGCGAGCGTCGCGGGCATCGCGCTCAGCGCCAGCATCGTCAGCGTGAAGGTCATCAGCACCGGCGTGTAGACGACGATGAATCGCTGGCCGCCGAGTGACCTCTGCGGAGAGTTCGGAGTTGCCGCGCCGAGCACGATCAGCAGTCCGATCGGGAAGACCAGCGCCCAGAAGATCAGCATCGGCTCGCGCATCAGCAGCCTGAACTCGGTGATCACGAGGCTCGTGAAGCCGCCGCGCCGCTGCTGCGGCGGCTTGTCTGCCGCAACGCGAACGCTGGTCATCGCAGCCCCTCCCGCGGCGCGGCCAACTCCGCGTCAGCCTCGGCCGTGAGCGCGACGAAGGCGTCGTCCAGTGTCGACTGCTCGACGCGAGTCTGCTCGGGGACGATCCGCTCGCGCACCAGCACCGCCATCACAGCGGCGACGACGTCACCGTCGCCTTCGATCACCAGGCGCTCGCCCTGCTCCCGGACCTCGCGAATCTCCGGGAGTTCGCGTAGGTGATCGAGGTCGAGGGCGGACGGCGTCCGGAAACTCAGTTTCTGGCCGAGCCCGGCACCGAGGTTCGCGGGCGTGTCGATCGTGCGCACCCGCCCGTGGTGCAGGAGCGCGACGCGATCGCAGAGGTACTCGGCCTCCTCCATGAAATGGGTGACGAGGATCACGGTGACGCCCTGGTCGCGGATGCCCTCGATCAGCTTCCAGGTCTCGCGGCGCGACTGCGGGTCAAGGCCGGTCGTGAGCTCGTCGAGGATCGCGAGCTCGGGCCTGCCAACCAGCGCCAGTGCGATCGAGAGCCGCTGGCGCTGGCCCCCCGAGAGATTCACGTAGCGTGTGTCGCGCTTCTCCTCCAGGCCGAGAAGGTGCAGCAGCTCGTCCGGCTCGCGCGAGTTCGGATAGAACGAGGCGAACAGCTCGAGCGCCTCGCCCACGTAGAGCTTGTCGGGCAGCTCTGAGGTCTGCAGCTGGATCCCGACTCGCTCGCGCAGCTCGCCGGCGCCGGCGCGGATATCGAGGCCGAGAACGCTGATCTGGCCCGAGTCGGCCTTGCGCAGGCCGCCGATGCACTCGACGGTGGTGGTCTTACCGGCGCCGTTGGGTCCCAGAATCCCGAAGATCTCGCCACGGTTGATCGAGAGCGAGACGTCGTCCACGGCGCGCGTACTGCCGTAGCTCACCCGCAGGTGCTCGACCGAGACAACCTCCTGCTGGATGGACACCGGCATCGCCGAAATGACGGATTCAGCCACACGTGGAGGGTTGCAGACTCCGTGGCTCGGCGCGTCGGGCGCCTGCTCGTGCAGTCCATGCCGGCTGAGGTCGCCGTCCGCGGCGGAGGCGTAGCCTTTTGGGGCACGTGGTCATCAGCGGCGCCCAGACCGACCGGCGTATCCGCGCCAGATTGCACGGCGCCATCGTCCGCGGCTACGATGCCAGCCTCGTACAGGACGGAGGATCTCGACTTCAAGCTGTGGCGCGACAAGGGGGCATAGACAGATGCGGAGGCTGAGCGCTTGGTGCATGAACCACCGTCGCAGGGTCTTGCTCACGTGGGTCCTGGTGGCGGTGATCACGACGGTGCTCGCCTCGATCGTGGGGCGGGAGTACGCGACCGATTTCACGCTGCCCGGCACCGAGTCCCAGCACGTCACAGACCTGCTCTCGAGCCAATTCCCGGCTCAGAGCGGCGATGTCGACCAGATCGTCTTCCACTACGCCAACGGGCGCTACGACTCCCCCCAGGTCAAATCCGCGATCGAGTCGCTGCTGAAAAAGGTGAAGGACGACCCGCATGTGGTGAGCGTGATCAGCCCCTACAGCCCGCAGGGAGCAGTGCAGGTCTCGAAGGATGGGAAGACTGCGTTCGCGACCGTCAACTACGACAAACGGGCCAACCTGCTGCCCGACGCGACCGGCAAGCCGGTGCTCGACCAGGTCGATGCGATCGACATTCCAGGGCTGAAGGTCGCGGCCGGAGGGCAGGTGATGGAACAGGCCGAGGGCTTCAACATCGGTCCGGCCACCGCCGTCGGCGCCATCGCGGCACTCGTGATCCTGCTGCTCACATTCGGATCTCTGGCCGCTGCCGGCCTGCCGCTGATCACGGCCGGCTTCGGGCTGATCACCGGCCTTGCGCTGATCGGACTCGCGACCAACGTCACCAGCATGTCCAACGTGGCGCCCGACCTGGCGCTGATGATCGGCCTGGGCGTTGGTGTCGACTACGCGCTGTTCATCGTCACCCGTTTCCGGGAGAGTTACCTGCGGCTGGGCGACGTCGAAGCGTCGGTGACAGAGGCGATGGACACCTCAGGACGGGCGATCCTGCTCGCCGGTACCACCGTGATCATCGCGCTGCTCGGAATGTTTGCGACCGGCGTCAGCTTCATGTACGGCCTCGCGATCGCGTCCGTCCTGACGGTGATGCTGGTGCTCGTCGCCTCGTTGACGCTGGTGCCGGCGCTGCTGTCGCGATTCGGACACCGTGTCGTTCGCCAGTCGCGCTCAGCACGCCGGCGTGAGCAACGCGGCGAGGCTCCGCGGCCATCCGCCTGGCGCCGCTGGAGTCTGACGGTGCAAGCGCGCCCCAAGTCGCTGGCGCTGCTGTCGCTGGCGGTCATGCTCGCCTTCGCCATCCCGTTCTTCGCGCTGCGCCTGCAGAGCTCCGACGCCGGCAACGATCCCACCAGCACCAACACCTACGAGGCCTACCACCTGCTGTCGAACGGGTTTGGCCCGGGCTTCAACGGCCCGCTGCTGATCGCCGTCGAGATGCCCAGCACCGCCAAGCAGTCTGTGCTCCCGCAGGTGCGCGCGGCGATCGCCAAGGACTCGGACGTCGCCGCGGTCACGGAGCCGCAGATCTCGCCCTCGGGGAAGGTCGCGGTGATCACCGCCTACCCCGACTCGGCTCCACAGGCTCCGGCCACCACCGACCTCGTCAACCGGCTGCGGCAGACAACGTTCCCGCCGATGCAGAAGCAGCTCGGCGTGACGATCTCAGTCGGCGGCTTCACGGCCGGCTCGATCGACTTCTCACACGTGCTGTCGGTCAAGCTGCCGCTGTTCATCGCGATCGTGGTCGTGCTCTCGGCATTGCTGCTGTTCGTGATCTTCAGATCACTCGTCATCCCGGTCCAGGCTGCGGCGATGAACCTGCTCACGATCGGCGGCGCCCTTGGCGCGACGGTGGCCGTGTTCCAATACGGCTGGGGCGCGAGCCTGCTCGGCATCGACCCCGGCCCGATCGAGCCGTGGATACCGGTGCTGATGTTCGCCGTCGTGTTCGGGTTATCGATGGACTACGAGGTGTTCCTGATCTCGCGAGTGCGCGAGGAGTGGGTCCACAACGGCGACGCCTCGCAGGCGGTGGCTGATGGCATCTCCTCGACAGGCAAGGTGATCACGGCCGCGGCGGCGATCATGGTCTGCGTGTTCCTGTCGTTCATGCTCGGCGATGAACGCACGCTCAAGGAGTTCGGCTTCGGCCTTGCGGTCGCAGTCTTCCTCGATGCGCTGGTGGTCCGCTGTGTGATGCTGCCGGCGGTGCTGCAGCTCTGCGGCGAGTCCACCTGGAAGCTGCCGGCATGGATCGATAAGCGGCTTCCGGAGGTCAACATCGAAGGCTCCTCACCGGCGCAGGCGGGCCCGACTCCGTCGGCTGCTGCTGCGGCTGCCGGCGCAGACTGACGGACCCGCGGTCTGGGTGAAGCTGGGGGAGTTTGGGGGCAGATTCGCCCCCTTTCGGCACCCTTAGAACGTCTTGGCGTACGCAGACGCCGCGGTCCGCACGCACACCGGGCTGTGCGCACGCAGGAACTCGGCAGTATGTACGCTCGGCGACATCCGCACGCCACAAGCCATCGCAGCGAGGAGCCACAAGCATGAAGAGCAGCCTTGAAATCGCCCAGGAAGCGGAGCTCGAGCCGATCGGGTCGCTTGCGGCGCGCGTCGGCCTTCAGGACGACGAGGTCGAGCCATACGGGCGCTACAAGGCGAAGATCTCCCTGTCGGCGATCGAGCGGCTGCGGGATGTCCCCGACGGCAAGCTGATCTGCGTGGCGGGGATGACCCCTACCAAGGCCGGGGAGGGCAAGACGACGACGCTGGTCGGTTTGACACAGGGACTTGGCCACATCGGCAAGCGCTCCGTGGCCTGCCTGCGCGAACCGTCGCTGGGGCCGGTGTTCGGCATCAAGGGCGGGGCCGCCGGCGGTGGCATGACGCAGGTCGTCCCGATGGAGGACCTCAACCTCCATTTCACCGGCGACATCCATGCGATCGGCGCCGCCAACAACCTGCTGGCGGCGATGCTCGATGCCTCGATCCTGCACGGCAATCCGCACCGGATCGACCCGCATCGAATCGGATGGCGCCGGGCGGTCGACATGAACGACCGCGTCCTGCGGCAGACCGTGGTCGGCCTCGGCGGCCGCGCCAACGGCTACACGCGTGAGACCGGATTCGACATCACCGCGGCGTCCGAGGTCATGGCGCTGATGGCGGTGGCGCGGGATCTGCACGACCTGCGTGAACGCCTCGGCCGGATCACCGTCGCCCACAGCTATGAGAACGAGCCGATCACCGCTGAGGACCTCGGCGCCGCGGGCGCGATGACGGTGCTGCTGAAGGACGCGATCAAGCCGAACCTCGTCCAGACGCTCGAGGGCCAGCCGGTGCTGATGCACTGCGGCCCGTTCGCCAACATCGCCAGCGGCAACAACTCGCTGGTCGCCGACCTGGTCGCAATGAAGCTCGGGGAGTACGTCGTGACCGAGTCCGGCTTCGGATCGGACATGGGCATGGAGAAGTTCTTCGACATCGTCTGCCGAATCGGGAACCTGAAGCCGAGCGCCTCCGTGCTCGTGACGACGGTCCGAGCGATCAAGCACCATGGCGGTATCGAGGACGGACTGCACGGCGATGACGTCGACGGGATGCCGGCGCTCGAGGCCGGCATGGAGAACGTGCGCCGGCACCTCGGCATCGTCGCGCAGTACGGTGTCCCCTGCGTGGTGGCCGTCAACCGCCGTCCCGGCGACACCGACGAGGAGGTCGAGCGCGTACGCGCGCTCGCGCTCGAGGCGGGCGCCTTCGGGGCGGAGATCAACGAGGGTTTTGTGAAGGGCGGCGCGGGGGTCGCGAAGCTCGCGGAAGCCGTCGTCGACGCCTGCGAGCAGCCGAACCAGTTCAGGCCCCTGTACGAGGACTCGATGCCGCTGCGTGAGAAGATCGAGACCGTCGCCAGGCGGGTTTACGGCGCCAGCTCGGTGTCATTCCTCCCCGAGGCCGAAGCCAAGCTCTCCGAGTTCCAGGACGGCGGACTCGGCCACCTGCCGGTCTGCATGGCCAAGACCCAGCTCTCGCTGTCAGCCGATCCGACGCTGCTGGGCGCGCCGACCGGCTTCACGTTGCCGGTGCGCGACGTTCGCGCCTATACCGGCGCCGGCTGGCTGGTACCGCTGTGCGGTGACATCACCCAGATGCCCGGACTCGGCGCGACGCCGGCCGCGCTCAACGTCGACATCGACGCGGACGGGCGCACCGTCGGCCTGTTCTGAGGCGGCCGGCGGTCATCGCGGCGAGGCCCGGGCTCTGGGGTGATGATGGACCTTGAGACCCTGCTTGCGGAGATCGCCGCCCCGACGCCGTCGCCGGGGGGCGGCGCCTGCTGCGGTTGGGCGGCGGCGCTCGCCGCAGCGCTGGTCGAGATGGCTGCGGGGGTGGCCGAGGCCCATGCTGGTGTCGGCCAGCGGGCCGACACCAGCACCGATGAGCCGTCGGGCAGCCTTTACGCAATCCGTCTGCGGGCGGCACAGCTGCGCCTGCAGGCGAGCGATCTCGCAGACCGCGACCGCGACAGCTACGGCCCGGTGTTGAAGGCGCAGCGCGCGGGCAACGCGGCCGAGCTCGAGCTGGCGCTGGCGCGCGCAGCTGAGATTCCGTTCGCGCTGGCGGGTATCGGCGCCGAGCTCGCCGAACTGGCCCAGCAGGTGCTGGCCGCCGGCCGACCCAGCCTGCGTGGTGACGCGATGACGGCGTTGGAGCTTGCCCGCGCAGCCTGCCGCGCAGCCGCAGGGCTGGTTCAGATCAACCTCGCGCACGCGCCGGGGGATCGCAGGCTGGCGGAGGTTCAGTCGCTACTCAGAGTCGTCGACACCCGCTGAGCCCGGCGGGCGATCGCGGCCGGCTCGGACAGCGGCAGCAGCTGTGAGGTGCGCAAGTGCGTCCTGACCGTCGCCTGCGAGGCCCTCGATCGTGCCGTCGACATCAGCCCGGCTGCGCTTGACGCCGAGCTTGGCCTTCGCCTCGATCCGGGTGATCACCAGCTCGACGCCCACGATCGCACGCAACTCCGAGTCGATATAGGAGCGCGGCGCGTCGTCAACGCCCCATGGAGCTGGCCTGCGCGACTCGTGGTGCGCGGTCAGTCGCCTGACGATGCCCTCGACCCAGATCGGATCGTCATGGATCCGCAACTCACCATAGATGTGCGCGGTCAGGTAGTTCCAGGTGGGCACCACACGCCCGTGCTCCCGCTTGGCCGGGTACCAGTTCGGGCTGATGTATCCCTCGGGCCCGTGCACGATCACCATCGCCTCGCCGAGCGTCCGCAGCCGCCAGTGGTCGTTCTTGCGAGCGACATGCCCGAGCAGGGCCCCATGCGGTCCCACGTTCTCGTCGTGGAGCAGCGGCAGGAACGTCGCGAACAGACCGTCGGGGGTCGCCGTCACGAGGTCGGCCGCCCGCAGGTTCGCCAGCAGCTCATGCAGCGCCTGGGCATCGGCAACGGTGTGCTTTGGCAGGTACATCGCCCTCAGCCGAGCACCGGGACGTCGGCGCTGATGATCTCATGGCCTGCGTCCGTGATCAGGACGTTGTCCTCGATCCGCACGCCGCCGAACCCGATCAGCTGATCGACTCGATCCCAGGCGACCGTGTCCGGGTGCTCCCGTCTATTTTCGGGATCGTTGAGGATCGCCGGGACGAAGTAGACACCGGGCTCGACCGTCACGACCATGCCGCACTCGAGCGGCAGGTTGATCCTCAGATTCGGGTACGGCTTGGGCTCGTCGCGCCGGGCTCGCAACGGAACGCCGCCGGCGTCGCGCACCCCCAGACCAACCAGATGGCCGATCCCATGCGGGAAGAACAGCCAGACCGCGCCGGAGGCCACCAGCTCCTCGGCTTCGCCACGCAGGATCCCGAGTTGCGCGAGCCCGTCGGCGATCGAGAGCGCGGCCACCCGGTGCACATCACGCCACTCGTTGCCCTCCAGGCAGTGATCGATCGCCGCTCGCTCGGCAGCGTGGACGATGCCATGGATGTCGCCCTGGACGCCGCTGAACTCACCGCCCACCGGGTAGGTGCGGGTGATATCGCTCGCGTACCCGCGATACTGCGCGCCGGCGTCGATCAGGACCAGGTCCTGACCCTGGAAGCGCCGCGCCGTCGGCGCGAAGTGCAGTACCGCCGAGTTCGGGCCGCCACCGACGATCGTGTCGTAGGCCATCGCCTCAGCCCCCCGGCGCAACGCCTCGGCCTCGAACTCGATCTGCAGCTCACGCTCAGAGACCCCCTCGCCGAGCAGCCCAACCGCGACGGCAAACGCGGCCCTCGTGGCCTGCTCGGCAGCGCGCATCCGCTCCAGCTCGACCGGGTCCTTGACGCGGCGTACGTCGGCCAGCCCGAACCTCAACTCCTGTGCCAGCTCGGCGGCAGCGTCCGCGTCCGCCGCGGCATCCGGGTCCCCGACGCTGTCGGCAGGCGGACTCCCGAGCCAGGCTCGCCTCCGCGACGAGCGAGCGTCGAGCCATGCCTTTATCTGGTCCGTCGTCGGCCCGCCGGGGCCCTCCTCGGGCGCGCCCGACCACAGGCGGTCATCAACCGTGATCGGCGTCTTGAAGTCCGTCCAGCCGTCGTCCGGGTCGAAGGCCAGCACCCCACCCGGGCTGTTGCGATCGGTCAGATAGAAGTACTCGGAATGAGTCTCGAACGGGTAGGCGCTGTCGTCGCGTCCCGGGCGATGGATCAGCCCGCCCGCGCCGATCAGCACGAGCGCGTCCACGTCCCGCCACTGGGCGGCAACGGACGCACGGCGACGCTCTAGCTGGCGCTCGATATCGAGTTCGGACTCGGGCTCGCTCACCCCCCGATCCTACAAGGGCGCCTCAGCGCTCCGGCAGGCCTCGCCAAGCTCCCCCGGGCGCACGCCGGCGGCCGCGCTCTGAGCTGCCGTGCGCGGAGCATCGCGTTCCCGGCCCCTGGAGCTGCCGAAGCTGACAATTCGATCCACAGCGGCTGATTTGCTCGTATCCGCACGAGAATCATGCACACCGAGCAACTTGGCTTGGTGCGCGACGGTTTGTCAGATTGAACAGGTCCCCGGCCAGCCGGACCTCCCGCGGCCGCCGCGCCTGGGAAACGGCCACGCTGAGCTGCTCCTCGAACCGATCGTCGCGTCAACCGCGCAGCACCGGACCGCTGTCGCGAGCCGGAAGTCCTACCACGTGCTGGAGCCAGGCGGCGAACAACCGGCGCGCGAGCGCCACACTCTCCGGCTCGTGGTCTCCGATCGCGCGCAGCAGGGTCTGCAGCCCGTCATCGCCGAGCAGCGCGCGCAGGCTCCTCGCGTACGCCGGAACCTCACCCCACTCGCGAGCGAGCTCGATGCCGATCTCCAGGTGGAACTGGACGCCGTAGGCGTTCCCGAACCGGAACGCCTGCTGCTCATAGGACTCCGAGCGCGCAAGCTGCACCGCGCCGACCGGCAGCTCGAACGTGTCGGTATGCCACTGCAGGGCGTGAAAGCGACGCGGAAGCTGCGAGAACACCGGGTCGGCAACACCCTCAGCGGTCAGCTCCACCTCCAGCACCCCGACCTCGGCACTCGATCCCGTGTAGACCCGCGCATCGAGGCTCGCCGCCAGCAGCTGCACCCCGAGACACACGCCCCAGTACGGCAACCCGGCACGCACCGCCTCGGCGATCAGGCGCTTCTCCGCCCCCAACCACGGCAGACGCTGATCCTCGTAGGCACCCATCGGCCCACCCATGGCGACGATCCCGGCGAACGACCGCCAATCGGGCAACGGTTCACCCGCGTCGACCTCCACCCGCACCAGCTCAACACCCCATGACAGCAGCTCATCCTCGTAGGCCGCAGGCGGCTCGCACGCGATGTGTTGCAGAACGAGGATCGGCCTGCTGGGCACGTCATGAATCTACACCGGGTCGTGGATCAAATCATCCAGGGAGCGTCCGCACAACTGCGTAGGCATCGATCTGTCCTGGTTTCAGTGGAGCGACAAATCACTCAAGCCACACGCCGGCATGTAACATCCGGAACCGACAAAGGGGAATCTCAGTGGGCCGGGCCGGGCGAACTACTGGGCTTGTTGCGCTTGCCTGTGGTGTTGTGACGCTGGCAGTGGTTTTGCTGCCGGTATTTCAGCTTGCGTACCGCAGCGCAGCGGCGCACGTGCTCGTAGCCACCGCTGGCACGGTGGTCTTGATGTTGGCTGCGTTCCTTGCCCTCGGGCGGCTGCGTCGCTCGCAGCGCCTGGATGATCTGCTGCTGGTGTGTGCGCTTGGCTGGTTGGTATTTTCGGGGGCGGCTCTGGCGCTACTGCCTGCTTTCAATAGTCCAGAAGCACGAGTGTTTCTCGATTGGGACGCGCGAGCGTCGAGGGTCTGTGGTGCCGCCTTGGTCGTCGCGTCGTGCCTGGTCAAGCGCCGCCGGCTCGTGCGGCCGCAGCTGACCAGCCGGTTGGCCTTCGCCTGCGTGCTTGTGGTCGCATTGTCGACCGCTCTGGTGCTCTGGCCACTGCGCGGTGAGCTGCCACGGGTGGTCCTGGTGGCGATTGTGCGGCCGAACTGGCCTGATCTTGATGCGCCCGCGCCGGTGCTTGTGATCACCGCGGTGACGGCCGCGATGTTCGCTTTGGCGGCGGTGGGCTTCGCACGCTCCTCGACCCGTCGTGGCGACGAATTCCTCGGCTGGCTCGCGATCGCATCGGTTCTGGCTGCCTTCGCCAACTTCAATTACTTGCTGTATCCGTCGCGCTCGAGTGACTGGGTCTATACGGGCGACTGCTTCATGCTTTTCAGCTGTGTGGTGCTCCTCGTCGGCGCGATGCGTGAGATCCGTTCTTACTGGAGTTCGCTGCCACGGCTGCGTGTGCTCGAGGAGCGCCATCGGTTTGCTCGCGACCTGCACGACGGGCTCGCCCAGGACATCGCCTACATCAGCCGCAACCTGCGGGCGCTGGAGTCCTCCGACGAGGCGTCGCGGAGGGAGCGGCTTGAGCGCCTGCGGCAGGTGGCGCAACACGCTGAGATCGAATCTCGGACAGCTCTCGCAGCGTTGAGAGCCCCACAGGATGAGCCGCTTGAGCTCGCGCTCGCGCGAGCGGTGACAGAGGTCGCGGATCGCTTCGGCGCCGAGCTGGAGCTTGATATCGCCAGTGGAGCCAGTGTGTCACTGGGGCGGAGCGAGTCGCTGCTGAAGATCGCCTGCGAAGCCGTGGCGAATGCTGCGCGTCATAGCGGCCAGCATCGTGTCGCCATCACTCTCGACCGGACGAGCGGGGGCCTGCGGCTGTGCGTGCGGGATGCTGGCCGCGGGTTCGATTCGGCGACACCCACGACCGGCTACGGGCTTGTCTCGATGCGTGAGCGTGCGCGAACGGTTGGGGCGAACCTGTCGGTCAAGTCGGCGCCGGGTTGCGGCACCATCGTCGAGCTCTCGCTGTGAGCACCGCGACGTCCTGCGAGTCGCTGCGGGTCCTGATCGCAGACGATCACGCGCCCACGCGAGACGATATCCGGCGTGCCATCGCTGAGGATGGCGGATTCACGGTATGCGCCGAGGTTGCGGATGCCGCCGAGGCGGTCGTCTCAGCGGTGCACGAGCACCCCGACATCTGCGTGCTGGACATCGCGATGCCTGGAAGTGGCGTGGCGGCCGCCTGGGAAATCGCCGCGCGTCTGCCGGACACCAGGATTCTGATGTTCACGGTCTCCGACGCCGATGTCGACCTATTTTCCGCGCTTCGTGCCGGAGCCCACGGCTACCTCACCAAGTCAGCGGACATGCAAGAGCTTGTCAAAGCCCTGCGCGGGGTGAGTAGCGGTGCGCCGCAGATTGAGCCAGTGCTGCTCGGTCGAATCCTTGAACGGTTCCGTGCCAGCGATCCGCGCCGGCGCCGGCTCGCCCCGGGTGACGCCTTGGTTGAGCACCTGACAAGCCGTGAATGGGAAATACTCGAACTGCTGGCTCGCGACCGTTCGACCGCGCAGATTGCCAGCGATTTCTGCATCTCGAAGAGCGCTGTCAGGGTTCATATCGCAGCGATCGTCCGCAAGCTCGGGGTGACGGATCGAACGGACGCGGTCGCGTTGTTCCGCGGACGCTAAGACGGCCGCTGAGCTCGTGCTCCGCATCGCAATAAAACAGTGACAACTCAGCGTGAGCGCTTACTCCGCGCTCAGACATCTGAGCGCCCAGCGAGCTGAACTGCCCGCCTTGGCGAGCAAGAATCTACGCGAAAAGGAGGAGGCCGAAATGACCCTCATGCTCGCTGGCGTCATCAACGCCGTCCTAGCGGTGTGCTTGCTCGTCGCGATAGTCGGAATGCACATCTGGGCGATCTGGACGTCAAACCCACGCAGTGGCCTTGCTGCCGGCAGCCGCATCAGGCTCGATCGCAGCCAAGCCCTCGAGGTCGAGGCGCACCCAGCGGTGACATCGTGATCGGCTGAACGGCCGGAGCTGGCCACACTCATCGCCGGTCTGGATCATGACTGGCTGGCGAGGCCCGGCTCATCTCTGCATGGACCAGCCGCCACTTCGACGATATTGGGCTGGCGCCCGCAGACAGCCAGAGCGCAGCCCTGCGGCGTGAGTCCGACGTTACGCGCTGCCGCCGGCGCCGGAGAATTCTCCCCAAATTCCGGGCTCATCTTCGACGGGCTCGCAACCCCGCCCGCCGGTCTGCATAGCCTCAAAGTGGATGCGACTCATCGTTGCCAGATGCTCGGCCCAATACTCCGGCCGCCTGGACACCGTGCTGCCGGAGGCACTCCGCCTGATCATGATCAAAGCCGATGGCAGCGTGCTGCTGCATGCCGACGCCGGTGGATATAAACCGCTGAACTGCAACTAGACACTAGACCCCCAGCGGTGTAGGCTCGCGTGGTGGCTGACCGGCGGCAAATTGTCGACATCTATATCCGAGTCTCGCGCATCGGTTCGCGTGAGAACACAATTACGGAGGAGCAACAGGAGCGGGACGCCCGGCGCTTCGCCCAAAGCCACGGGCTCATCGCGTCCGAGGTGTTCCGCGACATCGACCGCAGTGGCGGGACATTGGATCGTCCTGGCTTGCAGTCGGTTCTCAGCCGCGTTGAGGCTCGAACGACCAACGGCGTCGTAGTGGCTTATCTCTCTCGACTTAGCCGCGACACGACCCAAGGGCTCGACCTCTTGAACCGTGTCCAGGCGGCCGGCGGGACCGTCTTCGCTCCCAACCTGCCTGACTACACGACGGCTGATGGCAAGATGCTGACGACCATTCAGCTGGCGGTCGATGCTGGTTATCGCGAGCGTAAGCGCGATGAACTTGAGGCCGCGAAGGAGAACGCCATACGGCTGGGCATCCCGGTCAGCAACCGGCCTCCAACCGGGTATCGAAAGGGTGACGAGCGGCGACTAGAGCCCGACCCCGCGGTCGCGCCCGTGATCCGGCTACTCTTCGAGATGCGCGCGGACGGCGCCGGACCGACGGAATTGGCTCGCCTGCTTGAAACTCATGGCATCGAAACCTCCCAGGGGTCGAGAACGTGGACCAAGCAAGCAGTCCAAACCCTTATCCGCAACAGGGCGTACCTCGGGGAGTTGAGCTACGGACGGCGAGACGCTAACGGTCCGCGTTACATCAATACGGCCGCCCATCAGGCGATCGTGGGCCCCGACCTTTGGCGGCGAGCCCAGAAGCCAGCGAGTCCGAGACCTGCACCACGAAGGAGCGCCGCGCGCGAGTTCCTGCTAACGGGGATCCTTCGGTGCGCAGTTTGTGGTTACTCGCTCGCCGCAACCACGACTAGCCGCGGCCAGAGAATCTATCGCTGCGGTGGCCGCCACAGCGGCGGCACTCACAAGAGCTGGAGCGTCCGAGCCGAGGCACTTGAGCCGGCTGCCGAGGAACTGTTCTGGGACCACCTTGACGACCTCGTTGCCGACGGCCGAGTCCCGAGCGAGCTACCCGATCCGTTAGTCCGGGAGCATCTCGCTCAGGCGCAAGCTCAGTACGAGCAGGTGAGGACGCCGGAAGCCCAGGAGGCTTTCGGTGAGGATTACCTGGTCGTCGTACGAGAGCGACGTCTCGCCGTACAAGAAGCGGAGAAAGCCCTCAGCCACGAAGAAGCAGCGACGGCGCGAGCCATCAGTCCGGCGGAGATCATCACACTTCGGGGACTCTGGAGCGAGCTCGATGCAGCCGAGCGACGCGAGGTCATCGCGGCTCGGTTCGATCTCATCGGACTAAGCCGCGAGGGAAACTCCATCGTCTTTGCCGCGTGGCCAGCCGGCACCGCCCCTGACGGACTGACCAGGCGCGGCTTCCGGCAGCGTGCCGGGTTCCAACCGCTGAATCTCCCAGACACGGCTCGGATACTTGCGCTCGAGGACCCGCACAAACGCGGCGGCGGTCGCAGCGTCCGCACTCGCTGACATCGGAGCGGCAAGACCCGATTTCGAGAGGGCACAGGTAGCAGTGAGACTGCTTCTCTGCGGGAAGACCTGTCTGTTCACGTGAGGACGCTCGTCCCGTCCGTGGTAGCCATGCCGATCGCCGCGAGCCCCCAAAGCTCTGGCTGCGGAAGCTTGAGCGCGAGAAGGTCAAACGAGGCTGATGGAGTTGCTCGCGACTGAGGGTCACGGCGTCGTGTGAGTTCATCGGGGGTCGCACCGGGGCCCGGCAGCCCGAGCTGGTTGATTTTTATCGTATAACGCGTGGCCACCGTCAGCACTCGATTACGTTCAGCACGTTAGTTGTTCTTACGTTATTCGCTGTGATGTGTATCATAGCGTCTGTGAGCTCAAGGATGATCGCTCAGGGACATGCCACGAATGGCGCCCGCGCGGGGGTTCCCGTGGCGGCTGGGTCGCTTGATCTGCATGGATGCGGGTCAAGCGGCCAGCCGCTCCCCGTGCGGGAAGTCACGGGTGCGGAGCTGTCGGTGCGCTGTTGGTTCCTCGGTGCGCATGGTGGCGCGGGTGAGAGCACTTTGACCCTGTTGTTTGCTGGGTTCGGGTCGGCGGATCACGCGTGGCCGGTCGGTCCACCCGGGTGCGCGCGCACGCGCGTGGTGCTTTGTGCTCGTACGAGCTTCTGGGGGATGGCGGCGGCGATGCGGGTCGCCGGACAGTGGGAGGCGGAGAGGCTGCGCGCTCGCGTGGAGATGCCGCTTGGGCTGGTGTTGGTCGCGGATCGGCCGGGCCGTCTTCCGAAGCAGCTTGAAGCCTTCGCGCATCACCTTGGGTCCGCCGCGGCAAACACGTGGCGGCTCCCATGGGTGGATGCGTGGGCGGCCGGCGAGGTTCCCTGCGCGGCCAATTCCCCTATGGAGGCCTACGCGTTGCGCGTGGGCTTGAGCGCTGCGTTGGCGGCGAGAAAGGCAGGCCACGGATGGTCAAGGGAATGCTGAAGGGGCTCGGTCGTGTCATTGACGCGATGTGCGAGCGGGTCCAGAAGGTCGCACGGGTCGCGACCGTCACCGCCGGGACATTCGTCGCGGCAAATACGGGTGTCGCGGTGGCCGCAGGCTCCAGTGTGATCGGTGATTACAGTGCTAAGGCGCTGCCGGGTAATACGTCGTCGGAGATCGCCACGGCGATCGACTACTTCATCACCGGGGTGCTGCTTCTGGCGGTCGTCGGTGTCCTCGGCGTGTTGGCGAAGATGGCGTCCGCGCATCATGGCGGCCGTTCCGCGACGGAGTATGTGCCGGCGCTGGGTGTGTGCCTGTTCGTGGCGGCGGCGGCAGGGTCGGTCGGGCAGCTGATCGGTGGTATCGCCTGATGCCCGAGAAAGACGCGCGCGAGTCTCTGTTCGGTTCGCCGGGGTTCGTGGTGTCCGCGATCGGCATTGTGGTGCTGCTCGTCGCCGCGATCGTCGTCGTAGTCACGTCAGCTGGGCGTCACCAAGCGGTCGTGCCTTCACACCCGTCTACTCACAGGGGGGCGGCAACCAGACTCAGAACGGACAGCACGCTTCAGAGCGCGAACGATCCGCGTGGCTGTGATCTGCCGGCGCGCGATCAGAGCGTCCCTGTCTCGGCTCCTTCGAGCGCCTGGACGCTGGTTGGGGCGATGGCGACGCCGACCGCTCCTGGGACGTTGGGGCCGCAGAGGCTTGAGCGTGGGGTGCGGGTGTGTTTCGCGCATGACCCGACCGGGGCGCTGTTCGCGTTGGCGTCGTTCTTCGCAGAGTCAACCCGGATCCCGCAGGCGCAGTTGTTCACACGGTTGGCGGCAGACACACGCGCGAGGGCGGTGGCGGTCGCCGAGGCGCAGGGGGACGGTCAGTTGTTGCAGAGCGAGGACGGCGATCCGGGGACGGTGTCGATCGCGGGGTTTCAGTACGTCGACTACACCCCGGCACAGGCGAGCATCAGCCTGGTGCTTGAAGGCCCGTCGGGGGAGCTTGCGGCGGTGCCGTGCTCGATGCAGTGGCAGCAGGGTGACTGGCGGTTCGTGATCCCCCCGAGCCAACAGCTCGGAGCCAGCACGGTCAGCAGCATGAATGGGTTCATCACCTGGTCGGCGGTGAACCCGTGATCGTGTTGGCCGGGATTTTGACCGGGATTTTCACCGGTGCGACTAACGACATTCTGGATGTGATCGCCTCGGCGTTGAACGCGGCGCTCTCCCCCGTTCTGAGGTTCGCGTCGACGTTCTGGGTGTCGATCCCGACCCCGGAGTTGGCGTCGAGCGTGAGTGGTACTGCACCGTCGCAGCCGGTCGCGTATCTCGGGTCGCACCTGCAGGCCTATGTCGCGGCGGCGGTCGCGTTCAGTGTCCTGGTCGGGCTCGGGAAGATGCTGTGGGAGCAAAGGTTCGGCGGCACCGGCGTGGAGCTTTTGAAGGGCATGTTCGCGTTCATCGCCGTCTCAGGCATGAGCCTGACCTTGATCTCGTTGATGGTGTCTGTCAGCGACCAGTTCTCAACCTGGATCCTCGAGAACTCGCTGAACATCACCAGCACCGCCAGGCTCGCCGCAGCGTTCGCAGCAAAGATGTCGCTGGTGTTCCCGGGGTCGGGCGCGTCCGTGTGGGGCGGCGCGACGCTGCTCTACATCATCCTGGTGCTGTTCGGGCTGCTGGCCTCGATCATCCAGTGCTTTTTGATGATCGTGCGCGGCGGGATGCTCGTGATCCTGACCGGCGTGCTGCCCTTGTGTTTCGCGTTCTGGACAACAGACGCGGGCAGGCAGTGGTCAAGGAAAGCGTTGGCGTGGCTGGTCGCGTTCGCGCTTTACAAGCCCGCGGCGGCGATCGTGTACGCGACCGCGTTTCAGTTGATGAGCACCGCGACGGGTGACGCGATGCTGAACGTGTTCACCGGCATGACCCTGATGTGCCTGGCGGTGTTGGCTTTGCCGGCGTTGATGCGGTTCGTCTCACCGATGACCGCGGGTATCGCGGGCGGTGGGGCGGGCATGATGCTCGGCGCCACGGCGGGGATCGCGGCCGGGGTGATGCTCCCAACTGGTTCGCTGTCAGCGATGGGCGCTGCCGCCGGCGCAAATGCAGCCGCAGGCTCGGGCAGCGGGGCGGGTTCGGGCGGACCGGGGCCGTCGGGGTCGTTGAGCCTGTCCGGTGCGGGCACCGGTGCGGGCGGGATGACTGGCGCGGAACAAGCTGCGGGCGGTGACGATGGCGGCGGCCCGTCCGGTTCGAGCGGCGGGAGCTTCGGAGGCTCCCTTGGCGGAGCTGTCGCCGGCGCGGCGGCCGGGAGCACCGTTGGTGGCGGGTTGAGCGAGAGCGTGCCCGAATCGGCTGGTGACCTGTCATGACCGAGCCGGCGGTGAGAACGCCGACGTATGGCAACTGGCAGCTGCCCAAGTCACCGGGGCTGTTGGGGCTTGATCTGTTGGGGTCGGGGGTGCTGATCGTCGCGGTGCTGGTCACGATTTTCGCGATCATGTTTGGCGGGATGCTCGCCGGCGCCGCTGTCGTCGGCGTCAGTCTGCCGCTGATCGGACTGTTGATCGTCAAGCACCCCGTGACCCAGCAGAACGGCCTCCAGCGCGTGTTTGTGCGGCTGGCGTGGTGGCAGACCCGCAGCGCTGGGAACAACCACTACCGCTCCGGGCCGTTGGGCAGGGCACGGTGGGGCACCCACCAGCTCCCCGGCCTGCTCGCCAACACGAGGCTGAACGAGTTTCTGGATGGGTGGGGCCGGCCGTTCGCGGTCGTTGAACTCCCGACCCGAGGGCACTTCTCGATCGTATTCCAGGTTGAGCCTGAGGGCTCGTCGCTGGTTGATGAGGCCCAGCAGCACGTGTGGGTCGACCGCTTCGGGCACGTCCTGTCGAACCTCGCGGATGAGCCTGGGCTGGTGGCGTGCATGGTCACGGTGGAGACCGCCCCGGACACCGGCACCCGGCTCCGTGATCACGTGCAGGCACGGATGGACACGGACGCCCCAATATTCGCCCGACAGGTCCTCCGTGAGCTGGCGGATGGTGCGTCGGGTGGGGCTGAGGTGAGAGCGTGGGTGTCGCTCACGTTTGACTCGAGCCTGCACGGCCGACGGATGGGCGTTGATGGGTTCGCGGAGGAGCTGCGTCCGCGGCTGCCGGGTCTCGGGGAGCAGTTCCATGGCACGGGTGTCGGTGGCGCACGGCCGCTCAGCGCCCAGCAACTGTGTGAGCTGACCCGCGCCGCTTTTGACCCGGCTGCGGCGCTGCTGATTGAGCGCAACAACCTCGACGGGACCGTCACCCCGTTGTTGTGGCCGGATGTCGGTCCCGCCGCGCATGAGGCGTACTGGGATTCCTACCGGCATGACGGTGCGGTCAGTGTCACGTGGTCGATGACCCGCGCGCCGTTGGGGGAGGTGCACTCAAGCATCCTGAAGAAGCTGCTTGAGCCACACCGGTCGGTGCCGCGGAAACGGGTGAGCATCGTGTACCGGCTGATGGACACCGGGACCGCGGCAAGGACGGTGGAGGCTGATAGGCGCAACGCCGGCTGGAACGCCCGCAACACCAAGAACCCGTCAGAGCAGGTCAAGGCGGCGATGGAAAAAGCGAACAAGACCGCCCGAGAGCAGACCCGTGGCGCGGCGCTCGTTGACTTCTCGCTGTTGGTCACAGCGACCGTCACCGGCGGGGACCTTGAGGCGCTCAAGCATGCGGAGGCGACAGTCGAGAACCTCGGCGCGTCCGCGCGGCTTGCGTTACGTCGCGTGTACGGGTCACAGGACTCCGCGTTCCTGGCGAACCTGCCATTGGGGGTGGTGCTCCCCGAGTATCTGCGGGTCCCGCGGCAGGTCAGGCAGGCAACCCAATGACCCCTCGACACTGGCATGACCGCAGCAACTCTCGGTCGCGTCACAGGACCGGGCGGGCGATGGTCCGTGAGGCGCGTTTGGGTATCCCGGATCAGCGTGGCTGGTTCGGGCGAGGTGGCGGCCGCTCGCTGATGGTGCAGGCACCCTTGGAGTGGCGCGCCTCAAGCTTCCAGGCGTGTGGGCTGTGGCCGTTCGCGGCAGGCACGGGCACACCGATGATCGGGGTACCCGTCGGCCGGTCTTTGCTGTCCGGGGCGATGGTGTGCTGTGACCCGATCTCGTGGTTTCAGCACGCCCGGCTGATCCTGAACCCCAGCGAGTTTGTGCTGGGACGACCCGGGTTGGGGAAGTCGACGCTGATTCGCCGGCAGCTGACCGGCCTCGCGGGGTTCGGGGTGATCCCGATGGTGCTCGGGGACCTAAAACCCGACTACGTGGACCTCGTCAAGGCATTGGACGGGCAGGTGATCCGGTTGGGTCGCGGCCGCGGGTATGTGAACGTGCTCGACATCACCGACGCCCAGGCCGCCGCCAGGCGACTGTCCGCGAATGGGTTTGGTCAGGAGGCGGCGGAGGTTGTGGCAGACGCCCGGGGTCGGCGGCAGAACCTGCTTGAGATGCTGATCGAGCTCACCCGTCGAAGTTCGATCACTGATCGTGAGACCGCGGTCCTGACGGTCGCACTGGACATCCTGGACAGGCGGGTTGATGTACCGGTGCTTGAGGACGTCGTGCGGGTCATCGGTGAGCGGCCCGATCAGCTGCGGGAGGTGGCGATGGACCGCGGCGACCCGACCCGGTATTTGGACAACACCGAGAACCTGATGGTGTCGCTGCGAGGCCTGATGGGCGCCGGGCGGCTCGGTGAGATCTTCAGCCAGGCCTCCACGGTGCAGATGCGCCGCGACCGTGCTGTCGCGTTTGACATCTCCTCGATCGAGGACGGCGACAACGCGCTGCAGGCAGCCGCTTTGGTGACCTGTTGGTCGACGGGGTTTCGCGGGATCGGGATCTCACAGGTGATGGCCGCCTGCGGCCTTGAACCACAACGCCACTACGTCGCAACCGTGGATGAGCTGCACCGCCCGTTGAAAGCGGGGGCCGGGATGGTTGATCGTGCCGACGGCACAACCCGCCTGAACCGCCAAGGCGGGTACGGGGTCATCTACTGCACGCACACGATGAGCGACCTCGTGCTCCCGAACGCCGCGGATACGGCGAAGGCGACGGGTTTCGTGGAGCGCTCAGGGATCGTTGTGTGTGGCGGTTTGCCGCGCAAGGAGATGGTCGAGCGGCTGATGCCGGTCGTGGCGTTGGGTGAGGCGGAGGTGAACTTGGTCGCCGGGTGGCAGGACCCGCCGGCGTGGACGAACACCAACCTTGACAGTCCGCCACCGGGTCGCGGCCGGTTTTTGATCAAGGTCGGTGGCAGGCCCGGCATCCCCGTGCAGGTGCAGCTCACCCCCGGTGAGCTGGCGGTGAATGACACCAACAAGCTCTGGCATGACGCCAGTCGCATCCAAAGCGAGCGTCAGGAGGACGCACAATGAGCACCACCAACACGAAAAGGTCGCGGACCGAGGTTTTGGGGCGCTACCCCACAGCTGACGGTGAACGGATCCTGTACGCGCGCCGCAAGCAGGGGGTCACCTACGTCACCGACGAACCGACCTCGCCCAGGACATCTGGCGCGGTGTATCTGGTGGACCAGATACCGGCCGGGGATGGCGACGGTGCGGTCGGCGCGGTCGCCGCCGACTACCTCGAGCAGGCACGTGTGACCGGCCGGGTCCCGATGGAACGGACGCTGCTCGGCATCGAGCTGGAACTGGAGCTGGGGAGGGTGGCGTGATGTTCAACCTCACCGAAGCGTTCAGGGACATCACACCCAGCAGACCCAGCCACCGCAGCCTGGTGGCGTTCCCGCCGGAGAACGTGGCGGTCGGGGCCGAGACGGACGCTGGCCTGGACCGGCTGATCGCCGACCTGCGGGTCCGTGGCTTCCTGTGGAACGACCGCGAGAACGCAGAGGCAGGCAGGCGGTGAGCAGCGTCAGCCGCCGCTCACAAGGCCCGACGCTGCACCCGGACGCGCAGCTGTACGCGGCCGTCTCCGTCGTGCTGACCGTTGCGGCATTCGCACTCGTCCTCGGTGCGCATCTCGCGCTCCTCATCGACGGCAGCCACATGTCACTGACGTGGAACGCGGTCAGCCTGGGATTGGAGCTCGCCAAGGACCGTGCGCGGTGGCCGGCGTACGCGACCTTGATCACAGGTGTCATTGCCATCATCGCTGGCGTCGTTGTGGCGGTGGGCTGGCTGTGGTGGTCGCGGCGTGACGGGCATATCGACCGTGCCGCACGTCACATGGGTCACGGCCACGCGATCGCGCCACTCACCCTCAAGCAGGTTCGCGCGAAGGCGCAGGCGTTCAACCTGAGAACACCGGGGTTGCCGATCGCCCGGTCGGCCGCCGGCGGGGTGCAGCTCTACAGCGATTTCGAGGCGTGCACAGCGATGATCGCCGGACCCAGAACGGGCAAGACCGCGGGGTTCGGGATCCCGCTGATCCTTGAGGCGCCGGGGCCGGTGTTGGCGACGTCAAACAAGCGTGACCTAGTTGACGCAACCCGCGACCTACGCGCGCGTGGTGGCGGTGCCGCGGCTACCGGTCGCACGTGGGTGTTTGACCCGCAGGGGATCGCCGGTGAGCCGGTCACATGGTGGTGGAACCCCCTCACATATGTGCGTAGTGAGCGGCACGCACTCGAGCTGGCTGACGTGTTCGCGACCGCGTCGCGGCCCGTCGGTGCGAAACCGGACGGGTTCTTTGACCCTGCCGGGGAGATGCTCGTCGCACTGCTGCTGATGGCCGCAGCAGCAGCGCGCAAATCCTTGTCGCAGGTGTTCCTGTGGCTGTCCGCGCAGACCGATGTCGAGGCGGTGAAGATCCTTGAGCGGCACGGGTATGAGCTGTTCGCGGCGGATCTGCACTCAAAGATCCACGCCGCCGACAAGGAGCGCTCCGGTGTGTTCTCGAGCGCCATGAACTTCTGCTCGTTCATGCTCAACGGCGAGGCGATGCAATGGGTCACACCCCCGTCCGACTCGGAGCCCACACAACCTGACGGCCCCGCCCGACAGATCCCCACCTGGGTTCCTGAGTTTGATCCGTACGAGTTCGTTCAGGCCGACAGGGAGGGGTGTGGTGACACGCTGTATTCGCTTTCGAAGGAGGGCAAGGGCGGCGCCGGCCCGCTGGTGACCGCGCTGACGATGGCCGTGTGCGAGGCCGCGGAGGACGTCGCGAAACGCAACCCCCGCGGCCGGCTGCGGGTGCCGCTTGTGGCGGTGCTGGACGAGGCCGCGAACGTGTGCCGCTGGGGTACGCTGCCGGACCTCTACAGCCACTACGGGTCCCGCGGCGTGTGCCTGCACACGATCCTTCAATCCTGGCCCCAGGGAGTGGAGGTGTGGGGCAAGGAGGGGCTCAGCAAGCTCTGGAACGCCGCGAACGTCCGTATCTATGGCGGCGGTTCCGCTGACCCGGAGTTCCTCGAAAGCCTCACCCGAATCATCGGCGACTTCGACCAGGTCACCCGCAGCACGACCGCTGGTGGTGGCAAGAGTGGTGGCGCCAGCCGGCAGCTCTCAACCAGGCGCGAGAAGATCCTCGACGTCGGGGATCTGGCGGCGATGCCACGCGGCCGGTTGATCGTGATCCCGTCGCTCGGCAAACCGGTGCTGGCCGAGCCACAACCATGGTTCCAACTCCGCGGCGGCCCCGTTGCCCGGCTGATTGATCGCAAACGCTGGCACACAGCCCAAGCGATCAACGCATCCAACGCCGCGCATGACCCGTCGAGGGACGCGCGCCGCGACCCGCACGTCCTGCATCCCAGCCGGAGGGCCGTTGCGTGAGCGGGATGCTTGGTGACGAGTTCGACCAGGCCGCCTGGGACATCGAGCCGCTGGCCGCCGCTGGCGAGCACGAGGTCGAGGAGGACGACGAGCACGGTGAGGACGAGGACTGTGGGGAGTTCGTGGCGGGCGATGGTGGCGAGATGAGTTGCATCTCGGCGGCGGAGGAGTGGGGGCTGCGCATCGAGCTCGGGGAGCTCGGCGCCGAGCTCGAGTACGCGCACCGAGACAACGAGCGGCTGCTGGTCGAGAAGGACAGGGCCGGCGAGCTGATCCTCAACCTCCGCCGGCAGATTGAGAACCTCGAGAACCAGTCGATCAGCACCGACCAGCGAGCACGCAGGTCGACCACCGAGCCGGACGGGAACGAGCCGGTGTTTGCGAGCTTGGGGGAGTGGGTTGACCGCTGGCTGTTGCCGCTGTATCGCCGTGAGCTTGACAACCGCTCAACGACGTTCTGTGTGCAGTGGTGGCGTCACCCGGAGGCGTACTACCGCCTGGATGGGTTGTGGAAGTCGTGGGAGTTCATGCGCCTGAAGCCCGGCACCGGTACCGCAGTGTGGATGAAGGACTACTGCGACCCGCACATGGGAGTGTTGATGAGCAGCAACGGCCCTTTGAGCGGCTGCACCCTGAAAAAGCACTCAGACCATCCGGCGGAGCCATGGCCGCTTGAACCGATCCCCGATATCAGGCAGCTGGTCCGGCTCTACGACGTCGCAGGCCTGCAATACACCGACCCGAAACCCGCCGTGAACGGCAGGCGTGCGCTGGGTGCGGTGGAGGCTGTGCCGTGGGAAGGCAAGGACCAGCGATGAGCATCAACAGCACGCTCGCCCTGATAGCCGCACCATTCCTGGTGATCCTTAGCCTGCTGTTCGGGCTAATCGTGCTCGCTGGAGGCGGAAGCACCGGGTTGCCGGCCGCATGCGAGCAGGCCAGGCCGAGCGCTGCCGGGCAGCCGCCGTTGACCCAGTACTACATCGATGCCGCTCACCGATTCAGGCTCGGCGCGGACGGGTACGCGTACCTGGCGGCGATCAACAAGATCGAGACCGGGTTCGGCACAGACGTTGCGGTCAGCCCGGCTGGTGCTGTGGGCTGGATGCAGTTCGAGCCCGCCACCTACACGGAGTACTCGCAGGTCGCGGGGGCGACACCTGACGTTCCGGCGGACCCGGATGATCCGCGGGACGCGATCTACACGGCCGCCGCCATGCTCCGAGCCAACGGTGCACCCGGCAACTGGCCCAAAGCGATCTTCGCTTACAACCACGCGAACTGGTATGTCAGCGAGGTTCAGACCGATGCTGATCGGTACATCGGCATCAACGGCCTCACGAACCTAGCTGCCGATATCGCAGCAGCGTGGGGAACCAGCACACAGCCGCAAACAACCACCCCAGGGCAGTCAAGTACCGAGGACGTGAGCTCCCAGCTCTCCCCTGGCTGCCCGGGGGAGGTGCTTGATGTCGCGCCGGTTCCGGGCAGGGTCGCGGTGATCATGCCGAACGGGCTCGCACGCCCACCGCGGGACGCACCGGTGGCGGTGCAGGCGATGGTCGATGCCGGCGACCGGATCACATCGTTCGATTACCAGTGGGGCGGCGGCCACAGCAACCCAGCCGAATCGGACAGCCAAACGAGCCCGGAGCCGCAGGGTGGGACAGAGCCGGGGCAGAACGGCACAGAGGGCTATGACTGCTCAGGGGCAACGGACTATGTGCTGTGGGGCGGCGGGTACGGGAACAGCCTCCTCGCCGGCAGCGATCCCGCCAGCGGCGAGCTGATGACGCTCGGCGCCCCTGGCGCTGACCCGGAGGGCTGGGTTACGTGGTATGCGAACAGCGGGCATGTGTTCATCGAGCTCGCCGGTGTGGTGCTCGACACGGTGCACGGCCCCACAACAGTCGAGCCCAGGGGCGCTCCTTCGACCGGGCCGCGTTGGGCGACCACAACCCAGATCAGGTTCGAACTCAAATACGACGGGGCGTTCACCCCACGCCACATCGGAGCGAATGTATGAACGGCGGGCGCACAGCACTGGTCATGCTCGGTCTGCTCGCCGGTGGGATCGCGGCAGCCATGTTGATCCGCCACCACGACCACACAACGAGCCTCGCAACCTCGGCCAGCAGGATCGCGCCGAGTAGCCCGACCGCGATGACAGGCTCGCCGGCCGGCGCGGCCGGAACCGTGCGGCAGCGGACGTCGCTTGCCCGGGTGATCCGCGGGTTCGCGACCGCCTACGCGCACTACCTGGACGGTGGGTCCATCAGCGCGCTTCGACGTTACGGGTCAATCACGGCCACCGCCGAGGCGACCGGCGATGGGCGCATCCCTGTCGCATTCCGGGACGGGATCCTGACGTTGGCCTCAACCAGCGCGTTCGCGCGGACCTGCTGCAGCGCGCAGGAGACGGTCGTGCTCACCGACCGCTCAGAGGATTATCCGCTAACAGTCGACCTGTTGTATGAGCAGAACCGCTGGCAGGTTTCGAACCTCATCCCCGTCGATCTCAGCATCGACCGTCACCTGCCGGAGTCGGAAGGTGTGGACACGCCTGCGGACGCCAATACGGCGGCGCGCCAGTTCGCGACCAGCTACGTGCGTTTCCGCGCGGGTGAGGGCGCGGTGCCGACCGGCCTGACCGCGGTCGCGCGGAACCAGATCACGCAGGGCAGCGACAGTCTCGTCGGCACCGGTCTGCCGCACCAACACGTGCGGATCGTCTCGATTGCCTACGGCCCACCAACCGGCAGCGAGTTCGCCGCGACCGCGACCGTCACCGACGGCCTCATGAGGGAGACGTTCTCGTTCCTCATGACACACACGCGGGCGGGGTGGGTGTGCGGAGCGTTCCTATGACCACGGTCACAGACCACACGCCCGCAACCGCACCCACCGGATCGTTGACGCCCGCGGTTGGCGTGCACAGCTTGAACGACAACGGCACACCCCCTTTGGGTGGGCCAGCGCCGAGCAAGATAAAACAGCGCCCGCCAGGAGGGCGGGAGCGAAAGCCCACGGAAAGGGGCACAACATGAACAAGGACCTCAAGACCGGTCGTCTGGTCGACGACCTCGAGCGGTCAGAAACCAGGGGCGGCACAGTTGTCGCGAAGGGCCGGCTGGCGGTTGACGGGATGGGTGCCGGCGGCGGCGTCGGGTACATCAACATCGAGTCCTACGGCAACGGTGCAGACGCCGCGCTGAAAACGATCGGCAAGGGCTGGCTCGTCGCGGTCGACGGCCGGTTGCAGTACGACGAGTGGACCGACAAACAGTCAGGGGCGCACCGTCACGACTACAAGCTCGTCGGTGACATCGAGTTTCTCGCTGCCCCACGCGGCAACAGCGACGGTCGTGAGCAGCAGGTGGAGAACACCGTCGAGCAGGAGTCAGAGACCGAACAGGAGTCCGATCCACTCGCGCCAGCTGAAGCTGAGCCGGTCGCGACAGCAGCGGCCGGCAACACCGTCGGTGCCGGCCTGTAGACGCCGACACGCAAACACAAGCACCCGGAAGGTGGCCGCCGCCATGCGCGGCGGCCACCCCGGGCCTGAGCACCAAGGAAGGTGAACAGTGAAACCAACCACAGCAACAACGACCGGTGAACAGACACACAGCATGCACGTCGCGACCGATGCGCAGCGTGACCTGATCGCAAAGCTCGCCGCCGGCCTACGGATACGCAACATCAACCCGCTGGATGAGTCGCTCACGAAAGCAGGCGCTGGGGAGCTGATCAACCAGCTCCGGCTGCGTCAGAGCTCCCAGCGAATCAACCGACCGGTCACCGTTGACCTGTCTGACCCAGCGGCGGTGCGGCGGGAGCTCGAACGGGTCACCGCACTCGACGATCTACGCCCCAACACTACGAAGCGGAGCGGACCCATGGCCCGGGACGTGCGGATTCGGCATGTCGAACCGCAACCCCGCCGCGAGCTGACCGCCGCAGAGCAGCTCGCCAGCCGCGACTCACTCGATCGCGGAGACATCGGCCCATACACAACAGGACGGTTCAGCGAGGCGACCGGCTACGGCGCTCACTCCTCCCACACCGTACAGACGGCTGGGGCGATGGGAGAGGACGACGAAACCGCGGTCCTGACCGATCCGCAGGAGCGCTACATCATCGACCTGCAGGACCGCAAGCGCGACACCGAGAACGTGGCCGCAACTGTCAAGCAGGCCGGCGCCGAGATCGAACGGCTCAAGGACGCGCCCGGGCCGGTCACGCGACGGCAGGCCGCCTACCTCACCGACCTGCAGCTCAGAGCCGGAGAGAAGGTGATGCCGGCGACGGACCGCGCGGCGGCAAGCGCGGAGATCACCCGGCTCCGGACGCTCGTCACCAAAAGCGCGAGCCCGAGCCTGACCCCGGCTGAGGCCACGCCCGTCGCCGGTCATGCACCCGATCAGACCCTGGCGGCAGGGCACTAGCGATGAACACCGAGCTAGAAGCGTTCCTCAACCTGCTGGCCGGCGGCGATCCCTCCGGGCGGCTGCTCGAGATCCGCTACCGCAACCCAAACGGACCAGGCATGTGTCAGAAGTTCATCCCGGCGGACCGTGTCGAGGATGCCGCGAGGGTGATCGGCCGCCTCGCGCGCGCGACCGACACCTTTACCGGAGTGCTGTTGCGCGACCGTCCCGCCGGCGGCAAAAGCGCGGTCTCACGCTCGCACCTTCTGTTCGTCGAGATCGACGCACCCGACGCGCACCACCGACTTGGACTCGCGCCGGCGGCGCCGACCGCGATCATCACCTCCGGGTCACCAGGACACCTCCACGCCTACTGGCAACTCGCAGCCGATGTCAGCTCCGCACAGGTGGAGACAGGTAACCGCAAACTCGCGGGGGTGATCGGCGGTGATCTCGTCAGCGTCGACGCCGCCCGCATCCTGCGCCCACCGAACACATGGAACTTCAAACACCAGCCACCAGTACTCACACGCCTTGAGGTGCTCGAGCCGGAGCGTCGCTACAGCTTCCAACACCTGACGGCTGGCCTGACCGATCCCGCTCCGCGCAGCCCAGTGGCACTCCCTAAATTGCGGTCCGACGCGGTCATCCGGTTGACAGGCCTTGGGACGGTCGATGCGCAGCTACGCGCGCTCACCACCGAGGACTACGTGCTGACGCTCAGCGGCCGGGAACCGAATGCTGAGCGGAAGATTGTCTGCCCGTTCCCACACCACAACAACGGGCAAGAGTCGACACCGAGCCTGCAACTCCGGGACGATGGCGAGTGGAACTGCTTCGGATGCGGCACCGGCGGCACGATCTACGACTTCGCCGCGCACCTATGGGGCATCAGCACCAAAGGCCCCGAGTTCAAACAACTCCGCGACCGGCTCGCAGCCGTGTTCGGGATCCGCGCGCCGGCGAACAGCGGGCGCCGCACACACACCGTCGGTCAGCGGACGGTACTGACGCCAGCGCGCACCGAACCCACCGCGGCCGTGGCCGTCCCGCCAACCGCGCTCGAGCGCTAACAGAAGAGGACACCATCATGAGCAGCTACCACGAGCACGACGGCACTCACGAGGCGATCGAGCAGTTCGTCAGAGACGGCATCGGGCTCGCGATCCAACTTGTCGCCCACCACAAACGCCAGCACCAACTCCGACAGCAACACGCCTTGCGTGAACACAGCGACGAGCGCCTGCACCAGCTGCTCAACAGCACACCGGCGCGCGAAACGTCGAAGAAGACGGCGGCCTCGACACGCTGGCACGGAGTCCACAGCGAGGACTGGTGGCAACGGCAACTCGGCCACCCGAATGGATCCGCCGAGATCGTCGACACCTACAGAGACGCGCTCACCTACACCGACACGGATCAGAGCGCGCGGCAGGCAGTGGACGCTATGAACGCCCGGTTCACCCAGGCGCCGTTCAACCTCGACATCAACGAGCTGGCAACGGCCGGGTCCCCCGCCCAGTTGCCGGACGAGCATGCCACCGACGCGCACGGCTCTCCGCCCGGCAAGCCCCTGGCGCAGCAACAAGCGGACCGTGGTGACCCACCCATCGAGGTGGATGAAGCGGATCACACGGCCATGGATCCACGCTCAGCAGAGACCATCGCCCGCCTGAACGACCTGCAACTCTCACAGGCGCTCACGACTGTCGGAACACCGCTCACCGCCGCCGACGCCGTGAACGCTGCGCACGATGAGAACGAAGCACCGGGCGCGCGGCCCGAGCGCAGCGCACCCAACCCCGGCCGCACGCTCGACCAAGGGCTCTAGGCGAACCGCCGGGGGTCCGACCGTGGCTCAAAACCGCCCAAGGCGGGCGTTCGAAGCCACCCGTCGCAAGAACTTCGTCGTGCGACTGAGCCCTGACGAACGTCACCAGCTCGACCGTTTGGCCGCGCAGAAGCGGGTGACCATAGCGCGGCTACTCGTTGAGTCGGCTCTGTCAGGGTCGTGGGACCGCGACCTGCGCGAATCTGTATTGACAGCGCTATGGAGAGTCAACCGGCTGCTGGCAAACGTGACCGGCAGCCTAAATCAGCTAGCGCACCAGGCGAACATCGCGCAGCAAATCGTGGCAGAGCGGCAGCTGCGCCAAGAGCTTCAGACGCTCACCGAGCTGCGTCAACAACTCGCTGACCTGCTTCGGGAGATCCGATGATCCCGAACCTCACCGGCGGCGGCGACACTGCCAGACGGATCGCCTACCTCATCGGCAAAGGACACCAAGGAGAGCACGTGAACCCGCGCCTGATCGGCACGAACGGGTGGGCGGTGCTACCCGATAGGAACCCCGGGGAGCTGCTCCGAACCACAGATGTAAAGACGCTCACGGCATGGCTGGACGAACCTATGCACACATTCGCGAGATACCCGAGACGACGAACCGATCGGATCTCCGTGGAGCAGCCCGACGGCACCACCAGGTGGGAGTTGACAGGTGAGCTGAAGCCAGCGCACTACCGTGGCTGGTCGCTCACGCTGCCCGAAGGAGAAAAACTCACCGACGAACAGTGGGCGCAGGTCGCGGAGGCGTTCATCGCAAAGATCGAGTTTCACGGCCGCGATAGCGATGCGCCATGCCGTTGGCTTGCGATACATCACGGCGGCAGCGGATCACACGGCCTCGATCACATCCACATCGCCGCCAACATCGTCGCCGAAGACGGCACCGTTTGGAACGACTACCGAGAACGCGAACGATCACACCACGCATGCGACCTGCTCGCTAAAGAACTTCTCTTTCACCGCGAAGACGGCACCAGCTTCCAGCTCTCCCGCGTCGACGGGCACAAGCACAGCCGGGGCCAGAAAGGGTTCGTCAAAGGCGAACTCGAGAGCGACTACGAGCGCGGAATTGACATTGGCAACCCTCTCCTCGAAGCCAGCGGCAAGCCGCAACAGACACGCGTCGGCCGCGTGACGCGCATCGACCCGACCACCGCCCGACGTGCAAACAGCACCCGCCGCACCCTCGAACGGATCGTCACCGCAGCGGCCAGGGCCGCCCGCGACGAAATCGACTTCGTATCGCTGCTGCGGACCGAGGGGCTGCGCGTCAAGCCACGCTTCGCCACAGGAAGCCAACAAGTCGTCGGGTACAGCGTCGCGTTCAAAGGCAAAGGCGAACCGTGGTTCAGCGGTACCCGACTTGCACGCGACCTCAAACTCACCGCGATCCGCGCCGCGGGTAACTGGCCGATCCTCGACCCCCGGACGGTCGCACAGGCGTGGAACAACCCGAAATGGCGCGCGCCCCTCCCCCCGGGCCCCGAGCTGCTCGCACGCGCCGAACACGGGCTCCGGCAGCTTCGCGAAAGCCTCGCGGCCGTCGCCCCGCACGACCAGGTCACCTGGGCACACGCCGCCCGTGATGCAGCCGCAATCCTGAACACTTGGTCGCTGCGAGTCGAAACGACACCCGGGCCAATCGCGCACGCCGCACACACCCTCCGGGCTTCCGCAACCATCCATCGGACCGCCGGGGACCGACGGCGATGGCTCGCGGCCCAAGCCGGACGTGATGCGTGTAACGCGCTACTTCGTCACCGCCCAGCCCGGACCAGCACGGAACTCATCAGGCAGGTCTCGGAGATCGTCACTCAGATCACGCAAGCCCACATCCGAACGCAACAAGAACAACGCGCGTTCGAGCTGGAGATCGCTTCGCTGAACGCGGCCGCGGCACTCGAAGGCCTAGTCCCCAAACCACCGGCACCAGCCGACACACGCGCGGTTCACTCAGTGCTCGGCATTACCGACGGTGTCGCACGCTGACCATTCGGTCGGGCAACCCGACCGCTCAGCAGCCAAGCTAGGCAGCGAGGCGAGTCTGACCGCCAGCTCGCACGAGACTGCTGCTCGGTCGCGCCAAAGTAATCGTCTGGTTGACTGCCATACAGATCGGAAAGCACTCGTCCGGTCGACCGCCCGCCAAGCCGGATCCCTCGGCAGATTGAGAGTCTCCCGTCCCGCGAGGCGACGCACTCTCGGATCGACCAGACCGTTGCTCAAACCCGCAGCCGAACAGGCGACCTGGGGTCAGACTATTGGTGAGAGACCAGCGAGGATCAGAGCCGCCGCGAACAGAGCTCCGGCGAAGAGGAGAACCTTGAATCGGAACTTGGCGGCGCGTTCGTGCGCAATCCTCAGGCTCTCGAAGGAATATCGATTCACTTTCATCGGAAACGGGATCCGCGCTAGTACGGCCAGTGCAAGGGCGACGCTTACGCAGACGACGGCGATGGCGAAGGTCCTTCGCCCTGCGGCGCCTAGATGATTTAGCCCAGTGACCCCGAGACCCGCTCCCAATGTTCCGACGATCGCGGTCGAGCTAAACAACCAAACCGCAAAGCGATCAAGAATCTGAACGGTCTGCGTAGGGCTGATCAGCGTTCGTAACTCTGCAAAGTCGTCACTCTGCTCCTTAGAGTTGGCTGTGACGACTGCGGTCGGACTCGCTTCATCTACGGCAGTAACGGGCTCAGGAGTTCGCTGATGGCGGCGCATACGTGCAGGTGTGACCGTTTGGGCACGTCAGGGTGACGTCCGCCGGGAGCAAGTCAGATTGACGCATCAGACGGACTTCGAATCCTGAGGACGATGAGCGCATGGCGGCCAAGACCGCTCTCGTCATGTCGATTTCGCACACCGCGCATTTGTATTCAATAGCCATGCCATCATGTTCCCGTGTTGAGCGGACATCTTTGCTGCTCAACACGAGAAGCCATTGAGCTGCCAGCTCGGTTCGTCTGGATCGAGAAGCGTTACCGGCGTCGGCTTGTCGCCAAGCACGCGCGGACGCTGATTGCCTGTGCTGACGAGACCGGTTAAGGCCTTCGGGCTATGTCCGACTTGCTCCGGTCGGCCAGATCACCAGCACTGTAAGTCCCCGCGCGCGTGCATACTCCACTACGTCGGCGGTGCCGCCGGTTCCGGCAGCCGGAGCCCCGTCCCACACCGCGAGGAGAACGTCGGAGCAGTTGACAACCGTATGCCCGGCGGCTAGGTAGGCTTGCTCGCTCGGCTCCTGGTAGGGCAGCGTAGTCACAGTCCCCGCAGCGGCAAGGAGGGCGGCGTAACGAACTCGGTTTTCGTCGGTGAAGGTTGTCGTGTAGCCCTGGCTTGGGAGGACGGCCCGAAGTTCCCCGCCGGCCGCGAGGATTGCCTCAGCAAAGATCTGGTCGGCGCCGGCGGCGAGACTGCATACGCCCGTGAGTGGACCTTGAAGACGGGCTAGCTCGGCTGTGATCGCTGCGGCGACGCCAGCGACTGTTGTCGGTGAGAGGGTCTGATGTCCCGTACAACCGATGACGGTCATAGAACCCCGCGGCTTGCCAGCGACCAGAAGTACTGGCCCAGCTTAGTGAGATACACCTCGCCGCTCTCCAAAGCGACCCAGTAGTGCGCGCGGCCATCATCGGTCGTGACGAGATTCGCGTTTCGTAGGCGGCTGAGATAATCGAACTGTTGTTGCTCGACGGTGCCAGGATCACCTGGGCCTAGGGGTCGACCCTCGCCCTCGTGCGCAGGACTCAATCGGACGCGGGCATCGGCGGAGGAGAAGTGCTCCGGGAGATCGCGCAGCAGCTCGGCCTCGAGCCAAGGCGGCCCGACGCGGAGCACCAGCGGTTCGGTTACATGTGCCTTTAGCACTGGTCGCTGCTGCCAAGCGTCGAAGGCCGGGCTGATGTAGCCGTACAGGCCTAGCGTCGTGACCTTTCCGAGGTGGTCGGTAGCGCCCCCTTCCAGCCCGTCGAGCAATACGCGCGTAAAAGCACCGTGGCCGCTGCGCTCCGCGGAGGTCTCGGTCGACCGACTCGCGGCCATGACGGTTAGGTTCTCTCGGAGCACGGCTGTACCGAGGCGGAAGGGTTCGGCGACGGCCGCAGCCTGCAAACCGGGGAGGTTTCCGGCATCGCCGCTGAAACAGCAGTCGAAGATCAACGTGACGCTTCGGGCGGGCGCTCCGTTGGCCAGCGTGACGAGGTCGTTGATCGACACGCCGAGGCTGTTAGACGTGCCGTCCTGGGTGACTAAGTCGGTGCCCCAAGGCGACGAACCGCCATGGCCGGCGAAAAAAAACAGAAGGTCCGTATCACGTGAGTTGAGAAAAAGTTGAGCGAGCGCGTCGCGGAGCGTCTCCCGTGTGATGGTGACCTGTGCGCTCGTGCTGGTGAGCATCTCGACGCTAAAATTCGGACTGCCGTCAGCGTGTGTGGCAAGCAAGTCGGCTAACGCCGCTGCGTCAGCCACACAGCCGCCGAGGTCGTCGGCGGTCGGATAGTGGTCAATGCCCACCAAGAGCGCGCGCTTCACGCGTTCTTGCCCTCGCCCATCATCTGATCTACAGCAGCAGCGATCAGCTTCCAGTCCCAAGCCATAGTGCGGTTGCGCTGCAGGCCGTTGGGGAGTGTGCTGTTGATGCCCGCACCGTCGACGTACACCCCGAAGACGGGAACGTTTTGGCTTTTTGCCATCGCGACCTCCTTGGCCACACCTCCGGCGCTGCTTATGTTTCGCCCAACGAGCACGATGCACATGTTCGTAGCGCCGATCTTCTTGGTGATCTCCGCCTCCCAGGTCGCCTGCGGCAGGCTGCTCTTCGATGACCAGTCCTGCACCGTGAATGGAGTCGGGGAGTCCTTCTTCGCCTGCCCGGCGAAAAGATTCTTCTGGGTTTGGTTATTGTCGAAATCAAAGCTCACGAACGCGCGAGGATCAGCCATGTCGGGTCCTTTCATCCGGGCTGTGTCGGATCCATGGAGATCGGTAGCGGGAACCCGCGTTCGTCATCCGGGGATCGTCGTGGGGTAGGGAACAGTGTGGCGGCTTTTTCGACAGCCGCAATGTTGGCGCTCCTCTTCAGCTGGGTGATCGCTAACGTCCATCGGCGCGTCAAGAACTCACGATCGGTTTGGTGACCGAGTGATGGCGTGTTGCCGCCTGGCTGGCCAGTAGCTCCGCGAGAAGTCAGCTCAGGGCAAGTGCCGCTCAATTAGACTCTTGAGTCTGGTGAGATAGTCGTCGTGGAGCTGTATAACCGCGTGGTCGTCCAGCCCTGGGCGCGGTGTCCATGTGAATGACTGGCGGTAGGGCCCGATCTGGTGTGTGTTCGGTGTGTTCAAGTTGAACAGGCCGAGAACGTTGGGGACGCTGCTGCCGAGGATCTGGAACACGACCGGGCCGAACAGGATCGTGGAGCCCCAGACGTTTCGTTCGCCGCGTTCGCGTACCGGCAGCGCATTAATGGCGAGATCGGTTCCGAATGGGAGCGCGAGCGCCACGGCATGCGTGCCCGAGTAGCTCGCGAGCCAAATGCGCGTGCTCGTGGACGGCTCACGTTGGTTCCACAGATGCTCGTACTCGCCGCGAGGTATTGCGCGGCGTGAAGCGACATTTGTGTGCTCGGCCATCATCGCCGTCTTGAGCGCCCATGCGGCGAGAGTTCGTTGTCCGGCACGAGATAGGTCGCGATCGGTGCCGCTGAACGCCGCGCCGAACAGGGTGTCCTTTGCTGCGGTCTCAAGATCAGACATCCAGCCGTTGTTGCAGGCCTTGCAAACGGCCTTGACCTGCCACTCAAACGGTTTCTGTAGCCAGGAGGAGGGAGTCTCTGGTTCATCGCCGTCGCCGATGAACTGCCGGTAGTACGTGAACGTGCCTTCGTCGGCGAAATGGTTCGCTGCCCAATGCGGCCAGACATGCTCGCTTTCGATTTTTTTCGTGCTACCGCAGAAGGCGCACCGTCGTGCCATGAGCATCGAGGATGCAGCCCGCGTCGGACGCCCTCGCATGGCCGTGCCGTCGATGGCGGGCCGCCGTTCCCACAGCCCGCACGGTCGTCTACCCGGCGGTCACGTCGGACCAGTGTCATGCTCCCGCCCTTCGCGGGGCAGCGCAGCGCGGTTAGTCCGGATCGTCTCTACGGATCGCGAATGGCCCGTTTCTAGGCGGGCGTTCCGGTACGACTGATGCGCGACCAGACCGAAGCGTCGGCGCAGAACGCAGCCAGCCACGGCGCGATGAGCCTCTGTGCTGTTGTGAGGGGCTCATCACGCAGCTCAGCGATGTCCGTCATCACCGCTCCGAGGTATGAGATTGGCGCGCGCAACATCCGCGAGTACTCGGGTTCGCCCCAAAGTCCAGCCGCTGCCTCCGCATCGGAAACAGCGTCGGCAAAGCCAACAAGCTCGATGACTGCGTGAATCATTGCAACAGAATCCATTTCGGAGAGGATCTCGCCAGCGACCGCGGCGAACACCAATACTGACGTTGCGATCCTCTGTTCAAACGCACACAGATAACTCTCGATACCTACGCCATTGCTGGCTCCGGAGGAGACACGCAAATATTGCGTGCTCTGAAATGAAACGCGACCGGGGTAGGCGAACACTCCGGCATGACTTGATTCGGCAGGGTTCGTGCGGCCTATGGTGAACGGGTTGCTTGTGCTTCTCCCGGCGCTCCAGCCGAGCGCTTCATACGGCTCCCAGTCGGCGAGACGATGCAGCGCCGGCGGATGTGTATCGCTGAGCAGCCGCTGCACTTTCGTACCTGTGCGCGCATAAGCTTCGCGCAGGGTGTCGCGCAGCCATGGAGTCCGAGGATGAGCGACTGGTCCCACCGGTAGGAAAACCATCCGTACTCGGCCCACGTCGTCAGCCAAGCTGGTGCCGGCATCAGGCCGATCATCCTCGCCGCGGGGCGAGACAAAAGCATGCCTCAGTGTCTCCGCCGGAGATTGGGTGGTCGCCGTGAGCATGACTGTGCGGCGCTCATAAAGTCGCGCGACGTCCGTTTCTGTGAGGAACGCAATAGTCTGGCCGCGACGCACGGGATAACGACCGTCCACCATATGAGGCGCAAACGACGACGGCGGTACCGCAGCAACGACCACCCCCATGGCGGGATCGTCGGGACTCGCGATCGTGACAACCTCAATGACGCAGCCCGGCGCGACCCGAGTTCCCGCGATCTGTTGGAACCGCTCACGCACGCCCGCCAGCACGACAGGTGACACTTGACTGGCCACGAGCGTCTTTGGATCCTCTGCGATCCCGTAGAGCAGCAAACCGCCCGCAACGCTCATCGCCGTGATGTCCTTCGCGAGCTCCTGGTTCGCCGAACCCTTGGCGGGTGGCAACTCTCGCTTGAAATCGAGCGTGTCGCTCTCTTCCGCCACGCCGATTAGACCCGTGACGTCTTCCCAGGTACGCGGCACCCACATGGAGGCCAGGCTACCGCGCGAATCCGACAGTCCAGCGCGCCACCTTTGCTCACGGCCGATGCTCCTGCTTCATTCGTCCCCGTTCTACCTGACACGCTGGCGGTTCCCGCGAGTGCTTTTCTTCCGGATCGCGGTACTGCATGACTTGCGCTTTGGCGACATCTCCGCTCTGCCACCAAGCGTCACTCGATGCAGGTTCGGCCAGCAGCCAGCAGATCGCATGCGGCCGATGCCGCGTGGACGGAGGAAATACGTGCCCGACTCGATCGTGCCGGACTTGATCGACCGCACCGCAGCAGAGTGCAATCGCGTTGCGACCGAGGTGAAGGAGCTCGAGGCTGAGCTCGGCAAGAAGCGCCGATACCTGCACGAGCTCGAAGCGACTCTGAAGGCTCTCCGAGGGAGGTAAGCGCTGCGTTCAGCGCAACAGGCTCGAGTTGCCGGCGGATCTTGGCGGCGGGCCGCCGCCGATTAGCCCGTCGGTCTGGCGCACCATTGCTTCGGTAGTGCGCGGCTGATACCTCCGGCGACTGCATTAGCGCGAGGAAGATGCCGTTCAGCCTCGAACGAGCGCCTTGAGTGTCCCGCGTTTGGGCGCGAACTCACTCATGCGAGCCCGCGAAAGCCCAGCGCAGCGACCCGCCGTTCACGGCGGGGCATAGGCAACCGCGGCAGCGCAGCCAGCGCTCTCGGCGCGTCAGCGACAAGAGCAAGCGTAAATGGCATATGCCATTTACCCAGCTTGCTGGACCGTCTTCGCCCATCAAGGAACTTCTCGTTCGCCACGCATTTGCTCGTCCGGCGAACTCGCATCCACGACATCCGTCGGAAATGCTGAGCGTCCTACCCCTTGTTTCGAGTTCCCCGGCAGCGACCAAGGAACAATCTCAGTCGCCGGCCTGCTCCTTCTTCTGCGGCAAGTAAGCGGCCCTCCCTGATACACCGGTCTTACTCGGCGCCAGAACCTTTCAGCCCCAGTCGCCGCCTCATGTACTCCCGACCATTCGCGTAGAGACGGGGTTCAAGTCCGGGGTCGCGTGCGGCGGCCAGCGCGGCCTCGGTGAGCCGCGAAGTCAGGAAAGTCGCATCTACGGATATATCGGGATCACGAACCTCGTGGCCGTCTAAATATGCCTCCCACAGGTTCGGTGTCACGGCGACGCCGTCGACTTGGAACCGGAGCGTGATCGACCAATGTCCTCGGTCGCCGGCAATCTCGACCCAAGCAGTCTGATCTCCTGCATTTGTGGCGACGGCTCCACTAAGGATCAGCTGTGCCCCGCCCATTCCGCCGAACCGCTCGCTCACTGTCACAAAGCCTTGCTCTAGCAGTACCCAAACCGCCCGCTCAACCGGCTCGGGGAGACTCACACGCTCGATGGGCATGCTATGAACCCGGAATCATGCGGTCGCCGGCAATGCTGTAGCCGCGTGAGCCCATGTATTGCAGTTCCCATTCGAACGCGCTGCCCGCGTTGGCAGGGTCGAGGGGATCTGACGCCAATCGGACCGTGCTGCCACGCGTAATCGCTTCGTCGAGGAAGAGCTTATTGCGGAGCTCCTGCTCTGCGGGTGACATCGCGTTCCAAGCCTCCGTTGGAATATTGAACGCGCGCGACCCGCTGTTCGCTGCGTCTTGGACGTACGCCGGATACCGCCCGAGACTGATGGCGTTTTGTGACCCGACAAGATCGGTCATCGTACCATCGCTGGACGCTATAAAGCGAGCGCCGCCTGTTTCTTCTGCGGCAACACAGAACCCCGCCGCAATCCTGGCCGATCCGGCGGCAGAATCTGGGCGTGAGCAGGGAGATTCGAGGGTCGAGAGCCCGATAAGCGAGGGGGCGGTGTCGTCGGAAGCCCGGACGCGAGTTTGAGCGCCGCCAACCGCGAGCGCCGCCGACACGCTCATCGACATGAGCGCGGTCAGGGCGGCTAGGAGAACAAGCAGCCGGCGGGCGTGAGCGATGGGCATCACCGGCAGTGTCTCACCGGCTGCCGACAGCCGTTCTCAGGCGGCCGGCGGGTGTAGGCGGCCGTGCGCGACTTGGTAGGCGGACGGCTGCCACGGGTGCTCTGGGTGCCCGACCCCGAACGCGCGGTAGGTCAGCCCAAGGGTGCCGGTCGTCTTGTCTCTGGTGATCTCGAACACCATCCGCCAGCGGCCGCCGGGGTCGGGGAGGTAGGTCTTCACGCAGTTCGCCAAGCGTGTGCCGTCACGCGCATCAGGGTCGCAGCGCTTGAACTCCGAGAGATCTGTCCCGTCATGCTCGAGTCGTGCGCGGGCGGCCGTCGCGACCTGACGGGCTGCTGGTGTGGCGTGCGCGAGGTCGTCGATGAACGCGAGCTCGTCGAAGCGAACCTCGAACCGGCCCGCGGTTGGCATCCGGGTCAGCCTTCGTCGTCGGTGGGCAGATGCCCGAAGTGCTGATCGAACTCCTCGACGCTGATCGGCTCGACCCCGAGGCGACGGTTGATCGCCTCAGCACTGGTGTCCGGGCGGATCACCAGCCGGCCGTCATCGAGGCGCTCATCAACGACATAGTCGCCGTTCAAGTCCCCAGCCAATGTGATGTGCGCAGCCATCACCACAGAGTGTGGCATGCCCCGGCGACCGCTCCCGGCTTCCCCGCCTCGGGGCCCGTGACAGGCGGTCGGCAGCCCACAACTGCTCTGGCGAATGCTGGAGCAGGCACCCGGGTGCAAGTGTGTGAGCCGTCTGGTCGTTCGAGAACCTGAGCGCCAGTGGCGGTGCGGAGAGCTGAAACGGCGGCAACGAAGAAGGGAACAGGGCCGGGACGCTGCTGGTGCTCGCGCGGTAGGAGACCGCTTCGCTTTCGCTGGGGATCTCGCGCTGCGCGCTCGATCAGGTTCACGCGACGCCCGCTCGGGATGACCGCCGCCGGCTCGCTGCCGGGGTTCCGGGACCGGTGTTTTCCACGAATGCCAGCTGTGTGAGTTGGCGGTCGGGATGAGCTTCTGGGTCTGGGGCGGCGGCAGAGGACGGGCTTTCGAAGATGGGTGAGGGCCGGGCGGTCGTGGTGGCCGCGCGGGATTGAGAAGCTGGGGATCTCGCGCTGCGCGCTCGATAAGAGTGGCGCGACGTTCACTGTGGATGGACCGGCGGCCGCGGCGGCGAACGGTCATCGCCAGCCGGCCGGTTCGCCGATCGTGGTGCCGGCCTGCCGCAGCACGATCCGGTAGCCGGCTGCCTCGCTGACGAAGCAGTCGCCGCAGTAGACGGCGTGGCCGTGCTCGCAGAGCCGACAGTCGGTCCCGGTCTCGGGGTGCCGGGCGATCGCTCCGAACCACTGCAATGCGATCGCGCGGACGCACTCCTGGCAGACCACCGCCGGCTTGCCGCAACCAGCGCAGCTGCCGGTCATCCCGTGACCCTCAGCCCGACGCCATCACCGGAGCCGGTGGCCGTGTCGGCGCGGTGCCGGCGGCTGGTGTTGCTGGCGGCGGGGTGGGTTGCGGCGTGGATCGCGCGGAGCTGCCGTGAGGGAGACCTGCGTGTAGATCTGGGTGGTTGAGATGTCGGCGTGTCCGAGCATCTGCTGGATGAACCGGATGTCCGCGCCGCCCTCCAGCATCAGCGTCGCCATCGTGTGCCGGAACAGATGGCACGCGCCGGGCTTCCCGACCCCGGAGCGCTTCACGTAATCGGCGACCAGGCCGGTGAGCCGGTCAGGGCTGAAGATCGTGCCGTCGACCGTGAGGAACAGGATCCCGTCATCGGGCTCCAGCGCCAGCTTGGGGCGGACGTCTGCGAGGTAGCGGGCGGCCCAGGCGGCGGCCCGCTCGCCGGTCGGGATCATCCGGTCCTTCCGGCCCTTCCCCTGCCGAACCGCCAACGTGAGCCGTTCGACGTCGAGGTCGAACACCCGCAGGCCGGCGAGCTCCGAGCGGCGGAGGCCGGTTGCGTAGAACAGCTCAAGCATCGCCCGGTCCCTCAGCCCGAGCGGGTCCGCGAGGTCAGGGACGGCGAGGATCCGCTCAGCCTCGCCTGCAGACAGCACCGCCCTGGGCAGCCGCCGCTCAGCCTTCGGGAGCTCCAATTCGGAGGCGGGGTTGTAGAGGATCCGGTTCTCCCGGGCGAGCCACTTGAACAATGCGCGGACCGGCGTCAACCGCTGCACTTGGGACCGGAAGCTGAGCGGCTGCCCGTCTGGTTTGCGGTGGTGGAACACCGCCCGCTGGTAACGATCCAGCATCGGCTTCGTCACTTCTCCCGGCCGGCTGCACGCCGCGATCGGCGAGCCAGAGGACGAGATAGGTCAGGTTGTAACGACGGTTCTCGATCGTCTTCGGCGAATAGCCGTGCACCGCCATCGACTCCAAGGAACTCCTCGACCAGCACCGGAAACCCGAGCGGATCGGACCGGTCGCCAGGAATCAGCTTCGGTGAGCGTTCGCCGCGGCGGGGCATCAGCCGGCCCTCCGCAACGCCGGCCCCGGTTCAACTGCGACGGCGTCAGCGGCTTGAGCAGCTAAGAAAGAAACGCCCCCGGAACTGCGATCTGCGGCGTCGTCGACGTCGAGGGGCTCGGATGGCCCGTCGTTGCTGGGATCCGAGCCGTTCAGATCGGGCCGACCGGCCCCCGACCAGGCACCGACCGGGGGGCGACCACCCCCCGACCGATCGTCCTCGGACCCCGACCGATCTAAGTCATAGGCATGCTCAGCGGCGGGCTGGGCGGGTTGGTCGGGGTCGATCACGCCGGGGAGCAGCGTGCCGTCGACTGCCTGGTCACGATCCCACGCGAGTTCGTAGACGAACTGGCCGTGCGCGCCGCGGTGCGCGTTAACCAGCTCCAGCGACACGAGGCGAGCGAAGTGGACTTTGAGCTGGGTGTCGCCCCAGGCGAGCTGTTCGCGCAGCTCCCGGCGGGTGAAGGAGACCCGCTCGCGGGCGACGCCCTGCTCGCCCGCGGCCGCCGCGACAAGCTGCTCCAACCGGTCGAGCAGCCGGCGGGTGCCGGGCGGGAGCTCGTCCAGCGACCGGCCGAGCACGCGGTGCGCGAATCGGTTCGCGAGCAGGATGTCCTCGCGCGTGGCCTCGATGAACGACACCGGCTGACCGTGAACGGTCGCCGTCTTCCGCTCGCGCTGGTGCTGATGCAGCAGCGCGATCGCGCGGATCAACGTCAGGTACTTCACGTGATCCCGCCTCGTCCGCGTCCTGGCATCCGAGAACCCCAGGCGCGTCGCGAACGGGTTCACGACCGCGACGGGCTCAAGCAGCCGTTGCGCGTCCTGATGGACCTTCAACACCGCCTGGCGCTCCCGATCCGCAACAAGACCCTGCAGGGTCTCCCGCTCCCGCTGGCGCTCGTGGATCTTGCGGGTCTGCTCCCGATCCTCATCGACCGACAGAACCAGGCAGCGGTTCAAAAGCTCCTCGTCGACATCGACCGCGGTGGTCGTCAGGAAGATCGCGACGGGCCCGCGAACGCGGTAGGTGTGCGTGACCAGCCGGCCGGTCGTCCCGTCCTTCCCGGTCGAGGCGATCGACAACTCGCCCTCGCTCTGCAGCAGCTTCAACGCGTAGCTCGCGCGCTCCGCGCCCTCCTCCTCAGACACCGCGAGCACCTTGTGCGCGAGGTCTGATTCCGCCCATGTAGAACAACGACTGGCCCGTCATCGCAGAGAAGCTGAACGCGCTCCTCCTCCGGGACCATCGCCAGCACCGCGTCCTGCAGCGCCGACTTCCCGGCCGCCGACGTGCGACTGAACGATCACCGCCAACGGCCGATCAAGCTTTCTCGAGACGGCGGCGAGGTAGCCGACCAGGCAGTTCGCCGCCTCGCCAACCACCCCCGCCCGATCGAAATCGCCGACGATCCGATCGACTAGCTCCGGGTCGCTGAGCAGCCCAAGCGCCGCCGTCCGCTCCGCGTCGCTGAGAACGACCGCCTGTTCGTCGGGCGCTTGCGCGGCCAGGATCGCTTCCTCCGCCCGCTCCTCGCAAACCAACAGCACCCGGCCGAGGTCGCGGGCGATCAGCTCCTCCGCCATGCCGAGAACCTCAGCGGCCTGCCGGCAGAACACGCCGCGCGCCCGGGCGGAGTAAAGATCGAAGCTGTCGACATGGAACAGGTGCCCGCGGTGCTCGTGCTCAACCGCGACCAGCACGTTCAGGCGCAGCACCTCAAAGCGACGTGACCTTCCCGAGCCCGCGGACCCGCCAGCCGCGACCGTCGATCTGAACCCTGAGCTCCTCACCCTCCAACCGAGCAACCGGCCCGACGCGCGGACCAGCCGGCACCGGCGACGCAGGCACCGATGAGGTAGGCGCCGGCTCCGGATCTGTTCCCTTCCCCGCCGCAGTTCCTCGGGCGGCTCAGCGGCTAAAGAAGAAGAGACGCCGGCTCGACGGCGCCTCGATCTCGACCGGCCCGGCGTCCCCGATGTCGACGAACGGCTCCGCGGCGGGAGCCGGCGCCTTGATAGTCGGCGCTGCGGCCAGCGGCTCGAGATCCTGCGAGGCGTCCTGGGCCGGCGCCGGCCTTGACGCGGACGCATGCGCTGGGCCGAGCCAGACCGCCGCCCGGAGCAGCTCGGCGAGCGCGCCGGCCGGATCCTCGACGCTCGTGATCAACGAGTTGGCGTCCAGCCCCTGCGGGAACAACACCCGGAAACACTCGATGCCCTCGCTCCCCAGCCTTCTCGGCGAGCTTGGCGGCTGCGCGATCACCGGCGTCGTCACGGTCATAAGCGATCAACACCCGCTCCGTCTGGTGCTGCTTGAACGCGGCCAGATGCTCGCCGGTGAACCCCTCGACCCCGTAGGCCGCGGTCACGTGCCGGTGGCCGTTGACCCAGAACGACAGCGCGTCGATCAACGACTCGCACAAGATCACCTCCCGCGACGCCTGCAACGCCGCCCGGTTGAACACGCCGCGATGCGCGCCAGGGAGATAGAGATGCAGCGGCGTCCCCGCCCGCAGGTCATCACGGATCTTGCGGCCGTAGAGCTGAACGACCTGGCCGTCCGCGTCGGCGATCGGGATCACCAACGACCCTCTGAAATGCTCATGCCCCGAAGCCGCGGATCACCCCAAGGCGCTGCAGACGACCACGGATCTCCGCGCCAGCCTGCCGGTTCTTCGCGGGCAGCCGGTAGCCAAGCGTCCGGTCCGCGAACCCCAGCCGGAACGTGTCGACCAACTCCGGGTGGACGAGACCACGGCGCTGCAGATAGCCGAGCGCGTCCTGGCACTCCTTCAACGCTGGTGCGTAGAAGCCGACGACGCGCTCCAGCAGCTCCCGATCATCCGCCGTGCGCTCCAACGGTGACGGCAACTTCGTCACCGTCGAGACCCTCGCCGGTCCGCTCTCCGTGAGCCGCGTCGGCGCGACGCCATCGCGGAACAGCTCAACAGCGTGCCGGAACGACACGCCCTCGACGCGCATCACCCAATCGATCACCGACCCGCCCGCCTGGCAAGCCCCCAAGCAATGCCACAAGTTCTTGGCCGGCGTGATCACCAGCGACGGCGTCCGGTCGTCATGAAACGGGCAACAGCCGACCAGATCCTTGCCCTGACGGCGCAGCTCGACCCCGGCCAACTCGACGAGGCGCTGCAGCGACACCTCTTCCTTCAGCCGCTCTATCTCGCTGTCCGGGATCCTCGCCACACGCTCTCCAGCCTGACCCTGTCAAGACGTAAAGGGGTCATATTCTTGATAGCATAGTTGCTCTGATGATGAGAGCGCCACCAATACCGTTCCCGGCAGACATGACGTTCGCCGAACGACTCATCAAGCTGCGAAAGCAGCACGGCCTCACCCAACAGGCCCTAGCCGACCGAGCCGAGATCCACGTCACCCTGCTGCGCCGCTACGAAGCCGGCAAAACACAGCCGAACATCGACACCCTCAGACGGATCGCACTCGCTCTCACAATCAGCGCCGACCTGCTGCTCTTCGACGAAAACGAACGCGGCCCCGCAGACGACCTCCGCTCCCAATTCGAAGCCACCCAGCAACTAAGCGACGAAGAGAAACAAACCGTCAAACGCGTCCTCGAAGGACTCCTCCTCGCCCACGAAGCCAAACGCTGGGCCGCATAACGCACCTGGCGCGAGCTGCATCAAACCTTGGCACCAACCATCTCGCGAACTGCACAGCGCCTAGCCGGGGACGGGCTACTGGAAGGGGCTGTCGAAAATGTCCTGCTGGTTCTCGTCCACTTTGAAGCCGGCTGCAACCACCAGATGACGCCGCCCCTCAGACAGCAACACGAAGACCCGCTCAGCCTTAACTTCGGCGACTAGAGCGGCGGCGCGGCCGACATCTTCCTCGGTGCCTTGAGCGAATTCCAGACCTCTGAAGAGGCGAGGAGCACACAAGAACTCGACTCCGACGAACACGATGTCGACGTTGTGCGAAATCTCGGGGCCACGCGGACTGCGCAGTAGCAACGACCCATGGCTGACCCGGTATTCCCAAAGCTGAAAACGCCGGTCAGGGAACGAGGCGATCATCTGAACGGATTCTCCGCAGGCTCACTGCCATTCCAAAACTCCAAATTCGGGAAGTCGTTCTGGGCGATCTGCAGCAACTCCCAATCCGTAGCTCCACCGCCACCCGCGGACGCACGAGCTACCCCGCCCAAAGCGTCGACCCCCTCGAGATTGAACAGGACACGCTGACTCGGATCAGACAGCTTCCCGAGCACCCCTGACTTCCAGTTCACCGGATCAGGAAGATCCTTCCAAGTCTCAGCACCGTGAGAAGCAGCGAACTGATCCAGGTGATCCTCGATCCCCATCGCGAACGGGGCGCCTCCGTCTTCTGCGGCAACACAGAACCCCGCCGCAATCCTGGCCGATCCGGCGGCAGAATCTGGGCGTGAGCAGGGAGATTCGAGGGTCGAGAGCCCGATAAGCGAGGGGGCGGTGTCGTCGGAAGCCCGGACGCGAGTTTGAGCGCCGCCAACCGCGAGCGCCGCCGACACGCTCATCGACATGAGCGCGGTCAGGGCGGCTAGGAGAACAAGCAGCCGGCGGGCGTGAGCGATGGGCATCACCGGCAGTGTCTCACCGGCTGCCGACAGCCGTTCTCAGGCGGCCGGCGGGTGTAGGCGGCCGTGCGCGACTTGGTAGGCGGACGGCTGCCACGGGTGCTCTGGGTGCCCGACCCCGAACGCGCGGTAGGTCAGCCCAAGGGTGCCGGTCGTCTTGTCTCTGGTGATCTCGAACACCATCCGCCAGCGGCCGCCGGGGTCGGGGAGGTAGGTCTTCACGCAGTTCGCCAAGCGTGTGCCGTCACGCGCATCAGGGTCGCAGCGCTTGAACTCCGAGAGATCTGTCCCGTCATGCTCGAGTCGTGCGCGGGCGGCCGTCGCGACCTGACGGGCTGCTGGTGTGGCGTGCGCGAGGTCGTCGATGAACGCGAGCTCGTCGAAGCGAACCTCGAACCGGCCCGCGGTTGGCATCCGGGTCAGCCTTCGTCGTCGGTGGGCAGATGCCCGAAGTGCTGATCGAACTCCTCGACGCTGATCGGCTCGACCCCGAGGCGACGGTTGATCGCCTCAGCACTGGTGTCCGGGCGGATCACCAGCCGGCCGTCATCGAGGCGCTCATCAACGACATAGTCGCCGTTCAAGTCCCCAGCCAATGTGATGTGCGCAGCCATCACCACAGAGTGTGGCATGCCCCGGCGACCGCTCCCGGCTTCCCCGCCTCGGGGCCCGTGACAGGCGGTCGGCAGCCCACAACTGCTCTGGCGAATGCTGGAGCAGGCACCCGGGTGCAAGTGTGTGAGCCGTCTGGTCGTTCGAGAACCTGAGCGCCAGTGGCGGTGCGGAGAGCTGAAACGGCGGCAACGAAGAAGGGAACAGGGCCGGGACGCTGCTGGTGCTCGCGCGGTAGGAGACCGCTTCGCTTTCGCTGGGGATCTCGCGCTGCGCGCTCGATCAGGTTCACGCGACGCCCGCTCGGGATGACCGCCGCCGGCTCGCTGCCGGGGTTCCGGGACCGGTGTTTTCCACGAATGCCAGCTGTGTGAGTTGGCGGTCGGGATGAGCTTCTGGGTCTGGGGCGGCGGCAGAGGACGGGCTTTCGAAGATGGGTGAGGGCCGGGCGGTCGTGGTGGCCGCGCGGGATTGAGAAGCTGGGGATCTCGCGCTGCGCGCTCGATAAGAGTGGCGCGACGTTCACTGTGGATGGACCGGCGGCCGCGGCGGCGAACGGTCATCGCCAGCCGGCCGGTTCGCCGATCGTGGTGCCGGCCTGCCGCAGCACGATCCGGTAGCCGGCTGCCTCGCTGACGAAGCAGTCGCCGCAGTAGACGGCGTGGCCGTGCTCGCAGAGCCGACAGTCGGTCCCGGTCTCGGGGTGCCGGGCGATCGCTCCGAACCACTGCAATGCGATCGCGCGGACGCACTCCTGGCAGACCACCGCCGGCTTGCCGCAACCAGCGCAGCTGCCGGTCATCCCGTGACCCTCAGCCCGACGCCATCACCGGAGCCGGTGGCCGTGTCGGCGCGGTGCCGGCGGCTGGTGTTGCTGGCGGCGGGGTGGGTTGCGGCGTGGATCGCGCGGAGCTGGCGTAGGGAGACCTGCGTGTAGATCTGCGTCGTTGAGATGTCGGCGTGTCCGAGCATCTGCTGGATGAACCGGATGTCCGCGCCGCCTTCGAGCATCAGCGTCGCCATCGTGTGCCGGAACAGATGGCAGGCGCCGGGCTTCCCGACCCCGGAGCGCTTCACGTAATCGGCGACCAAGCCTGTGAGGCGGTCAGGGCTGAAGATCGTGCCGTCGACCGTGAGGAACAGGATCCCGTCATCCGGCTCCAGCGCCAGCCTGGGGCGGACGTCTGAGAGGTAGCGGGCCGCCCAGGCGGCGGCCCGCTCGCCGGTCGGGATCATCCGGTCCTTCCGGCCCTTCCCTTGCCGAACCGCCAATGTGAGCCGGTCGATGTCGAGGTCGAACACCCGCAGGCCGGCCAGCTCCGAGCGTCTGAGGCCGGTTGCGTAGAACAGCTCAAGCATCACCCGGTCGCGCAGCCCGAGCGGGTCCGCGAGGTCCGGGACGGCGAGGACCTGCTCAGCCTCGGACTGAGACAACACCGCCCTGGGCAGCCGCCGCTCAGCCTTGGGGAGCTCCAATTCGGAGGCGGGGTTGTAGAGGATCCGGTTCTGCCGGGCGAGCCACTTGAACAATGCGCGGACCGGCGTCAACCGCTGCACTTGGGACCGGAAGCTGAGCGGCTGCCCGTCTGGTTTGCGGTGGTGGAACACCGCCCGCTGGTAACGATCCAGCATCGGCTTCGTCACTTCTCCCGGCCGGCTGACGCCGCGATCGGCGAGCCAGAGGACGAGATAGGTCAGGTTGTAACGACGGTTCTCGATCGTCTTCGGCGAATAGCCGTGCACCGCCATCGACTCCAAGTACTCCTCGACCAGCACCGGAAACCCGAGCGGATCGGACCGGTCGCCAGGAATCAGCTTCGGTGAGCGTTCGCCGCGGCGGGGCATCAGCCGGCCCTCCGCAACGCCGGCCCCGGTTCAACTGCGACGGCGTCAGCGGCTTGAGCAGCTAAGAAAGAAACGCCCCCGGAACTGCGATCTGCGGCGTCGTCGACGTCGAGGGGCTCGGATGGCCCGTCGTTGCTGGGATCCGAGCCGTTCAGATCGGGCCGACCGGCCCCCGACCAGGCACCGACCGGGGGGCGACCACCCCCCGACCGATCGTCCTCGGACCCCGACCGATCTAAGTCATAGGCATGCTCAGCGGCGGGCTGGGCGGGTTGGTCGGGGTCGATCACGCCGGGGAGCAGCGTGCCGTCGACTGCCTGGTCACGATCCCACGCGAGTTCGTAGACGAACTGGCCGTGCGCGCCGCGGTGCGCGTTAACCAGCTCCAGCGACACGAGGCGAGCCAAGTGGACTTTGAGCTGGGTGTCGCCCCAGGCGAGCTGTTCGCGTAGCTCCCGGCGGGTGAAGGAGACCCGCTCGCGGGCGACGCCCTGCTCGCCCGCGGCCGCCGCGACAAGCTGCTCCAACCGATCGAGGAGCCGGCGGGTGCCGGGCGGGAGTTCGTCCAGCGACCGGCCGAGCACGCGGTGCGCCAATCGGTTCGCGAGCAGGATGTCCTCGCGCGTGGCCTCGATGAACGACACCGGCTGACCGTGAACGTTCGCCGTCTTCCGCTCGCGCTGGTGCTGATGCAGCAGCGCGATCGCGCGGATCAACGTCAAATACTTCACGTGATCCCGCCTCGTCCGCGTCCTCGCATCCGAGAACCCCAGGCGCGTCGCAAACGGGTTGACGACCGCGACGGACTCCAGCAGACGTTGCGCGTCCTGATGGACCTTCAACACCCGCCTTCGCTCCTGATCAGCAACGAGACCCTGCAGCGTCTCCCGCTCCCGCTGACGCTCATGAATCTTGCGGGTCTGCTCCCGATCCTCATCGACCGACAGAACCAGGCAGCGGTTCAAAAGCTCCTCGTCGACATCGACCGCGGTGGTTGTGAGGAAGATCGCGACGGGCCCGCGAACGCGGTAGGTGTGCGTGATCAGCCGACCGGTGTTCCCGTCCTTCCCGGTCGAGGCGATCGAGAGCTCG
>CAVXIA010000015.1:0-290236 GCA_963761675.1 uncultured Conexibacteraceae bacterium
GGCTCTGGGGGTGCGCCCCGGGAGGAGACCCTTATGAAATAAGGGTTTCGTGGGGTCGCGTGGTCTGCAGTTGTGCTCAGTTTGATGCCCTCAATGATGCCCTCTGGGGATCGACTGAGCCGGCGGCGGGTGAACAGGCTATTCCGGAACGATCGTCAACGAGGGCGTATGGGCCGGGCGGATGTTGTCGAAGTCGCGACGGTTGACTGTCGCGATCGTGGAGATGTTGAGCCGCTCCGCGATCGCCACGATGGATCCGTCTGTACCGCCGAGCCTGCGGTCTGCGTAGCGGCGCACCAGGTTGGCCATGCGTCGGACATCTCCGGCCGTGAGATCGACAAGCTGGAACGTGTATCCCGGCCCGTCGCCGAGGTCGTCCAGGAAGGCGGCCTCAGCCTGTGGGCCTATCCGGTCATCGAGTAAATAGCACGCCTCCGCCACGACGGTAGGCGGCACGAGCAATGTCTCACCCGCAGCCTGCGACAGCCACCGCACGCATCGAGCGTGTTCGGCGTCGCTCTGGTCGCCCAGCGCGTAAATGACGTTCGTGTCGACGAGGATCACGCTGTCGGACGACTACCGGCCAAACCCTCTGGCCAGGATCTCGTCGACCCGGTGAGAGGTGTCAGCGTGGCCGCTTGAGAACTTGCCGACGAACGGTGATGCCCGGTCGGGCACGGGAGCGGTCGTCTGTCCGGCAACCAGCTCCAGAGCGCGTTCAGCCCGCCTCGCCTGCTCGTCTGTGAGCGAGTCGACCAGTGCGTGCAGATGCTCCTTGACGGTCACGACTACATCGTATCTGGCCCTGGAGCGGCCGGACGCCGAGCGCCGTCCCGGCCTGTCCTTGGCAGTGGTTGGTGAGAGTCAGTGCGTGGTGCGCGAGGCAAGCGGAGGTGGGCTGGCGGCGTTCGGCTCGAAGACCCCGTTGACCAGGTCGGCCTCGTTGGCGCCGGGCGCGTAGTGGGTGTAGACCATCGTGGTTTTGATGTCGGCGTGGCCCATCCACGCCTGCAGCGTCCGCAGCGGCACCCCCGCCGCCGCGCAGCGCGTACCGAACGTATGGCGAAGGTCGTGGAATCGAATCTCACGGACGCCGGCCCGCTTCAGTGTTCGCTTGAAGCGCTTGCTGACCTGCCCGCGCTCGAGCGGATGGCCGGTATGGGGGTGGCCGAATACAAGATCGTCCTCGGATTGGTAGGCCGATCCCTGGAAGAGGAGCTCAAGCTCACGGCCGACGCGGTCGGCCATCGGCACGGCTCGGGACGAGAGTCTCGACTTCGGCGTGCGGAACTGGCCGCGGACGTACGGGCGCACAACTCGAACCTTTTGCGCGGCCCAGTCAACGTCCCGCCAACGCAGCCCGAGGAGTTCGCCTTGGCGCAGCCCGGTCATCGCGGCGGTGAGGTAGAGGGCGCGATCCACGCGCGCGAAGTCATCCTCGAGGACTGCTTCTGACGTTGCGCGATAGAGATAGATCGCAGTCGCTGCTGAGCAGCCGAGCCGTTCTCCGACCGTCTTCCACTCGAGGCGCTCGACGTCACGAAGCGAACGCGCCTGAGCCGCGCGCGCGAGGGTGGCAGGCGTGTGTCGGCAGAGCGGGGCTGCGGCCGCGTTTAGCAGCGCGTCGAGTTCGGCCTGATCGAGGAAGTGGATCTCCTGATCGTCATGCTCGGGCGATGCCGGTTTGTCGACCGTGCGGCACGGGTTGCGGTGACACCAGCCCTTCGAGACTGCGAACTCGAAGATGCCGTTGAGGTGCACGTAGAGGTTCCGCACCGTCTTCACTGAGAGCGTCCCAAGGCCTCGATCGAGCCGTCCGTCCTCATCGAGGCAGGCGTCAATGAAGTCCTCGACGTCGTCGGAAGTGATCTCATCGATCGGCTTGTCGCCGAAGTGCGGCGTGAAGTGAACGCGCATCTCCGACTCGTAGTTCGCGAGCGTTGTGTCCGGCTTGCGGCCGATCCGGGCGAGCTGCTTGATCCGGCGGTCGCCGGCCTCGGCAAGCGTCATCCGCTCGGTCAGCGGCGGCGGCGCGGCGTCTGCCTCGAGCATAAGCTCGCGCAGGCGTGCCTCGGCTTGTGTGCGCGTCAGGCCCGTCCGTGTGCCAGGCTCACGGGCTGGGCCGAGCGATCGCTTCACGATGCGGCCTCGCACATACCACTGGCCGTACCAGCGATTGCCCTTCTCAAAGACCGCACCCGTGCCGCGCGGGCGACGCCGCGACTCTCTGGCCTTGCGGGGCTGGCTCGGCTGATCCTGGCTCACTGGATGGTCGACGTTATCGACTGGCTCGGTGGGCTCGTGCAGCAGGTTGAGCTGACCGCCGTCATGGACGCGTGAGCGCTTCACGGCCGCCGACCAGAGGACGCTCCCCGCTCCCTAGACTCGAGCCACGCGTCCAGTGATTCGCGGCGGAAGCGAACGGCACGTCCGAGACGGATATGGGGGAGACGACCGGCACGCACCTCCCGGTATACCCAGTCCGTTCGCATCCCGAGGTAGTCGGCAACTTCTTCGGCCTCAAGCAGCCGAGAAGCTCGCTCGCTGGTTCTCACCGGCGCAGCGACGTTGTCAGCCGTCGAGACATTCTCGCGTGCGATCCTCATGAGGCCGATCCTAGCTTACTTGCGCTATCTGCGCTACTGTTCTTTTGGTGCCTGCTGCTGACCTACAGCCAGATCCCGATGAGTGGTTGACGGTCAAGGAGATCGCCGAGGAGCTCCGGCTCACGCCGGCGACGATCCGGTCGTGGATCTCGAGCGGCACGCTGAAGGCGCGTCGCGCCGGGCAACGGAAATGGCTGGTCAAGCGGTCGGAGATTGACCGCACACTTGCGCGTTACGAATCGGAGGATCGCGAGGGGACGATCGACACGATCCTTCCTCCGCATCAGTCCCCGCACTGGTCGCCGGAGGCTCTGCAGTATGTGCGGCGGCCTGCGTGGCTTTCGTATGTGAGCCGGAACTGGAAGCTGAACGTAGACGCGAGCCGGTATGCGCCGCCGAACGAGTGGTTCGTGCAGCGGCTTATCGACATCGCTGAGTGGAGCGCGCGGAAGGCCGCGGCTCTGCTGAACCTGGAGGGTGAGCACCCGGGGGACTGGTGGCAGCTTCAGGAAGGGCTTCCTGAAGGGGTTCTCTCCTATGAGCTCTCGCCGCAGGCGAATCGGCCTGGCACCAGCGCAATGTGGGCCGAGTTTGACGCCGCAGTGACGCAGCTCGATCGGGCGATGAGGGCGCACTCGGTCCAGCGTGAGAGAGACGCGCTCGCGCGTCTCTCCCTGGCGTTGCATGACGTGGCGGACCAGCTTGCCGAGCGAAACTCATATCCCTGGCCGGAAACGACGTTCGTGCTTCGCACGTTCAACGAGGACCCGCGCCTCGGAGGGTCGGAAGAGCCCCCTGAAGGTGTGGACTGAGGTGTTTCGCACTGTGTCTTTCTCTGGTCTGTACCTGAGCCCGCCTGCGCCCCGTGTTTTCAAGGGTTTGAGCGGCCGGATGTGCCTGACTACCCGCCCTCCACGTGTTGCACAAGGTGGGGGAGTTCGGGTAGTCAGGCACATCCGGCTCGGTGGTGGTTGTCTGGGGCGCAGGCGGGCTCCGGATCAGTGGTGTGAGCCGGTCGAACGGATTGGCTGGGGAGGGGTGAGGTAGGGGAGATGGGTCGGGTTCTGGGTCCTGGTCCGGGGTCGATGGCAGGCTTGAAGTGGCTGGCGCGGGTTGGTCCTTCTCCTCTGGAGCCTTGGCGGTGCGCGATGGGCTGGAGCGAGGTAGCGGCAAGGAGCCATGCCAGGAGATTGGAGTCAGAGGGCTGGCTCGGGCGGGTGGCGATGATGTGGGGTCAGGGGTCGATGTTCTACGTCACGAAGCTCGGTGTCCGGGTGCTCGGCACCGGGCTTGGGGCGCAGCCGGAGCCGCAGCCGAACTGGTGGGCGCACCACAGTGCGTGCGCATGGACCGCCGCCTGGCTGACCGTCCGCGGCCGCCGGTTCCTCGGCGAGCCTGAGATCCGTCACAGCGGCGAGTGGGGTGAGCGGCTGCAGTGGTTGGAGGGGTATGGCCTGCGTAGGTCGGGGCATCGTCCGGACCTGATCACGTGGGCGCCGAACGAGGACGTGTTCGCGGTAGAGGTTGAGCTGGCCCGCAAATCGAGGGCGCGGCTGAACGCGATCCTGAGCCTTCACAGCGACTGGATTCTGCAGGGCAAGCTGTGCGCGCTGCTCTACGTCGTCGGCGACGAGGGTGCCGCACGCAGGATCCGCCTCGGGATGCAACGCAACCTCTGCCTCAGCGAAGGACGGGTCCGCATCGAGCTGCTCGACACCATCAAGCAGCAGACCATCGACGGGTTCGAAGCACGACGGCCCAAAGCTGTGCAAGCCGTCCTCGACGGGTAGAGACCAAAGCTCCGCCGATCTCCAGCCTTGACGGCTGACTCACTGTCGGAGGGATAGCGCTCTGTCGCCGACCGCGATCGCAGCCGGGCTGCTGTCCAAGACCACCGAAGAATCACCCAGGCAGATGCGCCCCCTCCGCGCAGACCGCGTCTCTTGGCGAGTGGGCGGTGAGTTGCTCGGAAACCCGAATGCGGCCTCGGCCGTATAAAGGTAGCCCGCTTGGCCGGACGCTCATTAAGCGGGCGTAGCGCTTGGGTGAGGGCCTGGATGATCTGGTCGTGTGCTGTGGAGCGGGTAATGATCCGGCTTGGTGGTCGTAGGAAGAGCGAAGCAGCGTGCAGAGCCGTTCAGCCCCGCCTCAGCGTCGTAGGCTGGCGGTCTGAAGCAGTCAAGTGCGGGCGGTCAAGCCGTTTCATCGGGGAGTCGCTCGATTGAGATGTAGCGTTTCGCGCCGAAGGTCATCCAGTACGGAAACAACAACCCGCCCAACGCGCCGGGCGTGGGCCAGCATTCGATGACCGCGGTCTGGCCCTCGACGAGGTCAAGTTTCACTGATGGGCTCCTAGTCCAGGCTTCCGTGAGATGCAATTCATGTTCGCCTGGGTCAGCGATGAGCTTGATCGACTCGCCACGCGAAACGTAGCTGGCTGTCTCGCCGTCCAGCACGACAGACCATCGATTTATGTGGCTGGGGTACTGCTGCGGTCTACGTTGGACCCGTATGTGCGCAAACGCCATTCCGAGCACCCTAATACGAGCTAGTTGCTGGGATCGGCTCCACCGAGCATTGTCTCCCAGCGCAATCGGAGGGGTTCATTACCGTTGGCGTGTGGCGCGTCGTCGTCGCAGCCAGGACCGGAACGGGGCTTGGTCGGCCCGTCCGTTGAAGATCGGCCCGTCAGCCGGCGGTGGCACCGAGTAGTCGATCAAAGGTGGTTCCGGCTCCTTGGCGCGAGCCCAGTCTGGTAGGCGCCCGACCTTATCAAGCCGACGGGCGGTCACACCGCCAAGAACCAGAACGGCGAGGTAACCAGTCCAATAGCCGATCTGAACACCCGCGACCAAGGCGCCCGAGAGGGCTCCAATCAGCACGCCCCCTCCGGAGGCCAGCAGAACAGCCACCACGACCCCAGCCGCGCTGAGTCTCAGCTGACCTGCCGGCCCGACAGACTCGGGCGGTGTGCTCGTTGACGGCATTTTAAGATTGTCCGGCCCCCCGTAGTTCGGTCCATCTCTGGTGTTAGTCCTTCGACTTGTGAGAGTCCTAATGAGAGGATCGGGTGCTGATGGCTGCTGCGAAGCGGTATACGGCTGAGCAGATCGTCGCGAAGCTGAGGGAGCACGAGAAGCTCCAGGGGCAGGGGTTGACGATCCCGCAGGCGTGCAAACGGATCGGGGTCAGCGACCAGACGTTCTATCGGTGGCGCACCAAATATGGGGCGTTGAAGGAGGATGAGGCGCAGCGGCTGAAGGCTTTGGAGCAGGAGAACGGCCGCTTGAAACGGATCGTCGCGGAGCAGGCTTTGGATATCTCGATGCTCAAGGATTTGAACAAGGGAAAATGGTGAGCCCGTCCCGCCGGCGTGATGCTGTCGCTTACTTGGTGAAGCGCCATCCGGTGTCGGAGCGACGGGCGTGCCAGCTGGTTGGGCAGCATCGCTCAACGCAACGCTATGAGTCTCAGCCACCAGGGTTCGAGCTTGAGCTCGTGAAGCGGTTGAACGAGCTCGCGGCCAGGCATCCTCGCTATGGGTATCGCCGGATCTGGGCTTTGCTGCGCTCGGAGGGGTTCGAGGTCAATCACAAGCGCATCGAGCGGCTCTGGCGGCTTGAAGGGCACAAGGTCCCGCCCAGGCGCAAAAGCAACGGGCAGAAGGCGATCGGCGGGTCCGCCGGCGGGACGTGGGCGGTGCAGGCCTCAGGCGCCAACGATGTGTGGTCGTGGGACTTCGTCGCCGCGAGGACCGAGGACGGGCAGCCGTTGCGGATCCTGAACATCGTCGATGAATACACCCGTCGCTGCCTGGCCTGCCGGGTCGCTCGCAACATCGGGGCGCGTGATCTGATCGACGAGCTTGAGAACGTGTTCTCCAGGCACGGCAGACCGAAGCGGATCCGCTCTGACAACGGCCGCGAGTTCATCTCCGAGACCCTGGCTGACTGGCTCAGGCCCCAGAAGGTCGGGCAGCTGTTCATCGCCAAAGGCTCGCCGCAGCAGAACGCCTACGTCGAGCGGTTCAACGGCACGATGCGCGATGAGGTGCTCAACGGCGAGCTGTTCCGCTCCGTGCTCGAGGCCAAGGTCGTTCTGCACCAGTGGGTCGCTGAATACAACACCGTTCGCCCGCACCGCGGTCTCGGGTTCCTCACACCCCAGCAGTTCTACACGGCGGATAAAGTGGGCAGTCGATGAGAGTGTCTGCCCTCACTCACTCTGGACCAGACGGGTTCAGTCCTCGAGGGCTCACCCACCACTCTGTGCAACTCAGGTTTGGGACGGGTACCTACCTGACAAATAATTACTACTTCAACACCACCTGGACCGAACCCGGGGGGCTAGACAGGCCCTAGCGACTACGCCGGCATCGGCGGACAGCCGGGCGCAAACGGTGCCGGCGGCCGGGGCGGCAACGGCGGCAACGGCGGCCAAGCAGGCACAGGTGGCGACGCATACGGCGGCGCGATCTACTCCACCACCCCAATCCAACTCGACGGCCAGACCATCCCTGAAGCCGAAACATCTCAGACCGGGCCGGTCGGCGCGACCCCCACCAGCTTCGACGGGGACGCGGTAACCGCGGGCAACACACCCAACGGCTGCGGTGCCAGCAACTCCGGATGCGGTGGAGACGGCGCGGCAAGCATCGCCGTGTACCCTGCGGCGACTGGTGGTGAACCCGAGAACACCGTCGGGTCAACCGGCTCACCGACAACGGCCGGAGCGGCAGGACACAACTCCCCCGACAACACATCCACAGCGCCGACCGGCGGCGTCGACCTCTGGATCGCGAACAGCGAAGACGATCCTGGTACGACGACCACCACGGGCAAGCGGTCTGGGACATCGACCACAACCACCACTAGCCAAACGCAGAGCCGGTTCACGTTCCGGCGAACAATCCAAGTACCCGGGAGTGAAGCGTCCAACCCCCGACCTCGACCAGGCAGCGCGAGCCCGGCCGCGATGATCCTCGCCGTAAAGGGGATCGAGACTGACGAGCGCTTCCACGCCCACCCCTACAACAAGAAGGCTTCCGCCGGGACCCGGAGCTGTGCGATCGGATACGCGACCAGACTTCACAACGGACTCTGCACCAAAGCCGACGACGCGAAATACCGGCACGGAATCACCAGACCGAGAGCCCAAGGCCTGCTCCTGTACGACCTGCGAAGCGCCGGCAGCACCATCGCCCACTACGTTCACATCCGACTCAGCACCGAGCAGCAAGCGGGACTGATCGAATTTGCCTACCAGATCGGAGACACCCCGTTCGTGCACTCAACGCTGCTGGACAAGCTCAACACCGGAGATGAACTTGCCGCCGCGAATCAGCTATCGCGATGGGTTCGCTTCGACGGCCGGCAACTCAAAGAGCTGATCGCGGAGCGCCGACGCGAACGAGGCATGCTGCTGTCCAGCAGGCGACTGCCGCTGTCGCGGCACGCGCACGCTCCAGGCAGAGCTCCGGCGCGACATGTCATCGCGCTGACCGGTCACGGCGCTACCCCCGGGTGTCAGATCACGGCGACCGCCACCGTCACCGGCACCAGCCCCTACCCGACGATCGATCTGCCCGCGACCACGGTAATGGCGAACGACAGCTACACGATCCAATGGCACATTTCCAAGACGATCACGGACACGCTGCAATGGCAGATCTCCGGCACCGAGGCCTGCGGCGTTTGAACTTGGAACGCTTCCGATCGCACCCGGGGCGACGGAAAACAGGCCTGACGCGCCCCGTCCTATCAGGATGCGGACTCAGTGTGCTGCCATGGTTGGCATCGGCGATCTAGCGCAGCTGCGAACCGGCCTACGGGCCGCCGAAGCCGCGCCGTGAACAAACGCTCGTCAAGCGCCTCGATCACAGCGAACTCATGCTTCGAGATACCTGGGCCGGACGATGGCGGTGAACAGCACCGAGTCACCAACACGAAGCTCGGCGACTACGTCCACGGAACGCGCCATGTGCAGCCGCTCGCGGCGTGTATCAACAGCATCGGCAATGGCAGTGAGATGCTCATCGAGCTCACAGGAGGCGACTTGCTCAAGCAGCTGTCGCTCGGCCGGCATCAACCGCCGGGTCCTCGCTGACCGACCAGAACAACCGCTGATCGCGCTCCAGAGCCCCGATGCCTGGATATGCCCGGCATCACGCACGGACATAACCGGCACACAAGTCGCACCCCGACCCAACGCAGGTCCTCGTGCCCCGCCACCTCGGCCTCGGTTTTCGCCAGGAGCACGGCGCTCGGGTGAGCGACCGCCGGCTAAGGACCGTCGCGGTTTCAGCCACGAGCAGGAGTGACCCATGGATGGCACGTTTGACGGCGATCATCGCGACGGTGCTTGCTACGTCGCCTCGTGCGTTTGATGCCCTTTTGATGCCCTCTGAGCGGAATGGGCACCTTCGTCGAATTTGCGAAGGTGCCGATTTGCAGGTAATTCAGGTATCGGGGAGACAGGATTTGAACCTGCGGCCGCCCGGCCCCCAGCCGGGTGCGCTACCAGACTGCGCCACTCCCCGTGGTCGGGGGATGATAGCCCGACGGGGCGCTGCCCGCACCATGTGGCCCAGTTAAGAAATCGGCTGCTGTGCTCGCCGATTGCCCTAGAAGGGCTGATATTCGGGAGCGTCCAGGGAAATCGGCAGAGATCAGGGCGATTTCCCGGAACGCCCCTGCGAACCTCCGAGTGACCAACCCCCGGCCGGCCAACCCCTGACAGCGGGCGTGGCCGTGGCCGTGGCCGGTTCGAGTCCGACGACGGCCGCAAGTCGCAGGATTGCCTCGACAAGCTCCGTCGGCCGCTCGAGCGGCACAGCGTGGCCGGCCTGCGGAAGGCGCAGGAACTCAACCACCTGGGGAAGGGCCGCGACCATGCGCTGCGCATGCACTGGCGGCGTCAAGCGGTCGTGATCGCCGACGACGACGAGCGTCGGAACCAGCAAACGCTCAAGCGCGCCGGTGAGATCGAGCCTGCTCAGGGTGACGCCGGCGCGGGCTCGCAGCCGCGGCCGCATCGTCCAGATCATCCGCTCGACGAACTCAACGTGGGCCGGGCTGGCCCGAGGACCGAACATCAGATGCCGCGTCAGCGCACGGCTGGCGAAGGTTGAGACGGGCAGCAGCGGCGCGTCGCGCGCGAGTAGCCGGTTGGCGATCTGGCGGCGGGCGACCTCCGGGATCGTCGCGGGCAGCAGCGTCTGCTCGTCCACGAGGGCTGAGGCGCCAGTTGAGATCAGCGCAGCCGCCCGCGCGTGACGGGTTACGTCGACAAGGCCGGCCCACGCGAGGATCGACATGCCACCCAGCGAGTGGCCGACGACGATCACGTCATCGCGCCCGCCACAGGTTGCGGCCAGCACCGAGCCGAGATCCTCGCCGTAGCGCTCGATCGCCTGGTCGAGGCTCGGGTCGCGGTCGCTGCGGCCCTGGCCGCGCAGGTCGTACTCCACCACCCGAAAGCCGCGGCCAAGCAGGCCGCGGGTGAGCAGATCGAAGATCCTCAGCTGCTCCGTCCAGCCGGGCACGAGCACCACGGTCGGAGCGTTCTGCGGGCCGAAGATCTCAGCATGCAACGAGGCACCGTCGTCGGAGGTGACGCTGAGCGGCGTTCCCCGCAGTGGGTTCTGCAGCGATTCGCGGTCCGGATCACGCTCGAGTTCGCGCCGACGCCGAAGCTCGGCGGCGCCGACGGCGCCCGCGCCGGCGAGCAGCGCCAAGCCGACGGTGGCGGCCAGACGCCGGTGTGGACGCGATTCACCGGCGCTTGACTTTTGCATGGCACGGACAGTTTATGCTGGGTATTTGAGTGGTATCGACGACAAAAGCACAGCCAGGACCGAGGTAGATGCATTGACTGCCACAGGCGACCGAACCTCACTCGACGAGCTCTGCATCGACGCGATCCGCACGCTGTCGATCGATGCCGTCCAGAAGGCAAACCAGGGACATCCGGGGGCGCCCATGGGTCTCGCGCCCGTTGCCTACACGTTGTACACGCGGCTGATGCGCCACAACCCGGCCAACCCGTCGTGGATCGACCGCGACCGCTTCATCCTCTCCGCCGGCCACGCGTCAATGCTGCTCTACTCGACGCTGTTCCTCGCCGGCTATCCGATCACGCTCGATGACATCGAGCACTTCCGGCAGCTCGGCTGGCCGACCGCGGGGCACCCCGAGTACTGGGAGGTGCCCGGGATCGAGGCGACCACGGGCCCGCTCGGCCAGGGTCTCTCGATGGCCGTCGGCGTGGCGCTGGCCGAGCGGATGCTCGCCGCTCGCTTCAACCTCGACGGCCACGACATCGTCGACCATCGCACCTGGGTCATCGCCTCCGATGGCGACATCCAGGAGGGGATCGCGTCCGAGTCCTCGTCGCTGGCCGGGCACCTCGGGCTCGGCAGGCTGATCGTCTTCTACGACGACAACAAGATTCAGCTCGCGAGCCCAACCGAGCTCGTCTTCTCAGAGGATGTCGCCGCCCGCTACGAGGCCTACGGCTGGCATGTGCAGAACCTCGGCGAGCACATCTCGCCGGACGAGCTCGAGGAGGCCGCCAACTGCGCGGCCGACGTCGCCGACCGGCCCTCGCTGATCATCTGCCGCACGCACATCGGCTATGGCAGCCCCAACAAGCAGGACTCGACGCAGGCGCACGGTTCGGCGCTCGGCGAGGATGAGGTCCGACTCACAAAGGAGTTCTACGGTTGGGATCCCGACAAGCACTTCTACGTGCCTGCCGAGGCGCTGGAGCACTGGCGCAGCGCGACCGCCGAGCGGGCGCAGGCGGAGTCCAACTGGCTCAGTCGCTTCGACGCCTACAGGCGAGCTCGGCCCGAGCTTGCAGCGGAGCTGGAGCGGATCGTGCAGATGGCCGGCCCGCCGAAGGGCTGGGACAGCAGCGGCCAGCCGAGCTTCGACCCGGAGAACGATGGGGCGATGGCAAGCCGTGCCGCGTCGGGCAAGGTGCTGCAGTGGGCGGCCGCGAACGTGCCGGAGCTGGTCGGCGGCTCGGCTGATCTCGCGAGCTCCAACAACACGGACATGAAGGGACTCGGCGACGTGGTGCCCGGCGATTTCAGTGGCCGCAACCTGCACTTCGGCGTGCGGGAGCACGGCATGGGCGCGATCGTCAACGGGCTCTCACTCCACGGCTTCCGCGGCTACGGCGCGACCTTCCTGACCTTCTCGGATTACATGCGAGGAGCGGTGCGGCTCTCAGCGCTGATGCGGTTGCCCTCGATCTGGATCTGGACCCACGACTCGATCGGGCTCGGCTCTGACGGGCCGACCCATCAGCCGGTCGAACAGATTCCCGCGCTGCGGGCGATGCCGAACCTCTCCGTGATCCGCCCGGCCGACGCCAACGAGACCGCGCTCGCCTGGAGGCACGCGGTCAACTCGAGCGATCACCCGACCGCGCTGATCCTCTCGCGCCAGAACCTGCCGACGCTCGACCCGACCTCGGTGCCCGCGGACGCGATCGAGCGGGGCGGTTACGTGCTGCGGGACGCCGGTGCTGCTGGTCCGCCAACCAGCAGCACCGCTGGAGCGGCTCCGGACGTGATCCTGATCGCGACCGGCAGCGAGGTGCAGATCGCCTGGGCGGCGGCCGATCAGCTGGAGGCCGGCGGGATCGCGGCCCGGGTCGTCAGCATGCCCTGCGAGGAGCATTTCGCCGCGCAGCCGGCCGATTACCGCGACAGCGTGCTGCCTCCGGCCGTCAGGGCACGTGTATCGGTCGAGGCGGCGGTGACCTTCGGCTGGCACCGCTGGATCGGGGATCTGGGGGAGGCGATCGGGATGCACAGCTTCGGCGCATCCGGGTCCGAGCAGCCGCTTTACGAGCATTTCGGGATCACGGCGGAGCATGTCGTGCAGGCGGCTCGCGCCAGCCTGACCCGGGCACAGACCAACTGAAGAGGAGGGCGGCGATGAGCACCCTGACCGATGCGAACCCGCAACTGAAGGCGCTCACCGAGGCGGGAGTCAGCGTGTGGCTGGACCAACTCGGCCGTTCGCTGGTCGCCGGCGGCGAACTCAAGCGAATGGTCGAGCAGGACAGCCTCCAGGGCGTCACCTCGAACCCGGCGATCTTTGAGAAATCGATCCTCGGCAGCTCCGATTACGACGATGCGATCGACGAGCTTGCCAAGGCCGGCAAGAAGGTCCACGAGATCTACAACACCCTGACGGTGGCGGACGTGCAGGCGGCGTGTGACGTGCTCGCAGCGGTGCACGAGCGCACAGACGGCCGTGACGGCTTCGTCTCACTCGAGGTTGCGCCGGACCTTGCGCGCGACACGGACAGCACGCTCGCGTCGGCCCGCGAGTACTGGCGGGCGGTCGATCGTGCCAACGTGATGATCAAGATCCCCGGCACATCCGAGGGCGTCGGCGCGATCGAGCAGGCGATCTATGAGGGAATCAACATCAATGTGACGTTGCTCTTCTCAGTCGAGAACTATGCGGCCGTTGCGGAGGCCTACATCCGGGGGCTCGAGCGCCGGCATGAGGAGGGCAAGCCGCTCGACGTCAACTCGGTCGCGTCGTTCTTCGTGTCGCGGGTGGACACGCTGGTCGACAAGCAGCTCGACGCGATCGGCGGGCCCGAGGCGGAGAGGCTCAAGGGCACGGCCGCACTCGCCAACGCGCGCGCCGCCTACGCACGCTTCATGGAGATCTTCAGCGGCGAGCGCTGGGACACGTTGGCCGCCGCAGGCGCCGCCTACCAGCGGCCGCTGTGGGCCTCGACCGGGGTCAAGAACCCGGCCTACCCGGACACGCTCTATGTCGATCAGCTGATCGCGCCCCACACCGTCAACACGATGCCGTTGGCAACGCTGCGGGCGGTCGCCGACCACGCCGATATCTATCCCCACCCGCCCGCCACGGCACGGCTGGATCCAAGCGCCGAACTCGCTGCGCTGCACGCCGTCGGGATCGACATGGCCGCCGTGACCGAGCAGCTGCTCGACGAGGGCATCGACCTGTTCGTGCAGGCGATGCGCGAGCTCCAGGCCGGGATCGAGAAGAAGAGGATCGCCGCGGCCGATCCGACCAGCGTGACGCTGAGCCTCCCGACCGAGCTCGCGGACGCCGTCGCGGCCAGACTCCGGACCGCCGTGAGCGAGAAGGTCGCCGAGCGTGTCTGGGAGCGAGACCCGTCGCTGTGGGGCGGCCCGGGCGTGCCGGAGATCGAGGACCGTCTCGGCTGGCTCGATGTCGCGGCGAAGATGCAGGAGCAGCTCGGCGATCTGGTCACGTTCGCCAAGCAGCTGAGATCCGACGGCTACACCGACGCGGTGCTGCTCGGCATGGGCGGTTCTTCACTGGGGCCCGAGGTGCTGCGGCGATCGTTCGGCGATCAGCCGGATGGCCTGAGGCTGCAGGTGCTCGACTCGACCCACCCGGACGCCGTGCTGGCCGTGGAGCAGTCGGTCGACCTCGATAAGACGATCTTCATCGTCTCCTCCAAGTCAGGGGGCACGATCGAGACGCTCTCGCACTACCGCCACTTCAAGGCCAGGGCAAAGCCCGAGCAGTTCGTTGTGGTCACCGACCCGGGCAGCCCGCTGGCCGCCCTGGCCGCAGCCGACGGACTGCGCAGGACGTTCGAGAACCCGAGCGACATCGGCGGACGCTACTCGGTGCTCTCGTTCTTCGGTCTGGTACCGGCGGCACTGGCGGGCTACGACGTCGAGGCGCTGCTGCTGCGTGCAAACGTGGGGGAGCAGGACTGCGCCGCTGATCGGGCCGCGCAGGACAACGTCGGGCTGATGCTCGGTGTGGCGATCGGCGAGCTCGCCGTGCGCGGGCGCGACAAGTTGACGCTCGTGGTCTCGCCGCCGATCGACAGCTTCGGATTGTGGATGGAGCAGCTGGTGGCCGAGTCGACAGGCAAGCAGGGCAGGGGCATCCTGCCGGTGGCCGACGAGCCGCTGGCGGCCCCCGATGTCTACGGCGATGACCGTGTGATCCTCTACCTGCGACACGGCAACCGGCCCTCGGCGGAGCTCGAAGCGGCCGTCGGCGCGCTCCGCGACGCCGATCTGCCGGTGATCACGCTCACCACCTATGGCGCGACCGGCCTCGGGCGGCTCTTCTTCGACTCCGAGTTCGCCGTCGCTGTGTCGGGCTGGGTGCTCGGCATCAATCCGTTTGACCAGCCGAACGTGCAGGAGGCCAAGGACAACACCAACAAGGTCCTGGATTTGGCCCCCGCCCACCCGCTGCCCACGATCGACGCCGCCGATGATGCGGCGCTCAAGGCCCTGTTGGGTGTGGGCACACCGCACTACGGCGCGATCCTCGGCTACCTGCCGACGGACGGCCCTGACAATGCCGGCATCGATGAGGCCGTCAGCGAGCTGCGGGCGGTGATCCGCGCAGCGACCGGGATGGCGACGACGTTCGGGTACGGCCCCCGATTCCAGCACTCAACCGGCCAGGAGCACAGCGGCGGCGCCCCCAACGGGCGTTTCCTGCAGCTCGTCAACGTGCCGCATGGACAGGTGCCGATACCGGGCGAGCCATACGACTTCACGACACTGATCGATGCGGCCTCGGCGGGCAACCTGCAGACGCTGCGCTCGCACGGGCTCGCGGCCGAGCGTGTGGTTTTGAATGGCGCGCCGGCCCAGGCGATCAGGGCGCTGACGGCAAGAGTCGCAGACCTGCTGCGGGGGAGCTGAGCGTTGAGCGCTGTCGACATCGATCCGGAAGTTGCCGAAAACCCGCTGATCGAGGGGCTCGAGCGCACGCCGGTGCGGTCGACCGCGATCGTGATCTTCGGCGCGGTCGGTGATCTCGCCAGCCGCAAGCTGCTGCCGGCGATCTACAACCTCGCCCATGAGGGGGCGCTGCCGGAGCGCATCGCGTTGATCGGCGTATCGCGCGGCAAGCTGACCGATGAGGATTATCGGGCCCGCGCACGCGAGTCGATCGACCGCTTCTCGCGCCGCCGCCCCGACCCCGACGTGCTGGACGGCCTGCTGGCCAACATGCAGTACATCTCGGGCGGGTTTGACGACGAGGACCTGTACGCGCGCATGCGCGGTGCGCTTGACGAACTCGACGCCGACTTCGGGACGCCGCTGAACCGGGTCTTCTACCTGTCGACTGCGCCCGAGTTCTTTCCGGTCATCACCGGTCGGCTCGGCGAGGCCGGCCTCAACGGGGCGGAGGATGCGGACGTGCGGGCCGTGATCGAGAAGCCGATCGGTTACGACCTGGCCTCGGCCCAGGCTCAGAACGACGCGGTGCTGACCTACTTCGACGAGTCGCAGGTCTTCCGGATCGACCACTACCTCGGTAAGGAGACCGTCCAGAACCTGATGGCGTTGCGGTTCGCCAACGCGCTGTTTGAGCCGGTCTGGAATCGGAACTTCATCGACCACGTTCAGATCACCGCCGCCGAGGACATCGGCATCGGCACTCGTGCCGGGTACTACGAGGGCGCCGGTGCGCTCCGCGACCTGGTCCAGAACCACATGCTGCAGCTGCTCGCGCTGCTGGCGATGGAGCCGCCGACGGCACTCGAGGCAAACCGCCTGCGCGACGAGAAGGTCAAGGTGCTGGAGGCGATCGCGCCGCCGACGCTCGACGAGGTCGCGGGGATGGCCGTACGGGCACAGTACGGGCCGGGTGTCGTCTCGGGTTCAGAGTCGGTCGGGTACCGCGAGGAGCCCGGGGTCGCACTCGACTCGCGCACCGAGACCTACGCCGCCCTGCGCCTGCACATCAACAACTGGCGCTGGGCCGGGGTGCCGTTCTACCTGCGCACCGGCAAGCGGATGACGCGCAAGCTGACTGAGATCGCGGTGACGCTGCGGCCGGTGCCGCACCTGGCCTTCCAGGGGCCTGACTCGGACGGGGTTCGCCCCAACCAGATCATCCTCACGCTGCAGCCCGACGAGGCCGTGTCCGTCTCGCTGGGAGCGAAGGTGCCGGGTACGAAGATGCAGATCCGTCCGGTCAACATGGAGTTCCATTACGGAACCTCCTTCGTATCCGAATCGCCTGAGGCCTATGAGCGCCTGATCCTTGACGCGATGCGGGGCGACGCGACGCTGTTCACGCGCAACGATGAGGTTGAGGCTCTGTGGCGGATCATCGACCCGATCCTGGGGGCGTGGGCAGCTGACACAACCTCTTCGATCCCGCAGTACCCGGCGGGATCGGCCGGACCGGTCGAGGCCGAGGCGCTGCTGGACGGGCGGGCCTGGCGCCGGTTATGACGGCCGGGTGTCGGTGGTGAGCGGCGCACGTTGGGCTGAGCGGGACACGACCCCGGAGCGGATCGAGGCGGCTCTGCGCGAGCTGCTGCGCGAGGCTCATGCCGAGAACGACACGCTCGTCCCGGCGCGCGTCCTGAACCTGGTGGTGATCGCCGACCGCGAGTGGCGTGGGGAGGTGGCCAACCGGCTCGAGCGGGTCGGCCGCTACCACCCGTCGCGCACGATCCTCTGCACAGTTGAGGACGATCGCCACGCGATCGACGGCTACGCGACGGTGAGCGGCGATGACCACCAGTCGAGTGGCATCGGTGTTCTGCGGGAGGGGATCGAGATCGCGCTCGGCGCCGTTCACATGGGTCGCCTCGAGACGATCATCGACCCGATTCTGATCTCCGAGCTGCCGACCGTGATCTGGTCGCCGCACAACCACGACGATGCGGTTGCGGCGCTGCTGCCGATCGCCGATGTGATCCTGATCGACACCGACGACCCCGTCTACTTCGACGGCCCGCGGGCGGCATTGGCGCGAGCCGCCGACCTGCTCGAATCGAGGGTCGACGTCGTCGACCTGGCCTGGCTGCGGACGATCGCCTGGCGGGAGCGCCTGGCCGGCAGCTTCTCCGATCCCACCCGCATCGGGCAGCTGGACGCGATCAGGCGGATCTACGTGCGCCACCATCACGGCTCGATCGTGTCGGCGCTGCTGCTCAGCGGCTGGCTGGCCTCGCGCCTGGGCTGGGTTCCGAGCGAGCTCGAGCCGGATCGCAGCGGCGCGAACCACGCCGCGGCGATCCGGAGTGAGGGCGGCCCGTCGGTCAGCATCCAGTTCGACCCGGTCGATCAGGCGATCCGCGGGCTTGCCGGTGTCACCGTCAGCGGCAGCGGCGGCTTCTCGCTGTCACTGGATCGCGCGCCGGGCGGGTTGATGGCCCGCGAGCAGGGCGCCGGCCACAAGCCGCGCCAGTGGCAACTGTTCGGCGCATCGCGCGGGGAGGGCGGGATACTTGGCGAGGGCGTACGTCAGGCACTGATCCGCGACCGGACCTACGAACCAGCTTTGCAAGCGGCGAGGAGCTTCACCCCATGAGCATCGAGATCCAGGTGGTCGACGATCCCGCGCAGGCGTGTGCGGACGCGCTCAGTGCCGCCGCCGCGACCGGGGAGAACGTCGTCCTGACCGGTGGCACCACACCCAGGCGTGCGTACGAGCTGGCGGCCACGCAGCGTGCGGCTGACTGGAAGGGAGCGCAGCTGTGGTTCAGTGACGACCGCTGCGTCGAGTCCGGTGATGAGCTCTCGAACTTCAAGCTGGTACGCGACGCGCTGCTCTCTCCGCTCAAACAGGCCGGGGTGGAGGTGGAGGCCTGCCGCCGGATCCTGGGCGAGCGCGGGTATCAGGAGGCGGCGCTCGAATACGAGCGCGAACTTGAGCACGTGGGCGGCGGGCCGGGCGCGATCCGGTTCGAACTGGTGCTCGTCGGAGTCGGCTCCGACGGGCACATCTGCTCGATGTTCCCCGGGCAGGAGGCGCTGCACGAGCGCTCGCGGCTCGCGGTCGGCGTGCCGCGGGCGGGGCTCGAGCCGTTCGTGCCACGGGTGACGCTGACGTTTCCCGCACTGAGCCGCGCGAAGCGCGTGCTGGTGCTCGCGACCGGGGAGAGCAAGGCCGATCCGATCGCGGCCGCGTTCGCTCAGGACGCGCAGCAGACGCCGGATGTGCCAGCCTCGCTGCTGGTGGAGCATGTGGAGGACATCGTCGTACTGCTGGACGAGGCGGCCGCTGCGCGACTATGACAAGGGTCGTCGGGATTGACGTCGGCGGCACCAAGGTCGCTGCGACTGCGCTGGGCGCTGCCCTGGGCGCGCGGGGGCTCGAGGAGCATCGGCAGCAGCCGACGCGGATCGACAACGGCGAGGAGCTGATCGCCCAGCTGGTCGAGATCGTCGGCGAGGCGACCGGGGATGAGCCGCTCGATGCTGTTGGGATCGGCGTGCCGTCGATCGTGCGGTTCGAGACGGGTGAGATCGCCGCATCGACCAACATCCCGTTGAAGGGCGTGGCGCTGCGCACGGTGCTGGGCGAGCGCCTGGGAGTGCCGGTCTTCGTCGACAACGACGCGACCGTGGCCGCCCTGGCGGAGGCCTACGACGAGGATCTGGAGATGGTGTCGCGCAACCTCGTGATGATCACCGTGGGCACCGGCATCGGCGGCGGGATCGTGATCGACGGGCGCATCTTCCGCGGGGGCAGCGGCGGCGCGGGCGAGCTCGGGATGACGCTGATCGGCTTGAGGGTTGCGCCCGACCTGCAGCCGGCCTCCGACCAGTTCCCGCAGCCGGGGTCGCTCGAGGCGCTCTCCTCGGGAACGGCACTGGACCGGCTCGCGGCGGCAGCGGCGGCCGCACATCCGGATTCGGCGCTCGGACGCCTGGTCGGCGCCAACGGTGTCGTGTACGGGGTCGACGCGGTCGAGGCCGCGCGGGACGGAGATCAGCCGGCGGCCGAGGCCGTGCGGCGTTGGGCGCACGCATTGGGCGTGGGTATCGCCAACGCGATCAACACCTTCGACCCCGATGAGGTCGTGATCGGTGGGGGAGCCGCGCTCGCCGGGTCACTGCTGCTCGACCCGGCGATCGAGTTCGCCACCGGGTATGTGCACCCTGGGCTGCGCGACCGGATCAACGTGCGGGCGGCCCGGTGGGGTGCGACGGCGGGGGTGCTGGGGGCGGGCCTGCTGGCCGTGCATGAGCTGGAGCAGGGCTCGGGATGAGCGAGCCTCGGCTCGTGCTCGTCCGCCATGGCGACACAGAGTGGAGCCAGAACGGGCGCCACACGAGCCGTACCGATCTTCCCCTGCTCCCGTCGGGGATCGACCGGGCACGCGCACTTGCTCCGGTGCTGGCCACCTATCGGTTCGCGCGCGTGCTCTCCAGTCCGCTGCAGCGTGCTCTGGAGACCGCCAGGCTGGCTGGATTCGAGGATCGTGTGCAGATCGTCGCCGACCTGACCGAGTGGTCATATGGCGACTACGAAGGGCTGACGAGCGAGGCGATCTGGGAGCGCGATCCCGGTTGGCGACTGTGGGTCGACGGCGCCCCGGGTGGCGAGACCCCGTACGAGGTCGCCGCCAGGGCCGAGCGTGTGATCGACGACGCGATGACCGCCGACGGTGACGTGCTGATCTTCGCTCATGGACACATCCTCCGCGTGCTGGCAGCATGCTGGATCGGTGAGCGGCCCTCCACAGGGGCGCTGCTCAAACTGGATCCGGCGACGGTTTCCGTTTTGGGTCACGAGCACGACATTCGCGTGGTCGAGCGCTGGAACGCCGAGGCTGCCTGAGGTTCGCGCGCGCTCGCGCGGTCACCCAACGAGGGTGATGTGTGGTCACCCAGTCACGGGCGACCATCGAATTGAGCGTCGATCGAACCGAAGGGGAAGCGCGAGGCCATGGACAAGATTCAGGCTGAGGTGCTGCCCATTCCCGATGAGGCCGTGGTCGGGCTGACGACCTATGACGCGAAGGATTCCGAAACCGAGTATCCGCCGATCGTGCCGCTGCTCCCTCCGGGGGGAGCGCCGAACGTGCTGGTGATCCTGCTCGATGACGTCGGCTTCGGCGCCTCGAGCGCGTTCGGCGGTCCGGTTCGCACGCCCGCCGCCGAGGCACCAGCCCGAGATCCTCAAGCTCAACGGGTATTCGACCGCGCACCTGGGCAAATGTCATGAGGTGCCGATGTGGGAGAACAGCCCGGTGGGTCCGTTCGAGCGCTGGCCGAGCCCTGGCAACGGCTTTGAATACTTCTACGGCTTCGTCGGCGGTGAGGCGAACCAGAATTACCCCGGGCTGTATGAGGGTACGACCGCGATCGAGCCGCCGAGGACCCCCGAGGAGGGCTACACCCTCAACGAGGATCTGGCGGACCGCGCGATCCACTGGGTCAAGCAGCAGAAGGCGCTCGCTCCGGCCAAGCCGTTCTTCATGTACTACGCGCCCGGCGCCACACACGCGCCGCACCACGTTCCCGCGGAGTGGTCGGACAAATATCGCGGCCAGTTCGACCATGGTTGGGACGTGATGCGGGAGCGAACCTTCGCCCGCCAGAAGGAGCTTGGGGTGGTTCCGGCCGACGCCGAGCTCACGAAGCGCCACGACGAGATCCCGGCGTGGGATGAGACCGATGCGAAGCTGCGGCCGGTGCTCGCGCGTCAGATGGAGATCTACGCCGGGTTCTTCGAGCAGACCGATTATCACGTCGGCAGAGTGATCGACACGCTCGAGGAGATCGGCGTGCTCGATGACACGCTCGTGTACCTGATCGTCGGTGACAACGGCGCATCCGCGGAGGGCACCCTGCGCGGCTGCTTCAACGAGATGACGACGCTCAACGGCATGCCGGGGATCGAGACCGAGGAGTTCCTGCTCGCGAACGTCGACAAGTTCGGTACGCCCGAGGCCTACAACCACTACGCGGTCGGCTGGGCACACGCGCTGTGTGCGCCATATCAATGGACCAAGCAGATCGCGTCGCACTGGGGTGGCACGCGCAACGGCACGATCGTGCACTGGCCCAACGGGCTTGAGGCCGGCGGTGAGCTGCGTGACCAGTTCCACCACGTGATCGATATCGCGCCGACCGTCCTGGAGGCCGCGGGCCTACCCCACCCCAAGGTTGTCAACGGCATAACCCCGACCTGGCTGGGCGTCCGCAGCTGATCCAGGACAAGAAGCAGGTGCTGTTCCCGGGTATGCGCGTCAGCGAGTCAAGCGTGGTCAACGCGAAGAATCAGTCTCATTCCGTGACCGCGCAACTCGTCGTCCCCGACCACGACGCTCAGGGCGTGATCATCACCCAGGGCGGCCAGGTCGGCGGATGGGCCCTGTATGTCCACGAGGGGCACCTGAAGTACTGTTACAACTTCTTCGGCATCAACTACTTCTACGCGCGGTCAGAGAAACCACTGCCGGCCGGCGAGCACCAGGTGCGGATGGAGTTCTCCTACGACGGCGGCGGGCTCGCGAAGGGCGCCGATATATCCCTCTATGTCGACGGGCAGCAGGCCGGCAGCGGGCGTGTCGAACACAGCATCCCAATGGGATTCTCGGCCGATGAGGCGTGTGATGTCGGCAGGGACACCGGCTCGCCGGCGTCACCGGATTACCGCGCCCGCGGCAATGAATTCACCGGCGAGATCGCCTGGGTTCAGGTCGAGCTGGGCGATGACAACCACGATCATCTCATCACGCCCGAGCAACGGTTCAATTTCGCCCTCGGACACCACTAGATGGTGGATTCCCCGGTCTCGGCGCGGCCGGGGTATCAACCATCCAGCGGCCTGTTAGGACAGGTTCGCGGCGGCGCCTGCGCGGTTGACCGCGCTCATCGCCCGCAGGTTCGCCCTCAGCAGGGCGGTTGCTGCACCCTCGGAGAGGCGGTCGCAGACGAAGTCCCAGTGCAGTGACACCAGGTCACCCGGCTCCGGCTCGTCCACGAAGGCCAGGCCATCTGACCGCCAGCGGGCGGTGCGGGGTTCGGAGTCGCCGAGCGTGAGGCACCCGCCGGTCCAGCGCAGCGGGCGGACCATGGCGGTGAGCGTGCCATCGTCGTTGACCGACTTCACTCGGCCGGGCGCAACCCGACACTGATCCAGAATGTGGAGGGGCTGATCGACCACGCCGGTTCGAAGCAGGCCGAGCCACGGGTAGACCGCGAACACGTGAAAGCAATGGTGCGGCACGGCGCCCGCGGCGATGGTCTCGTCGATCTGCTCCTGAGCCCGGCCGACCCGACCGTGGAAGCGGTCGTCGATATGCCTGGCGAGCGCGTTCGGGTTGACGTTGTCAAGGAGCGAATTGCCAACCCAATAGGCCTCGACGACGCGCCGGTCGAGCGGATCGGCGATTCCGCTGGAGCCGGCGATCAGCTCGAGATAAGGCCACGCTCCCTCAAACGTTCTGGCGACCTCTGCGAGTCCTGGATCGGACGCTCGTGCGTTCCCGTACTCGATCAGCTCACGTGGACGGTCGGCTCCACAGAGCCCCAGGGCGTTGGGGGGGTAGGCGTAGCGCGCGAACAGCAGCGGGCCCGGAACCGGTGCGGGCGGTGTCAGCGTGCTCACCCCAGACCCGCTCCTGTGGTGGACGGCGTCCTGAGGGCGGTCCAGGCGACGATCGAGCAGCCCGCCGCCACCAACAGCAGCGCGGGGAGATTGATCGAGGAGGAACCGGCTGTTCCCGCCAGCAACGCGGTGATCACGGCGCCGAACACCAGCGCGGCGGTCACGTCGATGGCCTGAGCTCGTGCAAGCGCTGCATACCAGGTACCGACGTAGCCGGTGAGCAGCACGCCGGTGAGCAGCACCCAGCGCCATTGCAGCAAGGTCAGGCCGAGCAGCTGGCTCAGCTTCCCGGTGAGCAGCACCCAGATGATCAATAGAACGGCGCCAAGTGTCATTCGGGCGATCGCCAGGAGCCGCCAGTCAAAGCTGTCCATCAGGTGCTTGACGTAAACGATCTCGATTGCCCACAGCAGAGTGGCCACCAGGATCATCGCCTCACCGGTGCCGAACGCGACGTGGCCGGCGCTGCCGGCCAGCCATGCCTGTCCTCCCAGCAGCAGCGCGATCGCAGCCGCGTGCGGCCAGCCGAAGCGCTCGCGCAGGAATGGGACCGCCAGCAGCGCCACCCAGATCACCAACGTCTTCTGAATGAATGCCGCCTGTGTCGACTGCGCGTGCGCCAGGCCCTCGAAGAAGAGCACGAACGGCGCGCTTCCACCGATCAGCGCCACCACCAGCAGGGGCACCGCGACGGCCCGTTTCGATGCCACGCGCAGCGGTCGACGGCGCCGTGACAGGACCAGCGCGAGCAGGAGAAGCAGGCCGGCGATCAGGTTCTTCGCGGTCGTGTAGACCGTCGCATCCGAGAAATGCGCGACCGCGAGACCGTTCACGTATATCGACACACCACTGATCACCGCGCTGACGAAAGCCAGGGCGATACCGGTCGCACGCCGCGTCATGTCAAGGCTCCCGGTTGGCTGTCGGATTCGCGGAGGGCCAGAGCGTCGGCCGCCTGATCGGCGGACAGAACCTCAACCGGAATGCCGAGATGCAGCAGCAGATACGCGCCGACGGTCGCCCCCGGGACAAATGACAGCGGCACCTCGCAGCCATCCTCAAGCCGTCCCACCTGAGCGCCGTCATCGTCGCGGATCCCGCACAGCTTCGCTATCGATCCCACGCACATCAGACTGCCCGCTTTGGATCCGGGAACTCGAGCTCCACGCTCTCCAGCACAACTCCGTCGGCGTGGGGGGCGGCGATGTCCGGATCAAGGATCGTGACCGCCTCGGCCCCCTCGGCGACGGTTCCGCGAGTGGCATCGGTGAAATGCTCGCGGAAGTGATCGGGCGTGAAATGCGAGAGCGCTCCGAGCCGCACGACCACCCGCGTGACGTGTGCGGCACCGTTCTGTGACGCGAGCTGCTCGATCTTCTGGGTGACGTCAGCCATCAGCGCCTGCTCATGCACGGTGCGCTCCGTTTCGTTCTCATGATTGTGGTTGCGGTCGCGAAAGGTCGTGGAGAATCTCGACGCCCACGTGCTGCACCGCCGGGGCAACCGCCCGGCTGAGCCCTTCGCCGGCGTCGAAGTCCTCGCCGGTGACGCCGTAGACGAGCACGCGACCGTGCAACCGCCCAAGTGTTCGCGCCAACTCGATCGTCTCGCCCAGGCCGAAGGCGTGCGTCGAGGTGCCGAAGACGTTGCCGGGCACAGGCTCATCGGTCGCGTCAAAGCGGTGGATGAAGCCCGCACCGCCGCCCGCTGCGACCGCGTCGACGAGGATCACCAGATCAGAGCTCTCGAATACGTCCAGCAGCGCGGTCGGCTCGCCCTCGAGCGTGAGCACCTCGACGGAGGCCGGCACGCGGTCGCGGAGCCAATCGGCAACGCGCAGGCCGAAAGCGTCATCGCGACGGAAGTGATTGCCGACGCAGACCACCACGTGGCGTCCGCTGGTCATCGCCGAGTCACCTCCAGGCGCAGGAAGTGAGTTGCGCAGGAGATGCACGGGTCGTAGTTGCGGATCGTCTGTTCGCACAGGTGCTGAAGCCGCTCGTCGTCGAGCTCGAGGTTTCGCTGCACCACCGAACGCAGGTCATCCTCGATCGCCTGCTGATTCTGTGAGGTCGGCGGGACGATCTGGGCTTCGAGGATCGTGCCGGAGCTGTCCACCCTGTAACGGTGGTACAGGAGTCCCCGCGGCGCCTCGCTCACACCGTGGCCGGTTCCGTCCCGTGGCTGTACTGCGACCACGGGGCTGTCTGGCTCCTCGTACAGGTCGATCAGGCGGAGCGCCTCGTCGCAGGCGTATACGAGCTCGACGGCGCGGACGATGATGCTGCGGAACGGATCGCGGCATGTCTCGCCGAGGCCGGAGTCATTCGCAAGCTCTCGAGCGAGCGGCGAAAGCTGCGCGTGGTTCAGTGAGTAGCGCGCGAGCGGGCCGCACACGTAGGTTCCGCGCTCCCGCATCCGCGAGTGCAGGGCGGTCGAGCGCTCGACATGCTCCTCCTGGAAGTGCTCGCCGTATTCGGGCGCGGCGATGTCGAGTCCTCCATCGGAGCGGATGCGTCCGCGCTCGATCGCGTAGCCATCGGTGTCGGAGAGCGCGACGAGCTCGCAGTCGAGTCGTCCCTCCGGGAAGTCGAATCCGGCGACCCAGCGGACCGTCTCGATCGCAGCATCTCGGGCCCTGTCGAGCTGCTCGGTGAGGGCCTTGAGCTCGCCGACGGCGGGCGCTCGATAGAAGCCGCCGACGCGGACGTTGATCGGATGGACCTCGCGACCGCCGATGACTCGCATCAGCTCGTTGCCCGCCTTCTTCAGCTGCAGACCGCGCTCGACCAGCTCCGGCGCGTCGCGGGCCAGTTCGATCGCACCGGGATACCCGAGGAAGTCGGGCGCATGCAGCATGTAGACGTGCAGCGCGTGACTCTCGATCCACTCGCCGCAATACAGCATTCGGCGGAGCAGCTGGATCGGTTGCGGCACCTCCACGCCGCAGAGGCTCTCCATCGCATTGATCGAGCTCGTTTGGTACGCGACCGGACAGATACCGCAGATCCGCGCTGTGATGTCAGGCGCCTCCAGGAACGACCGGCCTTGCAACAGGGCCTCGAAGAAGCGCGGGGGCTCGAAGATCCGCAGCTCGGCGCTCTGGACCTGGCCGCTGGCGATCTCGACCGTCAGCGACCCCTCGCCTTCGACACGCGCAAGGTAGTCCGTCCGGATGGTACGGCGCTCACTCATTCGTCACGACCCTCCGAAACGGCTCCGCCGCGGCATTGAATGTCTGGAAGACGCGCTCCACTCCGCTCCGATCGAGCCCCTGGCTGAGCAGCAGCGGCACCAATGCGTCCGAGTTCGGCGCCTCCGCGGGCCCATAGCAGCCGAAGCAGCCGCGGTTGTATGCGGGACACAGTGCTCCGCATCCCGCGTGAGTCACCGGTCCCAGGCAGGGTGTTCCGTGCGCGACCGACACGCACACGGTCCCGCGGCGCTTGCACTCCGTGCAGACGCTGGTGGAAGCGATGTTCGGGCTGCGTCGGTTGAGGAATGCGCTCAGGACCTCGAGCAGCTGACGCTTGTTGATCGGGCAACCATGAAGCTCAAAGTCGACCTTGACGTGGGCGGAGATCGGAGTCGAGGTGGCGAGCGTGGATATGTACTCGGGCGATGCGTAGACCGCCGCGGTGAACTCATGGACATCAGCAAAGTTGCGTAGCGCCTGAACGCCGCCGGCCGTGGCGCAGGCGCCGATCGTGACCAGCGCTGTGGACATGCGCCGCACGTTCTGGATCCGCTCGGCGTCGTGTTCGGTCGTGATCGAGCCCTCGACCAGCGACAGGTCGTAGGGGCCGGTCACGTTGCGGCTCGTGGCCTCGTGGAACTCAGCGATGTCGACCGTATCCGACATCGTCAGCAGCTCATCCTCGAGGTCCAGAAGGCTCAGTTGGCAGCCGTCGCACGATGCGAATTTCCACACGGCCAACGTTGGTTTGCGGCCCGTGCTCACAGCTCGCGCACGCCCATCCAGGGGCCGATCTCGGCATGACTGTAAACGGCGCCGTCCCGGCAGATCAGCGTCGGGCCTAGTTGACAATGGCCGCAGAGCCCGACACCGCAGTCCATGTGGCGTTCCATCGACAGGAAGATCCGTTCCGACGGCACACCGCGGCCGGTCAGCGCCTGAACGGTGAAGTCCATCATGATCTCAGGTCCGCAGACGAACGCATGAGCAGATCGAGCCTCGAATCGAGCGGCGCTGACCAGTTTCGGTACAACGCCAATCTGGCCGTGCCAGCTGCTGTCAGCCGTATCGACGGTGACGGCCACGTCGGCAGGGCCGCTCCAAGCTCCGAGCTCGTCCACGTAGAGGAGGTCAGCGGGGCTCCGCCCCCCGTAGAGCAGGCTGACGGACGCGAACTCATCCCGCCTTCCGAGCACGTGCCGGATCAGCAGGCGCAGTGGCGCCAGACCGATCCCACCGGCGACGACGAGGACGTCGCCGCCGACGGCGGCGTCGATCGGCCAGGAGTTGCCGAGTGGCCCGCGCATGCCCAGCACGCTCCCCTCGGTGGAGCCGCAGATCGCAGTCGATACAGGGCCGACGGCGCGCACGGTGAGAATGACCTCTCCCGCCGCCGACGTGCCGCTGACAGATATCGGGACCTCGCCGACACCGAACGCGTAGACCATCATGAACTGGCCCGGAGCTATCGCCGGTGAGCGTCCGCGCACGGCATCCAGCGACAGTGTGAAGGTATCTGCTGTGTCCTGGATCCGGTCTGTGACCCGGAACGCCTGCGGCACCATGACGCCCGGAGTGGGAAGCTCAGCGAGCATCGCTGGTCCCATACACGTCGACGAGTCGCAGCCGTGTCCATTGCAGCCGCTCGATCAGCACCTGCGCAAACCGCGACACGAGGTCATAGCCAAGAGCGGGGTCCTCCTGGCACTTGCCCCGGATACAGACCGCGTCGAAAGCGGTTGCGCTCACGGGTGTGAGCGCACGCGCGTCAAGATGCCAGCGGTACGGGGCAAACAGCCATGACCAGCCGAGCAGCTCCCCGGGCTCGAGGGTCTCGATCGCAACCGCGCCGCGGCCCGGCACATACGTTTCGAGAACGACGCTGCCGTGGCGGATCAGGTAGAAGGTATCGGCCGCATCGCCACGTCTTATTGGCTTGGAACCCTCATCGAAGCGGACGTTCTTCGCGCAGCCGGCGATCAGGCTCAGCGTCTCCGGGTCGATGCCCTTCAGCAGCGGGATGTCGGCGAGGACGCTCTCAAGCTGGCGCATGGCTGCTCTCTGTGCTCCTGATCGCCGCCACCTCTTCTGTGATGTCGATTCCGACCGGGCACCAGGTGATGCAGCGGCCGCAGCCAACGCAGCCGGAAGTGTCGAACTGGTCTGACCATGTCGCCAGCTTGTGGGTCATCCACTGCCGGTAGCGCGAATGTGTCGAGGGTCGGATGCTGCCGCCGTGGATGTGGGAGTAGTCGATGGAGAAGCAGCTGTCCCAGACTCGCGTACGCTCTGCGCTGTCACCGCTGAGGTCGGTGGTGTCCTCGACCGAGGAGCAGAAGCAAGTGGGGCAGACCTGAGTGCAATTGCCGCAGCTCAGGCACCGCGCGGCGACATCATCCCATCGCGGATGCTCGAGGTTTCGCATCAGCAGATTCCGTATGTCGCCGGTCTCCATGGTGCGACCCATCTGCTCGACCGCGGACGCCGTCGACGCCCGCGCAGCGGCGAAGTCCGCCTCCGTAGGGCTCTGGCTCGCAAGCTCTGAGAGCACCGACGCCCCGCGGCTGGTTCCCGCCTCCACCAGAAAACGATGCGTGCCGTCCAGCAGCTCGGTCAGCGCGAGGTCGTGTCCCGCATTGACCGCGGGGCCGGTCCCCATCGAGTCGCAGAAGCATGTGCCCGACGGCGTGATGCAGTTGACCGCGACCAGGAACGCGCCATCTCGCCGGGCTGCGTAGTCGCGGTCTACATGACGCCCACCCATGAACACTCGGTCCTGGATCTCGATTGCGTGCAACTCGCACGAACGGACCCCGATGAAGGCCAGTGGCGCAACGATGGCCGGCTCCTCCTCGACGGCCATGCCTCCGTCCACCGAGCGCTCGGCACGCCAGAGTCGCACCTGCGGAGGGAACAGAAAGCGCTTCCAGGAGTGCGGTCCGACCGCATAGCCGAAAAATGCCCTGTCAGCACGGCGCCGCAGGCGATACGTGCCACCGTCCTGATCGTCGGTCCAGCCGATCGGAAGCTGCGATGCAGAGTCAAGGTCGTCGTAGATGATCGCTCCATCGCGGATACGCGGGCCCAGCACGCGGAAGCCAAGCGTCACCAGGGCTGTGATCAGGTCGTCCAACGCCGCCGGGGCGATCACCGCGATTGCGGCCTCGTCGTCTATCAACGAGCCTGCCTGGCCGTCTCTCAACGGGCGACCTCTGCGGTTTGGGTCTGCGGGGCGGGTCGATCATCGGCTCCCGGCGACACGGGATCGCTGAGCGGAACCACGAGAACCGGCCTCGAGGCGGTCGCGACCAGAGCTGCGGAGGTGCTCTCGAGGGTGGGGCCGGGCTGGCCCCGCTGATGTGCGCCGACCACGATCAGAGAGCTGCGCTCTTGATCGGCGACTCGAGCGATCGTCGCCGAGATCGAGCCGTCGCTGGCCGCGATCATCGCGCGCGCCGTGAGACCGTGCGCCGCGGCAATCTGGCAGCCCTCCTCGGCCAGCTCCTCCGCACGCCCCTGCGCCAGGTGCTCCAGCTGCTCGGTGGGTAGCCCTTCGGACTTGTAACTGAAGGAATCTGCGGCCTCGGTCGGCTCGTTCCAGACGTACAGAAGGGTCACGTCAAGCGCCTGTAGGGATACTTGCGCCATGGCGTCGGCTGCCGATGCAACCGCGTGCTTGGCACTTGGCGAGCCGTCGTAACAGATCAGGATTGACACCGCGGGTCTCCTTCCGCCAGGGTTGCAAACTCCGGGTTTGGGCGGCGGCCAAGCGAGCCCCGCGTCTTTGCCCGGTTGCGTTCTGATCCAGTCTCCATCTGAGCGCCGAACCGACCATCGGTTGAGGCCCGCCAACGCCTGTGGCCGAGCGCGGGGCCACGATGTGGAGTACTACTGACGCTCCTGTGAGAGTTGCCCGATCCTGCACATCACGGCCTCAAATCGCTGTGCTGGGCGCCGGCACGCGTTCGCTGGTCACGGAGGCGGGTTCAGACGCATCAGCGACCGCTCGCTCGCGGGCGCGCCTGGTGAGCACCAGGAGCGGGCAGCTGACGACCTCGGCCAGCGCCGAGGTCGTGCTCGGATGTACCAGCCGTGCCAGTGGCCCCGCACCTCGAGAGGCGGCGATCAGGATGTCAACCGTCTTGCTGTAGGCGCTGAGCTCTCGCACGGGCACGCCGGAGGCGACGTGCGATTCGATGTTCTCGTGCGCATCGAGGCGGTCGCGCGCCGCCGCCAAGTCCAGCACTCTTCGGTCAAACCGATGTCGCAGCAGCGCGCCGTCGGAAGAGACCGCCTCGAATGCCGAAAGGCTGGCGCCTGTCGTCTCTGCGAGACGTCGGGCGAACTCGATCGCGGACTCGCTCGGGCCCGAGCCGTCGTAGGCAACTCCGATCGTGTGAAGCTCAGCACGATGGTCGGCGTACCCAGCAGGAGCAACGGCAACTGCACAGCAGGCGTGCGTCACAGCTCTGGACGTTGGGCTGCCGAGCAGGGCACGTGCGATCGTGCTCCTGGTAGTGCTGCCCACCACGAGCAGGTCAGCGCGCATGTCCTCAGCGATCGCGTCGAGCCCCGCCGCGACGCTCGTTGCGTCCGCCCAGCGGACGTGGCAGTCGAGCCCCGACTCTAGGGCGACCGAGTTCAGCAGCTGTCGTGTGACCTCGGCCCGATCTCTGATCTCATCGATCAGGGCGGCTGCCGTCGGACGCGTCGGTCGAATGTGCCCGAGTGTGACCTCGCTGCCGGCTCCCATGAGTGTGCGGGCCAGGGCAACTGCGTCCCGCCCGCGCGTCTTCTCGTCGATCCCGACCAAGATGCTTCTGAACATGACCTGTCTCCCTTCGATGAGGAGAACGCTGCGTTACGATCCCCGACTGAGGAGGGAAGGTAGATCGGTGGCGACCCGGTGCAATCCGTAATTGCTGCGCTGGCGTCCGCACCAATGTGGCGGTTCATCGGCAGATTTTCCGAGGCCGGTGCTCGCCCCGGCCGCACCGGGCTCAGCCGAAGAAGACCGACGCCGTTTCGAACAGCTCGGGGTCGACGAGCTTCGGTGCATCGGGTATCCGCTCGAGCTCGAGCTGCACGATTCGACCCCCCTGCAGCGCGGTCATCGTTCCGAACCGGCCGGCATGAACCGCGTCGACGGCTGCTATGCCAAAGCGAGTTCCGAGGATTCTGTCTGTGGCGGTCGGCGTGCCGCCGCGCAGCACATGGCCAAGGATCGTTGCGCGAGTGTCGTACCCGGTCCGCGCGGCGATCTCGTGTTGAAGCGTTATTCCGATGCCGCTTGGCACAAGGCGGGTGAGCGTGTCGAATTCAGGCTCAGGGTCCCCATCGAAAGCGATATCGCTTGGCTCTGCTCCCTCGGCGACGACGATGATCGAGAACGTGCGGCCGCGCGCATGCCTGCGACGCAGCTGGTCGCAGACCGTGTCGAGGTCGAATGGTCGTTCGGGGATGAGGATCAGATCCGCGCCCCCTGCCAGGCCCGCGTAGGTTGCGATCCACCCCGCTTCGCGACCCATCACCTCGACGACCATCACGCGGTTGTGAGATTCGGCCGTGGTCTGGAGCCGATCGATTGCGTCGGTGGCGGTCTGGACCGCGGTGGCGAACCCGACGCTCAGCTCCGTTCCGGCCACGTCGTTGTCGATCGTCTTGGGCACGGCGACGAGTGGGAAGCCACGCCGGGACAGGTCGCGAGCTGCTCTCAACGTCCCGTCGCCGCCGATCGCAATGACCGCATCCAGGCGGTTGCGCGCTGCCGCGGATCGGATCGCCGCCAGTCCGTCCTCACCAGCCGCCACGGGATTGGTACGCGAGGTGCAAAGCAGGGTGCCGCCGCGGGTGAGGATGCCGGCTGTGAGATCGACCGTGAGCTCGACCACGTCGTTCTCGAGCAGCCCGAGCCAGCCGTTCCGCAGCCCGACGAACTCGCAATCGTAGGTCGAGGCACCGCGGCGCACTGCCGCGCGGATGATCGCGTCGAGCCCTGCGCAATCGCCTCCTCCGGTGAGGATGCCGATTCGGGTCAAGTCTGGTCGCCGCCGGAGCTCAGCTGCATGTCGCCGCTCAGGTTATGGGCCGAGATCCAGTGGGGCATCCGTGACATTCTCGCGTTCCTCTCGGCGTTGGTGTGGCGCTGTCCGTAGTCCGCCGCAGAAGCCTGCGGGTCGACGCGGCTGGGAGCTATGGTGTCCGGGCGTAGCGTTGCTCCCATGGCAGCAACCCCGCCTGAACCGTTCAACGTCCTGATCGCGGGCGCCGGAGTCGCCGGTCTCGAGGCTGCGCTTGCGCTCCAAGACCTGGCCGGCTCGCGAGTGGCGATCACGCTGCTCGACCCCTCGCCTGATTTTGTGTACCGCCCGATGCGGGTTCGCGAGCCGTTCGCCGGCCCCGCCGCGCACCGGTACGCGCTCGCCGAGATCGCGCGTGACCTCGGCCTTCAGCTCTGCAGCGATGGCCTCAAGCTGGTGGATCCCGAGCATCAGATCGTCCACACCGAGGCGGGCGAGGAACTGCATTACGACGCCCTTCTGCTCGCACTTGGCGCGAGGCTGCACGCAGGGCTAAAGCACGCGCTGACCCTTGACGACCGTCAGCTGGATGAGCAGCTGGAGGGGCTGATCCAGGATGTCGAGGCCGGATATGTGCGCCGGATCGCGTTTGTCGTGCCCGACCGCACGGCGTGGCCGCTGCCGCTTTATGAGATCGCACTGATGACCGCGCGTCGCGCCTGGGATATGCACGAGGCTGCGTCGATCACCGTCATAACACCCGAAGACGCCCCGCTGGCGGTGTTCGGTTCCAACGTGAGTGAGGCGGTCGCGCAGCTGCTGAACGAGGCGGGAATCGTTACTGTCACGGGCGCCACCTGCTCGATGACCGAACCGAACGCGTTGCTGCTGCATCCGGGGGAGCGCAGATTGGACGCGGACCGAGTGATCGCGCTCCCCGAGCTCTACGGCCCAGCCGTGCCCGGCGTGCCGAAGTGCGGCGAACATGGCTTCATCGAGGTTGACGCGCATGGGCGGGTGCCAGGGGTTGAGGCGATCTTCGCGGCCGGCGACGCGACCGACTTCTACGTCAAGTACGGCGGTGTTGCGGCGCAGCAGGCTGATGTCGCCGCCGCTTCGATCGCGGCGCTCGCCGGAGCTCCGGTCGAACTCACGACGCTCAACCCACTTGTCCACGGCGTTCTTTTGGGCGGCCCGCGTCCGCTCTACATGTCGGCTTACATCGCCGGCGAGCGGGGTGCTGCCTCGGAGGTGAGCACCGAGCCGAGCGGGGCTCCGGTCGGCAAGATCTCGGCTCGCTATCTGGCGCCCTACCTCGAAGCGCGCGACGGCGCGTCCGTCGAGTAGCGGCTGCCGACCGAATCAGGGGCTGGGCGGGTAGCCGCCCGCGGCCTGGAGCCGGCCTGCCCACACCGCCTTCGCGCCGAGGTCACCGACCCGGAACACGTAGAACGCGCACACGAGCGCCAGCACCACGAGCGCGATCCTGAGCACCAGATAGACCGTGGGCGAGCCGAGGATCGAATCGGCGATCTTCAGACCCGTTGGCCAACCACCGGAGATGCGGTGGGCGGCGAACGTCAGGATCAGCACCGCTGTGAACGCTGTGAACGCGATCGCCAGGATGTGTGCAGCGTGCGAATGCTGCCTGATCAGCTGAGCGGCCTGGCCCTGCAGGTTCAGGGCGTGCTCAAGTGCGACTCCGGCCTGCATGGCCAGGAAGATCGATGACATCGCCGCGATCGCACACAGGCACAGCAGCACCCCGTACCTGTCCAGCCAGGCTGGGCGCGCCACCATCGCCAGCGCACCAAACACGCTCGCAGGGATGAGCACCACCGGTACGTGGATGAACAGGGGGTGCGCAGGCAGGCCGTCGTAGATCGTGGTGATACGGATCCCCAACGTCACGAACCCGAGGAACGCGAGGCCGGTCAGCACGAACTCAGCGCGGCGCCAATCGACACCGGACCTTTGGAAATCCAGCTGCTTGGTCGCCATGCGGGATCCAAGTTACGGGCGGTCGTTTGTGGTGACAACAGCCTCGAGGATGATCTTCGGTCGAAGTCCGCTACGCCTCAGGTCTGAATTGCACGCAACCGCAGGCGAGGCGGCCGGGCTACATCCGCGCCCGAGCGACAGTCGTGACCGCACAACGCGCAGCTCGTTGACGACACCCGTTTTGGCCGCGGCAGGTCGACACCTGCGGCCACGATTCCACTGGGCTCCGGGGGCTGACGGGCCCGCGGTGAGGTGCTAACGTCATCGCCTCACTTGCGGCTGTGGTGAAATTGGTAGACACGCAGCGTTCAGGTCGCTGTGCTCTAACGGGCATGGGGGTTCGAGTCCCTCCAGCCGCATCATTGTGAGCCGTCCGGATCGCACAGGCACGGGTCGGACCTGTCTCGTGCCACTTCGCTACGCTAATCGACGCAGTCTGCGCCGCTATCGTCTAGGGGACTAGGACGCCGCCCTCTCACGGCGGTAACCCGGGTTCGAATCCCGGTAGCGGTACTCAGTACGAAAGCCCTGCAAATGAGTAGTTTGGGACTCTGATTGGTGAGGCATACTGGGTTCCTGTCGTCATACCGCTCGTGAGGTTCGGGCGGCGAAGGAACTGAAAGAGATCGCGGGTGGCCGCAGCCGACTGATCAGTCGGCGCGCTTGACGATCAGGAGCACGCCGGCACCGGTCGGCGCGAGCGCTTCGGTCACACGCTCGTCGGCGCTGACCAGCGCGCGGAAATCGGCTACCTCGTCGGCGTGTGAGAGGACGTTGTCGACGGCCACCAGTCCGCTCGGCGTGAGTGTGCGCACGAGGTTCTCCCAGTAGTCGGTGTAGGCGGGCCGCTCCGCGTCGAGAAACACCATCTCCCAATGCGCGGCAGGCGAGGTCCTCAGCAGCTCGCCTGCATCAGTGTTGACCAGCCTCACGGTCTCAATCAGGCCGACTGTGCGCAGGTTCGCGCGCGCCTGATTGAGACGCTCGGAGTCCACGTCGACGGAGGTGAATTCTGAATCGGCTGAGAGGGCCGCGTCGGCCAACCAGATCGTCGAGTAGCCGTTTGAGGTCCCAAGCTCCAGCAAGCGCTCGGGGCGGTTCGCACGGACAAGCAGCGCCAACAGGGCGGCGCTGTCGGGCTCCAGGTTGCGAAGTCGGTCAAGCCGGTCCGGCTGCGCGGCGTCGAACTCTCGCCCCTCGCGGTAAAGCTCTTCAAGGAAATTCCGCAGGTGGACGTCCATGTGGCTGCCAGTCCATCACGTTGGAGCCATCGGCGTCAACGCTGAATGACCGGGTCCAGGCTTCTGCCATTGCGACATCCATGGGAGCGTCACCTTGACGTGGTATGTCTGCAGTCGCAACTTCGTCGCCGGACCTCGTTTCGCCGCAATGCACGTCTCGATTCGATTTGAGTTGTCGCCTTAGCGCTCGCGGCCTGTGGCCGCTCTCAATCGTGAAAGCGATCACCGGCAACGTCGCACCGCGTGATTGGTGTCGTGGCAAACCGCTCGTCGGCGTCAGATCGGGCGGACGAGTCCTTTCCGGGAAAGGCGATGCTGTCGCCGTTGTCCCTCCGGACGCAAGAGACTCAGGAGGTGCCAACGGCCTCGCTCGCGCGTTCTCCTGGGCTCTTCGGAAGTTGCGCTGCGCACCCGTACACTGACCTACGGTGGCTTCTGCTGGAGGTTCCGCTGTGAGGAGAGAGGGTCGACTGGCCGCTGCGTGGCGTGAGGCCCGCAGGCACCTAGGCGCACCGCTTGCTGTGGTGGCGGCGACGATGGCCGTGTTGTCCTGTTGTGGCACCGCGGCCGCCGGGGCGGCGAGCTCGAAGTCGGTGCCACAAGCCTCCGGGTTTGGTTCAAACTGGACTACGTACCACGGAAACGCTGAGGCAACCGGAGTCGCACCGCCGACGAAGCTGCAACCTTTGCGGTCGGCTTGGACCTCGGCGAATCTGAACGGGCAGCTGTACGGCGAGCCGCTCGTCGCCGACGGCCGGGTGATCGCGGCGACTGAGAACGACACCGTCTACGCGATGTCCGCACGCACCGGCCGAGTCCTGTGGTCACGCCACGTGGCGAAGCCAGTGCCGTCCGCTGATCTGCCATGCGGCGACATCTCGCCAGTGGTCGGTATCACCGGCACCCCTGTGATCGACTTGAAGCGCGAAGAGATCTTTGTCGACGCGGACACACTGACCCGCGGCCCGTCCGCCTCAAAGGGTGTGGAGGCGTCGCACCGTCTGTTCGGGCTCAATCTTTTCACGGGCAAGGTTGAGCTTGATGAGAAGGCGATGCCGAACGCGGGCGAGGATCAGCTTGCGCAGCTGCAGCGGCCCGGGCTTGCGCTTGACAACGGTTTCGTGGTGATGGCCTATGGCCAGAACGCTGGCGACTGTCCCGGTCCGAACGGTCCTGCCCACGGCTTTGTGGTCTCGATCCCAGAGCAGGGAGGCCGGCTTCACTACTTCCAGATCAGTCATGGCAGCGATCGTGGGGCGGTGTGGATGGGCGGAAGCTCTCCGGTCGTCGACCCTCACGGGAACGTTTACGTGGCGAGCGCCGACGGCTACAACCAAGGCTCGGGTCAAAAGTACGACGACAGCGATGCCGTGCTCGAGCTGTCACCGACCATGCACCTGGAGTCACTCTTCTATCTGAAGGACTGGCAGACGCTCAGCGGCGACGACTTGGATCTCGGGACCGGGGACCCCGTGCTTTTCAATAATTTCGTGCTTCAGGTCGGCAAGACGGACATCGCGTATGTCCTGCGTCAGGGGCGCCTGGGCGGCAAGGACGGCGAGGTCGCGTCGTCTCCGCTGTGCAACGGCAACCCCGACGGCGGACACGCGTTGAAAGGCTCGGTCGTCTACATACCGTGCCCAAACGGCGTGACAGCCGTCAAGCTTTTGCCAAAGCGTCCGTATCTGAAACAGCTGTGGACCGACAGCGACGGTGCGAGCAACTCGCCGATATTCGCGGACGGACTCGTTTGGACGGTCGGCGGTGACAACGCCGTGCACGGTCTAGACCCGGCCAACGGTAAAGTGGTGGTATCGATGCCGTTCGGCGGGTCTGCGAACCACTTCCCGACGCCATCGGTCGCCGATGGCCTGATGCTGCTACCGGGCGTGCAGCAGGTCGTGGCCTTCAAGGGCCCGGCCGGGGTACCGCCACCGCCTTCAGAGTGAACTCGCCGATCCTGAAGTAGCGACGAGCTAGTGAGTCGCGCTCGCGATAGGCTCTTCAGCTTGAGCCAGGGGCGTCGATGAAGCGATGGTGCGGGTGGTCATGTGCTCGCGAGTGGTGTGGTGTAAGAGCGAATCGCCGGCGAGCGCGTCTCAAGACCATCGCTTTGCCACGCGAGTGATCACATCTTGCGGCAAGGGCGTCACGTTCGCTTCCGGCAATTCGGCGGTACTACTTTGACCGCGGCTCTGTGGAGTGCGCCGCCTTTGGACCGGCATGGTGCAGCGGTTGTTATGGCAGCAGCGTGAGGTACTGCTTGCGTGCCTTCATGGCATGGATCAGCATCTGATTGCCACTGTCGAATACCAGCACGACGAGTTCAAGAAGCCGTCCGTGGGAGTCGAAGCCGAGTCGGAACTCTGGCATCGGACTGTCGTCGTTCTGTGGGGCTGCGAAGACCCAGTTCTCGGCGGCGTAGATCGCGTCGGCGGCTTCGACTCCGTGGTTGAGGGCCGATTCGTGGACGAGCACTACGCCGCGTGGGTCCAGGCGCGGACGGCGTTACGGATCGCTTCGGAGCGACTCACGCCGTCATGCTCCGCGCGCTTGGTTAGCGCGTCAAGCAGTTCTGCGTCCATTCGGACCGGGATGACGGGACTCTCGCCAGCCTTGCCGAGCCGTGGGCGTCCGCGACGGCTCAGGCCCTCTACCTCGAGGCCTTCCCGGGCCTGTTCCTGCCAGGCCTGGATCTGGTCGTCGTTGACGGTGTCCCCGTTGATCGTCTCGTCCACGACGAATATTGTAATACAGCTGCTGGTCGTTAGTGCGACCACTGCTTTAGCCAGCCAGACCAAACCGATCCGCGTGATCGCATCGGCGACTATTCGTTGCTTTGGTTTTACGGAGAGATCAGGTCAGTACCCGGGATGTAGCTCTGGATGCGGGTTGGATCGCGTGTAAGGAGCGGTCGGCCGGTCACGGCTGCGTGAGCGCCGATCAGGAAGTCCGGGAGGATCGCTTGTCGGTCACCGCCTGATCTGCAGTAGTTGGCGTGAGCGTGACCGGCAAGGAAGCTCGCGGCGAGGGGGATCTCTTCGACCACAGACATCGACGGCATTGCGTCTCGAAGAGCCTCGACGTGCGAGAACCGTGGCGCTATCTCTGCGAGGACGACGGCGTTGAGGATCAGCGACCCGCGTTGGGCGGCCTCGACCAAGCGTGCTTGTGACCACTCCCGCCATGTCGGGTCCTCGGTGAAGAGGTCGAGCAGCACGCTGCTGTCTATGACCGTGCCGGTCATCGCGCTCAACTGCGTGTAAGCGCCAGGATCTCCTCAGTGCTCAGATCCACGTCACCGGCACCGCGGACGCGGGCGATCTCGGCCGCCGCTTGATCGTGGTCTGCAACGAGGCGTGCCGTGCCTGCATCAAGTTCGAACCGAACCTCGGTTCCTGGTGTGATCCCGAGCGCTCGGCGCACCTCAAGTGGGATCGTGACTTGACCTTTCTGCGTAACTCTCATGCTGGTAATACTAGCGAGTATTACCGGGGACGCCCATCGTTTTCGGGGAGCGCTTTCCACCCGCCGGATGACATCGGCAAACCTGCTTTTGCCTCGCCTATGTCAAGTGAGTTTCGCTATTTGTGGGATTCTCAGCGTGTGCATGGCATGAGTGCGGTGGCGGTGGCATGGGATTTGGTGCGCGGCACACGCTTAACACACATCTGACACATCTGACACATCTGACACATCTGACACATCTGACACACCTGAACCGGCCGTCAGAGTCCTACCGGAACCTGGAAAATCCAATATCCATCGGATTCCCTTCGGTCCCTCTCACGGCGGTAACCCGGGTTCGAATCCCAGTAGCGGTACTGACGAAACGCCCGATACCACGGGCGTTTCGTCGTTTAGGGGGTGTCGGGTCAAGGTCGTGCAAGCCGATGCTGCGGTTGGAATCGCGGAGACGGCCATTAGACTGACCGCATGTCTGTGCTCGAGCGCGTCACGGTCGACCCGGATGCGTGCCTGGCCACCAAAAGCGGGTCGGTCAGGACCGCTGTGCTTGCGCAGCTTTCAATATGGCTTGGGCGTGCCGGCGACAAGCTTCCATCCTGTAGCTGAGTGCTCCCAGAGCGCGTTCTGCGTCTTCACGAAGACTGATTGCTGCGCAAGGGAGAACTCCTGTGGGAATTGCTCCTCGACCTTGGAGGAGGCCGCGGCGGTCCAGGTGCGTCCACCGTCGGCCGTCTTCCAGAGCACGTCGTTGCCGACGAGGATCAGCCATGCCTCTGATGGCGAGGTGACCGAGAGGTACCCCGTCGTGCCCGTATCGGGTAGTGCGCCCATGGCGGAGATATCGTTCGATCGGACGTGTGTGCCAGGGGCATTGGAAGCGACGAGCGTCCATGTTTGCCCAGAGTTCGAGGAGCGCTCCACAAGCTTCGCCTGACTGCCAGTTGACGGCTGGCTGCCGCAGAACAACCACAGCGACGTCGGCGAGGCTGCCTGGAGGCGCTGGGTGAAGCCGAAGCCGCGTCGCCCAAGATTCTGCTCGCACGGATCGCTGCGTTTCGTCCACGTACGGCCACCGTCGGTCGTCTCCACTATCCCCGCCTCAGAAGCTCTCTCGGGGCCGAAGTCTTTTACCAGCGCGAAAGCGGTGTTCGCGCTGGGACGCGCGAGGTCAGCCTCCCATCCACGAACTCCAGGCAGCGTTGACCTATAGGTCCAATTCCTCCCGCCGTCGGAGGAGTCGTAGAGCCACATCGGTGCTACCGCATTGACCCCGGATGACGGTTTCTCAGGCCCGGCAGCAAGCGCCCAGATATCACTGCCGTGCTGAGCGACGGCGACGACAGCCTGACCAAGAAACGCGCGCCACCAGTGCTTGCCCGCATCGGTTGTGATGACAACGCTCGAACCGCCCTGACCGCCGTAGGCGTAGGCCTCAGTCGCACTCGTCGCGGCCATGTCGCTCACGGAAGCGGCACCGTCGGCGACTGGCAGAAAGAACGCCGGTCCGTCAATGAACCATCTACGACCACCGTTGTTTGTCTTCAGCGGAAATGTCGATCCTTGCGGGCCGCCGAGCGCGTAGCCAATCCGCTCGGTCGCGAACTCGATGTTGGTCACCTCACTCAGCCGAACTGCCGTTCCAACCCGCGCTTCGGTCGTTCCCGCCGCATACCGGACCACGCTCGCCCGAACCGTCGGCGGCACGGGCATGGCTGCATCCGCCCACGCAGCAGGACTCACGCCAGCGGCAACAGCCACCGCGACAACCAGCCATCCGCAAGTCCCGCCGCGGCCGACTCCCAGTCTCCAAGCCATCAATGCCAAATCATTGCTCAGTACGAACCCGATGTGACGTGCCGCCCAGGCACTGCAAGACGCTAGACCCGAATTCCGCCCGAGACGAGCTGTCTACCACGCAAATCAGGTCTTGCGAGCGACCGGGCCGAAGTTCCTCCGCGCGAGCGAGGCGGGTTTCCTTCACGGGTCTGGCCGGCGCTGCTTCTATCAGCGACAACGGGCGGCGAACCGATACCGCCGCTGGTCGATGGGACCGACAGCGTGGTGGAATATCGATGTTGTCCAATCGTGCTGGGCTCAGCCGCGCTCGATCCAGAACGTCTCGGTCAGCTCGGGCGGATCGATCTCAACGCCGAGCTTCTCAAACGCAGGTCCTAGTGGTCTGTCTCCGAAATATCTGTCGATTCGAGCCGTCCCTGGGACGGCGCCCATGGGATCAGTACCACTGCCATTCCGGTCCTCCTCCGGTCGGGATCTATGTGTGGGCGCCCGTCGGAATGGGCTACCAAGCGACGGTGACCCGTTCGCGCTCGTGGCCGCCCTGTTCGAGCAGATCGGCGATCGCGATCGCGTAGTCCTCGGCGCTGACCTCGCTGTTGCCGTTGTCGTCGACCAGCAGGTAGTCGCCGCCGAGGCGGTAGTGACCGGTGCGCTCGCCGGGATGTATGAAGGCCGCCGGGCTGACGAATGTCCAGTCCAAGTCCTCAACGCTGCGGTAGTAGTCGAGGGCCTCGGATTGGGCGATCGCTTCAGGCCTCCATTCCTCGGGAAAGTCGGGGCTGTCCATGAGGCGCTTGTTGGGCGCGACCTCCAGGCTGCCGGCTCCGCCGACGACCACGAGCCTGCGCACGCCTGCCTCGCGCAGCCCGACCACCAGCGGCGGTGCGACGTCGGCAAGTGTGTAGCTCACGCCCCGCGTCGAGACTGCGCTGACGACCGCGTCGGCGCCGGCGGCAACGCTGGCGACCGACTGCGGATCAGTGACATCTGCGCCGGTGGCGCGGGTCGCGGCCGTCACGGCGTGGCCGCGCTGCTCGAGCTCGGTCGCGACCCGCGTGCCGATCATGCCGGTAGCTCCGAAGACGACGATGTTCATCGCGGTTGCTCCTTGGGTTGAGATCGATTACCTGGGCGGGGCGGGGGTGAGGCCGTGACGACGCATTACCTCACCTATAGCGGCGAGATTCGGGGCGCCGCCGGCGCTGGCGGCGAGCACCTCGGCAATCTCGCGGAAATAGGCCGGCCCGAACACGGCCGGGGTCGCGATCGCCAGGAAGGTCGCGTCGACGTCGCTGTGGTTCTGAAATCCGTGGATCTGACCGCGCCGCACGCACACCGCCTCGCCGGGCCGGACCTCGATCGTTTCACGGTCGATCGTCCAGGTCGTGGTGCCCGTGATCCCGTAGATCGTCTCCTCGAAGCCGTCGTGGCTGTGGGGCGCCGGCATCCGCGAGTTGGCCGGGACATGGCACTCGAACACCGACGCGCGCCCGAGTGCCCGCATCTCCGATAAGGACTGTGAACGACGAGCACTCAACCGGTCGGGAGGCGATGCCCGGTCGCTCGGGCGATTAGCGCTCCGAGCGGGAGTGCCGCCTTCTGGAGCCAGATCGGCGGGCCAGCGCCGTAGGTCTGCCCGTCGTATGCATGGGAGACAGCCAGGATGTCGAGCATCGAGATCTGGTCCTGGCTGTTTGCCTTCCCGGATTGCCACTGTTCACGCAGGAGCCGGACGAACGCGTCGATAAACGGTGGGCAGGGCGTGATTTGTCCACGGAAGGTCAGGTCGGAGCTCGACGCGTTGTACGGGTTGCGGTGGACTGTTCCCTGCGGGAATACGATCGACTCTCCCGCGCTGAGGGTCTTCGTGACGCCAGCCACCTGGGTGGTCGCCGTGCCAGAGATCACCTCGAAGCGCTCTTCGCAGTCGGCGTGAATGTGCGGCTGGTCATTCCCGGTACCGGGCGGCAGCAGACGTTCCCAGACGAGTCTGGCCCCGTCGTTGTCGGCAGGTCCCTCAATGATGGTGAATTGGCTCCCGCGCGCCGAGCTGAAGCTATCTCCCGTCCTAAGCATCGCCGCGCATCATAATCACACGGCTGCCGCGCCGGGGTCCTGCCGCGTCAAGCTGCGCGTCGTACCGAGAGACGCGAGTCGCGACACCTGTTTCTCTCTCGCAAACGCGGCTACCGGCCGCACGCCAGGCAGCCCTGCGATGCGAGGAATCCGGGCTCGCTCCCTTCGATCTATACCGATGCGTGCGGGCCGCTGCCCGAGCAGGTCGCGACTCACGATCGCGTTGGCGACAAGCGGGCGCGTTGATTGCGCGGCACGCAAAAGGGCCAGGGCTGTACCTGCGTTCAGAGGCTGTGGAGGAAGTCGACGAGCCCTGAGAAGTACGTGCGTTGGTCGTCGTACATCGCGAGGTGGCTTCCTTCGGGGCAGTAGAGGTAGCGTCCGAGGGGGAGGCGTTTGGCCATCTGCTCCATGTGCGCCGGGTCCATCGTGTCGTAGCGGGCCCCGATAACCAAGGTCGGCAGCTTGATTGAGTCGAGGTCATCGAAGCGACTCCACTGTGCGAGCTTTGCGTTCTGGCTGATACCCAGCTCGCTGGGTCCTTGCATCGAGATGTACAGGGCCGGGTTGATCGCGGCGAAGGCGCGCTGAACCGGGTTCGGCCATTGCTCGAGCGGCAGCCGGAGAACGTGATGCAGGTAGTGGTGCTCGTAGAGAAGCTCCATGTAGCGCGGATTCTCGATGTCGCCCGCCGCCTCAAGCGATTCGATTTCCCTCAAGGCGTCCTGGTTCATCGCCGGCTTGAGCACATCCTGGGCATATGCGTTATATGCGGGAACATCGGACATCATGTTGGAGATCACGACGCCCTTTAGTTGCTCGGGGTAGGCGAGCGCATACTCGATCGCGAGAATCCCGCCCCACGATTGGCCGTAGAGCACGAAGTTCTCGGGTTCAAGGCCGAGTGCCTGCCGGACCTGTTCGACTTCATCGACAAAGCGATCGAGCTCCCACAGCGTGCTCTCATCCGGCTGGTCGCTGAACGCGGAACCGAGCTGATCGTAGTAGTAGTACTCAACACCGGCGGCGGGCAGATAGCTGTCGCAAGCTTCAAGGTACTCGTGGGTCGCGCCAGGCCCGCCATGAAGGAGCAGAACCTTCAGCTCAGGGTTATTGCCGACCCGCTTGGTCCACACCTTGAACGCACCCGCCGGCGTGTCGACGGCGACCATCCGAACCCCTCCGCTGAGCGCGTCGTCTCGCCCGGAGTAATCGAGGTACTCACGCTCTCGAGCGCTGGCAATCATGCGCGATCGTGTCAGCCTCGGTGACCCGCAACCATGCGCCGCATCGTATAGCAAGCCTCGTCCCTTGAGCACGCACGATTATCGCCAGACGTACCCGGCAACACGACCCACCCCGATCCGCAGACGATCCCTTTCGTCTTGAAAAGGTGATCGAGAAGCCCTATCGCAATGGCGGCGCGGCGCCGTCGTCGGTCTGAGGATGGCCGAGCCTGGAGCTACGAGATCGCCATGCGGACGGTCAGTCCGCCGCGTGAGGGGTGATCGCGTTCACCTGATCAGCGGGCCCGGCCGTCGCGTCGGAGGTCTCAGAAGCCGGAGGCGCTTCGGTAAGCACCCGTGGTGCCTGGCCCTCGGTCCGGGCCTGCTGGAGCGCAGCGTGAGCGGCGGCGAGCGCCTCGTCGAGCTCTGGCGCCGGTGTTGCCGCGGGCAGCGGCACAGACTGTCCGACGTCACGCTGGCCGTTCAAAGCCGAGATGACCGGAGCGAGCACGTCCATAGGCAGCGGGAAGACGATCGTGGAGCTCTGGTTACTGCTGACCTCGATCAGCGTTTGGAGGTTGCGCAACTGGATGGTCACCGGATTGCGGCTGATGACGTCGGCAGCGTCGCTAAGCCGGGCCGCGGCCTGGAACTCACCCTCGGCATTGATGATTTTGGCTCGGCGCTCGCGCTCGGCCTCGGCCTGGCGAGCCATCGCGTGCTGCATGCGCTCGGGGATCTCGACGTCCTTGATCTCGACGGTCATTACCTTGACGCCCCAGGGCTCGGTCTGGTCGTCGATGATGTGCTGGAGCTGCTCGTTGAGCGTCTCGCGCTCGGATAGCAGCGTGTCGAGCTCCGCCTTGCCCAGCACCGACCGCAGCGTCGTCTGCGCGACCTGCTCAGTCGCCTTAAGCACGTCCTCGATCTCGGTCACCGATTTAGTCGAGTCGATCACCCGGTAGTAGGCGACGGCGGTCACACGGGCCGGGACGTTGTCCCGCGTAATCACCTCTTGCGCTGGGATCTGAAGCGTGACTGTCCGCAGGCTGACACGCACCATCCGGTCAAGGCCCGGCCGCAGGAAAATCAGGCCCGGACCCTTTTGATTCATAACCCGCCCGAGGCGGAAGACGACTCCGCGTTCGTACTCGCGCAGGACACGAACCGAGGTGGAGATGGTGATCAGCCCTGCCGCGAGGATGCACACGAACAGGACCACCAGGGCGGTGATCACAGGCTAAGCTCCCACTCTTCAGCGGCACGGACGCAGAGGGTGAGGCCGCTCACCGACTCGACGACGACCGGATCGCCTTCGTGCAGCTCGTGCGCGTCGACGTCGGGGCACTCCCATCGCGCGCGCCACAAAGCACCGTCGAGGGAGACCTGCCCGGCGCGGTTGTTCCAGCGACGCACGACGCCGACTCGTCCGCTCATCGACTCCGCTCCTGTGCGGATCCGTCGCCGCGGGCCTTTGGCGGCCTCTCGCGTAACCATGAGCGTCCACGCGCCAGCACCGACGCCGAGCGCGGCGCCGACCGGCACGGCGAGCGCCACCGGCCCGCCGACGGAGGTGATCGCGACGACGCCGCCGATGATCAGAGCGAGCCCGCCGAGGGCGCCAAGCAAGCCGCCCGGAGCGTGGCTTTCAGCCACAGCTAGGAGAATCCCGACTACCAATAGCACGAAGCCGATGACGAGCATCTCGAACACACAAGGTTAGCTCCCGATCACCGCCGTGCCAAACCATCCCGAGCCCCTCCCGCCCCAAACAGGTGCGATTGTCCGCGACTCGACAGCTTCCGACGGATATCGGCATCGAGCCCTCACACGAGCCGGTGAAACGCCTTCACCGTCGGGCTTACCGGACACCTCCGGTAGGTAGGCGTGCGCAGCCGCACGGGGTGGGACTCGGTGCCTGCATGAAACGTCCTGTGTCAACCCCCAGGTTTCGGGGTGACGGTTTCGATGTCTCGACCTACCAAACCCAACGCTCAAGCTCGCCGCCCGCCACCCGGTGGCCTCCGTTCAGACTCGGTTGGCACATGACAGACGCAGACTTCATCACAGGTACGGATGTCGTTGAGTCGTTCAGCTCAACCAGCGGACACTATGGAATTGGGATCGACGCTGGCAAGCTGCCGGCGGTCAGGGCCATTTGGCCCAGGCCGACACACCAGGCTACGATGATCCCACCCAGCTCCAGGAGGCGCGGTGCAGACGGTTTCGTTCACGGCGATGGTGAATGGCACGCAGGCGGACTACGACCTGCTGACGCACTACGAAGAGATGTACCTTGCCGATCTGCCGGACCGCATCTTCGCCGCCCTCAGGGCGCTCGAGCGGTCGTTTCCCGGTTACCTGGTCAGCCGCCTGGAGCACTCTCTTCAATCCGCGACGCGCGCGCAACGCGACGGCCGCGACGAGGAGTATGTGGTCGCGGCGCTGTGCCACGACCTCGGCGACGAGCTCGCCCCCCACACCCATGGCGAGATGGTCGGCGCGATCCTGCGGCCGTACGTTCGGCCGGAGCTGACCTGGGTCGTCAAGCATCACGGTGTCTTCCAACTGCACTACACCGGTCGCTTCTACGGCGTCGATCCCGACGCCAGGGAGGCCTTCCGCGACAACCCCTGGTTCGACGCGTGCGTCGAGTTCTGCGAGCGCTACGACCAGAACTGCTTCGATCCTGACTACGAGTCGTTGCCGCTGGAGTTCTTCGAGCCGATGGTCCGCCGTGTCTTCGCGGAGGTTCGCTACCTCGCTGACGACGCGCTGGTCTGACCCGCGGGCACCCGCCGCGGGCGGATGAACATGCGCAGACCCCGGCGCTTCCCACATTCAAGGCCGACCGGTTCGTTCACCCTGATCTTTCACGCCGGCAAGCGGTTGCGATCGCGAACGCGAGGGGAGGATGGTCCGCTCGAGGCCGTTCTCTTCTCGACTGCCCCGACGATGTCCTACCAACGGATCTCATCGGCGTTCGCACCGAACCGGCTCACGACGAGGCCTACACCACAATCACGAACGCACAGTGGGACTGCCCGGCGATCCTCGTGGCATACGACACAGTTGCCTGCTCCGACCAATTGCCGCTCGCCCCAACTCACCACTGTCCCGTCGAGAGCTCTACTTCGCTGAACCGACCGAAATCGACACGGACGACCTCATCTGCGACTGAGGAGGACATGCGGACGGTTAGGATCACTCGATGGTCCTCTACACCTGCCCGGCGCGGACACACGGAGCGAACGCGCCCGTCATCAAGCATCCATGCGGGTCGCGGCGCAGGCACTCGACGAGGCGGGGTTGACCTACGACGTCAAGGTCGTCGGCGGATTCAAGAACCTCCCCTTCAGCAGGCGGGGCAAACGGCAGGAGATCATCGACCTGACCGGGCAGGAAGACGTCCCGGTCCTCGTGACCGACGATGGCTCGATCGTCCTGGGCTCCGACGGGATCGTGGTCTGGGCCCAGGGTGGCGGCAGCCCGGCCTGACTGCTGCGGCTACAGGAGTGAGCGCCCCGGCGGCCGGCGGTAGGCTGTCGCCGATGCCCTACAGCACCGGATCACTTGACCCGACGACCTGGGAGGCCTTCGCCGAGCTGGTAGAGCGCAACAACGGAGTTTTCGGTGGCTGTTGGTGTATGGGCGGCTATCCGGAGGGTCTCTCGCGCACCGATGCCGGTGAGAACCGTGCCAACAAGCACAGCCGCGTGCATGACGGCTGTGCCCATGCCGCTCTCGTGTTTGACGAACAGGGTCGTGCGCAGGGGTGGTGTCAGTACGGCGACCCCGAGGAGCTTGTGCGTATAAAGCATCGGCGCGCATACGAGCAGGAACCACCGCCACGCCCGGACTGGCGGATCCAGTGTTTCTATGTCGACCGGCTGCATCGCGGCCAGGGAATCGCTCGCGCCGCGCTCGAGGGCGCGCTGGCGCAGATCGGCGAGCTTGGTGGCGGCCGCGTTGAGGCGATCTCCGAAGTCACCTCCGGCCGCAAGGCTCCCGGCAGGTTCCTTTTCAGCGCCACCGTCGAGCTATTCGAACAGCACGGCTTCATTCGCGGGCGCCAGCTCGGCAAGCACGCCTACCTGGTCAGCAGATCCATCTGACCGGCAAGGGCCGGACTGAGCCTCGCTCCGGAGCCGCTCGCGCTGGAGACATAGGCTCGGACGATCGCCCTGCCGTTATCGCAATAACAATCTTGCGCCAATTCCGGGTATGCAGTGCGTCGCTAAGTTCGCTCTCAGTGACCTTCCACCCGCCAGCAATGTGGCCGGTGGGAGATCTCAAAGGGAGGAATACGAATGTTTCGCAGTGTCCACATCGGGCATGCGTGCCGCATTGCCTTTTGGGTCGTACTGGTCGCGGCCACGCTCGCTTCAGCTGTCCACGCGATTATCGGCTGACGTTGCGATGAGTGTCAGCTCGCCTGGCCGGTCGGCCTGATCAGAATCTCGGTGAGCGTCACGCTCACCGGCCGTGAGACGGCGAAAGCGATCACCTCCGCGATGTCCTGTGCGGAGATCGCCAGCTGTTCGTAGATCTTCTCCGAGCCGGCCTTCGTATCGGCGTGAGTGATGTGGTCTGTCAACTCCGTCGCGACGGCGCCCGGTTCGATGACGGTCACGCGAATGTCAGGCTGCAGTTCCTGTCGCAGTGCCTCCGAGAACCCGTTCAGATCCCATTTGGTCGCCGCGTACCCGGCGTTGCCCGGGCGGGCGGTGCGCCCCGCCATGGTGGAGATGTTGATCAGGATGTCCGCGCCGCCGATTTCGCTCTCCACACGCTCAGCCGCCTCCATCAGAGAATTCGCGCTGAGTCACATCGGCTCTGATCGCAACGCCGTTTTCACCGAGTTCGGAAGCGAGCGCGGGCACCACGATCAACGTCGCTGACAACGGCTGGACCCAGCGCTCACTCGGCCCGACCAATCGGCGCCGCTGAGCGGATCGCCATGCGGATGGAAAGCGGCGCCGAGCCTTGATCGACGCCACGCGCCGTTACGCCAGGCTCGCCTCGGACACGCCTTCAGCGTCGCGCGTGCCCATCGCCTCCTGCATCTGGGCAGTGTCCACATACTGCTGGAAGCTCGTGGCCTTGCCGCTGACCAGCTTCCACACGTGGCAGACCTGCGCGTCGATGCTCTTGCCCGTCGGCCTGTACACCCCGGTGTAACGACACTCGACGGCGATCGTGTCGCCCGCGTCATGAAACTCGTTCGGGTGGACTGCAAATCCGTCCCACTCTGTCGCAAGTCTCATGAACAGATGCTGCACTATCGCATCCCCGCCGATCCAGGGCTGACCATCAGGCTTGTAGGGATTGCCCTCAGCCTCACGCCACTCGATGCTCGGATCGAAGACTCCCAGCACAGCCGGAACATCACCGCGACCGAACGCCTCGTACCCGCCCTTCAGGATCTCAACGTTTCCCATCGTTACCGCCTTCCTTAGAGGTGCCTCGCCGCAGGGAGCCTCCCACGCTGACCATCATCGCGTCAACCGGGCGCGTACGATCCGTCTCCGGCCACCCGAGCCTGTCGGCCCGGCTCAACGCAACCCGCGCGCCGGAGCCGGCGGAAAGGTGAAGCGGCTGTGCGGCGGCACGTGGGCCCCGATCTCGAGCACGATCTCCGATCCGTTGGTGAGCGGCACCTGGCGCGGCGGTCCCGAATACCGGCTTCCATTCACGTAGACGTGCACCTGTCGCCCCGCGAACGAGGCGATGCGGGTGGCGGTCAGCCGTTGTCCCCAGGCGTCGAACAGGTCACCGAGCGTCAGTCGGGGGCCGGGCTTCAGGTAGACGGTGCCCGTCGGATCAAGGGTCACGAGCTCACCGAAGCAGGCGGCCCTGACCATACGGCCGTCGGTGAGCGCTCTCGGCGGCCGCGTGCCGATCCCGGCGGGCAGCAGCACCACACGGTTGGCGCCGAAGACCTCGACGTGCACCTGGTTGCGGCGCCCCAGGGGGGTCGCGCAGCTGCGACGCACCGATCCGAGCAGCTTCGGTTGGAACCGAGGGCCGCGTCCGATCGGCCGCTCGCCGGCAAGCAGCGATGCGGGTATCCCTCCGCCGGCTCGCCGCTGCTTCGCCGGCGTCGACGAGCCGCACCCCGCAACGAGCAGGCAGGCTGCCACCATGCCGACCAGCCGCGTCCTCACGTCGGCACGCGATCCAGCATCCGCACCCCGAACAGTGCCAGGCTGAGCGCGCCGCCGAGCAGCGCCGCCGCGATCACGCGCACCACGAACAGCGGCAGTGCCACGAGTGCGTAACCGTGGGTCAGCACCGGCAGCAGCGTGAGTCCCGCCCACAGTGCGATGACGGCAGTGACCAGCAGCAAAGGGCCGCCCCAGCGGTCACTCAGGAGGCGCCCGGTGACGGCCCCGACAATCGCGAGCGTTATCAGCAGCAGTACGACGCCCCCGGCGCTGACGCCGGGGCTGCCGTGCAGGTACTTGCCACCCATCCCGAGCGCGACGAGTGCCAGCAGAACAAGCGCGAGCGCGCGGGATAGCCGCCGGTCGAGCTTCGCGGAGCGCACACGCCACGCCGCCAGTGCACACGCGAGCAGCACCAACACCGGCCAGAACCAGGCCACTGAGGGCGCGCCGTGGTGCCAGATCTTGCCCCTGATCGCACCCGGCCGGCCATTGATTGTCATCGGGATCCGCCAGCTGCCGACGTAGCTCTGGCCGGGTGCGAGCGCGATCTTCGCGAGCGCGTGCAACCGCCCGTCGCGCCATTGATATGCATGGCCGCCGGACACCATGACCCAGTGCGGGGGTGGGAACGGCGGATGCGTCAACCTGGCGGGTGCCAGCGCCGGTACGGGGACCTGGCTGAGGTAATACTCCTCGGAGTTCCTGTTGACGGCGACGCCCCTTGGCGTGAATCGCACCCACGGGTTGCCGACGAAGTCCTTCACGATCACGTGCGATTGGGCCGGTGCCTGCACCCAGATGTTGAGGTAGGCGTTAGTGACCTTTGCCTGGATTCCCGGCGGCGTGTGGGTGACACGGGCCAGGTAGTCGGTCGCGGTGGGCGTGATCGGTCCGTCGGCGAGGGCCGTCCGCGGGACTGCAAGCTGGCCGCAGAACGCCGCCGCGAGCAGCGTCGCGAGCGCGAGTGCGCGCCTACACTCAAACCCCGTGCGTCTGGCTGTCATCACCGCCATTCTGGCGAGCGTGGCGTTGATCGCGGCTCCGGCGGTGCTGGCCGACGGCGACCCCGCGAGCGACGTCCTCGTCGACTACCCGGCCTTCAACCCGATCGGCTCGGGCGTGTCGCCTGCCACGCAGGCGCACCTCGACGCGCTGTTGGGTGCAAGTACACGTGCCGGCTTCCCGATCCGCGTCGCGTTGATCGCATCTCAGAGCGACCTCGGCACGGCGACGCCACTGTGGAGAAAGCCGGTCAGCTACGCCCGGTTCCTGCAGGCGGAGCTCTCCGAGATGTATGGCGGCCAGATCCTGGTCGTGATGCCCAACGGGTTCGGCCTCTGGGGCCCGGCCACAGGGTCGCACCGGGTCAGCGCAGCGGAACTGGGCGTCAAGGCAGCGGCGCCCGGACCGGGGAATCAGCTTGCGGAGTCGGCACTGGCCGCCGTGCCACTGCTGGCAGCCGCCGATCGCCACCCGATCCCGCATGCCGCGATCGTCGCCTCACAGGCCGCGACCGTGGCGGAAGGGTCGCCACCGAGCAGCGGCTTCTCGCCCGCTGTCATCGCCAGCCTGGCTGTGGGGGGCCTGCTGATCGGGCTTGCCTGGATCGCGAGCCTGCGGGCGCGCCCACCACAGTTGCGAAGGCGGCTGGACAGATGATGCGGCGAGCGCTCGTCGCGGTGCTCCTCGCGCTCGCCGTCTGCGGCTCGCTATCTGCACTTGCCCAGGCCGATGGCGACCCCGGGAGCGACGTGCTGCTAAACCAGAACCTGTTCGCCTACTGGGACGCGAACCTGTCGACGGCGCAGCAGCTGCAGATCGGCAGGCTGCTCGACGCGACCACCCAGGCCGGTGACCCTGTGAGGGTCGCGATCATCGCCCACTCCGATGATCTTGGCACGGTCACGCCGCTCTGGGAGAAGCCGCAGACCTACGCCGATTACCTCGGCACCGAGTTGCTGGATACCTATGACGGCCGCCTGCTGATCGTGATGCCGAGCGGAGTTGGCGCCTACTGGCACGCCAACCCCGTCGGCGCCTCCAAATTGGCCGCCATGCTCATTTCGCTGAGGCCGGGATCGTCCCGCCCGGCTGCGCTCGTCGCGGCGACGGAGGCGGCGGTCTACAGGATCGAAGCGGCCGCAGGAGTCCAGAGATCAGCACTCACGGGCTCCGGAGGCGGTGGATCCTCGAGCAGAGCCGGCGGTGCGGATCGCTCGCAGCCTGCGGTCACCTCGGGACACGGCGCTCGCGCCGGCGCCAAGCGGGATCACACCCCCACAGGCTGGTTCCTGGCCCTGTTGATCCTCCTGCCGCTGCTTTACGTGGCCTGGCGCTCGGGGCGCCTCGGGAAGCTGTGGGCGCGGGTGGCGAGCATGCGGCCACCGGGGCAGCTGAAAGGCTCACGGATAATGCCATTCGCGCTGCTGCCGGCGGCACTTCTGGCGATCGTGGCGGCGGCACTGGCGATCAACCAGAGCGACTCCGAGAGCGCAGCTTCCGCCAGTGCCGCCGCGCTCGCGTCGAACCCTCACATCGACCCAGGCACGCCGATCAACTCCGGCCGGCTCGCTCCCAACTTCACCCTGACCAGCCAGACCGGCCGGCGCATCAGCCTCAGCCAGTACCGCGGCAAGGTCGTGCTGCTCGCGTTCGTCGATGCCGAGTGCCAGACGATCTGCCCGCTGACCACGCAGGCGATGCTCGATGCCAAGGCCGCGCTCGGCACGGCCGGCAACCAGGTCCAGCTGCTCGGCGTCAACGCGAACTGGAGGTCCGACCTGGTCGAGGACGTGCTGACCTACACGCAACTCCATGGTCTCACGGGACGCTGGCAGTTCCTGACCGGCTCAGAGCGCCAGCTCCAGCACGTGTGGAAGCAGTACGGGGTCGACGAGAAAGCCTTCGTCGCCAAGAACGACAACGAGATCGACCACGTCGCCGCGATGTACCTGATCGACCCGCAGGGACGCCGCCGCGAGGTCTTCACGACCTATCCCTCCTACGCGTCGATCCCGCAGGTCGGACAGCTGTTGGCGCACGACATCTCCAGATTGCTGCCCGATCATCCTCACGTGAGCGGCAGCGAGACTTACGCGGAGGCCCGTGGGACCACGCCAACGCAACGAGCGCCGCTGAGGCGGCTCGGTGGTGGCAGCGTGCGCCTGGGCCCGGGCCGGCCACACCTCTACCTGTTCTTCGATACCTGGGACCGTGGCACCACCAGGATCGGATACGAGCTCGATCAGCTCAACGCCTACCAACGTGATGCCAGAGCCGATGGCCTGCCGACGCTGACCGCGATCGACGAGGGCAGCGTCGAGCCGTCGTCGGCAGCCCTACCGGAGTTCGTCTCGACGCTCCAGCGACCGCTCTCATATCCGGTCGCGATCGACGGCAACGGCCGTGTTGCCGATGGCTATGGGGTTGAGGGCGAACCGTGGTTCGTGCTCACCGACGCGGCCGGCAAGATCGTCTGGTTCCAGGAGGTCTACACGGAGGGCTTCCCTGAGACCATCGCCCGCCTCGAGCAGGAGGTGAAGGCGTCGCTGGCTGTACCGGGTTCGGGCGGGCAGACGCGAACCTCCGCAGCGATGTCGCTCTCCGGATCGCCCGCGCCGCTTGCGAAGCTGCACCGCCAGGCCTCGACGGTCGTGAGCGGCGGCGAGAGCGCGCTCGATGCGAGGATCAAGTCATTGCATGGCTATCCGGTCGTGCTCAACATCTGGGCCTCCTGGTGCGGGCCGTGCCAGAAGGAGTTCGGCGAGTTCGAGCAGGCCTCAGCGACGTACGGCCGACGCGTCGCCTTCCTGGGAGCCGACAACGGCGACTCGGTGGCCGACGCCGAGGCGTTCATGCGCCAGCACCACGTCAGCTACCCGAGCTATGAGACGCAGACGGATCAGCTCGACAACATCCTCGTCGGCGGGCTCGAGGGCACGCCCACCACCGTCTTCATCAGGCCGGACGGAAGCGTCGCGGAGGTCCGTGACCAGCCCTACGACTCGCTCGGCGCGCTCGAATCCGACATCCGGACCTACGCGCTCAGCCGAGGCGGTTGACCGTCAGAGCAAGCTCTGACGGTGCGGCAGCAGCGGGAAGGATCGCTGCGGTCGCGGCGGCAGGATGTAGTTGGCGCGCCGGCGTACGAAGATGAACTCGTTGATGCCGTTGTTGACAGTGGCGGTGATCTCAGGGTTCTGGAGCTGGGCGCCAGCCTGGTTCATCGCGGTGCGGGTGGTCACGAAGTCGGCGATCGTGCGCTGCAATGACACGAAATGAAGGCCCGCTCGACCGCCATCGACGGTGTTGAAGTCGCGGCGCAGGATCAGTGGCCTGCCGTTGCGCCGGGCCCGGGCCGACGCCTGCGAATGCCCGATCACACCATCTCTGATCGATCGCCCGATCAGGCTCGGATTGGACTCGGCATCGGTGGTGAAGCGCGCCACCGATGCCGCGCTCGTCTGCGGTGAGTACATGCGCGCGACGCGTTGGGCGTAGGTGAGGTTCTCGTACCAGTCGTCGAGGCTCAGGGTCATGTAGCTGACCGCCATGGTGGTCCCCTGGGCGAACTGGCCATCGGGGATCGTGACCGCGTCCTCGCTCGCCTGATTCTTGCTGAGCCCGGACTTGAAGCCCATGAACAGCGGTGTCGCCTGCGTCACATGGTCGCCGGGTGGGATGCCTTCCACAGGCGCACCGCCGACTTGCTGGTGGGACGCGGGGAGTCCCGCACCCACAAAGCCGGTACGGGTCTGGCGCCGGCGCAGGATCGGTGCCAGCGCCGGGACCAGTGTGCGCTCGCAGCTCTCAAGCAGCGCCTGATCGTCGGAGGCGAGGTGCAGGCACAGGTGGAAGCTATCGATCGCCGGATCCTCGAAATCCGACATCGCGCGGGAACGTGGGACCGGGCTGGGAATCCGAAGCACGTGCTCGAAGTACTGCGGCGACCAGCCGGCGGAGAACAGCACACCGGCCGGGCTCCAATGGAAAGCGTGTTCGAGCCGGCGCAGCTGTGCCTCGAGCAGGCGCGCATAGCGCGGGTTGGGGGTGCCGCGCACGTCAAACAGAAGCAGCCGATCGTGGCGCGGCGCGGTCGGGTTGCCGTATTGGTCGCGGGCGAGAGTGGCGTCCCATGCGTGCTGGCGTTCCGGCAGTCCTGGCACGGGGGAGGGCAGGTGGGCGAGGGGCACGTCCGATCCTCTGGCCGACTGCTCGATGACGACGCCCGCGGCGAGCGCCCCCGCCGCGAGGCCTCCGGCCCCGGCCAGGAACTTGCGGCGCGAGATCGCCCCGCGTCGGCTCATGTGGCCGGCCTCCAGGTGAAGTGCTCGGTCACGGTGTGCGGCTTCAGCCAGACACGCTGGTATTCGAGATGGCGGGCCTGGTGGGGTGGGTCGATGCGCAGCGTCACGGTGTAGTGGCCGGCGCCCGGCAACTTGACGTTGCTGCCGTAGAAGGGACCGTCGAACGCTGAGATCGTGGGCCGCATCGAGCCGCGGTAGACGACGATGCCGCCGGAGTCCCTGATCGTGGCGGAGACCGGGGCGTAGGTGATCGGCTCGCCCGTGTGCCGGTCATTGAGCATCACCATCATGTAGGCATTGGATCCGATGGGTGCCGGGTCCGGCTTCCCGGCTCCCCCGATGTCCGAGTAGATCGATCTCGCGGAGGCCGCCCGGACCTGGATTCTCATGCCCTGCCAGTAGGCCGTCGCGATCGGTCGAGACGGCGTGGGTCCGACGCCATTGACCGACCCGGTCGTGTGTGTGCTCATGCTCATACCGCTCATCGAGTCCGACGAGCCGGTGTTCCCGGCGCTCCCGCCGAGCACGGTTGCGATCGATGTGCCGGCGTCCCAGCGGAAGCGCATCGTCACGGTGTGCGGCTTCAGCCAAACATTCCTGTACTCACCTGTGCGCGTCGCCGTCGGAGGGGAGATGAGCACGTTCAGCCTGTAGTCGCCCGAGGCCAGGTGCGGGACGTCGTCGCCGTAATGCGGACCCATGTACGCGGAGATCATCGGCCACTGAGTGCTGTCGAAGACGGTCTTGCCGCTGCTGTTGGTGATTGTCGCCCAGACGCTGCTCGAGTACGGGATCGGCTCACCGGTGTGCGCATCGGTGAGCATGATCATCAGATGGAAGCTCGCATGGGGAGGCGGGTGGACCATCTGCTCCCTGGTGCCGTTGAAGACGACGAAGCGGATCGGCGTCATCGTCTGGGCCTGGATCCGCATTCCCTGCCATACGGTGCTTGCCAGTGTCTGGATCGGGACCGGCTTTTGACCGTTGACCTCCGGCACCTTGGCCGCGGCGCCCGAGCCCACATTGATGCCGACGGTGCGCTGGGTTGTCGGATTCGATCCACCGCTGGAACCGCCACCTGCCATTCCGGAAGCGCACATGACCTCGCCCCCCGGCATCGTCATCGTCCCGCCGTGGCACTTTGGGGCGGGCTTTGATGACCCACCGCAGCCGTACACGAGCAGAACCACCATCAGTCCAGCAGCGGCCCTGGCGGTGAGGCGTCCCTTGCTTTGCATCTCGAACAACGGTAGCCGGAGCCTGTTTGCTTCTCGATCTGCGTCATGCTGCCGCGATGCGTGCTGAGCCGACCGGCGAGATGGCGTGAGGCGTCGCCTCGGGCTTCGGCGTGACACGCTGCGCGCTGACGCGGTTGCGGGGTTGGTCCTGGGTGTCGAGAGCATCCCAGATGGACTTGCGACGGGGCTGCTAGCGGGCGTGAACCCGATCGCCGGGCTGTACGGCTACATGGTCGGCACGGTCGCGGGCGCAGTCAGCACGAGCTCGGAGTTCATGGCTATCCAGGGCACGGGCGCGATGGCCGTTCTGATCGCGGACGTGCCCGCGGTGCACCATGCCCACGACGCCCAGCGAGCGTTGTTCACGCTGTCGGTTCTCACGGGATGCGTGATGGTGGCGGCGGGGCTGCTGAGGGCCGGGTCATTGCTGCGGTTCGTCTCCAACTCCGTGATGGTCGGCTTCATCAACGCGGTCGGGGTGAACATCATCCTTGGCCAGCTGACGAACCTGACCGGTTACGCCGGCAGTGGGTCAAACCGGCTGGTGCGAGCGCTCGACACGGTCGTGCACCCGGGGCAGCTGCACTGGCAAAGCGTGGCAATCGGGGTCCTGACGATCGCGCTGATCGTGGCGCTCGAACGCACGCCGGCCGGTTCACTTGGGATGGTGGTCGCCGTCATAGTCGGCTCGGCTCTGGTGCCGCTGCTGGGACTCGCGGGGGTGACGACCCTCAATGATCTCGGTGTCGTCCCGAACGCGCTGCCGACGCCGATCGTGCCGTCGCTTCGGTTGATGCCGGAGCTCCTGGTCCCGGCCCTCTCGCTCGCGTTCGTCGGTCTGGTGCAGGGGGCTGGAGTCTCCTCCAACTTTCTCAACCCCGACGGGCAGCCGCCGGAGGGCTCCCGGGACTTCATCGGTCAGGGCGTCGCGAACGTCGCCTGCGGGTTCCTGCGCGGCATGCCGGTCGGCGGCTCGGTGTCGGCCACGTCGATCAATGTGAACGCCGGCGCGCGGTCGCGCCAATCGCTCGTGATCGCAGGATTCGTGATGGCGGTGGTGGTGCTCACGCTGGGTGACCTCGCCAGCAACATCGCGATGCCCGCGCTCGCGGGCCTGCTGATGCTGATCGGGTACCGGACGATCAAACCCGGAGACCTCGTTGCGGTCTGGCGGACCGGTCCCGTGCAAAGGACCGTGATGTCGGTCACGTTCGCGCTCACGATCATCATCCCGCTGCAGTTCGCGGTGCTGGTCGGTGTGGGGCTCTCCATCGTCCTGTACGTCATCCGGCAATCCGGCTCACTCACGCTGACTCGCTGGGAGCTCGAGGCCGACGGCTCGATCGTCGAGCTCGACGCTCCGGCCCATCTCGATGAACGACAGATCGTCGTGCTCGTGCCCTATGGGAGCCTGTTCTTCGCGGCCGCGGCTCAGTTCGAGTCGGCCCTCCCGGCGGTTGACACGCGCTCGGGCAACAGCGTCGTGATCGTGCGCCTCCGTGGCCATGAGGAACTGGGGACAACGTTCATCGACGTGCTCGCTCGCTACTCAGACCAACTCGCGGATGTCGGCTCCAAACTCATGATCGTCTCGGCGAGCACTCGCGTTCGCAGTCAGCTCAAGGTGACCGGGATGCGCCATCGGCTCGGTGCCGACAACGTATATCCCGGACGCCGGCGGCTCGGCGCCGCCGTGCGGGATGCCTACACCGACGCCGAGGCTTGGATCGCGTCAAACCCCTGAGGCCATCCCCGCTGCCAGTTTCTGAGGCGACGCCCGACTGCTGTATGCTTTCGCCCGTAAGAGCGATGAGGCTCGCTCCTAACCGCGGCAGTTGAACGCTGATGGCCTCTATGTCCTGGTCTGACATGGAGGTGGCGCGCGGTGGAGAGTAGTTCCGGGTATCTGGATCGGATGTTCGGCTCGAGGTTCGTATGTGAGCCGACCGGCGTATCGCCAGGGTTCGCGACGTTCGCCAACGTGTTGGAGGAGCTGCGGAGCGATGCCGACACTCCCTGACTGGGCAATCCAGATCCTGCAGGTGGTCGTGATCCTCGCGCTGGCGCCGCTGATCAGCGGAGTCATTGCACGGGTCGAGGCTGTGATTCAACAGCGTCACGGCCCGCGGATCCTCCAGCCCTATTACGACATCCTGAAACTGCTGCAGAAGGAGACGGTGCTCCCGGAGCCCGCCGGCCCGATCTTTCGGTTCGCTCCGTACGTCAGCTTCGCTGCATACGCGACGGTGCCGCTGCTGATCCCAGTGCTGACCACCTTCGGTCTACCGCTGGGGTGGATGGCCGACTTCTTCGGGGTCGGGATGATCCTTGCGCTCGCCAGCTTCGTGGTATCCCTTGCCGCGGTTGACAGCGGCAGCCCCTACGCCCAGCTCGGCTCGAGCCGGCTGCGCTCGTTCGGCGCCTTCAACGAGCCGACCGTCATCTTCGTCACGTTCGTGCTGGCGCTGACCACGCACACCGACCTGCCGTATGCATTCGGCGCGACGATTCGCTCGGCTACGGCCCAGGTGATCCGACCTAGTCATCTGCTGATGATCGCGGCGTTCTTCATGCTGGTGCTCAACGAGACCGGCCGCATTCCGGTCGAAAACCACGGCGGCAGTCTCGAGTTCGGACAGATTGAGGAGGGGCGCGTCGCCGAACACTCCGGGCCCGGGCTCGCCTTTCTGCGCTGGGGCTCGAGCGTCAAGCAGCTGATCCTGTTCACGATCCTGATGAACGTGCTCGTTGCTCCTTGGGGGATGGCGCAGACCGGCCATCTTGATGCGGTGCTGATGGCGATCGCACTGCTGTTCTGCAAGGCACTCGTCGTCGGTGCCGCCGTAGTGGTGATCGAGTCCAGCTTCGCCAAGCTGCGGCTCTACAAGATCCCCGAGTTCACCGTGGCTAGCTTCATGTTCGCCGTGCTGGCGGTGGTGATCTTTCTCTTTGAGCCCGGGTACGGCGATCTGCATCTGACCGTGTTCGGTGCCGCGTCCACGATCACTGCTGTGATCGTGCTGCTGTTGGAGTTCGGTCTGCTGCGCTCTCAGGATGTATGGGAGCAGCTGCGCCTCTACGCGCTCGGCTCGGCAGTCGTCGCAGCACTCGCGTTCGCAACCGCCGCCACCGGGCACGGTGACAGCTCGCTCTACGCGCTCGGTGCGGTGACGATCGGGCTCAAAGCGCTGCTGTTCCCACTCGGAATCCGGTTCATATTGCGCCGACTCGATGCTGAACCGCGCGTGCCGTCTTCGATCGGCGTCGCCAGCAGCATTCTCTTGGCGATCGTGCTGTGTTGCTTCGCGTTTGTTGTCCTACGGCCGGTTCATATCGGTGCTGAAGCAGCACTACCGCTGTCCGCGCTACCAATCGCTGTGGGCGGCGTACTGGTCGCGTTTCTGTTGATGGTGCTTCGCCCGTACGCGCCTTCACAACTTCTCGGGTTCCTGGTGCTCGAGAACGCCGTCACGGTCGCGAGCCTCGTGATCGCCCCGGGGTTGCCGATCATCCTCGCGCTGCTGCTGCTCTTCGACGTGCTTGTAGGCGTACTGGTGTTCGTCGTGCTCGTCCAGTACCTCGCGATCGAGCGCACCGCGGTCCGCACGGACATCCTCAACAGGCTGACGGGATGAGCTGGGGCTGACGGGATGAGCTGGGCGCTCTACACCATCCTCGCGATTCCGCTCGGCGCAAGCCTGGTCTCGCTTTGCGGCCGCTGGCCGCTCGCTTGGACATCGACCGCCGTCTCCGGGATGGTTGCACTCGGGCTGGCGATTGTGATCGCGATCAAGGTGGACCACGGGCGTGTTTTGGTGGCAGCCGGTGGATGGCTGCGGATCGACTCGCTCGGGGCGGTGTTTCTGCTCGCGACCGGCCTGATGTACGCGATGGCGGGACTGTTCTCAGTCGGGTACCTGGCTGTGGAGGAGGATCGCTCGGGCTTCGCAGGGTTCATGAAGCGGTATTTCGCGCTGCTCAACCTGTTCGGCGCTGCGATGCTGCTCGTGCCATTGGTCGCGGACTTCGGCGCTCTGTGGGTCGCGGTTGAGCTGACTACGATCGTCTCTGCGCTGCTTGTCGCGATCGATCGCACGGATGCGGCTCTTGAGGCAGCGTGGAAGTATGTCCTGATCGCATCCAGTGGCCTGGGGATTGCGCTTCTGTCAATCATCCTCTTGTACGCGACGGGCACCCACGCCCTCGGCGGCGCTTACATCCCGAGGTTTGCGCTGTTCATCGACCATGGGCATGGTCTCTCCCGCAGCGCCGTCAAGCTCGCGTTCGTACTGTCAGTGGTGGGATTCGGCACCAAGGTCGGATTCGTCCCGACCCACACCTGGCTGCCCGACGCGCACAGCGAAGCCCCCGCGCCGGCCTCGGCGATGCTTTCCGGATCGCTGCTGGCGGCCGCCTTCTACGCAATCCTGCGGTTCTTCCAGGTCACGGTTGCGACCGGTGACCGCCCGTTTGCCGAGCATGTGCTGATCGTGTTTGGCGCGAGCTCGCTGATCGCCGCCAGCTTCTTCGTGTTACGACAGCGGAACTTCAAGCGGCTCCTCGCGTACTCCTCGATCGAGCACATGGGGATCATCGCGCTCGGCGTCGGGTTCGGTGCGCCGTTGGCAGTCGCCGGCGCGTTGCTGCACGTGATCACGCACGCTTCTGCAAAGGGGCTCGCGTTCCTGGGCACCGGATCGCTCGTCCGTGGCTATGACACCAAGGAGATCGATCAGGTCGCAGACGCTGGACGCAGGATGCCCTGGACGGGGCCGATGTTCCTCGCCGCCGTCCTTGCGCTGTCGGGTCTGCCGCTGTCAGGCGTGTTCCGTAGCGAATTTCAGATCGTGGTCGCCGGTTTCGCCGAGCCACAGTACGTGGGCGTGACGCTGTTGCTCGTGTTCGTGAACCTCGCGTTCTTCGGGATCATCTGGCACTCGGGCAGCATGGTCCTCAGCTCAACGGCCGCTACTCCAGCGGTCACCGGGGAGGGAGAGGGCCGCCCTGACCAGGCCGTCTCCTCGCCGACGGTGCGCGAACGGAGCGGGTGGATGATCGCCGGGATGCTCGGCTGCCTCATCGTCGTCGTCGCGCTCGGAGTCCACCTGCCCGGAGAGCTCTCCGCGCTGCTGGCGAATGCTCGTCACCGGCTGGAGGTTCCGAGCGCATGAGCAGCGCCCGAGAAGCTGGCGATATCTTCGAGTACCTGTCGCTGGAGGGCCCTGCCTCTGTGGTCGCGGACACCCCGCCCGGAGAGGTGCGTCTTCTGGTTGGCGCCGATGAGTTCAATGTGGCGCTCGAGCAGCTGCGCACGGCCGGGGCCCGCTTTGTCACGCTGTTCCTCGCGGAGACCCCGGATCTCGCACTGACGGCGGTGGTCGCGTTGCGGGGCGAGCTCGTGCTTCTGCAGACGCTGGCCCAGGAGACCGGTTGCGTCAGATGGCGAGCACTGGCAGATTGGTGGCGCGCAACGGCATGGCCGGAGCGTGAGCTGCTCGAACGCGATGATCGAGCCCAGATCGATCGGTGCTTGGAGGGCCACAGCCTGACCAGGCCGGACGCGGATCTGATCGACCGATCGGTGTCCGGGCTCGACGTGTTCGCGATTCCCTATGGGCCCGTGAGATCCGGGATCTTTGAGGCGATCCAGTTTCAGATCGAGACCGGCGGCGAGGACATCACACACCTGCAGACCCGGCCGTTTTTCAAGCACCGCGGCATCGAAGCACGCTTCACCGGTATGGACCCGGAGAACGCCGTGATCGTCGCCGAGCGTGTGGCGGGGATCGCCAGCAACGCCTACGCAAGCGCTTTCTCGGAGGCCGTGGAGCGGGTGGCGGGCGTGAGCGCGCCCCGCCGTGCGCAGCGCTGGCGCGCGGTCTATTGCGAGCTCGAACGGATGGCCTGCCACCTGGACGTGATCGCCAAGGAGGCGGAGACCACGGCGCTGTACGTCGGGCAGGCGCGGTTCCAGATTCTCAAGGAGAGCGTGCAACGGATACGGGCTCAATTGACGGGCAGCCGGTTCGGACGAGGCATGATCGTTCCGGGTGGTGTTCGGGCCGAAGGTGAGCTGAGTCTCGAAGACCTGAGCACGGGGCTTGACGCGCTCGCACGCGATCTGCGACGTGACTGCCGCATGTTCCTGGGTACCCCGTCGATGACAGATCGCCTGATCGGCAGCGGTCGTCTTGACCGCGCGGTGACAGAGGAGCGGTGCGCTGTGGGTCCGCTCGCACGCGGCTCGGGGATATCCACTGACGCGAGACACGAGCGCCCATACGGTGCGTACGCGCGCCTGGGGGTGCGGGTGATGACCGATCGTGGCGGTGACGCGATGGCCAGAATGAGCGTCCGGTTCGCTGAACTATTCGAGTCGCTCCGCCTTGTGCGCCAGACGACGGAGCAGCTTCGCCGCCACGATGGTGAGCTCCTCGCCGCGATCCCTGAGCACCTCACCGGCACGGCGTGCGGCTGGGCCGAGGCGCCGCAGGGCGAGCTGGTGTTCTGGGTGGAGATGCGGAACGGCGCCGTGCACCGCGTGCACATCGCTTCACCATCGCTGCGGAACTGGGCGCTGTTCGATGGCGCGTTCCCGAATGATGTGCTGACCGACTTTGCGTTCATAGAGCACAGCTTCGGTCTCACCCCCGCGGGAGCTGATCGCTGATGCTCGAGTGGATCTACCGCGGCCTCAGCAAAGGCCGGATCACAACCACCTACCCACACCGGGCAGAACACGGCCCCGCTGGCTTCGAGGGCACTGTCGAGATCCTGGCAGCGGGCGAGCGCGAGCGCGCCGCGACCGCGTGCTCTGAGGGGGCGATCGTCGTGATCGGGGATCCCGCCCGACTCTCGAGTGATGCCTCCGGCCTGCGCCGCTCGATTCATGTGCGCCACATCGACTGCGGTTCCGACGGGTCGGAGGAGTGGGAGATACATGCGTTGTGGAACCCGCATTACGACATCCAGCGACTGGGGTTCTTCCTCACCAACGCCCCTCGGCACGCCGACGTTCTGTTGGTGACGGGACCCGTCACCACACCGTTGCGAGAACCGCTTCGGCGCACCTGGGAGGTCATGCCCGCGCCGAAGGCGCTGATCGCCGTCGGCGACGACGCCTGCGGCATCGGGTTGCATGCGGACAGAGCAGGCGGGCTGACGGCCGGAGGCGTCGACGGTGTCCTGACAGTCGACGTATATGTGCCCGGCACGCCGCCACCGCCGATCATGATCATGCAGGGACTACTGCTTGCAGCCGGCGTTCACACCCCAAGGCAGGTGGCAGCATGAACGTCCTTTTTGCCATCGGAATGAGCCTGCTCGCGCTGGCCATACCGGTGGCCTGGATATCGCCTTCGACCGCCGGCCCCAGGCTGGGTTCGATCTGCTCGGCGGCCGGCTGTCTGCTGCTTGTAGCTGTTGGGCTTGCGGCCGCGCTCGGGCGCAGCGAGCCGGTTGTGAATCTCGGATCATGGATCGGGTTCGGTCACAGCGCACTTCGAGCCGACGGACTCGCCGGCATCTTTCTCGCGCTCACGGGGATCACCGGCGCTGCCGTATCGCTTGCCTACGCTGAGCTACCGGCTGGGAAATGGCTGACGATGCTCTCGAGCGCTCTGATTCTGTTCGTGGTGGTCGCGATCGGATCAGACAACGGGTTTCTGTTCTTCCTTGCCTGGGAGGCGATCACCGTCTGCGTGTACCTGATTGCAAGCGCCGGCCGCACACACGAGGATCTGGTCGGCGGTTACCTGACGGGCGGGCTGGCGAAGCTCGGCGGTGCCGCCCTGCTGGCCGCGTTCGGGTTGCTCTACGGGCATACGCACAGCTTCTCCCTCGAGGTCTGGCGGCACGCGCACCTCTCCGCGGGAACGCGCGACCTGCTGTTCGCGCTATTCCTCAGCTGCTTCGCGACGAAGGTCGGAGTCCTTCCGTTGCAGGGCGGACTCCCCGCCGGATACGGGTCGGCCCCGCGGCTCGGGGCCGCGTCATTGTCGGTCGCGTTGTGTGCGGGGTTCTACGGACTCTGGCGATTCACGTTCGACGTGCTTGGCCCCCTGCCGACGGGATGCGGAGATGCGCTGCTGATCATCGCCTCCCTCACCGCGGTCACGGGGGTCACATACGCGCTGACACAGAATGACATGCGCGGATTCCTCGGCTACTCGACGGTCGAGCACGCCGGCGTGGCATTGGTCGGATTCGCGGTCGCGCTGCTCGGGCATGCGGCGCACCAGCCGAAGCTCGCCGCCATCGGCCTTCTCGCGTGCACGCTCCAGGTCTGCGCGCACAACCTCTCAAAGACGCTGTCGCTGATCAGCATCGACCGTGTGATCTATGCGACTGGAAGGCGAACGATCGACCCTCTCGGCGGGATCTCGCGACTACTGCCGGTCACAGCGGCAACATCCGGGGTCGCCGCGCTCACGCTGGCCGCGATCCCGCCTCTGGGCGGGTTTGTCAGCGAATGGTTCACGTTCGAGGCGCTGTTGCAGGGCTTCCGCATGCCGACACTGCTGGCACGCTTGCTCTGCGCTCTGGCGGCGGCGATCCTGGCCTTGACCGCCGGGCTCGGGTTGCTCGCTTTTGCGAAGTACTACGGCTTCGTCTTCCTCGGTCGCGCGCGTGAAAACCTTGGTGAGGTGCGTGAGCCTTCGAGATGGCCGCTTGGGGCGGGGGCCCTGGCGGTGGTGGTCCTGTTCCTGGGTGCGGCTGCGCCGTGGGAGATACATGTGATCGGAGCTGGCCTGCGCCCTCTGCTCGGATTTGATCTTTCCGCGAGCACGATCAGTCACCCGCTCGTTCTCGGGCCGGTGTTCCAGAACTTCTCGGTCCTGGACCCAACCTGGCTATGTGTCGTGCTGCCGTGTTATGCGATCGTCGCCGCGACGATCGCCTTCGGCGCGGACAGGCGTCGCGGCGCGCGCCGCGCCCCGGTCTGGGTGACCGGCAGCGGCGCTGAGCTCGCGGCCGTGCAATACCGGCCGTCGGCGTACTCGAACCCCATGCGCGTGATCCTTCGGGGCCCGCTCGGTTTCCGACGCCGTCTGTCACCCGTCGCCGGCGACGGCGCCGTGGGGCACCTCGTGCTCGAAACCCGGGTCGTCTTGGTCATCGACCGTTACCTCTATCGACCGGCCGCCACGGTTGCGTTGCGGATTGCCGAGCGCGTACGCGCCACCCAATCCGGACGGCTGTCCGTCTATCTGCTGTACATGCTGACGGCCCTGCTGATCGCCCTGTCCCTCGTCCCCATTCTGCACTGATGTTTCAACGAATCCTGCTCGCTTGGGACGGCTCCGACATCGCCCAGCGCGCCCTCGACGTGGCCATCGACGTCACCCGCCGTTACGACGCCGAGCTCGTTGCCGTCGCCATCGCATACTCGCCCGCACACGCCGAGACCAAGGCCGACCGCGAGGAGACGGCCGACGCTGCACACCGGTACCTCAGTCGTACCTTCGACGAGGTTGCCGACCGTGCGCAACGCGCCGGTGTCGATGTCTCCCTCGAGATCATCGACGGAGACAGCCCCGCCCGCGCGCTCCTCGATTACGCGCACCGGCACGCATTTGACCTGATCGTGTGCGGGCACCACCACAGCGGCCGCGCCGGTCGTCTGCTGCTCAAGGGTGTAGCCCCCGAGCTGATCGAGGATGGCTGCCCGACGCTGGTCGTGGGCGATGAGGACCCCCTGGCGCCTTGAACGACGATTGCCTCAAACTCACGACGTACTTCGGGGAGCGGGACCGAACCGACCGCGGTCTCCTGGCCGACGACCTCATGGCCGTCTACGGCGACCATCACGTGGCGGCCGGCATCCTTCTACGGGGTGCAGAAGGATTCGGCCGGCTCCACCACCTGCACACCGACCGGCTTCTGACGCTGTCCGAAGATCTCCCGGTTGTCTCGATCGCCGTCGACGAGCGCGCCCGCATCGAGCTGCTGCTGCAAGAGCTGCTTCAAATCAAGCGTCGCGGGCTCATAACCCTTGAACGGGCGCGGCTGTTGTCCGGAGAGATAAGGCAGGTGCAGCTGCCCGATGAGTTTGGGGAGGCCACGAAGCTGACGGTCTATCTCGGACGCCAGGATCGCGCAGGTGACGCTCCGGCCTACGTTGCGCTCTGTGACCTCATGTACCGCCGCGGCCTGGCTGGGGCGAGTGTCTTTCTCGGCGTCGACGGCACGCGTGGCGGCCGTCGAGCGCGCGCGAGGTTGTTCGCTCGCAACGCCGATGTACCGATGATGCTGATCGCCGTCGGGTCCGGAGAAGGGATCGCAGAGGTGCTTCCGGAGCTTGGCGGACTGCTCCACGCGCCCCTGATGACACTGGAGCGGGTGCGGGTCTGCAAGCGCGACGGCGAGCTGCTCGCAAAGCCGCATGAGCTGCCGGCGACGGACGAGCATGGCCTGGGGATGTGGCAGAAGCTCATGATCTACACGTCGAACGTCGCGGCGCAACATGACCGCCCTTTGCATATGGAGATCATCCACCGGCTGCAGGCCGAAACCGAGGCAGCCGGCGCCACCGTGCTACGCGGGATGTGGGGCTACCACGGCGACCATGCGCCACACGGCGACCGCCTTTTGCAGGTCCGACGTCACGTGCCAGTCTGCACGATCGTCATCGACCGTCCTGATCGGATCGCTCGGTCGTTTCAGATCATCGACGAGATCACCGCAACGCACGGCCTCGTGACAAGCGAGATGGTTCCGGCGGCACGGGCCATGAGCGAAGCTCACATGCGCGGCGGTCTGCGGCTCGCCAGACATCGGTTCTGACCGCGGTCGGTGGCTCCCCTGTCTAGAGTTCATGGCGATGACCTTGCGGACCAGCGGAATCAGGCAGCCGAGCATCTGGGCGAGCGTCGTCAGCCACGACGCGCCCGGGTTGCGCGGCTGGCTGCTTGCACTCGGATTCACACAGGATCTGATGATCCCAGGGGAGAGCGAGGGTTCGATCCACCACTGCCAACTCGATTGGCCCGAGGGTGGTCGTGTGCTGCTCTCGAGCACCGACGAGCGTCCAACCCCCTGCCGGCCCGGTACCAGCTCGCTGCACGTCGTCACCGCAGACCCTGACGCCGTGATGGCTCGCGCAGTCTCGCTGGGAGCGGTTGTGATTCACCCACTCACCGATCAGACCGACTACCCGTCACGCGACTGCACGATCGCGGACCCTGACGGGAATCATTGGACATTCGCGACCTTCGCCGGATGAGGCCGAGCCCTGCTGCCAGCTCGCGCTCGTCTGTCGGCATGGTCGGCGCCGGACAGCTTGCCCGGATGGCCTGGCAGGCCGCGATCTCGCTGGATCTCGAGCTGGTCTGCCTCGGTGCGCAGGGCGATGCCGCCGCGCGGGCCGGGGTTTCGCTGCTTGAGGGGTCGGGTCGGGACGGATCGGCCCTGGGCGTGCTTGCGAAGCATTGCGATGTGCTGACGTTCGAGCATGAACTCGTGGACCTCGCGGCTGTGGCTGGGCTGGAGGCTGGAGGAACGCCGGTGCGCCCCTCCAGCGCGGCGCTGGAGCTGGCCGTGGACAAGCTCCGGCAGCGGAGGACATTGTCGGACTTGGATGGGGTTGCTGTTCCGGCACACGCTTCCGCCGGCGCCGTCACCGACGTCCACGCCTTCGCCGCGGCGCATGGATGGCCAGTGGTTCTGAAGGCGCGCAGTGGTGGGTACGACGGTCGAGGCGTCTGGATGTGCATCGACCGGAGGGATGCCGAAGCGGCCTTCGCCGAGGCGACCACGGCCGGCCTCGAACTCTACGTCGAGGAGGCGGTTGAACTCGCTCAGGAGCTTGCCGTCATCGTCGCACGCTCACCCTCGGGTGATCTAGCCGTTTACGCACCGGTCGAGACCCAACAGGTCGATGGCATGTGCCGCTCGGTGCTGATGCCGGCCGGAATCCCGGAGACGATGGCCCTGGAGGTCGAGAACCTGGCGCGGACGCTCGCCGAGCACATCCGGCTGGAGGGGCTCATGGCCGTTGAGCTGTTCGTGACGCGCGATCGTCGTCTGCTGGTGAACGAACTGGCTCTGCGGACCCACAACACGGGACACCTTCACACCGAGGCCTCCGTCACCTCGCAGTTCGAGCAGCACCTGCGCGCGGTCCTCGACCTGCCCCTCGGGCTCACGACCCCGGTCGCGGCGGCGGCCGCGATGGTCAACGTGGTGGGACCGCGTGACGGTTCGGACCCGGCATCGCGCTTGGCGGACGCGCTGAGCGTACCGGGGGCCCGTGTGCATCTTTACGGCAAGAGCGCACGGCCCGGACGCAAGCTCGGGCATGTCACGGTCTGCGCCGACACGCCTGAGGAGGCGCTTGCTCGGGCGCGGGAGGCAGCCGATAGGCTGGAGCGGGATGTCTGAACCGATCGTCGGCGTGGTCATGGGGTCTGACAGCGACCTGAGCGTCATGAGCCAGGCCACCGCAGTGCTCGATGACCTCGGTGTGCCCGTGGAAACGCGGGTGGTGTCGGCCCACCGCACCCCGGTCGAGATGATCGCCTACGGACAGCAGGCTGAGGCGCGGGGTCTGGCCGTGATCATCGCCGGCGCCGGTGGCGCGGCTCACCTTCCCGGGATGCTGGCCGCGGTCACCTGCCTGCCGGTGATCGGTGTACCTGTGTCGCTCAAGAATCTCGATGGGCTGGACAGTCTGTTGTCGATCGTGCAGATGCCCAAGGGCGTTCCGGTCGCGACCGTCGCCATTGACGGTGCTCGTAACGCCGGACTGCTGGCCGCCAGGATCCTCGCGGTGCGGGACCTCGATCTGCGCGAGCGGCTGCGTGGTTTCGCCGACGCACAGGCCCAGGCCGCACTTGAGGCCGACGCGCGGGTCCGGCAAGGGGAGACCTTCCCGCGGAAAGGTTCTTGAGACCTCAGGTATCCGGGCTGGGACCCGGCGGCAGCGCTGGCCGCGAGCCGTGCCTCGCTTGGCACGCCGAGCTCAGTGTGGACGGCGCTCGCTCCGCGCGTCGAAAGCTCGATGGCGACGGCACCAGTCGCGAAGCCGGCCAGGTTGCTCAGCCAGCGGCCGTGCCGGTCGCGCCATCGACCTGGCAGACGCTGCGTCACCGTCACCTGGCCTGCTGGTCGACAGGTGCGTGACGAACACGACCTCGTCGTAGCGGGCGCGGGGCGCCGGCATGCTCGCAATCAGTTGCAGTTGCGTGGTCGAAGCGATGAACAAGTTCTACCTCCTAGGGTGCAACCGGTTGCAAAGAACGGGACGAGAGCAGCCCCGCATCAGGCAGGGGGCGAATGGGGGAGACCGGCGGTGCGAAGAGTGATATCGGAGCTGTCATCGGGCGGAGTCCCTGACGACCAGCTCAGCGGGAAGCGATGTGCTGGTGATGGCACCCGTCTGCACGCGCTGAACCACGCCATCGGCGAGCAGTCGGCCGGCGAGCATCGCGTCCTGGCGAATCGTTGTCAGCGACGGCTTGACGTGGGCCGCGAGTGGCACATCGTCGTAGCCGACCACCGCGATGTCTCCCGGGACGCTGCGGCCGCTGTCGGCGATCACCTCCATCGCGGCGATCGCCATGACGTCGCTGTTCACGAACACCCCGTCGATCTCGGGTGCGCTGTCGAGCAACTCCGCCATTGCGACGCGGGCCGAGCCCTCCGACCACGCGGTGTGGGTGATCAAACCGGGATCCGGTGTGCGTCCGGCTGCCGCAAGGGCGGCCTCGTAGCCGCGCTGCCTCTCGGCGACCTCAGCCGCGTGCTTGGGGCCGCCGAGAAACGCGACCTTCTGGCGCCCGATGCCCAGCAGGTGCTCGGTCGCAAGGCGGCCTCCGCGGACGCTGTCGCCGCTGACTGAACAGAAGGAGCCATCGGAAGATGGCTGTCCCCAGACGATGAAGGGTGCGTCGGCGTCCCGCAGGGCGCGCATCTGCTGACGCGTGCACTGTGCCTCGAGCATGATGAAGCCGTCGGCGCGCCCGGTTTCCAGGTAGCGGCGCGGCCAGGAGACGTCGCTGGGCCCGACGTGAATCATCAGCAGGTCGTAATCGCTCCTGCCGAGTCCGGCGGAGATCCCGGTCATAAGTTCGAGCATGAAGGCGTCTGGCACGACGCTGCCGGCCTTGTAGCCGTAGGCGACCAGCGCGATCGCCCCACTCTGCTGGAGGCTCAAGCGGCGGGCCCGAGCGTCGACCTCGAAGCCGTGCTCCTTGGCGATGGCGCGCACCAACTCCTTTGTCTCAACGCTGATCACGGGGCTGTCGTTGAGCGCCCGCGACACGGTGGATTTGGAGACCCCGGCCAGGCGGGCGATGTCGGCTATAGAGTTCACGCTCGCCATTGCAACCGGTTGCATGGTACCGCCAATCGCGGCGGACGGCAACCGGCCACGGTGCGCCGCGGCAAATCAGCGCCCGACGGCAACCTGCGAGGGCTGCCTCGTGGGAAATCCCTTCCGGGCCTGGCGCGGATACCTCTCCAGGTCTCTGCTGGTGGAGTCTGCGGACGGGTGTCTCGCGCCGGCGGGCTGGGGCGGTCGATGGCCCCCGGTAGTGCGGCACGGCCTTCCCGGCCTCTCCGGGCGCGAGCGGGGCTTGGTGTGAGGGCGCTATGCGGGGTGGGGCGGCCGCGCGAGGCGGCGCCCCACCCCGCCCCAGATCAGCTGCTGCTGCCGCTCAGGGCCTTTGCCTTGAGCGTGTCGAACTCCTCCTGCGTGATCGTGCCGCTGTCAAGCAGCTGCTTGGCGTTGGCGATCTCGCTCGCCGAGCCGCTGCTGCCGGCTGTCTGGCGAACGTAGTCGTCGAACTGCGCCTGAGCTTTCTGAGCGTCCTTGTTCTGACGATCGGCCATGCCGTTGTGGTAGGCGATCAGGTAGATCAGGACTCCCAGGAACGGGAGGATGATGATGAATATGACCCAGAAGGCCTTGCCCCACCCGGATATGTCCTTGCGGCGGATGAGGTCCATGAAGACCGTAATCGCGATCCAGATCCAGACGATGAACGCGAAGAAGATCAGCATTGACCACAGCACACCGAGGAACGGATACGACGTTGCGGTGATAAGCATTTGGTTGGACTTACTCCCAGAATGGTTGTGGGAATTAACGGGATAGGACCTCCATCCCAGAGCCAACAGGGGCGAGGTCCCGACTTTGTGATGCAGGACACTACCGCTTGGCGACGTCGAGTGTCTTCGGTGTGGTCCCGCAACGTCCAGGGCAGGGCCTCCGTGTGTCCCAGGGGCGCGGCCCCGAAGCGCGGAACCATCTGCGGCATGCCGGGGGTTATATGGGGTGATGAACGATTTTGATGAGTTCGTTGCCGGCAGCGTCGAGCCGCTGCTGAGGACGGCCTACCTGATCACGTGGGACGGCGGCGATGCGGGCGCCGACCGCGCCGCCCTGCCCGAGCGGAGCCCGCTGCAGCTTCGGCTATGGCTCGAGCGGCGGGCCGGGCGCCGCCGCCGCCGGTACATCGTCTACGAGCGTCACAGGCTCGTCTGACTGAGCGCCTGAAGTCCCCGGGGTGGCCAGCGGGCCACCCCGGGGGGGCTGACCATGCTCGGAGTCGACAGCCTGCTGGCGGAGTTGCTCCCGGACGGCCTTCTCGGTCTCCTCGTCGATGTCCCAGCGCACCACGGTATCGGCCATACGATCCTGGAATCCGCGCCGCCGCGGGTCGGTCAATATCGGTATCAGGCCGGCGCCGAGCGGGATGATCGCCAGGGTCAGGCCAATGAATCGGCGCACGGCCTGCGTGAAGGTGACATCACCTCCGCCGACGCCGCTGAGCACGCGAATCCCGAGGATGCGATTGCCGACCGTCTGGCCGGTCAGTGCCCAGAAGGTCACGAAATAGAACAGGCTCCATACCCACCAGGCTGCCGCGCCGAGCACAGCCCCGACGATGTCGATGTTCCCGCTCACGCCCAGCAGCGATGCGATCAGGTTGACCGCGCCGCCGAGCAGCACCGCAATCGCGTTGACGACGAGGGCGTCGATCAGAAACGCAACCCCGCGGGTCACGAGACCGACGTAGCCGACCGGCGCGGTACGAGTCACTCGCCGGCCTGGGGCTCTCGTCGCCCGAGCAGGCGGCGGGCGATGCGCTCGGCAACATCATCCGCGACGACCGTCCGTGTTCGGACCCCGACGGCGACATCGTCCGCCAGGCCGACCGTCTGGCGGCGGAGCACCGCACGCAGCTCGGGCGAGCTCGTGACGTACTCGAGCACCTGTTGCATCTCCTCGCTCGCAAGCAGACGCGCGGTGATCTCTTCGAGCATGCGGCTGTCCATGACGCGATCGATCAAGCGATCGAGTCCGGGATCGTCGAGGGCGTTGCCGATCAGCGCCTCTGTGGCCGGGTGGTTGATCACGACGCTCACGATCCGGTCGAAGGCGCCGGAGCGCAGCAGCCGGTCGAGCAGCTCATCGCCGAGCCCTGAGCGGGCGAACTCGTCGGCCAGTGCCCGCGACAGCTGCGCCGCGAGCCGACGCGCCTGCGCAGCGGCGTCGGCGGTCACGAGCACGCCGTCCTGGCCCCATCTGTAGGAGACGGCGTCGGCGCGAGCACGCACCGGTGCCCACGGAGACGAGTTCCAGATCGCGGCCGCCGGCCATGCCGCAGCCGCCAGTGCCCGTGCGCCGACGGCGACCGGGCGGCGCGAGCGTCGGGCCACGTTGGCCGTCGCGCCGACCACGACATACGGGATGGGAGCGCGTTTCAAGGCGATGACGATCGGGTGGTTGTCGATGCCCCAAAGGGTACGCCCGCAGCGAAGAGCTTGGGCGGCCGACGCTCCTCGGTACGAATCTCGGCCATGCTCAGCTGGTCAGATGGACCGCGGCCTCCGGTGTGGCCACGTGGAAACTGAAGCTCTCCTGGAGGTAGAGGTTGACCTGCTCGGCATCGTGTGAGTCGTAGCCCAATGAGATGTCCTGGCCGCTGTCGAAGAGGAAGTCACCGCCGCGGCGGCTGAGCAGCACAGCGCCCTCGATGCCGGGAACCCACACGATCGGGCCTCCGAGCAGCAGTGACACGTGTTCTCTGAGCGGGTAACCGCCCGGCACGGGAGCGGTGCCCAGCAACCGGTAGTGATCCTGGCCGGCACCGAGTGCGTACGGTCCGTCGACTCCCGATCCGAGCAGCAATTCGATCGCCGCCGTCACACGTTCTGCGTAGTTCTCCGCTTTGATGCGCTTCAGCATCGCGTGCGGGGTGGCCGCGATCACCCCGTTGAACGTTCCGGCCCAGCCGCCGAAGACGGCGTCACCTTCGGCCCGTGCGATCTCGCGAGCGGCGGTGTCGAGCGGACCCAGATCGGCATCGTCGGCGCCGCGATCGACGTCCTGGAGCTCGCTTCGCGAAAGGCTGAAATCGGCGCGGAGCTCGATCAGCGGCAGGACGCGTCGTCGCAGCGCAGTCACCCCTTCGGGGCTGCCTTCGATCGCCTCGACCCGCCCAAGGTTCGTCGATGAGTGTGACCAACCGCGAGGGCCGTCGAAGTCGACCAGCTTGCGCGCACCCAGAGCCGGGGTCAGGCGCTCGCGGGCCTCGTGGTCGAGCAGCTCCCAGCCGGCATCGCTGATCGGCGCGTGCGAACGAAGCAGATGATTCACGCTGATGCTCCTCTCAGACCGCCGATCCCCAGCGATCCGTCGTGGTTTGTCGTCTCAGGTTCGATGACGGCGGCGCTCGGCTCGAGCGGGGGATCTGCCATGCCCGCGAGCTGATCCGTGGTGGGCACGAAGAACAGTGTTCCCGTCACGGCGGTGGAGTAGTCGAGCACGCGGTCGTGATTGCCGGGCGGGTTGCCGATGAACATGTTGCGCAGCATCTGTTCGATCACGCCCGGGTCAGACGCGTAGCCGATGAAATACGTGCCGAACTCGCCTGCCCCAACGCGGCCGAAGGGCATGTTGAAACGCACGATCTCGAGCTCCTCTCCGGTCTCATCGACGATCGTGTTGAGTGCGACGTGCGAGTTCGATGGCTTGACGTCGTCAGGCAGCTCGATATCGCTGAGCTTCGTGCGTCCGATCACGCGCTCCTGTTCCTCGACCGAAAGGGAGTCCCAGGCCGCCAGGTCGTGCAGGTACTTCTGGACGATCACGTAACTGCCCCCGGCGAACCCCGGATCCTCGGCGCCGATCGTGACCGCGGTCCTCGCCGCTTCGCCCTCCGGGTTCTCGGTGCCGTCGACGAAGCCGAGCAGGTCGCGCTCGTCGAACGAGCGGAATCCATGGACCTCGTCGACGATTCGGACCAGCCCGCCCAGCCGTTCGGCGATCCGCTGCGCGAGCTCGAAGCAGAGATCAAGCCGGCGCGCACGGATGTGGAAAAGGAGATCGCCCGGGGTGGAGGCCGCCGTGTGGGCTGCGCCGGAGAGCGGGACGAAGCGATGCAGCCCCAGCGGCTTCGGGCACAGAGGGCCCAGGCGATCCCAGAGGTCTGAGCCGATCCCCACCACGCAGCTGAGGCACGCCTCGGGGATGCGGAAGCCGACGGAGCGCTTGAGACCGGGAATGTCGGCGAGCGCGTCACGGAGCTGATCCTCGTCACCGGCCGGGGCGATCATCACGAGAAAGATCGCCGCCTCCGTCGATGGTTGAAGGATCGTCTGCTGCATCACGCTCGCGCCCGTCTCGTCGCTCACTCGCACTCACTGTAAGACTTCGCGGCGATCGACGGCAACGCTGGGGGAGGATTCTGGCTGACATCGAATCAGTACAGCCGGGGCCGCGCCCAGTCCTGAGCGCCCGTCGGCGCCTGCTTACATGGAGACATGGCCAGATATCGGTCCGTGCTCACGGCGCCGGGCTGCTTCCGGCTGCTGAGCACCGCACTCCTGGGACGACTGCCACAGGGCATGTCGGCGCTTGCCGTGCTCCTGCTCGTGCGCGACACCACGCACTCCTACGCGGCTGCGGGCATCGCCGTGGGAGCGAACGCGTTGGCCACCGCCGCCGCCGCGCCGGTGCTTGGTCGGATGGTCGACCGCGTGGGCCGGCGGTGGGTCGTGGGACCGGCCGCTCTGCTGCAGGGCGCCGTATACATCCTGCTGGCACTGGCAGCAGATGCAGACGCGCCCACGCTCGCATTGGTCGCATGCTCGGCATTGGCGGGGGCGCTGACGCCGCCGATCGCACCGGTCGTGAGGACGCTGCTGCGCGACGTGTTCGACGAGCCCTCGGTGCGTGAAACGGCCTACGCACTCGAAGCGATCGCCCAAGAGACGATTTGGGTCGTCGGTCCACTGCTGGTGACGGTGATCATCACCACGTTCTCGCCAAAGGCCGCCGTGCTGACGCTCAGCGTCATCGGCGTACTGGGGACACTCCTGTTCCTGCGCTCGCCGCTGCTCGACGCTGTGCCGGAGCACGAGCACCAGCACCGGCACGCCGGCTCCGCCCTGGGGAGCATCGACCTGCGCTGGCTGTTGATGCCGGTGACCCTGATGGGCTTCGGGCTGGGCGCCGTCGAGGTTGGAATTCCGGCCCTGGCATTGCAGAACGGCTCGCAGGCGGCGTCCGGCTACCTGCTCGCGCTGTGGAGTCTCGGCAGCATGGCCGGCGGAATTCGATACAGCACTACACATTGGCGATCGCCCTTGGGCTCCCGATACTGCATGCTCCTGCTGCTGGACTGTGGCGTGACGATCCCGCTGCTGGCGGCCAACTCGATCGCCGCCGCCGGAGTCGCCAGTTTCATCGCCGGACTGGCGGTGGCCCCGGTGTTCTCCTGTCAGTACCTGCTGGTCGGTCAGGTGGTACTACCCGGAACCGAGCACGAGGCCTTCAGCTGGTTGCTGTCAGGTCTGATCGGCGGGCTAGCGGCCGGCTCTGCCCTGGGCGGCGTGATCATCGGGCCGCTGGGCGTGCGCGCACCGTTCGTGATCGCCTGTGTGGCCGCAGCCCTCGCAGCCGCGAGCGCGACTCGCTTCCGAGGCCGATTCGCCGCGGGCGTAGCTCTCGCCTGAGGCGTCGGGCTCGTCAAGCATCGCCATCAGCTTGGTGATCACGAAGCCGAGGCAGCCGATCTCCACGACGAGAGTCGCGCCGACCAGCCAATAGGACGGCGACAGCGCAAGCGCGATGATCCCCGCGATCACCAGCAGCATCGGCATGCCGACGCCATAGATCAGCCTGAGATCGCTCCCGAGGGCGCGATCGAGTCGAGTGTCGAGCCGCCTCAGCGGGTCAATCTGATGGCCGCTGCCTGTAGTGCGCGATTGGTTGGTGTCTGCCCTCGGGCGCTGCGCCGGGGTCGCCGGTTGGGGTATGGCCACCTGCATGAGAGCCTCCTCGTATCCGATGCGCGTGACGCTACGCTCCCGCTGAGAGGCGCCCATCCGGGTCTTCACGCCTCAGCGAGAGGATGTGACCTCGGCTGCGGTGCGGCAAATCACGGGTCGGGCACGGTGGTTGTCGCTCGTGCTGATCCGTGCGGGGACCGCCGTTTTGTGAGCGCTCAGGAGAGTTCGGGCGGCAGCGCTCGGGGACCGTCGGGGTAGAGCTCCGTGATCATCTCGGGGGTCATTGCGCGCGTGTCGGCGCCCTCGAGCGGCGCGCCGACAACGAGCCAGAGCGCGGGCACGGCGGTGTCATTGAAGACCTGGCGCAGGCTCTGCGGCTCCACCAGCAGCGCGGACAATGGCTCGAGCGTCAGCAGCTCTTCGTCAACGCGAATGCGGCCGGTGCCCTCCAGAACGACATACAGCTCGTGTTGGGTGCGGTGCCGGTGGCGGGTGTTGGCTTGCCCTGGCTCCAGTCTCCACAGTCGCGCGCCGAGTGTCTCTGCTCCGAGCTGCTGGGCCAGGTCGGTGTTGGCTACCCCCATCTGGTTTGAGGGGCGCCAGAAGGCGTCTCGGGAATTCAGGACGCGAAATCCCATGGCGAGATTCTATTGGTCGCCCGAGTCCAGCTGCCACGGCTACCTGTCCCGTCCGAACAGCTCTCCAAACTGAACGGATGCCATGCCCGGGCGTCGGTGATCACACTGCAGTCAAAGCGGCTTCCTGAGCCACGACGAGTTGCGCCGCCGTCGCTGCGGGTCGGCCTGATCGGACTCGTGGGGGGTCTGCTCGCGGCTCTGGTTGGAGGCGCCGACGGGTTCTGGCTCTGCCTCCCGGCCGGGCTGTTGGCCGCGGCCGTCGCTCATACCAGCCGCGGTGGGCTGTGGAGCGCCGTGCCGGTGTGGCTGATCGGCGCCGCGGCGGCCGCAGCAGTTCAGCGCGGCGTGATGCCGCCGCTGTGGCTGGCGGTGCTCGTGCCGTGCGCCTGCCTGTCCGTGACCCTGGGCACCGGGGGACGCCTGCGACGCGAGCGCGACGCGCTGCGGGACGCCGCTCTCAGCGACCCGCTCACGGGGCTGGCCAACCGCCGCATGCTCATGTCGATGGCCGAGTACGAGATCGCTCGGCACCACCGAGCCGATGGCCGGTTCACCGTCGTGATGTTGGACCTCGACGGGTTCAAGCCGCTCAACGACCGCCACGGCCACGCCGCCGGCGATCAGATGCTGCGGGATGTCGGTGCCGCGCTGACCCGCGCGCTGCGCGCTCAGGACACCATCGCTCGATTCGGCGGAGACGAGTTCTGCGTCATCGCGCCCGAGACCGAGCACCCGCGGGTGTTGGCGGCGCGGATCGCCGGCGCGGTGTCAGAGGCCGCCGGTGGCCTCGATTCGCTCAGCGCCAGCGTCGGCCTGGCGGTATTCCCGGAGGACGGGACGTCGATCGAGCTGCTGCTGCGTGCGGCCGATGAGCGGCTGCTGGCGGCCAAGCGGCGACTTCACGGCGACGCCGAGCGGCGAGCCGCGTAGCGCTGCGCGGTGCCGACCGTGGGCGGTGGCGATAGGCTGCGCGTCACAGTGGCGAGCGGAAGCGAGGACCTATCGGCCTGGTACGCGTCGCCGGCTCTGCACTGGCCGGTGGGCGTCGCCAACCTCGACGCCAAGCGGGCGGTCGCAGAGCGGATCGCCGCGCGCGTCGAGGACGGTGCGCTGATCGGAGTCGGATCCGGTTCGGCGACGTACATGGCGCTCTGGGCGATCGGCGAGCGCGCCAGCCGCGAGTCGCTCTCGATCCGGGTGGTGACGGCCTCCTACGAGACGGAGATGGCCGCGTTGCGGCTTGGGGTACCGACGCTGCCGCTGGGCTCGGTGCAGCCGGAGTGGGGGGTGGACGGAGCGGACGAGGTCGATCCTCACGGGCGCCTGCTCAAGGGCCGCGGTGGCGCGATGTTTCGAGAGAAGATCCTCTGGTTCACGTGCACGCGGATGTTCTTGGCGATCGATTCGAGCAAGCAGGTCGAGCGGCTGGGGCAGGGCTTTCCGGTTCCGGTGGAGGTCGACCGTGCCGCGGTGGATCTGGTCGGCCGCTGGCTTGATACCCATGGCTCCAGCTCGTGGGAACTGCGTCTTGCCGGTGGCAAGGACGGGCCCGTGCTGACCGAGTCCGGGAACCTGGTGATCGACGCCTGGTTCGATGAGATCGAGCAGGGGTTCCACGCGCGCCTGAAGGCACTCCCCGGAGTGATCGAGACCGGTCTCTTCGAGGGCTACACGTTCGAGGTCGTCTGACTCGGATCGAGCGGGGCCGGGCGCTACTCGGACTGGCGCCCGAGAATCGCCACGAAGCGGTCGATCCGCCGGCGCTGCTCGTCGTCCAACGGGCCGGTTGACTCGGCCAGCAGCGTCATGGGGCCGCGATCCCGCGCCCATGTGCGAGCTCGCTCGCTGAAACCGGCGGCCAGCCACACGAGCGGAAGCGAACCGGCGTAGGCGATTACGATCGCGTCTTCGAGATCGCGCGTCGACTCGGCTCTCACCACGGAGATGACGCTCTGCCCCAGATCATGAGCGACGGCGTCGATCGCGCCAAGACCCTCTGCACCCAGCAGAGCGACCTCGCCCTCGCGCAGCATGTCTCGTGCCCAACCGGCCGGGGCACCCGTCAGGGCGGAGGGCGCACAGATGAAGCGGAAGCGTGTCGCGGGCGCGGATGGTTCGGACATGGCCGGGAAGCTACTGGCTTGTGCATGAGAAGGTCCGTCGAACGATTCGCGTGAACGTGGATAGACTTGGTTGACCCAATCGGTTTTGTGGGGTCAGCCCGGCCCGCACCAGGCCCGTCTCAGATGCAGATCGATCCCTACATCGTCCTTGGAAGCGCAGTCGTCGGGCTGCTCGTCGGCATGACCGGCGCGGGCGGTGGCGCGCTGATGACGCCGATGCTGATCCTGCTGTTCGGCGTGACGCCGACGGCCGCCATCTCCAGCGACCTGGTCGCCTCCGTGGTGATGAGGCCGGTCGGAGCGGGCGTTCATCTGCGTGCCGGGACGGTCAACAAGCGGCTCGTGCTGCTGATGTCCTGCGGCTCGGTCCCGGCGGCGATCCTCGGCTCCTACCTGCTCAGCCTGATGGGCGACTCCACCACCGATGTCAAGCGCATCGAGTTGATCCTCGGCACCGCGCTGCTGATAGGCGCCGCGGCCATGGTCCTGCGTTTCTTCCTCGACCGCCGCTCGGGCACAGATCGCGACGCCCATGTCAGCGAGATCACCCCTCGCCCCGCTCTGACGATCCTGGTCGGCGTGATCGGAGGCGTGATAGTCGGGATGACCTCGGTCGGGTCCGGCTCCTTGATGATCGTGATGATGCTTTTCCTGTACCCGATGATCAGCGCCAAACAGCTCGTCGGAACCGACCTCACTCAGGCGGTGCCGCTCACGCTTGCGGCGGCGGTCGGCGCGCTGATCTTCGGCAACGTGCAGTTCGGACTGACGGCCTCACTGATCATCGGCTCGGTGCCGGCGGTCTTCATCGGCTCGATGCTGTCCTCGAGCATCCCGGATCGTTATATCCGCCCCGTGATCGCATTTGTGATCCTCGCGTCGGGCCTCAAGTACGTCGGTCTCGCCACGACTGCGCTTGGTTGGACGCTCGTTGCCGTGCTGCTTGCGGGCGCCGGCTTCGTCGCGTACGAGCTCGGCCGTTCACGCACGGCCGAGGCCCGCTTGGCCTCGGCCGGCGCCGCACCCACTCTCGACGTCGGCTCCGCACCGGCTCCCGAGGCTGTGCCCGCCGCGGCGGAGGCAGGGCCCGCGGACGCGTCGCTCGCCGGCTGAGACGGCCGCCGGACTCTTCCCGGCGGCTCCGGGCGCGGAGCGTCTAGGATCCGGTCGGCTGGATTCCCGTAACCGTCTGGGAGGCCGCGCAGTGAGCGCGAATCGAAACCTGGTTCTGACGGCGATGGCCCGCTGAGATCGGGCCATGCCACACGAAGCATCCGAACTCTCCTGGCTGGTCGTGAAGCCGAGCCCATGGTCCGTCGAGGAGACCGTGACGCGTCTGTCGGATGTGATCGCGACTCGTGGTGCGAAGCTGTTCGCCGTAATCGATCACAGCGGCGAAGCCCGAGACAGCGGGCTCGATCTGCGAGATACGAAGGTCGTGATCTTCGGCAGCCCGCTGGCCGGAACGCCTGTGATGGAAGACGCGCCGCTCGCTGCGCTCGACCTGCCGCTGAAGGTGTTGGTCTTCGATGACGCCGGGGCTACCAAGGTCTGCTATGCCTCGCCAACCGGGCTCGCAGATCGCTACGGGCTGTCGCCGGATCTGGTGCCCAGGCTCGCCGCAATCGATGTGATCACCGATGCCGCGCTCGCGCATGGCTGAGTGCGACCGAAAGCCCTCACCCGGCATGGGTGATGCCATCTCACCCATGTTCTGGTGAAATCCGGAGCTGTGCGCGAAACATTCGGAATCCGGGTCAGGGCCCTCGTAAAGGCGATACGGGACGGCGATCCCGAGGACATCGAGGCGGCCGTGCTCAGCGTCAGTCGCAGCCACCGTTGGCTGGCGCCGCTCGCACTCACGATCAGCACGCTCGTCCTGCTGATAGACGGTCTGCGCCTGATCTTCTCCAACTGGCGTCTCACGATCCTGCAGGTGCTGCCGGCGGTGTGGGTGTGGCTGGCGATGTTCGACCTCAAGGTTCACGTCCTTCATGGCAGGAGCTTTCACGAGATCACCGGCTGGAGATCATGGGCTGCGATGGGGTTGATCGCGGTGATCACGATCGGGGCCTTCTATCTGAACGCGGTCACCGCCTTCGCGATCATGAACCCCGATGGCCCCTCGCTTCCCGAGGGACGGCGAAGCGCGCGGCGCAACTGGCGGATGGTGGTGACCTCGGGCGCGGTGATCGGAGTGCTGGTGGGGTGGTCAGCGGTCTTCGCAGCGCGCCACGGGCGCCACTGGTTCACGCTCTTCATGGGGATCAGCGTGGGCCTGATGATGCTCGCGTATGTGTCGGTGCCGACGCGTCTGCTGAATGCGGACACGAAGCGGATGACGAGACGTGACAAGCTTGTCAATGCCGCGGTGACCGGAACGCTCAGCGGTGTGGCCGCCGCACCGGCCTACGTGCTCAGCAGGGTTGGAATCCTGATGCTCGGCAGCCACGCGCTGTTCATCCCGGGCGTTATCGTGACCGCTGTGGGGTTCGCCCTCGAGGCGGGCGCATCGAGCGCGGTTCGGGCGATCAAGATGAGCATGAAGCTGCTGGCGGGTGGCGCGCTCGAGCCGTCGGATGCGGAGGCCGCGGCGACGCGGCCGAGCGCAGCAGCTGAGCCCACTGCGGCGGAGCCGGCTGCAACGGGGACGTCTGAGGCGCCGGGCGGCTGACTGATCAGGCGGTGGCGACGCCGCCGGCGTCGGAAGAGCCGGGCAGCGAGATGTGTGCAGAGGGGAACTCGCGCAGCATCTGACGGCGCAGGATCTCGGTGCCGACCATCGCCAGGATCGTGAAGACCAGCATGCCAATCGGTTTGCCTGTGGCCGGGAATGGTTGCCAGATGAAGAGGATCAGCAGGATCCCCGCGACAACGGCGAACATCCCTCCGGGGTGCGTCTCTGCGTGCGGGGCGAGCCAGCGACGGGCGGCCACCGCCCAGGAGGCCGGACCGGCGAACCACGAACAGGCGATGAGCACAGCGCCGATGAAGACCACGCCGCCTGCGATCTGTGTCAGCAATGAGGTCGCAATCGAGACGACCGCGCTCGCGGTCGCCTGCATGGACGCGTCGCTCGTCAGCGCCGGCGGGACCTGACCCACGATGATCGAGCGGATCAGAACAACGATCAGACCGACCACAACGCCGCAGATCCCGATCGTCATCAGCGTCCTGCGGCGGCGGCTGGGCGGAGCGACGGCCAGCGCTGCGGCAAACAACAGCGGAACCAGGATCGTGAGGATCAACGAGAGGCCCTTGAGGGCCCTGCCGAAGTCCTGGACCAGGCTGAGCTGCTTCGACTTCAAGACCACGAGGTTGGCGACCGACGCGGGCAGCTTGGCGCCCAGGTCGCTACTTATCCCCAGCTGCGCCGCAACCTGGTTCACGACCGACCGCAGGTCCAGTGTCACCTGGCCGTTGTTGAAGTGAACCGAGCCCGACTGCCCGTTGATGATGTTGATCAGCTGCTGGTCGGTCGCGCGGTTGACCCGCCGCCAGATGTTCTGAAACTCAGGTCGAGAGAGAGCCAGTTCCGTGACGGACACGGCTCCGTTCTGAAGCGCACCGGCCAGCGGCGTCGCCAGCGGCTTCAGCCGCGGTGGCAGCGCCGAACCGATCTTCTGGGAGACGTTGACGTTGGCGTAGATCTCGTCGACGATGTAATTCGCGGCTGTCGCGCGGACTGCGGGGTTCTGGAGCAGCTGGGTGCTGGTGGTGGACCAGTTGTCCGCGTTGAGCACCTGGCGGTCAGCCCAGATCGCGAGGATCGCGATCACCGTCAGCACCGACGCGATCCCGATCAGGATCCGGGACCAGACGCGGCGGGTCTTGGTGTCCGAGGCTGGGCGCCCAGGAGTGGTTACGGCAGCGTCCGGCTGCGCTCCGTCGGCTGCCTCTATCGGACGGTCGGTGCTCACGACCGCACAGGATCGGTTGTCGGTGGGTGACCGCGCGTCACCCTTCGAGGGTGAGACGGAGGATCTGCCAGGCTCGCGTCGGCGGATAAGGCAGGGATAAGTCGGGTGGCAGGGAATTAAGGCCAGTCACATGACATTTCCCATACGGAGGAGGAACTTAGGATGAGCTATTCCGGGCAGTCGGCCGGCGGGTCGGTCCAGGGGGCGGGCCGTGTTGTTCTTGCCTCGGTGCTGCTGCTGATCGGCGGCATCCTGAACATCATCTGGGGGATCGCGGCGATCGGCAATTCGCATTTCTTTACGGCGAACGCCCACTACGTCTTCTCCGACCTGCACACGTGGGGCTGGATCACTTTGATCCTCGGGGTCCTCGAGCTCTGTGCGGCGGGGTCGCTCTGGGCCGGCAACGAGTTTGGCCGCTGGTTCGCGATCGTTGTGGCCTCACTGGCGATGATGGGCGCGCTGTTCGACATGCCCTCTTACCCGTTCTGGTCACTGGCGGTGTTTGCGCTGAGCCTCTGGATCCTTCACGGCCTCTTCATCTACGGCGAGTCGACCAACTGAGACGGGGCGCGAAGGGCGCTCTGACGCGCCGGTGGCCCAGCGGGGCCGCCGGCGCGAGCTAAACCAGGTTCAACTGCTTGGCGCGGCGCACCGCGTCATTGCGAGTGGCGACGCCGAGTTTGCGGTAGATGTTCTTGGTATGGGTCTTGACGGTGTTGACCGAGACGAAGAGTTCCGCGGCGATCTCGGCCTTGGACATCACGGTCGGCAGGTAGCGCAGCACCGCCTCCTCGCGATCGCTGAGCGGATCGAGCAGCACAAGTGAACCGGCGTCCAGCTCCGGGGTGTCGGCTCCGTCGAGTCGCTGGATCAGCTCTCCCGCCAGGGAGCGGTAGGCCGTGCCGGCGCGGACACGTCGTCTGAGCATCGAGCGCAACGGTGCGCCCAGCAGGACCAGCGGCAGCCGATAGCCCTCGGGCTGGGCAAGCGCCAGCGCCGCCTCGAGCATGTCCAACGCCGCGGCGTCGTCATGCAGGAGGCCGTACGCCAGCGATGCCAATCCGAGGGCCTGAATGCGGGTGCCGAGATAGCGCACCGTCGAACTGTCGGCAAGCCAGGGCTGAAGCTCGCGCAATGACTCGGAGGGGTCTGCGTCGGCAAGCGCGATACGCGCCCGGGAAACCGCCGCCTCGAGCGGCGCCAGCGCGGTCCACGGCTCCTGCTCAAGTGCGTTGCGGGCCGGTCTCAGGTCGCCTGAGTCGATCACCAGCAGCGTCTCCATCAGCGCCGCGATCACGGCCAGCGAGTCGGGTAGCTCCGAGCCGTCGATCTCGTGGCGAGCGGCGCGCACGACGCGCAGCCCCTGCGCGGGGTCGTGGATCCCGACGTGCAGGCCGTGGAGGAGCTCCACGACGCTTGTCATCGCCAAGCGTGAGTGCCGCGTCGCGGCGAGTGCCTGATCGAGCAGTCTGCCGCTCTCCTCGATGTCAGCCCACTGGAGGTGTGTGACGGCCAACGCCAGATATGCCGCGACTGAGACCGGGCGCTCGTCCCAACCGTGTTTGGCGGCCATCTGTAGGGCTGAGCGGCCAAAGGCGGCGGCGTCGCGCAGCCGGCCGTCAACCACTGCGAACAGAGCAAGCTGACCAAGGCAGTCGAGCGTGAGCCCATCGTTTGCGGTGTCGCGGTTGGTCTCGAGCACGCGCTCCAAGCGCCGCCGGGCGCCCAACTGGTCACCAAGCCAGTATTCGGCGACCCCGAGGTGCAGCTGGGCAACCGCGTGCCAGAGTTGGTCGGGACCTGAGACCGACCAGCTGCCGAGCAGCTTGTGCGCCGCATCCCGGGTGGCATCGAAATCGCCCCGCGCACGGCTGTCGAGCATTGTCACCATCGCCCGCGAGACGGTGAAGCGTGCGCGCTGCTTGGCTGGGACGGCGCCGGCATGATCGTCCGCGATCTGCAGGTAGCTGCGGGCGGTGTCGAGGTCACCCGTGTCGAGCTCCGCCGCAGCGCCGGCGAGCGCCAGCACCGGCTTGGTCGACATCGCCTGGCCGCCGAGGCCACGCACCCATTTGAGCAGGTCACGGGAGTGCCCGCGGTCGATCAGCGTGAGCCACTGTTGGGCGACCAGCGCCTGCGCCATCTCCTGATCGCCTGCCGCCATCGCATGCCAGACGGCCTCAGCCGGTCGTCCCGCGCCCGCGAACCAGCGGGCCGCGCGGCGATGCTCAAGCGCATAGGCCTCCGGCGTCTCGTACCGCAATTGGCTACGCAGCAGCTCCTTGAAGAGCGGGTGGTAGCGGTAGCGTCGTCCGCGCTCGTCGGTCGGCGCCAGGAAGGCGTTGCTGCGCTGCAGCTGCTCGAGCGTGTGCATCCCGTCGGGCCGGCCCGTGAGCTCCTCGGTCAGGCCGGGCTCAAGCACGTCGACGACGCTGGTGCGCAGCATGAAGTCCTTGAGCTGCGAGGGCTGGCGCTGAAGCACCTCCTCGATCAGGTAATCGCCGACAGGACGGTCGTCGCCGGCGAATGTGCGCACGAACTTTGTCGGGTCCGGGTGGTCCCTGAGCGAAAGTGCCGCCAGGCTGAGCCCGGCCACCCAGCCCTCGGTGCGTTCGTGCAGAACCTCCGCATCCGCGTCGGAGAGGGCGACGCCGGCGCTCGCGAGCAGCTCTCGGGATTCCTGTGGCGTCATCACCAGATCGGTCGCGCGAAGCTCGGTCAGCCGGCCCTCGAGGCGCAGGCGCTGGAGCGCGACACTCGGATCGTGCCGGCTGGCGATCAACAGCCGCAGGCGCTGCTGACGGGCACGGAGGAACAGGTCGAAGCTGTCTGCCAGCGCGCGTGATTGCGCCTGCTCGAAGTCATCGAGTACCACCAGCACGTTCTCGGGCAAGCCCTCGGCGCCCGCGGCGAAGCGTGATCCGAAGTCGTCGCTGAGCCCGTCCTCAGGGTCCGGGAGCGAGTTCAGCGGTTCATTGAAGATGTCGCGAAGCCGCCTGGCCAGCTCGCCCCAGAAGCGCATCGGACGCCCGTCCGAGGGCTGCATCGAGATCCACACCACCAAAGTTGCGGGCGGACGCTCGTTCAACCATGTGCTCATCAGGACGGTCTTGCCGGCCCCGGGAGGGCCTGTCAGGAGTGTCAGGAGGCCCTCGCAGCCGGTGTCGAGCCGGTCAAAGAGCCTGTCTCTCAGGACGGCGGAATGCGGCTGCGGCACGACGAATCGTGACGCGCTCCCCTCCGCACTCGCGGCCGTTCGGGTCGCCCGCTGCCTTGTCGCCTGCCGTTGGACGAGTTACTCCCTTCCGAGCCCGCGCTGCATCCCTGTCCTCACCGCCTGTCGCGGTGCGCATCCAATCTATCCCAAGGCCAAGCAGAGCGGGCGGTCGGGCGTTGCGGGTCGCTATCCGGGGTCGCTGCCGACACGGCGGATCTCGATCAGTTCGAGGCCGAGCATCTCCATGCGCTGAAGCAGCCCGTGCAGCTGCGCCTGGTCGCTGACGGTGCCTGTCAGCACCGTCTCCGGCGGATGGACGACGGCGGTCATGTCGTCAAACGACGCGATCACGCTGTCGCTGACGCGCCCCTTGATGCGAATCTCGTAATTGGTCGCCACGTTCGTCACGGTCCAAGCTGGGCACGGCCGGTCAGGTCTGTTTTCGCGCCTGATACAGGACGTACGCGGCCGTCAGCTCAAGCAGCGCACTCAACACCAGGTAGAGGCCGACGATCAGCGCGAATGCTGCGAGGCCGAGCTTCGGGGCAACCAGCAGGATGATGCCGCCGGCCAGGTCGACAAGTCCGCGGATGACCTCTGTCCGCCTGACAAAGCTGTCCACCGCCGCCGTTCCGAAGTGGACGCAGGCCGCGGCCAGGAGGTAGATCCCCAGCACGATCCGCAGCCCGTGGACTGCCGAGCCCGGTCGGGTGATCACGAACACGCCGGCGATGATTGCCAGGATGCCCGCGGCGATCATCAGCCCGCGTCGGTCGGGACGATCCCAACTGACCGCGATCACTCCGATGCCGACGATCACGAGGTAGATCCCGATCACGACCGCCACCGCCAGCAGGCTGGTGTGCGGCTCGATCAGCACGACAAGCCCGGCCACGAGGCTCAGCACGCCGAACAGCGCCGGTACCCACCACGGGGGCAACGACGAGTCGGAAGCTGCAGCGGGCTCGGTGAAGCCGAAGTCTGGGGTCTCAGCCATCTGCTGAGTGTCCGAGGCCTTCGGGTGAGCGGGCGTCACCCTGAACGGGTGATCGCGCGGCCTGCCGATGGTGACCCACTGCTAGGCATCCGGCCGGTGCCGGCGCGGCGGATCGGCGGCGGCACCGCGACGACGCATGATCAGCGCGCCCATGCCGGCGCCGAGGAGGAAGGACACGATGATCACCAGCATGAGCGCCGTGTGAGTCGTCGTAACGATCCAGTTGACGCTGACGGTGTGCAGATTGAGGGTCGCGAACAGGATCGCGATCACCACGACGGCGCCGATCCCAAGCAGTCGCGCGCGCTCCTTGCCGGAGCGCTCCGACCTGGCGGGCGAGCGTGACCGGCGCGGAGGGTTTGAGCCAGAGCCCATAGGGTGGATGTCAGACCGCGCCGGTGAGTTGAGGCACGTAGGCCGGATGCTCAGCGACCGGGCGCACGTCGACGGCGACCACCTTGTACTCCGGGCACGATGTGTTCACGTCGGCTGACTGACCGATCAGCAGGTTGGTCCGGGTCTCGGGAAAATGGAATGAGGTGAACACATGGCCGGGCTCGATCCGATCGGTCACATGCGCCTTCAGCTCGATACGACCGACCCGACTGCGCACGGACACAACGTCACCCTCTGAGATCCACAGCAGCGCGGCGTCGTCAGGATGCACCTCGAGCACGTCGCTGTCGACCAATGCGACGTTCTCGGTGCGGCGGGTCATCGTGCCGGCGTTGTAGTGCTGCAGCACACGACCAGTCACCAGCACCAGCGGGAATTCCGCATCAGCTGCATCACCGGGCGGCTTGTAGGGCAGCGCCGCGAACTTGCCCTTGCCGCTGGGGTTGTCGAAGAACGTGTCGTACAACGTGGGGGAGTCGGCTCCGTCGGGATGAACAGGCCACTGCAGTCCGTCGCGGCCGATGCGGTCGCGGCTGACGCCGGCATATGTGGGGGTCAGCCGTGCGATCTCATCCAGGCAGTCCCATGGGCTCTCGAACCCCATATCGTGGCCGAGCATTCCGGAGACCGTTGTGATGATCTCGAAGTCGGTCTTGGCGCCACCGGGAGGGTCGATCGCCGGCTCGACCAGCTGGAAGCGGCGTTCGGCGTTGATGAACGTCCCGGCCTTCTCCAGGAACGCCGACGCCGGAAGGATGACGTCGGCGTATTTGGTCGTCTCGGTCTCGAAGATGTCCTGGCAGACGAGGAACTCGAGCTTTTCGAGCGCCGCCACGACGTGTGCGGTGTCGGGGTCGGTCTGAGCGACGTCCTCGCCGAAGATGTACATCGCCTTGAGGTCGCCGGCGATCGCGGCGTCGAACATCTGCGGGATCGTGTAGCCCTTCTGCCGGCTGAGCGGCACGCCCCAGGCCTGCTCGAAGCTGCGAGCCGTGTCCTCGTCCGCGACCGACCGGTATGCCGTGTAGGTGTCGGGCAACGCGCCCATGTCCGAGGAGCCCTGCACATTGTTCTGGCCGCGGAGCGGCAGCAGCGCGGAGCCCTGCTTGCCGACCTTGCCGGTCATCATCGCCAGGTTGCAGAGCAGCTGTACGACCTCCGAGCCGTACTTGTGCTCGGTGACTCCCAACCCCCACAGCAGGCTGCCGCGCTCCGCCTCAGCATAGATGTGCGCGGCGCGCTCGAGGTCAGCGGCCGGAATGCCGGTGATCTCCTCGACCGCCTGGGGGCTGTAGTTCTCGAACAGCTCGAGGAGCGTGTCGTAGCCCTCGGTGCGCTCGGCGATGAAGGCAGGGTCGGTGAGCCCGTCGCGGGCGACGACATGGCAGAGCCCGAGCACCACCGCGGCGTTGGTGCCGGGACGCGGGCCGAGATGAAGGACGCCGTAATCTGCGAGCTCGATTCGGCGCGGGTCGATCGTGATCAGCTTGCAGCCGCGTAATGCAGCCTGTTTGATCCGGGCGCCGACGACGGGATGACCCTGCGTGGGGTTGACACCGATCAGGACCGCTACGTCGGCGTGATCGATGTCCGAGAACGAGCCGGTCGCGCCAGACAGCCCGAACGACCTGCGCAGGGCGAACGAGGTCGGCGAATGGCACACGCGCGAGCAGTTGTCGATGTTGTTGGTTCCGATGGCTGCGCGCATCATCCGCGCCATCACGTAACAGTCCTCGTTGGTGGCGCGTGAGGATGCGAGCCCAGCGATCGCGTCGGGACCATGTTGGCCCTTGATCCGAGTCAGTTCCGAGACTATGCGTGCGTAGGCCTCCTCCCAGCTTGCCGGCCGGAAGCCGTCACCCTCGCGGATCATCGGCGAGGTGAGACGGTCGCGGGAGCGCGTGAACTGGTGCGCGAAGCGGCCCTTCAGGCAGGTGTGCCCCTCATTGGCGGGGCCGTCCAGAGCAGGTGAGATCGAGGCGATCCGGCCCGCGCGGACGTGCGCCTCAAGCCGGCAGCCGACCCCGCAGTAGCCGCAGGTGGTTGTGACGGTTCGGTCGTAACGCTCGGTGTCCATGATCTGTCCCATCTATTCGGGTTGGCGTCGGCGCTTGCGCAGACGGGGCGCGGGCAGCGCCGCACCGTTGGAGTTGCCGGTCAGCAGAAGGCTCTCGGTGATCGCGTCGGTCGGGCAGGTGTCGGCGCAGGCGCCGCAGGAGACACAGGCGGACTCCAGGAAGCCGGCGCCGATTCCCGCAGCGATGTTGGCGTTGAATCCACGCCCGGTGGCGGTGAGCGCAAACGTTCCCTGGACCTCATCGCACGCGCGTACGCAGCGGCCGCAGGAGATGCACAGCTCGTGCTGGAAGGCGAGGTAGGGGTGACGGAGGTCGTGTGAGACCGGGTGCTCGGCACCAGGCCAGCGCGGTTCGGTCACCTCCAATCGCGCCGCGACCTGCGCCAGTTCGGTATGCGGCTCGGGCGCGGCTGGCAATTCGGAGAGGACCAGTTCCACGACGGCATGTGCGACGCGACGACCCGCCGGGTCGTTGGTGTCGATGACCATCCCGTCACGGCATGGCGTGGTACAGGCTGGTAGCGGCTTGGCCGAGCCCTCGACGCCGACCATGCATGCACGGCAGGCTCCGAACGGCGCCTGGCGCTCGTCGAAGCAGAGCGTCGGGACCCAGGAGCCGGCCTGGCGTGCCGCGTCGAGGATCGTGTCGCCGTCGGCGACCGTCACCTCGACGCCGTCGACGGTCACGTGGGTCATGCTGTCAGCCCCAGTTCCCCGTCGAAGTGGCGGATGAGGCTGCGCATCGGAGCGGGCATGCCGGATCCATGCGCGCACAGCGATCCCAGCTCGAGCGCCTCCAGCAGCTGCTCGAAACGCTCGCGGTCGACCGCCTCGTCGGCACTGAACATCTCATGCGCGCGCCGCAGTCCGATGCGGCAGGGGAAGCACTTGCCGCAGCTCTCATGCGCGCCGAACTCCAGCAGGTGCACGGCCAACGCCCTCATGTCCGTGAGGTCGTCGAACGCCACGATGCTGCCGTGCCCAACCATGCAGCCCTCGGCGGCGAGCGGATCGAAGTCGAACAGGGTGTCGATCAGGCTGGCCGGGAGGATGCCGCCGAGCGGGCCGCCGATCTGGAGCGCCTTGATGCTGTGGCCGTCGCGCAGGCCCCCGGCGACGTCCTCACAGAGCTGCCGCATCGTCATGCCGAATGGCACCTCATAGACGTTGGGCCGGCTGAAGCGCTCGTTGAAGCACACGAGCTTCGATCCCGCCGTCTCCGCATCGGGGCTGAGCGCGTGGTAGGCCTCCGCGCCTCGGGCTGCGATGAAAGCGATGTTGGAGAGTGTCTCCACGTTGTTGACGACCGTCGGCATGCCGTAGATGCCGCGCTCGGCCGGAAACGGCGGACGCGCGGATACAGTGCCCCGCAGTCCCTGCAGGCAGGCCAGAAGCGCTGTCTCCTCACCGACCACGTAGGAGCCTGCGCCCTCGATCACGGTCACGTCGAAGCCGAAGCCGGAGCCCTGGATATCGGTGGCGAGCCAGCCGTCGGCGTGGGCCTGGGCGATCGCGGCGTCGAGCGCTGGCTTTGACAGCGGGTACTCCGAGCGCGTCAGCACGAACCCGTGCGTGGCCCCGACGGCGTAACCGGCCAGCGCAAGCCCCTCGAGCAGCAGCGCCGGATTGCGCTCCATCAGGTACTTGTCGATGTAGGAGCCGGGGTCGCCCTCATCACCGTTGGCGACGATGAATTTCTCCGCGCCCTTCGCGCCACGCGTGAAGCGCCATTTGACACCGGCCGGGAAGCCGGCGCCGCCGCGACCGCGCACGTTCGCGCGCTCGACCTCGTCGAGCAACCGCTCCGGCCCGAGTTCGTCGAGCGCTCTGCTCAGGCCCGACCAGTCGCCGGGGCGTGTCAGCACCGGCTCGTCCAACAGGCTCTGCCACTCCGGTTCGCCGGCGGCCCGCTGGCCGCCGGCCAGTGTGAGCGCCACCGCGTCCGGTCCGGCGCCGATCGTCTCGCCGTCCCGGACCGCCGGTGAGCTGTGGCAGAACCCGAGGCAGACCGTCTCCGCAAGCGAGACCGAGCCGTCGCCGCTGACCTCCCCGTACGACAGACCGAGCCCGGCACTCACCTCGTCGAGGTGGGCGCCTCCCGTGGCGGCAAAGCATGCGGTGCCGCTGCACACCCTCACGTGTCGGTCGCCGCGGACGCCCTGAAGGTCGTCGTAGAAGCCCGCGACGCCATAGACCGTGGCCTCGGGCAGACCAGTCTGCTCGGCGGCTCGTCGGACGTCCTCGTCGGTCACCTCACGGTGCTCCTCGACGGCCTGCTTGAGGACGTCAAGAGCGGTTGGCGCGTCGGTCAGGTGATGGCGCCGGATGAGCTCCACGAGGTTGCGTGACATTGCACCCCTAGTGTGGCATGTGCGGTGGCCTGCATGCAGGACGCGGGCCCGGCGTGCGCCGTCAGGTGTCGCTCGACGGGTAGCCGATATCGTGTGACCGGCATTCATGAGATCAAGTCCATACGTCTGAGATGACCTACTGCCTTGCAATGCGCCTGGAGGAGGGGTTGGTCTTCCTCTCGGACACCCGCACGAATGCCGGCGTGGATAACGTCGGGACCTACCGCAAGCAGCACGTGATTGCTCCTGGCCCGCGGCGGCTGTTCGTGATCGAGTCCGCCGGGAATCTGGCAACGACACAGGAGGTGCTCGACCGCATCCGCCGAGACCTCGCGGCGCCTGCCGGAGTCGAGAGCCTGGCCTCAGTGAGTTACCTGTTCGAGGCCGCCCTGTATCTGGGTCGCCTCAGTCGCGAGGTCGTCGCTGCACACAGCGATGCGATGACCGGTCTCGATGTGACGGCGACGTTCATCCTCGGCGGCCAGGTCGAGGATGATCCACCTGAGATCCTGCTCGTTTATCCGGAGGGCAATTACATCCGCGCCTCCGACGAGCTGCCGTTCCTGCAGATCGGGGAGGCGAAATACGGCAAGTTCCTGCTCGAGATGGCGGCGACGCTGGACGTCAACGCCGAGACCGCGACCAAGATCGCGCTCGGCTCGATGATGAGCACGGCTCGTGCCAACCTTGCGGTTGGACCACCGTACGACCTCGCTCTCTACGCCCGCGACAGTTTTTGCGCCGACGAGTATCGGATCGAGGCTGACTCGCCAGTGCTCACCAGACTGCGAGAGACGTGGGAGAACCGGCTGCGCGCGAGTTTTGCTGAGCTGCCGAGCTTCACTCGGGAGGATCTGGAGGGATCCAAGGCTTCCCTCCCGGGGGGCCCCCTCAGCGAGTCGCCGCCGGGAGCCTGAACGCGATCCGAGCGCCGCCGGTCGGCAGGCTCTCCGCCCAGATGGACCCGCCGTGGGCCTCGACGAGGGCGCGGGCTATCGCGAGCCCGAGACCCGACCCAGGTGAGGTGCGCGAGGACTCCGCGCGCCAGAAGCGATCGAACATCCGCTCCGCCGTTTCGTCGCTGACACCATCCCCGGAGTCCTCTACAGCGATCGTGACATCGCTCTCGTGCGGGCTGACGACGATCGCGATGGCGCCGTCTGGCGGCGTGTGGCGAACCGCGTTGGTGAGGAGGTTGTACAGCACCCGTTGCACCTGGTCTGGCGCGCACCGGACCGGCGGCACATCGGCTGCAGCTCGCGCGTGGAGATTGATGCGCTTCCCGCGCGTCTCGGCCTCAAATCCGCGCAGGCACGACCGAACCACCTCGCGAAGATCGGCCTGTTGAACCTCGTGCGTGAGCACACCGGCGTCGATCCGGGCGAGCTCGAACAGGTCGTCGACAAGGGTGGACAGTGTCCGCACCTGCTCGGCGAGCGACGACATGTATTCGGCAGGCTCGGCGAGTCCGTCGTCGATCGCCTCGATCATCGCCTGCATCGATGCCAGCGGCGTGCGCAGGTCGTGGCTGGCCCACGCGACCAGCTCGCGGCGCGCTTCGAAGAGGCGCTGGATCGAGTCGGCCATGGCGTTGAACGAGCGTGCGACCTCGACGAGCTCAGCGGGTCCCTGTTCGGTCGCCCGCGATGAGAGATCGCCGGCGGCGAGTCGCGCCGATGCAGCGCGGAGACGATCGAGTGGCGCGCGGATCCAGCGTGCGAGCAGGAGCGCGGCGACCACCGAGGAGAGCGCCGCCGCCGAGGAGACGGCGAGGACTTCCGTGTCGGCGTGCATCTCGAACATCACCCAACCTGAGGCGAGCACGCCCGCAAGCGGGAGGATGACGGCGAGCAGAGCCAGCGCTGCGAGCTGCAGGCGCAATGCGGGCAGCAGCCGCAGGAACATCGCGGCGACAATGCCGACCGCGAGCGTTGCGAGCGCGAGAATGATCGCGAGTTCGATCATCGCGTGAACCGGTAGCCGCTGCCCCACACGGTTTCAAGGTGGCGGGGGTGCGACGGGTCATCCTCGATCTTCGCGCGCAGGCGGCGGACGTGGACCGTGACCGTGCCGGTGTCGAGCTCCGAAACGTAGCCCCATACGCGAGTCATGAGCTCGTTGCGGTCGAACACACGGTCTGGGCTGCTCGCGAGGAACCAGAGCAGATCGAACTCGAGCGCCGTCAGCCGCAGCGACGAGCCCGCCTTGTGTACCTCTCGTCTAAGGGGATCGATCACGACGTCTGCGAACTCGATGCGCTCGCTGGTCATCGGCGGAGAGGACCGCCGCAGCACGGTCTTGACGCGTGCGACCAGTTCGCGCGGCGAGAACGGCTTCGCGAGGTAGTCGTCGGCGCCGAGCTCGAGCCCGGTCAGGCGGTCGCTCTCCTCCCCGAGGGCGGTGACGATGATCACGGGGACCTCACATCGTTCACGGATCCAACGACACAGCGATAGCCCGTCCATTCCCGGGAGCAGAAGGTCGAGGACGACCAGGCTGGGCAGCTCGAGCTCGAGCAGGCTGCGCGCGTCTTCCCCGTTCCCGGCCTCAAGCGTCGCATAGCCCTCCTGTTGCAGGTAGCGGACGACGACTTCGCGCACGGACGGCTCATCGTCGACCACAAGCACGCTGCTCACAGAGACATTGTTCACGGCCCCGGCCACTCGGTCCTTAATAGTTTCTTACGGCGCTGTTCATTTCAGAGTCTTGTAATGGTCGCGTCCGCGGGCGGCGGCTACGGTCACCTCGACCCCGGAAACGATTGGAGGATCAGAGAATGCAGTGGAGAAAAACCACGGCAGCGGCGGTGGTTGCGGCTACGTTCGCGATCGCCGCGACGGCAGCGTCCGCGAACTCAATGACCGCCACCCTCGGCGCTCACCTGTCGGGAATGGGTGACAAGGGTACCGTCAATCTGAAGGTGACCGAGAGCACCGGCAAGATTTGCTGGACGTTTGACGTTCCCAAGCTGATGGGCGCAACACGCGCCACGATCAACAGCGGCACGAGCAGCAAGGTCCTCGCCGAGCTCGGGATGCACTACGCGAAGTCCGGGTGCGAGACCGAGTCGGTGATGACGGTCAAGCACCTGGTGGCCAAGCCCGCAACCTACTCGGTGTGGATCGACACCAAGGGGCATCCCGGAGACCTGCGCGGCAAGCTCTCGGCTGGCACGACGATGTAGAGAGCGCCAGTCTATGGAGAGAAAGACACTGTCAGCCCAGCACGATCCTTCGACAGAGACGCCACGCGAGAACCTCGGCGCGCGCCGGCTGGTCCGGCCGACGTCATCGACTTCTTCGTGTACGTCGTCGTGCTCAACCTCGCCGTCGAGTACACCCCTTCGGTCATCAGTGAAAGCTTTTCTCTCTCGCTGCTGACTGCGGCGCTTCTCAAGATCACCCTGGAGTTGGTGATCCTTCTCAAAGGCAAGATCGTGACGAGATGCCGTGCCGCAGACACGCGACGCGGCAAGCTTGCGGCCGCGGTCCTGCTATGGGTGGTCGCGGCCGGCAGCAAGCTCCTGGTACTCGAACTGGTTGACCTCGTCTTCGGCGATGCCGTCAGCCTCGGCGGCTTCATATCCGTGACGTTGCTCGTCGTCGCTCTACTGGCGTCACGCGCCGCAGTACGGGGGCTCCTCGCCGACACTCCGACTGCAGCCTGACCGCAACGAGGGCTCGAAATGTTCAAAAAGACGGTGGAACTGCGCCGTCCCGGCATGAGCGTCGCCTTCAGGAGAGCGTGTTGGGCTGAGGTCAGCCGCCGGTGTTGAGCTGCCGTGCGACCTTGACGACCGCTGTGCGCTGGTAGAAGTCCACGGCTACGATCGCTCCGCGAACGTCACGTGCGCGTTCGCAGTGCGCAACGCGTGCCCGCAGGAAGGACGCTCGTCCGATTTGAGCGTTGATGGTCGGGCTCGGAGGAAACGGCGGGATCCAGTGGTTGAGCAACAGCAGCGGGCTGTGTGCGCTGCCGCGATATCGGGCGCAGCTGAGCTGCCCCGGGTGCAGCGCGCCAAGCGGGGTGTCCTGGATGAATGAGAACGCGGGCATGTACCACGACGGCGTGCCTCCATCTACCTCCGCAAAGACGAGCAGCCGATGGCCGCTCCTGACGAGCTGCCCCAGGGTCGGAGGCTGCGCACGGGTGCTGAGGGTCGCGGCGAAACGACTTAGCCCAGTGTCGGCAAAGGACTGTTCGATGGTTGAGGGTGGGACGTAATCCTCGACAACCACGATCAGGACCTGGTCGGGATGCCGGTGCAGGAACGTTGCGATGACTCGCAGTTCTTGATCCAACGGTTCGGCACCGAGCTCGCACAGCGTGTGGCAGAGGTACGGCTCCGGGGTTCCCTTCAAGGCGCCCAGGCCGATACCCCCGGCAACTCGGTCGGCGACACGCAGCGCGGCCGGTGACAGCTGTTGGGCGGCCTTATTTCGGTCAGAGCCCTCAGCGGCAAGATCGGTTCGAACGCGACCGGTTGCCGCATCGTAGACACCAAAATGGATGTCAATCAACAGTGCCCGGATGCCATCATCCAGCTGCCGACGGATCGGGTAGGTCTGGTTGGCGAAATACCAACCCGGCTCGCTCGCGGCCGCGAACGAGTTGTGCGTGCCCGGGAAAATCACCTCGTTCAGCGGACGCGAGCACAATGACGCAGAGCCGTTGCAAGACAACGCAGACACGGTGGTGCCACCCGAACCACCACACCCAGTGACCCCGAGCGCGACCAGCGCCAGTCCGATCATGGCAAAAGCAGTCGGCCTGCGCTCTGGCCTGATCCGGAATCGCCCCGGTCGGATCCGACCGATCTTTACGCTCACCATCCAGCGGCCATCCTAACCTCAAGAACCGCGGTCTCGCGGCTGGCGTCGTCGATCGTCCGACCTGATTGGTACTGAGATGTGCCAACGGCACCGAGAGTGGGTGGAGCCGGTCGATCAACGCGGAAGCCTCAGTGTCGGTTGTGCAGCGCGAGGTCGTGGTAGCGCTTGAGCGCTATGACCGCCCAGACGGCTTCGACGACCCCGAATGGCCACGTTCCCGCCAGGAACCCGTAGCTACTTGATAGTGCGCACCCGACCGCGAACGCAAGCACGAACCGAGGTCCACGATGCTCCAGCGCGTACATCAGCATCATGAACGTCAAGACGCAGACGCCGTAAAGAGTCAGCACGCCTCAGACATTAGACCGGGCCGGTGTCGGGACAGGCCCGTGTCGGTTTTGGCGGAGCAGCGAGTCCGACCTTTTCTGCCTCGTTCGCGGTGCAGCAGACTGCGGCGCGTCGATCGATCCGAAACTCTCGCCCGCAGCGCCCAGATGTTCGATCGATGATGAGCGACGAGAGGCTGGGCTGCCAACTCATCCCGTCGGTACGCCTCCTGCGCCGCTTGACGAGCGCCGACGTCCGTGTCGGCGTGGTCGCGGGCGACACGTGTACTCGCGGCCATCCGGATCCAAACTGATCTAACGCTTGCCCTGCCCGATGAATTCGTGACTCTCGGGCCGGCCCCGGCGAGTGTGCTCGTTTGTGGCATGGCGCTCGCGCCGACCACGGTTGCCGGCCGGCGCAGAGTCAGCGCACGTCCGGCTCGTGGATGGTCGTGCGTTTGGATGTCGACATCCCGCCCGCCACAGTCGCTTCGAGCACGACCGACAAGCGGCGGTTCCTCGCGTTCCTGAGGAGCCTGACGGCGGCCGCGGTGAGCTTGATCTTCACGACGCGCGAGCTACCGGCCGGGAGCGAATAGCTGGCGTGACCGACCACGGTGCTCTCACGCTTACGTTTGTGATGCTTGAGTGTCACCTCGCGCGTATAGACAAGCTTGAGCGAACCATGGCACGAAGCAGCCGCTGAGCCACGAACATGAATGCTCACACCGTCGCTTGAGAGCTTCAGCCCGCCGTCGCTGATGGAGATGGTGAGCATGGGTTTGGGCGGGGGCGAAGCCGTAACCGTGACCTGCACCGGCACAGTAGTCGTCGGCCCCGGGGCGCTGGGCGGCGTGGGGGGCGCGGAGCCCCCGGTCCACTCGAAAGCGATGGCCCCGCGGCGAGGATTGCATAGACCGCGCCGACAGTCGGATGGGCTTCGATCCCGCTCACCTCGATGCCAGTGTTGGTGTTGTAGCGGTCGCCGTAGGGCACCAGTGACGAGGTGTTGTTGATGTAGGCGACGTTGCGGGTCATCAGCTCAGTGGCGATCGGGTAGCTGTTGAGCCAGGCGGGCAGGTAGAACAGCCATGCGACCTTGTTGAGATCGCCTGCGTCGGTTTGAAGCGGCATCCCGTAGGTGGTGAGCTGGTTCAGGTAGAAGGTCGCCTGGTCTTCGGCAATCTGATCCGGCACCAGTGAAACGCCGATCACCATCTCGTAGTAGGCGTTGTAGAGCGATGACCAGGTACCGGTGGCACCCTGTACGACGTTCAGATAGTTGCCCGCTGACGCGTCGGTCGAGAGGTTGATCCATGGCCCGACGTTGTTGGTTGCGGCATCCGACCAGGTGGTGGCGTTCGCAGTGTCCCCCAGGATCGTTGCGATCTGGCCCGCGGCCGCCAGTCCGATGATGGCTTTGATGCCAAGGTTCACGGAGCCCGTGCTCGGTGAGTAATCGGGGGCCCAGTCATCGGTACTTAGCTGCGTGCTCGGCGTCGGCACCTGGGTCATCAGATAGTCGGCCCACTGGGTCCACAGCTGCTGCCACTGGCCGAGGAACGGCGCTGCCGCCGACCCTCCCACGGTGTTCGCGTAAGCGGCGGCCATTATCAGCATGCCGGCCGACTCCTCGATCGGCATCTGCTCGCCATTGCCTGGTAGTCGTCCGGCGGCAACCGGGTAGACGCCCAGGTCGTGAACGCAGTAATAGGGCGGGGGCGTCTCGGTCCAGCTCGATGCATCCTGCCAGGCCGGCGAAGCGCACCAGTCGAGGATCGGCGCCATCACAAGCGGGATCAGGTCGGGGTCGAGCCAGAGCCAAGCGAGAAACGCCTGATCGAAGATGTCGACCGTGTTCGTGTCGCCATCTGAGGAGATCTCCTTGCCCAGCAGCCAGGGATCGCCGCTTGGCCCGATCGCGAGCTCGGTGCCCCCGTAGCACTGGCGCAGCGCCAGCGCGCACGCGGCGGCATAGCCCGACCCCGCGGCCGCGGTTGCGTCCGTCGTTATGCGGGCGTCGAGCGTCGTCGCGCGCTGGCGGGCTGACGCGGCTCCGGAGATGAATGCTGCGGTCATCTCTTGCCAGGTTGGCCAGTAGTGCGTCCACAGCGGCAGCAGTTGAGTCGCGGACTGCCCGTAGCTGATCAGCGGAGTGCGTACATGTCCCAACACGAAGCTGGTGGAGGCTGCAGTTGAGCCGAAGTCGAACGCGAACGCGAACGCGGGCTGGTCGTTGTTGATGGCGCGCGGACTGGGATCGGAAGTGTTGGACAGAACTCCGGTAGACCCGAATTGGCTGCGCACATCGACCGAGTCGCCCGACTGGTAGGTGAGAGACGAACCTGACGGCGCCGCCCAGACGACCGTGCCCCAGTTGGCCATCTGATCGGTCTCCGTCAAGGAGCCAGGGCTCTGGAGCTCCACCGCCCAGTACTGCCCCGTCGCGTCGGACGTCGTCTGCCATTCGATCAGCGCGCTCTCGTTGGAGGACACCCACTCGCCGGTTATGTCGGCGTAGACCTGGACATCGTGCGAGCTCCCGTCGGTGAAGCTCACCGAGACGGTCAGCAGGGTCAGCGGGGCAGACTGCAACTGGAGATTGCCCGGCTCGACAGGTGAGAGCCATTCCGCAACGAGCTGCACGCCGCCTGCGCTGGCGGTGAAGATCGAGCGCGTTGCGGTCACCTCTGTCGAGACCGGAGTCAACGCTGTCACTGCCGTACCGCTGCTCAGCACCGGCTCGCCCGCCCAGGCGTAGAGCTGGCCGTCGATGATGACCAATCCGACAAACCCACGGACAGCGCCATTCCAGAACTGCGGCGTGGCGGCGGTCAGGGAGGTGGCAGGCAACCAGGTCGAGAGGTAAGGCGAGCGCACGGCAAGCGGTATCGAGGGAGGGCGAACATCGGCGCCGCCGAGTGTCACTGTGGATGCTTGAGGACTCGACGCTGCGGTGCCTCTCGTTCCAGTCGTCGCAGCCAAGGCGACCGGGTCTGTGCCGCTGAGTTCCTGCAGCAGTGAGAACCCCGGTGCTGCCAGGGTGGCTGCCGCCACCACCCTCAGGAGCGTCCGGCGGTTGATCGGCCGGAGAGTCAGATCGTCAGACAGAGTCGAGTCATCTTAGAACGAAACGCGCCTGGAATCAGAGCGATCGCCAACGAGTCCAACAACAGCCCACACGCCGATCACTCTCGCGTGGGGTGGGGCTCACGTGGCGGAACTGCTTGGCGACCGACCAAGAATGAGTTGCTGCCTGCACCGTACGCGCACTTTTCACGGTTGTGATCGCAGGCGACGCGTCCCAGATCTGCGACGTTCAGCAATATCCGGAGTGATGACTTGGAGCAGTCTGGGAAGAAGGCGCCGTCACAGAGGAAATGGTCGCAGCGGGTGCTGACGCTTCTGCCTCCTGGGGGTTCGTCTGGGCGTCAGCCGAACCGAAACTCGACGGTCGACCGTGCCCGGCTGGTGCCGCCAGGGGAAGTTACTGTGACTGGCACCTTGCTTGTTGCCTTTGGCGAGACGGCGATGAGCTTGGTGGTTGAGTAGACCTTGAACGACTTTGCCTTTTTGGTGCCGAAGTGCACGGCGCTGACATCCTTGAACCCGGAGCCGACGATCGTCACCCTGATGCCGCCGGCTCTCCGCCCCGCCATCGGGTTGATGTGGGTGACGGCGGGTGACGGCAGATAGACAAATTTGGCGACTGCTGCGTGGCTGCTTGTCCCTTGGGTGGTTGTCACGGTCACGTACACGCCAGAAGTGCCCGTCGGAGCGACGGCGATGAGCTTGGTGGTCGAGTAGACGTTGAACGACTTTGCCTTTTTGGTGCCGAAGTGCACGGCGCTGACATCCTTGAACCCGGAGCCGACGATCGTCACCTTGATGCCGCCGGCTCTCGGCCCGGCGTCTGGGCTCAGCTTCGAGACGGCGGCCGTGGTCGGTGAGGAAGTCGGCGTGCTGGTGGTCGCAGGCTTGGTGGTCGTGGCAGTTGCTGAGATCTGGGTTGGAAAGCTCGATGGTCTGGACGTTGAGCAGAGCTGCGCGACCAGACCGTCGTCAGTCCCTGTTCCGCTGCCGGCGATGGGTGTGCCCAGACCGCTGGCCATGTCGTAACCGGGCCCGGCCGCGTATGTACCGTTGTGCACGTCGAGCAGATCGTTGTTGCCGCTTGTGATGTCGGTGAACGCCGACCCGTAGCCAGTTCCGCTCGCCACAGAGTAGAGCGCGGGATTGGCAAAACCCAATCGGTTGCCGCCGCACGCTGCACTGGCATCGGCAAGCGCGAACAATGCAGCCCAGGTCGGGGCGGCGACACTGGTGCCAGCGAAACCAGTCCACCCGCCGGTGTCACATCCGTCACGCCCCGCCTCGGTGCAGTACACGGCGACCAGAGCGCCGGCGTTGGCTGAAACATCGGGCACCTCGCGACAATCACCCGAGCCTGAACTGCAGGCCGAGTTGGTGTTCACGACATTGAGCGGCGGGGGCGAATCAGCCTGGTAGCTGGGCATCTGCCAGCGCGAAGAAACTCCGCCACCACCGGCACCGCCAGATAGTCCATCGGAGTCGCTGCCGTTCCAGACGGTCTCACTCGACGGCGGACCAAGCGCGGATAAGTCTGTTCCGCCGACCGCGGTGACATACGGTTGGCTTCCCGGATCATCGACTGCCAGAGCGGTGCCGGCCGATCCGCGCAGGACGCCGTAGCAATCCTCTGACCCGTCATCGCCGCTCGCGGCCGCCACCGTCTTGCCCTCGATCGCCGCCTGCTGGAACAGCGTCGCTTCGGCGCTGGTCAGGCTGGAGTCAGCGGCAGCCTCACAATTACCCCAGGAGGTCGAAATAACGTTCACCGACGGGTTGTCGATCGCGGCTGTGTAGGTGTCTAATATCGCTGCGTCGCTCCCCGCCGCCGGACCCTCGTAAACGTCGATCGACGCGTCCGGCGCGAGCCCAACGATCGTCTCGATGTCAAGCTCAACCTCCTCCTCACCACCCACATCAACACCAGGACCGGCCGTTCCGCCTGCGCCAGGCCCGCCATCGACGGCGCTGATGGCGATGGTCGGATCCGGTGGCTGTGAGAAACAGTCCTCGAACGTGCTGATATCGGAGCTGCTGTAGGTCGCGAACTCGATCAGCGCCACCGTCTCCCGTTGGCCAAGATCACCGGTGCCGTAAACGTTGTCGTACCCGTAGGCCTCGGCCAATTCCGGGTAGCTCCAAGCGATCGGGTTCTGCGTCGTGGTTGCCGTCGAGATTGCCGACGCACACGATCCCGTTGGTTGCGGGCCGCTCTGGTGGGTTGTCAGCCGCGCACGCTCGGCAGCATGTCCGCCCGTTGTCAGGGCACCCGGCCCTGAAGCGCGCAGCGCCTGCGGCTGAGGGCTGGATAGAGAATCCAGCCCCACAATCTCGGACACCCGCGACGCGACGGGGCTTGGCAGCTCCGGAGCGGCGTCATCCACAAAGCCGGTGTCACCACCCGGCAGGCGGTAATTCTCAAGCGAGGTGTGCCAGGCGCGCTCGAAGCTGCTCGCTGTGCCTGAGACGCGAAGCATCAAGCCGTCACTCGCTTCGCCATCTACATGAAGCCCCTCGCCGCGCAGAGCTGTCGCGACCGTGTGGACCGCCGTTCCCGGTGCACCGAAACGAGCGGCGAATTGCGACGCGGTGAGAAAGTGACGAAAGTCGCTTGAACCCGGTGTGGACACCGCCTCGGCATAGCTGCTGAGCGCTCCGAGACTGTCGGGGTGCAAGATCACGTCGACGCCAAGGGTCCTGGAAGGCGAAACCGAACCGACCGCCCGCGCGTCTCTCGGAACCCGCGGGATGTGACCCACGCGCGACTCACCGATTGCACCCGAAGCGCCAGTGCCGGCCAGCAGCCAGATCGCCGACAGTGCGACGACCACGACAAACGCTGTGCCGAATCGAATCTTCTTCACAGTCAATCCACGGCCTTGATCCGTTTGAGGCTAGGTACGCTGGCTTAGCGCCACCTCAAGCAGAACTGCGCGGCAACCAGGCACGGCGCGCATCTTCACGAACTCGATCACGACCCGGTTTCCGCACCGGAGGAGGTTGGCCTGCGAGAGTCGTTGGCACATTGGCCAACGCGAGCGTACCCGCTGTTTCCAGTGGCGAACCAGCCTTCTGGTCGATCTGAGCTGCAGCATGGATCATCTAGATCAGGTCGATGGCGGGTCGGGCGGAATGGTCCCGTATGAATGTTTTGATGAGCTCGCGCAATTCTCCGTCCAGGTCCAGTCGTTCGCGAAGGCTCGCGGCAAGTTTGCGCATCTCAACTGTCAGGTCTGGCGACCATTCCCAGACAGCGGCGTCCGCTCGGAGAACGCTGGCCAGCAGGTCTCCAGTGTGGCAATCGCCTTCCACCAGCGGGTCCCGTCGCAGTCTGTCGAGCGCGAGCGGAACGAGACGCGTTAGAGCGATCTGCTGTCCGATCATGATGCGTAGGTCCTCATCCGTGAAGTCTCTCAGCGCTTTGGTCCGCAACTGGTGACACCGCTTGATCAGAGGCGGGGCGTCCGGCGGTGGAGGACCCCACGCCGGAGGATCAACGGTGTCAAGGGTTATCTTGCTCTCGTCAGCAGGTATCTGTTGCTCAGCGGCATGATGTCGAAGCTCTCGGTCCTGCACGACGTCGTGTTCTGCAAACCGGTCGAACGAGCTTCCTTCGCGCTCCCGCTCGGTGCGGCTCCAGCGCAGATCGCGGCCCGTGGCCTCAAGCACGTCGATCGTCGCCAGCGACAAGGCTCTGGTACCTCCCATACTGCCTCCAAGCGCCATCGCGTCTTCAGAAAAGGCGTAGTAGGCGCCGAGCGTCCCGATCCGAGCTAACTCGTCATCTGACAATGACAGCACACGCTCTGCCAACTCATCCTCGCCGTGCTGGCGGAGCATGCTGGCCAGCACCTCACGGCTAACCCCGAGCATTGCCATCCACCGACCATACCTGCCTCTCTGTCGCCTACAAGCTTTGCGCGGCCAAGCAGGGGAGCGGTTCCCGTCGAGTTCTCGGCGAGCGTGTTCGCCGACTGATGCTTGGTAGTCCCGGACCGACACGATCTGGGTGTCGTGTTGTGTGCGGTAGGCGGTGGCGCGATCGGGTGTTTGGTTATGTTGGAGTGCGATGGCTGTGGAACTTGTCAATCCGGTTACGGTGGATGAGGTCGGCGGCTGGTCGCGCGCGATGGCGACGACTTTTCTGCGCGATCCTGACGGCCCGGACGCCGCGCGGCGGGTGGCGATGCTGCGCGATCGATGGGATCCCGAGCGCGCGTGGGGCGGTCGGGAGGACGGACGCTGGGTCGCGACGTTACGCAGCGAAGCGCGGCGCATGACGGTCGCGGGTTGTGAGCATGGCGCGCCCGACTTACAGATCGACGCGCTCACGAACGTGACGGTCGCCGCCACACATCGCAGGCGCGGTCTGATGCGAGAGATGCTTTCGGCCTCACTACGCGCGGCGCATGAGCGCGGCGAGGCGGTGAGTGCCCTGATCGCGGCGGAGTGGCCGATCTACGGTCGCTTCGGTTATGCGCCGGCGACGCTGTCAGCCGACTACGAGCTGCTGCGCGCTCGGCCGGGCGCTAGCTGCGATGCTCCTCCATCGCGGCTGCGGCAAGTGGAGCGGGAGCAATTCGCCGCTCTTGCCCCGGATGTGTTCGCTGCGGCACGGCGACGGCGGGCGGGCCAGCTCGATCGGCCTAGGTGGTGGTGGGCGCACCAGTTCGGGCTTGACGGCCATGAGCCGGCGAAGGAGGCGCCCAAGAACCTGCTGGTGCACGACGGCGGGGAAGGACCCGACGGGCTCGTTGGCTGGGGCCCCACTGATGGCGGCTGGGTGGGGCTGCTGCCGCCACTCGGCCGGATCGATGCTTCGCTCACAGCGGCCACTGACGAGGCCTACCGCGACATTTGGGCGTATCTGACCGGGATCGACGGAGTCGAGGCGGTGACGCTGCATGGCCGTCCGGTGGACGAACGCGTGCGCTGGCTGCTCGCTGACGCTCGCACGCTGATGATGAGCCGTCACTTTGACTTCCTGTGGTTACGACTGCTCGATATACCCGTCGCGTTGGGTGCCCGGCGCTGCGCAGTGGAGGGAGAGCTGACACTAGAGATCCTGGACACGGATGGCGAGGGTTTCGCCGCGGGGCGCTACACGTTGGCGGCCGATCGCAGCGGCGTCACCGTGTGCGAGCGGACCCGCAACCCGGCCGACGTTGAGCTGTCCCAGCGCGCCCTGGCATCCGCGTACCTCGGCGGCTTCCGGCTCGCGTCGCTCGCTCCGTGGGCGGCGCGCGAGCTACGTTCGGGCGCGCTCGCGCGACTCGACGCGATGCTCGCCACCCCGCTCGCGCCCTGGAACACCACCTGGTTCTGAGCAGACCCAACCCCCGCCGCTGCGCGAGCCGCTTCCCGCCGAGCGGCGCGAGTCACGCTTGCAACCCACTGAAAGCCTCAAACTCGACCTGGATCCTGGCCTGCTCCGCGCGGAAGGGAAGGAGCGCTGCCTAGGCCAGGGCGATCCAGTTGGCGGCAAAGCCCTGCGAAGCTTCCTGCTGTCACAAAGCCGCAAGGGTGAGCAATAGCAACGTGGTCGGCGTCTCCGCTGACGCGCTCGGACCGGTGACGAGGAGGCTGAAGATGAGCTGCTTGCGGATCCTGTTCGCCGCTTCGGTTGGGCTGATAGCCCTTTTCTCCTGCGCCGCAAACGCGAGCGCCCATTCGAGTCCGCACTGCCGGACGCATGAGCTACATCTGACCACACGCTTCCTGGGCGAGGCAGACCAGCAGTTCACGGCCACCTTCACCTTCACCAACGATTCGAGACATGCATGTCATCTGACCGCCTGGCCCGCGATCGGTCTCAGAAACCCGTCCAGCAAGGCTGAACCCGTCAGAACCAAGCGAGTCCTACAGGGCACGTCACTAACGTCCGTTGGTCCTGTCCTGCTCTGGCCGCGTGGCTCAGCTTCGTTCGACGTCTACGGAGCCGACTTCAACGCTCCTGCGGATAAACCGTGCCCGGAGACCTCCGTGATCTGGGTCACGCCGCCTGGCGATGCGACGGCACTGAAGGTGATCGTGCACTTGCCGAACTGCGGTCTGCTGCTAATCAGCCCAATGATCAGCGGGGAAGTTGACCGCCAAGCATGGTCAATATGGGCTTCGAATCTGGTCCTCGACGCAAACGGCATTGGCAGCGTGCGCTTCGGGCTGACGCGTAACCGCGCGATGACTGAACTGCGACGCAGGTTCGGGACACCATCTGCGGAGGGCGTCGACACCGGCTGCGGCCCTCGCTACCGGGAGGTGGCATGGGGAGATCTGATCGCCGAGTTCCGCCTGAACAGGTTCTCCGGTTACCGATACGTGGCAGCCGGCTACCGGCTACCCATCCCCAGCGGTCCGCCTGCGCCAGCGCCAGGCGGGCCGACTGGAGATCTGAGCACGGCTAGCGGGATTACGCTCGCGAGCACCCTCGCGCAGGTTCGTGCCGCATATGGAACTCTCGCGTTCGTCGGGACCGAGAGATGGAAGGCGAGGAACGGCATCGTGTTCGTCGATGCGGCCGCCCGCGACCCTGAGCCGCCGAATAGCGGGATCGTAGAGATCAAGACCGCCACATGTGGCGACTATTGACAGTCAGACGCTCCTGCAGCGAAGCGGCAGCCAATCGGCGTGACGCCGTTGGCCGAGCCGCGAGCGGCCTGCCACGAACGTGGCCGGGTTCCTGGCGAGTTTGTGCGGATGTTCCTTTTCGCAAAGGGTGGCCCGGCCGTTGCTAATTTCTCGTGATGCGCTGGCTGCCAAATAAGCGCACCGGTGTTGCGGGCGTGGCCGTCAAAAGCTTGGGGCTGGTTGCGGCCGCGCCCTTGAAGGCCGACTCGTCTCCGGTCGCCTCGTCCCGGTTTGAGCCGGGGTCGTGTGTGTTGTTCACGCCGACGGACGGCAATCGCCATCTGAGGGTCTTCATCGACGCCGGTCACGGTGGCATCGATCCGGGCGGGACCGGCAGGACGAGCAGCGGCCAGCCGGTCGGCGAGGCTCGGGTTGAATCTGCTCGTCGCCAAAGACGCAGCGGCGCTGCTGCGTTGGCGCGGCTTTGGTGTCGTGCTGTCACGGTCGAGCTCAAACGCGGTCGCACGTCCGGAACCGGGCGATTTCTCGGGCGGGGTGTACACGGTGCTGGGCGAACGGCGCGAGCTTGTCGCACGCAATCTGTGCGCTGATCGAGCCGCTGTTCCTAACCAACCCACCTGAAGCATCGCTGGCCGACTCAGCCGCCGGGCAAGAGGCGATCGCGCGCGGCTTGGCAGATGCCGCCGAGCAGTTCCTGAGCCGCTGGGCGCGTCGGTCACCCGCTGGCAGGGTAACTCCTTCCTAGCCAATTCGTCGTGTGACGCGCACCATAAGTGAGTCCTCCGGACGCCCGAGTTGGGTGGATCGGGGGGCTATCCCTTGGCCATCGTTCGGTCGTTGATCCAGAAGCGGGGGCCTGGACCCTGTCTCGAGGCTCGGTCGTTGGGGTTGGTGAGCTGGCAGCGGTTGAGTGAAAGGCAGCCGCAGCCGATGCATTCGGTGAGGCCGGCCTTGAGACGCTCGAGTTCGGCGATCCGCTCGTCAATACGTGCGCGCCAGTCGCTGGAGAGCCGTGACCAGTCTTGGCTGTTCGGGACATGATCTGCGGGAAGCCTGGCCAGTTCAGCGCCGATCTCCTCGAGTGTCAGCCCGACGCGCTGCGCGAAGACGATAAACGCGATTCGTCGCAGCACGGGACGGCGGAATCGGCGGTGTCCGGAGCCCGCTCGCTCAGAACTGATCAGCCCGCGGTCCTCGTAGAAGCGCAGCGCTGATGCGGCTACGCCGCTGCGCTTGGAGACTTCGCTGATCGTCAGCAACTCCGCCATCAGACAGGATCGAATCATGATCCGTCCTTGACTTCAAGCTAACTTGAGCTTTTAGAGTGGCTGGTACCAGCTGTCGGCGTCGATCGAGGAGGCGAACAATGACCAGTCGTACCGCCAGCGAGGAGATCACCGCCGAGGTCACGTCTTGGCCAGGGATCGAGGCAGGGCCGGGTCGACGTGGGGAGTTCGCATTCAGGATCGGCCGCAGAGAGATCGGCCATCTCCACGGCGATCACGCCGCACACTTCTCGTTTCCCAAGGGGGCCTGGGCTGAACTCAGAGAACAGGGCCGGATAACCGAGCATCCGGTGTTCCCGGGTCGGATCGGACCGGCCGCGCGGCGAATCCAGACGGACACCGATGTGCGTGACGTGATCGCGCTCATGCGCCTCAACTACGAACGGATGAGCCGATGATCAGCGACTCCGCTCATACCCCGTCACCAACCCTGCAGAACGCGAGTGCGTCCTACGAGACATCCTCAAAAAGATCCACCGGCAAGACTCTCTCGACAAGTGGCTTGATCGCAGCCCTCTCGTCGAAGTCGAACTCCTGCACGAGTGACACAACGGCGGCGCGTCTGCCGTCACAGGCCAATCGGTCACAACAGAGGCACGACCCGGGCTAGCCAGCAAGGGCCGGGGTTGGTCCGGGCGAAAGCCGGATAATCCCTCCGGTGATCGTCTGGCGCAACGGCGGGAGGGCCACGCCGCAACGGCCGGAAAACCCGACTCGCGGCGATCGATTGCTGCCCTGGATCGCCGCCGAGCGGACTCTGCGGGCGATCGTGCTGTTCCTCGTCGGGATCGCACTCATCGCCAACCCCCACCACGACTGGGGAACGACTGTCGCGAACTTCGCCGGCGACCTCGGCCTTGACCCGAACAGCAACGGCATAGAAAAGATCATCCACAAACTGAATGGGATTAGCTCGCACCGCTTCGCCGTGTACGGGATCATCGCCCTTGCGTACGGCGCCCTCGAGGCCACCGAGGGATACGGGCTCTGGAAAGGCCGACGGTGGGCCGAGTACCTGACCGTCGTGGCCACCTCGCTGCTGTTCATCCCCGAGATTTGAGAGATCGCCAACAAGACCACTGCACTCAAAGTCGGTGCGCTTCTCGCCAACATCGCGATAGTCGCCTACCTGATCTTCCGGCTTGGCAGCGGCCGCCATTCAGAACCAAGCGCCGCTGGCCTTGCTGCTCAATGACCCGCGGCGCCGCTCCCCGTTCAAACGGAGTGTTGTGGCGACCTATTACTGGTGCGGACAGACCGTCACGGTGCCGGTCGAATCCAACATAGCCTTGCCGACGGATGCCAGGGCGGTGGTCAGCGGACGTTGATCGGCTTGCAGACCCGCCACGTTGGTGTGCATGACGTCGCGAGCGAACTTGTGCAGCTCGGTCGAGAATCGAGCCATTGCCCGCGACTGGCGGGTGGTGAGCACCAGATCATCGAGACACTTGCCCGTCAGGCCGCGTTGGGTCGCTGCGGCCGTGGCTGTTCTGTTGGTGTTTATGACGGCCACGGTGGCCTTATAGAGACCGTCAACAACCTCATACATGCACAGATAGTCCGTGACGGAGTTCTTGCCTTTTTGGCAATGCTGGACCGCACGATCGAACTTGATGAACTCATCGAAGAAAGGCAACGCTGCCAAACACTCTGAATGCTGTGTCTCCGTGACGCGAGAAAGTCCGGTCAAAGCTCGGCAGACCGCGTTCGGATTCGCGCTCTCACCCGCATGGTTGATCGCCTTCTGGGCTGCGAGTAGCTCCTGATACTCAGGATGCGTCAGGACGCCACGGGGGTCGGTGCTTCCGGCAGCGGCCGACGCACATAGGAGCGCCAGCGCGAGTCCGACCGCAACGCCCAGAATCTTGGTTCGTGACACGGGCCACATGCTAGCCGAGCTGAAGCTCGTCTCCCAGCATGCTCCTTCGATCAGAGCGGCGGTTGCACACGCTGCGGCCGATGCAGATTGGTTATCCGAGACGGGAGAAGGAACGCTCGATAACCGAGTTGCGGGTCTAAGCGTTGCTCGAACCTAGCCATTCGATTGTCTGGCACCTCGATCGCCACCCAGACCGAGTCTTCGGTCGCCTCGTCGCGCTGCGGGTTGTCAACCCAGACAAAGTCACCGCGAAGCATCCCGCGCTCGGCTTGGTCGGCTGCGGTGGCAGGCAGCGACGTAAAGAGCTTCATCTGACGCAAGTTAGAGGTTCGGCCACAAGAAGTCGTTATCACCGCCCGGAGAATCGGCCGTGGTGTCAGGACCATCACCATCCCTGCTCGATCACTGCGACATTCTCACTTGCGTCCTACCAGAGCGTTGGCACGTGGCAAACCACCCGTCGAGCCCGAGCCTCCGGCTGGACAGAGCGATCATCCGGTTTTCGTCGCGCACCTGAGGACGCCGACGCCACACCAGTTCCCACACAGGCAAGCCAGACGTGAGGCGAGTCTCGCGCTTTGGACCCCCCAGCGCACTGACGGCGGCGCGCTTTGGACTGACAACCGCTTGCCCCCGCTCGGCATACCATCATTCCGGCCGTCACCAACGCAGGCCTCCCGAGCGCAAACAGTTGCTCCCTGGCTCTCTGGGGCTGGGATGCGATTACGAAGTGCCGGACGGGTTGGCGAGTGCATGGATCGCGTCGAGCACTTCTCGGATGCCGCCCGCGGTATTGACGTCGAGGCGATCGAGGATGGTCTCGGTGTCGGCGAACTCCCTGACGGCACGCGCGTCGGAAGCGGCGGACTGGACTGTCTGGCCGACCATGATGATCGAGAGGAGCACCAGTTGCAGGAATGTCTGCGCGATCCACGCAACGATGATGATCACCTGCCCGGAACTGAGCGCGGCGGGGAGACTGACCAGCGCGATCGCGGCGAATATGTACGCGCACGCCATCGTTCCGACGCTCCTCGTGATCACTACCGCCAACTTGGCGTTGAATCCCTCAACCTCGCCAACCGCGCGCCTGATGGCCCTCGGATCGAAGCGCACGATACGCGGCAGTTGCTCTTGGACCTTGATCGGTGCAGCCATGAACAGCCTCCAGTCGGGAGATTCGGGCGTTGTCGTTATTTAGAGGCTATGTCCAGCAATGGTCTTGAGTGAAGATCCGGCCGGCACACCGTATCCACGCCCGGGCCGGGCGTCACGCGCAACCGACTTCGCTAATCGGTGAGGACCAAGCCGACAGCGACTGACACAGTGAGGCTGACCGGAACCATCCTGGACAAGTGATGCTCACATCGGTTCCGTTGCGATCGTCGCGCCGGCGCGGATCAACACGATCCCGGCGAATAGCTCGCTATGGTGCTCGACCTGCCGCCGAGCGCGTCGCCGAGTTCCCAGCCGATGAGTGAGAGCGCGACGCTGATGACCGCGATGACGGTGACGGCCAGCAAGACAGGCACCGTGTACGCGCCGAGCGCGAACCCGACTATCAGGTGCTCGATGCTGAAGCTCACGGCGAACAACACCAACCGCCCCCGTCGCAGTTGAAACCTGGTCGGCGCCATGTTCCCAGTTCGGCTCGGCCATTGGAGCGCTCGCTGAGCGGCGGCCGTCTGATGCCCCAACCGATGCGGTGGGTCGCTGCGCTAGATGAGTAGTTCCACGGCCTGGGGTCGGGTTGTGGTGTCGAAGGGAACATAAGGCAGCGGGTCGAAGTCGGCGGTGCGTTCCGTCATCGCCGACCCATTGAAGGAGCCTCGATGCTCGCCGACCTCGACCTGCTGCTGACCTACGTGTTCTGCGTAGCCGACGATCTCCTGCCTGAGAAGCCCGCCAACCATCGCCGAAGTCTCTCTGACGCGGAGGTCGTCACATTGGCGGTCGCGCAATCGATCATGGGAATCCCCAGCGACTACCGGTTGATACGCACCGCGATCAAACAACTCCACCACCTGTTCCCCGGCCTCACGAAACGCTCGGGGTACTTCAAACGCCGTGACGGCTGGCGGACACGATCGAGTGGCTGATCCCAATGTTCGCGAGCCAAAGCCCCGGCTGGGACGACAAACTGTTGCTGCCGATTCGACCCCGGTGGAATGCGCACGTTCCCGAGAAACGGTCAAACGCGGCGGTTCCTCGAGCCTCGATGACGCACTCAGCAACGCCGCCGATTACGGGTACTGCGCGAGCCACAGCCGTCATTTCTACGGCTTCAGGCTGCACACCCTCAGCGCTCTGGACGGCACCCCGAGAATGATGATCCTGACCAGCCCGAAAGAGAACGAACGAGACGTCTGCCTCAGAATGTTGCAGCGCGTGAACCGGCACGGACCGCTGACCGTGATCGCTGACAAGGGTTACAACGGGCGTGAGTTCCAGACCAGCGCCCAAAGTCTCGACACGACCGTGATCCGCCCACGCCGCAAGAACGAACCCGGGCAAGGACCACACCTGGCACCGATCCGCCAACGCGTCGAAAGCATCTTCTGGACCTTCAAAGACCTGCTCACCCTCGAACGCCACGGCGCACGCACCCTGCACGGACTCCGCGCCCGCATAGCCAGCCGACTGCTCACACTCGCCGCAGCGATCAGCCTCAACCACCACCTCCAGCGACCCACCCGCCAACTCGCAGACCTCACCGCCTAAAACCGTGGAACTACTCATCTAGGCGTGAGCGGCCAGCGCGACTGGCGGCTAGGCGGATGAAAGGTCGCGATTTGCAAGAACGTCGAGCACCTTCCGTGTCAGCCCGGAGCGTTCGCGAAGCGCCAGCCACTCCTGGCTTCCGCTTTCGTGGCAACGCGATCGTATGCCGCTCTGCGTGTTTGGCGGTCGCATTCCTTGCTTTGCGGTTGGTCGTCAAGGTGTCAAGGTGCTGAAATTGGGAGATGGACGATCTGGTCGAATGGGTCGCGCGACTGTTCGGTGATTGTCGTGCCCGCGCTCCGTTTGGTGTTGTCTTGGAGCTCGATCGGGTGGAGCCGCCGTTGGTCGCGACTGTTTCGCCGGCCGATATGCCGAGCGGCCAGGTACGCCTCGACCGCGATGACATTGGAGGCAGGCTCGACTTCGCGTGTCGGCTGCAGGCGTTTCTGGATGTTGCGCTGGACCAGCCGGCGCCTCGCTGCCCCACCCATAACCTTGGGCTTACCCTCGCGCGTGCGGGAGACCAGGTCGTGTGGTGCTGTCCGGAGGGTGACTTTCGTTGTGAGGTCGGCGAGTACGAGTTGGCCGCGTTCTGGCCACCGACTCAAGCCGATACTTGGGCGGCACCGTTGCTGGCCAACCGATTTCATCGGTATGGCGTGACCGGCCTGTCGAGCTTCGGGGTGGAAGAGCGCGAGGGACAGTTGGTGGCACGGGTTACCGCGCGGCCTGACGCCGATGATGACCTGGTGCGGCAGGCCGCATCACCGTTGGAGGTCGAGTTCACCCGAGCCACGGCTATCAGCACGGCAAGAGAATGGCATCCGGCGACCGATCGCGAACCGGCACACGAGACCCTCACTCTCATCGGCGTGATGATGCGTCTCGCGCGGCTGGACGGAGTGCTGCACCGCGCGGCCCCGGAAGACGAGTGCGATTTCCTCGTCGGCACCACGAGGGTGCGACTAGGCCCTGACCACCTGATCTGCCAGCCTGGCAGCCCGATTCTGATGGACGCCGACGGCGTCGCTTTCGCCGATGAGGGAGACCGGGTCAGCTGCGGCGGCGGAGGCGTGCCTGGCGGACCAGTTCGCGCAGACAAGCCGTCCGTCTTTCACGCTGACCGGATTTCCGTGTACCGAGACGCCGGAGCCGGTCAAGGGCGGCCAGCTCCGGCGATCACTTTCGACCCGAAGCAGTAGCGAGCATCCACGGCACCTGGCCATCGCTCGGCCACGAACCAGCAGTCCGTCCGGCGTGACTGAGGAGCCGGCCGGTTAGCTGGTGGCCCTTCGCGGTCGTCCTGCAGGGGAAGGCCGCAAACCACCGCAGGGTGCGTCGGTCAAGAGCCGGATGCTGAGCGTTGCGGAAAGGCGTGCCGTGAGCGCGTCAGGTGTGGGTCAAGAAGGCGAACGTGAGTGAATCGCTGATGACGCGTCGAAACGGGACAGACGACATCAAAACCGGGGTCGAGCCGGACCCCTGGGATGAGCCTGGCGGGTGCCTGCCGATTGGCCAGGCGGCGTCCGGCGTGGAGGCGGCGCGAGCTTGGTCTGGGCTCCGGTGTGGAACGTGTGAACCTGTCGTCCCCGACTCGCGGGCGGCCAGTGGCGCAGTGTTTGTCTGCGGTCGTTGCGCGTTAGCGAGAACCCCAAGCAGCAGATCTGTCAGGGGGGAGAGTAATGATGCGGGGCACAGGCGCGGACCGCTGCAACTGGAGGACGGCACCCTGAGGCTCGGAGATCGCGGGAGTCCGCAAGGCTCTTCGATCTCACCCGTGCTGTCGAACATATTCCTCCACTACGCGCTCGATACGTGGCTCGTTCAGGAGTTCCCGGCAGTCCCGTTCGAACATTACGCGGACGATGTGATCCTGCGCTGCAAGACAAGGCGCAAGCTGAGGTCGTGCTCGACGAGATCATCCAACGGTTGGCGACGGTCGGTCTGGAACTGAATCTGGTCAAGACGCGCATCGTGTACTACAAGGACTCGAACCGCACCGGCTCTCACGAGCACGAACAGTTCGACTTCCTGGGTGCACGTTTCGGCCGAGAGGGGCTAGGAACAGAAGCGGCGTGCTGTTCACGAGCTTCTCCCGGCGAACAGACAGCGCCGAGGACAATCGCGACCGACACCGAAGATGGCCTTGGCCGTGGCGAACACCCTTCGAAACCCCTTTATCTGATCCACTTGACCAGTCCACCGGTTCGAGTCCGGTCGTCGGCCTGCTGTAGAGATCCCATCGATGCACTCCATCTTCGATTTCGCCGCCCTTGACCGCCACCGCTGCCGGCGGCCGCCTCGCGCGGCTCAGGCCGAGGCAGGGTGAGAGCAATGGGGGACGTGCTGGTGCTCGCGCTGCTTGCGTCTCTGAATCCGACGCTTGTCGGCGCCACAACGGTGATGATGATGCTTGAGCGGCCGGTGCGGCTGATGGGCGGCTACCTGGTTGGCGCCGCGATGACCAGCATCACGCTCGGTCTGCTAATCGTCTTCTCATTGTCCGACTCGAGCGCCGCGAACACGACGCAGAATTCACTCACGCCCGCGGTCGACCTCGCCCTCGGTGCGATCCTGCTGACGATCGCGGCTGTCCTGCGCTCCGGCAAACGCGAGCAGTTCCAGGAGCGGCGGCGAGCAAAGCGGGCGGCAAAGCCGGACAAGGGCCCACCGCGCTGGCAGCGCGAGCTCAACAAGGGCTCTGCGAGAACGACGTTCATCGTCGGAGCGCTGCTCACCCTTCCAGGAGGCTCCTACCTCGCTGGCCTAGCCCGTATCCACAAGCTGCAAGAGTCCTGGCCGGTCACGGTCCTGGTCGTGATCGGCTTCAACGTCATCATGTTGTGGTTGATCGAGGCGCCCCTCGTGTCGTTTCTGGTCGCCCCAGATTGGACTCCGAACGCGATCGCTCGGGCAAGAGCCTGGGTCGGCCGGAATGCGCTCCTGTTCGCGATTCGTGGGTCCGCCCTGATCGGCGGGCTGCTCATTCTCAAGGGAGCGGTCGGGCTGATCGCCTGACGCCCAACCGTAGCCATGGGAGGCGACTCAGCCATGCCGGACGACCCGACCCCGCCGGACGACCCCACTCGGCCGGGTAGGCCGACCCCGCCGGACGACGCCACTCGGCCGGGTAGCCCGAGCCCGCCGGACGACGCCACTCGGCCGGACGAGCCTGCGAGCGACGACGACTCCCCAGTGGTCGTCGCCGAGCATTGGCTCGATACTCGCATCAACCGAAGCGGGCTACGCCCCCGCGACGCCGCGTTCATGATCTCGGGCTTCTGGGCGCTGGCGGTCGTCGTTTTCGGCATCGTCGAGCGTCTCGTTGATCACAAGACTTTCCACACCATCTGGCTGGGAATCTGGTGGGCGATCGAGACAGTGACGACCGTCGGCTACGGCGATGTGGTACCCGACCAGGTCGTCGGCAAGGTCATCGCCGGATTCCTGATGCTCGGTGGCCTGTCCCTGCTGTCAGTCGTGACCGCCGCCGTCACGAGCGGCTTCGTGTCTCGAGCCGAGGCACGGCGCCGGTCTTCCGGGCACGACCCGGTGGTGCTCAGGCTCGATGAGATCGCGCGGGAGCTGAGCGCTATCCGCGAGCAGCTTGACCAGGAGCGTGATCAGCACTAGGCGTGGCCGGAAAATGGAGGTTTCAGTACCGCATCGCTCACCTCCGCGCCCTGCGCAGACAGAGTGCGGCGAGATCGATGCCGTCTCGAATGTCCCAAGAATACGAAGATCAAGCACGGTCTCAGGCAGCGCCTCCGACGCCCACCCCGCTGCTCCGGAACACGGTGCGCAAAGGTTCTGTCGCTGCCCTAATGCCGCAGCTCGCTCCACGGATCTCGCGACACCGACCGGGATACCATGATCCGATGCTCGAGATACGCCCAGGGGTGTATTGCTGGAATGCGCCGCATCCAGACTGGGCGCCCGGCTGCGGCTGGGACGAGCTCGTAACCTCCTATGCCTTCGAGGCCGGCGAAGGGCTGCTGGTGGTCGACCCGCTCGCCCCGCCGCCCGAGTTTGATCAGATGACCGCGGGCCGGGCCATCACGATCGTCGTGACCTGTGGCTGGCACCGTCGTGACTCCGACGCACTGGCCGCGCGGCTTGGCGCCGAGCTGTTCGTACCCGTGCCTGACGCCGAGCATCCCGATCCGGGCACGGGCACGATCTACAGGGACGGCGACCCGATCATGCCCGGAGTGAAGGCGCTCCCCGGTATGGAAGCGAGCGACATGCTGCTCTGGGATGAGCGTCATCGGGCGCTGATCGCGGGCGACACCATGATCGACCGCGGGGAAGGCCTGTGCATACCGTATGACTGGGCCGATGAGCCCGAAGATCCCGAGCAGGTCAGGAAGTCGTTGCTTCACCTGCTGGAGCTGCCGATCGATATGGTGCTCCCCACCCACGGCCTGCCCACCGATCGTGCCGCGCTCGAGCGCGCCCTGGCTCCGCGCTTGACCAGCACGCAACTCGAGTAAGGGCGGAAGCCCCGCTGACGCGGGGGTCCGGATGACGCGTCTCTAACCTATGGGCGCGTCAAGTCACACTGCTGGTCGCGGCGAGTCGCCGTGCAGGCCCCCGCTCGACCACCGCAGCGCTCCACCCGGATCCGACCACTCTTCGTTGTCTCAGGCGTGGTCGGATGCCGCCGGACCGATGCTGCGTCAGCGTCAAGCCGGCGCAGGCGACCAATGCCAAGATTGCGATTCCGGCAAGCGCACCGATGCCCGCGTCACCCCGGTTGAGCCCGCTTCTCGAATCGCTGACACGCACGATCGTCGGACCGAGGCCACGAGCACCCGTTTGACCCGTGCAGTCGATGACACCGGCGGATCGCCCACCATCGAGCCATCCCGGGTGAAGTTGAACCTCCCGGCGAACGTTGTGCCGCTGCCGGCCGTGAGCATAACCACCACGACCGCTACGGCGACAGTACGGCGCATGCTGGTCATTGCTGCTCCTCCTTCTGGTGGCGGTCGCCTGGTGCGACCGATCGCCGTGCAATCTGCCGACCGCCGGTTGGGCAGCGGTCGACGGCGTAAACGATCGGCAAACTTCCGTTTCCGCCGGCCGTGGCTTGAACCGCGGACTCACTACGGGCGGGGGGCTCGTGCCCCTGAATCGCGCGGCTATACTCGCGCTCTCTGCGGCTGTAGCTCAGTTGGCTAGAGCGTCTGCTTGCCATGCAGAAGGTCGAGAGTTCGAGTCTCTTCAGCCGCTTATCAGAGAAACCCTGCTAATCGCGGGGTTTCTCTTTTGGATGAGGTCCAAACTACTTGATTCTGGGTGTCGCCGCTACCACCCGCCGCTACCAAACGCCGTGGTGGCGCTTGAGCTTCGCGACAGAAGCGAGAGTTGTCGTAAACGTCGCTACTGGGCTTGAGTCGGGACTAGCCGAGGCTCGACGATGTCGAGCCGGATAACCCGGCTCGACATTTCTGAAGCGATCAAGCTGGACGAGGTCGGGGATCCAGACTCACGGTGCCGTGACCGCATAGCTCCCGCGCGCAAACGCGAAGCTGGAGTGACTGGTTGCGGCGTCCAGCTGGAAGCCCCAGGCTCAGACGCTGGGCATGAGCCAAGGCTGCAGATCGAAAGCGACGTGATGTTGTTGCTCGCGTACTCGTAAACGCATACATATCCGGCGGCGGCTTCGGGAGTCGAAGCTGTGCCGGGGCAATTGAGCGGAGCGGCCAGCAGCGACGGGGCTGCTGGTGATCGATCGATCCGGAAGCCTCGGCTCGGGTGCGCGGATCGTCTCACGTACTTGGCTTGTGGGCGATCCGTGATAGCTGGTCGTCGTAGGTGAGGAGGGGTGCGCTCAGGTGTTGGGCGGTCGCGAGCACGATCGCGTCGGGTAGGCGGAGACGTTCGTGATTGGAGCGCGACACGGCAGCCAGTTCGGCGATCGCAGCGGTCAACGGTTCCACGGAGATCCCCATCGCTGCGATAGCCATGCGAGCGTCCGTTACGCGACCGGCGCGAGCAAACGAAACCAGTGCCTCGCTGTACGCGCTTGCCGACGTCAGTAAGGACGTGCCGGCCTGGTCAGCGACCTCGACGTCATCCACAGCGGAGCCGTGATGTACGTCCGCGGTGTCCAGAAGCCCGATCAGGACACTCGCATCGAGGATCAGCGCTGCCACTCGTCCCGCAGTCGATCAAGCTCGCCCGCGGGATAGATTCCGGTCGCGATGCCAGCGTGACGCCGCACCCGAGATGCGCGGGCCGCAACTATCACTTCTCCCTCGCCGACCGGGCGAATGACGACCTCGTCTCCAGCATGAAGGCCTGCTGCCCGCATCGCTTCAACCGGAAGGGTCACCTGGTTCTTGGACGACACTCTCGACATGCCTTTACTATAAAGCCGACAGAAGTAAAGGGCAAGCGGACACCCACAACCATGCCGCATTGGCCTCACGATTGAGATTCGATCAAACCACAAGCCGGAGCTGATCTTCAGCGCCAAGGCCCATAGCGTGTGAGGCTCGTGCGCAGGGTCGTCTCTGGTATCGGGAGGAGAGTAGGACTGACCAGTCGGGCAGCCGGTTGACCAGTTACCGGGGCCTGTACACGTCACCGCGATGTTCAATGCGCAATACGACGACCTCGCGTGGGTCCTCGTAAATGCGACACAGCACGCGGTATGTGCCGCGCCGGGCTGACCAGATGCCGGCAAGCTCGCGTCGCAACTGTTTGCCCACTCGCTGCGGCTCTCGGATCAGGCTGGTCGTCAGGAACTCGATTACGGCTGCAGCGACCGGCTCGGGAAGCTGCTCAGATATTGCCCTCGCGGCGGGTGGTGTGACGACAAGTTCGTATTCGCCGTCGGCACTCACGAGCGCAATGCGCGGACTGCGTCGACTCCGCGCAGGACATCGCCACGGGCATATGCGGCGCCGGCCTCGCGGATATCGGCAAGCGCTGCTGGATCACTGAGGATCGAGAGCGTCTCCTCGAGCTCCGCGAGATCGGCGGCGCTCATCAGCACAGCTGCGTCACGGCCATTGCGCGTGATCACAACCCGGTCGTGCTCACGCTCGACACGGTCGACGATCTCGGAGAGATGGTCTCGCACGGCACGAAGCGGCTCAGTAGTCACGCCACAATTGTGGCGCATACCCGCCGCGACGTCAAGCCGCCACGCTCACCGCCTCCGCCGAACCGGCGGTTGGGCCAAGAGTGTTACGAGTCGATCATTCCACAACTTTCGGCGCCTCGATCAGGGCGTTCGTTTTGTAGCAATGCGCTCGTGCGAGCAGTGTTGCCGCGCAAGTGCTTGCGACAAGATCAGTCGTCAGCGGACAGTTCCTTGGCACCGATGTCAACGGCCGTTGTCGGGGACGCAGATGTGCGTCGCGTGCTGGGGGACGCGGCCGGATCAGGTCAATCTCGAACTAGCTCGAACCCAGCTGCACGATGCCGAAAGCCAGCACGCCGATGCCTAACACGGTGGTGAGTGGTGCGACGAGCATGGGCCAGTGAGCTGATAGCCAATCGCGGACGGGACCGAGTATGCGCTTCGCGCGCTTCCCCATCACCGCGATCAGGCCGGCGATCGCGATCAACGGCAGCGTGTAGATAACGCAGTAGAGGGTGAGCAGGAACAGCTTGCTGGCGTCCGAAACGCCGGAGCCCACGATCATCGCAATTGCCGCGAAGTAGGGAAACGCGGTGAGCAGCTCCAGTCCTGCGATGCCGGCCCCCATCAGCGCTGCCGGCTGGTGCGATTCGTGCCGATCATTGCTCGTTTCAGAGCTCACCAGTGACCTGCGGCGGATCCAGACCACGGCACCGCCGATCATGAGGACGACTCCTGCCGCCGTGATCAGCCCGTATTTCACTGTCCGGCCCGGCTTCGGGACCACTGCCAGGATCAGATCCCCGAGTCCGAGCGCCAGCGCGAGACCGACGGCGAATGTGACGCTCCATGCGGCTGCCGTGAACGCGATCGTCCTTTGCCGTGGGTGCCGTCCGGTGGCGACAAGCAGCTCGCCGCCGATCAACGACGGGTTGATGCAATCAGCAAGCGCGATCGCGATAACGGCAACGGCAAGCTTGGACATGGTGACAGAGCATCTCACGCGGCTTGAGCGCCACCGAAAGCGGAAGCCTGGAACCCGGGCAACGCGTCGCTTCCGGATCGGGCTTACGCCGGGCTGCGACGACCTCTGGTGCTCGATCAACCCGAGAGCGTGAGGTGCGCACCAAAGGCACCCCGTTGGCTCAGCATGGCTTGAGCGTGGCCTGGTGCTTAGTCGGCACCGGTTGGACGCCCAGCTTCGTGTAGGCGGCCTTCCCGTGTTGGGTCGCCAAGTCGTAGAGATAGACGACCACGGCCGCGGGTTTCAGCTTGAACGTGACTGGATTGACCGCGAATCCGACTCCGGTCCCGAGTGCGATCTGCCCACCCCAACTGTCCCAGTGGATGTGGCAGATGGGGTGGTCTTTGCCAAAGCTGAGTCGGGTCGGCTTGACCTGGCCGTAGCCCACACTGCCGTATGGCTGTGTGCCAAGCATCGGCTTGGCGGTAGGAACCGCGCTGGCAACATTGGGAAGCAAGAAGAGGGATGCCAATGTCGCGGCGGCGACAAGACCGACTAAGCGCTTCATCCTGCCACCTTACAAGGCGACTGGGCAGTTCACCAGTAAAGAGAGCAGCGGCAGCCTCCTTGAGGGAAAGTACTCGCCTGAGCGGAAAGCCTCGCCGCGAGTGCTCGACCACGAAAGTGAACGGTGCGCCACGCAAATGGCTCGCCTCTGCTTGGGCTAGCACGCGGAGGCGTGCCTTCCGGTGCCCGATCAATCCGTAACTCTCGGTCGCCCTTGCTATCGAGGGCTTGCCGAGTGAGCTTGGCAGCCGATCTCGGCTTTGTACAACACGGCCGTACAACATTTGCAGGGTTACCGCGTGTGACCCCTGTCGTTGGGCCGGTGTTCGGAAGGAGCTACTTTCCTGCTCGATCCCGAGGCTCTCTCGATGCCGTGAAGTGCCAGGACAGCTCGGGCAACTTCGGACAACTGCAACCAGTGCGTGGAGTGCATGTCTCGATCTGGGGCTGTCTGATTCTGTCGGCACGGTCCATCAAAATGCGGGTCGTGGAGCTGTTGTTGGCGCGGAACCCGGATCCGTCGAGTTCGTTGCCGTACCTGTTGCGGCTGCCGATCGAGGGCGGACTGGTGTTCCGTACAAAGGGGACGTGGCCTCAGACCAGCGCGCTGTACTGCCATCCGGTGGCTGTCAGCGAGTGGCCAGACGTACCGGAAATCGTTGAGCACGTCGCACTTCGGTCGTGTGCTCGGCGTGGCGCCGCGATCGATGTTGTCTGCGACCGTGGCCGTGAGCAGCGCTCCCAGATCGTCTTCACGAGGGCTCGCGGGCGAGACGTCGTCTTCTGGCAGTCAGCGCGCACCAGAAAGCAGTCGCGACCCGACGTGGCGGTCCCGAGCGCGCGGGCGCAGGGGATCGCCGAGCTCGAGATCCTCGTCGACGCTCACGAGCGCTACGCGTATCGCTTCGCGACCCAGCAGGCGCGGACCGCCAAGCGCGGGCTTGCCTGTGGCGATTACGCGGTGGCCGTTGACGGACGCGTCGTCTGCGCCGTGGAGCGCAAGTCCATCGAGGACCTGGTGGCGAGCCTGACCAGCGGACGGCTGCGCTATGCGCTGGCCGAGCTCGCGGCTCTGCCTCGAGCCGCCGTCGTCGTCGAGGCCGGCTACTCCCGCGTGCTCGCCAGCAAATACGTCCGCGCGGCGACCGTGGCCGACGGTTTGGCCGAGTTGCAGATCCGGTGGCCGAACGTACCGATTGTCCATTGCGAGACACGCAAGCTGGCCGAGGAGTGGACCTACCGGTACCTCGCGGCCGCGCAGGTGTGGGCCCGTGACGAGCCGGCCGCACAGGCGCGGGTCGGCATGCTCAGCGTTGCTCCGACAACGAACGGGCCGCCCGCTCCCCTTCCATCGAGCACCGAACTGCGTGAGTGGGCACGCAGCAATGGCTTGAGCGTGTCCAATCGGGGGCGAGTCAGCGCCGAGATCTTCGTGGCATGGCAGAGATCGCAGCCTTCGATCGATCAGGCCTGATCTGATGGGCGTGGACGATCGCGCGGCGCGCCGTGCTGCCCGCGAGACGATCAGCAGCTATCACGAGCAACAGCTGTGCTTGCTGCTCGAGCATGTGCGTGACGCGCTCGGGCGGCTCGACGCTGGGGACTTTGACGCTGGCGAGGTCGATGACTTGATCCACCGCTACAAGCGCTCAGCCCGCGAGCTCTAGAAGTTCTGTGGGCAAACCGACAGGGACATGCTGTTCGCGACGCGGACACTGGAGTACCGGCGCGAACACGCGGTACCTCGATCACGAACTCGCGGTGATCGAAGCGGTCGACGATCGCTCGGTGAGAGTACGGCTCTGGCGCCCCGTGGGCCCCGTTCCGCGTCGGAACGCTGCGTTGCCCACCACTGGCGCTGTCCAAGCTGTCCTGTCGCACCAACCGTAACCCGGCCGCTTAGCGCCGCCCGCCAGTTTTTCGCGGCATTGTCAGCCGGCTGCTCGTCACCCGTGAGATGATCTCCGCACAGGTCCTCACGCTGCCCACGGTTGCGCTCGCCGCTCAAAGCCCGTGCGCCGGATTCGTGGTCCCCCGAGCTTCGCACCCCGCCCGGCCAAGAGCCGGACAACGCACGTCGGGGCGGGGACAGGCAACCGACCACGGACCTGAAACAACGCTCTACATCATTCGATCCAGCCTCCAAACCAGCGTTGCTGACTCATGGTGTGCGACCTCGCGTCGCACCGATCAATCCGACACTCTCACACTGCGTCAGCCAGCTACACAAGCCACGTCGATGCCGAGTCTCCGTCCTGCGCGCACGATGATGTAGGAAGAGTGGTTCCTACGGTCGAGGTGCACCGAACGAAATAGCTCGGTACAGCTACCCATGGGCCAGTCCATCGGTCGCCTTAGTCCGGCTATCACCGTGTAGCGCCCTGCGGGGACGCGGACCGAGAAGGCGCCTGTCTTCCCGACCCGCATATTAATGTGCCGCCCGTGCGCGCCCTTGAAGCGCACGGTGCCCGCTTCGGGGAGGCCGCCTTTTCGACCGGTCTGCTCAGCGCCGCCGTAGATAGCGAGCGTTCCGGTCACCACGCCTGCGGTCGGGAAGGAAGGCGCAGTGACCTCCGTGGTCGAGTGTGCTGCTGGCGAGGACAGCTTCCCGCTGCCGCTACCTGTTGCCCCGACGGCGATCAGCACCGCCAGGCAGGTTGGGAGCGTGCGCCTCGTCACGGGGAGATTACGTGTGGCAGACGCGTGTGTCACACCGTCGCGTCTGGATGACCGCGACCGCGCTGACACCGAAGGCAGCGGTCTCACCCGTGTAGCTGAGTACTGGATCTTGATCAGAGCGGATGGCAGATCGTCTGCGGCCGGAGTGCTGCTTGCGTGGCGATGGAGTCGCGAGGTCGGCGCCGCCGCCATGGGGAAGCGATTGCCAGCGGGCTGCGTAGAGGCTATGGCTGGGAGCTGGTGACCGTCTGCTGGGTGGTCGTCTGCTGGGTGGTCGTCTGCTGGGTGGTCGTCTGCTGGGTGGTCGTCTGCGTCGTCGTCGGCTGCGTGGTCAGGCGAAATTCGCTGTTCGCAGCGAGCTGCAGCGCATACTTCTTGAGAAACGGACCGCCATCGATGTTCCATGGCTGCCCCGACCAGATGTAGCCATCGCAGTAGCGCCTGGCGTCCCTCGAGGCCGTGGCGCCGAGATGCCACCGTGGCGAGGCGACGTTGGTCGTCGGCGGGATCCCGGTGCGCTGGCAAACCGTCTGGATTCGACCGTGGCACCGCGGCGTGTCGTTGAGCCCTTTTCCCCGGGGCCGGACGTCCCTGGGCATGTATGGCTGCCCGTTCTCATCGGTGTCGACGATGAAATGCTTGCCCTTAACACCCCGTTTCGCCAGTTCCGCGACAATGCTCGCCCCGTACTGGTCGTCGACCGAGGTCGCCTGATAGCCGGTGTCGTTGAGCGCGAACCCACGGGCGGAGCGGATGCCGTTTCGAATCAGCAGCGAGGCGGCCTGCGCGGGTGTCAGCCAAGTGTTCGTACCCGCGTCGATGTAGACCGTGGTGTACGGGTTGGCACTCAGAACGCGGGCGGCGTAGGTGTCGATCTGCTCTGGTGCGGTCGAAGGGATCCTCCGCGCGAACGGCAGGTCGATCTGCACTATCACCAACGCCCGCGCGCTTCCGATCCCCGCCGCCATGTTGCGATACCAGGCTTCGTCTGAGCGAACATTCCAGGATCCATTGAGCGCCGGCTGGTCGAACCCGTTGGCCATCATTATCGCCCACGGGTACAGTTCGTCCGTCGCAAACTCGGTAAGCACGTTCGGGTTCCCGTTCTGCGCCAGGGCGACCGTTTGAGCCGCTTGTACGCGCACCTGGCCGATCCCCCACGACCACCCGAGCCACAACGCCCGCGGCTGCAGCGCGAGCTGACCCAGCAGCGCCTGATTCGCTCCCGTCGCGGACTGGTACGCATTCCACAGGCTGTCATTGCGCGGCACACCCCACGCCATATGGGCGATCGGGTTGGAACCAGCCCCCGGCAGACCGCGGTTGGCGGTACCCGCCTGTGCTGCCGCCGGCGCGCCCGCAAGCGCGACCGCACCCGTGGCCAGCATCGCGACCACCCGCCGCCCGCTACCGCGCACAGCCCACTGCCTAATCGTGTCAATTTGAATCAATCTCATCACCCCGTAGCAACCCGCAAGAACGCCCAATGATGCGCATGAAGAACAGCCTGCCTTGTCGAGCCGATCCCTAGCTCACGATTCGTGTCCATGCAATTCGCTACGGTGCCGGCGCTACTGCATCGGCGACGGAGGGGCGGTAGGCGCTCCCGCGGAAACGCCTGGTGTCGCACATTCGCTTACGCCATGTCGGCCGCGCCGACCTGCGCAACCAACCCCTTCGCCACGAAACCAGCACTCCTGAGACGTGACCCTCCTGAGACGTCACCCACTGCTGCAAGCGCACCCGTCGGCACGGGCGGTTAGCTCGCACCCGTCGCGTTGGCAGTGAGGCAGACGATTTGGATCCTGTGGGGCCGCAGCAACGGTAGGAGTGGCCGCTCCAAACGTTCCGTTCACGAGCATTCTCGGGACACGCTGGGAACACGTCGGAAATCCGTCTCTTCACCGAAGCCGCGAAACCCCCGCAAAGGCGGGGGTTTCGTTAGAGGCGACGACCGGACTCGAACCGGTGTAAACGGCTTTGCAGGCCGCTGGATAGCCGCTCTCCCACGTCGCCAGGGACCGGTAGGTTAGCGGGCACCCGTGCCGATCCGCGGCTGGTCCCGGTCAATCAGTCCCGGTCAATCATCCCGAAGGCGCGGGCGATCGCCGCCGACCGGCTCGGAACACCGAGTCCCGCGTAGATGTGCTCGAGGTGCTTATGGACGGTGCGCTCGCTGATCTGGAGCTCGAGCGCGATCTGAAGACTCGACAGTCCTTGGGAGAGCTGCGTGAGCACCTCAGCCTGGCGGGGCGTCAGGTGCAGAGACCCCGGGGCGAGCATCGGTGGCCCCGCGGTGACGCGCGCGTAGGCACCGGCGACGAAGGGACGGATCCCATTCAGGACCGCGCGGTCTGTCTCTGTGAAGTCCGGGCGCCGTCGGCTCAGTGCGATGCCGACGACCTTCTGGCTGGGGCCCGAGAGTGTGAAGGCGATCTGGTGCTCGACCTCGGTGATGGCGAACACGAGGTCGTAGAACTCGAGCCTGTGCAGCGCGCGTTGGGTCAGATAGTCGGAGAGCTTCGCAGCGTCGGGACGGTGGTGGCGTATCAGCGGGTTCTGGTGGCCGTAGGTTCCGAGGATCTCGGCGCCCGCCTCGTAGAACGCATCCGGAGGATCGACGATCGGGCGCTCGGCGCGGCGAGCGGCCAGATCGATAACGTTGAAGGAGGCGACGTCGGCTCTGACCAGTCTCCGCATCAGCGGCAGAATGGCTGCATGGAATCCGGCGCTGTCGACGATGTCCTCCAGCGCCTGCGCACAGTCGATGACGGCGCGCAGATCCCGGTTGCGTAACCCCTCGAGCGTCATAGACGTTGACGAGCCTACGCAGAACTGCGTATTGATTGCGACTTTCTCTGTCTGCGAGATTGAGGCATGTCCGATCGCCTGAATCGCCTAGCGCCGCTGAGCGGCATAATCTTCTTCATCCTGTTGCTCGTGGGAATCTTCACGAGCGGCAGCTCGCCGGGTGCCGGGGCCTCGGGGGCGAAGGTCATCGCGTTCTACACGCACCATCGCTCCGGACAGCGCCTCAGCGACATCGTGTTCGTGTTCGCATCCGCGTTCATTGTCCTGTTTGCCGGCGTATTCCGGGACCGTCTGCGCCGTGAGAGCGAGGGAGCGGCCACGACGGCGCTCGTTGGAGCCGCGATTCTGGCTGTGGGGCTCGCCATCCTCTCGAGCTTTGACTACGCGCTCGCAAGTCATGCGACACAGTTCACGGCCTCGACCGCTCAGGCGTTGAACACGGTCTCGAACGAGGCGTTCTTGACGGCCATCATGGGTGGCTTCGTGTTCGGAGTCTGCTCCGGGATCGCCGTGCTTCGTGCGTCCGTGCTGCCCCGGTGGACGGGCTGGCTTGCGTTGATCTTCGGTATCGCTGCGGCCACGCCTGCCTCGTTCGCGGGGCTCGCGGGTATGGCGCTGTGGACGCTGGTTGTGGCGATCCTGCTCTATGCACGAGCCGAGCACGCGACCGAAGCGCGCTCGGCGCCCATACCTGCGGCGGCTCACTGAGCGCTCAGGCGCTCAATAGGACCCCGTTGCCGCTGGGGTCGCGAATCAAGGTCGAGCCCCCGGGGGCGGGCTCGACCGCGATTCCGGCGTTCTCGACTCGCGCGAGTACCTCTGCCAGCGCAGCCTGGTCGGGCAGTCTGATCTCGTAGGAACGCAGTCCCACACTGCCCGCTGCCGGTGTGACTCCGCCTCGGCTGTTCCAGGTGTTCAGCCCGATGTGATGGTGGTAGCCGCCGGCGGCCACGAACAGCGCTCCCGGGTAACCTCGCACCGTCACCTCGAAGCCGAGCACGTCCGCGTAGAAGTGCTCGATCTGCTCGAGCTCGGCGACCTGCAGGTGCATATGACCGATGCGCGTGTCCGCCGGCATCAGCGCGTCGGCCTTGAGGTCGACCGGTGCCTCGGCGAGCTCCGCCACCAGATCGTCGAGGTCGAGCGGCAGCGTCGCCATCTCGAGGCGACCGTCGGCGTCATGACGCCACTCTGAGCGGTCGCGATCCCGATAGATCTCGATGCCGTTTCCGTCCGGATCGTTCAGGTAAAGCGCCTCGCTCACCAGATGATCCGAGGCGCCGCTCAGCGGCCAGCCGGCCTGCACAAGCCGGACCAGTGCAACCGCCAGGTCGCGTCGGGTCGGCACGAGGACCGCGAAGTGGAAGAGCCCGGTCTGTCGCGGGTCGCGGGGTGCTGCGGAGCTGTCGCCGATGAGTGAGAGGAGGGGCGGCAAGCTGGCCGCCCCTCCCAACAGAGCCGAGCCGTCGGACTGGTCCGACGCGCTCAGTCCCAACACCCGCTCGTAGAAGGCGCGCGAACGCTCGAGGCTCGGGACGGTCAGGTGGACGGCGCCGAGCCGCGTGCCGGTTGCGATCGGTGTCTCGACAGTCATGGCTCTAGATTACGGCGACGGCCCGGTGGTGCTCGACGAGTTCGCGCACAACGTGCTCGAGTTGCTCCAGCACCTCCTGGTCGATCAGATTGCTGTTCTCGTCGAACTTGTTCTCGTGCACACGGGCAACGCCGAGTTCGACATCGGTCACGCGCGCGCCGGCGATCCCCAGCGCCTTGCGCAACTGATCCTGCGCCCACATCCCGGCATAGTCGGTTTTGCTGGCGCCAATCACGGCGACTGGCTTACCGTAGAGAGCTGCATCAGGGCCGTAGGGGCGCGAGCCCCAGTCGACGAGGTGCTTGAGCTGGCCGGGCATCGCTGTGTTGAACTCGGGCGTGGCGATCAGTAGCGCATCAGCCTCGCGGATTCTGGTCATCAGCTCCTCGACGCCGGCGGGCCTGTCGTCCTCACGGTCCTCGTTGTAGGGCGCAAGCGACTCGAGATCGTCGTAGATCTCGATCTCGACGCCCTCGGGAGCGTGGTCGCGGGCGGCCCGCAGCAGGCCCGTGTTGTACGAGAGCCTGCGCAGGCTGCCGGAGATGGCAAGAACCTTGATCACTACGCCGCCTTGACGGCCGAGACGCTGACGACGAGCTTGACCTCATTGGCGACCAACAGGTTGCCATTCGGGAGAACCTGGTTCCAGTCGAGGCCGAACTCACGGCGGTCGATCTTGCCCTCGACCTCGAAACCGATGCGCTCGTTGCCCCACGGGTCCTGGCCGTTCTCCGCGACCTCACCGACGAGTTGAATCGGCTTGGTGATGCCCTTGATCGCGATCTCGCCGCTGAGCGTGATCCTGCCGCCATCGGTGCTATCGGCACCGGTCGAGCTGAACGAGATCTGCGGGAACTGGGGTGCGTCGAAGAACTCCGGCGACTGCAGATGGCCATCGCGCTGCTCCTCGCCGGTGTCGACGCTTGCGACCTCGACCTGGCCGGTGAGCGTCAGCTGCCCGTCGCCGGCCTGGACCGTGCCCTCGAACTTCTTGAATGCGCCGCGCACGGTGGCGATGCCCATGTGCTTGACCTCGAACCCGACGTTCGAGTGGGCGGGGTCGACCGCGTAGCTGCCGGCCTGAATTGCGTCTGGAGTGATGGTTGACATGATGCTCCTCTTGCGTAGGTGGTTGAGCTTGCAACTATTAGGTTACAGGCTTTGGTTGATCTGTCAAGTATCTTGTCGTGAGGGCGCCTCGCCGCTGCTTCGGCGCCCGTCCCGAGCCGGTAGCGAGAACCTGCGCTGGCCGCCGGCCGTCAGGCGGCGGTGCAGGAGCCGCCGAGGCTGGCGCCCGGCAGCCGACTCAGGAGCCCGGCGAGCTGCGCGAGCTCGTCTGGGGTGAAGTGCGTCAGGAACAGCCGCTCGATGCCGGCCACGTGCGTGCAGCCGGCCTGCTTGAGCTTGGTGTAACCGAATTCGGTCAGGCGGGCGTAGGAGACGCGGGCGTCGCTCTGGCAGGAGACGCGCTCGATCAGGCCCTGCTCCACGAGGCCGTCGATCAATCGGGTGATCCCGGAGCGTGTCAGCATCGTCCGCTCCGACAGCGCCGACATCGGCAGCCGGTGGCCGTCTGCCTGGGCGAGATACAGGAGCACCTCATAGTCGCGGACCGTCATCCCGTGCCGGGCCACCAGTTCGGCGTCGAGCACGCGCACGATCGCCGCATGGCTCTGTAGATAGCTGCGCCACGTCTCGAGCGCTACGCCGTCCAATCGGGAGGTTTCAGATGCGACTGCCATGTGAACAATGCTAGTTGACGGATCAACCGATGCCAAGCTCGGCCGGCCGCGGCGTGGTCCTGTTGACCACCGTAAGCATCCCGCGGCGCGCGGACGTCTGGACTGTGATGCAATTTCGAGATGGCCCCACAAGTCGCTGCGCCTGCATTTCGCGAGCAGTTCCCGGTACTGGAGCGCTGGTCCTACCTCAATGCGGGGACCGAGGGCCCGGTGCCGCAGGCCGCGCGCGATGCAGTCAGGGCTCGCATGCACGGCGATCTCACCGACGGACGGGTTGGCCAGACCTACTTCGAGCATGTGCTCGATCTGGCCGCACGCGCACGAGCCGGATACGCGAGGGCGCTCGGCGCCGGGCAGGGCGAGGTGGCGCTGACCGGTTCGACCACATATGGTGTCAACACGGTCCTGAGCGGCCTGCGTTTCTCGCGTGGCGATGAGGTTCTGACCAGCGATCAGGAGCACCCCGGCCTGCTTGCGCCGCTGCGGCGCGCGCGCGAGCGCGACGACGTCAGCGTGCGGGTGGTGCCGTTCGCCGAGCTGCCTGGCGAGGTCGGCGCGCAGACCCGGCTGGTCGCCTGCTCGCATGTGTCCTGGGTCGGCGGTGAGGTGATGGACGTCGCCGCATTGCGCGCCACCGGCGTGCCGATTCTGCTCGACGCCGCGCAGGCGCTCGGAGCGATCCCCGTCGACGTTCACGCGCTCGGAGTCGACTATTACGCGGCGTCGGGCCAGAAGTGGATGTGCGGACCGGAGGGCAGCGGTGCGCTCTATGTGCGCCCTGACCGGCTCGACGAGCTCGAGCCGCCGTTCCCCGGGTACACGACGCTGGCCGATCCTCATGATCCGCTCGGGTCCTCGCTCGCAGAGGGCGCCGGCCGCCTCGACGACGGCTTTCCCGCCGCGATTCGCAGTGCCTGGGCCCTGGCCTCGATGCAGGTTCTGGCCGGGGCCGGCTGGGACTGGGTCCACGAGCGGGCGGCCTCGGGTGCGGAACTGCTGGCTGAGCTGTTGGCCTCGCGCGGCCATCGGGTAGCTGCCCGAGGGCGCTCGACGCTCGTGTCCTGGCATGCCGCCGACGCCGATGCCGAGGTGGCGCGGCTGCTGGGTGAAGGCGTGATCGTCCGCAGCATTCCCTCAGCCGGGCTGGTTCGCGCCTCGATCGGGGCCTGGACGAGCGAGGCGGAGATTCACCGCCTAGCCGGCCTGGCCTAGGGACCGGCGGGTGGATCGAGCGGCCCGCACAGCCCTGGCTCAGCTGTGTGCGAGTTGCTGTTCGCCCCAGAGCTCGATCAGATCAGCCGCGGGGCGGGCCTGTGCCAGCGCATATGCCTGACCCGCCCATAGGTTGATCGCATCGGGGTTGCCGGCCCTTCGCGCCGCGGCGCGCAGGGGGGAGGTGAGCTGGTTGACCTGAGGGTAGGCCGAGGGCGCCTGCGCATCGTGGTCTCGCATGAATTGGTTGACGATCCCGCGAGCGCGCCTGCCGCTGAACGCCCGGGTGATCGCGGTCGTGCCGGGAGTCCCGAGCGCCTGGCGGTGCGCCTCGCTGGTACCGGCCTCAGGACAGAGCATGAACGCGGTCCCGAGCTGGGCGGCTTGCGCGCCCGCGGCCAGCACGCCGGCGATCGCGTATCCGTTCATGACCCCGCCGGAGGCGATCAGCGGCAGGTCGGTGACCGCACGAACCAGCTGCAGCAGGCTGAGCAGGCCGATCTCGCCGACGCCGTCGGCGTCCACGAAGGTGCCGCGGTGACCGCCCGCCTCGACACCCTGGCAGACCAGCGCATCGGCACCCGCCTCGGCGGCTGTGCGGGCCTCGGCCGGCTCGGTGACCGTCACCCACACGCCGATGCCCTCCGCCCGCAGCTCGCCGATCACCTGGCGCGCGGGACAGCCGAACGTGAAGGACACGATCGGCACCCGAAGCTCTCTCACGACGCCGAGCTTCTCGTGGAACTGGTCGTCGTCGAAGTGGGCCTCACCGAGTTCCACGCCATGGTGCCTGGCCTCGGGCGCGATCGCGCGCGCGTAGGCGCTGAGGGCACGATTGTCGACCTCGGCCTCTGTGACATGGAACAGGTTCACCCCGAACAGGCCCTGGTCGGTGCCGGCCTGCGTTTGCACGATGTCGTCGCGAAGCTCGTCGGCGGTGCGGTAGCCCGCGGCGAGGAACCCGAGGCCACCCGCGTTCGACACGGCGGCGCTGAGATCGGGCGTCGACGGCCCGCCGGCCATCGGCGCCTGCACGATCGGATGTCTCAGCTGCAGGAGGTCGCGCTGCACCCTGCGATCACATCACACGGGCGACGGGCGGATCGTCGCGCGGCGCCTGGCACCGCGCGACGATCCGGGCGTCTGACGAGCCGTCAGGCGTTCCAGGCGGCCGTCGGAGTGGGGATGGGGGCCGGCCCGTGGTTCATCTCCGCGAGCTCACGCTCGTCCGGCACCAGCGGTACGTCCTCGTGGAAGCGGATCGGCTCGCGATCCTGCACCTTGTGGCGGTAGACGAACAGCAGCAGGGACGCGACCAGGATGCCGACGCCGATGGCGAAGTCCGCCCAGGTTCCATAGCCGTTGAGCTTCGGCGCCAACGCGCCCACGACCAGGAAGAACGCGTTCAGCACACAGAGGAACGCCACCACTGGCAACCACGCGTTGCCGAGCTTGATCGGGCGCGGCCAGTCTGGTCGATCGCGGCGTAGTAACAGGAAGCCGCTGAGGGCGAAGACGTGCGCGAGCACGTAACCGATGTTGCTCATGTAGAGGATCGCCAGGTTGGACTTGATCACGAGCACGAGCATCACGTTCACGAAGAGGTCCATCGTCATCGCGCGGGCCGGCACGTGGTACTTGTTGAGCACCCCGAACTGCTTGATTGTCATGCCGGCTCGGGAGATCCCGAACAGCGCGCGCCCGGCGTCGGAGGTTGACGACGTCATCGACAGCAGCAGGCTGGCGATGATGCAGATCGTGAAGAACGCGGCGGCGCCGTGACCGACGAGGGTCGTCATCGCGGAGGTGTAGAACTGGCCCTCGGCGGTGGCGGGGTTGGCTGCGAGTCCGGAGATCACGCCGTTCGTGCCACCCAGGCCGAGCGGCAGCAGGACGCAGATGGTCAGCATGAACATCGAGGCGCTGCGAAGCGCGAGATGCGTCTCGTGGATCGATTTGTATTCAGGCGCGAAGGTTGCACAGACCTCCGTCCCGTAGGTCGACCAGGCGAGGATGAACATGTACACGATGGCAAGCTTCACGCCGCCCCAAGGGCCGGGGAAGCTCGCGTGCACGTTGGAGGATGACCAGTCACCGCTGAAGTACGGGTAGACCACGAGCAGCACCAGCGGCACCATCAGCAGCACGGCACACGCGTACGTCAGCCACACGGCATAGCGCAGGCCGAAGATGTTGAAGCCCCAGACGAACACGATGCAACCGATCGCGATGAAGGAGGAGAGCGTCAGCGTGTTTCCGAGGAAGCCAATCGCCAGGCCCGAGTTGGGCCACCACTGGGCGGTCGCGAGGTCGCCGATGACCTTGCCGAAGATCGAGAGCACCACCGACCAGCCGATCCAATAGCCGAATGCCGCCAGCGGGCCGACCAGGGTCGTGTGCTTGCGCCAGCCCTCGTGCGCGTAGAGCGAGATGCCGCCGCTGCGATGGCCGAACATGGTTGCCGGCTCCGAGTAGATCCACGCCTGGAGCAGGCCGATGGTGGCTGAGGCGCCCCATAGGATCATGGATCCGGCTGCCCCGAAGATCCCGAGCGTGTAGCCGAGGCTCCCGAGCAGGAATCCGGGGTTACAGAGTGCGATGACGAATCCGTCCCACCAACGCAGCGTCTTGAGGAGCTGTGTGTCCTCAACGGCGGCAGTTGCCAATGCTCGTCCCTCCTCGGAGTTGAGACGCGCCGGCGATTTCACCTCCTGCTGAGGCATCCGCCGGCGCTGTCGCGCCCATTAATACCAGTTTGTACAAATTGGGTCAACGCGATTTGCACAAGTTTGTTCGGATCAGCACGCGAGCGCGTCTCGCGGCCTCTCGCTCAGGCGCCGGCGGTGCGCTCGGACAGTTCCTTCAACGTGCTGAAGCGTCCGGCATAGAACAGCAGCGGCTGGCCGTCACCGTGGCTGAGGTGCTCGACCTCGCCGATCCAGAGCACGTGATCGCCCGCGGTGTGGATGTCGGCAACGCGGCAGCCGACGTGGGCGAGTGCTCCCGACAGCAGCGGGAAGCCGTGCTCCCAAACGAACTCCGGCACCGCGGCGGCGGCCCGCATGCCGGCGAAGTGCGCGGCGAGCTCCTCCTGTCCGGCCGCGAGGACGCTGATGCCGTAGCGACCGGTGCGAGGAAGCATCTCGCTCATCCGCGAGCGCCCAAGCGAGACGAGCACCAGTGGCGGGCGCAACGACACTGACATGAAGGCGTTGGCGGTCATCGCGTGCACGGTCTCACGGTGCGTGGTGGAGACGACCGTGACGCCGGTCGCGAACCGGCCCATCACCTGGCGCAGCTCCCGCGCGGCAGCCTCAGCCCTGGCGGAGCGCGGTGTCAGGCGCGCGACCCCGACCGGCGCTGACAGCGGCGCCCCTGCCGGCACGGCCGGCGTCTGCGACTTCCGGCGCTGCGGCGTCGCACCAGAAGTACCCCGGCTCTCGAGCGGGGGCGGCATCAGCCCCGTGCTGATCACCGGGGGCGCGACCTTTGCGACCCGCGTCAGTTGCGCGACACCGCGACGCTCACCCGAACCCTTGGCGTCCGGCCGTTCGCTCATGACCGCGGCCGCTTCTTCTCCGGGTCGTAGAACGGGAAGCGCACCACCGTCGCCGGCAGCCGCTTCTGCAGGCCGTCGAGCTTGCCGACCTCCACCTGTGTGCCCAGCTCGGCGTATTGGACGGCCATGCGGCAGAGGGCGATCGACTTATGCAGCAGCGGCGAGCGCATTCCACTCGTGATGACGCCTACGCGTTGTCGCTCGACCCAGACCTCATCGCCGTGCCCGGCGACCTCGTTACCCTCGAGTTCGAGGCCGACGAGCACGCGCTGCGGATGCGCGTGGCGTTCGAGCAGCGCGTCGCGGCCGACGAAGTCCTCGCCGTCGAGCGCCACCGCAAACCCGATCCCGGCCTCGAACGGGTCGACCTGATCGTCGAACTCGTAGCCGGCGAAGATCAGCCCAGACTCGATCCGCAGCAGGTCGAGCGCCTCCAGTCCGAGGGGCTTGATCCCACGTGGCTCGCCCGCCTTCCAGACGGCGTCCCAGACCGCCTCGGCGTCGGAGGGATGACAGAAGATCTCGTAACCGAGCTCTCCCGTGTAGCCGGTGCGACCGACCACGATCGGCACGCCGTCATAGGAGCCGATGCGCCCGACCAGGAAGCGGAACCACCTGAGCTCAGTCAGCGAGGGCTGCGACGGCGGCGTCCATACGAATTCGGCCAGCGCCTCGCGGCTCAGCGGCCCCTGGACCGCGATGTTGTGGAGTTGGTCGGTCGAGGGCTTGACCCAGACCTTCAGACCCAGACGGTCGGCCAGCTGCCGCATCCAGACGCCGTCGTACTCGTCGCCGCCGACGAAGCGGAAGTTGTCCTGGCCGAGCCGGAAGACTGTGGCGTCGTCGATCATCCCGCCGGTCTCGTTGCAGATCGCCGTGTAGACGACCTGGCCGACCGACAGCTTGCGGATGTCCCTGGTCACGAGGCGCTGCATCAGCGTCTCGGCATCGGGTCCAAGCACCTCCCACTTGCGCAGCGGCGAGAGGTCCATGACCGCCAGGCGCTCGCGGCAGGCCCAGTACTCGGCGATCCCACCCTCGTTGTTGAAGCAGTGCGGCAACCAGTAACCGCGGTATTCGACGAAGCTCCTGGTGAGCTGTGATGTGCGGGAGTGAAACGCGGTCTCACGCGTCAAGACCGGCTCGGCGTCGGCGGTCACGCGGCGCGCGATCGCGATCGAGAATTTGTTCTGCGGCGAGTACACGCGAACGTGGACATCGGTCACCTCCCAGGCATTTGACGGGTCGATGTCGTCGGGGCAGGCCGACGACGCACACACCAGGTCGTCCATCGCGCGCAGCATCACGTAATCACCGGGCCGCGACCACGGTTCATCGGAGATCAGCTGCATGTTGGAGTCAAACGCGGTGTTGTAGAAGAAGTTGAGTGCCTCCCAGCCGCGGCGGGGCGCCACGCCGTATCCCGCGAGCGCGCCGTTGAAGTTGTCGGTGCAGTTGACGTGGCCGGGGTAACCGAGGTCCTCGTAGTACTTGGCCTGGCAGGCGAGCGCAAACGTGTCGTGGCGCCCGACCGTGTCCTGCACGACCTCGACCAGCGGGTTCATGTCGAGGTCGTAGAACTTGCCATGAAGACCCGGCTGCGGGTAGGCGTTGCCCATCAGCGTGCGCGTGACGGTCGCATCGAGCCCGCGTTCGATCCCGCGCTCGAGCCGGCTGCGGTGGAACGCCAGGAAGTCCGAGCACTGCTTGCCCTGCACGTCGATCACCTGGATGTACTCGCCCGCCCGGACCTCGTAGCTCTGAGCAGTGGCGGCGTCGATTCGCAGCTCGAAGCGCGGCTCGGCCAGGGGTGGCGGCAGCTCGGAGCGCTCTCTCGAAGGCGGGGTGGCCCGGCGCACGAGCAGCTGCAGCTCGCTCGGCGGGGTCTCGCCGTCGATCAACCGGCCGCCAGGGGCAGCGACCACGACCGTGGTGTCGCCCACGGCTGTCAAGGTCAGCTCACTGCCCGGCGCCGACTCCGGACCGAAGAGCCGTGTGCAACGGGCCTCGCTGACGTCCAGCCCACCCGCCGCCAGAGCGGCGGCCAGCGGGCCGCCGCGACGGATCACCGAAGCATCGGCGTCCGGCGCCGCCCCCAGCGGCGCGCCGATCACCGTCAGCTCCGCCACCTGGCCACCGTGGCGGTCGATGATCCGCAGCTCGTCATCGCCGCCGAGCTCGACCACCGTCGCGCCCCCGGGCCGCACCGGGTGCAGCTCGATCGCCGGATCGGCCCTCAAGAGCCCGCCGGCGAACAGCGGGGGGTCGGCGAAGCTGGTCATGGGCTGACCCCGCCCGGCTACCTCACGCCGACGCCTTGTCGACCTGCGCGAGCAGCTCCTGCGCCAGCTCGCGCTTGGCATCGTCGTCGAGCTTGCGGACCTCGTTCTCGACCGCGCGGCGGTTGTAGGTCTGGTTCCAGTAGTCGAGGCTGTCGAAGCCGAGCAGCGCGGCCTTGCCAACGAACTGGCGCAGAACCTCGTTGGTCGGGCCCATCACCCAGCCGGCCTTGGCGTCGCGCAGGTAGCGCTCGAGCTCCATGTCGCGCTTGTAACCACTGCCGCCGCAAGCGTGCAGCATCTTGTCGACGACGTGCGCGGTGTTCTTGGCGGCCTCGAACTTGATCTGCCAGGCCCAGTGCAGGTAATTGGCGCGTGCGAGCTCGCCCGGAGCGATCCGCTTGGTGTTGTCCTCAGTGACGTCGTCCATTGCGCGCGCGACCGAGAAGCCGAACAGGCGGCAGGCGTTTGTGTCCATGATCGCCTCGCCGACGTAGTCCTGGATCGTCGGGTAGTCGGCGACGCGCAGGCCCACATCGACATGCCGCTTGCGGGTCGTCTGGCGCTTGGCGATGTCGATCGCGCCCAGGGCGATGCCGTTCCACACGGCCGAGGAGCCGACCAGGAAGAACGGGTCGACGGCCTCGTCGTTGGAGGCGGCGCCGTCGCCCTCCGGCCCGACGATCTGGGTGGCGGGGATCTCGACGTCGTCGACCTGGATCGGGCCCGACTGGTTCCCGCGCAAACCGAGCGCATCCCAGGTGGAGGGCTGCGACTTGACGTGCTCCCCGTCGATCACAAACACGGAGAGGTCGTCGTAGCCGCTGAAATCCGGGCTGGTCGTCTGCACGACGTAGAAGTCGGCAAACCCGCCCGAGGTCGTCCACGACGCCTTCTTGCGAACCCGGTAGCCATCGGCGGTGCGGTCCGCGCCCGAGGAGATCGGGTACCAGAAGTGCGAGCCTGTCTCGGGGTCCGAGTAGGAGAGCGTCCCGATCTTGCCGCTGCGCAGCGGCCGGATGTACTTATCGATCAGCTCGTCGGTCGCGCGCAGCATGATCGTGGCCACGGCGCCGATGTGCATCACGTAACACATCGCGGTCGACGCGCAACCGTAGCGCGCGATCGTCTCACAGGTCATGTGGAAGGCGACATGGTTCTCGCCCAGACCGCCGTACTCGGTGGGGACCGTCAGTCCCAGAAAGCCGTGTTCACCGAGCAGCTCGAGGTTCTCGCGCGGGTACTCGAGGTTGTCATCGGAGATCTTGGCGTTGGCCCGCATCTGCGTCTGGCAGAGCTCGATCAGCAGCTCCTGAAGCTCACGCTGACGGTCGGTCAACACCCAGTCCGGGTCCCACTCATGGCCGAGCCCCCAGAAGGGTTCCCCGTTCCACATCTTTTCTGCCATTCGCTCCTCCGGAGGTTGTGATGCTCGCCACTAGGTGGCACTTAGACTAAGGCCTTACAGCGCCCTATACAAATACGTTCAAATGATGTCAGGATCAACCCACGAGGGCCGTCCGCTGATCGGAGTATCGGTCAGCATGCACGACTTCGGCGATTACGGCGGCGTCGGCGTCCAACGCCCCATCTTTGAGGCCGGGGGCATGCCCGTGATGCTGGCACAGCTGCCGGAGGCGGTCGAGCCGATGCTCGAGCGCCTGGATGGGCTGCTGCTCGCTCCGGGCCGCGACGTCGACCCGGTTCACTACGGTCAACAGCCGGATCCGCTGCTGGCTGCGACCGAGCCCCGGCGCGACGACTTCGAGCTCGAGCTGACTGCAGCCGCGATCGCGCGGGGCCTGCCGATCCTCGGGATCTGCCGTGGCATGCAGGTCCTGAACGTGGCCCGCGGCGGCACGATGGTGCAGGACGTGCGTCTGCACGAGGCCTGGTCCGAGCATCCGTCCGATCCCGGATGGCACGCCTGGAAGCGCATGGAGCTGGTTGCACTCGGGCAGGAGGCGGCGATCCCGGAGCATCCGCGCCACCCGATCGCGATCGCGACGCCGAGCATCCTCGCGACCGCCCTGCGCAGCGAGACCGCGACGATCAACTCCTTCCACCACCAGGCGCTGGGCGAGCTCGGCGACGGCCTGCGGGTCACGGCGCAGGCCCCTGACGGCGTGCCCGAGGCGATCGAGCTCGACGGCGCCGACGTGCTCGGGGTTCAATGGGAGCTACAGGAGGAGTGGCGCATCGACGAGCGCTTCACCCGCGTCTTCAGCTGGTTCGTTGAGGCTGCCGCGCGGGTCGCCTCGATCCGGGCGCCTGGCGCGCGGCGGTCAGGAACGCCTCGACCAGCGGCGCCTGCTCGTGGGCGCGAGTGACGGCGATCAGCTCGGTGTCAGGGGCGCCGGCCAGCGGCCTGTAGGCGACCCCGTCGAGGCCGAAGTGTGCGACCGAGGCGGGTACCGGGGAGACGCCGATACCGGCCGCGACCAGCCCGATGATGGTGGTCATCTCGGGCGCGTACTGCGCCACCTGCGGCGAGCTTCCGGTGGCCGCGAGCTCGCCGATCAGCAGATCGTGGAAGCCGGGTGCCTGGATCCGCGGGAACAGCACCATTGGCTCGGAGGCAAGGCGCCGTAGGGGGATCCGGCGCAACCGTGAGAGCGCGTGGCCGCTCGGGATGGCGGCGATCGTGCGCTCGCGCAGCACCAGCTCGCTGCGCAGCGCGTCATCGGGCTCGATCGGCGGGCGTACGAGGGCGACGTCGAGCGTGCCGCTGCGCAGCAGTCGCAGCGCGTCGACCGTCGAGCGCTCGCTGAGCTCGACTTCGACGCCGGGTCGCGAATCCCTGAACGCCTGCACAGCCGCCGGAACGATCGACAGCAGCGCCGAGCCGACGAAGCCGACGCGCAGCACACCGGCGCTGCCGGTTGCGAGTGCGCGCGCGGTGGAGACCGCGACATCGAGCTCGGCCAGCACCGCTCGCACATCGCGCAGGAAGTTGGCGCCGGCTGGGGTCAGCGTGACGCGCCGTCGCGAGCGTTCGAGCAGCCGGAAGCCGAGGTCCTGCTCGAGCGCGGCGATCTGTTTGCTGAGCGGGGGCTGGGAGATGTGCAGACGGGCGGCCGCACGCCGGAAGTGGAGCTCCTCGGCGAGGACGACGTAGTGGCGCAGCTGGCGGAGTTCCATTGCTGCTGTGATTCTAATTCAGAATCAAACGTGCGCGATTCGGTATTGGACAGGATCAGGGCAGCCGGATAGGTTGGCGTCATGTCGTTCACCCTGGAGTGCCCGAACTGCGGCGTGCGCGAGGTGACGGACTTCGGCTACGGCGGCGAGCTCTCGGTCCGTCCGTCCGAACGTCCGAGCTTCCGTGAGCTCAACACGTACAACTATTTCCGGGTCAACGTCGCCGGTGTCCAGCGCGAGTGGTGGTATCACCGGTCCGGTTGTCGCGCTTGGTTCATCGCCGAGCGCGACACCACCACCAACGAGGTCAAGTCTGTGTCACTCCCATGAGCCGCCTTGGACCTCAGCCCGGCGAGCGGATCGACCGCACCAGGACGCTCAGCTTCACCTTCGACGGCAAGAAGATCACCGCCTACGCCGGCGACACGATCGCCTCGGCCCTCTATGCGGCGGGCCAGCGTACGTTCAGCCGCTCCTTCAAATATCACCGCCGGCGCGGTCTGATGTGCGCATCCGGACAGTGCCCCAACTGCATCTGTGCGGTGGACGGGAGTCCCGGCGTGCGCGCCTGCACCGAGCCGGTTCGGGAGGGGATCGAGGTCACGCACATCAACGCGCGGCCTTCGCTCGAGTTCGACGCGATGCGCGCGACCGACCTGTACGGCAGTCGCTTCACGCCGCCGGGCTTCTACTACAAGACCTTCATCCGCCCGCGTCGCCTCTGGCCGCTCTACGAGAAGATCCTGCGCAACGCGGCCGGGTTGGGCAAGCTGCGCGAGTTCCAGCCCGAGCGCGAATGGCGGACCGAGTATCGCCGCCGTCACGCCGATGTGCTCGTCACGGGTGGCGGTGTGGCCGGGCTGCATGCCGCGATCGCCGCCGCCGGCCTGGGCGCCGATGTCGTGCTCGTCGATGAGGGTCCCGAGCCCGGTGGCCAGGGGCTGCTCGAGGGGCGCCCGCCTGAATTGATGGCGCTGGTGCAGTCCGCTCGCGACGCCGGCGTCGAGGTGATCGACCACGGCTCGGCGCTCGGCTACTTCGATGGTCTGGTGCCGGTCTGGCAGAACGACACCCTGCACCAGGTCCGCGCCGCCCAGCATGTTTTTGCGACCGGCGCGATCGAGCAGCCGCTGGTGTTCGCAGGCAACGACCTGCCGGGTGTGATGCTGGCCGGCGGCGCTCGCCGGCTGCTGTCCAACTACGGGGTCAGCCCCGGTCAGCGCGCGCTGGTGGCAACCACCTCCGACCGTGGTATCGCCGCCGCGGCGGCGCTTCGTGCCGCCGGCGTCGAGATCGTCGCCGTCGCCGACCTGCGCCCGACCGAGAGTGCAGCGGCAGCGGCGCTCAGGGCTGACGGCGTCGAGCTGCTGGGCGCTCACACTGTGGTTGCCGCCAGCGGCAAGAAGCAGGTCGAGCGCGCCACCGTCGCGCCGATCGGCGACCCGGGCGCGGCCGGCGAACGCAGCTTCGACTGCGACCTCGTGCTCGTCTCCGGCGGCACGATCCCGGCCAGCTCACTGCTGTTGCAGGCCGGTGCGACCACCTCCTATGACGACGGGCTCGGCCACTTCGCGCTCGCCTCGCTACCCGCCGGGGTCCACGCGGCCGGTGAGGTGGCCGGCGCCGGCAGCGCGGAACGCGCGGCCTGGTCGGGCGAGCTCGCCGGACTGCGGGCGGCTGCCGCTCTGCAGCACGGCGCCGAACAGTCGAGCGCGCGGGTTGCCGAACTCGAGCAGCTGCTCGCCGGCAGCGACGCGGAGCCGGTGGCGGTTGCCCCGCCCGTCGCGGGCGAGAAGCACGGCAAGTGCTTCGCCTGCTTCTGCGAGGACGTCACCAGCAAGGACGTGCACCTCTCGATCGAGGAGGGGTATGACTCGATCGAGCTCTCCAAGCGCTACACGACCGTGACCATGGGCCCGTGCCAGGGCCGCATGTGCCAGCTCCCGGCGGTACGCCTGATGGCACAGGAGACAGGACGCAGCCTCGGAGATGTCGGCGTCACCACGGCGCGTCCCCCGTGGGTCTCGGTCCCGATGGGCATCCTCGGCGGTCGCCCGGTCGAGCCGGCGAAGCGCTCAGCGATCCACCCGCGCCACCGCGAGCTCGGCGCCAACGTCAAGTGGGCCGGCGACTGGCGGCGCCCGTATGACTACGGCGATCCCACGGGCGAGGCGCTCAACGTCAATCGCGCCGCAGGGCTGATCGACGTCTCGACGCTCGGCAAGCTGATCGTACGCGGACCGGAGGCCGGGGCTTTCCTGGACCGCCTGTATCCGAACCAGCTGTCGAATCTCGCACCCGGCCGGATCCGTTACGGCGTGATCAGCTCCGACGCGGGCCGCATCGTCGACGACGGCACCGTCTGCCGGATCGACGACGAGACCTTCTATGTGACGACGACCTCGGCCGGAGCCGGCGCCGTCGACGAGTGGTTCTCGTGGTGGCGGGCGGCATGGGACACCGACGTGCTGCTGACGGACGTGACCCAGGGTCTGGCCGCGATCAACCTGGCTGGGCCGCGTGCGCGTGAGATTCTCGCGGCCGTGACCGACGTCGATTGCTCGCCCGAGGCCTTCAGGTACATGGACGCCAAGCAGGGATTGATCGCCGGCGTCCAGTGCCTGATCCTGCGGATCGGCTTCGTCGGCGAGGTCGGTTATGAGATCCACTGTCCGGCGGCCAACGGACAACATCTCTGGGACGCGCTGATGGCTCAGGGAAGCGATCACGGTCTGCGCCCGTTCGGGCTCGAGCCGCAGCGGATTCTGCGGCTGCAGAAGATGCACATCATCGTCGGCCAGGACACCGACTCGGAGTCGACTCCGTACGGCGCCGCGATGCCGTGGGCTGTCAAGCTCGACAAGGACTCCGACTTCATCGGCCGCTGGGCGCTCGAGCACTATTCGCAGCAGACCCCGGCGACGATGCTCGTCGGCTTCACGCTGGCGGATGAGAAGGTCCCGACCGAGGGTTCTGTGGTCCTGGATGAGGCCGGCGACCCGGCCGGTCAGGTGACGAGCGCTCGCCACTCGCCGGTGCTGGGCCGCACGATCGGCATGGCCTGGGTACCCGAGGCAGTCGCCCACGACGGCGCGACCGTGACGATCTCCGACGCTGGAAGCCAACTGCGCGCGGAAATTCAGACGCGTCCCTTCTACGACCCCGACGGGGAGCTGTTGCGCTCGTGAACCTCGACTTCCTGACCCCCGCGACAGTCGGCGAGGGCCTCGCATGCTCTCCGATGGAGCAGCAGGGCCGCGCTGCCGGCATTCGCTTCGAGCGGCGCGACGGCTGGGAGGTTGCCGTCGAGCACCCCCAGGGTCCCGAGACGGTGGCAGACACCGTCGGCTGGGCCGACGTCTCGCACCTGCCGAAGCTCGAGCTCCAGGGCGACTCGGCGGCACTCGACGCGGCGGCCGGCACGGCGCTGCCATTCGGTGAGGCGGTGCGCCGCAGCGATGCCTGGTGGTGCCGGCTGACGCGGCACCGTGCGCTGGTGATCGGCAGCCCTCCGCCGGCAGCGACTCTGACCGGACTTACGAGCGTCGACGTCACCAGCACATTCGCCGCGCTCACCGTGGTCGGTCCCGAAGCACGGGAGACGTTCGCGCGCTTCTGTGCAATCGACCTGCGACCGCGCGTCACACCTGTGCGAGCGCTGCGGCCGGGCTCGGTCGGGCGGCAGCCGTCGATCCTGATTCGCGAGAGCGAGCAGCGCTACCTGTTCCTGTTCGGCTGGGCGACCGCCGAGTACATGTGGTCGGTTGTCGCCGACGCGGGCGAGCACCTCGGCGGGCATCCGCTCGGAGTCGACCAGCTTGCAGCCTTCCCGATCAACGAGCAGGAGGCTGCCGATGCGTGAGATCTTCCGTCCGGGGCGGATGTGGCGCCGCCAGCGCGAGCTCAAGAGCTCCTACGACGTCGTGATCATCGGCGGCGGCTCGCACGGCCTCGCGACCGCTCATTACCTGCGCGACCATGGGATCAAGGACATCGCGATCCTCGAGAAGCGCTACATCGGGTCAGGCGCGGCCGGCCGCAACACCACGATCCTGCGCTCCAACTACAAGACGCCTGAGGGCGCGCGCTTCTACGACGCCAGCGTCAAGCTCTACGAGGGCCTCTCCGAACAGCTCAACTTCAATTTGATGTTCTCGCAGTGCGGGCACCTGACGCTGGCCCACAGCGACCGCGCGATGTTCGTGATGGCCAACCGTGCCGAGGTCAACCGCCTAAAGGGCATCGACAGCCGCCTGATCTATCCGGATGAGATCAAGCGGCTGGCGCCGGCGATGCAGGTCGACAACCCGAACATGACCTACCCGGTGCTGGGGGCGCTCTACCACCCGCCGGGAGGGATCATCCGCCATGACGCCGTCGTCTGGGGGCTTGCGCGCTCGGCCGATCGCGGCGGCGCCGAGATCCACCAGAACACCGAGGTCCTGGGGATGGAGCGCAGCGGCAACCGCATCACCAAGGTGATCACCGACCGCGGCACGATCAATGCCGGTCAGGTGCTCAACTGCACGGCCGGATGGAGCACGCTGGTCTGCGACATGGCGGGCGTGCCGCTGCCGATCACAACGCACATCCTCCAGGCCTGCGTGACCGAGCCGATGAAGCCGCTCCTGGACGTCGTGATCGTGAGCTCCCAGATGCACGTGTACATCAGTCAGACCGACCGCGGCGAGTTCCTGATGGGCGCCGAGATCGAGCCGTGGACCACGTACCGCATGCAGGGCACGCTCAACTTCCTACAGGACGTCACCCGCCACGCGCTGGAGCTGTTCCCACAGTTCGAGCGTGCGCGACTGCTGCGCAGCTGGGCCGGTCTGTGCGACCTCAGCCCGGACTACAGCCCGATCCTCGGCCAGACCGAGGTCGAGAACTTTCACGTCAGCGCCGGCTGGGGCACGTACGGCTTCAAGGCTGCGCCGATCGTCGGCCAGACGCTGGCCGAGCTGGTCGCGACAGGGCGCCAGCCCGAACTGATCGAGCCCTTCAAGCTCGAGCGCTTCTATGAGGACCGGCTCGTCTCCGAGCTGGCCGCCGCCGCTGTCAGTCACTGATCGAGCCGGCCCTGCCGCCCGCGCCCGATCGGTCGCGGACTAGCGCGGCGCCCGTCCGGGAACATACGATGTGCGCATGGCCACGGTGTCTGAAGGCGATGCGCCGCGCGGCGGCGATCAGGACGGGCGCCCGTCGCTGGTGGACGGCGCCGAGCGGGCGCTGCGTGACTGGCTGGCGCCCGGGCGATACCGGCAGGGAGACCGGCTGCCCCCCGAGCAGGAGGTCGCCACCATGCTCGGTGTCTCCCGCGGAACGCTGCGCAGCGCGCTGCAACGCCTCGAGGAGACCGGTGAGATCGCCCGGCGCCAGGGCAGCGGCACATTTGTGGGCCGTGTGGCCGTACCGAGCGCGTTCGACGAGCGCCTCGAGCGCCTCGAGCCGTATTCGTCGGTCGCGGCGCGCCGCGGCGTCGTGCTGACCGCCGAGGACGTGTGCGTGGAGGAGCGCGTCGTCGGCACCGACGTGGGTGCGGCGCTCGGTCTCGAGCCTGGCGCCCACGCCATGACGATCACGCGCACGCTGATCGCCGATGGTGAGCCGGTCGCCTCGATGTTCGACGTGGTTCATCCCACGGTCTCGCTCCCGGCAGCCGATGCGCTGACAGCGAGCGTGGCCGCGGGAAAGATGGTGCTCGACGTCCTGATTGCGGGCGGCGTGCCCGTGACCTACGCGCAGACGCGGGTGATGCCGGTGGTGCTCACCTCGCGCGGGCGGGCCGGAAGACAGCTCGGCATCCGCGGTACCGCAGCCGGGCTCGAGCTCGAGGAGCTGATCTTCGCTGGGCGCGACGACCGCGTCGCCTACAGCCGTGACCTGTTCGCGCCCGACTGGCTCGAGGTGATGGTGATGCGCTCGCTCGACTCGCCGCGTCCGGCACGTGTGACGTCCAAAGAGGGTGGGTCCAGACGCGGCGGGGCCGGACGGGACCGGGGCAGTCGGGCTAACGGGCGATGAGTGTCGCCGGCCCAAGCGGCGCGGGCCGTGCGGCCGGTTCGGATCGTCCGGCCGGGTCGGATCGTCCGGCCGGGTCGGGTCGTGCGGTCGGCTCGGTCGCGCGAGCCACGCAGCTGCTCGACGCGCTGGCTGAGAGCGAATCCGGCCTTGGCGTCAACGAGCTGGCACGGCGGATCGGTGTCAACGCCAGCACCGCCTCACGCCTGCTGTCCACGCTCCAGGAGGCCGGCCTGGTGACGCGCACGCCCGGCGGGCCCTACCGGCTCGGCCTGCGGCTGGTCACGCTCGCCGAGCACGTTCTAGCCCAGCTCGACGTGCCGCGGCTCGCGCGGCCGCGGTTGGCCCGGCTGGTCGAGTTGACGGGGGAGACCGCGACGCTCTCAATGCCGGGCGAGGATGAGGCGGTCACGGTCGACTTCATTCCCTCACCCTCGAGCGTCGTCAGCCTCGCCCGGGTCGGGAGGTCAAGCGTCTCGCACGCGACCGCCACCGGCAAGGTGATGCTCGCATTCGGCGGCCCTCGGGGCGCGCAGCGACCGCTGCCGCGCACGCTTCGCAGGTATACCCCGCGCACGCTGACCGAGCCGGAGGCGCTGGCGGCCGATCTTGCCGCCGTTCGACGGCAGGGCTTCGCGGAGGCCGTGGGCGAGCGTGAGCCCGACCTGGTCGCGCTCGCCGCGCCCGCATTCGGCAGGAGCGGGGAGCTGGCGGCGATCGTCGGGCTCCAGGGCCCGGCATCGCGGCTCCCAGGCGTGACTCGCAGGGCGTTCAGGGAGCCGCTGCTCGAGGCTGCGGCCGAGCTCGGCCGCAGCCTCGGAGCGGGCGGCTAGGGCGGGGGAAGCTGGCGGCGTTTGGGGGCATTTCTGCCCCCTTACATCCGTGACCTCCCCGCCGGAGGCAAAGATCTCGCTCGATCCGCGATGCGCCGCGATGCGCCGCGATGCGCGATCGGCGGGCGAAGCAGCGGCGAGCCCGCCCAGGGCTCAGCTCCAGGGGTATGGGCTGTGTGAGACCGGGTGCAGCTCGCCGGTCGCGAAGCGCTCGTAGCGGAACGGATGCAGCAGGGAGGAGTGCTCGCCCTGAACCACGCGCGCGACTTCCTTGCCGACGGCGATCATCTTGTAACCGTGGTTGGAGTCGGCGATCACGTACGCGTTCGGACGCATGTAGTCGAATACGGGGAAGTTGTCGACGGTGAAGGCCCCGACGCCGCCCGAGCGCACCTGGCGGTAGCGATCCCTCGCGCCCTCGAAGCGCTTCAGGCAGTGCGACAGCGAGGAGGACCACATGTCGGGGAAGCCCGCGTCGACGGTGCCGGTGGGGTAGGGGTCCACGCTGAAACTGTGACCCTGTGGGATCGGCGCAGCGCCGCCCTGGATGCTGTCGCGATCCGGCTTGAAGTAGACGCCCCAGGCCTCGTCGGTGATCAGCCTGCCGTCGTCTGTGTGCAGCGGCTGATCGGAGTCGACGTGCAGCACGGGGGAGGTGGTGCCGTCGGCGGTGACGAAGATCGAAGGGTCGAATGCGGCCTCGCCCTCCTGCAGGTACCAGTAGGTCCACATCGGCTGATCTTCAACCAGCGCGCCGTCGGGCTGGCGGACGTCGAGCCGGTCAGGCAGCCCCAGCATCTCCCAGAGCGAGGCGACCCAGGGCCCGACGGCCACGACCACCTGATCGACGGCGACCGTTCCGGCGCTGGTGTTCACGGCTGTGATCGCGCCGGAGTCGTCGAACGCGAACGAGCGGACCTCGACGCCGGTCGCGATCTGCGCGCCCGCGCGCTGCGCCAGGCCGGCGAGCCCGAGCATCGACTCCTTGTTGAAGCCATACCCGCCCGCGTGCTCGTGCAGGCAGACGCTCAGACCCGGCGCGCGCCAGTCGTGGTAGAGCGAGCGCATGTGGGCGGTGACCTCATCGACGCCCACATGCAGCTCCGACGCGTAGCCGATGCGCTGCTGGCGCTCGAAGACCGCGATCAGATCCTCCTCCTGCGCCTTGGGGCCGAGTGCGATATAGCCGCTCGGGTGGTAGTGGAGCACCTCAGCCTGTGACTCCCAGACCTCGACACAGGCGGCCATCAGCTCCTGCATCGCCGGCTGGAAATAGTTGTTGCGGACGATCCCGCAGGCGATCCCAGAGGCTCCGGCGCCAACCTCGGCCTTGTCGACGACGAGCACCTGACGGCCGGCCCGGGCCAGGTGCCAGGCGGTTGACAGGCCGTGAACGCCCGCGCCGATCACCAGGGTCTCGGTCGAGGCGGGAACTTCGATGGTTGGCATCAGCGAGCCTCCTTGGGATGTGCGGAGCCGGTGGCTCCAGATTCTGAACGGTTGACGGTCGGGGACCTGGGGTGGGGGCGATTGGAAGTGAAGCGGCCGGGAGCGGGGCGTTATGGAGTGGGGCGGTTGAGAAAGCGGTTGAGAAGGTTTCAGTTGTGCCGGTGCATTGCCAACCACGCAATACCCGTGGGTATCGCGCAATAGCCTAGCAAAGCCGGCCCCGCGACGTTGCGACTGTTAGTTGCACTTGATATAAAGCCGCGTGTACCAATTTGTCCAGTCGGGGCGGCGAGCGCGGCGTAAGGAGCGAGAATGGCTGTAGACGGGAACACCAGCGACGCCGGCAAGCAGGGCTCGCCGGGGACGCAGTTCGGAGGCGGCGTCGACACGGTGCTTGCGAGCCCCCGGATCAAGCCGGCCCCGCAGACGCTCGAGGAGGCGCGCGGTGCGCCCGGTCGCGCCGAGAAGATCGAGCAGCTGACGCGGCGGATCGAGGCTGAGGGGATCAGGTACGTCTTCTTCCAGCAGGTGTCGATCACCGGCAGGGTGATGGGCAAGGGCGTCGTCTCCTCGTTCTTCCCACAGGTGGCCGAGAAGGGCTACCAGCTCGTCTACGGAGCCACCGCAAACCTCTTCACCGACCGCTACGGCAACTACATCGGCTTCGGCCCTGAGGAATCGGAGCTGGCGGCGATCGCCGACCTCGACACGTTCGCGGTGCTGCCATGGGACAACCGCGTGGCCCGTGTGTACTGCGACTGTTACGACACCGAGACCGGTGAGCTGCTAGACGCCGACCCGCGCCAGAACCTCAAGCGGATCGCCCACGACTTCGAGGAGGAGCTCGGCTACCAATTCCTGATCGGGATCGAGCCGGAGATGATGTGGCTGCGCAAGCCGCGCGAGGGCGAGGTGCCGACGGGCGTCACGAAGCCCTACTGCTACCACATCCACCAGTTCGAGGAGCTGCGCCCGGTGCTCCTGGATGTGGTCGAGTACGGGCAGGCGCTCGGCCTGGACATGAGCTACGGCGATCACGAGGACGCGCCGGGCCAGCTCGAGCTCAACTTCCGCTTCGACCGTCCGCTGCGGACCGCCGACAACATCACAACCTACCGCCAGGTGTGTGCCGCGGTCGGGCGCAAGCACGATCTGCTCCCGACCTTCATGCCCAAGCCGTTCACCGGTGTCTCGGCCAACGGCCATCACCATCACTTCACGCTCGTCGACACGGAGGGCAACAACGTCTTCTACGACCCCGACGGTCCGGCGAAGCTCTCGACCTTCGCCCGCCACTTCCTCGGCGGGATGCTCGAGCACTTCCCGGCGCTGATGTGCGTCGGCAACCCGACCGTGAACTCATACTGCAGGATGTGGGACACCGGGTTCTGGGCTCCGATCTACAAGAACTGGGGCTGGCAGAACCGCACCACCACCGTCCGCGTCGCATCCGGCGGGCGTTTCGAATACCGGGGTGTGGATTCCTCCTGCAACCCGTACCTGACCGTGGCCACGCTGCTGCGGGCCGGCCTGGACGGTGTGCGCCGCGAGCTCGACCCCGGACCGCCACAGCAGGGCAACACCTACGAGCTGCTCGAGCAGGGTGCCCAGATCGAGAAGGTGCCTGACAGCCTCGGCGCCGCATTGGAGGCGCTGGCCGCCGACGATGTAGTCCAGAGTGCGATGCCGGGCCGCCTCTACAAGGTGTTCAACCACTACAAGCGCGACGAATGGGAACGCTACCTGGCGGCGGTAACCGACTGGGAGCGCGACGAGTACCTGGAGGTTCTCCCCTAAATGTGCGGAATCGCAGGCATCATCTACCGGAGCGGGAACGGGGGACAGCACATCGGCCGCGACATCACCAGCATGTTGCAGTCGATGAAGCACCGCGGTCCCGATTCCACCGGTTTCGCGCTCTACCGCGCGCCCGGACCGGAGCTGCTGATCCGGATCAAGCTGGCTGACTCGACGGCCCCGCGTGACCTCGACTTCGAGAACGACGTGCGCCGGCGCCGACGTGAGACCGAAGCACGACTGCGAGCGGCCGGGGCTACCGTGCTGAGCACCGACACGATCAACGAGTACACCTTCAGCGCGCGGCTCGAGTATCACGGCGACCTCAAGCACCTGGCTGAATACGTCGAGTCCGTGCCACACACCGAGGTGCTCTCGCTCGGGCACTCGCTGGAGATCGTCAAGGACCTCGGCGATGCGAACACGGTGGCCACCGCCTACGAGCTCGACGGGTACTTCGGCTCGCACGGGATCGGCCACGTGCGGATGGCCACGGAGTCCGACGTCGACATCGCCAACGCCCACCCGTACTGGGCCTACCCGTTTTCTGACGTCGCCGTCGTGCACAACGGGCAGCTCACCAACTACCACCAGTGGCGGCGGCGGCTCGAGGCCAACGGGCACCGCTTCGCGTCGATGTGCGACTCGGAGATCATCGCCGTATACCTGGCCGACCGGATGGCCGGCGGTGAGTCGCTCGAGGATGCGATGCACCACTCGCTGGAGGACCTGGACGGCGTCTTCACCTACATCTGCGTGTCAGAGGACGCACTGGGGGTCGCCAAGGACGAGCTCGCGGCCAAGCCGCTGGTTCTCTATGAGGGCGACGACATGGTGGCTCTGGCCTCCGAGGAGATGGCGATCCGCGCGGTGATCGACCGTGAGATCGAGACCTACGATCCCTACGAGAGCACGGTGATGGTATGGACACTGTGAAGGCTGAGGCAGACGCTCCCCTCTACGACCCGCGTGGACTCGTCGAGCTCGACGCGCGCGTCCTCAAGGTCGCCGAGATCGACGGCCAGCGTGCTCAGTTCGATGCGCGCGACATGACCACACGCCGGATCAACATGGAACTGCGTTGGCTGCTCTACGAACAAGGCGTGAACGAGGTCACGGTGCTGAACCCGGGTGCGAGGCACTCACTTGGCGCCGGCCTTCTGACCAGGTGCAAGCTCAACTTCGAGGGCAGCCTCGGATACTTCGCTCTGGGGATGATCGACGGTCCCGAGGTTCGCATCGCCGGCCGTGTCGGCTGGTCGACCTGCGAGAACATGATGTCGGGTGTGGTCGTGATCGAGTCCAACGCGGGTTCGCTCACCGGCGCCGCGATCCGCGGCGGGGACCTCGTCATCAAGGGGCGCGTGGGTGCTCGCACCGGCATCGACCAGAAGGGCGGCACGATCATCGCACTCGGCGATGCCGGCTCGATGACCGGGTTCATGATGCAGCGGGGCCGCCAGATCCTCTGCGGCAACGTCGGGCCAGGGCTCGGGGACTCGATGTACGACGGCGAGCTGTATGTCGCCGGTAGCGTCAAATCGCTCGGTGTCGACTGCGTCGAGGGCGAATGGACAGACGCTGACACCGAACTGATCGAGCGCAAGTTTCGGATCTACGGGCTGGGATCACCGCCGCAGTTCACGAAGTTCGTCTGCGGCAAAAAGCTCTACAACTACGACGCGCTCGAGCCATCAGAGCGCAAGCTCGTGCTCTAAGGGGAGATGCGAAATGGCTGACGAAAACGCACCAATGGCGCGCAACGTCCTCGGGCACTCGAACATCTTCACGCCCGAGGTGATCGACGACATCCACGTCAAGTCAGAGCTCGGCCGTTACCGCATGCGCGGCTTCTCTATGTTCAAGAAGATCCCGCACTGGGACGAGCTGATGTTCATGCCGGGCACGCTCACGCGCTTCGTTATCGAAGGATACCGGGAGAAGTGCGAGACCAAGACGGTCCTGGGGGCGCGCTTCGCAGCCCACCCGATCGAGCTGGACATTCCCGTCTACATCACGGGCATGTCGTTCGGGGCCCTGTCACTCGAGGCGAAGATGGCGCTGGCCAAGGGCGCCTCGATGGCCGGTACCGCCACCTGCTCCGGTGAGGGCGGCATGATTCCGCCCGAGCGTGACCTCTCCACCAAGTGGTACTACCAGGTGATTCAGAGCCGCTACGGCTTCAACCCGCATCACCTGATGCTTGCCGACGCCTGCGAGTTCTTCATCGGCCAGGGTTGCAAGGTTGGACTCGGCGGACACCTGATGGGCCAGAAGGTGACCGAGCAGGTGGCTGAGATGCGCTCGCTGCCGGCAGGCATCGATCAGCGCTCGCCCGCCCGGCATCCGGACTGGCTCGGACCTGACGACCTCAGCCTCAAGATCCAGGAGGTTCGCGAGGCGACCAACTACGAGATCCCGATCCAGCTCAAGCTGGGCGCCGCGCGTGTCTACGACGACGTCCGCATGGCGGCCAAGTGCGGTCCGGACATCATCTATCTGGATGGCGCTGAGGGTGGCACCGGCGCCGGGCCGCACACGGCCGCCGAGGAGACCGGGATTCCGCTGATGGCGGCGATCCCGGAGGCCCGGCGAGCGCTCGAGGACGTGGGCCTCGCCGACGAGATCGATCTGGTCGTGGCCGGCGGCATCCGTAACGGCGGTGACGTCGCCAAGTGCATCGCGCTCGGCGCCACGGCGGTGGCGATCGGCCATTCGGCGCTGATGGCGCTCAACTGCAACAAGGAGATCCCTGGCGTCACCGACTACGAGGGAACCGTCGGGGTGCCGGCAGGCCGCTGCTACCACTGTCACACCGGCCGCTGCCCGGTCGGTGTCGCGACCCAGGACCCCGAGCTGCGCAAGCGGCTCGTGGTCGAGGACGCGGCGCAGCGTGTGTACAACTTCCTGCACACGCTCACGCTCGAATGCCAGATGCTGGCGCGTGCATGCGGCAAGACCAACGTGCACTCGCTCGAGCCTGAGGATCTGTGTGCGCTGACCGTCGAGGCCTCAGCGATGGCGAAGGTGCCGCTGGCGGGCACCGACTACATTCCCGGCGTCTCGGAGGAGCGGACGCTGGCGCGGATCGAGCGCCTGCTGGAACGCCATGTCGAGAACCCGATCGACTACCTCGAGCAGCCGGAGGAGGCTGGTCGCGCATGAGGGGCCGGTCGCCGATCAGGAGGCTGATGGCCCATGAGTGAGGCGGAGACCCGCAGACTTCCCGACGAGCCGGAAAAGGTCGTCGCGATCGATGCGGAATACCTGTCCGGACGGCGGTTCCCCTACCAGGAGGACGCGTCGCTGCTGGACGACGTGGACCTGCTCGCGGCGACACCGGGTGAGGACATGAATTGGCTCGAGGACGTGACCCTGCTGGCAGAGGAGGGCGTGCCGGCGGTGTTCGACCGGTACTCCAACTCGTTCATCAAGATCTACTTCCCGATCCCCGAGGACAGGCGTGACGAAATCGCGCGGAAGGTGCTGATCAAGCACCTGCAGAGCGGCAACTCCTATGGGATCGCGCTGAAGGAGCGCCACGCCAAGTTCCCGCAGCCGGAGCTGGGGCCGTGGGTCGAGGGCTCAGCGACGGTGGGCACGGACTATCACCCGCCACAGCTCGAGGGGTGGGAACCCCCCGCTCACTGACGTGGCGTTGGCGGAGACACCGGCTTTTCCGACCTGAACCCTCCCGAGGGCGGAGTCGGAACTCACTGGCGCCGCTGAGCGCCCGCGAGCGGCCGAGGCATCTGCCCTAGTCTTGTGCCAGACATGGAAACTGAAAGCGTTGGCAACCACTCGGTAGGCAACGGCCCCTTGGCCGAGCCGGTGAAATCTGAGCTGCCCAGATCGATCCAGCGCGGGCCGCTGATCACCGTCACCTGCGACTGCGGCGAGGTCAACTACCTGCACTACGGAGCGCGCTGGACCTGTCCGACCTGCGGGCGCACCTGGGACACCAACCAGATCCCGATCGAGCAGTACGCGGAGCTGCGTGCGACGCAGCTCCGCTTCCGCCGCGTGCCGATCATCGTCAGCACGCTCGTCCTTGTCTGCGTCGTCGCCTTCATGATCGCGGGCAAGGCGTTCGGTGGCCTGCTGCTGGTGGCCGTAATCGCGACCACCTGGAACATATTCTTCCGGCCTGTCTACAAGCGCCGCTACCAGGCGGCACTCAAGGACCTGCCGACCTGGCAGCTCAAGCCGGAGTAGCGCCCCCGCGGCTCGACGCGCGGGATGATCAGCCGCCGCGGGTCAGCGTCCGCCGCGGGTCAGCGCCCGCCAGATCTCAGCTGTCGCGTCGACGTCGTATGACACCTTGCCCAGAAACAGGCGAAGTCCAAGCGAGAGTCGGGTCCCTGGCCACGTGTGCCCAGCTCGATCGCAGACCCAGAGGGGGACTGCGCCAGGATCGTCCTGAGGCCCATACAGGAAACGTGTGATCGAGGGCGAGATCGCTGTACGCTCGGGTTCGGGAGAGTGGCTGTTCGCGCGAGCCCAGGCGGACGCGGCCTCAGGGATGCTCTCACTCCAACGGCCCGTCGTCCCGCCGCTATAGGGGTTGATCCGATCTCCCGTGCCGTGGAACGCCACGACGCGCACGGGAGTCTCGAGCCGTCCCACCGCGGGCTCGTGCTAGACGTCCGGGGGAACGAACTGGCTCGCGATGAAGGTCGCGCCCTGCGGATCTGAGAGGACAGTCATGCGCACCCACGGCGCGTCGAACGGTGCAGCCAGCACCTCACCACCCAGTTCGGTCGCCCTGTGCGCGATCGCGTCGGCGTCATCCACCGTGAACGTCACGCTCCAGTGCGGCGCGGCACCGGGCTGCAGCGGCTCGACGCTCGCGACCACATCCTCGAAGCCAGGGACGCCCATCGCCGCGACGTTCTGCCGATTGCCGGGCTGCAGCTCCTCCAGGTGGTCTCCGTAGGCTGACAGGGCCCAGGCCTGGAAGTTGTCGCCGACGCCGAGCACGCGCCATCCGAAGACCGAGCCATAGAACTCCGACGCCGCCTCCAGGTCGCCGGTCGCGAGCCCATTGAAGTTGAGCGCCCCGTGCTCGTTGATGACGTGAGCGCCTCTGTGCCGCTTCGGCTGCCAGACGCAGAACACAGCACCCTCGGGGTCGCTGAACACCGCCATCCGTCCAGCGTCCATGACGTCGAACGGTTCGCTCAGGGTCGCTCCGCCTGCGGCCGTGACCTTGGTTGCGGCCTCGTCGGCGCTCGCCACCTGCACATAGGTGTGCCATACCGCCATCGCCGGCGCACCCTCCGGCACCGGACCGATGCCTGCGACGTCACCGCCGCGAATCCGCGCCATGAAGTACTTGGCGCCCGAGCCTGGCGGCATCACGTCCTCGAACTCCCATCCGAACAGTCCGCCGTAGAAGGCGACCGCGGCCTCTTGGTCGGGATGAGCGGTGTCGATCCAACACGGCACACCGGGTATATAGCCGTCTCGCTCTGGCACGTTGTTCCTTCCGGTTGCTGGCAGTGGTGGAACCCTAACTGGAATCTAGGCCAGGATTGGTCCGCAATCTCGACTGACCGCCGTGGCGCCCATCGCGGGGTCGCTCCGCCGCACGGCGCCCAGCGCGGGATCGCTGTCAGGACCGTTTACGCGGTGTCCGAGTGAGCTTCCGCCGAGGATGAACGTGCGCATCCTCGGGACGAGCTGTCTGCTGGCGCTGTGGCTCCTGTTGATGCCGGGGCTCCGGCGGGCGCTGAGGTTCTTGCGTGCGCTCGGGTTGCTGGCGGGCCTGCTCAGGTGGACGCGGTTGTTTCGCTCGCTCCTCCTCGAATGACATGCGCACCAACCAGTTCCACAACCAGACGATCGGCCCGATCCCGATCAGGACGATTCCAAACGTCGTCGAGATACTGCCGGCCGTGCCAAGTATCAGCACCAGGATCCCGGCGAGGACCGGCGCTCCGATCAGGAACCATCTGGCGGCGCGGACAAGCACCCCTCTGTTGTTAGCGCAATCGCGATCGGGCAGGTGCTTGCGGAGTCAGCACTTGTGGTCATGGCCAGCTTCGATGCGCAGGCGGACCCTCGGCAACGTATCGTGCGGTAGGTGCGCTCACCATTGCAGCTCATCGAGTTCCCGGCAGACGATCCAGCTCGCGCCCGACGTTTCTGGAGCGGAGTCCTGGGCGTCGAACTCAGCGTTCGAACAGGCGACCAAGGGGAGGGTTGGCAGACGACAACGGACGCACCTGCCCTCGGAGTTCACGAGCGGGGCAGGGGACCCGGCGACAGACAGTCGCTCCCGTATTTCGAGGTCGACGGGCTCGAGGAGGCGTTGCGGCAGGTTTGTGAGCTCGGTGGCGAGGTGATACATCCGGGCACACGTTGGGCGATCTGCCGAGATTCGGAGGGGAGCCCGTTCGCGCTGACCACTCGCAGGATGCAGGCCTAGCTCGTGGCTGAGCGGGACATCGAGCGCTGGTTCGCAGACCAGCAGGCGCGCGGGTCGCGTCGACGCGAGGTCTGTGCGAGCAAACGCTGGTTTGCGACCGAGTCTGAGGCTCGTGCCGCGGCGCTGTGGGACCGCACGCAATTCGGCGAGGATCTGACCTCCTACCGCTGCGAGGAGTGCGATGGCTGGCATCTCACTCGCAGACCAGATGCCGCCGGGGACGGCGCCCCGCGAAGGTGAAGGAGGCAACGGCTATCCGCGGAGTGCGGGCAACACCACTTCGGCGAGCATCGCTGCGGTCTGCACCGGGTCGGCGCTGGTCGACATCCCCCCGCCGGTCAACATGATGATGACCTCCGTGAAGCCGGCCTCGGCAAAGCGGTGCACTCGATCGACTATCTCGGCGGGGTCCTCGCCGGCGGGCACCTGGACCGAACGGCGAATTTCGCTTGGGTCGCGGCCGATCGCGGCGCAGGCTTGGTCGAGCTGTCCGGATCCCGCGACCGCGGCTTGGACGTCACGGCCGGCGTCTCCGCTGGCGTTCCATACGTCGGCGTGACGAGCCGTCAGCTTCAGCATGCTTGGACCGCCGGAGCCAACCCAGATTGGGGGATGGGGCGTCTGAACTGGCTTGGGGTTTGCGACCGCGTTGCGCATCGTGTAGTAGCGGCCTTCGAAGTCTGTTCGCTCCTGCGTCCATAGCGACCTGATCACCTGCAGGCCTTCGGAGAAAAGCCCGACTCGGTGGTCGAGTCCAGATATCCCGTACATCTCGTGCTCGTTGGTCGCCCACGCCGCGCCGATCCCGAACTCGAGCCTGCCGCCCGAGAGGTGGTCAACGGTGGTGGCGACCTTCGCCAAAAGCGCCGGATTTCGATAGGTGATGCCGGTCACAAGCAGGCCCAGGCGCACGTGTCTTGTCGCTGTCGCCATCGCCGCGAGCAATTCCCAGCCGTCAAAGATCGGCCGGTCATCACCGATGGGTCCGATCGACGCCAGATGGTCCATCGCCCAGCAGTGGTCGAACGGCGCCTCGTCGGCGATGCTCCAGATCTCCCTGTAGCTCTCGATCGGAGCGTCCTGGGAAAGTTTGATTCCGACTCGTAGTGGGTGTGTCATCACGCGAGCTTACGGGCACGCGGCGGTGCGCTCGTTGCTAGGTCGGTGATGCCGGCGATGCATTAGGCTCGGAGGACGTCCCCCGCAGCGCGAAATAGAGCACGGATGCACTGAGTGCGGTGACCGGCGCTATCGCGGAGTTGACCACCCACTGAACCAACGCGCGCCCCACCGATCCGAGACCCGACGCGGCCAGCCCGGCAGCGATGCTGATCAGGAAGACGATCACAAACACCATCACGATCACTCCGAACACGTTCCAACCGTTGCCGCGCACGATCTCACGGCTTCGACCGAAGGTCGCGAATACGCCCGGCCGTTCGAGGACCATCACCGGTGCAACCACCGACCAGATCACCAGGAGGATCAGACCGGGGATGATCAACAGGACAAACCCGATTGCCACCGCGACGCCGAACAGGATGGAGACTCCGACCAGCGGCCAGAACACCGGCTCGACGGAGCGCAACAGTTGACCCACAGAATGGTCCCGCCGCCCATCCTGAACGTCCTGGACGAGTTCGACCACCATTCCCTGGTACAGGATGCTGACGGCCCAGAAGAGCAGCACCAGCACGAAGCCCAGGGCTCCTGGAAGCACCAGGTAGATCACGAATTGCAACGAGTACATGACCACCGCTGTCCCGAACAGCACGCCGAACTGGTCGCGATAGATCTCCCAGATCCGCGATACCACAGCCCCCGGCCTGATCGGCTGCACAGCCACGGCGCGAAGCCTAGCCTCCACCACCAGCTGCGTGTGCCATCTTTCGCCCGAGCTCCGGGCCGGGTGCAAGAGGGGGATCCCCTCAGGCGGACGGACCAGCTGGTGTTCGAAGGCCCAGACCGTTGCGGCCGTTCGAGCGACCGAGGTGCGGGATTTGCCAAGCTGGGATGGGGGGTGCCGTGACGGACGCCCGAATCAGAAGCGCCAACCGACCAGACGAATTGATTTGAAAATGATTGAGCAGATTCGCGCGCTCCCCAAGGCTGAGTTGCACCTGCACATCGAGGGCACTCTGGAACCCGGTCTGGCCTTCGCCCTGGCGAAGCGGAACGGAATCGAGCTTCGGTTCCGGTCAGTTGATGCTCTTACCCGCGCTTACGATTTCGCGGACCTGCAGTCCTTCCTGAACCTGTATTACGAGTGCATCGAGGTGCTTCGTCATCCAGCCGATTTCGCCGACCTGGCAGACGCATACCTGAGGCGCGCCGCTCGTGATGGCGTTCGGCACGTGGAGATGTTCTTCGACCCGCAGGCCCACACAAGTCGCGGTGTGTCGATGGACGATGTCGTGGCGGGGTTGCGGGCAGCGATTCAGGAGGCGCCCAGGCGGCACGGGGTCTCGGTGATGCTGATCGCCTGTTTCGTGCGGGACAGGCCCGTCGCCGAGGCGATGGACACGCTCGAGGGTCTGGCGCGGCATCGCGATGTGGTCCACGGCGTGGGACTCGACTCAGCCGAGGTGGGGTATCCGCCGACGGTGTTCCGCGAGGTGTTCGCCGCGGCCGATGAGCTGGGCCTGCGGAAGGTCGCCCACGCTGGGGAAGAGGGGCCGCCGTCTTATGTCTGGGAGGCTCTCGATGTGCTGGGTGTCGAGCGCATCGATCACGGGATCCGAGCAGTGGAGGATGACGTCCTCTTGCGGCGTCTGGCTTCGGATAAGGTGCCTCTGACGGTGTGCCCGCTGTCGAACGTGCGGCTGCGCTGCGTCGAGTCGCTCGAGCAGCATCCATTGCGTCGGCTGCTCGATGCCGGTGTTCTGGCCACGATCAACTCCGACGATCCCGCCTACTTCGGTGGATACGTGGCAGCGAACTATCTGGCCCTGCACCGAGCGCTGGGCCTCGATCTCTCGGAACTTGAAGTGCTTGCGCAGAACTCCCTGACGGCGAGCTTCGCGACCTGACGGCGCGCGACGGCGCCTACGATCGCATGAACATCGCCGCCCGAACTCATCCTGCCGCAGGCTCCAGGACCGGCGCGACATCTGGTCGCCCCGGAGTGCGCCGAGTCGTCGCAAGGAGGCATCCGACGAGCACCAGGGCAAAGCCGACGCCCATGCCGACAGTGAAACGCTCGCCCAGCAGTACAACACCGAGCAGGGCTGCGACCACGGGGTTGACGTAGGTGATCATCGTTGCCCGTACAGGTCCGACCTCCGCGATCAGATCGAAGAACAGGACGAACGCGAGCGCGGTGCAGATGACCGCGAGACCGACCACTGAGGCGGCAACGTCGAGCCGCACGTGATTCGGGATCTCAAATGCAGCGAACGGCGCGTAGACAAGGGCAGTGGCAGTCACGGACGCAGCGATCACGCCGAGCCCCGGCAGGCCCGACAGGTAGCGGGACAGCACCTGTGGTCCCGCGGTGTACCCCAGGACAACCACACACATCTCGAGCAGCGGAACCACACCGACTCGACCGAAGTCGAGCCCCACCAACGCAGCGACTCCGAGGATGCCGACGAGGAGCCCGGTCCAACCGCGGCGGTCCAGACGGTGGGAGCTCCCCGTCGAGACCGAGAACATCGCTGCGGCCAGTGGCACGCCGGCGATGAGCAGACCGGTCAAGGAGCTGGTCAGCCGCTCCTCAGCCCGGGACAGCAGCAGCCAGGTGATCGCGATCTCGACAGCCGCGAAGAGCAGCACCGCGCGCCAGTGCGGGCGCAGCACGCGAAGCTGGCCGCGCTGCGCTGCCAGTGGCAGAAGGATCAACGCGGCGAGGCCTGTCCGCACAAACACGAGGAAGGCTGGGGCGAGTTCGCGCACCGCCACCCGGATCAGGAGGTAGGGGATACCCCAGACCACGCACATCGCGCCGAACAGCAGCAGACCGCGCCGACTCATCGCAGGCGACCCTCCAGGGCAGGACGTGTCGAACAACGCACGGGCATGAAGACAAAGTAGGGCCTCCAAGATCGCGGCCGGGTCGAGCTGCGCCGATCTCGTCCTGGCCCGAGGAAGACATCCGGCCTCGCCGTCACGTCCGCCGGGCATGCGAACATGTGTTCGTATGCCGCGCCCGCCACGCTACACCCGGACCGACACAATCCCCTATGTCACCTTCCGAGCCGCCGTGGATGCTGGAGATCTCCACCGTGTGCAGCAGCTCGCAAGACACGTTGGGGGCGTTAAGCTGCACGACGCTCTGCGGATCTGCATCATGCTCCGCGACGGCGATCGACAGCGGTACGGACGCGCGGCCGTTCGTTGGGTCGGGCGCTTTGCGCTCGAGGCGCGAGGCGTCACCATCGAGGACGTGCAGGAGGCCGCTCACCTGCTCGACGTGCTGCCGGACGATCCGGGTGGGGCGATGGAGGGACTGAGCCAGCTCTGCGTGGCGTGCGGGGTGGCATCGTGACCGTGCGGATCGCCGGGACCGAGATCGCTGAGCGGGATTACGGGGCCGCGGTCGTGGCGTCCGAGTGGATCGCCGAACTGCTGGCAGGGCCGTCGCCGGAATGGCACATCGTCGCCCGACTCGCTGAAGAGCTACGCACGATCGCGAGTGACGCATCCGCGACCATCAGGGCGCCGCGGGCGAGGACGTCCCCGGCCCACTCGGATCAGGACAGATCCAGCACGAGCATCACTCGATCCGTGCGGCCATCAGCCACTCGCTGGAACCCGAGACACTCATAGAACTTGATGGCGTCATCGTTCTCCCAGTCGACATACACGCGCGCGACAGGGCGGTGCTGATTCGTCGCCCAGCCAACGAATCCGTCGACGAGCGACCGACCGATGCCGTTTCCACGTGCGGCTTCGCGAACGTAGAGGGCGTGGAGGTGGGCAGTCCGCGGTTGCAGCTTGCCTAGGATCACGGCGTCCGGCCCGTCTTCGCCAACCCAGAACAACACCAGCGAGGAGGGGTCGTTCAGCATGCGCAGATCCCGATCAACAGGATCATGATCAGTGCGCCCGTGACGCTCTTCCCTGAAATCCTCGAGGCCGGTTATGAGGTCGTGCAGCCAGCACTCGTGAACCTTCGAGTTCTCGCCAGGGACCAGGGGCTGACAGGGCTCTGCCTCCACAACTCACTCATCCTATGTCGGACATCGGGAGACCGTGCACCATCGGGACCCGCCTCGGCAATCTGGCTACTCGTCGCCGAGCGTGTGCTGGTACTGGGCTGCCTTCAGCTGCGTGAGCAGGCGTCGCTGCTTGCGGTGGTGGCGCTCCATCCGCTTTAGGATGTCATCAAGTACCGCGATTGCCGCCAGGATCCGCGGTCCCTTGTTGAGCATCACGCACTCGGCTTGGCCGGCCATCGCGGCGTCTGTGACCTCCGCACGCGATGGTCGGCCGGTCTTGGCGAGGCGATCCAGCACCTGCGTAGCCCAGATGACCGGAACGTGAGCTGCCTGGCAGAGCCAGAGAATCTCCTCCTGGACCTCCGCCAGGCGCTCGTAGCCGCATTCGACTGCGAGGTCGCCGCGCGCGATCATGACGCCTGCGGGCCGGCCGCTGCCCAGAGCGGCCAGCAGCATGCCGGGGAGCTGCTCAAACGCCCGCCGAGTCTCGATCTTCAGGACGATCCCAACCCCCGGACGGGAGCTCGTGTCCAGGTACTCGCTCACGCGCGTTACGTCGCGCGCGTGGCTGACGAAGGACAGGTCGACGACGTCGGCGTGCTCGGCAGCGAACCGCAATGCCAAATCGCTATGTGCCCCGAGCAGGTCTATGTCGAGCTCAGCGTCGGGCAGGTTGATTCCGCGTCCGGGGCGCAGCTTCGATCCTTTCAGGCCGGCCGAGGTGATCCGCAACGCGAGTTCGTCGCTGCCGGCGACCTCGACGACAGCGCCGAGCTTCCCGTCATCGAACCACACGCGATGGCCGCGGGTGCTGCTGGCGAACACCTCGTCCACCGGACATTCGACCTGCGCTGGACGGCGATCCTCCGCGGGCGTTTCAGCCGCGGTGCCCGCGCGCCTGAGGAAGAGTCGGTCGCCGACACTCAGTCGCAGGTGGGCTCCTTTTGCGTCCCGTAGGTTCCCGGGCGCCACAGCCCCCGTCCGCAGCTTCGGGCCGGGAAGGTCAGCGAACACGCGGGCGCGGCGTCCCGTCTCGCGTTCGGCTGCCAGGAGGTTTTCGCGCATCGCCCGCCACGCGTCAGGACCGTCATGCGCGCAGTTGATCCGCATGCACTCCATGCCCGCGCTGAGCATTTCCCGCACGAGGCCAGCATCGCTCGCCGCCTCACTCGGCATCGTGACCATGATCCGTGTGTGGCGTTTTCGGCGAGGCGGACCGAGCAACGCGTCCGCCCGCTCGCCCAGCAGTTCTCGGCTGCGAGCTATGCCGACCGGCGCCGCTTCGGGCCAGGGCTGCGGCGGATGCTCGCGCAGGATCTGCAGTGCCCCCAATGCCGCGTCGAGACTCGCCTGAATATGTCCCTCGCTCTCTCCCAGGGAAGAGAGCCCGAGCTCAGCCAGCATGTATTGCGCCGCGCGAAGGTCGTGCCCGCGCAGTGTCAGGTATTGGAGCAGGTTACGAGCACTCGCGTCCCGGTCCGCCTGACGGCCGATCACCCACGGCCGCCAACTCTGAGCAGCCTCGACCAGCTCAGCCCGGAGGCTTGATAGCTGTTTGGCTAACGCCGTCTCCTCGCCGCCGACGGCCATAGCCGCCTGTCCGCCGTTGCGGTCGAGATAACCAGCGGGTACATGCTCGTGCTCGACCTCCATGTTCGGCCCTCCCCTCGTGGACGGGGATCGCGGGGTGGCGCGATCGCCGGATAGTGCACCCGACTGTTCCACGCGGACCGTGCTGTGGCATCCGTGGCCATCTCGGTGTGGCGTGCGTACTCCACCCCACTGTCCACAGCTCGTAGCCGACCCGCTCCACCGCGGGGCCATCTGACCGACGGAGGGCTCGCGGAGTCGACGACAGCGCTGACACAGAGGCGCTTGGGGCTGGACATCTGTCCTAGCTGCTCCACCGATGCTAAAGCGCCCGACCACCTGGCGCGATTTGTTCCTGACTGTGCGCCGACTTCTGACCGGTAGCCTCGCGACCGTTACCGCTGCGCTCGCCATGAACGTTGCCACCGCGAGTGCGTCCGACCTGCTCGTCCTGAGCGGCGATCCTGCTGTGACGCTGTCCGGCGGCCAGTCCTACGGAATCGTGTACGTGGACGGTGAGCTACGCCTCACCGGCGATACGACGATCAATGCCGCATCGATCTACTTCGGCCCTGACGCACGTATCGACACCTGTTACGTGCCTGGTGCGGGCGATGGGCAGTGTGTTGGTGGGCGTTCATTGGCACTGCATTCCTCTGGTCCGCTCACCGTTGCGACCGGTATCGATCTGGAGAGTGGCGTCACCAACGGTGCCGGCGGAAGCCTCAGCCTCAGTGGCCGGAGCGTTGCCGTCGCCGGGCAGATCAACACCAGCGGCGACAATGGATATGCCTCGGGGTCGGTGATGGTCTCCTCGAGCGGGCCGGTCGGGATCCAGGGGATCTTCGCACCGGGCGCAGCCGTATCGATCAGCGGGCATCAGTCGGTCCTTGTGGGCAACACCATCCAGACTCAGGGCGCGCACTCACGCACGCCTGGGGATCCGCTGACTCGGATGCAGGCTGGCGGGCCAGTGACCATCAACGCCAACGGGGGCGAGGTGGATGTCGACGGCGCGATCTCCACCCAGGGCCAGAGTGCCCCCGGCGGCGGCGGGAGCGGTGGCGCGGGGGGCGCGGTCACGATCAGCGGCGCCAGCGTTCACGCCGAGTCGATCGCCACCTATGGCGGCAACAGCCAGGAAGCTGGATCCGGGCCCGGACCTTCCAATCAGGTTAGGATCACGGCGCCCGGCGCGATATCGGTCAGTGGCACGATCGACACCTCCGGCGCCAGTGGGCCGAACGGAGCCGGCGTGCCCGGCGCGGCAGTGGGCCTGAAGTCGAGCGGCGCAGTTGCAATCGGGGCGGTGGATGCGAGCGGCGGACCGGCTTCCGCAGGCGGCCCGATCACCGTCTTGGGCGCGACCGTCTCGGCCGGCGACCTCAACACGAGTGGCGGCGGCGGGTCGAGTTCCTCGCGGAGTGGCGCGACCGCCGCGCCGATCTCGATCACAGCGCCACAGGGCGCCGCGCTGGGCGCGCTGCTCGCCACAGGCGGAAACGGCGATGGTACTCAGATCGCCCCGGCGTTTGCGGGCCCCGGCGGACCTATATCCGTGGTCAGCTCCGCCGGGTCGATCAGTGCCGGACGGGTCGAGACTGAGGCCGGAAACCAAGGCGTCGGTCCGGGCAACAACGGTGGACCGATCCAGCTGAAGGCGGCCGACAACCTGTCTGTGGCGGGCGATGTGCGAACCGATGGATCCAGCGCCGGCGGCAACAGTGCGCCGCCGTGGAGCGGCGGCCACGCCGGCAGTCTGTTCATCGCAGCCGATAGCGGCACGATGAACATAGGTGGTGGCGCCAGCGCAGAGGGAGGCACGGGCTCCGGCAACTCCGCCAACAACCAGCTCGGCGGGGTCGGTGGCGCCGGCGGCAGGATCACGCTGATCGCTCACGCGATCGGTGTGCTGGCCTCACTCTCAGCCGCCGGTGGATCCGGCGGTGGCTACGGCAACTACCAGGGTCCCGGCGGAGCCGGTGGCTCGATCACCGCCTACACAGACTCCGAGATCTTCAACAGTCAGCGGCTGGTGAGCACAGACGGAGGTGACGGCAACTCCACTGGCGCGGCCGGAAACCATGCGCAGAACTCGTCCCCCACTGGCCTGCACGCGAACGCCAAGGGCGCAGTCAGCTTTACGGCGCACAGCCCTGGCGCGACCCGCTACGAACTCGAGACGGTCGGGAAGCATGGTGCGACCAAGGTCGTCGAGAAGACCCGGAAGGTGCGCGGCCTGCACCCACACACCCCGATCTGCAAGAGGGTGAGACTGCAGGTGGTGGCGGTCAGCGCGGGCGTTGCGTGGACATCCGACGCGTCGGGTCCGATCAAATACATCCGCCGGCCGTCAGGGAGCCGGACCTGCGCAGGCCTGGCGAACTTGACCCCGTCAAAGAAGCCCGGAAAAAAGAGAGGCGCCCGGATAACGCGCGGCACGCCGCCGCCGGCAGCGAATGCGCCCGACTTTGGAGCGTTGAGCCTGGGGGAGGTGTCGCCCGACCACAAGCACCGGGAGACCAGCACCGTGAAGGTCACGGTGTCGGCGTGAGCCGCCGAACTCGGACCACGCTGAGCCTGACGGCAGGGATCGCGTCGGCGGCAGTGGCCGCTCCGGTTGCTGCGGCCCATTGCGTACGAGTGGGCGTTTACGCCGACCAGCCCGTCCCGACGCTGCTGGCGCTGAAGCGCAGCGCCGGCAGCGGTATCACGGTCATCTCGGCCTACCTGACGGCCGGCGCAACAGTCCCGGCGTCGCTGATCACCGCTGCCAACCGCGAGGATGCCCAGCTCCTGCTGACCTGGGAGCCAGACGATGGGTCAGACGGCGCCGATCAGCCGGCGCATCGGCTGAGTTCGGTCACCGCCGGCAAATACGACGTGTCGCTGCGCGCCTTGGTGGCGCAACTCCGGCAGGTGCGGGCCGGAGCGATCCTACGACCGATGCCAGAGATGAACACGCCGTGGTATGCGTGGTCAGGCACGGTGAATCACAACAGTCCGAGCGGCTTCGTCCGCGCCTGGAAGCACGTCCGCCGCGTGGTCCGCTCCAGTCCCGGGGGCTCGGGCATCCAGATGCTCTGGACCCCCTATGTGTGGAGCACGCCCGACACTGCTGGCAACGCACTCGCCAAATACTTCCCGGGCAAGGGCCAGGTCGACCTCGTGGGGGCCGACGGTTACAACTTCGGTAACCGGGGGGGACTGACATGGACCGACCCGGGTGCGGTTTTCACTGCGACCTACAGGCAGATCGAGTCGATTTCAGCCAGGCCGTTCTGGATCGCCGAGACGGGCTCGACCGCAGTCGGCGGTGACAAGGCCGGCTGGATTCTGAGCCTCAGCACATTGCGGACAACCTCCATGCCGAAGCTCGCGGGCGTCGTCTGGTACGACGTCGACGATCGGCTCGGTGACTTCCGTCTCGCCGGCAGAACGGTGTTGAGTGCGTTCCAGGACCTTCTAGCGGAGGGCTGCAGATGAGCAAACATGCGACAAGGCCGATCGCCAGACGAGTCGACAGGATCACCACGCAGACGCCGATGAGCCCGGCGATGGTTGACCGCCTGTTCTGGCGCGCAGGCTTCGGGCCCTCCGACGCCGACCGCAAGCGCTGGACCGGCAGAACGCTGGGGGCCACGGTCGACTGGCTGCTCAACACACCGGCGGCCTACAGCGGTAGCCCCGGCACGGATCAGGGAAAGCCGCTCGATCCCACGGGCAACGATGATGATCTGGTGTTGAGCTGGGTCGACCAGATGAACCGGGCGATCAACCCATTCGTCGAGCGCATGACGTTCTTCTGGCACGGGCACTGGGCGAACTCGCGCGAATCCGTCTCACCGCCGCAGTTGCTGATGACGCAGACGAAGCTGTTCCGCAAGTACGCGGACTTCGCGAACAATCCCAAGGCGACATTCCACGACATGGCGTACGCGGTCACGATCGACCCGTCGATGCTCCGGTACCTGACCGGAGAGCTCAACGTGCGCGGCGCACCGAACGAGAACTATGCCCGTGAGCTGATGGAACTGTTCACGCTCGGCGTGACCAACGCTGCCGGCAAGCCGAACTACAGCCAGACCGACGTTGAGCAGCTTGCCAAAGCGCTGTCCGGATGGCAGATCAACGACACCAATCCCAACAGGGTGTTCTCGTACTTCACGCAGTCCCGGTGGTACGACGGGCCGAAGCTGGTCTTTGGGAAGTTCGAAAACCTAACCACGGCAGAGGCGATCAAGCTCGTCCTCAGCCGGCCTGCACACCCGGAGTTCATCGTCAATGCGCTCTGGGGCGCGTTCATCGTCCCGCCGCCGAGCCCGTCGACGTTGAGGTCACTCACGCGCCTTTATGTCAAGAGCAACATGAAACTCAAGCCGCTGATTCAGGCGATCCTTACGCATCCTGACCTGTTCGCCTCGCTTGACGAGCCGAACATGGTGAAGCCGCCGATCGTCTATGTCGTCGGCGCCATGCGGGCGATGAAACTGCAGGTGAAGGACACGACAGCCTCGGACTACCTCGACGCGATGGGTCAGCTTCCATACTTCCCGCCGACGGTGGCCGGATGGGAGGGCGGCATCTCCTGGCTCAACACCGACACGGCACTCGCGCGGTTCGCCTTCATCACCACGCTCCTGGAGCAGGCAAAGATCAAGGACGTGCCCAACGAGTCCGCCAAGCAGGCCTATGACCGGGCTTACGCGGCCGTCGGCTCGCCCTGGTTGGCCGGTCACACGCGGACGCTGATCAAGCGCTACGCCGAGCGAGCCCAGTCTTCGACGCCCGAGCGGCGAATCAATCGCCAGACCGCGCTGCGAGCGCTGATCCTGGCCGGACCGGATGCACAGGTGATGTGATGAGCGACGAGACGCAGCACGAACCGGGCGGCGAGCGGCCGGACAGGACCGTGGGGGAGATTCGTGCGCTGCGCTGCGCTGACTGTGCCCGCTCGGACAGCTTGGTCGAGGGCGTCGAACCGACCTCGCGCGTACCGATACCGGCAGAGGCCCTCGCCGGATTCCCCGATGGGGTCCCGAGGCCTCCGGCCGGGAACCACAACCGGCGTACGTTCCTGCTCGGAAGCGCCATCGGGATGGCCTCGATCTACTCGGCAGCCCATCTGAGCTGGGAAGCGGTTTGGGATGCGGCCTCTGCTCGTGCCGCGGCCCCTGCCAACGAAACGGTCCTCGTCTGCATCTATCTCAACGGTGGCAATGACGGCCTCAACGCGATCGTGCCGGTGTCGTCCTCCCAATATTCGGGGTACGTCTCTCAGCGCTCGAACATCGCGCGTGTTCTGGGGCCGTCCAGTGGCGGGCGTGTGGGTACGACGGTCATGGGTGGCACGGGTCAGACACTGGCGTTCGCCAATCCGCTGGTGTCGGGTTCCGGCAACAACGGTGCTTCCGCTGGGCTCGACACCCTCTACGGAGACGGATCGGGCGGTCCGGGATCAGATCTCGCGATCTTCCCGGCGGCGGACTACCAGCCGGCCAACCTGTCGCACTTCGAGAGTCGCGACTACTGGTTTGCCGGGGCGCTCGAGGAGATGCAGACCGGCTGGCTCGGCCGCTGGCTCGACCGCTACGGCTCGAAGAACAATCCGCTGCAGGCGGTCTCGATCGACACCGCGCTGTCCAAGTCGATCCTCAGCGAGACAGCGCCGGTCTGCGCGATCAGCAACCTCACCGACACCAGCTTCCAGCTCTCCGGTGAGAGTGCCAATCAGGACATCGCCAAGCTTGCCGGCGTCCGTGCAAGCCGCAACAACGTGTCACTGAAGCGAGCTCGGGCCATCTACGGAGAGACCGTGCAGGTCTCCCGGCAGGTGAGTCACCTTAGCGGGGTATCGACCGCTCCCGGTTACCCGGCGAACTCGGACCTGTCCAACAAGCTACAGCTCGCCGCCACGCTGCTGTCTGCCGGACTCGGGACGCGTATCGTGACGATCGACTGGGGTTCCTTCGATACGCACGGTGACCAGATCACCTCGCAGGATCCGCAGCTGTCGCAGCTCTCACAGGCGTTGGCAGCGTTCAAGGCGGACCTCGGCGCGCGCGGCATCGAGCAGCGTGTGCTTACGCTGGTGTACTCGGAGTTCGGACGACGGATCGGATCGAATGACTCTCTGGGTACCGACCACGGAGCCGGCGGGTTGGTGATGGTCAGCGGGTCGAGTGTCCGCGGCGGCCTTGCCGGGGAGCACCCGGGCGTACAGGGCGACGAGAACGACAACCTCGTTCCGATCACTGACTTCCGGACCGTCTATCAGGCGCTCATCAGCGAATGGCTTGGCGGTGACCCCGCGGCGATCCTGCCAAAGGGCCCGTTCCCCGGAATCCATCGCTACGACAGTGGAACGAGCCTGCTGCAATGATCGCGAAGATCGTGGGCGTATCGCTGCTGGCAGCGATTGCCGCTGTGGCGTCACCCGGCGCCGGGGCCCTTCGCCGGCACCGGTTGATCTTGCCGACGCCTCCGCTGCCGCACAATCTGACCGTTGATGAGCGTGAGTGGGCAATCACTCCCTCCGAGAGCGTTGTCGCTGCCGGCACCGTCACGCTGCAGGTCTATGACCGGGGAGAAGACGCCCACAACCTGACCGTCCAAGGTCCTGTCACATCGCGCGGCGACGGCAAGATCCGCGGCCAGGTCTGGCTGAAGTCTGGGGGCACGGCCACGATGGTCGCGAAACTCAGGCCCGGGACCTACAAGCTGTACTGCTCGATGTTCATGGGCACTCCACAGTCGCACGAGATGCTTGGCATGCTCTCCAAGATCACCGTGCGCTGACTCGGTGACCTGCGAGCGGTTTGCGTGGCGAGAAGTCACTGGACGCTGTCTTGGTAATCTATTGGTATGCGAGTTGCCATAGATTCGGTCGGTCGGCTGGTCGTTCCGAAGTCACTGCGTGACGAGTTGGGTATCACGGGACCGACCGAACTGGAGATCGAGGCTCGTGACGGCATGATCGAACTTGCGGTAGCTGACGTCCCGGCGCGTGTGGAGGATCGACCCGGTGGTGCGGTGATCACGACGGACGTGCCAATGGCGCCGCTCACGACCGATGATGTGCGCGCAGCGATCGACCGCATCCGGCGTTGATAGCGCCGGACTCGAGTGTCACGATCGCGGCGGCCGCGCCCTGGCACGTGGCGCACCAGTCTGCGGTCTCGGCGATGGCCGGCGCTGAGTCGTCACTGATCGCACACGTAGCTTTCGAAACCACGGCTGCACTCAGCCGGATGCCGCAAGGTCAACGCCTGGCACCGGCCACAGTGCTCGAATGGCTCGAGCGACGGTTCCCAACCGAATGGCTCTCCCTACCGGCAAGCGCGAGCCGCGAGGCCTTTCGGGCCGCCATCTCACACGGCATCCGCGGCGGCGCGCTCTATGACGCACTGATCGCGGCCACCGCGACACATCACGGTCACCGACTCCTGAGTGCCGATCGTCGTGCCGCGCCCACCTACGCCGCGCTCAACATCGACGTCGTCTTTCTCCCGTCAACCTGAGGGTGCACGCGACCGAGCCCGACTACCCCCAGATTCGGGCGGTATCCGACGGTCGGTGCCAGGACAGCACGAACGTGTCGCCACAGCTTCCACGGCGCTCGCGGGGGGATGAGCTCTACGTTGAGACGCGTTTTCCCGTGCGAGACAGGTGACCGCGACGCGCAACGCGGGACCACCCCTCGTCAGCGCGCATCGTGACCGGGCAGTGATCGCTGCGACCGCACTGAGCGGCCGCACCAGGGCGACGCCACGATTGCTCCTGCTCGTCTCAGACGCGGCGGCGATGCGCGATGATGCCGCTCACGCGATCTAGCCAATCCTGGAGGTAGCGCATGAGCGCAATCGGAGCGACGCCATCGACAGTTACGGGTCAATCGTCCCTGTCGCAACGAGCGGCCCGCACGATCCGGCACCCGCTGTCGCGGGCGCTGCTGGTGCTGACGTTCACAACCGGTTTGGTCGACGCAGTCAGCTACCTGGGGATCGGTCATGTTTTCACGGCGAACATGACCGGGAATATCGTGTTCCTCGGCTTCGGGATCGCGGGCAGCGGCGGGCTCCCGGTCGTTGCACCACTGATCTCGCTGACGGCATTCCTGGCAGGTGCGGGCACCGGCGGTGTGCTCGCGTCACGGCTGGCAGAGCGCCACGCTCAGCACATGGCTTGGGCGCTTTTGATCGAGGCGCTGCTGCTCTCCTTGGCCGCGATCCTCGCCGCGACAGTCACGGTCCGCGCAAACGCGGTCTCGGGCGATGCGGTGATCGCGATGCTGGCATTCGCGATGGGCGTGCGCAACGCGACGATTCGGCGGGTGGCGGTACCAGATCTGACAACGACCGTGCTGACGATGACGTTGACCGGTTTGGCCGCCGACTCGCAACTGTTCGGCGGCTCCGGGAAGGGCGCGGTACGCAGAACGACCGCCGTTCTCGCGATGCTGCTGGGAGCGCTGGCCGGGGCGCTGCTGCTGAAGACGAGCCTGTTCCTGCCGCTGGCCGTCGCGGCCGCGCTCGCGTTCACCACATTCCTCGCCTACCCGCCCGCCGCGCGACGCCAAGAAGGAGCCCGACGTATTGACTCCGCATAAACAGCTCCGGTCACGCGTTCTTTCGCAGGTAGTCGACTGCGGCGAGGTCATCGCTGCCGTGTCCAGCGGCGACCGCCCGCTCAAGACGATCATGGACGACCTGAAGCAGGGGACTCGGGACAGCAAGCTCCGCTGCAAGATCAATGTCCTTCAACGCGAGCTGCACAGCGAAGCCGGCGGTATACGTGCCGGCATCCATCGAACTCACCTTCTGCAGCTCGTAGGGCATCGCCAACGGACCGGCCTCAAGCGCTGTTACGAACGTCGCGTGATCGATCCCGAGCGTGTCACAGAGTGCGAGCACGTCGCTCATCGCGACGGTCGCCGCCGTCATCCAAGCGTTGACCGCGAGCTTCAGGGCGCTGCCCTCGACCCCGGGGCCGACGTGCAGCACCGAGGTTCCCAGGGTGTCAAGCACGGGGCGTGCACGGCTGAGCGCCGCGTCCTCTCCGGCGACCAGCCACACGAGCCGTCCCTCGCGCGCAGGTGCTGTGCTGCCGGAGACTGGCGCGTCGAGGTAGGCCACGCCGTGGTCTCGGGCCAGGTCGCCGAGCGTCCGCGCGCTGCGCGGGCCAACGGTGCTTGCCTGTATCCACACCGCATCGTTATCCAGCCCGGTGATCGCAGCGGTCATTACCTCAGCGACAGCATTGCCGTCGCGAAGCACCGTGATCACAGCTGATGCGTCCTTGAGCGCCTCGGACGTCGACTCGACTGCGGTGACGCCGCGGGCCTGCGCCGCAGCCGCTTCAGCCCGTTCCAGGGTGCGGTTCCACAACCTGACCTCATGGCCCGTTTCGCCCAACCGCGCCGCCATAGCTGCACCGAGGGCGCCCGCTCCCAGAACGGCCAGGACTCGCATCTCAGACACCAGAGGCCTCCCTCATGTTGAAGCTGCTCACGACGGGACACGCCACTGATATCAGATTCAGCATTTGCGCAGCTCAGCATTTGCGTAGCGCGGCCTCGGCCGTGGTGTTCGGCTTTGTCGCGCCGGACTCTTGGCGCTGGCGAGGCCCTGGTGTCGCCGGTCCATGCCGCAACCGTGCGGACGCAGCACTTGTCGAGACGACGCCACCACGGCCCACCCAGTGCGGGACGCGAAACCGGCAATGGGCGATACTGGGCTCGAACCAGTGACCTCCACCATGTCAAGGTGGCGCTCTCCCAGCTGAGCTAATCGCCCTGGAAGTGACGTAACTTTAGCGTGCCGGCGCTTGCGGGGAGGCAAAGTGAAGGTGACGGTCTTGGCGAAGGAGCGGTCGCCTGAAACCGTGAGCGTTGCGGGAAGGCGGTGGCGCGCCGTGAGTAGGCGCAGCCCCCTCGGGTCGAGCGCCAGCATCAAGCTTTTGGACGCGCCCACACCGATCGAGAATCGAACCGTGCCGACCGTCTCACGCTTGGTCTTGCGCTTCTGCTTCGCCTCATTCGTGCCCGACGCGGCCACGCCGACGACCCTGCCGCGAAGGGTGGTCACGCGTACTGCCAGCTGCAGCTGGCCGCTGCACGGCTGGCTCCACGGGGCGCAGACGACCTTGACCTGCGCGTGGCTTCCCTTGAACGACCTGTGTGTCAGGGACACGGCCACGGCCGCGCCGGTCTTGAACGTGAGGTCGCGGGTTGTGCTCGTCCCGTCGTGGTTCGTAGCGTTGATCGCGGCGTGATAGGTCGTATGCGGCCTCAGGTTGGTGAGCGCGATTGAGAACGCATCCCGTTCGTTGCCCGAGCCGATGTCCTTCGTCGCCGTGGCCGAGCTGTAATGGCTGGTGGTGCCGTACGCGACGGCGACCTTCGTGTCGGTCAGGTTCGGCACGATCTCTGCGGTCAACACGCCGCCGGCGCCGGCGCTGGCACCGCTGAGCGTCGGTGGTGCCAGCTCATATGCACCCACGTCGCAGGCACCGTGCTGCGGGCGGCTGACCCCGCGCTGGTCCGTCTTCACAGAACACGCCGCAACCGGCACGACATCGACAGCGGCACTACCGATCCCGAGGGCCATCGTCTGTGTGGGCCCACCGTTGCTTGCCAGCGCTCCGAGCCTGGGGTCGCCAACCAAGCCAGGGCAGCTGTCATCGCCGTAGCCGAGGTTGTGCCCCTTGTCGACCAGGGCGTATCCGGCACAGTTGCCGAAGTCCGGACCATCCGATGCGGAGTTGGATGCAAAGATCGTGTTCTGCTCGCTGAACGAGGAGCCGGGAATGTCGTAGATCCCTCCGCCGATGTACCCGCTGTTGCCTGCAACCGTGAGGTTGGTCAGCGTGCCGGTTCCATCGAGCGCAAGCGCGCCGCCGACCCCGTCGTGAGAGACGATCGTGTCCTGTGCGGTGTCTCCTGCAGCGTTCCCAACGAAGGTGCCGTTCGCGAGCGTCAGCGGATCGAGCGTGCCACCGTCGAATTCGAGGCCTCCACCTGCACCGCCGTTGCCCGGGTGGCCGCCCGCTCCCGCGGAGCCGGCGCCGCCCCCGCCGGCGCCCGGTACGCCCGGAGCGCTCCCAAAACCGGCGCTGTCTCCCGTGACGGTGGATCCGGTCATGGTCACAAACCCGCCCGAGCTGCTCAGGATCCCGCCGCCATCGCCTCCGTCTCCACCGTTGCCCGCTCCGCCGCCGTTACCGCCGGACGCGCCGACCACGCCGTTGCCACCTGTGCCGCCAGACCCGGCGCCGTTGTCCGAGAGCGTCGAATCGGCGATCGTGACCGTTCCACCATCGTTGTAGATGGCACCACCGGATCCGCCGCCCCCGCCGACTCCGCCGCTCGCTCCATTTCCTACCCCGCTCTGACCGGCTGCCCCGATGCCAGAGGTGTTGTGGTCGAGTGTCGAGTCCTCGACCGTCAGGGCCCCGACGTTGTAGATCCCGCCACCCGAGCCGCCGGCACCACCGTCGCTGCCGTTACAGGTACCGATGCAGACGATGAGTCCGCTTGGCTGCGTACCGTCGCCGGCGTGGTTTCCTGTCACCCGGACGTCGTCGAGCGTCAGCGCGCCGAGGTTCTTTATCCCACCACCGAAGACGCCGGTCTCGGCCGGGCACGTAAGGAACATCGAGATCATCGTGCAGCCGGCGGTGTAATGGCCGCTGTTTCCGCCCGATAACTCGACCCCGGTGATCGAGACGGTGACCGCGTTGTCGACGGCGATCACCTGGTGGGCGCCGCTCCCATCGATGTCGGTTGTCGCGGGTCCGGAACCGACCAGGTTGGTGGGCTCGCTGAACTCGAGCGTCGCCGGCGTGTACTTGCCGGCGGGAAGCCTGATAGTCGTCGTGCCGGACCGAGGGATCGTCGAGCAGTCGCCATCGACGCCACCGTTGGCGTAGTCGACAGCCTCTGCCAGCGAGCAGAGCCTGTCGCCCTGGGTGAACGTGGTCTCCGTGGTGTTAACCGCAATTGTCGTGTCGGCCACCGCGGGTGCAGCACCGGCGAGCGCGGCGCCAAGACAGGCAAGCACCAGCGCTAAAGCGACTCGCCAAGCTGTGATCACACCACTCATCGGTCCCCGTCTCCCGCCTTAGGTGTGCCTGCGCGTTTTGCCGTGTGGGAGCCCGTAGATGAACGTCACCTTCCTGCCGACCTTCGCGCTGCCGGTCACCGCAAGCAGTGCTGGCAACCGAAGCCGCGCTTTCAGCAGCTGCCTGCCGTTCGCGTTCAGTGACAGCTTCACAACCCTGGCCTTCCCAGAGGCGACCGAGTAGCGGCCACTGCCGACGGTGCGCACCGTGGTCCTTTGCTTGAGTGACCTGGCCTTGGGCGCCCCGGACGCGGCGACCGCGACGACGTTGCCGCCGCGTGTGGTGACGCGCGAGGTCAGCTTCAGCGCCCCGGTGCATTTGACCCCCCCGGTCCTGCAGGCCAGGCGGACCGAGATCACGCTGCCCTCCACGGCAGCGGACCGAACAGCGGCGGTGAGCGCCACGGGCGTTGTGAAGGTGAGAGCGTTGCTCGCGACAGTGCCGTCGGTGTTGGTCGCGACAACCTCGGCGTGATAGGTGGTCCTCGGCTTGAGTCTCCGCACCGGTATCGTGAACGCTGCCGCGCCCGCCCCCGATCCCGCATCGGTCGCGGCAGTGCGAGAGCCGTATGCAGTGGTCCTGCCGTATTGCACCACCAGTTTGGTGTCCGTCAGATTCGCCGTCACCGACACGCTGACGGTCGCCGACTCAGGTCCCATGACGGCGGCCCTCGCGCCTGCGAGTAGTGGCGGTGCCGCCTCATACGCGCCCGCGTCGCAACCGCCTCCCTGGGGACGGCTGATTCCACGCTGATCCATCGCCGCGCCGCAGGCGCTCGCCGGAATGAGATCGATCGCGGAGCTGCCCGTCCTTAGAGTCAGAGTCTGGGTCGGGCCGCCGTTGCTCGCGAGCGCTCCCAGCCGTGGGTCACCAGCAACGCCGGGGCACCCGGCTGCGCCGAATGCGACGTTATGACCTCCGTCGACGATCTGGTCGGGGTTGCAGCCCTGAGTGCCTGGCTCCGTCGAGGTGTTCGACGCGATGATCGAGTCGGTCTCCGTGAGCGGGCGGCCGCCTGGGCCGTCCAAGGCGGCGTCCTCACCGGCGCTGTTACCGGCGATCGTGACATGGGTGAGCGTCGTCCCTGTGAAGCTCAGGTTGTCGATCGCACCCCCTCCGCCCGCAAGCCCCGGGTCGGGAGCCTCGCCGGCGGCCCCGGCGACGTTGCCTGCGACGGTGGCGTTGAGCAGCGTGGTGGCGGCGTCCGTTCCGGTCACCAGCCCGGCTCCTGATCCTCCCTGTCCACCTTGATTCGACCCGCCGCTGCCGCCAGAACCCATGCCGTCTCCGGGCAGCCCGCTGGTGCCACCGGCACCCGCCCTGTTGTCCGCGAGCGTCGAGGCCGTCATCGCCAGGGTGCCGAAGTTGGCGATTCCGGCCGCGTTACCACCGCTGCCGCCGCTGGCTCCGTGCCCGCCGCTGGTGTTGTTTGCGGTCGCATCGGTGCCGTTGCCGCCCGTGCCGCCGGCGCCGGTCGAGTTGCCGGAGATCGTCGAGTTCTTGATCGTCAGCGTCGCGCCGGTCTCGTTGTAGATCCCGGCGCCCTCGCCCCCGTCGCCCCCGGCTCCACCATCCTGTCCGGGGGAGGCCGCCGTGCCCGATCCGCTGACACCGGCGCCTCCTGGCGAACCCGCGCCGGTCTGGTTGTTGGAGATGTTGGAGTCGGTGACTGTCAGCGTCGCGCCGGTTTCGTTGTAAATGCCTGCGCCCTGGCCGCCGTCGCCACCGTCGGGACCGGCCACTGCCGGGCAACCGCCTATGCATAGAGTCGGCAGCGCATAACTCCCGGCCGCTCCGCCGGCCGTGTGGTTGCCGGACACGGTCACATTCGTTAGCGTCAGATTTCCGAAGTTGTCGATCCCGCCGGCCTTCTCGCCGTTCTCCGGCGGGCACGGAGACCCGATTGTCGGCGTGCATGAAAGCCGCGGGCTAAGCCCGCCCGAGATTGTGATCCCGGTCACGGCCGCGGTCGTTGCGTCGATGTTCAGCACCCGCTTTGCGCCGCCGCCCTCCACGTCGGTGGTGTTCGCTCCGGCACCCACGACGTTCGTCGGGTAGTCGAACTCGAGGGTGTCGGGCACGATGTACTTCCCGGCTGGAAGCTCGATCGTCGTGGTGCCCGACCGGGGAGTGGACGAGCAGTCGGCATCGGAGCCACCGTCCGAATAGTCGACGGCCTCGGCGAGCGAACACAGGCCGTCGCCCTGAGTGAACGTGGTGGCGGTCGTGTTGACGGTGATCGTGTTCGCGGCTGCGCTCGCGAGGGGGAACAGGCCGAACGTCGCAACAACGGCCGCACAGACCCCCGTGACTCGTCCTAGCCGACGCTGCTTCGGCATCAGTGCCTGTCCCAAGGTGCCCCCGATCGGTGTGCGATGGTGCGTCTTGCGGACAACGCTACTCCGCGACGCCGGCCCCCGCCAAAGCTCAGAAAACCGGCGCAGGGTGCTGATGAAGGCCGCCCAGCCAGCGGGGCGGGCGGCACGTACGCCAATGGGCACGTACGATCAGTGCGGATGGAGTATCTGCTGCCAAACGGGGACACGCTGAGCCTGCGCGAGGGCGCGACGGGCAACGACGCGGCGGCCGCGATCGGCCCCGGGCTCGCGAAGGCGGCGCTCGCGATCAAGGTCGACGGCGTGACCTACGACCTCGCGCGGGAGCTGCCGACACAGGGTGAGCGCCGGATCGAGATCATCACCGAGAAGAGTGGGGAGGAGGCGCTCGAGTTGATCCGCCACGACGCCGCGCACGTATTCGCCGAGGCGATGCTCGAGCTCTACCCGGGCGTTCAGATCTCGATCGGGCCACCGATCGAGAACGGCTTCTACTACGACGTCGAGCTGCCGGACGGAGTCACGCTGCGAGAGGACGACTTCCCCGCGATCGAGGCGCGGATGCGGGAGCACATCGAGGCTGACGAGCCGTTCCTGCGCGAGGAGGTCCCGGTAGCGGTCGCGCTTGACCGCTACCGGGGTGAAGGCCAGCGGTACAAGGTGGAGCTCATCGAGGACCTCGTATCGGGTGCCCCGGCGGAGGCTCCGGTGGAGACGGTCAGTCTGTACAGCAACGGTGAGTTCACGGACCTCTGTCGTGGACCGCACGCGCCGAGCACGAAGCGGATCAAGGCGTTCAAGCTGCAGTCGGTGGCGGGCGCCTACTGGCGAGGGGACTCGAACAGGCAGATGCTCACGCGCGTGTATGGGACGGCGTTCTTCTCGAAGCGGGAACTTGAGGAGTACCTCGAGCGGCTCGAGCTCGCTCGCCAGAACGACCACCGCCGCCTGGGTCCGCAGCTGGGCATGTTCGGCTTCTCCGAGACGGCGCCGGGCTCGGCCTTCTGGTTCCCGCCCGGTACCGCGGTATGGAATGAGCTGGTCAAGCTGAGCCGCGAGATGGGCGCCGCGCGCGGCTACACAGAGGTGAAGACGCCGCAGCTGTTTGACCGCTCGCTGTGGGTCACCTCGGGGCATTGGGACAAGTACCGCGACGACATGTTCGTCACCGAGTCCGAGGACCGTCAATTGGCGCTCAAGCCGATGAACTGTCCAGGACACTGCCAGCTCTTCCTGCTGCAGCCGCACTCATACCGGGACCTGCCGGTGCGCTATTCGGAACCCGGGTTGCTGCACCGCAACGAGCCGAGCGGCACGCTCCACGGGCTCCTGCGCGTGCGCCACTTCGCCCAGGACGACGCCCACATCTTCTGTACAGAGGATCAGATCCAGGCTGAGGTCGCAGGCGTCCTGGACTTCGCCTTCGACACGTATCGACTGTTCGGGCTTGAACTGCGGCTCGAGCTCTCGACGCGGCCGGAGCAGCGGATCGGGTCCGAGGAGCTGTGGGACAAGAGCGAGGCCGCGCTCCTCAGCGCGCTGACCGATCTTGGGCTCGAATACGCGATCAACGAGGGCGACGGCGCCTTCTACGGGCCGAAGATCGACATCCACGTGACCGATTCGCTGGGCCGCTCGTGGCAGCTCGGCACCTGTCAGATCGACTACAACTTCCCGGAGCGGTTCGGCCTGAGTTACACGGGCGCCGACAACGCCGAGCACCGGCCGGTGATGATCCACCGCGCGCTGATGGGCTCGTACGAGCGCTTCATCGGCATCCTGCTCGAGCACTACCGCGGCGAGCTGCCGGTGTGGCTGGCGCCGCTGCAGGTGATCGTGCTGCCGATCGCCGATCGTCACAACGAGTACGGCGAATCGGTCCGGGAACGACTGGCGGCCGTCGGCGTGCGCGCCGAGCTCGACGATCGCGTCGAGTCCGTCGGACGCAAGATCCGTGACGCCGAGCTGCGCAAGGTGCCGTTCATGTTGGTGGTGGGCGATCGCGAGCAGGAGGCGGGCCAGGTCGGCGTGCGCGAGCACCGCGCGGGGGATACCGGCGCGGTCGCGGTCGATGATTTCCTGGCGCGCGTGATGGATCTGATCGGAACGCGGACGTTGACTTGAGCCTGGGCGGGCTATACTTCCCTCTCGTTGATCCAGCAGATTTCTCCCAACCGGCCCGGCGCCGCTTGACGCACCGCCGTAACAGCAGCTAGTGCCGGTTCCACGTAGGTTCGACCGGCGTCCGCCGGAACGCGACCAGACCCGGATCAACGATCGCATCCGTGTGCCAGAGGTTCGCCTGATCGGCGAGGATGGCGAACAGGTCGGCGTGATGAAGACCGCCGACGCGCTCAAGTACGCGGAGGAGCGCGATCTCGACCTGGTCGAGGTGGCTCCCGACGCCCGCCCGCCCGTGTGTCGCGTGCTCGACTACTCGAAGTACAAGTACGAGCAGGCCCAGAAGCTGAAGGCCGCCCGCAAGCACCAGCAGCAGATCACGATCCGGGAGATCAAGTTCCGCCCGAAGATCGCGCAGAACGACTACGACACCAAGAAGGGTCACGTCGAGCGCTTCCTCAAGGGCAGGGACAAGGTCAAGGTCACGATCATGTTCCGCGGTCGCGAGCAGGCGCACCCCGAGCGCGGTACGGCACTGCTGGAGAAGCTCGCCGAGGAATTGGCCGAGTACGCGGTCGTGGAGCAGCGACCACTGCAGGACGGCCGCAACATGACGATGATGCTCGGCCCCTCGAAGGCCGTTCTCGCGGCTGAGGGCGAGGGTCACGCTGAGCAGCCGGGACCCGACACGACTCACGACTCAGCTGAAAAGCGCCCACGTCGCCAGCAGCGCCAGGAGGCCGCCGCCGAGGCGGCCGCCTCAGCCCCAGCCGAGTAACGCCCCGTCTGCCGGGAGCGGCAGCAGATCGTGTGCGTGGGACCTGTTCAATCTGACAATCCGACTCGCCGGCCCCCGATTTGCTCGGCCGTGCACGAAAACTCATGCATTTTCTGCCCAACCGGCCCGGTCGCTGACGCTCTGTCAGATTGAGCAGGTCGGTCACCGCCCGCGAACTCCTGTGCGCTCCCTGGGCTCGTCGGGCTACCCCGAGGGGATCTGCTTTACTAGCCGCGAGTTATGCCGAAGATGAAGACCCACTCTGGCGCCAAGAAGCGCTTCAAGCTGACCGCCAATGGCAAGGTCAAGGCCCGCCATGCGTTCTCGAGCCACATCCTCGAGAAGAAGTCTCCGAAATACAAGCGAAATCTGCGGAGCCCGATGATCGTGTCCGACCACGACGCGCCCAGGATCAAGACGCTGCTGGGAGCCAAGAAGTCATGAGCCGCGTCAAGCGCTCCGTTCACGCGCGCAAGAAGCGCCGCGAAACCCTGGCGATGACGAAGGGCATGCGCGGCAACGCCTCGCGTCGCTATCGCTCAGCCAAGGAAGCACTGCTGAAGGCCGACCAGTATCGCTACCGCGATCGTCGCAACCGCAAGCGCGACTTCCGTCGCCTCTGGATCACGCGCATCAACGCGGCCGCGAGGCAGAACGGCATGTCCTACTCGCAGTTCATGCATGGGCTGCAGTTGGCCGAGGTCGAACTGGATCGCAAGATCCTGGCCGATATGGCCGTCCACGACGCAGACACGTTCCGACGCTTTGCCGAGCGCGCCCAAGAGGCGCTGGCTGCCGGCTGAGCTAAGCCGGAAACCAGCACCGCCAAGGGCGCCGATCCGACAGGACGGCGCCTTTTTTGTTTCCTGATGAGGTCCGAGATGCCGATCACGAGCAGTCACAACGACAAGCTGAAGACGCTCCGCAAGCTCCGTCAGAGGCGGCGTGACCGCGAGCGTCTGGGCCAGTTCGTCGCGGAGGGCGAAGATCTGCTGGCGGCCGCTGACGCGGCCGGCTGGACGGCGGTCGAGCGCTTCGCCGTGACCGGCAGCGGCCTGCCCGGCATCGAGGTCGATCCCTCGGCACTGCAATCGCTGAGTGAGCTCGCGTCCGGCACGCGCACGTTGGCCATCTACGACGAACGCTGGGAGACGGCTCCGCTCGGACCCCTCTGTCTTTACCTGCATGGCGTCAGCGACCCGGGAAACGTCGGCACGGTGCTGCGCTCGGCGGAGGCGTTCGGTGCCTCATGTGTCGCGCTTGGACCTGGGACGGCCGATCCGTTCGGGCCCAGGGCGGTGCGCGCATCGATGGGGGCGATCTTCACGGTGCCGATGGTTCGCTGCGACGTTGATGCGCTGCCCGGGCTCCGGATCGGACTTGACGCCGATCCGCGCTGGCCATACCTCGACGACAGCCCGCTGCCCGAAGGTGTTGACACCGTCAGCCTGCTGGTGGGCGCCGAGCGCCAGGGCCTGCCGGACGAGATCCTCGACCACTGCCGCTGGGTGCGGCGGATCGCGATCCGCAATCACTCGCTCAATGCGGCGATTGCGGCGAGCATCGCCCTGTACGAGCTTTCGGGCAGGGCTAACTCGTAGGATCAGCCGCGGATGAGCATCGAGACCCGTATAACAGAGCTTCGGCGCGAGGGCGAGGACGCCGTGGCCGCGGCAGCAAACACCGGGGCCCTCGAGGATGTGCGCGTCCGCTATCTCGGGCGCAGGGCGGAGCTGCCCAACCTGCTTCGGGGTGTGGCAGAGCTGCCGCCCGAGCAGCGCGGCGCGGTCGGCAGGGCCGCGAACGAGGCACGCAAGGCGCTCGAGGCGCTGATCGATACCCGTGCCGGTGAGCTCGCCATCAGCGAGTTGGGCGCTCGCCTGCAGGAGGATCGAGTCGACGTGACGCTGCCGGCCGATCCGATGCCGGCCGTCGGCCGCCTGCATCTGATCACGCAGACCAGACGAGAGATAGAGGACATCTTCATCGGCCTCGGCTTCAACGTCGCCGACGGCCCGGAGGTCGAGACGGTGTACTACAACTTCGACGCGCTCAACCACGAGCCGACGCACCCCGCCCGGGCGTGGACCGATACGTTCTACGTGGCCGATGACGTGCTGCTGCGCACGCACACGAGCCCGATGCAGATCCGATCGATGGAACTGCAGAAGCCGCCGATCTTCCTGATCGTTCCCGGCCGGGTGTACCGCCGTGACTCGGATGTCACCCACACGCCCCAGTTTCACCAGATCGAGGGCCTGGCGGTCGATGACGCGATCACGCTGGCCGACCTCAAGGGCACGCTGCTCGAGTTCGCACGGGCGATCTTCGGCCCGGAGCGCGAGATCCGCCTGCGCCCGCACTTCTTCCCGTTCACCGAGCCGAGCGTCGAGGTCGATGTCTCCTGCTTCAACTGCTCAGGCGGCGTGACGGCCGGGGGGGAGCGCTGCGGCATCTGCAAGGGCACTGGCTGGCTCGAGATCCTCGGCTCGGGTATGGTCGACCCGAACGTGCTCGGCCACGTGGTCGAGAACGGCTACGACCCCGAGCAGGTCCAGGGATTCGCGTTCGGGATGGGGATCGAGCGGATCGCGATGCTCAAGCACGGCGTCACCGACCTGCGTCTGTTCTACGACAACGATGTGCGCTTCGTGGAGCAGTTCGCATGAGCGAGTGTGAGCCATGAGAGTTCCGATCGAGTGGCTGCACGAGTACTGCGAACCGCACATGGACACGCAGACGCTGGCCGAGCGTCTGGCGCTGACGGGGACCGAGGTCGAGCGCGTGGAGCACCACGGCGTCGAGGGAACCGAGAACTTCGTCACCGGTCTGGTGCTCGCGCGCACCAAGCACCCGGATGCCGACAGGCTCAGCGTCTGCATGGTCGATATCGGTGGCTCGACGCCGTCACAGATAGTCTGCGGTGCGCCCAATGTGGCCGCCGGACAGACCGTCGGCGTCGCTCGGCCGGGTGCCGTGATGCCCGACGGCACCAGGCTCAAGAAGGCCAAGCTCCGGGGCCAGGAATCAAACGGGATGATCCTCTCGGAGCGCGAGCTGCAGCTAAGCGACGAGCACCACGGGATCATGGTGATCGGGGAGGCGATCGCACCCGGCACGCCCCTGGGCGATGTGATCACGATCGCAACCGACGTGCTGGTGCTCGAGATCACCCCCAACCGGCCGGACTGTCTCGGCATCTACGGGGTCGCACGCGAGGTCGCGGCGGCGACCGGCGCGCAGCTGAAGCCGCCGCCGTGGGAGCTTGATCCCGGCAGCGCCGGTGAGCTCGACGGGATCGAGATCACCAACGAGGCCGGCCCAGAGCTGTGCCGGCGCTTCACCGCCCGCATCTTCGACGGCATCAATCCGGGTCAGAGCCCGCTGTGGATGAAGGCAAGGCTGATGGCCTGTGGCCAGCGTCCAATCTCCGCCATCGTCGACGTCACCAACTACGTCATGCTCCTGACCGGCCAGCCGATGCACGCCTTCGACTACGACCGCGTTGCGGGCCAGCGCCTGAACGTCCGCCGCGCCCGCGCCGCTGAGCAGGTGACAACGCTGGACGATCAGGTCCGCACGCTCGATCAGGAGATCGTCCTGATCGAGGACGCCGACGGGCCGACCTCGATCGCCGGCGTGATGGGAGGCGCTCGCTCCGAGGTATCGGAGACGACCACGGCGATCATCAGCGAGGTCGCGACCTGGAGCGGACCCAACATCCATGCCACCAGCCTCAAGCTCGGCCTGCGCAGCGAGGCCTCGAGCCGCTATGAGAAGGGACTCCAGCCCGAGCAGGCGATGTGGGCACAGCGCGTCGCGACACGGCTGTTCATCGACGTCTGCGGCGCGACCGTCCGCGCCGGCACGCTCGACCTCGGCGGCCCCGGACCGGAACCTGCCACGATCCGCCTACGCGACGCGCGTCTGCACGGGCTGCTGGGGGTCGAGATCCCACGCGAGCGCTCGCGACAGCTGCTCGAGACGATCGGCTTCACCGCCGTCGATGCGGCGGACGGGCTGGATGTCACGGTTCCCGACTTCCGCCGCTTCGACATCACCCGCGAGGCCGATCTGATCGAGGAGGTCTCCCGGCTGGACGGCGTCGAGAAGCTGCCGCCGACTCTGCCCGCTCGCCGGGGAGCGGTCGGAAGGCTGACGCCGGTCCAGCACCTGCGCCGCCGCGCCGAGGACGCGCTGACCGGCCAGGGCCTGCACGAGATCGTCGGATGGAGCTTCGCCGGGCCTGAACTGGCGGAGAAGCTCGGCCTGATCGAGTCCGCCTCGCCCGTGACCCTTGCCAACCCGATGTCGTCCGAGCAGTCGCAGCTGCGGACGACGCTGCTCGGCTCGCTGCTGGACGTCGCACAGCGCAACCGCGCGCGGGGGGTGGAGTCACTCGCGCTGTTCGAGTCCGGCGCGGTCTACCACTCAACGGGCTCCGACGACGGTCTGCCGGCTGAGCCCCACCACCTTGGGGCGATCCTGGCCGGTCCGGTGCGGCCCGCGACCTGGCGCGAGCAGCGCCCGCCGTCGGTTGATTTCTTCGCGGCCAAGGGCGTGCTGAGCGCGCTGCTGGCGTCGCTCGGCGTCGAATGGGAGCCACAGCCGATGACCACCGCGCCGTTCCTGCACCCGGGCCGCGCGGCTGCGATCCTGATCGGCGGCAGCCACCTCGGCTGGCTGGGGGAGATCCATCCGAACGTCGCGGCGCGCTGGGATCTCGAGGACACGGTGGCGGGGTTCGAGCTCGAGCTGTCGGCGATCCAACCGCCGGCGCCGACCCAGTTCCGCGATCTCGTGAGCTTCCCCGCCGTCAACGAGGACCTCGCGATCGTGGTCGCGGAGACGGTGTCCGCGAGCGAGCTGCTGCGGGTGATTCGCAGTGCCGGCTCGCCGCTGCTCGCCGGCGCTCGGGTCTTCGACGTCTACCGAGACCCTGAGCGGCTCGGACCTGACCGGGTCTCGATCGCCGTCCGGCTGGCGTACCGTGCGCCCGACCGCACCCTGACCGACGCCGAGGTCGCGCGTCAGCGGCAGCTGATCGCCAACGCCGTCGGCGACGAGCTGGAGGGCACGATCCGTGCCGGCGGCTGAGAGTCATTCGGTCGCGGTGTTCGGTGCGGCCGGCTACGCCGGCTCGCTGGCCGCGCGGCTGCTTCACAGCCATCCGAACTTCGATCTGAGATGGGTGACCGCCCGCAGCGACGTCGGCCGCCGGCTTGATGAGGTCTACCCGCAGCACCGGGTGCCGCTGGTGCTCGAGGAGGTGGAGGTCGACCGTCACGCGGATGTCGAGGCGGCCGTGGTCGCCTACCCGCACGGCGCCTCGGCCCCCTTCGTGGCCGAGCTGCGCGTGCGCGGCGTCAAGGTGGTCGATCTCAGCGCGGACTTCCGTCTCCGCGACGCGGCAACCTATGAGCAGTGGTATCAACCCCATCCGTGGCCGCAGCTGATCGCAGACGCCGTATACGGGCTGCCCGAGCTGTATCGCGAGGCGATCGCAGGGGCCGAACTGGTGGCCAACCCCGGTTGCTACCCGACGGCGACGATCCTCGCGTTGGCGCCGCTGGCGCGTGCCGGCCTGATCGCGGACGTCGTGATCGACGCCAAGTCAGGCGTCTCCGGCGCGGGCCGCAGCGCGACCGACAAGACGCACTTCGTCAGCGTCGACGAGAACGTCAATGCCTACGGCGTTCCGCGCCACCGCCACACGCCCGAGATCGAGCAGGAGCTGGCTGCACTCGGCAGCGAGGTAACGGTCACGTTCACACCGCACCTGCTGCCGCTCGACCAGGGCGAGCTCGTCTCCTGCTACGTGACCCCGACCGATCCTTCGGTCAGCACCGGCGAGGTCGAGGCGCTCTATCGCGACGCCTATGACGCGGAGCGCTTCGTCGAGCTCGTGCGCGAACCGGCCGGGGTGCGTGCCGTGCGTGAAACGAACTTCTGTCGGATCTCAGTACACCGCGACGAGCGCACGGGTCGTGTGATCGTGTTCGGCGCGATCGACAACCTCTGGAAGGGGACGGCGTCCGAGGCGGTCCAGAATCTGAATCTGATGTTCGGGCTGCCGGAGGAGACGGGAATTCTATGAGCAGCTTCTTCAGCTCACGCTGGGTGCAGTGCCCGGAGCATGTGACCGAGGTCGGGGACGGGCGGCTGCCAAGGGGCTTTCGTGCGGCCGGCGGCGCCTGTGGTGTCAAACCGGACGGCTCCCGGGATATCGCCGTGATCGTCTCGGACGCGCCCGAGACCACCAGCGCAGTGCGCTTCAGCCGCTCCGGCGCGCAGTCGGCGCCGGTACTTCTCACCAAGGACGACGCCAAACTATGGGCGCTGCGGGCCGTGGTCGTCAACTCCGGCAACGCGAACGCGGCAACGGGAGCGCGCGGCATGGACGACGCCGCGGCGATGCGCGCCGCGGCGGCGGAGGTCACCGGCGTCGATCCGCATCAGGTGGCGGTCGCATCGACCGGCGTCATCGGTGTACCGCTGCCGATCGACAGGATCATCACCGGAATCGCCGCCCTGGGGCCCGACCTGCGAACCGAGGGCGGCGACGACTTCGCGGAGGCGATCCTGACGACCGACGCGTTCTCCAAGCAGGTGACCCTCGCCGTCGCGCTCGACGGAGGCACGGTGCGACTGAGCGTCCAGGCGAAGGGCGCGGGGATGATCTCCCCGAACTTCGCGACGCTGCTCGTGTTCGTCCAGACCGACGCGGTGATCGAGGCCGACGAGGCCGACCTGTTGCTCTCCGTCTGCACCAAGCGATCGTTCGACCGGATCAGCGTCGACGGCCAGCTCTCGACCTCGGACACGATCGTGCTTCAGGCCTCCGGCGCCTCGGGCGTTCGGATCGCGCCCAAGACCAGCGACGAGCGGGCCTTCGGCGAGGCGCTCGATGCTGCCCTGCGGCAGATTGCACTGCTGGTGGCCCGGGACGGTGAGGGCGCGCGTCGCGTCGGTCGAGTGGTGGTCACGGGCGGCGACCAGCATGCGGTCGAGCGGGTCGCGCACGCGGTCGGCGACTCTCCGCTGGTCAAGACCGCTCTGTATGGAGGCGACGCCAACTGGGGCCGGATCATCCAGGCGGTCGGTGCGGCGCTGCCCGGCGGGAACGCGGGAGGGCATCATCGCGCCGCGCCATTGCACGTTGACATCTCAATCGAGGGCATCGTCGTCTGCGTCAACAGTGCCTACGTCGAGTACGACGCCGACGCACTCTCCGCAGCGGTGCAGCGCGATGAGGTCGAGTACGAGGTCGTCCTGCCCGGACATGGCGCCGAGGCCGAGCGCTACTTCTCAGACCTCGGCCACGGGTACGTGACCATCAACGCCGAGTACACGACGTGAGCGGCGAGACTGAGGCGATCGGGCCGGGTCAGCCGGTGCGCACCCAGCGCGACGTCGTCACGCTGCTCGAGGCGCTTCCCTACATCCGCGAGTTTCACGGCCGCACGGTGGTAATCAAGTACGGAGGCGCTGCGATGACCGATCCGACGCTCAAGCACGAGTTCGCTCGCGATGTGGCGCTGCTGAAGTACGTCGGCATCAACCCCGTGATCGTGCACGGTGGTGGACCGGAGATCACCTCCTACATGGAGCGGCTCGACCTTCCGGTGCGGTTCGTCGATGGCCTGCGCGTCTCAGACGCCGAGACCGTCGAGCTCGCCAAGATGGTGCTGGTCGGCAAGGTCAACAAGGACATCGTGTTGCTGCTCACCCGGCACGGGCAGCCCGCGGTGGGACTCAGCGGTGACGACGGCCAGCTGTTCGAATGCAGCCGGCTGGCGGCGCCCAGCGGCCAGGACATCGGCTTCGTCGGCCGCATCGACCGTGTCAACATCGGCGTGCTGACGCACGTTGCGGTCGACTACATCCCCGTTGTCGCGAGCGTCGGTGCCGACGCGCAGGGCAACTCTTACAACGTCAACGCCGACGATGCGGCAGCCGCCGTGGCGGCTGCGCTCGGCGCCTACAAGGTGATGTTCCTGACGGATGTGGCCGGCTGGTTCCGCGAGGCCGGCGATCCGGCGACGCTGGTGGCGGAGGCGAACGCCTCGGAGCTGCGCACGTCCCTGGGCGAGGTGTTCGGCGGCATGCGACCCAAGCTCGCCGCCTGTCTGCACGCCGTCGAGAGCGGTGTGCCCAGCGCCGTGATCGTCGATGGTCGTGTACCGCATTCACTGCTGCTGGAGCTGTTCACCAACGAGGGCCAGGGCACGATGATCGTTCCTGACGGCGCTGCCGAGCGCGCCCCTGGCGGCGCGGGCGCATGACCCTGTCAGAGCTGCAATCGCTCGAGCGCGAGTGGGCGATCCCCACCTACGTGCGCAACCCGGTCGAGTTCGTGCGCGGCCAGGGCGTCAGCCTGTGGGACTCGGACGGCAACGAGTATCTCGACTTCCTCGCGGGGATCTCCGTGCTGAACGTCGGGCACTGCCACCCACGGGTGGTCGCCGCGATCCAGGCGCAGGCGGCGACGCTCACGCACGTCTCGAACCTCTACTACACCGAGCAGGCGTTCCGACTCTCGGCAGCGTTGGCGCAGAGCTCGCTCGGTGGCAAGGTGTTCCTGTGCAACTCAGGCGCCGAGGCCAACGAGGCGGCGATCAAGCTGGCTCGCCGCCACCGACAGGGCGGTGAGATCGTGGTTCTGCGCGACGCATTTCACGGACGCACCTATGGGGCGCTGTCGGCGACGCCGCAGGAGGCCAAGCAGGCGCCGTTCGCGCCGCTGGTGCCCGGATTCGTCGTCTGCGATAAGGATCCGGCCGCGGTCGACGCGGCGGTTGGCCCCGGGACAGCGGCGGTGCTGCTCGAGCCGATCCAGGGCGAGAGCGGCGTCTTGCCGCTCTCCGAGGAGTTCCTGGCCGCCGCCCGCAGCGCCTGCGATCGCGAGGGTGCGGTGTTGATCTTCGACGAGGTCCAGACGGGAATGGGGCGGACCGGGTCGCTGTGGGCCTACCAGCAGACCGGTGTCGTCCCCGATGCCCTGACGAGCGCCAAGGCGCTGGGCGGGGGGGTCCCGATCGGCGCCCTGGTGACTGGCCCTGGGCTTGCCGACACGCTCCAGCCCGGTGATCATGGCTCGACCTTCGCCGGGGGACCACTCGTGTGCGCCGCCGCGTTGGCGGCGCTCGAGATCTGCTCGGATCCGGCGCTGCTCGAGCATGTCGTTGCGGTCGGCGAGCGGTTCGCCGCAGCGCTCGCGGAACTTCCGTTCGTGGCCTCGGTACGGGGCCGCGGCCTGCTTCTCGGTGCAGAGCTCATGCCCGGGGTATCGGCAGTGGAGCTGGCACGGCGCGCGCTGTTGGAGCAACGGCTTGTGGTCAACGCCACCGGTCCTTCCAGCCTGCGGATGGAGCCGCCGCTGATCGTGACCGAAGCACAGGTCGATGATGCCGTCACACGCCTCGGGCGGCTGGTGCCGTGAGTGCTCGCGGGGAGCTGCTGAGCCCGAGCGAACCGCTCGAATCGGTGCGATTCGCGTTGGGGCCGGGATTTCACGTCGTGGCGGAGCCGACCGACGGCGTTGGCGGCTTGGTCGTCCGCGACGAGGTCGACAAGATCATCTGCAGGATCGCAACCGAGATTGCGCCCGGCAGCGGCTGGTGGCTGTCGCTGGAGCCGCTGCGCGGCTACGACGAGGACGCTGCGCGGGTCCGATGGCTGCTCGAGCAGCATGGCTTCGTTCGCGCCAGTCGCTGGTCGAGTGTCGATGTGGCGATGCAAGCGCAGGAACGCGCGGACGTCGTCGCATCGCGGGTTCTGCTGAGGCTCCGGGAGATCCAGCAGCAAAACCTACCCGGCGCCCTCGATGGCAAGGACATCGAGTACCTGCATGATTACCGGGTGGCGATTCGACGCACCCGGGCGGTCCTGCGTGAGCTGCGCGGAGTGTTCCTCCCCAACGAGCTTCAGCGGATGCGGGCGGCGTTCAGGTGGCTGCAGAACGAAACGGGCCCCACGCGTGATCTGGATGTCTACCTCCGCGACTTCGAGGCGCTCCGGCGGCTCGCTCCAACTGCGGTGCGGGGGGACCTCGAGCCGGTCAGGGAGGTCCTGAGCCTGCGCCACAGCATCGCCCGCGGGAAGCTCAATGCGACGCTCACCAGCGATCGTGCGCGCGAGCTGAATACCGAGTGGGGTGAGATTCTGGAGGTGTTGGTGCTGGAGGGTGAGGCCCGTCGCCCCGACGCGGCGCGACCGATCGACGAGCTCGCCGGTCGCCGCATCGGGCGGGTGCATCGGCGGATGGTGCGGATGGGCCGCGCGATCGATGCCGATTCGGCCCCCGAGCACTATCACGAGTTGCGTAAGAAGGGCAAGGAACTGCGCTACCTGCTCGAGCTCTTCGCGGTGCCGCTGCACGATGAAGGTGTGGTCGGTCCGCTGGTGAAGGCGCTCAAGGGTCTCCAGGACGTGCTCGGTCGTCACCAGGATCGCGAGGTCCAGATCGGACTGCTCAAGGAAATCGCGCTCGAGGTCGTGGGCGAGCCGCACGGCGTGGCTACTGTCATGGCGATCGGAGTGCTGGTCGATCGGCTCCAGGAGGATGCCCGGGCCGCACGTGAGCGGTTCGCTCAGAGCTTCACGGAGTTTTCGTCCGAGGCACAGTGCAATCTCGTAGCCGACACTTTCAGCTAACGATCCACGAGCCGACCAGTCGGTGACCGCGCGGTCGATGAGGGATGATCCTGAACAGATGAGCGACACGAGCCTATGAGCAAGAAGCCCAAGCGCGATACCAAGGTCCTGGCCACATACAACATCAAGGGTGGAGTCGGCAAGACCTCCGCCGCGGTGAACCTCGCCTACCTGGCGGCGGTGTCAGGCCACCCGACACTGCTGTGGGACCTCGACCCGCAGGCTGCCAGCACCTACCTGTTCCGCGTGCGGCCGAAGGTCAAGGGCGGTGGACGCGGCCTGCTGCGCAGGCGCAGCAACGCCGGCGACCACATCAAGGCGACCGACCACGAGAACCTCGAACTGCTGCCCGCCGACTTCTCCTACCGCCACCTCGATCTGGCGCTCGACCAGTTCAAGAAGCCCGCCGGACGCCTGCGCAAGGTGCTGGCGCCGCTCCGCGACGACTACGACTACATCTTCCTCGACTGCCCGCCCAGCATCTCGCTGGTGTCGGAGGCAGTGTTCGAGGCGTCCGATGCCCTGTTGGTGCCGGTGATCCCGGCGACCCTGTCCTCGCGCGCCTACGAGCAGCTGCAGGAGCTCTCGCAGCGCGGCAAGGTGGGGCGCAAGGGCACCACATCGATCTTCGCGTTCTTCTCGATGGCCAACGTCGAGAAGCAGCTTCACCTCCAGGTGATGCAGCGGCTGCGGCAGATCAAGGAGCTGACCGTCCTCGGCGCTGCCATCCCGATCGCGGACGAGGTCGAAATGATGGGGGAGGAGCGCAATCCCGTCGCTGTGTTCGCGCCCGAGTCTCCGGCCGCGGTCGCCTACGCGGCGCTGTGGGCGGAGGTTGAGCGGCGGCTGCGGCCTGAGGCGGCTGCTGCCGCGCCCGTGACCGAGGCCACTGACGCGTCCGCCACCGTGGCCGCTGACGCTTCTGCGACCGAGGCCGCTGACGCTGCCGCCAGCGTGGCCGCTGACGCGCCTGCGACCGAGGCCACCGACGCTTCCGCCGCCCAGGTCAGCGGCTCAACGCCGCAGACCGCGCCCGGGGCCGTGGTTGAGGCGGCACCCGGCGCGGCAGACGAAGCCCAGGTGGAGTCCGGTCCGGAGCCTGAGCAGAAGCCCGGGTCGCCGCCGGAGGCGCAGCAGAAGCCCGGGTCGGCGCCGGACGTGGAGCAGATGCCCATACCTGAATCCGAGGGGGAGCAGGGCGCTGGCGACGAACAGACCGGGGGTGTCGAGGTCGAGAATGCCCCGGGTGCTGGAGCTGCTGACGTGAACACCCCGTCGGACTGACGGGTCCGTTCGTCGGCGGGCCGCCCCATGGGCAACCGGAACTGGGTGGTGGCGGCCGTTCTGGTCGCAGCGGTGGTCATCGTTGGGCTGGTGTTTCACGGCTCCAAACCGACCGCGGGTGTGGGCTTTCCGAGCGTGGAGTTCGGTCCGAGGGTGCAGCCGGCAGCGTCACCGGCGCTGCTCGACTACACGAACGGCTGGGTGGCCACCGCCGGCATCCAGGCGATTGGCGTTTATGCGGGCAGTGACCCGTCAAACCGTGTGGATGGGCTGTTCGTGATCGTCCGCACCACCCACGCTCGGCAGCGGACCACCCGGAAGCTGCTCCGCGGCAGCGGCGCGGTGACCCTGCTGCGCCCGGGATCGGTCAAGAGCGAGGCCGCGGCCTACGGCGCGACGCTGCGCTTCGTGACCGCCAGCGGAAACACGGGCACACTCAACCTCGCAAACAACACGGTCGCGCTCAACTCATAGTCTGCGCGAGCGCAGGCCGCGCCGGCTTGAGATCCGAGCGGGCGAGCCTCAGGCCGACAGCCGGCGGGCGCTCAGCTCAGCCGGAATCGCAGCGTCGCTCCCGGACAGGATCGCGTCGGCCAGCAGCCGTCCCGAGGCGACGCCAAGCGACATTCCGCGGCCGCCGTGCCCCGATCCGAGCCACAGCCTGCCGTGCCCGGGCACACGCCCGAGAATCGGGCGGCTGTCAAATGACTTGGGCCGTGCGCAGACGAGGGTCCCCGCCACGCGCGCGCCCGCGATCGACGGCACGAAGCGGGTACCGCGATCGAGCAGGCGCTGTGACCAGGCCGCACCGTCCGGCTCGGACCCCTCGAGCAGAGTCGAGCCAACCGCCAGCCAGCTTGGGCTGCCGAGCAGCGTGAACGAGGTCTCACTCTCGATCTTCCCGGTGGTGAGCCCACGGGTGACCGTGCCCTCGATGATCGGGTGTCGCGGGCGCCGCAGCAGCTCCACGAGGACGATCACACCCCAGAGCGGCACCACCGCATCGGGAGGCACAAGCCCGTCGAGCACCTGAGCGCTCCATGCGCCGGCTGCGACCACGACAGCATCGGCGTCGAATCTCTCCAGATCGCCAGGCCCGGCTATAACGCCAAAGCTATAATCGTCCCCCGCGCTTTCAGGAGCCCCCGCACCGGCGCCACCGACGCCACTCTCAATTTCCGGTACGACAAACTCCGCGCCCGCCCGACGGGCCAGCTCAGCAACTGCCTGCGTCGCCTCGAGCGGGCTGATCGGATAGCCCGTCTGCAGCATGCAACCCCAGAGCCGGTCTCCCAGCAGTGGCTCCTCGGCACGCGCCTGCTCCGGTGTCAGCAGGGCTGGTTCGAGCTCCGGGAACTGCGCGTAGTGATCGAGCAGCTTCTGCGCGGCGGCCTCGTCGTCGGCCAGCAGCAGCGCACCGACCGGTCGCGCCGGCATCGCGTCGCCGAGCACCTCGTGCAGGAAGGCCACCGTTTCATCGAAAAGCGGCACGCTGTGCACGTCGTAGGGATGCTCGACCAGGCCGTTGTTGCGCCCGGACGCCCCGGCCGCGATCCCGCCGGAATCGAGCACCGTCACGGAGACGCCCTCGCGCGCGATGAAGTAGGCGGTCGAGGAGCCCACGATGCCCGCTCCGATGATCACGACATCGCCAGCCATCCCCGCGCGAGACTACGCTAAGCGCGTGTCCGCAGCGCCACAGGGCAACTTCGAACCGGGTGCGGTCCGCGCCTTCCAGTTCACCCACCGCAGCATGCGGCCAGATGGCAACGTGCGGCTTGGCTACGCGCTCGACGACCTAGAGTTCGAGGAGACCCTGGAGCTCCCGGCGCCGACCCACGACTCCCCGGCCGTCGAGGGTCTCCTGGACCTGCTTCATTGGATCGCAGGGGTCAGCTACTACAAGGCGGCGATTCCACAGCACCTCGTCTGTGAGACGGGCGCCCCGCCCGCGGCGACAGGGCTACTGCTGGCGGCGCTCTATTCCGAGGGGCTCGGCGAGTTCGCGGTAGTCAACGATCTGCTCAGCCTGCCGCAACCCCAATTCCCGCGCGGGATCGACTCGACACCGCCGAGCGCCGCGGCCGCCGCCCCTGAGCCGAGGCGGGTGCTGGTTCCGGTCGGTGGGGGCAAGGACTCCTGCGTCGCGATCGAGATCGCGCGCGCCAGTGGCCTTGACGTTGCCCTGTTCTCGATCGGCAACGCGACCCCGATCCGCGACACCGCCGCGGTGGCGGGACTGCCGCGCCACCAGGTGACGCGATGGATCGACCCGGTCCTGCTGGAGCTGAACTCGCAGGGCGCGCTCAACGGTCACATCCCGATCACTGCGATCGTCAGCGCCGTGGCGCTGCTGATCGCCGCCACGCAGGGCTTCGACGCGGTTGCGCTGGCGAACGAGCGCTCGGCGTCGGCGGGCAATTTCGTGTGGCGCGGCACCGAGGTCAATCACCAGTTCAGCAAGGGCCGGCGCGCCGAACGACTCCTGGCGGACGCGGTCGCAGAGATACCTGAGGCTCCGCGAGCCTTCTCGATCCTGAGGTCGGCCTCCGAACTCTCGATCGCCAGGGCCTTTGCACAGATGACCCAGTACCACTCTGCGTTCACGAGTTGCAACAGGGTCTTCCGGATCGATCCCGCACTGCGCGGAACAGGCTGGTGCCGTGGCTGCGACAAATGCCGCTTCGTCTACCTCATCCTGGCGCCATTCACGAGTCCCGAGCACCTCAGCGAGGTCTTCGGCAGCGACCTGTTGGCCGACCCCGATCAATACGACGGTTTCGCGTTGCTGACGGCGACCGGCGGTGAGAAGCCGTTCGAGTGCGTCGGCGAGGTCGAGGAGTGCCTGGCCGCCATCCGCCTGCTGAGCGGGCAGGACCAGTGGCGCGATCACGCGGTCGTGCGACGGCTCCAGAGCGAGGTGCTGGCCGCGCGGCCGGTCACGGACGCTGCGCTCGAGGCTCAGTTCGCGCTGAGCGACGACCACGACGTTCCGGAAGCTCTGATCGGCCCGGTCCGTGAAGTTCTCCGAGCTTGACGGCAGGCGGATAGTGCTCTGGGGCCTCGGGCGTGAGACGCGCGCGCTCGAGACGCAGTTGTCGGCACTGCTGCCGAACGCCCGCATCAGCGCGGTGGTCGACGACGACACCCCGCCGGCGGAGGCCCGACGCGTGATCGCTGAGGCAGATGTGCTCGTGCGCTCCCCCGGCGTATCGGTCTATAAGCCTTTGATTCAGGAGGCCCGCACAGCCGGAAAGACCGTGGCCACGGCCACCGGCCTGTGGTTGGCCGAGCGCGAGGGCAGGCACGTGATCGGTGTGACCGGCACCAAGGGCAAGAGCACGACGGCGACGGTTATCGCACATCTGCTCGAACAGGCAGGCGTGCCGGTGGAACTCGCCGGAAACATCGGTCGTCCGGTCATCGATCTGCTCGGCCTCGACGTGGGATCGGCCGGCCGGGATCTGATCTGGGTCGTGTGCGAGCTCTCGAGCTACCAGATCGCCGACCTCACGGTCGGTCCGGAGGTGGTGGTCCTGACCAACCTCTCACGCGAGCACACCGACTGGCATGGCAGCGAGCAGCAGTATCGGGCCGACAAGCTACGGATCCTCGGCCTGCCCGGGGTTCGCGAGGCGGTTCGTCCGCCCGGCGATTGCGGCGGCTGGCGGCCTGTCGTGGGTCCGGAGGAGATCCCGCTACGAGGTCGGCACAACGCGGAGAACGTGGCGGCCGCGGTGGCGGCGATCGAGGCCGCGGGGCTGCCGGTGCCCCCGTTGCCGGAGGCGCTCATCGGACTACAGGCGTTGCCGCACAGACTGCAGACGGTTCACGTCGACGAGCGTGGGGTGGAGTGGGTCGATGACAGCATCTCGACCACGCCCGAGTCGACGCTGGCGGCACTAGAGGCTTTTGCGGAGCGCGAGGTGGTGCTGATCGCGGGCGGCAGCGAGCGCGAGCAGGATTTTCAGCAGCTCGGACGGGCGCTGGCGGCGCGGTCCGAAGCGACGCGCCTGATCACACTGCCGCCGACGGGCGAGCGTGTGGCGGCCGCAGCTGCGGCCCGCGGTTTTCCGCGTGACCGAATCACGCCAGCCCCAGACATGGGGGAGGCCGTTGCGAGCGCGTCCGGACACGCGACCGAGGGCACCGTGGTACTGCTGTCGCCGGCGGCGCCGAGCTTCAGCCAGTACCGGAACTTCGAGCAGCGCGGCGATGATTTCGCCGCCCGGGCGAAGTCGGTCAGAAGTCCGTAGCCTTGCCCGCGTGACCAATCAGACCGCGACGTACCTCGCCGACCCAGAAGACGTGCACCGCGTGCTGCTGCTCTACAGCGGCGGCCTGGATACCAGTGTGATGCTCAAATGGATCCAGGACCAATACGGGGCGGAAGTCGTCGCCCTGACGGTCAATCTGGGTCAGCCGGGCGAGGACTACGAGATCGTCAAAGGCAAGGCGCGCCAGCTCGGCGCGGTCGACGCCCACGTGATCGACGCGCGCGAGGAGTTCGCTCGTGACTACGTGGTGCCGGCGATCAAGGCCAACGCGATCTACGGGCTCGGTTACCCCCTGTTCACCGCACTCGGGAGGCCGCTGATCGCAAAGCTCGCGGTCGAGTACGCACGCGAGACGGGCTGCGACACGATCGCCCACGGCTGCACCGGCAAGGGCAACGACCAGGTACGGATCGAGTCAACGGTGGCAACGCTCGCGCCGGAGCTGAAGGTGATCGCGCCAGTGCGCAGCTGGAAGATGGGGCGCGACGAGGAGCTCGCCTACGCACTGGAGAACGGGATCCCGATCAAATCACACCCGACCCAAGGCAGCGAGGTCGCTCCCTACTCGATCGATGACAACCTCTGGGGCCGCTCGAGCGAGGGCCGGTGGATCGAGGATCTGAGCACCGCTCCCCGGGACGATGTGTTCCAGCTGGTGACCAGACCGGAAGAGGCCCCGGACACGCCCGAGACGCTCGAGATCGACTTCGAGGGAGGCGTGCCCGTGGGAGTGAACGGGGAACGCCCGGGTCTGGTCGAACTGCTCGAACGCGTCGCCGAGGCCGGTATACGCCATGGGGTCGGCATCGTCGACCACATCGAGGACCGCATCATCGGACTGAAGGTTCGTGACATCTACGAGGTGCCCGCGGCGGCGATTCTGATGCCGGCCCACGCGGAGCTGGAGCGCCTGGTCGGGACAATCCATCAGAACCAGTTCAAGCCGATGCTCGACCAAAAGTGGGCCTACCTGGTCTACGCGGGGCTCTGGTGGGAGCCGCTTCGCAGCGACATCGACGCCTACATCGAGGCGGCCAACAGCCTGGTCACCGGCAGGATCGGCGTCAAGCTGTTCAAGGGCTCTGCCCGGGTGGTCACGCGCGAGTCTCCCTACGCGGTGTACGACGCCCAACTGGCCACCTTCTCCGAGTCCGGGGGGCTGTTCAGCCAGGAGGCCTCGCCCGGGTTCATCGAGCTGTGGTCGCTGCAGTCGCGGATGGCCTGGCAGGTGCGCAACCGGACATGAGGCTCTGGTGGCCATTCCGGCGCCGCTCCCGGGCGGTTGCGGAGCTGCCGGCCGCTGTCGAGCCGCAACCGGAGCGGCAACTGGAGCGGCAGCCTGCAACGGGGCCCGAATCTGAGCAGGCGCCTGAGCTGGAACCGGCGCCTGAGGTGGAACCGGAGCCTGAGGTGGAACCGGCGCCCGAGGTGGAATCGGAGCCCGAGGTGGAGCCGGAGCCCGAGGTGGAGCCGGAGCCCAACGACCCGATCTCAGCTGCTCGACTGGACGCGGCGCTACAGCGGCTGCGCGAAGAGAACCCGCGACCCGAACAGGAAGCGAGCGGCTGATCAGGCGCTGAGGCGCCCGCCGTCGATCAGCGCCTGCAGCACGGTCATGGCGCACTCGCGCGGCGTGTGACCGACTGTCTCGAGCCGCACCTCCGGCGACTCGGGGGCCTCGTAAGGCGAGTCAATCCCGGTGAACTGGCCGATCTCGCCGTTGCGGGCACGGCGGTACAGCCCCTTGGGATCGCGCCGTTCGGCCACCTCGAGCGGCGTGTGCACGTAGGTCTCGAAGAATTCGCCGGGCTCGAAAAGTGCCCGCGCCTGCTCGCGACCGGCGCGGAACGGTGAGATCAGTGAAACGATCACGAGCAGCCCGGATCGGGTCATCAGCCGGGCGACGGCGGCCGTGCGACGGATGTTCTCGGTGCGGTCCGCGTCTGAGAAGCCCAGACCCTTGCACAGGCCCTGACGAAGATCGTCGCCGTCGAGCATTCCGATCATGACACCGCGTCCGCGCAGCTCCAGCTCGAGCTCACCCGCGATCGTCGTCTTGCCCGCGCCGGAGGGACCGGTCAACCAGACCACAGCCGGAAGCTGTCGCTGCGTGGCCTCCGCGACGGGGGGGACGGACCGCAGCGCCGGTGGCGCTGCGGACTGGAGCTTCTCAGGGCGCCGCGCCTCAGCGCGCATGCCATCGCGATGACGCCCCTGCAGTCTGTTCGCTGTCGAGCTCATGTGTCCACCAGGACCTTGTCGGCGAGCACCTGTACGGAGAAGCGCGTGATCTGCTCGACGAACTGCTCGGTGTCGTTGATGTGCGGTACGGGCTCGTCCGGGACCGGGACCCCGAGGAACGCGCAGAGCGGCTCCCAGCCGTCCTTCGGCGACCATTCGAGCAGCTTCTCGGACGGAACCGCGGCCCTGACCTCGTCGTTGAACCGCTCCATCTGGGTGGCCATGAAGTCGAGCGTTGTGGCCTCACCGTCGAGCAGGTTCGTGCGGACCCACATCTCCTTCATCATCTCGATGTAGTTCGCCCACACCGGGTCGACCTTGGTCCGGGCGTCCGAGGCGTGGCGGATGAGGGTGTCGTCGTAGAAGAGGCCCCAGATCGTCTTGCGCATGCTCTCGGCCCAGGCCTGACCATCACGGACACTGAGGAGCACCCTGGCCTCCGGGAAGGCCTCCATCAGCTCGCGGTAGTAGTACGACGCCGGCCAGTCGACGGCCGCCGGATAGTCCCTGACGATTTCAGCCGGCGACAGCTTTCCGTCAAGCGCATCACGCCAGCGGCCCGCCTCCGACATGGTGGCGAAGACGTTCTGCATGTGGTAACACGGCGCGAGGCCGAGTATCTCCAGGGCCGCGCGCTGCGTCAGGGTTGCGGTGCGAGGGAGACCGGCTCCAATCAGCTTCAAGGTGTATTCCCCTCCTCGGGTGCGGTTGCGTTCCTCATGTGACCTCCGACCGGCCGAGCTCGTTGCCCTTCTTGTCGATCGCGGCGACCGCGAACAGCGGTCCCGTGCTGTTGACGATGATCGTCGTCTCGAAACCGGTCCACGGCTGCCACCCGACCTGCAGGAGCGAGGCCGGGTCGGTGCCGGCCAGCACCAGCCAGTGGTCGATCTCGGTCGCGCCGTTCCAGCTCGCGTAGATCGCGAACCCGCCGGCCGAGTTGGCGCGCGCGACCATTGCGGGTTTGTCGGTCGGGCGGCCCTCCCAATCGACCAGGAAGGTTCGGTAGGAGCGCGTGGCGCCGTCGAACTGACCGTCGACAAGCAGCTTCCCGTCGGGCGAGAACTCAGAGAAGTACGGCTGCGAGCCCCAACCGACGAAGACGTTGCCGTTGGGGCGCACCTGCACGCTGCCGAGCGTCCAGACCAGGAACCGGGCCGGATGTTGAAAGGCGCGCTTGAGTGCGACCTTGCGCTTGCGCTCGTCGAGGTCGAGCAGCAGCCCGACCGAGGCGTGTCCACTGATGTCGGCGTTGTCGAACACCGTCAGATGGGAGCTCCCGTGGGTGCGGACGTGGTGCTGCCAGGAGAAGACGGCGGTCTCTGGAACTTCGAAGTCCGACCTCTTGCCGTTGAGGCGCCACATGATCTCGCCGGTGTGGCGGTGAACCTTGTAGACGGTCCAGGTGTTGCGACCGGAGATCAGCAGGTTGCCGTCAGGCGCCTCGGCGATCGAGTTGATGTGGAAGTAGTCATAGGCCGTGCCGGCCGAGTCCGGCAGCGGCTGGTAGCTCTCGTCGAGCCCGACGTGATCGATCGAGACCCAGTCGTGGAGGACCTTGTTGGTCGCGATGTCGATCTCAAGCGCGTGGCTGACCAGCAGCGTGCCGTTCTTGGCGCCGCCCACGGACGAGAGGTCGGCGCTGCGCACCTCGTACTGGGTCGCGAGTGCCGTGCCGCGGGAGGTCAGGTTGAACTCGTGCAGGTCGAGCGGGAGCTTCCTCACATTGCCGACGGTGGCCACCGTCGCGTAGGTCTCGTCGATGATCTCGCCGACACCCTCGCCATATCCGCCGATCAGCTCGCCGTGCCAGCGGGTCAGCACCGGCTTGCCCTGATAACGCTGAACCTGGACGTCGAAGGTCGAATCCGAACCGGGCTCGTACCAGACGATTCGCCCACGGCGGTCCACGAGCATCGGTCCGCGCTGCTCGCCCTTGTACTCCAGGTCGGCCATGGCCGCCATCGCGAAGAAGCGCGGCGAGTCGTTGACGCGCTCGTGGTGTGTGCGGTCGGTGATCGTCACGGTCGAGGGACGCAGGTCCGGGCGCGACACGTAGCTTGCGACGCCACTGCCCGCCTGGCCGGCGGCGGGGATCGTCGTCGCCGGCGAGGCGGAGACCTCCGGCGCGGGTGCCGGGCTACTGCCGGAGCCGCGGACCACGTATCCGGTCGCGCCGCCGACGCCGAACGCGACCGCGAGGCTCCCGGCCGCGCGCGCAGTGAACTGCCGCCGGCTCAGGCCAGCGCCCACCTTGGCCGGGTCCTCGGTCTCCTCTGCCTGGCTGAGCGTGTCTGGATCCCTGACATCGGTCATGAGCGTTTGACCGCGAACGGCTTGGAGGTGCCGATCACCTTTCCGGCGCCGTCGACCGCCTCGACCTTGAACTCGCCGGCGCCGGTCGTGACTCTGATCGCGGTCTCGAACTTGGTCATCGGCATGTGTCCGACGACGGTCGCCGAGCCGGAACCGTCGAGCGCCACGACCTTCCAGCTCTTCACCTGAGTTGCCCCATTCCAGCTGGCGTAGACGGTTGTCCCCCCACCCATGCGCAGGGCGGCGCCGCTGGGCGGGTACAGCGGCATGCCCACCCACCTCTGCACGTAGGCGCGGTAGGTGATGTCAGGCGTGGGGAGGACCGCGTCGAAGATCAGCTGGCCGGACTTCGAGAACTCGGACATGAACGGAACGTCGCCCCAGCCGACGAAGGCGTTCCCGTTCGAGAGCGTCTGCACGTTGCCCATGTAGCGCGACTCGACCGAGACTCCGTGCGAATAGAGCCTCTTCAGCTTGACGGTATGGCTGGTCGCGTTCAGACCGAGCACGAGCCCGCGTGAGGGGCCGGTCGCGTCGAGGTAGACGCCTGCGCCGGTGATCATGCAGCAGTGATCGTCGAACACCGACAGGGTGGTCGGGTTCAGCATCTGTGCGTCGTGCTGCCATTGGAACCGGTCGGCCTTCGGGACGTTGAAGCTCGAGTGCTTGCCACCCAGCGTCCACTCGATCCGGCCGGTCTTCTCATTCACCAGGTACACGGCCCAGGTGTTGCGCATGGAGACCAGGAAGCTGCCGTTCGAGAGCGGGTCGACTGAGTTGACGTGGTAGGCGTCCCATGGGAAGCCGTTCTCCGGAGGGACCGCGTAAGAGTCGTTCTCGGAGATGTGCTTTGAGGCGACCCAGCTGTAGACGAGCCTGCCCGTGCGCAGGTCGTACTCCTGCACGGCCGAGTCGATCATCGCGCCGCCGTTGACGCCACCATATTTGGCCAGTTGTGCGGGCACGTTCTTATTGGCCGTTACCCAGGCATAGTGGCCGCGAATCACGAACTCGTGCAGGGTCGGGATCCAGCCGTCGGCGCCCTTCAGCGTCGCGACCTTCTGATAGTGCTGGTTGACGACGACGTCCTCGCCGCTGTTGATCTGACCCGTCGCCGTGACGTCGCCCTGCCACCAGCTGAGCACCGGCTTGCCCTCATAGGTCTGGGCGAGCAGGTTCGAGGCGACGACGTTCTGAGGCACCGGCTTGAACCAGATCGGCTGCAGGTTGCCGCCGAGGATCAACGGTCCGCTCTGGCCCACCATCGGTTGCTGGGTGAGGTCGTAGAAGTTGGCGATCATGATGTCGCCGGGCAGCCGCTCGCCAACGCTGGTGGGGCCGCCGGTCACCTTCGGCGGGTGCAGGTCCGGGGCCGAGACGAAACTCAGCGTGTGGTCGGTGGTGTACTCGCCGATCGCCGCGCCCCGAGTCTTCGGCAGTGCCAGGGCGAGCACGGCGAAGACCGCGAGGACGGCGCCAACCGCGACCGCCACCATCCGCGGGTCGCCCGTCGGGCCGGACGCTGTGGCGGGGCCTGCGCCCAGCGGGGCGCTGGCCCCAGCGGGAGCTGGGAGTCGAAGCGTCAGCGCCAGGGCGACGGCGCAGCAACCGGCGCCGGCCAGGTATCCGATCCGGAACCCGTAGGTCAGTGCGGGTTCGGCCGCCACGCCTGAGCCGATCAGGTGGCTCGTGTGAAGCGTCGCGATCGAGATCAGGACCGCGAGCCCGAGGCTGCCGCCAACCTGGCGGGCGGTGTTGACCATGCCGGAAGCCAGACCGGCCCGGTCGGGACTGGCGCTCTGCACCGCGGCGATCGTGGACGGAACGATCGAGAAGCCGATGCCCATGGTCATCAGCAGGCCCGGGAGGATGATGTATTGGATCGCGCTGCCGCTCGGCTGCAGCTGAGCGAACAGCAGCATGCCGCACGTCATGAACGTCAGCCCGCCGAGCAGCACCGGTTTGACGCCAAAGCGAGTCACAAGCCTGCCCGCGCGTGAGGCGCAGATCATGATCATCAGCGCCATCGGCAGGAACGCCAGGCCGGTGGTGATCGGCTGCAGCGACAGCACCTGCTGCATGTAGAGCGAGCCCATGTACCACATTGGGAATAGGGCAGCGCTGAACAGCAGCACGATCAGGTTGACCAGCTTGAGGTGGCGGGTGAGCGCCTTCGCCGGTATCAGCGGGGACTTGGCGCGGCGCTCGACGACCGGGAACAGCGCCAGCAGGGCGGCGCCGATGATGATCGGGATCCATGCGGCGGTTGTGCCCCAGCCGTCGGTGCCCGCGTTGACGCAGCCGTAGGCGATCAGCACCTGCCCCAGCGTGAGCACGAGCGCGCCGAGTACGTCGAAGGACTCGCGCTTGCCCGACCGGCGCTCCTGCACGATCCGGATCGCGGCGATCGCCGTAACGATGCCGATCGGGACGTTGATCAGCAGGATCCACCGCCACGACGTCCACTGCGTGATCATGCCGCTGAGCAGCACTCCGATGGCGCCGCCGGCGCCGTTCATCGAGCTCCACAGAGCGATCGCGCGGTGCCGCTCGTGACCGGCCGGGAAGGTCGAGGTGACGATCGCCAGCGAGCAGGCCGCCATCATCGCGCCGCCGAGGCCCTGGACGGCGCGGGCGGCGATCAGCATCGTGCTGTCAGCCGCGAGTCCGCCGACCAGGGAGGCGGCTGAAAACACGAACAGCGCCGCCAGGAACGTGCGTCGCTGCCCGAGCACGTCGGCCGCACGCCCGCACAGCATCAGGAAGCCGGCGAATACGATCGCGTACGCATCGATCACCCACTGCAGGTCGGCCGATGAGAAGTGCAGGCCGACCTGGATCGAGGGCAGCGCGACGTTGACGATCGACAGGTCGAGGATGACCATGAACTGCGCGACGCAGCACAGGATCAGAATCGACTGTTTGCGGCCGGGCGCGTAGCGGCCGCCGCCGTCCGGGCTGGGGCTGCCGGCGCCGGAGCTCTGCGGCGCGTCTGGCGGCGACGCGGTGGCCACGTGTTGCTGGTCGAGCGTCGCCACGTGCGTCAGTACCCGGAACCGTTTGTCTTTGTGATCGGCTTGCCGGAGGGGGACATCAGGTACCAGATGCCGCCGTCGGCAGCGGTGCCCGCCGCGGCCGTCGCACTCAGGCCAGGTCGCGTATAGAGCGCGTGGCCGTTGTAGAGCACCTGAGTGGTTCCGTCAGCGCGCTTGAAGGTCGAGATCATCGAGGCCTCGACGCCGTCAGCGCCCGTGGCCTTGCCGGTGACCGTGACCGGCGGCCACTGCTTCGCGCAGGTGCCGGTGCACTTGCTGATGCCACTGGGGTCGGACGTCAGGATGTAGACCGGGGCGCCCTTCGTGGTCGCCAACGCCGTGCCGTAGCCGGAGACCTTGATGGTCTTCAGCGTCGCGCTCGATGAGGTCTGTGTGGTCTGGGACCCGTTGTCCGAGCCGCCGGACGATGCCGTTGAGGCGGATCCTCCGGAGCCGCCGGACGATCCGCACGCGGTCAGGGCGAGCGAGACCCCGGCGATGGCAAACGCCGAGGTCAGGAGCTTCGGTGCGCGGTGCCTGGCCGCGTCTGTTTTTGAGTCACGCATCTGTTTGACGATAACTTCTGGGAGCTTCGGAAGTTGCGGCGACATTAGCTGGGATTTATGCGGACGTGACACGCCGTTTAACGGGAGCATATGTTGAATTGAACCTCTCCGATGTGGTTTGAAGGCTTCGAGGACATTAAGCCGGCCTCAAAGAACCTTTCCGCCAAGTGGCGTGTTATCCAGGTTGACTTGCGGACGCACACGAGAAACAGACGAGAATTCCTCGCCCTGGCGGCGGGTGGCGCCGCAGTGGCCGTGCTCGGTCGGGGCGCAGCTTCGAGCCTTGCGGCCGGGCTGCCGGTGCTGCCCGCGTCGGCCGGCAGCGAGCTCAGCGGTGGCGTTCTGCGGTTCCGCTCGCGTCCGGATCTGCTGGCGCCTCAGGTCGTGATCGGCACGCCCTCCAGGGGTTCGCTGGGCGGTCTCGTCATCACTGAGGTAAACAAGGGGCCTTCGCAGTCAGGGCCGTTGATCGTCAACCACGCGGGCCGGATCATCTGGTTCGATCCGATGGCGCCCAGCCCAGACTCCCACGAGGCGGCGTTCAACGTCAACGTCGGCAGCTACCGAGGCAAGCAGGTGCTGAGCTGGTTTCAGGGGGTCGTCACCGGCTCGCACGGCGTCGGCTACGGAATCGGCCACTACCAGATCATCGACACCAGCTACCGCCCGGTCGCGACGGTGTCAGGGCAGAACGGCTACCAGGGCGACCTCCACGACTTCATCCTGACCCCCGAGGGGACGGCTCTGTTCACGTGCTACGGGAACGCGGTCGCGAACATGACCATCGGTGGTGTCGCCCGCCAGGTCCCCTACCTGTTCGGCGTCGTGCAGGAGGTCGATGTCGCCACCGGCAAGCTGCTCTTCCAATGGCGCAGCGACCAACACGTGCCGCTGAACGACTCCTACAAGTCTCCCGTGTTACAGCCCGGTTGGGTCTGGGACTACTTTCACGTCAACTCGATCTCGATCGATCCCAGCGACGGCAACCTCATCATCGCCGGCCGTAACGTATCTGCCTGTTACAAGGTCAACCGTAGGAGCGGCAGGGTGATGTGGCGGCTCGGCGGCAAGCACAGCGACTTTCACATGGGCGCCGGGACGCGCTTCTTCTTCCAGCACGACCTCAACCTGCACGCCGACGGCGTGATGACGGTGTTCGACAACGAGGGAGGCCCGCCCCAGCGCGCAGCTCACTCGCGGGCGCTGGTCCTGAATGTCGACGAGCGGCGTCGGACAGTGTCTTTTCGGCATGCGTTCCACCACCAACCGCAGGTCTACTCCGACGCGCTCGGCAGTGTCCAGCCGCTGGGCGGCGGCGACTGGTTCGTCGGGTGGGGCCGCTCGACGAACTTCACGAAGTACTCGAGCAGCGGCCGTGTCCTGTTCGACGGCCACCTGACGCCTGGCTCCAGCTCCTATCGCGCGTTCCTGCAGCCCTGGACCGCCACGCCCACGGCCCCGCCAGACCTGGCCGCGGTCGTAGCCGGCGGCGGCGCCACCCTGTATGCGTCCTGGAACGGATCGACCGAGTTGGCCGGCTGGCGCGCGCTGGGCGGCCCGGCGACGACGCAGCTGACGCCGATCGGAACCGCGCCGGTGATCGGCTTTGAGACCGCGATCACGGTCGCCCAGGCGCCAGCCTATGTTGCCGTGCAGGCGCTCGATTCGAAGGGCCGCGTGCTCGGCCGGTCGGCTGCGGTCGGCGTCCGGTCGGCGTCGCTGCGCGGGTAGCGGGCGGCTGCGCGAGATAGAAGCCGCAGATTGCGGCAACGGTCGCGGGCTTGGGGCTCCGCGACCGTTCGAGCGTCCGCGACGGCCCATATCCTCGCTGGCCTGAGATGAGTGACTCCTGCGCCCACCTGCATGTCCACTCCGAGTACTCGCTGCTCGACGGGCAGTCGAAGATCGAGCAGTTGGCGGAGCGAGCTGCGGCCTTTGGCCAGCCGGCGCTGGCGCTCACCGACCACGGTGTGATGAACGGTGCCGTCGAACTCTACAAGGCCTGCCAGAAGCACGGGATCAAGCCGATCCAGGGCTGTGAGGTCTACGTCACCGACGATCACACCAAGCGCGGCAGGCGCCACCACCTGACGCTTCTGGCCGAGAACGGCGTCGGCTACCGCAATCTCGTCAAGCTGTGCTCGGCGGGCTTCCTGGAAGGGCTGCAACGCGGGTACCCGACCGTGGACGCGGGTCTGATGTCGCGCCACGCGGAGGGCATCATCGCGTTCACCGGCTGTCTCGCCTCACGCTTCACCTCGCTGCTGGCCGAAGGTCGCGAAGGCGACGCCCGCGCCGCCGCCGACGAGCTGATCCAGATCTACGGCCGCGACAGCGTCTACTTCGAGATCCAGAAGAACGGGGTTCCCGAGCAGGATCTCGCCAACCCCGGGATTGCGCGGCTTGCGCAGGAGTTCGGGCGTCCGTTGATCGGGACCGGCGATGTTCACTATCTGCGCGCCGAGGACTACGACAGCCACGAGGCGCTCCTGTGCGTGCAGACGGGCTCGCAGCTGTCGGACCCCAAACGTCTGAGCTTCGCGACCAACGAGTTCTTTCTTCGCTCGAACGAGGAGATGGCCGATCGATTCGCGGAGTGGCCCGAGGCGCTGTCCTCGACGCTGGAGGTGGCTGAGCGCTGCGATGTCGAGATCGAGCTGGGCAAGCAGCTGATCCCGACCTTCGAATGCCCTGACAGGATGGTCGAGTCGGACTATCTGCGGAAGCTGGTGATGGAGGGGCTTGCCTGGCGCTTCGGCGACCCCGTCCCGGCAGCCGCACTCGAGCGCGCCGAGTACGAGCTCGGAGTGATCGACCGCATGGGCTATTCCGGTTACTTCCTGATCGTGTGGGACTTCATCAAGTGGGCGCGGGACCACGGGATCCCGGTCGGACCGGGCCGCGGCTCCGCGGCCGGCTCGCTGGTCGCTTACGCGACCCGGATCACCGATCTTGACCCATTGCGCTACGACCTGCTGTTCGAGCGGTTCCTCAACCCCGAGCGGGTGTCGATGCCGGACATCGATGTCGACTTCTCGGTGCGCGGCCGCGAGCAGGTGATCCAGTACGTGACCGACAAGTACGGCAAGGACTCGGTCGCCCAGATCGTCACCTTCGGCAAGATGTTCCCCCGCGCGGCCACACGCGACGCCGCACGCGTCCTCGGCTTCCCGTATGCGCTTGGCGACAAGCTCGCAAAGCTGATCCCGGACCCAGAGCAGGGGCGCGCGCCCAAGTTCGAGGACTGCCTGGCGCCGGGCCAGCCGCTGGCGGCCGAGGTTCAGGCAAACGCCGACGCGCATCAGATCATCGAGGTCGCGCGCGGGCTCGAGGGGACGGTGCGCAACTCGTCGATTCACGCGGCCGCGGTCGTGATCGCGCCTCGCCCGCTCACCGATCTCGTCCCTGTCCAGCTTGCCGACGCCCGCAAGACCGATGAGGATGGCAACAAGATCTACCGCACCGTCACGCAGTTCTCGATGAAGCCGGTCGAGGAGATGGGGCTCCTGAAAATGGACTTCCTCGGCCTGCGGAACCTCGACGTGATCGAGGACGCACTCGACATCATCGAACGCTCGATGAGGGTGCGGCCCGATATGACGACGCTGCCGCTGGACGACGAGAAGACTTACCAGATGCTGGCGCGCGGCGAGTCGATCGGCGTGTTCCAATTTGAGTCAGAGGGCATGCGCGAGGCGCTCAAGCGCGTACGCCCGACCGAGCTCGATGACCTCGTCGCGCTGGTCGCGCTCTACCGGCCGGGGGCAATGGACCAGATCCCGGCCTACGCCCGCGGCAAACATGACCCTGAATCGATCCAGTATCACGACGAGCGCCTGCGCGGCGTGCTCGAGTCGACCAAGGGCGTGATCCTGTATCAGGAGCAGGCGATGATCATCTCGCGCGAGCTGGCCGGGTTCAGCGGCGCCAAGGCCGATGACCTGCGCAAGGCGATCGGTAAGAAGAACCGCGAGGCGATGGCCAAGCTGAAGCCGGACTTCATCGAGGGATGCCGCGCCTCAGGCACGAGTGAGAGCACGATCGATTTCCTGTGGACGACCAACGAGAAGTCTGCCGACTACTCGTTCAACAAGTCGCACGCGGCATGCTACGCGCTGATCTCCTACCGCACCGCATGGTTGCGTGCGAACTACCCCGCGGAGTACATGGCTGCGCTGATCTCCTCGGTTATGGACACCAAGGACAAGGTGCCGTTCTTCGTCGCCCAGGCGGAGCAGATGGGGATCGAGATCCTGCCTCCAGACGTGAACCTATCCGACCACCGGTTCGTGGTCGTGGACGGGAACATTCGCTTCGGTTTGGATGCCGTCAAGGGCGTTGGTTACGCGGCGGTGGAGGCGATCAAGAACGCCCGCGGTGAGTGGGATCCGTCGGCCGGAAACCCCAGCGACCAGTTCACCGACATCTTCGACTTCTGCGAGCGCATCGACAGCCGCGCGGTCAACAAGAAGGCGATCGAGGGACTGATCAAGTGTGGAGCGTTCGGCTCGACAGGCGCCAGCCGGATGGGCATGCTGGCTGTGCTCGAGCAGGCGCAGGCGGCCGGCCAGAAGGCCCAGCAGGATCTGGCGGTGGGCCAGGGCTCGATCTTCGACCTCGGGTTCGATCTGGGCGACGGGGCCACCGAGGGTGGCCCCGTGAAGCCGGGCCATGCCCCGATCCCGGGCGGTGAGTTCGAGCAGAGCGATCTGCTGGCGATGGAGAAGGAGTCCATCGGGCTTTATATCTCCGCCCATCCGCTGAAGGCGCTCAGCATCGCGATGGCGGCCAGGACCGACTGCAATCTCGGTGCTGTGGCCGAGTGCAAGGACGGCGAACGCACAACCGTCGGCGGCATGATCAATCAGGTGAAGCGTCTGCGCACGAAGAAGGGCGATCCGATGGTGTTCGCCACGCTCGAGGATCTTCACGGCTCGGTGGAGCTCGTGATCTTCGCCGACGCGCTGGAGGAGGCGGCGGGCGCGGTCGAGCAGGACGCTGTCGTGCTGGTCAAGGGCAAGATCGATCACAAGGACGCGTCCCGAACCTGCGTGGTTGTCTCGTCGGTCGAGCGGTTCGAGCCCAGTGAGGAGGAGTTGGCGCGTGCCGAGCGACACGCCGCACGGGTCGTCGTCCCGGAAGCGCTGCGCATCCGCCTGGACGCGCGCGCCGTGCAGCCGGACGTGATCGCCGATCTGCGCGAGGTCCTGTCGAGCTTCCCGGGCGACGCGGAGGTCGTCGTCGAGCTTGCCGTCGATCGCGGCGACAGGCGGCTTCGGCTCGGTTCCGATTTTCGAGTCCAGCGCACGGCCGGGCTCCATTCAGAGCTTGCACAGCTGCTCGGATCCGCGCTGTTGCCGCCCGCCGCGGCTAGGAGCGACGCCGCTGCGGCGTGAGCAGGGCACAGGCTGACACGTCTCGACGCCTCGGCGCTCTAGGCGAGCCAGGGCCCTCGCCAGCCGCCGTAGCCGTTCAGCAGCCTCTCCGCCTCAGGCGGACCCCAGGTGTCCGGCGCATAGGTGATCACCGGCGGGGGGGAGTCCAGCAGCGGCTGCAGCACGCGCCAACTCTCCTCCACGCTGTCCTGCCGGGTGAAGGCGGTTGCGTCGCCCATGAGGGCTGAGTGGAGCAGTACCTCGTACGGGGTCGGCGCCTCGCCGCCCTCGTCGGCGAACTCCATGTCAAGGTGGATGTCAGAGGTGCCGCCGCGATCGGCACGCATCGCGTCGAGGACCATGCGCACGCCGGTCCCCGGATCGATCCTGATCACGATCTGGCTCGGCTCTGGCCGCCGGCCGCCGCTGGGGATGAAGGCAAGCTTCGGTGGGTGCTTGAACACGAGCCGGACCTCGGTCAGCTTGACAGGCATCCGCTTCCCGGTGCGGATGAAGAACGGCACGCCCGCCCAACGCCAGTTGTCGATCTCGAGCCTCAGGGCGGCAAAGGTCTCCGTCTGGGATTCAGCCTCACACCCTGATATCTCCCTGTATCCGTCGTATTGGCCGCGGACGTAGCGCCTCGGATCGGCGTCCGCCATCGAGCGCAATACCGAGTATTTGGCGGTCTTCAGGGTGGCGGCGTCGCCACCGGCCGGAGGCTCCATCGCGACCGCAGCGATCACCTGGAGCAGGTGGTTGACCACCACGTCCCGAAGCGCGCCGACGGGGTCGTAGAAATGGCCGCGGTCCTCGACGCCGACGGACTCGGCCATCGTCACCTGGACCGACGAGACATAGTTGCGGTTCCAGACCGGCTCGATCGTGGAATTTGCGAACCGCAGGTAGAGGATCTCCTGGAGGCCCATCTTGCCCAGGAAGTGATCGATCCGGTACAGCTGCGACTCATCGAGGTGGCGGTGCAGATCGGCGGCGAGCGCACGCGCCGACGAGAGGTCGTGTCCGAACGGCTTTTCGACGACCACGCGCTGTCCGGCGCTGACGAGGCCGGCTTCGGACAGGCCCGCGACAACGCGCCCGAACAGAAAGGGGGGGATCTCGAGATAGAAGACGGGATTTGTGGCGCCTCCCAGCGCATCCTTGACGCGTCCGTAGGTGGCGTCGTCGTCGAAGTTGCCGCTGACGTAGTGAAGCCGCTTGGCGAAGCGGGAGAACACAGCCTCGTCGAGTGGCTCGCCGGTCTGCGCGATCGAGTCACGAGCGCGCTGCACGAGCTGCTCGACCTGCCAGTCATCGGCGGCAACCCCGACCACAGGCGCCCGCAGCAGGCCGCGGCGCTCGAGCCGGTAGAGCGACCGAAACGTCATCTTCCTGGCAAGGTCGCCGGTGATCCCGAAGATCACCAGGGCGTCGGCTTCACGCTCGAGCGGCACGATCCGGAACCCTACCTGTTCCGCCTGTTGCCGCTCTCAGCGGAGGACAGCCGGCGGGTCACTCGCTTGCCGCGCGCATCGCCGCTCCGCGGTCGCACAGGTCCCGGGCGAGCTCGATGTCGGCGGCGGCGACGCCACCGTCGGCGGTGCCCGTCTCAAGAACGACGGGCATGTCCTGGAAGCGCGGCTCCGAGAGGAACACGGCCAGTCCCTCCTCGCCGAACTCGCCTTCACCTGGAGCGGCATGACGGTCGCGATTGGAACCCAGTGGCGTCATCGAGTCGTTCAGGTGGATCGAATGCAGACGGCTGAGGCCGACGGTCCGATCGCAGTCGGCGAGCGTCTGGTCGAGGCCTGCGATCGTCCGCACCTCGTAGCCCGAGGCGAGCAGATGGCAGGAGTCCAGGCAGATTCCCAGCCGCTGATTACCGCGGGCGGCCTCGATCAGCGCCGCCAGCTCCTCAAAGGAACGCCCCAGCGTGCCGCCCGCCCCGGCGGTGTCCTCGAGGTGGAGATGGCAGCGCTCGGACTCGGCCAGGGCCTCGGCGATGATGATGCCGGCGCGGGCAATCGCTTCGCCGACGTCGCCGGTCTTCGCCGAGCCGGGGTGCAGTACCACGCCGGTGGCGCCGATCGCGTCTCCGACGCGCAGTGAGTGGGTCAGCGATGCAAGCGACTTCTCGCGGATCTCCGCATCCTCGGATGCGCAGTTGAGCAGATACACAGCATGAATCAGCACGCCTCTGATCGGGCTCGCCTCGCGTGCCTCCCTGAACCTCGCGAAGTCGTCCTCGCCATAGTTGGTCGGTCGCCACATCCGCGGCGACTGGTTGAAGATCTGGATCGACTCCGCACCCAGCTCGGTGCCGCGCTCGACGGCCTTCCAGAGCCCCCCGGCTGGGGATACGTGGGCGCCGATCAACATTCGCGCGCTCGTGCTTTTCCCTACTCTCAGACTCATCATGCGTGTTCGCTTCGCTCCATCGCCCACGGGCGCGCTGCACATCGGCGGCGCCCGCGCGGCCCTCTACAACTGGCTGCTCGCGCATGGCCCCGGTGACGGATCGGCCGGCACGTTCATCCTGCGGATCGAAGATACCGACCGGGAGCGCTCGACCGATGAGAACGTCGCCCAGATCCTCGACGCACTCATCTGGCTGGGCCTGCATTGGGACGAGGGTCCGATCTCACAGGTCGGTAACACGCCGCGTCATCAGGAGGCGTTGGCGCAGCTGCTCGCCGATCGTCACGCCTACCACTCCAACGCGACCGCTGAGGATGTGAAGGCATACAAGGCGGCGCACGGAGCCGATCGCGGTTTCCGCGGTGAGCCGGAGTCCGGGGGCGCCGTCCGGCTACGTGTACCCGACGAGGGCCACACGGCCTTTGACGACATGGTGCGTGGCGAAGTCAGCTTCCCGAACGCGAACATGGACGATCCCGTGATTGCCCGCGCCGACGGCTCGGTGCTCTACAACTTCGCGGTCGCGGTCGACGACCTCGACTCCCGGATTACGCACGTCGTTCGTGGTGAGGACCACATCTCCAACACCCCCAAGCAGTTGCTCGTGTTCGAGGCGCTGGGGGCCGACCCGCCGCGCTATGCGCACCTGCCGCTGCTGCATGGTCCCGACGGCAAGAAGCTCTCAAAGCGCCATGGCGCCGCCTCGGTGCAGGAGTTGCGCGCCGGCGGCTATCTGCCGGAGGCAGTGAACAACTACATTGCGCTGCTCGGGACCGGCTTCGCTGCGGACGAGGAGTTCTTCACGATGGACGAGATGGCGCGGCGCTTCAGGCTGGACCGCGTCTCGAAGAGCCCGGCCGTGTTCGACGAGCAGAAACTGCGGCATATGAACGGTCAGCATCTGCGGTCGCTCGCCGCCGATGAGCTGACCGAGCGGCTTGAGCGCTTCACCGGGCGCACCGGGTTGCGCGACGCGGTCGAGATCTCACGCGAGAAGATCCAGACGCTGGCTGACTTCTGGCCGCTGGCCGGCTTCCTGTTCGATGGCCCCAGTGACGACCCCAAGGCGTTTGCGAAGGTGATCGCTGCCGGCGATGGCCGCGAGATTCTCGCGGAGGCGCGCTCGGCGCTGGCGGCGGTGCAGCAGTTCGACATTGAGAACATCGAGCGGGCGCTGCGCGAGATCGTCGAGCGCCGTGGGGTCAAGCCGGGACAGGTGTTCCAACCGGTTCGGGTCGCGATCGCGGGGACCACGATCTCACCCGGAATATTCGAGAGCGTGGAGCTGCTCGGCAGGGACCGCACGCTCGAGCTGATCGACCAGGCCCTGGGCAGGGGCTGATTCGGATACGGCGGGAGCGTGGCGCCGGCTTGCGCGGCTAAACAAATCTCAACGTTCTGCCGATAGCGAGCAAAGCGGCTCTGGCCGCGCCTTAAATCTGACGAACGCAAGGAAGCAGCGAATGGCAGTGACCGCCACCACGGCACGCCGGGCGACGGACCCGCACGCCTCCCGTGATCGCCATCACAATGAGGGGCAGGGACGTCGGCTCACGGCCGCGTTCGAGGCGATCGAGGCGTATCCGGTTCTGGCTGAGACGCGCAATCACGTGCTCAGGCTGTTCGAGGGCGGTGAGCCTGCAACCGCCGATCTGATCGGCGCGATTGAGGGCGATCTGGCACTGGCGATCGCCGTGATGCGTCTGGCCAATCAGCTCGACGCCCGCAACCGCGGCCGGATCGAGACGGCGGTTCAGGCGGTTGAGGTGCTCTCATCAGGGGCGGTGCTCGTGATCGCCTCGCGTGCCAGAACGTATGACTTCTTCGAGCGCACAGCCGTCTGGCGGACCGTCCCGGAGCGCTTCCGGCTGCACGGTGTCGCGACTCAGCGGGCGGCGGAGCGGATCGCGACCGAGCTCGACTTCGAGGCGCGCGACCGGCTGATGATCTCGGCGATGATGCATGACCTGGGCAAGCTGGTGCTCGTACATGCCTATCCGGGGTATCCAGACCAGGTCCACGGCGACGCGCGCACGCCCGAAGAGCGACTTCAGCGTGAGCGGCGAGAACTCGGCGTCGACCACGCGCTCGTGGGTGGCGTGATCGCTCGGCGTTGGGGATTGCCGAACTCGATCGCTCAGGTGATCGAGTCCCACCATGCGCCCGAAGCCCAGGGCGAGGCGGCGATCGTGCGCCTCGCGGACATGCTGGGCCACTACATGCTCGGGGACCAGGTGGCGCCGTCGGAGATGCTGAACGCCGCCCGCTCGGTCGAGCTCACCCCCGAGCAATTGCGGCACATGCTCTATGAGCTTCCGCTTGCCTCGGCCAGCAACCGTCCGCGCCAGCTCGAGCCGTGCCCGATGTCGACCCGTGAGGTTGAGGTGCTGCGGCGCCTGGCGAGGGGCATGGTCTACAAGCAGATCGCCTCCGAGATGGAGCTCTCGACCAGCACCGTGCGGACGCACCTTCACAATGTCTACGGCAAGCTCGGCGCGATGGATCGCGCCCAGGCCGTCCTGATCGCCACCGAGCACGGCTGGATCTGAGGTCCCGCTATCTGGCTGGATCTGAGGTCCCGCTAGCCTGTGGCCCTGTACCACTGGCCGGCTCATGCTCTCGATCACAAGCAAATCCCCATATGCGGTGCGCGCTCTAGTGGAGCTGCATAAGCTCGGCGACGCCGAACCTGTGCCAATCGGTGAGCTCGCGAGGCGAGGAGGGCTTCCACCGCAGTTCCTGGAGCAGCTCTTCGCAACGCTGCGCCGGGCCGGCGTGCTGAGGTCGCAGCGGGGCGTCAAGGGTGGCTACAGCTTCGGGCGGCCCGCGTCCGAGATAACCGTGCTTGAGGTGGTTGAGCAGCTCGACGGACCGCTTGGTGCCGACGCCACGGGCATCTTCGCCCAGGCGGCCCAGGCTGCACGCTCCGTCCTGAGCGAGCAGACGATCGCCGACATCGCTGAGGCTGAGGCACAGGCCGCCGGCGCGGGGATGTACTTCATCTGAGGATCAGCCCGCAGGGCGCACTGGGTCACGCACGCCGGAAGTGCGAAGCTTTGCGCCATGAACGGCTCAACTATCGATGTACCGACCCCGTACGGGGTTGCTGACTGTTACCTCACCAGGCCCGCTGACGATGGGGCGTATCCCGGTGTCCTATTCGTGATGGATGCCATCGGGCTGCGGCCTCGGATCGAAGAGATGGCGGACCGAGTGGCCGATCAGGGCTACGTCGTTCTCGCTCCAAACGTGTTCTACCGTGCCGGACGCGCTCCATTGTGGGAGACGCCCGATCTTCACGATGCTGACTCCCGCGGGAGCTTCTTCAGGACGCTGGGTCCGCTGATGGACGCACTGACACCGGCCGCCGTCGCCGCGGACGGCGGCGCCTACCTAGACAAGCTCAGCGAACTCACCAACGGTCCTGTAGGCGTCACCGGCTACTGCTTCGGTGGGCGGGCCGGCTGGATCATCGCCGCCGCGTACCCTGACCGCGTTGCCGCGGTCGGCGGCTTCCATACCGGGCGCATGGTCACTGAGGACGAGAACAGTGCCCACCTGCTCGCGCCTCGGGTCCGCGCGGAGGTCTACTGGGGACACGCCGACCAGGATCAGAGCATGAGCGCGGCGAACATCGCCACGCTTGACCAGGCTATGGACGACGCCGGCGTACGGCACACGACCGAGCTCTACAGGGGTGCGCAGCACGGCTACACGATGTCCGACATGGGTGCCTACGACGAGGCGGCCGCCGAGCGGCACTTTGATGCGCTGTTCGGACTTCTCCAACGCGCAATCCCGCGGTGAGAACATCGCAGGCCACGAATGCCGCAGGTGCCCGCTGACGCTCACCACCAGTAGGTGCCCACCAGCCGTGCGCCCTCGACAAACGAATGAACGATCCCGGTGGCGTTGCGTGAGCTGGTGGTGGTGTGCGAGCCAGCCGGGGCGTGGGTTGGCGTGGTCTTGGATGCCAGCTCGCGGGCCGTTCGCGACGGTAAGGTGATCGATGATTCATGGATGGCTCGGACCAGCTACATGGCGCGGACGGTGAGGTGGTTCGGTTCGCCACCGGGACCGAGTTCGAGGCTTGGCTGCAGGTCAACCATGATCGGAACTCGGGGATCTGGCTGGCGATCGCCAAGAGCGGGGCGGCGGGTCGATCGATCCCCTACGCCGAGGCAATCGAGATCGCGCTCTGCTTTGGATGGATCGATGGTCGCAAGGCCCGACATGACGATGAGTACTGGTTGCAACGCTTTACCCCGCGATCATCTCGGAGTCGCTGGTCTGAGATCAACCGCGCGAAGGCCGAAGCGTTGATCGCAGACGGTCGGATGCGACCCGCCGGCCTTGCCGAGATCGAACGCGCCAGGGCTGATGGGCGATGGCAGGCCGCTTACAAGGGGCAACGGACCGCGACGATTCCGGCGGATCTACAACGGGAACTCGACCAAGATCCCGAAGCCGCCACGGCCTTTGCCAGGCTTGATGCACGTAACCGCTACGCGATCATCTGGCGTCTCAACGACGCCAAACGTCCCGAGACACGTCAGAGGCGCCTCACAAAATATCTCGACATGCTCCACAAGGGCGAACGTATTCACGACTGAGCGCAACCCGCGCTGGCAGTCCGCGGTCCCACGGATGATGTGGGAGGGCAGCGCTGTTCCAGGTCGATCTGAGCGGCCGTCTCGGACGTAGAGGGTGTCGCTGTCGCCTTCGTGACTTTACGGAAGGTCGGGCCCGGCGAGCCGGGACCATGCGACATTGCGCTTCCTGTGCGTCTGCTGCGTAGCCCCACGGCCATTGGAGGTGTCTGAGATGAGTCATGAACGCTCGCGCGCGATCGACCACGTCGTGCTCGTGCTGTTCGAGAACCGGTCCTTCGACAACGTGCTTGGTCACCTCTACGGGGCCGAGGACGGCAAGAACTTCGAGGGTGTGATCGGCAAAGACCTGAGCAACCCGATCCCGGAGTGGGCCGAGCACGGCGCGGAGCGCAAGACGGTGCCCTACACGGTCGCTACGGATATGGACGCACCGAACCCGGACTCTGGGGAGGAGTACTTCCACACCAACACCCAGCTCTGTAACACGCTGGATGACCACAACCGCTTCAAGATCGGAGAGGCGGTGACCGCTCCGTGGAACGTCCCGCCGCCCGGGATTGAGCCGACGATGACCGGGTTTGTGACGGATTACATCAGCACTTTCACCGGCGAGGTCGGCCGCCAGCCGACCTATGAGGAGTACGCGCAGATCATGACCGGCTACACGCCGGAGCAGATCCCGGTCCTGAATGGGATCGCCCGCGCGTTCGGCGTGTTTGATCACTGGTTCAGTGAGGTCCCGTCGCAGACGTTCATGAACCGGTCGTTCTGGATGGCCGGGGCATCGTCGGCGTTCGTGACCAACTCGCCGGCTCTGAAGTGGACGACGGAGAACACGGCCCCAACGCTGTTTGACCGGCTAGAAGCGCACGGCCGGACCTGGAAGGTGTATGTGCTCGAACCCGCCCGTATCTCGTTCACCGGGTGGATTCACATGCCCGCGCTGAAGGACCGTCTTGCGACCCACATCGTGCCGTTCTCGGAGTTCGAGCGTGACGCTGCGAACGGGACGCTCCCGGACTTCTGCCTGATCGAGCCGCATCTGATCGCCGGGCACGGCGACTACCACCCCGCGGAGGGGCGGTCGCTGATCGGCCACAACGTCAATCTCGCATTCGATCCGCCGTCCTCGATTCTGGCGGGCGAGAACTTCCTTGACCGCATCTACAGGGCGATCAAATCAGCCGATTCCACCGAGGGGTCAAACGCGTACAACACGACGTTTTTCGTCGGCTGGGACGAGCCTGGCGGCACCTACGACCACGTTCCACCCGGACCTGTACCGCCGCCGGACCCGAGCGCCCCAGCGGGGCAGTGCGACTTCAAGTTCGACCGCTCCGGCTACCGCGTACCGGCGATCATCGTCTCCCCGTGGATCGAGGAAGGCGCCGTGATCAACGACGAATACCGCCACACCTCACTGCTCGCCACGCTCCGGAAGGTCTGGGACCTCGGCGAGCCATTCACCGACCGCGACGCCGCCGCCCGCACCTTCGACCACCTTCTCTCCCGCGAAACGCCACGCGACCCCGCGACCTGGCCAGACTTCCAGCCCCCCGCCAACACCGACACAGCTCGCCGACTTCATCTTCGCAATCGCCGCGCACTACTTCCCGGCCCTGGTCCCCGAAGACACCGAAGCGGCCACGACCTACCGATAAAGACCTGGGCACGCTGCTGTCGACACGGCCTCAGGCTCGACCTGGTCGCATCCCAGCCTGACGACGAGTGACAGCGCCGCCGACGGCGCCCGCCCGAACGTTGCCCCCGTGGTGGCCCGGACGGAACACGTCCGGGCCACCACGGAACCGTCTGAGGCCAGTTGCGCCTCGTGGCTCTGAACCGCCTAGTTCGTGCTGACCCGGGTCGTGACGCTCGCGCCGAAGACGTTGTTCGCCTCCAGCGTCGTCGCCACCAGGTCTGTGTTGAGGGTCCAGACTCCGACCTCGACGTCGACGATCACGTTGTTCTTGATGACCGTCCCGGTGAGCGGGGCGGCCCCCGACGCAACGAGGATCCCCGTCGTCTCGCTGTTGACGACCGGGTAGAAGTCGGGGTCGCCGTCGACGTTGTCGTTGCTCAGGAAGTTGCCTTCGATGACATTGCCGTTGAGATCCCCCGGGGCGTGTTGGTGGATGGTGATGCCCGACAGCCCGTTGCCGGTCGCGACGTTGTGACGGATGACGTTGTCGTAGACACCTGCATACAGAGCTCCACCGCCGAGGAGAATCCCGGCGCCCTGACCGGCGACGCCGTTCCCGTTGGAGACGTTGTTCTCGACGGTGTTGTCGAACACGCCGGCGGAGCCCGTCGGAAGGCCCGTCGTCGGGTCGACCGCGTCAGAGATTCCGTCCGGATTTCCGTCGGTCGCGTGGCTGGCGAGCGTGATCCCGCAGTCGTCCGTGTTGTCGATCGTGCGGTTGTCGCGGATGATGTTGCCTGACGTCGGTCCGAACTCGTCGGTCAGCAGGATGCCGCCGACGTTGTCGATGACCTTGTTGTCCTCGACGGTGGACTTCGTCACCGAGACGAGATGGATCGTTTCGCCGCAGTCACCGGGCGCATCGGGCGTCGAGAAGCACTGGCCGGGGGCGTCGGTCGAGTTGGGGCTGAAGCCCGTGCCGTTGTCGGTCAGCGTGTTATCACGGATCGTGACGTCGCTGACGGGCGTGCCGCTCGTGACAGGCTCACCGTTCTTCGAACTCGGCGCGACCGGAGCGGTGCCGACGAGGATGCCCTCGAACTCCGCGTCCTTGATCCGGAAGCCCTCGACGGTCGAGCCCGAGCCGCCCGGGCCGAGGATCTGCACGCCGTTTCCGAACGGTGAGGTGGCTGCGTCGATCGTCGCGTGCTCGCCGCGAAGCGTGATGCTCGTGTCGATCTGGACGCCTCCGTCATATGTCCCCGGGAGCGCGATCACGGTGTCGCCGTTCGGCGCGGTCGAGACAGCGTCAGTGAGGCTGCAGGGAGCTCTGAGGCTGCACGACCCGGCCCCGCCATTCGGCGAGGCGTACAGAGTCCGTGAGCTGTGGTGGTGCCACGGCCACGAGTGCCGGCCGCGGTGGCCGTGAGCGAGCGCTGGCGATGCAGCGGTCGCCACTGCGGCGACGGCGGAACCCGCGATCAAAGTAGCCCGCAGAGTTCTTCCCATCATGACCCTCCCAATTCGGTGGTGTCTGGGCGTCTCGGTGCGACACGCCCTGCCCCCGGCTCCAGTATCCCGAAGCGTCAGGAAACCGCGACCGTGACCAGTCGCTGCGACCAAAGCGCTAGCTGCCGAAGACGACTTCAGATGCGGGCTCGCCGAACTCGGCGGCCTTGTGTGTTCCGTCGCAGAACGGCTTGTTGGACGACTGGCCACAGCGACAGAGCGCGATCACGGCCCGGTCGATCACCTCTTCGCTTCCACCGCGCGTCAGGACGACAACGCCGCTCGTCTCGATCAGGTAAGGGCCGTTCTCCGCTGCGCTGATCTTCATGTCGGCGATCCTATCTACATTCGCCGGGTGATGCTTCCCTGCGTCCGGGACGCGCATACATGCAAATAGCCGCACTCGACGTTGTGGCTCTCGCTTGCTTCGCGACCGGTTGCGACAGGTTGGATGTCAGGCACAGGTCATGACGAGGACCTCAGGATCGGCAGCATCAGCGTTGTCGTGACCCCGATCGCCAGTGCCTGCACCGTGAGCGGAAACACGAGTGGAAGGGTTTCGGATCCCGTCGCGGCGGCTGTCAGCGAAGCCCCGATGCCGACGGCAAGGCCGAGCATCGTGATGATGATCATGGCGCGCTCCTCCGGCCCCGATCGATCCACGAGCAATCGCGCCTCAATCGCGAGCGCGATCAGCAGGATGGCCACAATGTGAGCAGACTCGTCGAAGAACGCGTGAGCGATCGCAGGCCCGTATGCCCCGCACGCATCATGCACGCCACGGCCGCCGCATGTCACGTCGCCGACGAACGAGGCCGCATACGCAACCGCGATCGACAACAGCAGCGGAACCACGAAGATGAAGAGGGTCGGCATTCGCGTTACCTCCACGCCCTCCAGCGGCACGGGTCCTGACAGCTCGGTGCCGGCGCTCCGGGCGCGAGCGCCCAACCCAAGCCACTTCCCGGACCAGCTGGTCGATCTGGCCGGAGGACTCAAACGGACCCACATGACCGTGGCAATCAGCACCACATAAGCGACATCGAGAACTCCGGTGGCGACAAGGTACGCGGTGGAGTACTCGATAAGTCCGAGATAGACGACCGCCAGGATCGCGTCCAGCGCGACGGTGATCCCCCCATAGACGAACGCCGGTCGCATCAGGCGGCCGCTCGCCAAAACCGCCCAGATCAGCGAAAACTCAAACACGATCCAGAGGCCGTAGACAACCAACGTGGCCACCTTGGGGTCGCCGCCATACACCGGGTCGATGAGGATGTCATCCCATGGAAAGACCAGTAGGACGAGCGCGGTCAGCAGCAAGTTGCGTGGCGGTGCTTGCCAGCCGACCACCCAGTCCAGCAGCCGGTGCCGCAGCGACCGCGGCGCAGCCGGAGGCAACACGCCCTCGCCGTTCCCCGGGGGCAATGCCGGCCGGTCGACCCCGGACGCATCGGCGGACATACCGGTCATCTTCGCGATGAGGCCACCAATCCGCAGGATTAAACTACGAAACCGGCTCGCCGAGGTTGTCGACGTACATCGGCATCTCCGCTAGGAACTCGAACCCGAGCCGCTCAAGGACAGGGCGAGACATACGCCCGGCCTGAACCGTCAGCGCAGGAGTGGCGCGCTCCACCGCCAGTCGCCAACGTGCGTTGACAAGCGCGCGGTAGACACCACGTCCGCGAGCGTCTGCAAGCACGCCGCCAGCGAACAGATTCACTCCGGCGTCACCCAGCACCGCACCGGCAGAGCCGACGACGCGGCCCGCAAGCATTGCGTTCCACCGTTTGAATGGGTTTGCCGGCGTCGAGTACTCGGCGAAACGCTCCTCGAGCTCAGCCTCCATCTTGGCCCGCCCTTCGGCCGGCACATCGAACGCGGCAAGTTCAACTCGAGTGCCATCTGCAAACGCGCCGAACGACTCGACGATCGCCACCTCGACGTCCTCACCACCGTCACCTGTGGGCGGGTCGACCATCGCCATTGCGTTCTCAACCGATTCGAACCCGGGGCTGTCCTCATTGCGCAAACCGCGCCGAGCGAGAGCATCACCAAGCCACGGGTGGTCGGGTCCCGTAAGCCAGACGAGCATGTCGCGCCCATAACCCCGCACAAGCGTTCGCGCCTCCTCGATTGCAGCGTCGATCTCCGTCATGGTGAGCCCGTCACGTGGCTCGATCGGCTGCGGGTACGGGAGCGGATGTAGTGCCGCGAATACGTGGGCGCCCTCCACCAACCGCCAACCGGGCACGGGCGGAAGCGTCGAGAACGCGTGTAGCGCCTGCCTGCGGACCTCATCAGGAATCACACCCATCGTGTGCGCCGATCCTATCCCGCCGACGAGACTCTACGGGATCCTCGTTCAGCTTCAGCCACCGGCCCCGTGCAAGTGCAGCGCATCCATGGACGATCGTCCGCGGGTTAAGCGGGAGGGACTGCTCTGCGGTGCGTTGTGCGTGTGGCCAGCGGTTGCGCATCTCTGATCCGGCCGGCGCCCGGGTTCGGGGCAGCTCAGATGCCGGTCCGGGCGGTGATCTCGCCGGCTGCGACCGCGTCGGCGAGCCGCTGGTGGTCACGCTGGTTCTGATCCGCGTACGCGGTCGAGAAGCGGGCGATCGCCTTATCGAAGCGCGGGCCGCGGCCCAGGTAGGCGGCGATCGCGAGCCTGTCGCCGGAGCGTGCGTGGGCGCGCGCCATCGACCAACCGCATGCGCGCACGTAGGCGTGTAACCCCCAGTAGGTCATCGCCGATAGATCGATCGACGCCTTCCAGTCCCACAGCTGGCGGACGTAGAAGTCGTGCTCGTTGCCATCGAAACCCTCGCTTCGCTGCCAACTCAGGAAGACATCGCTGGCCACCTGATCGATCCGCTGGCCACGGACGACGCGCTCGCCGTGGTTCTCGAACTCACTCGCGCCGAGATACGGCTCCAGCACAGATGCCTGCGCCTGCTTGGCCTGCAGCACGAGCGGGTCCTGCCCGTCGCGGCCGACGAACAGGAAGACCGCGGCGCGCGTGCCGACGCTGCCGACGCCAACGACCTTGCGCGCCATGTCGACGAACCGATAGGTCTCAAACAGGTAGCGTCGCTCCGCACCCAGGCTGGCTGAGTATTCGGTCAGCAGCTCATGTAGGTAGTCGTCCTCGTCCCGCCCACCGTCCCGATCAAATGCCTCGCGGAACGGAACCAGCAACGGCGGCACATGGCGGAAGCGCAGCTTGCCGTCGACCTCCTCGGTCAGCTTCTTGACAGCCCGCAGGTGCGTCTTGCGGCGGGCCCGCGCGAACGGCTCCGAGAACAGGATTCTGCCCTTACTTCCAAGCCTGCCGCCGAAACGGTCGACGAGCTCGCTCGCGTTGATCCGCTCATACCAGACGTCGAGGTGGCTCATCCGCGCGAATCTGCGCATCCCCTGGCGGTACTCGCGCACGTTCGCGAGCACGATCTCGCGACGCCTGTCAGCCGTCAGCCCGATATCCCGGCCGGCAATCTCGGCACTGGCCGCCATCCGCTTGACATCCCACTCCCAAGGCCCGGGGAGCGTCTCGTCGAAATCGTTCGGGCCGAAGATCAGCCTGCGATCCGGCGCCGCGAAGCCGCCAAAGTTCGAGATGTGCGCGTCACCGCACGCCTGCACGACGATCCCGGAATCGGGCGTCGCCGCCAGATCCGCAGCCATCACCGCCGCTGCTCCGCGGTAGAACGTGAACGGCGACAGGAGCATCCGGCCGTACCGGATCGGCACCAGCTCCGGCACCCGCGTCATCCCCTGGCGCTCAAGGATCGCGACCGGATCGCGCCTCCGAGGTGCAGGCGCCCAGTCGCCGTGCCCCGACCGCGGCGAGCACTGGCGTGCGGCGCGCCCACGCTCCGCCGACTCGCTGGGCTCCAAACGCGCGACGGCAGTCCTGGGTCCGGTGCGGTGACTCACACGCGCAAGTGTGCCTGACCATGGAAGCGGGCATCACCGTCGACGTTGCGTGGTCTTTGGACGCACGGCAGGGCGGCTGCCTGCAGTGCAGGGCGACCCAACACCGAGCCGACGGTGCGCTCTGCTCCGAGGGCTGGAGCTTGTCCGATCTCAGTGCTTGTCGGTGCGACCTCTGTCCAAGAACGGCCGCGCAGGGGCACCCTTGCTTGCGATTGGCTTGCCTGCTCCTGTGAGAGGCGTCCCATTAGCGGGCGGCGACGTATCTGGACGAGAGTCGTAGGTCCACGTGTCCTTTCTCAGGCGCCGGCTGTTCCTCTCCGATACGGATTGTGCAATGCAGTTCCTTGACCCTGCACCGAGCTGGCCGAGAATGTCCAGACGCCTCACGCTGGTCGTCGCGGCCGTCTGCCTCGTGATCCTCGTCGGGCTGGTACCCGTGGGCCGGGCTGACGCGAAGGCAAGGTCCAAATGTGTGGTCCCGAATCTCAGGGGGCTGACTCTCCCAAATGCGCGCCACAAGCTCCGGCGGAGACACTGTCGCGTGGGAATCGTGATCGGCATCCGGCGCGGGATCATCACCAGGCAGCTTCCACGGGCCGGACGGAAGCTGAGGCGCGGCACGAGGATCAGGCTCATGCTCAGGCGCGATGCGTCATTCGGGTCAACGAACGACTACAGCGTGGAACTGGATGGCATGACGATAATCGGGTCAGACCCGTACGACGTCACCTACAGTTATGCCGCTGATGCAACCCAGCAGCGAGACGGCAAGCTCGTTGATCTGGCTGCGACGGGAGCTCTGCCGTCCGGCCTTCTGAGCTTCTACAGCGATGGTGTGCTGATGTGTTCGCAGGTCGTCGGCGGGGCCGTGAACACCCGTAGCTGCACGGTCACATATCCGAACCCTGCGGTGGTTCACGTCCTGGTGCGCTACGTGCCCGACACCGGTGCGCCAGTGAGCTGGTCGACCTCCGAACGCATTGGGCATCGTTGAAGCACTCGCCCCCCTCTGACAGCGCCACCCCCGCAGACGGGAATGTCTGAGGTTCGACACTTCTGAGGGGCGATCGCGTCCGCGCGCCGGTAGAGTCGGCCGGAAATGGGGTCGATTCCGACCAACATATCCGCGTTTGTGGGCCGAACACCTGTCGTGGAGCTCACCCGGACCCTGCCCGAGGATTCCGGCGCGCGCGTGTTCGGGAAGCTCGAGTCGTTCAACCCGGGCGGGAGCGTCAAGGACCGCATCGGTCTGGCGATGATCGAGGCCGCTGAGCGCGAGGGCAGGATCGAGCCGGGCCGGACCACGATCGTCGAGGCGACCAGCGGCAACACCGGGATCGCGCTCGCCTTCGTGTGCGCGGCCAAGGGCTATGACCTCGTGCTGACACTCCCACAGGGGATGAGCCGCGAGCGGGAGCGGCTGCTGGCGCTGTACGGCGCGCGCTTTCAGATCACAGAGTCACTCGGTGGCATGCATGAGGCGGTCGAGGCGGCGCGGCGGATGGCGACCAGCGATGACGTGTTCCTACCGGACCAGTTCTCCAACCCAGCGAACCCTGAGGCGCACCGTCGCAGTACGGGTCCGGAGCTCTGGGAGGCGCTCGACGGCGCGATCGACGTGCTGGTTGCCGGCGTCGGGACCGGGGGCACCATCACCGGCGTCGGGGAATACCTCAAACAACGGGCACCTGAGCTGCATGTGGTCGCGGTCGAACCGGCCGCCTCTGCAGTGCTCGCCGGCGGCGCACCTGGACCGCACCGGATCCAGGGGATCGGCGCCGGATTCGTGCCGGCCATCCTGAACCGCGAGATCATCGACGAGGTCATCGGCGTCGGCGATGAACGGGCGGTCACAATGGCCCAGGCGTTGGCTTCGCGCGAGGGTGTGCTTGTCGGCATCTCCGCCGGTGCGGCGGCTGCCGCGGCCGTGCAGGTCGCCTCGCGCGACGAGTTCGCGCGCGCCCGGATCGCGGTCGTCCTGCCCGACTCGGGCGAGCGGTATGTGTCGCTGCCCTGGTTCGCACCGGAAGCGTGCTGAGTGCGGTCACTACGCTTGATCGGATGCGTACCGGAAGCGTGATCTCAGGTGCGGCGGCCGAGATCGGTCGTGGCGTTGCGGCCGCCAGGGCCCGCGACCCGGCCGCGGCCGACGTCGGCACGGCGGAGATTCTGCTTGCATGGCCGGGCGTTCAGGCGCTGCTGGCACACCGCTTCGCCAACCGATTGCTGAAGGCCGGGGTGCCGCTGCTGCCGAGGCTCACCGCCACGCTCGCGCGCTCGCTGACCGGGATCGAGATCCACCCCGCCGCCGTGATCGGTCCCGGCCTGTTCATCGACCATGGCATGGGTGTGGTGATCGGCGAGACGGCGGAGATCGGCGCCGATGTGACGATCTATCAGGGTGTGACGCTTGGCGGTACCGGCTTCGCGACGGGCAAGCGCCACCCGACCGTCGAGGACTGTGTGACGATCGGCTCGGGCGCGAAGCTGCTCGGACCGATCGTCGTCGGGCACGGGGCCAAGATCGGCGCCAACACCGTCGTCATCCACGACGTACCGCCCAACTCCACGGTCGTCGGAATCCCCGGACACCCGGTCAGGGTCGAGGGCCGTCGGCCCGAGGGGCCGGACGCTGACTGGGTCCATCTTCCGGACCCGATCGCGGATGCGATGAAGGGGCTGGCGGGCCGGATCGAGGCGCTCGAGGAATCGGCGGCAGGAGGCCGGCCAAGCGGGTCGGCCGAGAACGGCGAAGCGACGGTTCGAAGCCCCAACCCGGCCGGCGGCTAGTACACCACTAGGACCCCTCGCGTTCCGGCTCCGTGAGGTTGCGGCGGCTTCGGACGAGGTAGAGCGGCCGGCCCTTGACCTCCTCGAAGATCCGGCCGACGTACTCACCGATGAGACCGATCGTGATCAGCTGGATGCCTCCGAGCAGGAGCATCGTGATCTCGACGGTGCTGAATCCCGACAGGTAATGGCCGGTGAGCTTGAGGATGATCACGACCGGGACCGCCAAAAACGCGATAGATGAGATCGTGAACCCGAGCAGCGTGGCGAGCTGCAGCGGGCGGTAGGAGAACGAGGCGAACGCATCGAGTGAGAAGCGCAGCATGCGGGTGAGGGTGAACTTGGTCTCCCCGGCGTACCGGGCGTCGCGGTCGTACAGCACCGAATCCTGGGTGAATCCAACCCAGACGCTCATCGCGCGCAGGAAGCGAGCGCGCTCGCGCATGCCCAGCAGCGCGTTGAGCGCCCTGCGATCAAGCAGCCTGAAGTCGCCGGTGTTCTGCTCGAGGTTGACCGATGTCAGTGCGCCGAACAGCCTGTAGAAGCCGCGGGCCGTTCCCAGCTTGAAAGTCGACTCGCCGTCGCGATGGCGGCGAACCGCGTAGACGACGTCGGCGCCGGCCCGCCAGCGCTCGATCAGCTCCGGGATCAGGGAGGGCGGATCCTGGAGGTCGGAGTCCAGTGTCACCACCACGTTGCCGGTGGCGTGGTCGAGACCGGCGGTCAGCGCCGCCTGGTGGCCGAAGTTGCGCGACAGATCGATCACCTTGATGCGCGCATCCGCGGCGGCGAGCTCGGCCAGCCTGCTCCCGGTCTCGTCCGTCGACCCATCATCGACCAGGATCAGCTCGTAGGGGAGGCCGGGGAGCGCCTGCTCGACCGCGGCGCAGAACCTGGCGATCGTTGCCTCCTCCTGGTAGACCGGAGCGACGACGCTGAGCAGTGTCAGTTCGCGGTCCGTACTCACGCCGCCATCGTACGTGGAGCCTCGGAGGCCTAGAAGGTGACCCCGTTGGGGAGCGTCCCCGCGACCATGAAAACGGCGGCGATCAGTGTCAGGACCATCGCGACGTTCCATAGCCGCCCGCTTCTGCAGAGTGCGACCAGTGGAAGCATCCAGGCCACATACCACGGCAGGAAGGACCAGGCGGTGATCAGCACGGCGACCGTCGCCCACGCGGCGCCCTCGATCCAGTCCATCCGGCCCCGCCAGACCTTGTAAAGCAGGTGCGCAACCCAGCCGAGCAGAATCAGGTCGACAACGATGCGAACGACTCCCGGCACGCGTAGACCTGTGGCGGCGAAGACTGCCCCGGGGCCGCTCTTCCAGGTGGGGTGGTCCTGAACCGACGTGATCGTTCCGGGCAGGTGCAGGATGCCGGAGCCGAAGACCGCCAAGCTCGCGACCCCGATCACGGCGGATGCGAGCAAAAATCCGAGCACGAAGGCCCGCCGCCGAGGGACGGCGCGGGGCCCGGCCTCGGCGAGCAGCGCGAACGGCAGCAGAATCCCGCCTGTCAGCTTGATCGCGGTTCCGGCCGAGACCAGGACGCCCGCGACGCGGTCGCGTCTGCTCAGGACCGCATAGACCGCACCCGAGCTCAGCATCAGCATCAGCATGTCGTTGTGTCCTCCGCCGACGCCGTAAAGGGTCACGAGCGGGTTCAACCCGAACAGCGCGAGGCCGCGCGTGGGGTCGACTTTCCGAAGCCGCGCCGAGCGCCAGATCAGCCACGCCGTGCCACCGGCCGCGAGCATTGCGATCAGCCTGAAGGCGAACTGGCTGGTGGCCAGTGATGCGGATGCGAAGGCGCCGCTGAGCATGGTGAAGATTGGTCCGTAGACGCTTGCCGTGTTGACCCATCGTGGCCCGAGCAGGGCATAGATCGGATCGCCGGCGATCACGCTGGGACCGTGCAGATAGGGGTTTGCGTGGAAGTTCGCGAACATGCGCGCGTAGGCCTGGTAGCTGAAGACGTCGGTTGAGAAAAGCGGCGGACCGAGCAGCACAATCAGATTTGCAGCCACCACCGCGGTGATGACGGCGCGGGGCGAGAGCTGGTCAACCCATCGGAGCGCCACCAGGTAGCTGCAGAGGATCGCGGCCAGCAGCAGCACCACGGCGGGCTGGCCAAGCGTGAAGCCGATGTGGCGCAGCGGTCCGTCCATCGACGCCGGCACCGGTCGGTTCTCCGGCAGCAGCCAGGTCGTGCGCGTTGCCGCAGCGCACAAAAGGAGCCCGAGCAGAGGTATCGCAGCGAGTGCCATCTGCGCGGGCCAGAAGCGGCGACTCCCACCGCGCGGGCGATCAACGACCTCGATTCGGCTCGGGACCTGCGGGCGATCGACGACCGGATGAGGACTCACGACCGCTGACCGAATTTCCGCGCTGACTCCGGTCTAGGAGCGGGTCAGCTGGGGCGTCGTTGACCGTCGCAGGCGAGGCACCAGCAGCATCGCTTCGAGCGCGATCCGTCCCGACATCTTGCTGTCGCCGACGGCGCGGTCGACGAACATGATCGGGATCTCGCGGACCACGAAGCCGGACCTGATGGCGCGGTAGGTGACCTCGATCTGGAACACGTAACCGTCCGCGCGCAGCGTGCCGAGGTCGATCGCCTCGAGCACAGAGCGGTGGATGCACTTGAAGCCGCCGGTCAGATCGCGGACCTTGAGCCCCAGCACGGTGCGCGCGTACAAGCTGCCGCCTCGGCTGATCGCCTTGCGGGTCACACCCCAGTTCTGCACGGCACCGCCGTTCACATAGCGAGACCCGAGTACGAGGTCGGCACTCTCGGCCGAGGCCAGGAGAGTGGGGATGTATTTCGGATCGTGTGAGAAGTCGGCGTCCATCTGGATCACGAGCTCGGCGCCGGCCGCGAGCGCGTGCCCGAAGCCGTCGATGTAGGCCCGCCCGAGGCCTGTCTTGCTGGCGCGGTGCATCACCTCGACGGCCGGCATCTGCTCAGCGAGCTGATCGGCGATCCGTCCGGTGCCGTCGGGCGAGCTGTCATCGACGACCAGGATCCGGTGCTCTCCGGGGGCGGCCTTGTCCAACTGCTCGGCGACCGCTCGGACGATCGGGCCGACGTTCTCAGCCTCGTCGTAGGTGGGGATCACAACCCAGATGCGCGCGTTCATCGCCGTCCAGCGTAATCGCAATCCAGGCGGGCTGCTTGTAGGAGTGACTGTGGAGCTAAGCAGGGGATTACCGTGACCCCGCAGGAGAGTCGTCGACTCGGGTGACAGAGGCCGTTGAGCAGTCAAGAACCTCTACCGGAGCGGTGACGGTGGAGCAACCTCCGGCCGGCCCTGGGTGTGATCACGTTCCCGGCGGGGGCCGGATAGCCTCTCGATGTGCCAAAGGGGCGAGTCGAGGCGTTCAGTGACGGTGTGATCGCGATTCTGATCACGATCATGGTGCTGGAACTGCACCTGCCCGACGGCACGTCCTGGCACGCGCTGCGGCACGAACTTTCCGCGCTCCTGGCCTACGCGCTCAGCTTTGTCTACCTCGGCATTTATTGGAACAACCATCATCACATGATGGCCGCCGCGTCCCGCGTCACAGGAGCAGCAATGTGGGCGAACCTGCACCTGCTCTTCTGGCTCTCACTGACCCCGTTCAGCACCGCATGGATGAGCGAGAACCACTTTCCCACGACTCCGGTCGCCTTTTACGGCATGGTTCTGCTCGCCTCCGCGATCGCGTTCCTGATTCTGCTGCGAGTGCTGGTGCGAGCCGAAGGTCGCGACTCGCCACTGCGGATCGCGATCGGCTCAGACGTCAAGGGCAAGATCTCGCCGCTGCTCTACTGCCTTGGGATCGGCCTGACCTTCGTCGACCGCTGGCTCGGGGTTGCAACCTATGTCCTGGTGGCACTCATCTGGCTGGTGCCAGACCGACGCCTTGAGCGACAGATAGCCGCGCCGCGCCGATCCTGACGGGTTCCTCAAGTTCACGTCGTTGCCCGACGTCGCTCGCACCGTTCATGATCGCGCGCTTGCCGGTACCGTGTCGACCACAAGCCCGCGTCGGGCTGAGCGAAAGGGGCGGGTCATGTGCCGTTGGCTGGCTTACACGGGTTCGCCCGTGATCCTCGGGGAGGCGCTTGTGTCGCCGGCTCACTCGCTGATCGATCAGAGTCTGCACTCCAGTCTGGGGGCTGAGCCGACCAACGGCGACGGGTATGGCGTCGGCTGGTACGACGATGCGCCCGAGCCCGGATTCTTCAAGGGCATCGAACCCGCGTGGAATGACCAGAATCTGCGTGAACTCGCGGCGCACGTCAAGTCCGGTCACTTCTTCGGACATGTCCGGGCCGCCATCGGCTCTCCGGTTCAGCAATCGAATTGTCACCCGTTCCGGCACGGCCGTTGGTTGTTCATGCACAACGGCTTCGTCGATCAATTCCGAAAGGTCAAGCGCGATCTCGTGATGGCTGTTGACGAGTCGCTCTACCCCGACATCACGGGCTCGGCCGACACCGAGGTCCTGTTCTTTCTTGCCCTGACCTTCGGCCTCGAGGACGATCCCCCGGCCGCGATCGCTCGGACGATCGGCTTCGTGGAGGCGGTCGGGCGCTCCCGAGAGGTGCAGTACCCGTTCCAGGGAACGATCGCGACCACGAACGGCGAGACCATCTGGGTGGTCCGATACTCCAGCGAGGGGAAGTCGCGCTCGCTGTTCTACTCGAAGGACGTGCCGACGCTGCGCGCGCTCTACCCATACAGGGCCCTGCTCCAGGAGCTCTCGGACGACGCTAGGCTTGTCGTGTCCGAGCCGATCGGCGACCTCCCGGGCGCGTGGAACGAGGTGCCGGAGGCGAGTTACAGCGTGCTCGAACGGGGGCGGGACGACATCTTCTCGTTCGTTCCCGTACCTCCGGCGAAATAAACGCAGTGCCCGACCGCCGGCGCAGTCGTGTCCGGTTCGCGGCCAGCGATGTGGGCGGGGGTTCAGTCGGCCGTGCCGAACGCCTAAGTTGGCTCGGCGGCGGCCTGCCCGGAGGGTGTTCGGCGCGGACGAGACGCAAACGCGTGGTTCACGGCGATCGTCGTGATGTATGCGATGACCACGCCGACGATGATCAGCGGGCCGGCTCCCGCGCCGCTGTTGCTGACGAGCATTGTCGCCAGTACGACCCCCGAGAGCGGCAGCTGCAGCATTGAGGCGACACCTGCGCCGATTCCGACCCCGACCGCTCCGGTGAGGTCGAAACCGGGCAGGTGGGAGGCGAGGACCCCGGCGGCAGCTCCGACGAACATCGCGGGGAAGGTGGGTCCACCTCGGAAACTGCCGAGCGATATTCCCCACGCAAGGCCCTTGAACGCGATCAGCAGCAGCAGCGCTGAGATCGACCAGGCGCCGGGGTTGCTGACCAGCCCTGGCAGCGCGCTCTGCCCCGAGAACAGCACCTCGCTGGGGTTCTTTCCGGTGGTCGCATGAAACGCGATCGCCAACCCAGCAACGACGATTCCTGCCGCCGGAATCAGGAAGAACGGGCGACGCATCACGACCGTGTGCGATCGCAGACCAAGCTGTTTCGCTCCGAATGTGACTAACGCGATCGCGATCGAGAGCGGGATCGTCCACGCGAAGTCCGCGAGCGCCGGCCTGGCGAGCGCGGGGAGTGAGAGCGTCCCAATCGCGTAGGCGTGGTTACTCAGGCCGGTGAGCGAACCCATCCCGATCGAGACGAGCGACCCGATCCCAGCGGCGACCAGCCCGGGGAGCAGGAACAGCGGCAGTTTCTCGCGGTCGAGCCCGAGCGCCTCCAGCAGGATGACGGCGGCGATGATCGGGGAGCCGAAGATCATCGCAACTGCTGCGAAGCTCCCCGACCCGGCGATCACGGTCTGCACCTGGTCGGGGCTGTCGCTTTTGACGGCTCTGATCGCGATCAGCCCGAGACCGGCGCCGATCGCGATCAGGGGCGCCTCGGGGCCGATCACGACCCCAAGTCCGATGGACGCGATCGCTGCGAGCGTGATGCCCGGCAGGTCGATCGGCTGAGTCGGATCGCCGCCGACCTTCAACCCCTCCGCCGGAACGTGGCCGCCATCCCCGGGCAGACGCACGATCGCGAAGGCGGTGGTCAAACCGGCAACGCCGAGCACGACCACGTACAGCCATAGCGGCGCGCCGTTGTGGTAGCCGAGATCCTTCGGCAGATCGGTGAAGACCCCGATCTGGATCTGGTTGATCAGCTCAAGGAACCCCCAGGCGACGAGCGAAACGATCACGCCCACGATCGCCGCCAACACCAGCAGAACAATCAATGCGCGGGGCTTCGGCTGCGAGCCTGCCCCGGATCCCGATGAGACGGCCGGTGTCAACGCTGGGGGCCTGCGGGTCGTGACCTGTAGCCGTTCACCGATTGATCACTCCCACGTCGGGGCAGACTACCCGAACGTCTACGCGTGACGGCCGCACGTGGCACCCGACCGCCGCGAACGAGGAGTCAGCACCACTCTGAGCCCAAACGCGGCGACGCCGCTGTCATCTGCTCATCGTTCGCTTCTCTCGATCGTCGAAGTGCTCGCGGCCGTTCACGCACCGGTGTTCGATTTCGCCGGCCGTGATCCACCAGCCCTACTAGTCCACGTTGACGGGTTAGGAGATAGGAGGCTAAAAACTGGCCCCTCCGATAGCGAAGCCCGCAGGCTCGAGTGCTTCGCTCGGCCAGGCACGCTGCGCTGTCGCTTTTAGCCCGTTGCGGACAGTGGGGTCGATAATGGGTTTGGCGGTTCGACGATGAAGATCACCTACGACACCCGGATAGATGCGGCATACATTCAGCTCGCCGCTGACATCGGCGCAGGCGGCGTTGCGAAGACTGTTCCCCTGGTGCGAGCCGAGGTTGGGGGCGAGATCAATCTGGACTTCGATCGCAATGGCCGACTCATCGGGATCGAAGTGTTCGGACGCAGAACGCACGTTGGTGCCTGACGAACTTCTCGCGGAGGCCGGTGGCGAGCGTCGTTTCCCGGGCGTCCAGATGAGCTACAAGCACCTGCGGTTTTTCCAGCTTTGGGCGGCTGAATATGACGCTGCCGGGGTCTCAATTGAAGACAAGGGAAGAGGCCACTTTCAGCTCGTGGCATGGGATAAGAGCAATATGGAGATCGCTCGACGAACCGTTGGCCCGAACGATCTGAGCCTCCCCGATTGATCGAGAAGCGCTACCGATGAGGTAGAGACTGCTAATCGCAGCCTACGGCCCGTTTCACTAGCCCGAGTTGCCAGATGCCGCCGGGTGCGCGAGTTCCCAGTCTGCCTTCATTTCGGCAGCGACGGCTGGGGGTGTCCCTGGTGGCGGGTTCTCTGGGCTCGCGTCCGGATAGTCGTGCGAGCCGATGACGGCGTCGCCGACGTTGACAGGAAGATTGCTGTTGGAGGTCGCTGTCTGGCTCTGCGTCACAGCCTTGTGCGCCGCCGCAAACTCAGCGGCGGCTGCTGCCGATTCGCCTGGCAACACTGTGGTCGGCGTTGCATTCGGGTAGTCCTTTGAACTCAAAACCGTGTCCCCCGCGTTCACGGTGCTCGGAGCCGGTTCGCCGATCGCGACGGCTGCCGCAAGCCCGCCCAGTGCGGCAATGGCCATGCCGACTGCCAGTGGTCGCATTCTCATGTCGTGAAGCCTATCGATGCGCACCTCGTGGTCTGACAAATGGTCCCGGGACCGACTCTGACTCAGGCAGCCGAGAGTGTCGAGTTGATCGAGTTTCAGCAGCCGAGTGCCTGTCGGGAGGCCATCACGTGGCTGCGCCGTCTGCGCTGATGAGGGATGCCAGTCGGGTCAGCAACGCGCGGAGGTCTTCGAGGTCCTGTGCGCCGAGCTCTTTGGCCCATTCCTGCTCGACGCTGGTGACGGCTTGGCGGATGACCCGGCCTGCGTCCAGGCCGCGAGGCGTGAGGTAGACGCGTTTGGAGCGTCGGTCGTCGGGATCGTCGCGCCGCGTGATGTAGCCGAGCTGCTCCAGCTGCCCGAGCAGGTAGTTGACCGCTTGCTTGGACATGCTTGTGCGTGTCGCGAGCTCCCCCGGGCGCTGACCGTCGGGGCCGGGGTAGCGCAGAATGACGAGGTGCGCCGCAACCAGGTCGGTGAAGCCGTGTTGGTGTAGCGCGTCGAGCATGCGTGTGAGGATGACCTCGAGTGGCATGCGCAGCAGCGCGCCGATCAGCGGCGGGCCGAGCGGGAGCGGCGAATCCGCCGGTGGTGTCATAAAGGGACTTGACAAGTGTGTCGTGGGCGTGGACTATGGTCGTCCAATCACTTTACCAACTGTCGGAGAGGAAGTCATGCCGCGAACCGCGTTCGACCCGATCCACCTCGGCCCTATCACCGTCACCTTCTCGGTCGACGCCGAAGCATCCAATGGCAGCGTGACCATCTCGCGTTGCGACGTGCAGGATGGCGCAGGCGTTGCTCTGGCACACAGCCACGATGGTTTCGAGGAAACAATCGTCGGAGTGGATGGCATCGTCACCTTCACGCTCGACGGCAAGCCCGTCGATATCGGACCCGGTGACACGGTCTGCATCCGCCGCGGCGTCATCCACAGCTTCGTCGCCGACCAGGGCCCAACCTCATTCCTGGCGATCGCCACCCCCGGGGTATTCGGCCCGGACTACTTCCATGACATCGCCGACACCATTGCAGCGGCAGGCGACGGACCGCCAGACCCCACCGCGCTCGCAGCGGTCATGCTCCGCCACGGACTCACCCCGGCCGCCCAGCCAGCTACTCCGATCGGGGGTTGAGTACGCAGCACACAGACTCGCGGGGTTCACGCATATCGCGAGCATTGCCCCTTCGATCGATGAGCAGCCGTGCTGCGCGGGCTAGCCCGACGGTATCAACGGTGATACCATGCGCTCATGGCTATGACTCTCCGCCTCACAGATGACGAAGCGGACGCTTTGAGAGAACGCGCTGGCCGCGAAGGCCGCTCAATGCAAGATGTCGCGCGGTCTGCTGTGCGCGAATACATCGACCGGACGAGCCGACGCGAGCTGCTTGACGACGTCCTCGACCAAGAGCTACCTAGGTACGCAGAAGCGCTACGGCGTCTGAGCGAGTGATATTTCTCGATCTCGACTCACTCCTCCATATCGCGACCCGCGTACTCGAGGCCGAGCCACTTGTCCGCGATTACGGCTTGCTCGAATCTGCGCTCGGTCGCCCTCAAGCCTCCGCTTTTGGCGAGGATGCTTATCCGGGGATCCATGAGAAGGCGGCGGCGTTGCTCCACTCTCTTGCGCGTAACCACGCGCTGGTCGATGGCAACAAAAGACTCGCTCTCGCAGCGACGGTGGCGTTTCTCGGCATGAACGGCCGTCGGCTCACGCTCAGCAATGACGAGGCCTACGACTTCGTCATCTCTGTCGCCACCGGAGAACTCGACGACGTCGTGCAGATCGCCGCGGTGCTCTCCTCGAACTCGATTTCGCGCTCTACGTAGGCCAGCCCGAAGTCGGGAGTACCCGACCGCACCAACAGTGTCGGCTTGATCGCGATTAGCAGCAGCAGCGCAAGTAAGCCCGATCCGCCACCAACCGGAAGGCACGCGCGTTCGCTGCGCTCGCGAATGCTCCGGGCTACATCCAGCACCGGACCAGAGTGCTGGCCCTCGATCCATCCGTAGTTCTCGGCCTGAGGGTCGGCACCGCGACGAGCGGGTGAGTCGTTGACGAGGCTCGCGTCACGCAACGTGCTCCCGTGGCAATAGCGTTCCAAGATGACTCGGGTCATGGCAACGCTGGTCGGGCATCGCCGGTGGGTTGCTCTGACAATCACGATCGCCGTGATCGCAGCGGCAATAGGGGTTCTATTCGCCCGGAATTGCGGTCCCGGTTCTGCTAACAAGATCGAAGCCCGGAACTGCCGTAGCAGTCAACTGACGGCGCGGCTCGGGCGAGGTGGGGTGGCCGCGGGCAGTATCGGTGTCAGCGTCTATCTCACGAATGTCTCAGGTTCGCGGTGCGTGCTTCTCGGCTACCCGGACCTGCAAATGCTCACTGCCACCAACCGCCTGATCCCGACCATGACCCACCACGGGCCCGCGATGACCGTACCGTCGATCAAGGCGCGCCCGGTGTCGCTGGCCCCGGGTGGCTCGGCCACGTTCTACACCGGCTACAGCGATGTCACCGGCTACGGCGCAAACCACTGCCCGATCTCGACTCGCGTCGCGATCACGCCGCCGCGTGACAAGACGGCAATCGTCATTGACTGGCGCTTGTCGCTTTACGGCGGGTCTGTCCAGCACGTGCAATGCGGCGGTGTCAACGTTTCCCCGGTCATCGCCGGTATCCATCGACGCCCGTAAACAGAAGCTCCAAGCTCAAAGCCGCGCCCGTCTCGCGCATGGAACGGGCTACACCCAACAACGGCCCGGACTGCTGGAATTCGATCGAAGCGGCAGCCTTGGAATTCATGCGGCGGATCGTGACGAGCGGAGAGATCACGCGTAGTGTTGGGGGAACGAAACTGACATGAGCCGATCGAAGCTCGTTCTAATTCCTGCTCTGACAGTCTGCCTTTGCTCCTCCGGAATCGCCGCGGCTGACCTTTCCGCGCATTCTGCGGATCGCTCGACTAGGGCTGTCCCGACCGTTGATGGGAAGAGCTTGCCCGAGGCCTATGCCGAGCTGCACCGCGCCGGGTTTAGGGTTACGTTCACACACGCTTTCTCGATCGATTGGTCAGGGGAGTGCATCCCCGTTGTCACGTCATCGGCGCCTTCTCCGGGCCGTACCGCTGCGCGTGAGTCGACGATCACCCTTTCGACCAAGATTCCTCCATGCGGAGTGGCAAGCCCGGCGCACCCCGTCCCGCTTCCGTACCGCGTTCCTTCCTTTTCTGGCAGGCCGTTGTCTGTCGCGATCGGGTGGGTCAAGGCTCATGAGCTCTTGTGGGCAGCAACCATTCCGCCCCTGCACGAGGGACGCGCGGCGAGCCTTTACGCGAACTATGTGATCACAGACCAGAAGCCGCGCGCGGGGGCCAAGCTGAGAGTGGGGGTCGTCGTGCCCGGGGGCGGCTGGCAACCCACGCCGCTGCGACTCACGGTCCGATCACACTGACCCCATCTTGCGGCTCGTTCGCAGGTAGCGAGCCGAACTGCCGCCTATCGATCAGACCGACACTTTCGATCGCTGCTGCTGACAGGCGCGCCACGAGCCTGAATCTGACTGCTGGTCGAAACGAGGTACACAGCGCCAGACGGAGCCTGGACTACCCCTGAGCAGTCCGGCTATTCCCGAGAAAAACCGGCCTGGGAGGTCCCATTCGGGGCTCTCGCTCGAAGTAGGACTGCTCAAGTGACCCGGGGGTCTTTCCTGCTGAGATTGAGAGGTATTCGTAGACGATCCCGAGCGCCACCATCGAGTGTCGAATGGAGCCATCGGGTGTTGGGGTGATGAACATCTCGTCGGCCTCGAGCAGAACATCAGCGATCGATCGCGACGACGACTCGCCGACAGGGCGTGAGCTTCGGCGAACACGAAGCTCATCAGCAAGCTCCTGCAGGCGCGGGTGCACTTCAGTCAGTTCGTTGAACGCCTCGCCGAGCGGCATCCGACCGAGGCGCTCCTCGGCATGAAACAGGGACGCGTGGTCCGCTGGCATCTCATCAACAGGCCGACCGTTGACAAGCGCGTTCAGCAGGCGGTAACTGCGGTCGGCAAGGTAATCACGCCCACGGTCACGCTCCGCCCGAGCCAGCGCCGTCGTCATTTGCTCACCTCGATCCCCGATCTGCTCGCCTAGGGCGATCAGCGCATCAACATCAGACCGCGAGGATGCCGCGACCTCCTGCGCCGCGAACCAGTCCTCGATAGCCGAGGCCCGGTCTGCGACGCTGCCGTGCGCGATGATCCACGGGTGTTTGCGAGGTGGCGCTGATAGAGGGTCTTGAACGTTTGGGCGGCTGGGTCGCTGACCACGTAGTGGTGGTCGCGGTCGTTGCTGTTGCGCTTGGTCTGATAGCGCCATCCGCTGGGCTGGCAGCCGACTCGAACGTGTTGCTGGCGGCGCTTGTGTTGTTCACGGCGGCGCAGATCGACCCACGTAGGCTGGCCGAGTTGCGCCGACGGGTGGTCATGATCCCGGCGTTGTCGGTCGGGGTGCTGCTTGTGTTGACGGCGGTCGCGTGGCTGATCAGCCGCCCGTTCTCCGGCGATGTTCGTGATGGTGTTCTTTGTCTCGGCCTAGCCTCCACGGAGGTGGCAAGCGTCGGCCTGATCAGCCTGGCTGAGGGCGACTCAATCCTCGGGCTCGGTGTTTTGACCTGCTCCCTAATCGCGTCAGCAGTGCTGGGCCCGGTCTTGGTCAGCGTGCTCGCACACACTCACGGACACGTCACGAGCCTCAGCCTGTTAGGGCGCTTCGGTCTCGTCGTACTCGCACCCCTGGCGGTCGGGCTTACTGCACGTGCTCTCACACCACGCCTCAGCCAAAGTGAGGGCACCCTGAACGGACTCGCCGCGCTGACCGTGTGCGCGCTTCTGTACGCGGCGATCAGCGGCGTCAACGGCGGCGACCAAGTCATCCAGGAGATCATCGCCAGCGTAGCGTTCATGATCGTCGCATTTCTCGTTGGCACGCTCGTTGCGAGCAGACTCGCTCAGAGCAACAACATGGATCGCACAGCGGTACTCCTGACCACCTGGCTGCGCGACTTCGCGGTAGCAGCCGTACTCGCAACACAAGCCTTTGGCACCACGGCGGGAAGTGTCGCCGGAGTCTATGGCGCACTAATGCTGCTGGCCGGAGCAGCCGCAGCCACATTCATCCGCCGCCGCACAAGCCTCGCTTCCGCTAAGGGCTATAAGCGGAAGGCGGCTCGACGACTGTATTTGTCGGAGGCTGTCGGAAAATGCCGAGCGGTTGTACGAAAGTGACAACGGCGTCTTGGGTCGAGCGCGCAGGAGCGCGACGGTCGGCCTCAGCGGAGTCGCAGCGATCGAAATGACCCACCGCAGAACCGACTCTTTGTCATCGATGTATAAGAAGCCGCCGAAGCCCGAGAAATTTTCCGACAGCCTGGTCGCTGAGCACTCGCACGGTGCCAAGCGGCCCGAACTGCGGAGACCCATCAGCGCTGCGGCTTGTACGCTTCCTATCGGGTGATGAGTCTGTCTGACCTCGTCGCGGGGATTGTCAACTTATTCGGTGGCACTCCACCCAGGGTCAGGCCTCGGCTATGCGAGAAGTGCTGCACCATCCCGGAGCCCCGGGGCGATGTTCCGGCCGCTCGGCGCGCTACGACAATCGCTGAATCGGTAGCTCTATGAGCCCTGCTGAATGGGTTGATGGCGACGACTTTCTCGGAGCTCTAAAGCCACTTATGGCTGCGATTCGCGACTTCGCAATCGAGGTCACGGAAGTGGGTCCACGTCATCGCGAGACGCCCTCTGCGGAGTCTCCAGCGATGAGAGAGATCAGCGACGAACTGGGATACCGGGACCGCAGCGCTGGGTGGGAAGGGCCAATTACCGATACGCACGGCCTCGGAGCGCTCACGTTGCGCGCTGCAGCCGACTACGTGCGGTCGTTCGCGGAGGCGTTCAGCGCGGGGCATGCGCCGCTGTACGGGCATCTTGTACTTGCGCGATCTGCGCTCGAATCATCGGTCGTTTGCTCCTGGCTGAGCGAGGCTGGAATCGCGCGCGACGCCCGGGTGAAACGCGGGCTGAGCGAGTACATATATTCGGGTGTCGAAGTCGGGTGGCTCGGGCTGGATCCCGACGCCGACAAGCATCTGGCCGCGTGGGTTGGCAGCGCGGCAAGCCTCGGATGGTCGGTCACGGACCGAAACGGCAGAGCTTGGGGCCCAAAGAGTCGGGGCAAGCCGCGAGTCGATGGAGTGGGCAGACCATCCACCGACGCAGGCATAGCGTCGCTCCTGGCAGGCGACGACACGCTCCCGATCGGTCGTGTTCAGTGGTCCCGACTGTCGGCCGTGTCACACGTCACGTTCTTCGGGCTGCGCACAGCGTTCTTAGAAGACGAGATCGTGACTAACCGCCTTACCGGGCAAGCTCACGTCCCGGTCGGGACCGATGCGGGTTCTGTGCAGTTGCAGTCGCTATGCGTGCTCAGGGGGCTCCGAACGGCTGCTGAAGCGCGATTCGCGCTAATGGGCTGGCAAGACAACAGCTGGCGATCCGCGGCAGCTTCTACCGAGCAGCTTGAGAACAACCTGCTTCAGTCGGTGCAGTCTCGCTTCGGCCACGGCCAAGCGCCGTCCTAAGCGTGCCCGTGACGCCCGCGCCAAACTCACCCGCCACGCCATCCACCACGCCATCCACCACGCCCGTGCCCAGCTCCAAGCCGCCGGCGTTCGCCGCCCGCGAGACTCCGAGGCGCTACTCGCCACTTACCTCAACCGACCCACCACACCCGCCACCGACGCCCGGAGCTGCGCCTGTGGGTGCGGGCAGCCCATCCCCGCAGGCACCCGCGGCAGGCCCCACAAATACATCAACGAGACACACCGCAAACGCGCACAACGCCACGCAACTCGGTAGTCCGTTCGACCCGCCATTCACGCGACTCGGACGGCGACCAACCCGGATGTCCCGGAAAGTCGGTAGTTTGAGCCGCGAAAATGCGCCCCTCTCTGCTATCCCTAGTCCATGTTGACCGCGAGGTACTTGGTGGCGAGGTATTCGTTGATGCCCTCGTGACCGCCCTCCCGCCCGAAGCCCGACTGCTTGATTCCGCCGAAGGGCGCAGCAGGGTTGGAGACGATGCCCTGATTCAGGCCGATCATGCCCGCCTCCAGCGCTTCTGATACGCGCAGGGCGCGCTTGAGGTCTGAGGTGAACAGGTAGGAGGCCAGCCCGTACTCGGTGGCGTTGGCGGCGCGGATCGCGTCGTCCTCACTCGAGAAGCTGACGACGGGGGCGACCGGCCCGAAGATCTCCTCCGTCAGCAGGCGGCTGCCGGGGTGGACATCGCCCAGGACGGTGGCCTCGTAGAAGTACCCGGGACGCTCGAGGGCGGCAGCGCCGGTCAGCGGCTGGGCGCCACGGTCGACAGCGTCCTGCACGAGCTCCGCGACCTTGTCGCGCTGCTTGCCGTCGATCAGCGGCCCGACCTCGACCCCGGTTTCGGTGCCGCGTCCGAGCTTCATGGCGCCGAGACGGGCCGCCAGCCGCTTGGAGAAGTCACTCGCCACCGACTCGTGCACGTGGAAGCGATTGGCCGCGGTGCAGGCCTCACCGACGTTGCGCATCTTCGCGAGCACCGCACCCTCGACGGCGGCGTCGAGGTCGGCGTCCTCGAACACCAGGAACGGGGCATTGCCGCCAAGTTCCATGGACAGCCGCAGGAGCGTCTCAGAGGCCTGCGCCATGAGCAGCCGGCCGACCTCCGTCGAACCGGTGAAGGAGAGCTTGCGCAGGCGCTGGTCGGCGATCAGCGGCGCTGTGGTCTTGCCGGCACTGCTGGAGATCACGAGGTTGAGCACCCCGTCCGGCAGGCCGCACTCCTCAAGGATCTTGGCGAATGCGAGCATCGACAGGGGCGTCTGCTGTGCAGGCTTTACGACCATCGTGCAACCGGCCGCGATCGCCGGCCCGACCTTGCGCGTTCCCATCGCCAGCGGGAAGTTCCAGGGCGTCACCAGCAGGCAGGGGCCGACGGGCTGACGCATGGTCAGCAGGCGACCGCTGCCGTTGGGTGCGGTCGCGTAGCGCCCGTCGATGCGCACCGCCTCCTCCGAGAACCAGCGCAAGAACTCGGCGGCGTAGATGATCTCCGAGCGCGACTCGGCGAGCGGCTTGCCCATCTCGAGTGTCATCAGCAGGGCCAGCTCGTCCGCGCGCGCGACGATCGCCTCGAAGGCGCGCCGCAGGATCTCGCCGCGCTCCCGCGGCGGGTGCGCCGCCCATGCGGGAGCAGCGTCCACGGCTGCGTCCAGGGCCGCCAGGGCGTCATCTGGGGACGCGTCGGCAATCTCGGCGATCGCCTCTCCGGTGGACGGATCTTCCACATGCAAGGTTCCTTGCAGGCCATCCCGCCACTCCCCGCCGATAAGGAGCTGATGCGGAACGGAATCGACAACCCGGCGTTCGTCGGTGGCGGTGATAGTGCTCATGTCTAGAACGTACCTACTTCTGGGCGGACGTACGGCCAAGGTCCTGGCCGCGCTCGCCGTGGCGACGCTTGTGGCCGGCTGCGGCTCGGGAGGCTCGAGCGGTTCGAGCGGGTCCGACCCGTCGGCAGCGACCGGCTCGGCCGACGGAACTGCCCAAACCGCCTTCAACACACAACTGGCTGATCAGCACTCCGGCTCCAAGGCGGCCGGCGCGAGCGCGCTGTTGGCGACCACGACGACACCCGCAACGTCCGTGGCCTCGGCACCTGCCGCCAAGACACCGGCACCGGTCACGGTGACGACGGTCAAACCGGTGACGCACATTCATGTCGTCACGACGCCCGGGCGGACCGTATACGTCAACAGGAAGGTGCCGCCCAGGATCATCACCAGGACCCGAACAAAGGTTGTCACCCACACCGTGACCCGGACCGTCGCCTCGCCGGTCCCTTCGGGCCCGTTCACCCCGTCAACGCATCCGGCACTTGCGCAGACCCGCTTCATGGTTCCGGGCGGGAACCTGGGCTGTGAACTGTCGGCCACCGGAGCCCGCTGCGACATCGTTCGGCGGCACTGGACGCCGCCGGCCCAGCCGAGCAATTGCAGCTCGACGTTCGGAAACGCGATCCAGCTAAGCCAGCACGGCATGGCGTCCTTCGCGTGTGGCGGTCATTCCGCGATCTCCTCGGGCTCCGAGGTGGTGCCCGTCGGCCGGGACGACAAGATCGGCCACGTCACCTGCGAGGTGCGCCGCTTCGGCCTCAACTGCTTCTCGACGGTCGACCACGGCTTCATCATCAGCCGCACCGGCTACACGCTCTACTGACAGCGGTCCGCCGGGCACGGGGCCGGCCGGGTGCTTCCCATCCGGCCCCGGCCATGCGTCGCCCGGCTTGGATCCGCGCCTCAGGCGGCCGCAGCCAGTGGCGCCGGCTCGAGCGCCACCGCCAACACCTCATCGACGGTCATCGCGAAGTGGAACACCATCGCGTCGCGCACCTCCTGCGGCACGTCGTCGACGTCGCCGCGGTTGCGCTCGGGCAGGATCACGTCGGTCAGACCGGCCGCATGCGCGGCCAGAACCTTCTGCTTGACGCCACCGATCGGCAGCACGCGGCCCTGGAGCGTGACCTCACCCGTCATTCCGACGGTGTGGCGGACGGGCCGCGCGGTCAGCAATGAGGTCAGCGCCGTGACCATCGTCACACCGGCGCTTGGGCCGTCCTTCGGGATCGCACCGGCGGGCACGTGGACGTGGAACGACTTGTCCTCGAAATGGGAGGGATCGATGTGGAGCTCATCGGCGTGGCCGCGCACGTATGAGAGCGCGATCTGGGCCGACTCCTTCATAACGTCGCCGAGCTGACCGGTCAGGGTCATGCCGGGCTTGCCCGGCATCTCCGTCGCTTCGACGAACAGCACGTCCCCGCCCGCACCGGTCACGGCCAGGCCGGTCGCGACGCCCGGGACGGCTGTTCGCACCGCTGATTCCTGGAAGAACTTCTGACGGCCGAGCGCATCGCGAACCGCTTCGAGTGTGATCTCGACCGGAGCGAGTGAGCTGTCCGATGCGATCCGGGTCGCGGTCTTGCGCAGCAGCGTGCCGAGCTCGCGCTCGAGGTTGCGGACTCCCGCCTCACGCGTGTACTCGGTGACGATCGTTCTCAGCAACTCGTCGCTTACCTCGACCTCCTCGGACCGCAGGCCGTTGCGGTCGAGCTGACGCGGCCACAGGTAGCCGCGGGCGATCGCGACCTTCTCGGAGGTCGTGTAGCCGTCGAAGTGGATCACTTCCATCCGGTCGAGCAGGGGCCCGGGGATCGTGTCGGCGACGTTCGCCGTGGCGATGAACATCACGCCGCTGAGATCGAGCTCGATGTCGAGGTAGTGGTCGCGGAAGCTGTGGTTCTGCGCCGGGTCGAGGACCTCCAGCAGGGCCGAGGCGGGGTCGCCGCGCCAGTCGGCGCCGACCTTGTCGACCTCGTCGAGCATGATCACGGGATTCATGGTGCCCGCATCCCGCAGGGCCCGGACGAGGCGGCCGGGGAGCGCGCCGATGTAGGTGCGCCGGTGGCCCCTGATCTCGGCCTCGTCGCGAACGCCGCCGAGCGAGATGCGCACGAACTCGCGTCCGGTTGCGCGCGCGATCGATTCGCCGATCGAGGTCTTGCCGGTGCCGGGAGGGCCCAGCAGCGTCAGGATCGCGCCGGAGCGCTTGTCGTCGGTGATCCCGCGCTCCTGACGGAGCTTCTTGACGGCGATGTATTCGACGATCCGGTCCTTGACGTCGTCGAGTCCGGCGTGGTCGGCGTCAAGGACCTCGCGCGCGTTTTCAGGGTCGAGGCGCTCCTGGGAGCGCTTGCTCCACGGCACCGCCAGCAGCCAGTCCAGGTAGGTGCGGATGACGCTCGACTCGCCCGACTGCTCACCGACACGCTCCAACCTGCCAAGCTCCTTCTCCGCCTGCTCGCGAACCTCGTCGGGCATCTCGGCTTCCTCGATCTTGGTCCGGTACTCCTCGACCACGGAGGCGTCGTCCTCACCGAGCTCACGGCGGATCGAGTCCATCTGCTTGCGCAGGAAGTAGTCGCGCTGCTGCTTCTCGGCTCCAGACTCGACGTCGTCGCGGATCCGCTTGCGAACCTGCAGCTCGGCCAGGCGCTCGCGCTGAAAGGTCAGCGCCAGCTGCAGGCGCTCGGGAACATCGATCTCCTGCAGCAGCTCGATGCGCTGCTCGTAGTTGAGATCCGGGGAATAGCCGGTGGCATCTGCGAGCGCGCCCGGCTCGGTGATGCCGCGCAAGAACGATTGGACGCGGCTGTCGGCGCCGAGCAGCTCAAGGATCTCCTCGACAACGACACGGTATTCGCGCTCGAGCTCGCGCAGGTCGCGGCTCGGCACCTGGCCCACCGGGTCGGGGCGCTCCTCGACGTCGACGTACAGGCGGCCGTTGGGCTCGGTCACCGCGGCGCCGGCGATACCGCGATGCAATCCCTCGACGACCACCGCGCGGGCGCCGCCGGGAAGCCTGACGGTGTCGCTCACCGTGGCGACGGTGCCGACGGCGGCGAACTCATTCTCATGGCGCGGCACGAGGAGCACGCGCTCCTCGTCGGACGTGTCAACTGCCAGCGTGACGGACATGCCGGGGAAGACGACCGCATCATCAAGCGGGACTAGAAGCAGGCGGGTCATCAACGTTTCACTTTCACCAGGGGCTAACGATTAGTAAGTGGAGTGTACCACGGGGAGTGCTCGGGGGAGAGTGAATCTAAGCGCTCAGCACTAAGATTATCGTATGAGGCTGTTAGGGCCTTGAAACGACCGGGCCATTTGCCAAGATCAGCTCCATGAGAAAGAAGGAGGACGCTCGGGCAGCCCAGGACCCGACAGAGGACCCGGCGACCGACGTGCTCGCCGCCGAGGAGTTCGGCGTCCCCGCGCCAGATCCGGACCTCAGGCAGGATCCGGCAGACCAGGACCCGCCGGTTGACGTGCTTGCTGCCGAGGAGTTCGTCGTCCCTGCGCCCGACCCGGCGCTACGGCCGGAGCATCTCGACCTGCCGTCAGACCTCGTCGGCGAAGAGCCACGCGATGTGCTCGCGGCTGAGGAGTTCGCGATGCCCGCGCCCGATGAGGCGCACGAGCCGCCCGCTCCCGCCAGGCGCTCCCGTGCCGGGGCGAAGGTCGTGGCAGCGTGTCTGGTGCCGGTCACCGTCGTGGTGGGCGTCTGGCGCCACAAGCGACGTCGCGGCAAGGATGACTAGGAGCGCCGGCGCTTGGGCGGCAGCAGGTCGGTGATCGAGCCGTCCTGCAGCTCCGCCGCGAAAGCGATCGTCTCTGAGAGCGTGGGGTGGGGGTGGATGCTGAGCGCGATGTCCGTGGCCGTCAGACCCGCCTCGAGCGCCAGCACCGTCTCAGCGATGAGATCACCCGCGCCGACGCCGACGATGCCAGCGCCCAGCAGGCGATTTGATTCGGACCCACCCACCCCGAACAGAAGCTTGGTCAAGCCCTCCGGCCGGCCGAGACCGAGCGCGCGGCCGGAGGCCGCCCACGGGAACGTCGCCTTCTCGTATTTGATGCCCTGCGCCCTGGCGTCTGTCTCGGTGAGACCCATCCAGGCGAGTTCCGGGTCGGTGTAGGCGACCGACGGCACGGTCAGCGCGTCGAATTGGATACGACTCCCACCCGGCCCAGCGGCGATGACCTCGGCTGCGGTCTTGGCTTCGTGCGTGGCCTTGTGAGCAAGCATCGGGTTGCCGACGATGTCGCCGATCGCGTAGATCCACGGGACATTCGTGCGCTGCTGCCGGTCGACCGGAATGAAGCCGCGCTCGTCGATGCTCACGCCGGCCCTGTCGGCATCGAGGGCCCTGCCGTTGGGGGTGCGGCCGACGGCGACGAGGATCCTGTCGAAGGTCCGGTCCTTGCCCTCCGAGAACGATACGCGCAGGCCGGTCCCGGTGGCCTTGACGGCGGTGACCTGGGTCCCGACCAGGACACCTGCGTAGCGCTCCTGAATTCGCCTGTGCAGGGGTCGCACCAGGTCGGCATCGGCCCCGGGAATCAGCTGGTCGAGCATCTCGACGACCGTCACCTTCGCGCCCAGCGCGTGGTACACGGTAGCCATCTCCAGGCCGATGATGCCGCCGCCGATCACCAGGAAGCGGCCCGGCAGATCATCCGGAGACAGCGCGCCGGTCGAGTCGATGATGCGAGGGTCAGCGGGAAGAAAGGGAAGCTTCACCGCGCTCGATCCGGCGGCGATGATGCAGCTGTCGAATGCGATCTCACGCCCGTCCACGGAGATGGCGTGCGGTCCGGTGAACTTCGCAACCCCGGTCACGACCTCGACCTTGCGCTGCCTGGCCAATTCCTTCAGCCCACCGGTCAGCTTGTCGACGACGTCCTGCTTCCAGCCGAGCAGCTTCGCCAGGTCGAGCTTCGGCTTCGAGAAGGTGATCCCGTGCTCGCTCATCTCCTCGCTCTCGGCGATCACCCGCGCCGCGTGCAGTAGCGCCTTGGAGGGAATGCAGCCGACGTTGAGGCAGACACCGCCCAGGGTCTCGTAGCGCTCGATCAGCGTCACCTTCAGCCCGAGGTCGGCGGCCCGGAACGCGGCGGTGTAGCCGCCGGGCCCGGAGCCGATCACGACCACGTGTGAGCCGGGGCCGCTCTCGGCAGCCGCAGGCGGCTGTGAGGCGAGCTGTGGGGACCCCCCGGGGGTCGGCACCTGAACCGACTCGGCCGGAGGGGAGGGAGCCGGCCCCGAGGCTGTGGTCGCCTCAGCCTCGAGGGTGAGGATCACGCTGCCCTGGGAGACGTTGTCGCCGACCTTGACGCGGAGCGCCTTGACGGTCCCCGCAGACGGCGAGGGTACGTCCATGGTCGCCTTGTCGGACTCGAGCGTCACCAGCGGATCCTCGACCGCGACCGTATCGCCGGCAGCGACCAGGACCTCGATGACCGGGACATCGGTGAATTCGCCGATGTCCGGGACCGCTACCTCGACCGTGCTCACAGCAGCGCCCTGCGCAGATCGCTCAGAACATTGACCAGGTGCACGACGAACCGAGCCGCCGAGGCGCCGTCGATCACGCGGTGGTCGTAGGAAAGCGACAGCGGGACCATCAAGCGCGGCTCGAACTCGCCCTCCGCCTCATCCCACACCGGCTTGACCGCCGCCTTGGTGACACCGAGGATCGCGACCTCTGGTGCGTTGATGATCGGCGTGAACGAGGTCCCGCCGATGCCGCCGAGCGAGGAGATCGTGAAGGTGCCACCGGCCATGTCCGCCGGACCGAGCTTTCCCTCCCGCGCCTTGCCGGACAGCTCGGTGAGCTCGCGGGCGATCTCGGCGAGGCCCTTGCGGTCGGCCTGCTTGATCACCGGCACAACCAGCCCGCCGGGCGTGTCGGCCGCAAAGCCGATGTTGAAGTACCTGCGCAGCACCAGTTCGTCCCCGTCAAGCGCCGCGTTGAAGTCGGGGAACTCCTTCAGGGTCGCCACGCAGGCGGCAACCAAAAACGAGACCATCGTGAACTTGACGTCGCCCTGCTCGGAGTTCAGCTGCTTTCGCCATGCCTCGAGCTCCGTGATATCGGCCTCATCGTTGTGCGTGACGTGCGGGATCAGCACCCAGTTGCGCGCCAGATTCGGCGCTGAGATCTTCTGGATCCGCGAGCGCTCGACCCGATCGACCGGCCCGAACTTCTCGAAATCGACCTTCGGCCACGGCGCCAGTCCGAGCCCACTGCCATTGGTTGGCACTCCGCCGGCGGTCTGCTGACCGCCGGCGTTCGCCGAGCGGACATCGTCGACGGTCAGACGACCCTTGCGACCGGTCCCGGCGACGCCGTGCAGGTCGACCCCCAGCTCGCGCGCGATCCGCCGCACCCCGGGACTCGCATAGACCGCAGAAGCACCATTCCCGTTCGACCCACCACCCACGCCCTCAGCTTTCCCGGGTGCCTCGCCGGCGGGAGGTGCCTCGCCCGCGGTCCGCGACACGGTCTCGGCCTGTACTGCAGGCGGCGCTGACGCCTGGACTCCGGCCGGCCCGGGGGTCGGGGCAGGAGCGTCCTCGGTCGGAGGCGACTGCGCCGCACCCTCGGAGTCGGTCTCCAAATCCAGGATCAGAGACCCCTCCGACAGCCTGTCGCCAACCCCAACGTGCAGCGCTCGCACGACACCACCGGCAGGCGAGGGCACGTCCATCGTCGCTTTGTCGGACTCGAGCGTTACCAGCGGATCCTCGGCTGCGACCGTGTCGCCTATGGCGACCAGGACCTCGATGACCGGCACCTGGTCGAAGTCGCCGATGTCCGGCACGGTGACCTGCACGGTCGACGCGGTGGCGCTCATACGTGCGTCGGCATCGGCGCCGTCGGGTCGATCTCGTATCGCTTGATCGCCTCCGCGACCTGCTTCCCGTCGATGACGCCGTCGTCGGCCAGCGCCTTCAGCGCGGCGACGGCCACGTGGTGGCGGTCGACCTCGAAGAAGCTGCGCAGCGCCTTGCGGTAGTCGCTGCGGCCGAACCCATCGGTTCCGAGCACGCTGTAGCGATACGGCACCCAGGCGCGGATCTGATCGGCGAGCGAGCGGATGTAGTCGGTGGAGGCGACAACCGGTCCCTGGCGCCTGCCGAGCTGGTCGGTCACATACGCGACGCGCGGCTTCTTCGCCACCGGGTTGAGCATGTTGAAGCGGTCGATCTCGATGCCCTCGCGCCGCAGTTCCGTGAAGGAGGTGACACTCCACACATCGGCCAGCACGTCGAAGTCCTGCTCGAGCAGCTCCGCCGCCGCCAGCACTTCTCGCAGGATCGTGCCCGAGCCCAGCAGCTGCACGCGCGGCCTCGTGGCGCGCGGCGAGCCGGCGTCCCGCAGCAGATACATGCCTCGCAGGATGCCGTCTTGGGCTCCCTCCGGCATCGCCGGGTGCTGGTAGTTCTCGTTCATCAGCGTCAGGTAGTAGAAGACGTCCTCCTGCTCGGCGACCATACGGCGCAGGCCCTCCTGGATGATCACCGCGACCTCATACCCGTAAGCGGGGTCGTAGGCGCGGCAGTTCGGCACGACCGAGAACAGCACATGGCTGTGTCCGTCCTCATGTTGCAGACCCTCGCCGTTGAGCGTCGTGCGCCCGGCGGTGCCGCCCAGCAGGAACCCGCGGGCGCGGCTGTCGGCGCCGGCCCAGATCAGGTCGCCGACGCGCTGATACCCGAACATCGAGTAATAGATGTAGAACGGGATCATCTGCTCGGCGTGCGCGCTATAGGAGGTGCCGGCCGCGATGAACTCCGAGAGCGAGCCCGCCTCGGTGATGCCCTCCTCGAGGATCTGGCCCTTGCGGTCCTCCTTGTAGAACATCAGCTGCTCTGAGTCCTCCGGCTTGTAGAGCTGACCGACGGGGGAGTAGACGCCGTACTGACGGAACATGCCCTCCATGCCGAAGGTGCGCGATTCGTCGGGGACGATCGGGACGATCCGCTTGCCGATCTGCTTATCGCGCATGAGTGCGTTGAGCACCCGCACGAACGCCATCGTGGTCGAGACCTCACGCTCGCCGGTGCCGTCCAGCTGAGACTGGAATGCCGACAGCTCCGGCACCTGCAGGGGCGCGGCAGTCCGGCGACGAGCCGGCAGCGACCCGCCAAGCCGTGCACGCGTCTCCCGCAGCAGCGTCATCTCAGGCGAACCGGCCGGTGGTTTGTAGTACTCGGCGTTGCGGACCTGCGCGTCGGTCAGCGGCAGGTCGAACCGGTCGCGGAACTCCAAAAGCGAATCGTCGGCCATGTGCTTGGCCTGGTGGGCGATGTTCTGGCCCTCACCGGAGTGGCCCATGCCGTAGCCCTTGATCGTCTTGGCGAGGATCACCGTCGGGCGTCCGACCTCGCGCACGGCCTGCGCATAGGCCGAATAGACCTTCTGCTGATCGAGGCCGCCGCGGTTGAGCTGCCAGATCTCCTCATCGCTCATGTGGGCGACGCGGTCCAGCAGGACCGGGTCCTTGCCGAAAAAGTGCTCGCGCACGTAGGCGCCGTCGCGTGACTTGTAGGTCTGGTATTCGCCATCGACCGATTTCGTCATCACGTCGACCAGGCGGCCGTCGAAATCGGCGTCGAGCAGCGCGTCCCAGCGCGAGCCCCAGATCACCTTGATCACGTTCCACCCGGCGCCGCGGAAGTCCGACTCGAGCTCCTGGATGATCTTGCCGTTGCCGCGCACCGGGCCGTCGAGGCGCTGGAGGTTGCAGTTGACGACCCAGATCAGGTTGTCGAGCTGCTCGCGCCCGGCCAGGCCGATCGCGCCCATCGTCTCTGGCTCGTCCATCTCACCGTCGCCGAGGAACGCCCAGACCTTTCGGCCCTCCGTGTCGGTGATGCCACGGTTGCCCAGGTAGTGCATGAACCGCGCCTGGTAGATCGAGGTGATCGCGCCGATTCCGAGCGAGACCGTCGGGAACTGCCAGAACTCGGGCATCAGCCACGGGTGCGGGTAGGAGGACAGACCGTTGCCGCCGACCTCCTGGCGGAAGTTGTCGAGCTGCTCCTCGGTGAGGCGATCCTCGAGGTAGGCGCGCGCGTAGTTGCCTGGGGAGGAGTGGCCCTGGAAATAGACCAGGTCACCGCCGTGGTCCTCCGACGGCGCGTGCCAGAAGTGATTGAAGCCGACCTCATATAGGGTTGCAAGCGACTGGTAGGAGGCGATGTGGCCGCCGAGCTCGGAGGACTCCTTGTTCGCGCGCACGACCATCGCCATTGCGTTCCAGCGAATGATCGACCGCAACCGGCGCTCGAGCTCCGGGTCACCGGGGAGCGGCTCGTCGAGGGACGCCGGAATCGTGTTCACATAGGGGGTGTTGAGGGTCGCGACGGGCCCGGTGCCAATGCGCTGAGCGCGGTCGACGACGCTTGTCAGGAGGTGGCGCGCGCGGTCCACGCCGTCGTGCTCGACGACCGCGTCCAACGCGTCCAGCCACTCGCCGGTCTCAACCGTGTCGATGTCTACGCCGCCTGTGGGATCTTCGCTGAGGGTGTCTGTCATCTCGGGCTTCTGTTCGGGGGCGGGCTCGATTCGGACTATAGACGCCGGATCCCGCGGCCCGACTGGCCGCAGCACCGTTTCAGGTACGGTCAGCGCATGACTCTTCGCACCTCACCCGAGCCGCTCGGATCTCCCTGGCAGCGCCCGCTGAAGGGGCGCTTCGAGCAGCTCGTCGTCGAGTCCGAGCTGCTGGCGTCGAACCCGCTCGGCGACCCCTCGCGGCGGCCACTCTACGTGTACAGCTCGCCGGGGGTGGCGGCCGGCGAGGCGACCGGCGTGGCCTGTGTCTACGTGCTGCAGGGGTTCAGCGGCCAACTCGATGGCTGGCTCGCGCGCAAGCCATTCGAACCGATCTTCATCGAGCGCCTCGACGCGATGTTCGCCGAGCCTGACCGCGACTGCGCGGACGCCGTGGTCGTGTTCGTCGACGCCTTCACCGCGCTCGGCGGCTCACAGTTCCTGGACTCGCCCGCGACCGGCAACTACATGAGCTACATCTGCGACGAGATCGTCCCATTCATCGACGCCGTGTATCCGACCGCCGCCACGCGCGAGATGCGTGCTGTCACCGGGCATTCCTCGGGCGGCTACGGCGCACTGGTGCTGCCGATGCTCCGCCCCGAGGTGTTCGGCGCTCTGATCGCACATGCGGCCGACACGCTCTTCGAAGCCTGCTACATCTCCGATTTCTGCAACACGACGCGGATCCTGCGAGATCACTACGAAGGATCCTACGAGGCCCTGCTCAAGGCCTTCGCCGAGTCCGAGACATTCGACTGGAACCTCTGGGGCGAGCCGATCAACGCCTACGCGATGGCCGCCGCCTATTCGCCCGACCTCGACTCGCCCGGGAAGGTGCTGCTGCCGTTCGACACTGAGAGCGGTCTCCTGATCCCGGAGATCTGGGAGCGCTGGTTGGCGTGCGACCCGGTGCGGATGGCGCCGAGGTACGCCGACGCGCTGCGCTCGCTCCGCCACATCCACGTCGAGGCCGGCCGCTCCGACGAGTACATGCTCGACGTCGGCGCCGTCGCGTTCTCGAAGGAGCTCGACAAGCTCTCCGTCAGGCATACGCTCGAGCTCTTCGACGGCGGGCACAGCGGCACGTCACATCGCTACGCCCCGGCCATCAGGACGCTGCTCTCGTCCCTCTGAGGCCCCCGGGGATGGGGCCGGCCAGCGGGCCGAGCCCCATCAGCGCAAAGCTCCTAAGCAGCGCGGTAGGCGCTGCGGGCGAATGACACATAGGGCGTCGGCGCGACCGTCGCGCGCAGCTCGACCTGCACGTGCGGCTCCACCGCCGGCTTGGCCGAATTCGGCGACTCGCCCCACAGCACAGTCACCTCGGTGCCCACCGGGGCGCGCCCGGTGTCGACGCTGGCCAGCGACACGAACGACTTCTCGTTGTAGATGTAGCCGCAGTCGTGGGAGACGCCGACCTGGTCGCCGTCAAGGAGCACGCTGTCGACCTGATGCAGGCCGTAGCGCGCCTTCGGCCACTCCATGAACTTGGCCGATTTCTCCTGGCGCAACTGGCTGGCGATCGCGTCGCTGACGTCCTCGTGGTTCCAGATGAGCGTCACCTTCTCGCGGGAAGGGCCCTCGGCGAGCGCCTCGACCGCACCGCGTCCCACAAACTCGTGATCGAACGCGATCACCTTGCCGTAGCCGAGCTCGAACGGAGTCAGGTAGTAGTCGGCGATCTCGGCCGACGCGTGGCTGCCGGCGAGCGAGCCTGCCTTCGCGGCCGGGAGCCACTCGCGATACGGCTTCATCTGCTCGCCTGAGAAGATCGCCGGCAACGGTGCCGGCACCCAGCCGGATTCGAGGTTCGCGGTCGAGTATGCGCGCGAGCCGACCTGGACCATGCCGTGGTTCTCGCCGGCCTCGAGCAGCGCCTCGCGGATACGCTCGCCGTCCCGCCACGGTCCGAACAGCTCGAATCCCGGCTGACCGGCCATGCCGTGACGCAGCGCGTCCACGCGAACACCAGCGATCTCGAAGCTCGCCATGTTGAAGAACTTCACGTCCGGGAGCGGCTGCCCCGTGACCTCCGCGACGATCGCGGCGGCGGTTGGTCCCTGCAGCTCGAAGCGGTATTGCTTGGGCGGCCCATCGGTGCGCACGATCGAGTTCTCATCGCGCTCGAGGGAGACGTCGAGGCTTTCGGTGACCGCATTGAACTGAACCCAGTCGAGCACCATCGGGTGCCCGACGAGGTCGAAGCTTCCGTCCGGAAGGTGGAAGAGGATCGCGTCGCCGACGATGAAGCCATCGGGGTTCACGGCGATGTACTGCTTGGCCTTGCCGGGCGTGAAGTTGGCGAAGCTGTTGACGCCGAGGCGCGTCAGCAGCGGCAGCGCGTCGGGCCCGGTGAGGAAGAGATCGGTCATGTGGTGCGACTGGTCAAGCAGCGCACAGGTCTCGCGCCAAGCGGCCTGCTCGCTGCGCCAATTGCTGAATTCGGGTCTGACCGGGAAGGTGTGGGGGCGGGCCTGCGCGTTGCGCAGGAACTCGACGGGATTGCCGGCGCGGACGATCGCGGCTTCCAGGCTCTCGGTGGTGGTCATGCGTCCCTCTCCTCGCGCGTTGTTCGGTGCCGGCCATCCTCGCGCGACTCGGCTCAGAACTAAAGAGCAACCTGTTTGTGAGATTCATGAGTTAATCTCATGATGTGTTGAACCTGAGGCAGGTCGAGTGTTTCGTGATGGCCGCCGAAGAGGGCTCGATGACCGCTGCGGCCGAGCGGCTGTTGGTTTCGCAGTCGGCGGTGTCGCTGGCGGTTGCCGGTCTCGAACAGGCGCTGGGCGCCGACCTGTTCGTGCGCCACCGTGGGCGCGGGTTGACGCTGACTGCGGCCGGCCGCGAGTTGCTGCTGCCGGCTCGCAACCTGATGGCCGACGCTGAGGCGATGCGTCTGCAGGCCGACGCGCTCGGGCAGGGGCTGTCCGGGCGGCTGACAGTCGGCTGTTTCGGTACGGGCGCGCCGCTGGTGCTGCCGGCACTGATGGAGACCTTCGAGCAGCGCTACCCCGGGATGTCGCTTGACTTCGTCGAGGGGTCGACCGACGTGCTGGAGCACGCGCTGCTTGACGGCAGCTGTGAGATCGCGCTGATGTACGACGTTGGATTGCATGTGACGCTCGAGAAGGAGCCGCTGTACAGCACCGTGCCTTACGCGCTGTTCGGTGCAGAGCATCCGCTGGCCGGGCGCGGGCGCGTGACGCTCGCCGAGCTCGCGGAGTTCGATTTCGTCGTCCTGGACGTCCAACCCGTGCGCGAGCACCAGCTGGACCTGTTCGCGTATGCCGGTCTCGAGCCGCGCGAGCGCTACCGGACATCGAGCTATGAGCTGCTGCGCTCGCTGGTGGCTCGCAACCTCGGCTTCACCCTGTTGATCAGCCGGCCATATGGCGATGTCAGCTATGAGGGGCGCCCGCTGGTGGCCGTGCCGCTGGCTGGAGAGGTGAAGGCCGTCGACGTCATGCTCGCGACTCCCCCTGGCGTGCGGCCGACGATGCGGACCCGGGCGTTCGCTGCACACTGCAGGGAACTGCTGCCGGAGCTGTCGAGCTACGACAAGTCTCTGACGCCGGTGGGCTACTGAGACCGGGCGGCTGCTGGGGCTGGTCGGCTACTGAGTCGTCAGCCGCTGAGACCGACGGTGCAGCTCGTGGCCGATGTCGCGGATCAATTCTCGGGCGGTGAGACCCATCACCGAGACGCCGCCGAAGATCGCCACCGCATCGATGCTCTTGCGTCCCGCTGAGTCCCAATAGTCATCGGCCAGGTCGAACCACAGTGCGAACTCGTCGAGCGTGAGCGCTGTCGCGATGCCCGAGCCGAACGCGGTCGCGCGCGAGGCTGTGCGCTTCGCGCGATCGGTCCCGAGCGCGAGCTGGTAGGTCCAGGCGTACGCGACGCCGATCTGGCCGATGATTCCAAAGGTGCTGTGGTGCAGATGGCGCCCCCCGAGACTCATGTTTCGAAACGGACCGCGCTGAGCGCGGATCGCATGAGTCACCAGTCGGCAACTCGCGAATCCGAGAGTGAAGCCGGTGGCGTGCAGGAACGCCCGCTCACGACGCGGGTCCGTGAACCGGTGGGTGTAGAAGTCCTTGACGCGGTGCCCGAAGTGAGCCTCCGTGGGCTGGTCTCGGGTCGCCGCAGCCGAGTTGTCTCCGGTCGCTGGAGGCGGGTTGTGGTCGTCGTGGATCGAAGTCATTGCAGCGCTCGTTCAGGCCGCGCCTGCTCGTTCAGGCCGCGCACGTGGCTCAGGCTCGGCAGGGCATGCAAAATCTGACAAACCGCGTCCGCTCGGTGGGGATTTGCTCGCATGCGCATGTGATAGCGGCATTTTCGAGCAATCGCCAGATGAACGTGACGGTTTGTCAGATTGCGCAGGTGCGGCAGGGTCAGGCGCCGTAGGCGTGGCCGCGCCCGGAGCGAGCGGCGGCCTGCTTGCGGCCGCCCGTGCGATGAGGCTGTCCGCTCGAGTGCTTGGAGCCCGAGGCTGACGTGTATCCGGGGCCGGCGGACTTGCGGTGGCCAGTGCTTGCCTTGTGCCCAGCGCCGGCCGGCTTGTGGGCGGGGCTCGACTTGTGGCCGGGGCCCGTCGGCTTGGGGCCGGGGCCCGTCGGCTTATGATTTCCGCCAGCCTGGCCGTGGCCGGACGAGCGCTTGTGTGCAGGGTTGCTGTGCGGCGGTCCACTACCCCGCCTGAAGCCACCGGCACCCACGCTGGGACGCGTGTCGCCGAGACCATGCTCGAGCTCGAGTTCACCCGCGATCTGCGCAACGTCGCGGCGCTGGTCCGGCGAGACCAGGGTGATCCCGACTCCGGTGGCGCCCGCCCGGCCGGTGCGGCCGACGCGGTGCACGTAGGTCTCGGAGTCTTGCGGCGGGTCGAAGTTGATCACGTGCGAGATGCCGCTGACGTCGATCCCACGGGCCGCGACGTCGGTTGCGACCAGCGTGTCGACCTCATAGGCCTCGAACTGAGCCAGGGCCCGCTCGCGCTGGCGCTGGCTCTTGTTGCCATGCATCGCCACTGCCTCGACACCACTGTGCGACAGCTTCTTGACGAGTTTGTCGGCGCCATGCTTGGTGCGTACAAAGACCAGCGTCAGGTCGCGCTGGCCGCTGAGGTGCTCGAGCAGCGAGTCCAGACGCGATTCGTGTGATACCTCGACGAAGCGGTGCTCGACGTCATCGGACGCGCGCCGCTGTGATGGGCCGTGCTCGTGGAATTTCGCGTCGGTCGTGTAGCGACGGGCTGCCTTACCGGCCTCGCCATCCAACGTCGCAGAGAAAAACAGGGTCTGACGCTGCGCAGGACAGAGCGCGACGATGCGGTCGAGCGCGGGCTTGAAGCCCATGTCGAGCATGCGGTCGGCCTCATCGATGACGAGCGTGCGCACGTGGTCGAGCGTGAACGCGCCGCGCTCGAGTTGGTCCTCGAGCCGGCCGGGGGTTGCAACGACGATGTGCGCGCGCGCCGCGGCCTGGGCCTGCTTCAACAGGCCGACACCGCCGTACACGGCGGCGATCTTCAAGGCCCTGGCGTGCGCGACAGGACGAATCTCCTCGACGATCTGGGTTGCCAGCTCGCGCGTCGGCGCCAGCACCAGCACCGCCGGGCGGCGGGTGTCGGCGGCGGTGCGGTCGACGAGCGGGATCCCGAACGCGAGCGTCTTGCCCGAGCCCGTGGGGGAGCGGGCCAGCACGTCACGACCGGCCAGAACATCGCCGATCACCTCCTGCTGGATCGCGAACGGTGCCGTGATCCCACGGCTGGACAGAGCGCGCACGACGACATCGGACACGCCGAGCGTGGCAAAGGACTGCGTAGACATATATGAAAAGACTCCTGTGGCGGTGCCCGTTAAGCGGCCCGCGGACGATTCGGGAGGCTGATGGCTGACCCGAACCACACCATGCGGTACCGAAAGCAACTGCCTCACGGCCGGCGGCGCCGACCATGAACCTCACGTTAGCAGGCAAAAATCCGATACCCGGTTCGTCGCCCGACGCATCACGCCTACGCAGCGACCGGGATCCGGCCCACACAGCGATAGCCCTGGCAAGATTCGAACTTGCGTCTCGCCGGTTATGAGCCGGGTGCTCTGACCGCTGAGCTACAGGGCCGCCGTCACGCAAGGTACCGGCTCGGACGGCTGCGTAGGCCGTCGCGGGAGTCGGTGATCGCGCTCCCAGCGCGGGTGCCAGGCCAGCTCAGGCGACGAGCACAACGTCACACCGCGTCCGTCACATGGCGTCCGTATGATCTGCAGCGATGCTCCTGGTTACCAGTTCGATCCTCGGTCTCGGCAAGGCGCCGAGCTCATTCGGGACGTCGCTCGCGCTGATCCTGACCTTCTTCATCGTGATCGGTGGGGTGGTCGGATTCCTGGTTCTCTACATCATCAGCCAGGTTGCGGTTGAGCGAAAGCAGAACCAGGCTCGCATGCGCGAGTACGATGCTCAGCACAAGTCCTGAACGACGCGACGCGAAGGTCTTGACCGTCGAATAGATCGACGGGAAGGAACGGCGGGCGGCAGCGTCGAATCAGACGCTGCCTATGAAGCAAGCATCAGCCACCACCGCGGCGCCTGAGGCGCCCCACGGCCATCAGGCCCTATCCGCGTATATCACGGCTCGTTTCGACGAGTTCTCGCGGTCGCAGAAGGACGTCGCGCAGTACATCGTCGATCACCTCGACGAGGCGGCTTTCCAGACGGCGGAGGAGCTCGCGCGCCGCGCGAACACCTCTTCAAGCACGGTCGTGCGCTTCTCGCAGGCGCTCGGCTTCGAAGGTTTCCCTGAACTTCAGCAGGCCGCGCGTGAGGAGTACAGGCGCCGGCCCGCAGGAGTTACGGTCGAGACGATCACGACCGGTGGCGCACCGCTGTTCTCGCTGGACCACACCGAGTTCGAGTCCGCCCTCGCCGCCGACCACGTAAACGTCGAAGACACCGCCCACAAACTCTCGCGCTCGGACGTCGAGGCCGCGATCGACGCGATCGTCACCTCGGAGAAGGTGCTGATCGCCGGCACTGACCAGATGGCCTTCTTCGCAAGCTACCTGCGGCATCTACTGATGCTGCTCGACATTCGCGCCGAGCTCGTCGCGAGCCCGTCGCAGGAGGCGCTGGGGCGTCTCAGCCGGATCGACGAGCAGACGCTCGTGATCGGCCTCTCCGCCGGGAGGCCGCCGGCACTGATCACGCGTACGATGAAGCTCGCTCGTCACCGTCGTGCGAAGACGCTCGCGATCACGGACGCGACTCTGTCCGAGGTCGCTCGCCTGGCACGCATCCGCCTCTACTACTCCTCGAACACACCTGCGTTCGTGCGGTCGCACACGGCGCTGATGTCGATCATCCAGGCGCTTGCCTACGGCGTCTACAGCCGCGATGCGCAGCAGTACGACGTCCGCATCAAGGCCTTCCGCCTGAAGTAACCGTCGCGTTCTCGGGCCGATGCCGGCGCGGGTCTGTCGCTTTCGCGGGCCGATCCCGGCGGGGTCTCTCGCGTTCCGTCCGCCGGCTCACTCACTCTGCGCGCGGAGCCACGTAAAGCGACTGCAGCGACCTGCCGACGCGCCCTTCGGCGTCGAATAGCACGGCCTGCGCCACCGCCGCACCTCCCTCGAGCATCCGGGTTCTGGCCTGCAGGGCAACCCATTCGGATCGGGGCTCACGCTCGATGTAGACAGTGAGATCAGGGTTGATGAAGAGCCAATCGACCCACGACAGCTCACTGCTGATGCCGTTCGGGAAGTCAGCAGCGACCATCAGCCGCTGAAGCGGTGTGGGCTCCTCGCCGGCGATCACGGGGACCCGCAGCCGGAACCAGGCTGTATGCGGGCCTGGCTCGCCCGGTGATCCGTCGACAAATCTCACCTCAACGGCGCCGCCCGGCAGCGAATCTGGCGGCCAGCGATCGGCAAACGACGCCGACGACGAATCGGGTGGAGGTGGCGTCGGCTCGGGTGCCGTTCCTGCTGTTATCGGCGAGCGCGCGACTCGCACGGCCCGGGCTCGCACGAGCTCGATCCCATCAGGAGCCGAGAGCGTCGCCTCGAGCAGCTGCACGCGCCTGCCGGGGCGGATGATCTCGGTGCTGACGTACAGCTCTCCAAGCGGTACCGGTCGAAGCAGCTCGTAGGTGATCCGCACGATTCCAAGAGCCGGGTCGCCATCGATCCGTTCGAGCTCTCCGGCGAGCAGGGCCGCCGGCGCACCGCCGTGCTGCGCGTTCGGGTCCCAGGGGCCGCGGGCGAGCGTGGTGGCATGAACGGCGTCGCCGCGACGTTCGAAGATGGCTTCGGTCACGATGGTGAGGCTATCCAGCGGGGAGCTCGGGGAGTTTGGGGCCATTTCTGCCCCCAAACTCGCCGAGCTTCTGCCGATTCGGCGCAGGCGGGGCGGGTTACACTGGTCTCATGAGCACAAACGGCCACATCTCACGCGACGAGTCGACGTTCACTGTCAAAGCAGGCCTGGCCGAAATGCTGAAGGGTGGCGTCATCATGGATGTGGTCACGCCGGAGCAGGCCAAGATCGCCGAGGACGCAGGTGCGGCCGCGGTGATGGCGCTCGAGCGCGTGCCTGCCGACATCCGCCGCGATGGCGGAGTCGCGCGCATGTCCGATCCGGAGATGATCAAGGGCATTCAGGATGCAGTCACGATTCCCGTGATGGCGAAAGCGCGGATCGGCCACTTCGCCGAGGCGCAGGTGCTCGAGGCGCTCGAGGTCGACTACATCGACGAGTCCGAGGTGCTGACACCGGCCGACACGGTCAACCACATCGACAAGTGGGCGTTCAAGGCTCCGTTCGTCTGTGGCGCGACGAACCTCGGTGAGGCACTGCGCCGGATCGGCGAGGGCGCCGCGATGATCCGCTCCAAGGGCGAAGCCGGCACCGGTGACATCGTCAACGCGGTCACGCACCTTCGTCAGATCCGTGGTGAGCTGCGGCGCCTGACGACACTCGGTCCCGAGGAGCTTGCGGCTGCCGCGAAGGAGCTCCAGTCTCCGTTGCCGCTCGTGCGCCAGGTGGCCGGCGAGGGCAAGCTGCCGGTGGTGCTGTTCTGCGCCGGCGGGATCGCCACGCCGGCCGACGCCTCGCTGGTGATGCAGCTTGGTGCCGAGGGCGTGTTCGTCGGATCGGGCATCTTCAAGTCCTCGAACCCCGAGCAACGCGCGCGCGCGATCGTCGAGGCGACCACCCACTTTGCCGACGCCGCCCGCGTGGCTGCCGCATCGACCGGCCTCGGCGCGGCGATGGAGAGCATCGAGACCTCGAAGCTCGCGTCCGAGCAGCTGCTCTCGCCGCGCGGCTGGTGAGCGGCGGCGTCAGCGCAGCCGGTGTCAGCGCAGCCGGTGTCAGCCCGGGCGGTGTCAGCCCGGGTGGCGCGGGGCCGCTGGTCGGCGTGCTCGCGCTCCAGGGTGGCTTCGAGGCGCACGAGAAGGTGCTCGGGCGACTTGGCGCGACCACGCGGGAGGTCCGAGTGCCCGCCCACCTCGAGGAGCTCGACGCGCTTGTGATCCCCGGCGGCGAGTCGACGGTGATGACGCTCGGGATCGAGCGCGAGGGCCTGGCCGAGCCGCTGAAGGCGCTGGCGGCAGCCGGCACACCGATCCTCGGCACCTGCGCCGGCATGATCATGCTCGACCGCGCGCACCTCGGGATCCTCGACGTGCTGGCGGAGCGCAACGCGTTCGGGCGTCAGCTGCACTCGTTCGAGGCCGACTTCGCGGTCGACGGCCTTCCCGGCGGGCCTGTGCACGCGATCTTCATCCGGGCGCCATGGGTCGCCCAGCATGGCCCCGATGTCGCGGTGCTTGCGGCCGTTGATGGCCATCCTGTCGCGGTCCGTCAGGGCGACATCCTGGCGCTGTCATTCCACCCGGAGCTCACGGGCGAGGATCGGCTCCACAGATTCTTTCTGGAGATCGCAGGATTCAGTCCCCGACCGGTGGAAGACTGACGAGATGCGGTTCGCTCGCTCCGCTCTGACCGTTGCCGTCGCGTCGCTCACCGTGCTCGCGGTCGCGGCCTGTGGCGGTTCATCGACCGTGACGGTCACGAGGACCGTCGTGCATGGGCCGACCGGCACCACCTCACCGACAACCACGACGAACACGCCAGCGCAGACCACCACGAGTACCACGGGCACGGCCTGCAGCGCCGCCGACCTCACTCCTGTCCTGCTTGGCACCAACGGAGCGGCCGGCACGATCGTGCTCGGCTTCGCTCTCAAGAACACCGGAAGCGTCAGCTGCCACACCTACGGCTGGCCCGGCGTCCAGTTCCTGTCATCGCGCGGCACCGCGCTCACGACGGGCGCAACCCGCACCACCACCGACGTGGCGGGAGCCACACCGGCTTCGGCGATCACTTTGAGTCCGGGGGAGGAGGCCTCGTTCAGGATGACTGCGAGCGACGTGCCCACCGGCGGGGGCAGTTGCCCGACGGCCGCGAAGCTCCAGATCTACGCGCCCGATGACAAAGCGACGATGACCGTGGCGGTACCCGGGATCGCGGCCTGCGGCAAGTCGACCGTGTCGCCGATGATGCCCGGCGACAGCGCGTTTGCGGGCCAGGGCGGTGGTTCCGGCGGCTCGGGCTCCGGTGGCTCCGGCGGCAGTGGCTCCGGCGGCTCGGGTTCCGGCGGCTCCGGCGGTGGCCAGGCCGGCTTGAACGGCTCGGGCGGATCCACCGGATCCACCGGCAGCGGTGGCGCCTCCGTGTCAGGCTGAGCGTCTGCGCCGCGTCCCCGGCCGCGCGAGGCAAGCTCGCGAACGTCTTTTCAGACGGCGCTGAAGATGCTGACGCCGTCTTGTTCCACCTCGATGACCGTGCCGTCAGCGAGCAGCAGATCGAGGTGCCCCAACACCTCCGAGAGCGTCAGATAGGCCTGCTTGAGCGCAATCTCACCCCACATTCGCTGAGCGATCTGATGGGCCGTCATCGGCTGCTCCGACAGCAGCGACTTGATCCTGCGGGCACGCCGCCCGTGATCACGCAGGCGGGCATCGATCAGCTCGACGTGGCCGGTGAACGGGTCGCCGTGCCCCGGGAGAACCTGGTCGGCCGGCAGTTCGCGCGTCGCCCGCAGTGACGCGGCGTAGTCGATCAACGGCTTGGGGCGTGGGCCGTCGGTGTTGCCCTCAAGTGGCCGGGAAACCAGGGCGTTGGACGAGATCTTCGCGATCAGGTGGTCCCCGGCGATCAGGGCAGCGCTCGCCTGTTCGAAGAAGACGAGATCCGAGCGGCTGTGCCCCGGGCGGTGATGGACGCTGAACTCGCGCCCGCCCATCTTCACCCGGTCGCCGTCGGCGAGCGGGCGCGTGACCTCGCCCTCTGAGCCGTAGCCGTGCAGGCCGGCCGTGAGCAGCCCCAACACCGTGGTCACATCGTCCGGAATCCCGTGCTTGCGCATGATCGCCTGCGCATACCGGTCATCGCCGGCGGTGCTTTCCCGGAAATTCGCAAGCCAAGGCGCCAACCCTACGAAGGCGGCTATCTCGGCCCCGGATCGCCGGGCGATGATCTGCAGCAACCCCTCATGATCCATGTGCTGGTGGGTCAGGACCACCAGTTCCAGGTCCTCGACCCGGAACCCGAGCTCGGCGAGTCCGCGCTCGAGGTAATCGAGCGACGATCCCGAGTTGGGGCCTGTATCGACGAGCGTCAGGGGCTCACCCGTGAGGACGTAGCAGTTCACCCGACCCACGGCGAACGGCGTCGGGACCGCGATCCGGTGGATCCCGTCCACCGGCTCGTCCGTAAAGGATGAGCTCACGACCGGACCACGGCGAGCGCCGAGCTCACGACCGAACCAATGACACCGACGGGCTCACGACCGGATCAGGGCCAGCACCTGGTCGCGCTTGGCCTCCATATCGGCCTCGGAGACGAGCGACTCGAGGCACAGCCTCAGCAGCGGCTCGGTGTTGGAGGCGCGGACGTTGAAGTGCCAGTCGTCGTAGTCGATCGAGATGCCATCCAGCCGTGACTGCTCCGCGTCCGCGTAACGCTCGGCGATCTCGGCGATCTTCCCGTTTGGATCGGCCACCTCCGAGTTGATCTCGCCGGAGATGAAGTAGCGGCTGCGCAGTGGCTCGAGCAGCTCCGAGAGCTTGACCTGGCGCCGTGAGAGCTCCTCCAGCACCAGCAGCGCCGGGATCGTTCCGGAGTCGGCGCAGTAGAAGTCGCGGAAGTAGTAGTGGCCGGAGACCTCGCCGCCGAACACGCCACCCTCGGAGCGCATCCGAGACTTGAAGAACGCGTGACCGACGCGATTGATCAGTGCGGTCCCTCCGGCCGCCGTCACCAGATCCGGCACGGCGCGGCTGGCACGCACGTCATAGAGGATCTTCTCACCGGGATGCTTGCGCAGCATCGAGGTCGCCAGGATCGCCGTCAGGAAGTCACCGTCCACGAAACGACCGGTGTCGTCGATGAAGAAGCAGCGGTCGGCGTCGCCGTCCCAGGCGATCCCGAGATCCGCGCCCTGGCGGACGACCTCGGCCATGATGAACTCGCGGTTCTGCGGCAGCAACGGATTGGGCTCGTGGTCGGGAAAGTTGCCGTCCGGCGTCCAGTAGTGGGTCTGGAGGTCGAGTCCGAGCTGCTCGAGCAGCGGGCCGACCATCGGCCCGGCCATGCCATTGCCGCCGTCGACCACGACCTTCAGCGGACGGATCGTCGAGGGGTCGATGAAACCCATCACCTGACGGCGGAAGTCATCGTATATCTCGACCGTCTCGACGCCGCCGCCGCCGGGGGCCTCCCCGAGGCCCTCTTGCACCAGCGTTCTGATGTCGCCGATGCCCTCATCGCCCGAGAGCGCCACGGCGCCGCGTCGCACGAGCTTTGCGCCCGTGTACGCCTTGGGGTTGTGGGAGGCGGTGCACATCAAGCCGCCGTCGAGCTCACGCGAGCCGACGAGGCAATAGAGCATCTCCGTCCCGACCTGACCGGCATCGAGCACCTGCGCGCCCTCCGCGGCGATGCCGCGGCCATAGGCCGCCGCCATCTCCGGCGCGGAGAGTCGCATGTCGCGGCCCAGGCCGAGTCGCAGATCGGCCACGGGCCTGTCGGCGAACCGTGAGATCACGCGCGCAAACGCGCGCCCGAGCTCGTAGGCGCCGTCGGAGTCGAGGTCGCGGCCGTGGATGCCGCGCACGTCGTATGCCTTGAAGATGTCTGGATTCACCGTCGCCATCGTAAACTGGATAGCCATGTCAGGGCATTCCAAATGGGCTTCGATCAAGCACAAGAAGGCGGTTGTGGACGCGCGCCGGGGCCAGCACTTCACGAAGTTGGCACGCGCGATCACGGTCGCGGCGAAGGAGGGCGGGGGCGACCCAGAGGGAAACGCAGGGCTGGCGTTGGCCGTCCAGAAGGCGCGCGATGCATCGATGCCGAAGGACAACATCGAGCGCGCGATCCAGAAGGGAACGGGGGCCGGTGTCGACGCCGAGGCCTGGGAGACGGTGCTTTACGAGGGCTACGGCCCGGGCGGCGTCGCGATGCTGATCGAGGCGCTGACCGACAACCGCAACCGCACCGCCGCGGACGTGCGGCACATCGTCGGCAAGCACGGCGGCAGCCTCGGCGAGCCCGGCTCAGTCGCCTACCTGTTCGACAAGCAGGGCGTGATCCTGGTCGACGCCGAGCGCTACAGCGAGGATGACCTGATGGCGGCGATCGACGCGGGCGCCGAGGACATCGTGCTCGACGACGACGTGTTCGAGGTGATCACCGCACCGAGCGATCTGACGGTCGTGCGTCAAGCCCTCCAGCAGGCGCCGGTCGAGATCGAGAGCGCCGATGTGACCCAGCGCCCGAAGTCACGTGTGCCGCTCTCCGAGGACGACGCGGCAAAACTTATGAAACTCATCGACGCCCTCGAAGAGTCCGATGACGTCGGGGCTGTTCACGCCAATTACGACGTCGACGCGGACGTCATGGAGAGGATCGCGGGTTGACCTCGCCGCGCTTCGGCGCGACGGTCGCTACGCTCGCACCGCGATGAAACTGAAAGCAGGAGTCACGGCCGCCCTGGCCGCAGCGATGGTCCTCGGCCTGGCGGCATGCGGAAGCAGCAGCACGGCCGGGGGAGTCATGCTCGCCCCGGGCGCCGGCGCGACAGTCGAGGCCGCGACGACCACGACCGCGGCCACCGCGACGTCGACCACGGCCGCCACGCCGACGACGGGCGCGCTCTCGAAGGAGCCGACGATCACCCTCCAGAAGGGTCCGGCCCCGAGGAAGCTGGTCGTCAGGGATCTGATCGTCGGGACCGGCGCGACCGCCGAGCAGGGAGATACGCTCGACGTCAACTACGTCGGCGCGCTGTTCAGCAACGACAAGGTGTTCGACTCCTCCTGGAAGGACACGCCCGGTCAGTCGTTCGCCTTCACGCTCGGCAATGGCTCCGTCATCAAGGGCTGGGACCAGGGTCTTCAGGGCATGAAGGTCGGCGGCCGGCGCGAGCTGATCATCCCGCCGTCGCTTGCGTACGGCAACAGCGGCAGCGGCTCGACGATCCCGCCGAACGCATCGCTGATCTTCATCGTCGACCTGCTCAAGGTCACCAAGCCGAGCTAGCGGTTCATGTCGCCGGTTCGGCGGCGACTTCGACCCTGTCGGTGTAGAACGCTACGTAGTCGGCCAGCTCCGACACAAACGGGTACGGCTCGCGGTAGTGCCAAACAGCATCCGCGACGACCCCGAGCGCCCCTGCGTCGATGACATCGTAGTGCGACGCGTTACCCTTGTAGGGGCAGTGGGTGGTGGTGTCGGTTGGGCGCAGCGCGGCCTGATCGACATCGGCCAGTGGCACGTAGTAAACAGGCGGGTAGGATGCCTCGCGAAGCTCGAGTGCCGCGGTGCTGTCGGTGATCACCCTACCGCCCGACGTGACCGTCACGTGGCCGTTGAACGGCTCGATCGTGATCGGATGGTCGGGGCCAGGGATACGGGGCTCCCCGGTGGTGCTCATGAAACCTCCTTGTGGCTGACCGCTGTCTCCAACAACCTTAGAGATCGGCGTTCATCGGCAGAGGCCGATGGAGGCGTCCGGGCGGCCGCGCAGAATACGAACACATGATCGTCTTGGGAGTGGATCCGGGCATCGCCAACACGGGCTACGGGATCGTTGAGAGTGTTGGCTCGAGGCTGAGCGCGCTGGAGTACGGCGTGATCGAGACAGCCGCTTCCAGCGCTCTCGAGCGGCGCCTGGCCGAGATCCACAGCGACGTCGGTGAGCTGATCGAGCGCTTCGAGGTCGACGCCGTAGCTGTTGAGGATCTCTACTTCGGAGCCAACGTCGTCAGCGTGATGGCGGTCGGACAGGCTCGCGGGGTAGTGCTGCTGGCCGCCGGCCAGCGGGGAGTCGGCGTGCGCGCGTACACGCCGCAGCAGGTAAAGGCGGCGGTATGCGGCAGCGGCCGCGCCGACAAGACGCAGGTCGCGGGCATGGCGGCGCGGCTGCTGGGGCTGTCCGCGCCTCCGCGCCCCGACCATGCCGCCGATGCTCTGGCGGTCGCGGTCTGCGACTCCAATCGGGCGCCGCTCGCGGACGCGATCGCGGAGGCGGTGCGGTGATCGCCCTGGTCACAGGGACGGTGGCTGTGCGCCGTGCCGACCATGTGATCGTCGATTGCGGCGGTGTCGGCTACCGGCTGTCGGTCTCGGCCGAGACCCTTCGCCACGTTCCTGCCGTCGGCAACCGCGTCACCCTGCACACGCACCTGATCCCGCGCGATGACGCGCTGACGCTCTACGGCTTCGCCAGCGAGGACGAGCGCGATCTCTTCCTAATGCTGCTCGGGGTGCAGTCGGTCGGACCGAAGGTCGCGCTCGATGTGCTCTCGGGCGGACCGGCACGCGATCTGCTGGCCGCGATCGCGGCCGGGGATGCCGCGCGCTTTCAGGCCGTCAAGGGAGTCGGCAAGCGCACGGCGGAGCGGATCATCGTCGAGTTGCGCGAGAAGGTCGGCGTCAGCCTTCCCGAGCAGGCGATCAGGGTCGTGCGCTCCGACGATCCGCGCGCGATCGCGCGTGAGGCGCTGGTGGGGCTCGGATACAGCGTGCCGGAGGCCGACCAGCTCCTCGAGGGCCTCGAGGCTGATACGGCCGAGGAACTGATCGCCGAGGCGTTGAGGGGAGCGCGCCGGTGACGATCCTCAGCGCCGAGGCGCTCCCCGACGACGACCTCGACCGCTCGCTGCGTCCGCGGCGGCTCGATGACTTCATCGGCCAGGAGCCGCTGAAGGATCAGCTGGCGGTCTCGATCGCCGCCGCCGCGAATCGAGAGGAGGCGCTGGACCACGTGCTGCTTGCCGGCCCGCCGGGGCTGGGCAAGACCTCGCTGGCCCAGATCGTGGCGGCCGAGCTGGATGTGACATTCGTGCAGACGGCTGGACCCGCGCTCGAGCGCAAGGGCGATGTGGCCGCGTTCCTGACCGCGCTGGAGCCGCGCTCGGTGTTCTTCGTGGATGAGATCCACCGCCTGCCGCGCGCGCTGGAGGAGACCTTCTATCCCGCGATGGAGGACCGGTGCCTGCCGATCACGGTCGGCCAGGGCGCCGGTGCCCGCGTCGTCACGATCGAGCTGCCGCCCTTCACCCTGATCGGCGCGACCACCCGCACAGGCCTCTTGAGCACACCGCTGCGTGACCGCTTCGGCATCCAGCACCGGCTCGACCACTACGACCCGCGCGACCTCGCCAGGATCGTGCGGCGCTCGGCGCGGCTGCTCGGGGTCGAGATCGAGGACGGTGGCGCGCTGGCGGTCGCCGCGCGCAGCCGGGGCACGCCGCGTGTCGCCAATCGCCTCCTCAAGCGCGTCCGCGACTACGCGGAGGTCCGCAGCGGCGGAGTGGTGACGCAGGAGGTCGCCAGCGCGGCGCTCGATTTGCTCGAGGTCGATGATGCCGGCCTCGACCGCCTCGACCGCGAGATCCTTCGCACGATCTGCGAGAAGTTCGGCGGTGGACCGGTCGGACTGTCGACGCTGGCCGCCTCGATCGGTGAGGAGCAGGACACGGTCGAGGACGTATACGAGCCCTACCTGCTGCAGCGCGGCATGCTCGAGCGCACGCCGCGCGGGCGCGCGGCCACCCGTCGCGCATACGAGCACCTCGGCCTCGAACCGCCAGCCGCGCAGCTCGGGCTGCTGTGAGCCGCGGGCCGGCCGCTGCGCGCAAGCGGCGCAGCAGCGGCCGCTTAACTCGACTGACTATCCTCAGCGCCTCATGGCGCACGAGCACTACTTCATCTGTCCACACTGTGGCAACCGTTCGATGGGGACCGATCGCAACGCCGGCTTCAGGCGTGAGGCGCGCGGGTGCGAGAAGTGCGGCTTCGCCTACCTGTTCGAGCTGCTCGATGACTACTACCCGGCGCCGTCGGCGGCCTTCTTCGCCTGCGATGCGGAGGGTCGGATCGTCGATTGCGGCCGCGGCTCGTTCGAGTTCACCGGGCTGCGCACGGAGTCCGCGATCGGGCAGCCTCTGCAGGACGTGCTCGGCATGAGCTTCGAGGATGGCGTGGATCACATCGCGACCGCGCTCGAGTGGGAGGTGCGCGTCAGCGGCAAAGCAGTGGCGCTGCAGGCGCGGGCCGAGCGCGCAAGTGCCGTGGCCGATATCTTCCCTGCATACGACGATGAAGAGGGCGGCCTGCTGGTCGTGCTGACGCCCTCCAACGGGCGCTGAGCAGCCCTAACAGCGTCTAAAGCCAACCTCTTCTAGCATCAGACCCCAGCGATGAGTGACCGCAAACGCCATGGATTCGTGCTGCTGCTCGTGGTAGCGCTGATCGCTGCCTCGATCGCCATCATCGCGACCAAGCCGACCAGGCTTGGCCTCGACCTCAAGGGCGGCGTTGAGCTGGTCTACAAGGCGACGCCCACGCCGGGGTCGCCGGTCAACGCCGATTCGCTGCAGCGCGCCGTCGATGTGATGAACGATCGCGTCAACCAGCTCGGCGTCTCGCAGCCGGTGATCACGACGGTCGGCAAGGACCTGATCGACGTGCAGCTGCCGGATGTCAAGAACGTCGCCGAGGCTGAGCGGATCGTCGGCACCACCGCCCAGTTGTTCTTCTACGACTGGGAGGCGAATGTCCTGACGCCGACCGGGAAGCCGGCGGCCGGCGGCATCTCGACCAGTGACCCGTCCTCGGTGGCACTCAGCCAGGGCACCTCGGCCGCGGGTGTGGGCTCGAGCAGCCCCGCCGCCGGCGCGATGGGCCTGTACGCGGCCGTTCAGCTCGGGGCCAAACAGCCGCTCAAGACCAAGAACACGGACAGCATGTCCCAGGTCGGGAACGAGTGGTTCCTGTTCGGCGCTCCCGGGAGCTCCGCCTGCAAGTCGTTTGCGGCCGCGGAGCACCAGAAGGTCGTGACGGGCGTTCACTGCCTGATCTCCGGCCCGCTGCTGCTCTCGACCAAGACCACTCAGGCGCAGGCTGAGTCGCAGCTCAAGACCGGACTCTCGAGCGATGAGACCGCCGGCACCGAGGCGCTCGAGGTCAAACAGGGAACGGTCGTCGTGCAGGCCGTGCCCAACAGCTTTGCCGCCTGGCCCAAGTTCGGCTCGCCCAACGCCGGTTACTACGTGCTCAACAACCACGTGGCGTTGCGCGGCGACAAGATAAGCAACCCCGAGGCGGCCACCGACGAGAGCGGGCAGCCGAGCGTCAACTTCGGGTTCAAGGACAACGGCGGGACGCTGTTCCAGAACGTCACCGGCACGATCGCGCTGCGTGGCTCGCTCGACAGCCCGCCGGGTCAGCAGCTGAACCAGCATTTCGCGATCGCGCTCGACAACCAACTCGTCAGCGTCCCCTACATCGACTTCCACCTGTTCCCGGAGGGGATCCCGTCGACCAACGGCAGCGAGATCAGCGGCGGGTTCACGACTGAGACGGCCAGTGCTCTGGCGACGCAGCTGCGTCTGGGTGCGCTGCCGGTAAAGCTCACGAAGATCTCTGAGAACCAGGTCTCGGCGACCCTGGGCGCGCAGGCCCTGCACCAGGGCCTGGTGGCCGGGCTGGTCGGCCTCGCGTTCGTGGCGCTGCTGCTGCTCGTTTATTACAGGGTGCTGGGACTGATCGCGATCGGCGGCCTGATCGTCTATGGGATCTACTTCTACGCGCTGATCAAGCTGATCCCGATCACGATGTCGCTCGCCGGCATCGCGGGTCTGATCCTGACGATCGGTGTCGCCGCCGACGCGAACATCGTGATCTTCGAGCGTGTCAAGGAGGAGATACGCGGCGGCAGATCGATCCGCCAGGGCATCGCGATCGGTTATCGCAAGGGAATAACCGCGATCGTGGACGCCAACGTGGTGACGATCATCACCGCGTTCATCCTGTTCGTGCTCTCGACCTCCGACGTCAAGGGCTTCGCCTTCACGCTCGGCATCGGCACATTCGTCTCGCTGTTCACGGCCGTGCTGGCGACGCAGGCGATCCTGACGACGATGGGCGACTCGCGTGTGATCCATAGCCCGGCGGCCCTGGGCGCCGGCGGGGAGAAACGCCCGTGGCGCTTTGACTTCATGGGTAAGAGCCGCTACTTCTTCTCGCTGTCGGGCGTGATTCTGCTGATCGGAGCGCTCGCCGTCGGCGGCAAGGGCCTCAACCTCGGCATCGACTTCACCGGCGGCACGCAGATGTCGGTCGGACTGAACCATCAGGCGTCCGTCCAGTCGATCAAGTCGCTGGTGGCCGGTGTCGGCGGCGGCGATGCGACCGTGCAGGCGGTCAGCGGCCATTCGCTGGGTAACTACGGCTACCAGATCCAGTCCAAGTACCTCGGCAACGGCTACGCCACACTGCGCGGCGAGCTCGACAACAAGTACGGCGTGCACAGCATCCTGACCCAGAGCGTCGGGCCGTCGTTCGGGTCGACCGTGACGCGCAGCGCGGTGATCGCGATCATCGTCTCACTGGTGGTGATCTCGCTGTACGTGGCGCTCCGATTCGAGTGGAAGTTCACGGTTCCGGTGCTGATCGCATTGATGCACGACCTGCTGATAACGGCCGGGGTGTATGCGCTGGTCGGGCGCGTAGTGACCGCAGACACCGTGGCCGCTCTGCTGACGATCCTTGGTTATTCGCTCTACGACACGATCATCGTCTTTGACCGTGTCCGAGAGAACATCCCGCGAATGCCGCGGGCCGCTTTCTCGCAGGTCGTGAACCGCTCGATGTCTGAGGTGCTGACCAGGTCGCTGATGACCACCTCCTGCACGCTGCTGCCGGTGATCGCGCTGTTGCTGTTCGGCGGTGCGACGCTGAAGGACTTCGCCTTCGCACTGCTGGTCGGTGTTGCCTCCGGCGCGTACTCGTCGATCTTCATCGCATCGCCGGTGCTGATGCATTGGAAGGAGCGCGAGCACAGCTACCGCCTACGCCGTGACCGGATCATCGAGCAGTACGGCGCCGTGCCCGCGTACGCGGACGGCGGCGACGTCGATCCGACCCCGACGCGCGTGCGCACCACGGGTCGCCTGACCACGCCGCAGGATGAGAACGTGTCCGCAGACGAGTTCGAGCAGATGAAGCGCGACCTCGGCCTCGACGAGGATCGCGGCGAGCGTCACCGCACCTCGCGGGTGAGCGAGCGGCTCGCGCATACGACCGAGGAGGAGCTCGACAAGCCGGAACCGCCCGCACCCCGCAGGGGCCGTGGATCGGCGCGGCGTGCAGCGACTCAGGAGCGCCCGGTCACGCCAGAGCCCGATACCGCTCCGCCGCAGGACGCTCCTCCGGCTCAGACCGGCACACCTGCTGGCACCGATGCCCCTGCCGGGACCGATGCCCCTGCCGGGACCGATGCTCCGGCCGGGACCGGCGCTCCGGCCGAGGCCGAGGTCACCCCAGCGTCCGATGAGGCCGAGGGCGACGTCACTCCGGCACCCGATGAGGCCGAGAACGACGGCGTCGCAGACGTTCGCACGGGCCCCAGCGCGCCGCGGCAATCACGGCCCCGCAACCGCAAACACGGGAGAAGGCGCTGATGGGTCTGCTCGCGTGGGTGATGATGGGCCTGGCGATCTGGCACTTCACGATCTGGCTGCCAGACCGCTTCTGGGGCGGGATCGTCGGAGGCTTCGTCGGCGCGATCATCGGTGCGGCGCTATTCGGCCTGATCGTCAACGGCTTCACGATCCCGGGAACCCACGACACAGATCTTGTGACGGCGCTCGAAGCCATCCCCGGAGCGCTGATCGGGCTCGGCGTGGTCTACGCCGAGGGCATCCGGCGCGAAAACGCCCATCTCGCAAGCGCCGCCTGATCCTGCAGCCGCGGATGCGGGTCGAACGGCGGCTAGGCACCTGAGGTTTCTGTCGGAGGCGGCGCCTACCCTGCAGAGATGGCCGTCAGCCTGCTTGATTCCAGATTCGTAGCGGGGGCGCCGGCCGCGACAGCATCTGTGCCCGATGGTGCATCGCCTTCGCCCGGCGCGGACCCCGTCCCACGTCGGATAGAGCTCGCGCCCTATGACCTGGCCGCGGCACTGTCGCTGGAGCGTGAGCTCGGAGTCAGCCACGTGCTGGCGCAGATCCTGGTACGACGCGGACATGGCGATGTTGCCGACGCGCGCGCGTTTCTGGATGCTGGTGAGCGTCACGACCCGCGGCTGTTCGACGGCATTGGCGCCTCGATCGACCTGGTGCAGCGGCACATCGCCGCGGGTGGCCGGATCGTGGTTCATGGCGACTATGACGTCGACGGCGTCTGTGCTACGGCTGTGCTGGTCCGGGCGCTGCGCTCGCTCGGAGCCAACGTCGGCTGGTACCTGCCCAGCCGCAGACAGGACGGTTACGGGCTCGCCTCCGCCACCGTCGCGCGGCTGGCCCAGAGCAGCACCGGGTTGCTGGTCACCGTCGACTGCGGGATCACGGCCGTTGAGCAGGTCGGGCAGGCGCGAGCCGCCGGAATGGATGTGCTGATCACCGACCACCACACCCCGCGCGGGGATGGCGCACTGCCTGACTGTCAGATCGTTCACCCCGCGCTGTGCGGATATCCGACGCCGGACCTATGCGGCACCGCGGTTGCGCACAAACTGGCGGAAGCGCTCGGCGCCGGCACCGTCGAGCAGGATCTCGAACTGGTCGCGCTGGCCACGGTCGCGGACCTGATGCCGCTGCGGGGCGAGAACCGGAGGATCGTGCGCGACGGCCTGGTGCAGATGGCCGGGACCGAACGCCCTGGGCTACGCGCGTTGATGGGGGTCTCGCGGGCGGATCCCAGTGCACTCGACGCGTCCTGCCTGGCGTTCCGCCTGGCGCCGCGGATCAACGCGGCTGGACGGATGCGGCGGGCCGACGCCGGCCTCGAGCTGCTGCTGACCGAGGATCCAAAGCGGGCCGATGAGATCGCGCGCGAACTCGATGCCGTCAACGCCGAACGTCGCATGGTCGAGCAGAAGATTCGCTGGGAGGCGGACGCGCTCGCGGCGGAGATGGGGGAGCGAAGCGCCTACGTGCTGGCGGCTTCGGGATGGCATGGAGGCGTGATCGGCATAGTCGCATCGCGCGTCGTCGAGCGCCACAACCGCCCGGCGATCCTGCTGGCGATCGATCCGTCCGATCCGAGTGCTCCCGCCCATGGTTCTGGGCGCAGCATCCCGGGCTTCGACCTGCTCGGTGCGCTGGAGGCGACGGGAGAGCACCTGGAGAGCTACGGCGGCCACCGGATGGCCGCAGGTCTCAGCGTGCTGCCGGATCAGATCGCAGCATTCAGGGATGCCTTCGAGCGCCATGCCGAGTCGGTCCTCACGCCGGAGATGCTCTCGCCGGTCGAGCGCGTCGACGCGGTCGTGTCGGGCGGCGAGCTGTCACTCGGGCTGGCTGAGGAGCTGCTGGCGCTGGCGCCATTCGGCAGCGGCAACCCAGACGCCCGGCTGTACGTGACCGGAGCGACCTTCGATGGCGTGCAGCAGATGGGGGAGTCCGGTCAGCATGTCCGCTTCAACCTCAACTCGGGCGGCGTCCGTGCACGCGCCGTGGCATTCGGATGCGACGGTCGCATCATCGGCGCCGGCGGCGATCCGGTTGACGCGAGCTTCAAACTCGAGCGCAACGTCTGGAACGGCATCGTCGAGCCACGCGCGATCCTCCAGCACTCGAGCCCGTGTGCTCCCGCTCCGATAACGGTCCTCGGCGAGCCCGACGACTACCTCGAGGCTGCGCTGATGGAGCTCGACCGCGACCTGGACATGCAACCTGATTCGACGTTGGCGTGCCCTGCTGAGGCCGGCGCAGTCCGCGAAAACGAGTCCGACCAAATCGCTGACCTCGCCCAGTTTGCTGAGCGCGTGATCCTCGATCGCCGGGGTCAGAGTCCCCTGGCGAGCATCGCCGACGCTCAGGCAGCCTCATCAGCGGACGACCCTGTCCTGGTGATCTGCGCGAACACACCGGTGCGACTCGCGAGCATCGCCGGCCGCCGAGGGGGATTCGCGCTGATCAGCCACGACTCGTTGCAAGAGGAGCCTGAACTGATCACCGAATTTGAGCATGTGCTCGTCCTGGACCCTCCGGCATCGAGAACACAGGACGCCATCACCAAGATGGGAGCCGGCTACACGCATTTGGCCTGGGGCGAAGCTGAGCTACGATTTGGGCAGCAGATGCACGAGCAGGAGTACGCACTCCGTGCTTCGCTCGTGGCCCTCTACCGAGCCCTGCGGGAGCGGGGGAGGGTTGCCGGCGAGGAGCTCGAGCACCTGCTTCGTGGCGACAGAACGCACGCCCGTTCAGCCAGGCTGTCGGGGCGACTGCTGAGAGTCCTCACGGAGCTTGGGCTCGTCAGCCTCGATCCGGATCTGCCGGCGCTGAAGATCGCCGACACCGAACGCACTGAATTGGAGCGCTCGGCGGCGTACAGGGCCTACACACAGACCAGTGAGGACGGCCAGCGATTCCTGAGCGCAGCAAAACCAAGATCAGCGACATGAGCCCCAGAGGCAACGGCAACGTGGCTGCGCTGAACGGAGCTGCCAACGGCGTCGCAACGACCGCTCAGCCCGTGGTTCTGAACGACTTCGAGCAGGGGCTGCTGGACGATCTCTTTGCGGTGGTCGAGGAACATGCCGACGAGGCCGCGGTTGCCGTCGACCGCGACCGCGTGCGCGACGCGTTCATCTACGCCAGCCGCCACCATGCCGATCAGCGACGCCGCTCCGGCGAGGAGTTCATCGTCCACCCGGTCAGCGTCGCCAAGGTCTGCGCCGGCATGCGCCTGGACACCGAGACGCTGTGCGCGGCGCTGCTGCACGACACCGTTGAGGACACACATGCCTCGATCGCCGACATCGATGAGCGATTCGGCGAGGAGATCGCCGGTCTCGTCGACGGCGTCACGAAGCTGACCGAGCTGACCTTCCAGTCGCGCGACGAGGCGCAGGCAGAGAACTACCGCAAGATGATGGTCGCGATGGCCTCGGACATCCGGGTCATCCTGATCAAGCTCGCCGACCGGCTGCACAACATGCGCACGATCGAGGCGATGCCGAAGCAGAAGCAGATCAACAAGGCGCGTGAGACGCTCGATATCTACGCGCCGATCGCACACCGCCTCGGTATCCATCGGATCAAGTGGGAACTCGAGGACCTCGCCTTCCAGACGTTGCATCCGCGCAAATACAACGAGATCAAGACACTGGTCGCACAGCATCGTGAGGATCGCGAGGAGTACGTCAACGAGGCCGGTGCCTATCTGTCGAAGGAACTGGAGGCGGTCGGCATTGGCGCCGAGATCTCCGGCCGCGCCAAGCATTTCTACTCGATCTACTCGAAGATGACCAAGAAGGGCCGCGAGTTCAACGAGATCTATGACCTCACGGCGATGCGCGTGATCGTGGATTCAGTCAAGGACTGCTACGGCGCCGTCGGCGTGATCCACTCGATCTGGAAGCCGTTGCCGGGACGCTTCAAGGACTTCGTGGCGATGCCGAAGTTCAACATGTACCAGTCGCTTCACACGACAGTGATCGGGCCCGAGGGCCGGCCGCTGGAGATCCAGATCCGCACGCGGGCCATGCACGACCTGGCCGAGTATCGGGATCGCGGCCCACTGGATGTACAAGGAGGAGCCGAAGGCAGGTCGCCCGGGCGGCGAGGCCGCGGCGCTCCGCGATCCCGAGGGCAAGCTCAAGTGGCTGCGGTCGCTGGTCGACTGGCAGAAGGACGTCGCCGATCCGCGCGAGTTCGTCGAGACGCTGAAGGTCGACCTCTTCGAGGACGACGTCTTCGTGTTCACGCCCAAGGGCGAGGTCAAGTCGTTGGCCGCGGGCGCAACGCCGCTCGACTTCGCCTACGAGATCCACACCGACGTCGGACACCGCTGCGTCGGGGCCAAGGTCAACGGCAAGATCGTGCCGCTGTCCTATCAGTTGCGTTCCGGTGACATCGTCGAGGTCCTGACCTCAAAGCGCGAGCGTGGCCCGTCCCGCGACTGGCTCTCGCTGGTCAAGACGACCCGTGCCCGCAACAAGATCAAGGCGTGGTACAAGGCCGAGAGCCGCAAGGACACAGAACACAGCGGTCGCGAGCTGCTTCAGGAGCATCTGCGCAAGCAGGGCCTCCCAGCACAGAAGATCGTCGCCTCGCCGCTGATGGCCGAGGTCATTCGCGAGATGGGTTTCCGCAAGGGGGACGACTTCTACATCGCGCTGGGAGCGGCCAAGATCTCACCGCAGGTCGTGATCAACAAGGTCATGCAGCGGTTGAAGGCCGGCGACACCGCCGAGACCCAGCCGGCCGCGTCCGCGGACCTGCTGTCCTCGGGTCGCCGGCGCTCACGACCGACCACGTCATCCAACCGTTTCGGGATCGCGGTCGACGGCATCGACGAGGTGATGCTGCGGCTCGCCAAGTGCTGCCATCCGGTGCCGGGGGATGAGATCGTCGGCTACATATCGCTCGGCCGCGGTATCACGATCCACCGTGAGGACTGCCCCAACGTCGAGGTGCTTCGCAAGGACTCCGAGCGCTTCACGCCGGTCGCCTGGGACGGGGACGCAGACACCTCGTTCCAGGTCGAGATCGAGGTCCAGGGATGGGACCGCCACCGACTGCTCGAGGATCTCTCTCGCACCTTCGCCGAGGGCGGCATCAACATCCTCGAGGCGCGTTGCACCGTCAGCCACCCGATGATCCGCAACCAGTTCGTGGTCGAGGTCGGCGATACACGTACCCTCGACCAGGCGATCACCCGGCTGCGCAACATCGACAACGTCTTCGACGCCTACCGTGTCACCCCGGGGGCCGGAGGCTGACGCCGGATCCGGGCCAGCCGTGCGCTCGCCCGCGGCGACTTGATGATCACCAGCGCCTCCCCGGTCTGCAGCGCGCGGATCTGCTCGGGATCGACGGCATAGCGCTCCACCAGGCGCGCGTTCGTCGAGACCTCGTGGCCGCGGAGACCGCGTGTGGAGGGACGTGACTGGTAGCTGGTCTCCCAGACGCGGACCGTGCCGGCAAGGCGTGCGAGCGTTTCCGCCGAATCGGGAACGTCCTGGCGGTGGGCGATCTTCACGGCTGTGTTGCCGAGCACCTGGTCGCGCAGGCCGCGACCGGCGCGGTCGAGGTCGGCCAACTCCTGCGTGGCCAGGAGCACGCCGATGCCGGACTCGCGGCCCCGCGCCAGGAGCGCCAGCACGTTGTCAGAGCGCAGTGCCGAGAACTCGTCGATCGCCACCACGGCCAGCGGCGAGGTCTCCGCGACTGCGGCAGCATCAGCGCTCGGGCCTGCGCCGCCGGTGCCGCCGGCGGCGGTCAGGCGTGCTCCGGCCGCGGCGACCAGATCCTGAACGGCGAGCGTGCCGAGCATTCCCGCGAGGCTGCCGTAAGTGCTCGAGTTGAGGCTGAACAGGACGACGTCGCCGCCTCCGTCGAGCGCGCGCCTCAGGTCTACGGTCGGCTGCCCGGGCGCTGGCTCGAGGAAGCGGCCGCTGTGGGACTCCGCCACGACCGCGAGCCGGGACGCCAGCCCACGCACGGCACTGACCTGGTCGGGGGTGAGCGAGGCGATGTACTCGCGGACGTAGTCGCGGCGCGGTCGCGGCAGGCGCCGGGTTGCCACCGCCAGGCGCTCGGGCGCCATCAGCTCGACCACGCGGATGAGCGTGAGCTCCCGCTGCGGCTCGGACTCCTTGGCAACCTGGATCGCGATCTGCAGGTAGCGCTCGGCGGCGCGGCGGTAGTGCGGCTCGGTGAAGCGCTCGGTGCCGAGCAGTTTGTCCTTGAGTTCTGTGGCGTTGCCCACGGCCAGCGGGTTCCAGTGCGCGCCGCCATCGGGGTGCCATTGGATGAACTCACGACCCGCGGCGCGGGCGGCTCCGCGCAATTCGGCCGCGAACGTCGGGCTGCCCTTGAGGTCGATCGCCACCACCGGACGACCACGCCTTGCCTGCTCGGTCAGCAGTGTCAGGAGCGTTGTCGACTTGCCCGCTCCCGTGGCGCCCAGGATCAGGCCGTGAGCGGCGAGCGCCGCTTCGGGAACGGCCACCGGATTACCGGAGCTGTCGACCCCGATCCGCAGGCCGCGGGCGTTCGCCTCCCGCTCTGCGCTCCTGGCCTCACGCGCACGCATACGCCTGATCGTGCGTCGCAGCAGGCGGCGGCCCACCACCAGCACACCGATCGTGACCGGCACCCAGGCGGGCACGAGCATCAGCGCGGCGAATCCGACCGCCGGCCACAGCAGGCTGCGCGCTCTCATGAGTGACGGGGGTGGCGGGTCCGGCCTCACCGTTCGGTGCCCCTCGCGCCGTTACGATTCGACCTGCTCCGACCGGCAGTGCGTGCGGCCGGGGGCAGGCGAAAACCGGCGCCCTCGATCCCATCCGGGGCGAGCCGCCGAATGTGAACGATGCCGGCGATGCCCGCGCGGCGGGCCGAGTCGGAGACCAGCTGCGCGATCGCGCGGTTCTGAACCACGTAGATGACTGCGTCGATGTCGCTGTCGCTCGCGTAGGCGGTCATGATCCGCGCCATCCGGCCAGGGCTCTTTGCGGTCAGCTCGAGCTCGACGGCGATCCGGTGCCCGCTGCGCTGGGTCACCAGCAGGTCCGGGTAGTGGTGCTGCGGCCGCCCGTGAGGGCCAAGCAGCCCGAGACCGATGCCATGACGCAGGGGCTCGCCGGCGCGCGCGGCCGAAGTGTCCTGCGCGCGCATACGGCGGTCGGCGGCGACGCCGGCGAGCTCACCGAAGGCCCCGTTGCGTGCCGCCAACCACAGCCAGCCGACGCCGACATCGTGGCGGTAGCCGCGCAGGTCGACTCGTGGACGGGGTAGCCCGCTCTCGATCGCGCCGAGGCCGCGGCTCGTGATCCAGGTGGCGGCGGGGTGGCCGTCGAAGACCCGCTCGTGATTGACCAAGCCGGCTGCTCGCAGGCGGTTCAGCCGGCGCGTGGCCGTGTCCTCGGCCACACCGAGCAGCGATGCGACCTGGGGTGCGATCAGGACGCGGTGCTCGGCCAGCGGGCCGAGCACCGACAGGTCCGCGTCCGTAATCGTGATCTCGTGAGCGCGCGTCATCACATATAGAGGCATTGGCGAGGTTCGTTTGACCCCCCCTGCCAGAGGGATTTGCCCGCAACGTGCGATGAGTAGGACCTGCGAGACTGCGCAGGAAATGTCGCAGCGTGGAGCACAGGAGGCCCGCGAGGCTGAGCTGGTGGAGCTTGTTCGCGACTCGTTCGCGCGGACGCCGGATGCACGACTGCGGTTCGTGATCGACGCGCTCGTGCGCCATCTGCACGGATTTCTGCGCGAAACCCGTCTGACCGAGGAGGAGTGGCGGGCGGGGATCGACTTCCTGACCGCAGCAGGCCATATCACCGATTCGCGCCGCCAGGAGTTCGTGCTGCTCTCAGACGTGCTCGGCGCCTCTATGCAGACGATCACGATCAACAATGAGGCCTACGCCGACGCGACCGAGGCGACCGTGCTGGGCCCGTTCTTCGTCGAGGGCGCGCCGGAGGTCAAGCTCGGCGGCGACATCAGCTTCGGCGCGACCGGGGAGCCCTGCTGGGTCCAGGGCAGCGTCGCAGACACCGACGGCAACCGACTGCCGGGCGCGGCGCTCGAGGTTTGGGAGTGCGACGAGGAAGGCCTCTACGACGTCCAATACGAGGGAGGCCGGACCGCCGCGCGGGGGAGCCTTCGGGCCGACGCTGAAGGCAGATTCGGTTTCTGGGCGCTGACGCCGGTGCCGTATGCGATCCCGGACGACGGGCCGGTCGGGAGGCTGCTGGATGCCACCGACCGCTCGCCGATGCGTGCGCCGCACCTGCACTTCCTGGTCAGTGCGCCGGGTCATCGAACACTGATCACGCACATATTCGTCGAGGGTGAGGAGCTGCGACGCGGTGATGCGGTGTTCGGCGTCAAGGAGTCGCTCGTGCGCGAATTCGCCCGCCATCGAGCAGGCACGCCGACTCCGGACGGCCGCGAGCTCGGCGATCGTGGCTGGTCCCAGGTGCGATTCGACATAGTTCTCGCCCCCGCCGGGGTGTGAGCGTCATGCGACGACCGTGAGTGCTCCGGGAGCCACGGTGAAGGTGTACTCCGGGGAAGTGCCGATGAAGTCACCGTCGACCTGCACAGGCAGCTCGCGGTCGTCCAGGGTGGTGATCCGGAGCTCCCTGGTGGCGGTGAAGGCCTCGATCTGACGGTGACCGGCCACCCTGGCGCTCGAGGACAGCGCGCGCCAGGCGATCGAGGGTATGTCGAGCGGGCTCGTGCGCCTGAGGACGAGGCCGGCGAGGTCGCCGCTGCGAAGCGCCGCCCCCTCGGCCATCTCGACGCCACGCTCCCCGAAGTAGGTGTAGGGCGAGGCGTTCTGGATCAGAACGGTGACGCCCTCGATCCGGGTCCTGGGGGCGCCTGGCTCGGCGCCGCTGAGCTCGGCGACCAATCGCAGCGGGTGCAACAGGTAACGGCGGCTATAGGTGGAGGTCGCCACCCAGGCGTAGTAGTACTCGCCGAGGCGGGCCTTGAGGCGGGGGTGGGCATCCACACGCTCGACGACACTCGCGTCGAGGCCGACACCGGCGGAGAAGAGGAAATGTCGCTCCCCGACACGCCCGAGGTCGACCGCGTGCGGGTGCCAGTTGCCTGCCAGCGCCAGCAGGTGCTCGGTTGCGTCGATCACGTCGGCTGGGATCCCGAGCATCCGGCAGTAGACGTTGGCCCGTCCACCGGGAAGGCAGGTGAGCGGCGTGCCGCTGTCGATCAGCCCGTTGGCTGCCTCGTTGACGGTGCCGTCGCCGCCGAAGGCGACGATCGCGTCGTAGCCCTCTGTGGCTGCCTCGCGGCAGAGTTCTGTCGCGTGATCACGGCGTTCGGTATCGATCGCGTCGACGATGTAGCTGCCGCGCAGGGCGGCGATGACGAGCTTCTTGAGCCGGCTGGAGACGGTCGTCGCGTACGGATTGACGATCATCAGCAGCCGTCGACGCGGTGGCTCGGGCTCGGAGCTCAACTCGGTGATCACGTCGATCGCTGGCGAGAAGCTCGTGGCGCTCACGAGACGGAGTCTCTCAGACCAGGGTGAGACGGTCGCCGACGCCGCGGTCCAGCGGGACCGTGGCGGAAGCTGGTCGGTTTGCATATACTTGAGCCACATAGCAGTACGCATCCAGAGGGGTGGAGGGAAATGGCCCTACGAAACCCCGGCAACCGGCCGCAAGGAAACGGTGCCAATTCCATCAGGCTCCAACGACAGGCCTGGGAGATGTGGGTAGGGCGGTACTCCAACCTCCGACCCCTGACACCCGGCGGAGGTTTTTTCATATGCCGCCAGAAGCGCTGCGCTGCAAGGAATGTAAGACCGAATACCCGCTCGAGGCACGCTATGTCTGCGAGCAGTGCTTCGGGCCGCTCGAGGTCAGCTACGCCTCGCGTGAAGGGCTCGATGCCGCCGCGATCAAGCGACGGATCCAGGCCGGACCGCACTCGATCTGGCGCTACGCGGACTTCCTCCCGGTCGAGCATCCACACTCGGCGCTCGGCGCCGGCTGGACACCGCTCGTGCGGGCCGATCGGCTCGCGGATGAACTCGGGATCGGCGAGCTCTGGATCAAGAACGATGCCGCAAATCCGACGCACTCCTTCAAGGACCGCGTCGTTTCGGTGGCGCTGGCGCGGGCACAGGAGCTCGGTTACCGGACGATCGCCTGCGCCTCCACGGGCAATCTCGCCAATGCGGTCGCAGCGCACGCTGCCGCGGCCGGGCTCGAGTCCTACGTGTTCATCCCATCGGATCTGGAGGAGCAGAAGGTGCTCGCGACCGGCATCTACGGGACGAATCTGGTCGCCGTCAGGGGCAACTATGACGACGTCAACCGACTCTGCACAGAGCTCGCGGGCGAGCACGACTGGGCGTTCGTGAACATCAACATGAGGCCCTACTACTCCGAGGGCTCGAAGACACTCGCATTCGAAATCGCCGAGCAGCTTGGGTTTGAGCTGCCGGATCGCGTGGTTGCGCCGATTGCCTCCGGCTCGCTGTTCACGAAGCTGGCCCGCGGCTTTGAGGAGTGGCTTGAGGTCGGCGTGCTTGACGGTCGCTTGCCCACCTTCAACGGCGCCCAGGCCGAGGGCTGTTCACCGGTCGCCGCCGCGTTCAGCGAGGGGCGCGATTTCTGCAAGCCGGTCAAGCCGGACACGATCGCCAAGTCGCTGTCGATCGGGAACCCGGCCGACGGGCCGTACGCGCTCGAACTGGCGCGGCGCAGCGGGGGTTCGATCGATGCGGTCAACGACGACGAGATCCGCGACGGCATAAAGCTGCTGGCCCGTACGACCGGGATCTTCACGGAGACCGCCGGCGGTGTCACGACGGCGGTGCTCCGCAAGCTCGCCGAGCGTGGGGACATCGGGCGTGAGGAACGCGTCGTCGCCGTGATCACCGGCGAGGGCCTGAAGACGCTCGAGTGTGCCCGTGGCACGTTCGAGGCGTGGGAGATTGACCCGACCGCGGACGCGTTCGAGGCCGCACGCGAGCGTGTAGCCGTGTCGGCCTGAGAGGCGTGTTGAGCCCGAGAGGCGTGTTGAGCGCGAGAGGCGTGTTGAGCCCGAGAGGAGAATCGAGACGATGGCAGTCAACGTGAAGATCCCGACCCAGCTGCGTGGGGCAACCGACGGCGAGGCGGTTGCCTCTGTGGAGGGTGCGACGGTGGCGGAGGTGCTGGACGCGCTGTACGCGCGGTTCGGCGAGCTCAAAGCTCGGATCGCCGACGACGACGGGCTCAGGAGGTTCGTCAACGTCTACGTGGGTGGCGAGGACATCCGCTTCCTGCAGGGACTCGAGACTCCGGTCAAAGAGGGCTCTGAGGTGACAATCCTGCCGGCGGTGGCAGGCGGCTGCTAGGTGGGCCTAGCAGAAGTATTCCACTCGAAATGGCGGCCCAGAGCCCGGACCTAGCTCTGGCGTTCGAGACGCGCGGCGAGGACCGTCGCCGCCTGTGAGACCGGTAGCACAACCCGCGCACCAAAAAGCGCCCGTCTTGGGGGATGTTGACCGTGGGTTCTGTGGCAGGGTTGTCGCCAGCGGTTCGGTCGTTGTGCTCGCCGTGATGCTTCTTGGCCTGGGAGTCGCTTCGGCTGTGGCGGGGCAAAGCGTCTCGTCGAAATCCGTGGCTCGGTATGTCGTGCGGGCGGGCGAAGAGGCCGGGTACTCCCCAAGCGGCGCGCCGACATTCAACGGCACCGCAGCCTCATGGACGACAGGCAATCCCAAAGCAGCGGCAGACTGCCAAGCGCCTGCATCGAGAGGGTTTCCGCGGGGCGCTGACCGAGCACACCACGGGCCCCAATGGCAAGGGGGGCGTGGCGTGGGTGATCGCTCTCGCTTCGCCGACCGCGGCCAAGAGCGAGGAGCAGGCCGAGCTCAAGGAGGACATTGCTCAGAACAGCCCGGTCACGCGCTTCACGATCAAGCAACTCCCGACGTCGGAGGGGTTTGCAGCCAAGGGGAGCGTGGCTGTGGCTAACGTGCTGTTCGTCGAGGGATCGTGTGTCCTGCTGGTCGGCGACGAGACCGCCACGGCTGCCAACCCACACCCACCGGCCATCGCCGGAGCGCTCAAGGTCTACGTGCGCACCGCACACAGTGCAGGCGTCTGCACATAGCCGCTGGCGTCAACGGGCGCGCACCAATGCGGCTTGGCGCGAATTCCGCAGTCCTGCCGTGCATCGCCGGCGTATGTCGCACCGCGCTCGCAACGTTTGTTGGGCCGGTTACTTGGCCGCGCTGGCGTGGGGCGGAGGCTGCGGAGTGGCTGTGGCCCGCGCGGCTACCGGCTGGGGGTGACGAGTCCGATCGGGCAGCTAACGCCGGTGCCGCCGAGCCCGCAGTACCCGTTCGGGTTCTTGTCGAGGTACTGCTGGTGGTAGTCCTCGGCGTAATAGAACGGTCCGGCCGGAGCGAGCTCGGTCGTGATCGGGCCGTAGCCCGCTGCCTTCAGCTGATCCTCGTAGGCAACCTTTGACGCCTCTGCGATCTGGCGCTGTTCGTCGTTGGCGTAGTAGATGCCGGAGCGGTACTGCGTCCCGACGTCGTTGCCCTGCCGCATGCCCTGTGTGGGGTCGTGGCCCTCCCAGAACGCGCGGAGAACCTCTGCGTATGAGATCTGCTTGGGATCGAACACGACGAGGACGGCCTCCGTGTGTCCTGTGCTCCCACTGCAGACCTCGTCGTAGGAAGGGTTGGGGGTGTAACCACCCGTGTAGCCGACAGCAGTCGTGTAGACGCCTGGGAGCTTCCAGAAGGCGCGTTCAGCGCCCCAGAAGCAGCCGAGCGCCACGACTGCGGTCTCGAGGTTGTCAGGGAAGGGCGGCCTGCTCGGCGTGCCCAATACGGTGTGGACACCGGAGACCGACATCTCCTGCTCACGGCCGGGAAGCGCACGCTCCGGGGTAACCATCTTCGTCTTCTCGCCAAAGAGTTCGAACATGTCTCAAGCTTACCCTCGTCGCGAGAGCGGCAAACTCGCGGGAGTGACGCGACGCGTCAGGTGCTCTCGAGCAAGTTGCTGAGCGACGAGGCGCTGGCCTGCAGGTCGGTTCTCGTGGTCTTTGAGATCTGGCCGACCAATGTGGCGATACGAGACACAACCGGCTTCTCGGATTGGGTCTCATAGGCCTGCATGAGGGCGAGCAGGTTCGCCAACGCCGCGTTGGCTTGCTTCGACGCCTTGGCGTAGGCCCTTGTGAAGGTCTTGGTACCCGGCGGGATCAGCTGCGGGGAGGCAGAGGCGAGCAAAGCACTCTGGCACAGGTTGCTGGTGGCCGTGTAGAGAACCGTCGACTGAGCGGCGACAAGGCGCCGGACGATCAGGACGCCGTCACTGCCATGTGTCCACTTCAGACGCTCGAGTGAAGCCGACAGCTTTGCGAAGGGGGTGAGGAAGGCCTGATCGAAGGTTATCGAGAGGTCATCGCCCATCTCCTCGCCGACGGCCGTGAGCGTCGCCTGTGCGCTGGCGCTCACCTGGTAGTTGGGCTCCGCCAGCGGTGAGAGCGCGCTTCTGCATTGGCTCGAGATCGTCGAGATGTACGAGTTGCTGTTGCTCTGGCCGGTGGACGTCGCCCTCAGGACAGCGGTCAGGTAGCCGGCGTAAGCATTCAGCGCAGCTTTGTCCGAGGCGATGTTGAGCGGCGAGCGTGGGGCCGGCTCGACCTCGGCGGCGCTGGCGCTCGGGACCGGGGCCGCGATCGCGAGGGCAGGTGGCGCCGGAACCGTCGAGCGGACGTGGGCCGTCGAGGCTTGGGGCTCCGCAGAGGCGTTCGCTGCGAAGGGAATCGCAAGTGCGGCGGCGGCTATGGCGGCGGTGGTGCGGGCTCTCATCGGAAGGTGCGCCTTGGAATGGCACTCAATAGACACCGGAACCAGGCCGGAGTTTCGCTCATTGCGAGCTTTCGCCGATCACAAGTCTACCGAGCGGCTTGAGAAACCTCGGGTGAGAGCACGTCAACCGCGGGTGGGTGAGGCACGATCACCGACACACATCTGATTCGACCGGTCGTCAAGAATGAGGCGAGAGGCGCCGTCGGTGCACACTCTCAACAACAGTCCAAGAGGAAACAGTTGTCCAGCGAACTATCCCCACGCGAATCAAGCTTGTCAAGTCCGTCGCCCGAACGCCTAGATGAGTAGTTCCACGGGTTCAGGCGATGAGGTCGGCGAGTTGGTCGGGTTGGGCGGCTGGAGGTGGTGGTTGAGGCGATCGCTGCGGCGAGGGTGAGCAGTCGGCTGGCGATCCGGGCGCGGAGTCCGTGCAGGGTTCGTGCGCCGTGGCGTTCGAGGGTGAGCAGGTCTTTGAAGGTCCAGAAGATGGTCTCGACGCGTTGTCGGATCGGTGCGAGATGTGGTCCTTGCTCGGGTTCGTCTCTGCGGCGTGGGCGGATAACGGTCGTGTCGAGCTTCGCGGCGTGGGCTGGAACTCGCGCCCGGCGTAACCCTTGTCACCGATCACGGTCAGCGGGCCGTGGCGGTTGACCCGCTGGAACATTCTCAGACAGACGTCTCGCTCGTTCTCTTTCGGGCTGGTCAGGATCATCGCTCTGGGAGTGCCGTCCAGGGCGCTGAGCGTGTGCAGCCTGAGGCCGTAGAAGTGACGGCTGTGACTCGCGCAATAGCCGTAGTCGGCGGCGTTGCTAAGTGCGTCGTCGAGGCTCGAGGAACCGCCGCGTTTGACGGTTTCTCGGGAACGAGCGCACTCGACCGGGGTGGAATCGGCGAGCAACAGATCATCGTCCCAGCCCGGGCTTTGGCTCGCGAACATCGGGATCAGCCACTCGATCGTGTCCGCGAGCTGGTCACGGCGTTTGAAGTACCCGAGCGTTTCGTCAGGTCCGGGAACAGGTGGCGGAGGTGTTTGATCGCGGTGCGGATGAACCGGTAGTCGCTGGGGATTCCCATGATCGCTTGCGCGACCGCGAAGGTGACGACGTCCGCGTCGGTCAAGACTCGGCATGGCGTTCGCTGGCTTCTCAGGCAGGAGATCGTCGGCTACGCAGAACACGTAGGTCAGCAACAGGTCGAGGTCGGCGTGCATCGAGGCCCCTTCAAGGGTCGGCGAGGACGGAACAGCACCGCCGACTTCGACCCGCTGCTTATGTTCCCTTCGAACCCCAACCCGACCCCAGGCCGTGGAACTACTGATCT
>CAVXIA010000016.1:0-44952 GCA_963761675.1 uncultured Conexibacteraceae bacterium
ACCTGAATTACCTGCAAATCGGCACCTTCGCAAATTCGACGAAGGTGCCCATTCCGCTCAGAGGGCATCAAAAGGGCATCAAACGCACGAGGCGACGTAGCAAGCACCGTCGCGATGATCGCCGTCAAACGTGCCATCCATGGGTCACTCCTGCTCGTGGCTGAAACCGCGACGGTCCTTAGCCGGCGGTCGCTCACCCGAGCGCCGTGCTCCTGGCGAAAACCGAGGCCGAGGTGGCGGGGCACGAGGACCTGCGTTGGGTCGGGGTGCGACTTGTGTGCCGGTTATGTCCGTGCGTGATGCCGGGCATATCCAGGCATCGGGGCTCTGGAGCGCGATCAGCGGTTGTTCTGGTCGGTCAGCGAGGACCCGGCGGTTGATGCCGGCCGAGCGACAGCTGCTTGAGCAAGTCGCCTCCTGTGAGCTCGATGAGCATCTCACTGCCATTGCCGATGCTGTTGATACACGCCGCGAGCGGCTGCACATGGCGCGTTCCGTGGACGTAGTCGCCGAGCTTCGTGTTGGTGACTCGGTGCTGTTCACCGCCATCGTCCGGCCCAGGTATCTCGAAGCATCAGTTCGCTGTGATCGAGGCGCTTGACGAGCGTTTGTTCACGGCGCGGTTCGGCGGCCCGTAGGCCGGTTCAGCTCCGCTAGATCGCCGATGCCAACCATGGCAGCACACTGAGTCCGCATCCTGATAGGACGGGGCGCGTCAGGCCTGTTTTCCGTCGCCCCGGGTGCGATCGGAAGCGTTCCAAGTTCAAACGCCGCAGGCCTCGGTGCCGGAGATCTGCCATTGCAGCGTGTCCGTGATCGTCTTGGAAATGTGCCATTGGATCGTGTAGCTGTCGTTCGCCATTACCGTGGTCGCGGGCAGATCGATCGTCGGGTAGGGGCTGGTGCCGGTGACGGTGGCGGTCGCCGTGATCTGACACCCGGGGGTAGCGCCGTGACCGGTCAGCGCGATGCATGTCGCGCCGGAGCTCTGCCTGGAGCGTGCGCGTGCCGCGACAGCGGCAGTCGCCTGCTGGACAGCAGCATGCCTCGTTCGCGTCGGCGCTCCGCGATCAGCTCTTTGAGTTGCCGGCCGTCGAAGCGAACCCATCGCGATAGCTGATTCGCGGCGGCAAGTTCATCTCCGGTGTTGAGCTTGTCCAGCAGCGTTGAGTGCACGAACGGGGTGTCTCCGATCTGGTAGGCAAATTCGATCAGTCCCGCTTGCTGCTCGGTGCTGAGTCGGATGTGAACGTAGTGGGCGATGGTGCTGCCGGCGCTTCGCAGGTCGTACAGGAGCAGGCCTTGGGCTCTCGGTCTGGTGATCCGTGCCGGTATTTCGCGTCGTCGGCTTTGGTGCAGAGTCCGTTGTGAAGTCTGGTCGCGTATCCGATCGCACAGCTCCGGGTCCCGGCGGAAGCCTTCTTGTTGTAGGGGTGGGCGTGGAAGCGCTCGTCAGTCTCGATCCCCTTTACGGCGAGGATCATCGCGGCCGGGCTCGCGCTGCCTGGTCGAGGTCGGGGGTTGGACGCTTCACTCCCGGGTACTTGGATTGTTCGCCGGAACGTGAACCGGCTCTGCGTTTGGCTAGTGGTGGTTGTGGTCGATGTCCCAGACCGCTTGCCCGTGGTGGTCGTCGTACCAGGATCGTCTTCGCTGTTCGCGATCCAGAGGTCGACGCCGCCGGTCGGCGCTGTGGATGTGTTGTCGGGGGAGTTGTGTCCTGCCGCTCCGGCCGTTGTCGGTGAGCCGGTTGACCCGACGGTGTTCTCGGGTTCACCACCAGTCGCCGCAGGGTACACGGCGATGCTTGCCGCGCCGTCTCCACCGCATCCGGAGTTGCTGGCACCGCAGCCGTTGGGTGTGTTGCCCGCGGTTACCGCGTCCCCGTCGAAGCTGGTGGGGGTCGCGCCGACCGGCCCGGTCTGAGATGTTTCGGCTTCAGGGATGGTCTGGCCGTCGAGTTGGATTGGGGTGGTGGAGTAGATCGCGCCGCCGTATGCGTCGCCACCTGTGCCTGCTTGGCCGCCGTTGCCGCCGTTGCCGCCCCGGCCGCCGGCACCGTTTGCGCCCGGCTGTCCGCCGATGCCGGCGTAGTCGCTAGGGCCTGTCTAGCCCCCCGGGTTCGGTCCAGGTGGTGTTGAAGTAGTAATTATTTGTCAGGTAGGTACCCGTCCCAAACCTGAGTTGCACAGAGTGGTGGGTGAGCCCTCGAGGACTGAACCCGTCTGGTCCAGAGTGAGTGAGGGCAGACACTCTCATCGACTGCCCACTTTATCCGCCGTGTAGAACTGCTGGGGTGTGAGGAACCCGAGACCGCGGTGCGGGCGAACGGTGTTGTATTCAGCGACCCACTGGTGCAGAACGACCTTGGCCTCGAGCACGGAGCGGAACAGCTCGCCGTTGAGCACCTCATCGCGCATCGTGCCGTTGAACCGCTCGACGTAGGCGTTCTGCTGCGGCGAGCCTTTGGCGATGAACAGCTGCCCGACCTTCTGGGGCCTGAGCCAGTCAGCCAGGGTCTCGGAGATGAACTCGCGGCCGTTGTCAGAGCGGATCCGCTTCGGTCTGCCGTGCCTGGAGAACACGTTCTCAAGCTCGTCGATCAGATCACGCGCCCCGATGTTGCGAGCGACCCGGCAGGCCAGGCAGCGACGGGTGTATTCATCGACGATGTTCAGGATCCGCAACGGCTGCCCGTCCTCGGTCCTCGCGGCGACGAAGTCCCACGACCACACATCGTTGGCGCCTGAGGCCTGCACCGCCCACGTCCCGCCGGCGGACCCGCCGATCGCCTTCTGCCCGTTGCTTTTGCGCCTGGGCGGGACCTGTGCCCTTCAAGCCGCCAGAGCCGCTCGATGCGCTTGTGATTGACCTCGAACCCCTCCGAGCGCAGCAAAGCCCAGATCCGGCGATACCCATAGCGAGGATGCCTGGCCGCGAGCTCGTTCAACCGCTTCACGAGCTCAAGCTCGAACCCCGGTGGCTGAGACTCATAGCGTTGCGTTGAGCGATGCTGCCCAACCAGCTGGCACGCCCGTCGCTCCGACACCGGATGGCGCTTCACCAAGTAAGCGACAGCATCACGCCGGCGGGACGGGCTCACCATTTTCCCTTGTTCAAATCCTTGAGCATCGAGATATCCAAAGCCTGCTCCGCGACGATCCGTTTCAAGCGGCCGTTCTCCTGCTCCAAAGCCTTCAGCCGCTGCGCCTCATCCTCCTTCAACGCCCCATATTTGGTGCGCCACCGATAGAACGTCTGGTCGCTGACCCCGATCCGTTTGCACGCCTGCGGGATCGTCAACCCCTGCCCCTGGAGCTTCTCGTGCTCCCTCAGCTTCGCGACGATCTGCTCAGCCGTATACCGCTTCGCAGCAGCCATCAGCACCCGATCCTCTCATTAGGACTCTCACAAGTCGAAGGACTAACACCAGAGATGGACCGAACTACGGGGGGCCGGACAATCTGAAAATGCCGTCAACGAGCACACCGCCCGAGTCTGTCGGGCCGGCAGGTCAGCTGAGACTCAGCGCGGCTGGGGTCGTGGTGGCTGTTCTGCTGGCCTCCGGAGGGGGCGTGCTGATTGGAGCCCTCTCGGGCGCCTTGGTCGCGGGTGTTCAGATCGGCTATTGGACTGGTTACCTCGCCGTTCTGGTTCTTGGCGGTGTGACCGCCCGTCGGCTTGATAAGGTCGGGCGCCTACCAGACTGGGCTCGCGCCAAGGAGCCGGAACCACCTTTGATCGACTACTCGGTGCCACCGCCGGCTGACGGGCCGATCTTCAACGGACGGGCCGACCAAGCCCCGTTCCGGTCCTGGCTGCGACGACGACGCGCCACACGCCAACGGTAATGAACCCCTCCGATTGCGCTGGGAGACAATGCTCGGTGGAGCCGATCCCAGCAACTAGCTCGTATTAGGGTGCTCGGAATGGCGTTTGCGCACATACGGGTCCAACGTAGACCGCAGCAGTACCCCAGCCACATAAATCGATGGTCTGTCGTGCTGGACGGCGAGACAGCCAGCTACGTTTCGCGTGGCGAGTCGATCAAGCTCATCGCTGACCCAGGCGAACATGAATTGCATCTCACGGAAGCCTGGACTAGGAGCCCATCAGTGAAACTTGACCTCGTCGAGGGCCAGACCGCGGTCATCGAATGCTGGCCCACGCCCGGCGCGTTGGGCGGGTTGTTGTTTCCGTACTGGATGACCTTCGGCGCGAAACGCTACATCTCAATCGAGCGACTCCCCGATGAAACGGCTTGACCGCCCGCACTTGACTGCTTCAGACCGCCAGCCTACGACGCTGAGGCGGGGCTGAACGGCTCTGCACGCTGCTTCGCTCTTCCTACGACCACCAAGCCGGATCATTACCCGCTCCACAGCACACGACCAGATCATCCAGGCCCTCACCCAAGCGCTACGCCCGCTTAATGAGCGTCCGGCCAAGCGGGCTACCTTTATACGGCCGAGGCCGCATTCGGGTTTCCGAGCAACTCACCGCCCACTCGCCAAGAGACGCGGTCTGCGCGGAGGGGGCGCATCTGCCTGGGTGATTCTTCGGTGGTCTTGGACAGCAGCCCGGCTGCGATCGCGGTCGGCGACAGAGCGCTATCCCTCCGACAGTGAGTCAGCCGTCAAGGCTGGAGATCGGCGGAGCTTTGGTCTCTACCCGTCGAGGACGGCTTGCACAGCTTTGGGCCGTCGTGCTTCGAACCCGTCGATGGTCTGCTGCTTGATGGTGTCGAGCAGCTCGATGCGGACCCGTCCTTCGCTGAGGCAGAGGTTGCGTTGCATCCCGAGGCGGATCCTGCGTGCGGCACCCTCGTCGCCGACGACGTAGAGCAGCGCGCACAGCTTGCCCTGCAGAATCCAGTCGCTGTGAAGGCTCAGGATCGCGTTCAGCCGCGCCCTCGATTTGCGGGCCAGCTCAACCTCTACCGCGAACACGTCCTCGTTCGGCGCCCACGTGATCAGGTCCGGACGATGCCCCGACCTACGCAGGCCATACCCCTCCAACCACTGCAGCCGCTCACCCCACTCGCCGCTGTGACGGATCTCAGGCTCGCCGAGGAACCGGCGGCCGCGGACGGTCAGCCAGGCGGCGGTCCATGCGCACGCACTGTGGTGCGCCCACCAGTTCGGCTGCGGCTCCGGCTGCGCCCCAAGCCCGGTGCCGAGCACCCGGACACCGAGCTTCGTGACGTAGAACATCGACCCCTGACCCCACATCATCGCCACCCGCCCGAGCCAGCCCTCTGACTGAGACGGACCGGTTTCGACGGAGACTGTTTTAGTTGGTTTCCGTTGGTTGGTGGTGGTCAGATCCTAGGGTCAGAGAGACCAGCTGGGAGCTCTCGTCGACGAGCAGGCTGGGCGCGGTCCTAGCGGGACCCGGTTCTTCCCAGGAGCCGTTTTGAGCCGCGCGCTCGGCGTCGATTTCGACCCGATCGGGGGCCGGGACCCCGATTTCGGGGTCGGCGATCGCGAGGCGGGGCGTTGTAAGCGGCTCTGAGGCCCTCGGCGAGCGGTGCCGTGACCGGTGGGTCACCCGAAATCGGGGGCTGGTGGGCGTGCGTAGAGCTGCTCTCGAACTCGACGGGCGGGATGTCGCCGAGGGACTCGTGCAGCCGGCGGTTGTTGAACCAGTCGACGTATTCGAGGATCGCGAGCTCGAGCTGGGAGCGGGACTGCCAGACCGGTCTTTGATCAGCTCCGTTTTGAACGAGTCCACGAAACGATTCGGCCATGGCATTGTCATATGCATCTCCGACCGAACCGACGGACGCCAGCACGCGGTGATCGTCGATCACCTGCGTGTAGTCATAGCTGGTGTATTGAGATCCCTGGTCAGTGTGGGTCACGAGCGTGAAGTCAGCGCCGGGCTGCCGGGTCCCGAGCGCCATCCGCAGCGCGTCGAGGACCAGGTCGGTGCGCATGTGGCTGGCGAGCTGCCAGCCGACGATCCGGCGGCAGAACACGTCGATCACGAAGCTGAAATACAGCTTCCCCTCCCAGCAGCGCAGATACGTGAAATCGCCCACCCACAAGACGGTCCGGGGCGATCGCGGTGAAGTCACGGTTGACCAGATCAGGGCGCTTGACAGCGCTGCGGGTCGCTGATCGTGGTGCGCCACGGCTTCCCGCGCCGCTTCGCGCCACAGATCCCGTTGGCCGCCATCAGCCGCTGCACCTGGCAGCGCGGCACGGTCTCACCGGCCCGGAGCAGCGTCTTCCACATCTTGCGGTAACCGTAGGCGTAGAAGTTGTCCTTGTGCGTCTGGACGGATCACGCTCCAGCAGCCGCTCATCCTCCACAGCCCGCTCGGACCGCTGGCCGGTCTTGCGCTGGTAATAGGCCGAAGCAGACACCCCAAGGGCACCGGCAGATCGGCTCGACGCCGAAACGCTCCCGATAGGTGTCGATGAACCGGGTCACTTCGGTCGGCTCTCGTCGAGCTCGCTCGCAAAAAACAGCGACGCGGCACGCAGGATCTCGTTCGCGCGCCGCAGCTCAGCGACCTCACGCTTGAGCTCCTTGATCTGCTCCCGCTCCGCAGTCGAGGGCAGATCCGGCCTCAGGCCCTGATCAGCCTCGGCCTGACGGACCCGCTTTCGCAGCGTCTCGGCCGGCAGACCCAAGCTCCGCGGCGACATGGCTGACCGGCCGGCCCGACTCGATCGCAAGGCGCACACCGCGGTCAACAAGCTCCTTCGGATATTTCCTGGTAGGCATGAACAGCGACTTCCTCTCCCGAGGGCCGAAACCCTCGCATGGAAGTCTCCGTGAAACCCCGGTGTCTCAGACTCCAATCTCCTGGCATGGCTCCTTGCCGCTACCTCGCTCCAGCCCATCGCGCACCGCCAAGGCTCCAGAGGAGAAGGACCAACCCGCGCCAGCCACTTCAAGCCTGCCATCGACCCCGGACCAGGACCCAGAACCCGACCCATCTCCCCTACCTCACCCCTCCCCAGCCAATCCGTTCGACCGGCTCACACCACTGATCCGGAGCCCGCCTGCGCCCCAGACAACCACCACCGAGCCGGATGTGCCTGACTACCCGAACTCCCCCACCTTGTGCAACACGTGGAGGGCGGGTAGTCAGGCACATCCGGCCGCTCAAACCCTTGAAAACACGGGGCGCAGGCGGGCTCAGGTACAGACCAGAGAAAGACACAGTGCGAAACACCTCAGTCCACACCTTCAGGGGGCTCTTCCGACCCTCCGAGGCGCGGGTCCTCGTTGAACGTGCGAAGCACGAACGTCGTTTCCGGCCAGGGATATGAGTTCCGCTCGGCAAGCTGGTCCGCCACGTCATGCAACGCCAGGGAGAGACGCGCGAGCGCGTCTCTCTCACGCTGGACCGAGTGCGCCCTCATCGCCCGATCGAGCTGCGTCACTGCGGCGTCAAACTCGGCCCACATTGCGCTGGTGCCAGGCCGATTCGCCTGCGGCGAGAGCTCATAGGAGAGAACCCCTTCAGGAAGCCCTTCCTGAAGCTGCCACCAGTCCCCCGGGTGCTCACCCTCCAGGTTCAGCAGAGCCGCGGCCTTCCGCGCGCTCCACTCAGCGATGTCGATAAGCCGCTGCACGAACCACTCGTTCGGCGGCGCATACCGGCTCGCGTCTACGTTCAGCTTCCAGTTCCGGCTCACATACGAAAGCCACGCAGGCCGCCGCACATACTGCAGAGCCTCCGGCGACCAGTGCGGGGACTGATGCGGAGGAAGGATCGTGTCGATCGTCCCCTCGCGATCCTCCGATTCGTAACGCGCAAGTGTGCGGTCAATCTCCGACCGCTTGACCAGCCATTTCCGTTGCCCGGCGCGACGCGCCTTCAGCGTGCCGCTCGAGATCCACGACCGGATCGTCGCCGGCGTGAGCCGGAGGTCCTCGGCGATCTCCTTGACCGTCAACCACTCATCGGGATCTGGCTGTAGGTCAGCAGCAGGCACCAAAAGAACAGTAGCGCAGATAGCGCAAGTAAGCTAGGATCGGCCTCATGAGGATCGCACGCGAGAATGTCTCGACGGCTGACAACGTCGCTGCGCCGGTGAGAACCAGCGAGCGAGCTTCTCGGCTGCTTGAGGCCGAAGAAGTTGCCGACTACCTCGGGATGCGAACGGACTGGGTATACCGGGAGGTGCGTGCCGGTCGTCTCCCCCATATCCGTCTCGGACGTGCCGTTCGCTTCCGCCGCGAATCACTGGACGCGTGGCTCGAGTCTAGGGAGCGGGGAGCGTCCTCTGGTCGGCGGCCGTGAAGCGCTCACGCGTCCATGACGGCGGTCAGCTCAACCTGCTGCACGAGCCCACCGAGCCAGTCGATAACGTCGACCATCCAGTGAGCCAGGATCAGCCGAGCCAGCCCCGCAAGGCCAGAGAGTCGCGGCGTCGCCCGCGCGGCACGGGTGCGGTCTTTGAGAAGGGCAATCGCTGGTACGGCCAGTGGTATGTGCGAGGCCGCATCGTGAAGCGATCGCTCGGCCCAGCCCGTGAGCCTGGCACACGGACGGGCCTGACGCGCACACAAGCCGAGGCACGCCTGCGCGAGCTTATGCTCGAGGCAGACGCCGCGCCGCCGCCGCTGACCGAGCGGATGACGCTTGCCGAGGCCGGCGACCGCCGGATCAAGCAGCTCGCCCGGATCGGCCGCAAGCCGGACACAACGCTCGCGAACTACGAGTCGGAGATGCGCGTTCACTTCACGCCGCACTTCGGCGACAAGCCGATCGATGAGATCACTTCCGACGACGTCGAGGACTTCATTGACGCCTGCCTCGATGAGGACGGACGGCTCGATCGAGGCCTTGGGACGCTCTCAGTGAAGACGGTGCGGAACCTCTACGTGCACCTCAACGGCATCTTCGAGTTCGCAGTCTCGAAGGGCTGGTGTCACCGCAACCCGTGCCGCACGGTCGACAAACCGGCATCGCCCGAGCATGACGATCAGGAGATCCACTTCCTCGATCAGGCCGAACTCGACGCGCTGCTAAACGCGGCCGCAGCCCCGCTCTGCCGACACACGCCTGCCACCCTCGCGCGCGCGGCTCAGGCGCGTTCGCTTCGTGACGTCGAGCGCCTCGAGTGGAAGACGGTCGGAGAACGGCTCGGCTGCTCAGCAGCGACTGCGATCTATCTCTATCGCGCAACGTCAGAAGCAGTCCTCGAGGATGACTTCGCGCGCGTGGATCGCGCCCTCTACCTCACCGCCGCGATGACCGGGCTGCGCCAAGGCGAACTCCTCGGGCTGCGTTGGCGGGACGTTGACTGGGCCGCGCAAAAGGTTCGAGTTGTGCGCCCGTACGTCCGCGGCCAGTTCCGCACGCCGAAGTCGAGACTCTCGTCCCGAGCCGTGCCGATGGCCGACCGCGTCGGCCGTGAGCTTGAGCTCCTCTTCCAGGGATCGGCCTACCAATCCGAGGACGATCTTGTATTCGGCCACCCCCATACCGGCCATCCGCTCGAGCGCGGGCAGGTCAGCAAGCGCTTCAAGCGAACACTGAAGCGGGCCGGCGTCCGTGAGATTCGATTCCACGACCTTCGCCATACGTTCGGTACGCGCTGCGCGGCGGCGGGGGTGCCGCTGCGGACGCTGCAGGCGTGGATGGGCCACGCCGACATCAAAACCACGATGGTCTACACCCACTACGCGCCCGGCGCCAACGAGGCCGACCTGGTCAACGGGGTCTTCGAGCCGAACGCCGCCAGCCCACCTCCGCTTGCCTCGCGCACCACGCACTGACTCTCACCAACCACTGCCAAGGACAGGCCGGGACGGCGCTCGGCGTCCGGCCGCTCCAGGGCCAGATACGATGTAGTCGTGACCGTCAAGGAGCATCTGCACGCACTGGTCGACTCGCTCACAGACGAGCAGGCGAGGCGGGCTGAACGCGCTCTGGAGCTGGTTGCCGGACAGACGACCGCTCCCGTGCCCGACCGGGCATCACCGTTCGTAGGCAAGTTCTCAAGCGGCCACGCTGACACCTCTCACCGGGTCGACGAGATCCTGGCCAGAGGGTTTGGCCGGTAGTCGTCCGACAGCGTGATCCTCGTCGACACGAACGTCATCTACGCGCTGGGTGACCGGAGCGACGCCGAACACGCTCGCTGCCTTCGGTGGCTGTCGCAGGCTGCGGGTGAGACATTGCTCGTGCCGCCTACCGTCGTGGCGGAGGCGTGCTATTTACTCGATGACCGGATAGGCCCACAGGCTGAGGCCGCCTTCCTGGACGACCTCGGCGACGGGCCGGGATACACGTTCCAGCTTGTCGATCTCACGGCCGGAGATGTCCGACGCATGGCCAACCTGGTGCGCCGCTACGCAGACCGCAGGCTCGGCGGTACAGACGGATCCATCGTGGCGATCGCGGAGCGGCTCAACATCTCCACGATCGCGACAGTCAACCGTCGCGACTTCGACAACATCCGCCCGGCCCATACGCCCTCGTTGACGATCGTTCCGGAATAGCCTGTTCACCCGCCGCCGGCTCAGTCGATCCCCAGAGGGCATCATTGAGGGCATCAAACTGAGCACAACTGCAGACCACGCGACCCCACGAAACCCTTATTTCATAAGGGTCTCCTCCCGGGGCGCACCCCCAGAGCCCGGCTGGGGGCCGGGCGGCCGCAGGTTCAAATCCTGTCTCCCCGATTCAAGTTCCGACAGGGACTGTGTGAGTCCCCAAGACTCCGAGCAGGACACCCTCCCCGTGCTTACTGGGGATTTCGTACTTCTGAGCCCGTAGCTGTTGAGCGTCAGCGAGGCCGGGTTTTGCTCGGAGCCGCCACGAACCCGCCACGACTCGGCGGGCAGACCCGCCACGGCTGGACTATTAGGGCAGTCGGTACCGGGTGCCCCGCTTCTCTCCCTCTTTGGCGAGGATGCCTCGCTCCACCATGCTTTTGAGTTTTTGGGAGAGACTGGCTGGAGATATTCCGAGTGCAGAGCCGTCGATCTGGTCGAAGATGTAGCCGGCCGGACAACCGGGTCGCTTCCGAACGGCCGCCACGATCTTCTTCTCATCCATCTTCCCCGTCGACCTCAGCACAGCACTGGTCTTCGAGAAGGGGGACGCCTCGATGGCTGAGAGTTCGGCCCTGAGACCGTCCGCAAGCCGAGCCTCCAGATCCTTCTTCCGCTCTCGTAGCTGGGCCACGGCGGTATTGAACTTCTCCTCTTCGGCGGCGATCTCTTCCTCGACCGTAGCCAGCTCGTCCTTTGTGTGTTGAAGGTCGGCTAGAGACAAATCATCCTCCATTATTCGATATAGCCGTCATTAATGTATACGAGCAGTATTGATTAATATGCTATACTATCAAGGTAATGGACGATCAAGATAATAATGCTGGCAAACTCGAGCTGGGACTCTACCCGGCTGGCTATAACGCGCGAGCGGTCGCGTATATACATGCGTATGTTCGGGGCCTGAAGCCGTCGCCTATGACTACGTTGCTAGCTATAGCGCAACACCTCAACGATGGCTCCGCGACAGCAAGGCTAGGAAAACCCAAGATCGCTGAACTTACCGGACTCAGCAAGTCCGCGGTCAAGACCTCGCTCGACGCCCTGTACAAAACTGGGCATCTCGTGAAGCATGCCAAGACCGGCCCATACGGTGAGAATATTTACTCGCTGCCAGACCTCACATATCTCCCACCGCCAATTCCTGACGCTGAAGAGATCCACGCTCAAGAGATGAAAGCCGGTGCCGAAATTCTTAGCCGACCGAAGGGAGAGAGGTTTGGGGGGGCAGATTCCGACCCCATACTATCCCCATCTAATACTAAGAAGAGTGATAGTAACAACAATAATGATAATACTTTAGTTAGTGAGAGGGATAGTATGGGGTCAGAAATAGACCCCTCTCGTCAAACCACACCGCGATTCCCGCCGACAGATAAACCCGATCTTGCTGACTTCAGGAACTATCTTGAGGCGAACATCCCTTGGGTTATCTGGCTCTCAGAATTATTCGCCGACACACTAATTGCGACTGGTCGTAAGCCGGCCAGATTCCGCACTGATGCTTACAGCGGAGAATGGCTGGATGCGTTCTTTGAGATCGAATTTGAGCTTCGCCTTAGCCTGCGCCTTCCCCCTCCGCTTGATCGAGCAAATGAATTTTTCGTCGCTCACTGGAAGGATCGGCCAGAGCGGGATGTTGATCTGACTGAATGGAATCGCGTTACCGGCGATGCGTTCTTGGACTACCTGCGCCCCGTCTTCGAGTATGTAGCTAATCCGCCGGATGACGCACCTGAATGGGTCCAATACTCGAACAGGCCACGCGCGCTACGCCATCAGATGACCCAACTATTAGACATCGTTAGACCACCCAAACCGCCAGAGGAGTCGGCGCAGCGAGTCGAACGGCAGAACCCGCGCAAGCGGATCAAAGAACTCGTGGCATCAGCCGCCAGCCCTGAGCACCGCCGCGACGGTTGAGGGATACCACCGCTGACCCCCCTGGGCCGTCGGGATCGCGTCAGTGTTGAGTCCGTCGACGATCGCCGCCAGAGTCTTGCCAGCCTCCCGCTCGGCAACGACCCGCTCAACGACCAGGTCGGGAAGCTGACGTGGGCGACCAAGCCGGACACCCTGAGCTTTCTTTGCAGCCAACGCATCCTTGGTCCGCTGGGAGATTAGGCGACGCTCAAACTGCGCGAACGTCGCCAACACATTCGCCATCGCCTCTCCAGCCGGGGTGGTCGTGTCCACCGCACAATCGAGCGCGATCATCCCCCAGCCCTGCTTCTGGGCGGCAGCCATGATCGAAGCGAAGTCCAGCATGGACCTTGAGAGCCGATCTAGCTTTGCGACGACAAGCGCGTCCGCACCCCCGTCTTTGAGAGCTTCAAGAGCGGCCTTGACACCAGGACGCTTCAGATCTTTGGCGCTGTAGCCAGCATCCTCGATTACCTCGACCAGGTGCCAACCGCGATGCTCACACTCGGCAAGGATCGCGGCACGCTGGGCAGCCAGTCCTGCCCCTGACCCTTCTGTTCTTCAGTGGACACCCTGATGTACCCAAGGACTCGCTTTGTCTCCGCCTCCGGTTCAAGCCGAGAATCAGATCGAGCAAGAGCCATCATACCCATGATTATACAGCAATAGCTGTTTGCTGTATCAACTCCCGGAGGATTACCCAGGAGGACGGAGAATTGCGGGCCTCGACACGGAGCTGATGTTTCGTTCGCCTGGCTGGCTGCGAGATGTTCGTCCGGTCATTCGGCTGGCGTTCCGTGTCATGGCAATTTGGGCGGGCGCCTGAATCCCATCGCTAGCTCAGGAAGACCCGACTTCGATTGGCAGGCGACCCGCAGCAGGGTGCTTACCGTTTGCTCCGCGCAAGGTCAGGGTGTAGGTGCCCTTGGGTGTTGACCTAGTGCTGTGAAGCGTCAGCTTCCAGACCCCGGCCGCATCACGTACAGCAGTGCCCTCGGCGAACGTGACCTTCCCGCGGGACAACAGCACGCTCAACTTTTTGACGGTGAACTTCACCGGCGTGCTTGTAAGCTTCCCCGAGAGCGTCCGTGTCGTGAGCAACTCCTTTCGCCGCTTCCCACGCACATCAACCGTCACCCGCCTGGTCGTTGACCTGGACCTCAGAACCGGAATCCGGGCAGCACCGGGCGGTCCCGGAGGACCAGTCTTGCCGACAGGCCCGGCGGGTCCGACAGGGCCGATTGGCCCGGCAGGTCCAGCGGCGCCGGTGGGCAACGGTCCTGCCTCTCCAGACAGTGGCACTTCTGTGGTGTACCTGTCGCCGTTAGCAGTGTCGGTGCTATACACGATCAAATCGCTCCGTGAGACCCCTGACGCCTCCTGCGGGTTGAACTTCACATCCACAGTGCAGCTTCCGGCACCAGCGACGGTGCCGCGGCATGTGTCGGAGGACACGATGTAGTCGCCACCGTCGTTGTCGATGTTGTCGAACGCAAACCCGGTGATCTGCTGCGCATCAGACAGCGTGCTGGTCAGCGTGATCGTCTCAGGCGCGCTCGTGGTGCCCTCGGCCGTGGTCGGAAACTCTGTCGGCACGGGCGCACTGAATCCGCTGGCCAGTAGCGAAAACACCGACACGCTGTCGGACCCGTAGTTCGCCACGGCCAGCAACGAACCATCGGGGCTAAAGGCAACCGAGTACGAGCCAGATCCGGTATTGGAGGTGACGCCCGTCCCAAGCGCCCCACCCGACACCGGAAACAGCTCGACATCGCTATCGCCCCAACTGGCGGCAGCTAGCGACAAGCCTGACGGGCTAAACGCCACCGAATTCGGGTCGGAGCCGGTGCTCACGGTCACGCTCGTTCCAAGCGCTCCACCCGACACCGGAAACACCTCAACATTGCTGGAGCCATAGTCACTGATCGCCAGCGACACCCCAGACGGACTGAACGCAACCCCCTGCGGTTCAGAGCCAGCGCCAGTGCTGTACGTCACGCCGGTCCCAAGCGCCCCACCCGACACCGGAAACACCTCAACATTGTCGGAGTCGTAGTCGGCCACAGCCAGCGACGAGCCAGAGGGACTGAACGCCACCGAACGCGGGTAAGAGCCAGCGCCGGTGCTGTACGTCACGCCGGTCCCAAGCGCCCCACCCAACACCGGAAATAGCTCAACATCGTTGTTGCCGTCATTAGAAACCGCGAGCAACGAGCCATCAGGACTGAACGCCACCGAGAACGGGTTTGGGGAGCCAGCGCCGGTGCTGTACGTCACGCCGGTCCCAAGCGCCCCACCCGACACCGGAAATAGCTCAACCTTGCCGGAATCGTAGTCGGCCACAGCGAGCAACGAACCATCAGGACTGAACGCCACCAAGGCCGGGCCGGAGCCAGCGCCAGTGCTGTAAGTCGTGCCCGTCCCCAGTGTTGTCCCGCCCGATACCGGAAACACCTCAACATCGTTGGAGCCGTTGTCAGCCACGGCCAGCAGCGAACCGTCCGGACTAAACGCGACTCCCTCTGGGCTAGTACCGACAGTGAACGGCGAGCCGAACACAGGACTGGACGTCACCGACGCGCCAGCCACCCCCGGCACCAATAGTGAACAGGTCAAGACCACCAGCGCGACGACCAACCGGCGAGACGACACCACTCCTCGCATCGCGCCGAGCCCCTGAGGCGTGGACGCTAAGAACCCCTTTATCGCCACCCGTTGACGGCACCATCCAGTCATCCACCGTTGGCTCCTGTTCGGTCTACGCATCGGTCCTCCCCAATTCCGCGTTCCTCACCCAGCTACCGCACCGCAGATGGCGGCTCGATCCGACCTCCCGATTAGCGCCACCACCCGCACTGCCGGGCCAGCCGCCACGATCTTACTGAGTTAGGGGCGGCGCGCCCAGATGTCAGCGCTTACGCGCCTTCTTCACAGTCATCGTCTTTTGCCTCGTGACGGTCTGTGCGCCGGTGGGCGTGAAGCTGACCTTCGTCACCACACGAAGCTTGCTGTGCCGCCGGAATAGGTTTCTGCCGGCTCGTGTGAGCGCAATCTTCACACGGCTCTTCCCAGCCCGGGCGACGTGGTCGGTTCCGGACGCGACGATTTCAGTCGACTTGGAACCGGTCGGCTTGTAGTACCACTTGATGACCAGCTGCCCGCCGCTCGGTGCGACGAACACCGCGGTAGCCGTTCCGCTGCGGGCAATGGAGTTGGTTTTGGTCTGTTGTTCCAGGATCGCTAGCAGCTGTTGCAGTAGCCGCGTGATCTGCGCCAGCTCGGCGCTGTCGGTCGCGCCTGTCTGCTGCAGCCGCACCTCCGTGTGTATGGCTGGACTGACCGACGTATCGGTTGCTGTAATCGTCACCGCGCCGACGGTCGTGGAAGCCGTGATAACGGCGGTATAGGTTCCGTTGCCGTTCGCGGTGGTTGGCCCGATGATCTCTACGGGGTCTGTCGAGGAGAACACGATCCGGTCGTCAGGGACTGGATGTCCCTCAGAGTCCTCGATGGTTGCCGTCACTGTGGTGGTTGATTTGCCGTCTGCGTTTATGGACGGGTTCGACAGCGTGGCCGTGATCTGTGTGGCCGGGGCCTTGTAGTCGAACTCGTCCGTCGCGCTGGTCGCGGAGGTCCCGTGGCTCGAGACGACCGTCACATCAGTCACACCTGCCGGGTCCGGGGGCGCTACCGCCGTGATCTCAGAAGGGGATACCACCGTGAAGGATTGTGCTGGCGTCCCTCCGAACGACACGCCGTTCACTTCATCGAACCCTGACCCCTCGATCGTTACCGTTGTCCCACCCAACGTCGACCCAACCTCCGGACTGATTGAGGACACGGCCGGTGGCAGCACGAACACCCACCCTCCGGCATCGGCGCCCTCAACGAGGCCAGTGTATCCGTCACTCGACAACGCGACGTCCGAGCCGAACCCACCGTCGCCGACCTCACCATTTCCAGTTAGCTTCGAGCCCTGTTGAGCCCAAGTCGAACCGGACCGAGTCAACACCCAAGCAGCACCTACACCACCGTTATCGCCACTGCCCCCGATCAGAGCGGTGTTGCCGTCAGCCGACAACGCGACGCCCGAGCCGAACCCACCGTCGCCGACCTCACCATTTCCAGTTAGCTTCGAGCCCTGTTGAGCCCAAGTCGAACCGGACCGAGTCAACACCCAAGCAGCACCTACACCACCGTTATCGCCACTGCCCCCGATCAGAGCGGTGTTGCCGTCAGCCGACAACGCGACGCTCGAGCCAAGGTAGCCATCACCAACCTCACCATCTCCAGTTAGCTTCGAGCCATCCTGCGCCCAACCGACACCGGACGGGGCAAACACCCAAGCAGCACCTACACCACCGTTATCGTCTTCGCCTCCGATCAGAGCAGCGTTGCCGTCAGCCGACAACGCGACGGTCGAGCCAAAGTAGCCATCGCCGACCTCATCCATGGCAAGTAACTTCCCGCCATCCTGCGTCCAAGTCGAACCGGACCGAGTAAACACCCAAGCAGCACCTACACCACCGTTATCGCTTCTGCCTCCGATCAGAGCAGTGTTGCCGTCAGCCGACAACGCGACGCTCGAACCAAACTCGCCATCACCGACCTCACCACTCGAGTGCAGCGGAACACTCTGCTGCGTCCAAGTCGAGCCCGAGCGAGTAATCACCCACACAGCCCCACTACCGCCGTACATCCCTTCCCAACCCACCAGAACCGTATTGCCGTCGCCCGACACCGCAACGCTCGACACCGAGACGCCCCCACCGCTGCCAGAAAGCAGGTGACTGGCCTGCAGAGTCCACGTCGACCCAGTCCGCACAAACAGGTCGTCACCGACTAACGCCGTATCGCCATCCGACGATAACGTAACACCGGTATAGTCACTCGTATCACCCGTCAGCTGCAAGCCCTGTTGGATAAACGGATCGATCCGCAACGGATACGCGGCGTTTTTATCATCGACAACAAGCTGCACCTTTCCCCGTCGCACCCTGATCCACGCTTGCAGGACCCGCCCACGCTGATCCAAAACACGCAGGCCTGAATAGCGCAACCTCATCCCCGCAGCCGATAACACCGCCGCAGTGCCGCTCCTAGCCACGTGCGCACCCGTTACGGATAACCCCAGGATGAGAGAACCAGCGCCACGGGGTCGGCGCGCGATAGTGATGGTTTGCTCGACTCCGAGCGGACCATTCACGAACGAATCAACCAGCCCGGGGTACCGATAGCGCACCAAATTTCCCCTAATCACCGGAGCGACCGGCCGTATCTCTTGTTCACGGCTACCGTGGCCGAAACCGATCAATGACAGGCCTACGGCCCTGGCCTTACCAGAGCTGAAGCTCACCCCACGATCAGAGAACCTCGCCGAGAACCCCTGCCCAGGATTCCTGGCGAACAGACCAACCACCCGGTAGATCGGATCGCTCGCACCCAAGACGGATGAGACCGGTCCCCGAGCCGACAACGGAAGCAGCGCGAACGCCGAACGGTGAGACCGCGAAACCATGGAACGGATTTGACCGCGCGGCATGAGGCAAACCGCGGTTCCGATCACCACCACGCCCCCGCACAGCACCGCCCGGCGCGACCATCTCCAGTCTGCGACCCATAGCTTTCTACCGCGATGCCTGACGCTAATCGCACTCATCTAACGGTCAAACCCCCAACCGACCGAACATGCACAATCGGTCTAGTCGGCGCGCTCGCGGCCTGCGGCACGCGCACCGCAGCCCAGGCCCCAGCCCGAAACGAAAGCGCTGCAGATTGTCGTTCCCATCTGGTCCCATGCCCCGCATCATCCCCTCGCATGTCAACCGGCTCAAGAAGTATCCCAGGTCACGAAACGACTTGCACGACTTAGATGGGCCGAACATTCGTCGACCGACCAGCCCAAACAAGCCGCGCGTGCGCGAACAGAACGACCCTGGCGCTGCTCAGAGCGGCGCTTATCGCTCTGCTTCGCCATCCGGACAGCATTACGGCCAGAACGCGCGAAGGTAGATTTGCGGCCAACGCCAAGCCGACCGAAGTCAGCCACACGCTCACCGTAACTGGCGGTCGCCGCCAAGGCTCTAATCGAACGGTGCAGCGGACCTGCGTCACAGTCAACAACACAGATCCGCGGCTCCACGCATCAGCATTTGAGTCCACCCCAACTCGACAACAGCCCCGAATCTCAAGCTCGACCAGACGCCTGTGATAGGGCCCACAGCAACAGTCCGTGCATGATCCAGCTACGGAGACGCCTGCCAGGAACAGGCACGGATTCGCCGGACCCCTCCGCAATCGATACAGCATAGGACCGTTTGCTGTAAGTCGGAGCGAGGGGCTAGTGCTTTTTGCGACTCACCGAGAGACTATCCCGGTTCGGGGTCCATCCGGCGGTCGGTTTGCTCTCAGGTCGGCTCTTGCTGTGTCGCTCGTCGCCGACCAAGGATCGCCGGTGTGACCCCATAAATGGCCTGTCCCGGTAGCCTTCGGGCTCACTTACCAATTCCCGGTGATGCGCCCGTTCACGATGCGCATCCGCAATGTCAACGGAAACCCAGGAACAACGGTTCGGATTGCTGCTGGCACCGCCATCACCAAACTTGAATACACGCGCTTACCCCACGCTGTGGAAGGCGCTGACGCGGTGAGATGCACAGCGAACCGTTGCCGGCGTGCGGTCGCACAGTTTGGTGTGCAGTTCGAGGTATCGAGGGTGCCGATGCCGGTACTTCTGCTGTCGCCCCAGTTCGACCAGCGGATGCCGCTGATGGCGGTGTTTCCGTCGGCGGAGAGGTCAATCAGCGCCGGAGCCTCCCCGGTCTCGGTGCCAATTGCCGGATCGACGGGCAGATAGATGGGCTCCATTCCAGGGAACCACTGGTAATAGCTCGTGCCGCTGACTGCCGTCTCGTTCTCGAGAGACAGCGGGATCTCGATGGCGCACCGCCAATCTCGATTGCGGAAGGCTGCGGCTTGAACCTCCGCTGTCCATGTCGTGCCGTTGAGACTCAAGCTGCCCGCAGCGCGGCCTCGGTAACCGGCCAACGTCGCCGTCGATTTGAAGGTGCCGCTATGAAGAGAGCCGTTGCTGAGAAACATCTTGAAACTCGATGAGTTGAAGGTCGGGTGCGAGTCGCAAGTGGTAGCGAGCGCCACGTCGTCAAGCGCTGGAGGAGTGCCACTACGCCATTCTCGGGCCCAGAAAGCTCCAGCCCAGAACATCTCAGATACGGTGACCGAACCCGTTGACGGGCTATAGCTGACTCTGATCGCCTTCATGTGCTGGCCACGCTGATCCGCCGGCGCCAGCGCGGTCAGAGAGGGCGGGTTGCGCGGCTGCGTAAACCAGAACCACAGTGTCTGCGATGGCGCAGCCTGCGCGACTGCAGCAGGCGCAGCGAGAACCGCGAACAGCGCAACAACTGCGCCGCAACTCACCCGCCGCCGGCTCAACAGGCCCCTCGGTCGAAGCATCGACCGGAGCATATTCCCAGCACGCCTCTGTTGCCAGCTAGGGTCCCCGCCATGCTCGATGACGACGCACAGATCGCCGTCCTCGCGCAGACCAGCTTGAGCATCCGCGAGGATCGTGGCTCCCCGATTCTCACCAGAGTGCCGGCAACGCCCTTGCACGCTGCGCTAGGAGGTGGACATCTGCTTTAGAAACTCATAGGCTCTGCCGATCAAGCAGGGGTGATGCCTAGATCGGCAATGTTTGTCTGGTGGATGCGCCTGCGCCTGCGCTTTGCGGCAGACGTTGGGCTTGGAGGTGGGTGCGCATTGAGCGTTAGGGGGTTGGTTTGGAGCGGCGCGGCGCTGCTCACCGTTGTGGGTCTTGCCGCCTGTGGCGGCTCAACTACGACAACGACCACGACCACTGTCGCACCTGCGAAGGCTGTTCAGGTGGTCATCACAGCTCCCGCCAATGGTGCTGTCGTCAAGGCGGATAACGTAACGATCAGAGGCACTGTGACGCCGACGAACGCGACCGTCCAGGTGGACGGACAGGCCGCGCCGGTCGGGAACGGTGTCTTCACGGCAAGTGTAAAGCTGAGCCCGGGCGGACGACGATCGATGTAATAGGGAGCGCCCCGAACGCGACTCCCGGAAATGCGTCGGTCGTGGTTGATGAACCGGCGGCGCGAAATGCGACCAAGTCGACGACCACGACCACTTCGAGCGCGACTCCGAATGTCGCTTCCGAGACGTCTGACAAGACGTCGTGCGGCAACGGACTGTATGTCGGTCCGGACACCACCTGCGAATTCGCGCAGAACGTTGAAGATGCCTACGACGACAACGGCGTCGGCTCGTACGATGTCTACAGTCCTGTGACCGGAGATTCGTATTGGATGACGTGCTCACCTGATGGGAGCGAGGTGGCCTGTACGGGTGGCAACAATGCGTCGGTCTACTTCGGCGGGTAGCCCGCAAGGTCACAGGGTGGCCACTACCTCTGCGTTGCCAGCCTGAGCACTCGCAATGGACGAGTGGCGGAACTCTGAGGATTACAACGAGTACAGGCGGCTTGAGTTCGAGGCCGAGCATCGCCGACTTCGCAGATTTGACGCCGCCCGGCGGCGACAGGCAAGACGCCGGCGTGGGGTTCTGGTATCCGTCGCGTCGCTCGTGTTGCTCGTTGGTGCCGCCACTGCTGTGGGCGCTCAGTATCGGATCCGGCGACAATCGCGTCGTCCATGTTGTTGTGACGGAGACCTCACACATGCCGCGTACACGGGTCACGACAATCGTCTCGGCGGCCGTGGTTCCGAGGCAGTCAGCAGCAGGCAGCAGCCAGATCGCGCCCCCGTCATCCAACAGGCTAAGCGCGTCAGCGGGCAGCCGCACAACCCAAGACTTGGCTGCAGCGGCGACCCCTGCAAGTAGCGTGTCCGCGTCTACCGGCTCCGTCGACGACGGGCTGTTCAGGCCAGGAGCCGCCCAGTCATTCGCGGCCTTCCTCGCATCACACCCCGGGGTGTCGATCGCTGCCGAGGCGGTGAATGGTGGAGCATCGCAGACGTTCGGTGCCGATGACGCCGCTCATGGTTGGAGCACAACCAAGGTGCCTGTGCTGGTTGCGCTTCTCAAAGCTCGAGGCGCCAGCGGGCTCACCTCGGCAGAGTCGGTAGAGGCGGAGAGCGCGATCACGGTTTCTGACAACACTGCGGTTCTGGCGCTGTTCAGCGACCTCGAGAGTCTGGAGGGTGGGTTCGATGGTGCCAACGCGGCCATCGACGCACTGTTCACGGCAAGCGGTAGCAGCACACAAGTTGCTACTTCAACATCCCTGCCACCCGGTGCCGTTACCACGTTCGGACAAACGCTCTGGTCGCCGAGCGAGGCGGTCAAGTTCTACCGCTCGCTGGCGGGCGGCTGTCTGCTCCCGACGGAATCCACCAGTTACGTGCTCGGCCTGATGGAGCATGTGACTTCCAGCGGAGAGCTGGGGGCTGGGCAGCGTTGGGTTCGGCTCGGTGGCCTTGCAAGGGTGGCTGGGGACCCGAGCCAGACGGGTATCTCGTGCGGCAGTCGGGGATAGTAGACCCCGGAACGTCGAGTGCCGTGGCGGTCGCTATCGTCACACACCCAAGCGGGTTCAACACGCAGACGATCACTGATGCCGCGGATTGGTTGAAGCAAGAGCTAGTTGTCAGCCCGCGCAAGGGCTCCGCCTGCGGTTAGCTGCGAATCGCGGCACCACAGATTGATGAGTTGACTCGTGACAGCCCTCGTCGCCATGGTGTCGTTGCGCTTCGTCCCTGATGCGGCAAGGGTGCGCAGATCCCCAGCCGCGGCCTGGTTTAGCAAGACCCGGCATGACGTCAGGAATTCAGGTGTTCGCCCATCGGTCTGCTGCTTGTCGGACACAGGTCTGATGATCCATCTCCGTCCTGCCGCATACAACCCTAATTAGAATTAGTGGAGCCGTCCAGCAGTTGCCCGGGCGATACGCCGAGAGCTTCGGCCAGCCGGAACACGGTCGAGACTCGGGCGTCACGGTTGCCATTCTCGATCCGGCTCACTTCGGTCGGATGGACGCCGCTGCGGTAGCTCACTTCTTCCTGCGTGAGGCCCGCCCGTCGCCGTGCCTCCCCGACGTTGCGTGCGAACTGCGCGACGGACTCGTCCATACGCCAAATCGTCTTGTGGCATGCCCCAACTTCCCATAGGGCATCCCACAGGTTAGGATTTTGGGGTGCGTGGGCTCAGGGTGATAGCCGTTCAGGCAAACTGATCAGGCATTTTTGCGGATGCGTTGTCCCCGCTGGGCGGGAGAAAACTGAGCTGAGAGAGGCTGTAATGAGACGAGCACTCGGACAGATAAAGCGGCGGACCGCGTTGATCCCCGGACTCCTGCTGGCCGCGATGATCGGCATGACGACGTTTGCCAGCCCTGCGTCCGCCAATCCCGGTTCGCCCTTCTTCACGGGTTCCGGTAGCTGTAGCGACGGGGAGATCACGGTGGCTGGTCAAACGGCCACCTCACCCATTTCGGACGTCGTGGCGGAAATACAAGCGTCGAGCGATCTGCAAGATTTCGAACTCCAGGACGGTGACGGCAGTGTTGGAGCGGGCGATACTGCGTGGTTTGATCTCGGCGGGATCGATGTTGGAGAAGCACCGGGTATTAGCGGCGATTGTTCGTCCGGCAGCATCAACGTGTCGTTCTTTGATGTGCCTACGGCACCAATCAGCTATTCGGGTTCAAGTAGCTACAGCTACGAGGGCACTAACGGCGTGTTGGCCTACGTTGTGCCGGCCGACGACTACTACGAGGCGGTCGTTGAAGTTACGCAGGGTGCGGTCCAGGTTGACGATGAGACAGAGATCGACTATGGCGAGGGCTCCGGCTGCACCAACGGCAGTGGTGTGTTTACCTCAAGTGGTGTCTGTGATCTCGGAAGCGAATCTGTAAACGATGACGACGACGGCGGAATCTACTACGTAGCGGTCAGTGCGCTCGACGGCCCGCAGGCGCAGTGGACGATCACGATCGAGCCGATCCCGGTCGCGTTGTCGTCGGTGAAAGCGTCGCCGGCATCAGGATTCACAGGAAGTTCGACAACGATCTCGTACACGGTTTCAGGCGGTACCTCGCTGACGGCTGGTGTCTACAACAGCTCGAATCAGCTCGTCGATAGTTTGACCTCCGGGCTTGCCGTCTCCCAGGGAGATCATTCGTTGACGTGGGGCGGCACCAAACAGGGCGGCTCGCCGTTACCTGCGGGCACCTACACGATCAAATTGTCCTCAACGGATAGCCAGGGCAACGTCTCGACGCAGACGGTGCCGTTCACGATCACGCCGGTAACAGTCAGCGACCTCTCCGCGTCGGCGGGCAGCGCCTATGTTGGTGGCTCAACGACGGTCAGCTACAAGCTCAACGGCAGCGCAAGCGTGACCGCGACGGTCAAAAACTCCAAAGGGACGGTCGTGGGAAGGTTGTTGAGCAGCAGCAACCAGGGGAAGGGCACGCACTCGCTGAAGTGGAACGAGCAGAATGGCGGCGGTAAGCCGGTGCCTGCCGGGAGCTATCACATCGTCGTCACCAGCACCGATACTGGCGGTGACGTCAGCACAGCGACCGTCGCGCGGTCACTGTCAGCCGTGGAAATATCGAATGTTCACGTATCGCCAAGCCCAGTCAGCGCCGGTCAGACGAGTCGTATCCACTTCTCGGCCAATGGGCCAGCGAGGATCATCGGTGCTCTCCTCTCCCACTCGGGAAAGCGCATCCGGTCTATCGCAGGCGGGTCGGTCAGCAAAGCAGGAACTTACTACGTCAGTTGGACTGCCGTTGGAGCCAACGGTAAGGGTCTGCCAGCCGGCACGTACAAGCTCGAACTCACAAGCATCGATACCGCCGGAGACCGAAGAACAGCAACCGCCACCGCGAGGGTCACGGCCCCGCCTCTGCCGACAGCCCCGGTCACGCTAGGTCTATGCGTCGCACCCAAGGTCAGACCCGACTACATCGACCTAGCAGTGGACGGCTCAGGGGCGCTCTCTGGATACAGCCACGACGGCCATGTTCCCTATGATGGCCCTGACAGGACGGCGATGGCTGCCAACCTTCGCTGGGCAACATGGACCGCGCGTCAGGCCACCACTGCTAACGCATACCTCTGGGTTGATTCCGACATTCCCATCGGCACCGGAACCTTCCACGCGACGCCCGTAAGCGTCAAGTTCTGGCGGCCCGTTCACGGCGTATTTACCCGGATGACGATCACGCCACGCGGCTCGTCTTCGTTCCGTCGTGAGACGGACCATGCTGAAGACTGCGGGAAGGGGACGTGGAGTTGGTGAGTTGCCGTGCTGTCACGTCCAGATCAAGAGACTTGATAGATGAGCCGCGTGGTGCAGGCTTTCGGTCTACGACATCGGGTCGATGATCCCAGGTTGATCAGTGATGGAACCAACCGAGCGTGTCTGTCCTCGCTGCGGAGAACCGGCGAGCGATCAACGATTCTGTGCCGCGTGCGGGTTGAATCTCTCAGCACTCTCGGAAGTGCCAACGCGACTGGAATGGGAGCGCTCCACTTCAGCGACGAGCAGCGATAGGACGCCAGATGAGCCGATACCCACGAGTTCTGGCGACTGTGCTCCACCTGCCGATCCGTCCAAGAAGAGACCGAGGCGATGGCAACTGACGACCGGGATCGGTGTCGTTGTGCTCCTCATCCTCGCTGCTGTTGCCGTTGGCCTCAAGACGAAGGCGAGTAGCAAACCGACTACGAGACCTTCATCGGGCCACCCGCACAAGGCGGCGGCTGACTCGTCCCACGCTCCACTCACTGCTGCGCCGGCGCCTATCTCAAACACGATGGCGGAGATAGATTACGTTGTTAGCGGCGGGCTATCTGCGGTAGAGCAGCTGGTGAACGCGGGCGAACTCTCCGGAAACCTGTCGTCGTGCTGGGTGCGAGCGGCTGGCGCATATATCGACGTAATGAGCTACAGCTCAATCTCACAAGGAGTGTGCGGCGGCGCATCTCAAGCTAGTCAGAGCCGACCACCCGGAACGACCATCGCGTGTCTGGCAAGGAGTACAACGGCCCCGCCGACAGCACTCGTGCTCATGGTATGGGGCAACAGCTATCAGCAGGCCGAACAGGTCTGCTCGGCCGTCAACAACGACACAGCCTGGTCAGTCAATACCAACGTCAACGCCGCCGAGTTCAACCACGCACTGACAAAGGTAGCCCCCACTACCTCGGCTGGAGACACAGGGTCGGCAGGCGGCTCAGGAGACGAGGGCGCAACCATAGGCAATACCAACACGGGCGGCCCTGGATCTCCAACAGTGAAGACCGGCAAGCCCTGCACGCGCGACCCCGGTGTGATGGTCAACTCGGTCACGAGCTGTGTGTTCGGGATCACCGTCGCCGAGCTATACAGCCAGGCTCTGAACTATGCCGCAACCAACAGTCCAACGATTGTTACCGCGACTAGCTCGGAGACTCACCTGAGCTATCGCATGGCCTGCTCCCAGTCCGAGCGAAACGGGGTTCCTACCGTAACCTGCACCGGCGGCAAACGCGCCAAAGTCAGCTTCGCCAAACCTGAATCCTGCGCAGCAGATCACTCGGCGTCAGCCCGCTGCTCAACAGCCCAGAAGCCGTATTGCCAGATGGGGGAGTGCTCTTATCCCGCACCTTCGACGGATCAATGTGTCGCGGGCTGGACATATTCGCCCCCAATCGCTGGTGTGGCTGCCTAGGCGACTGCAGCAAGCCGCTGAACGACAATAGTTGAACGGGCAGCGCTACCGGTTCTCCGGGACCAGCAGGGAGCCCAGGCACTGTTACTGGCGGCAGCACGACGCCAATCCGCTGGTCTTCCAGCGCCGCGGGCGGATTTCCACGTCCGGCCAACGGACAGACATGCGGGCAACTGCTCCCCCATGTGGGGCTTCCCGATGGGGGCGATTCGGTCGGCGTCACCGAGTCCGGGACAAATTGCGCAAAGGCGATTACCTTCGCGAGAGCGTGGTGGCCCCGTTACGGCGATAGGAGCTTCCCGAGCGGGCTACTCGGCTTTTCATGCAAGCCGTTGAAGAACAAGTATGGCGAAGGCTATTACCAGTGCTCACACGACGGGGCGACCATTTACCTCTACCCGACGTAGCCGCACCCCGCTCGATCTTCAGCGCTCTCCAACCCTTATCGCGGTATGGAGTTGAGCCGTCCCGTGCGTGGAGATCTCTGCCAGAGCGTGGACATCAAACGCGGTCCGTCGCTGTCAGCAGCCGCCACCGGGCGTCACAGGAGCCGCTGCCGGTTCGATGGCGCTCAACAACCCTCAAGTGCGGCCCCCTGATCACGATGCCTACCCGCAACACGGCCCAAGGCGACTCCACTTCCGACCTGCACCCCGATTCCAGTCGTGACTAATTCTCGAGGAACCCGTCGTAAGAGTCATCCCGCTTGGGAGGCGTCTGACCGTTCTTGATCGCCCACTCAATATAGGCGGGGTTGATTAGATCACTAGCCTGCCCGACACCACGGATATACGGTCGAGGACGAGAAGGATCACGCTGCATTTGACGACAAGCCTCAAGCCACTGTTCATGCTTGCGTTGCTTGAGCCATTGACGAGCCTGATCCCTATCTTCGGGAGGCAGCGCGCGGATCGCCTTTTGTTCCTTATACAACTGGCGCAGCCACTTGTAGAACCAATATAAAAGTATCCCTATGAAAATGATGCCCAGAATGGCTACTCCTTGCTAATGACACCAAATTTGTGTCCAGGGACGGTCTGATTAGCGCGTTTCGCAGTCGTATTCACCAGTGTCGACTTCTACTTGGTCGCGCCGGTCAGTCACGGTCCACTGGGGCACCGGGTGGCCATCCAGGGGGCACATGAGCGGCCAGATGCCTTGGGCACGGGCATTGAGGATGAACTCGGGTGCGTCCTCCTCGAAGACGGTGTGACATGCCGGGCAAGTTGTCGAGGCGATCACATCGACCGGATCATCAAACCGATCAAGGTCGATCACCTCGGCCGGCATCCAGACCCGCTGGTAACCAAGAGACCGGGCGAACCGGAGTACAGCTTCACGGAACTCGCGATGGTCGTGCCAGGTGAGTTCGGTGACGATCAACTCCAGACCATCATCGCCGCGCACAATCTCAAAATCAGCCAGGATCGCGCGACCATTATCTCGGATGAGTGGCCGAGCGAACCCCCAAGCTTTCGGCATCCAGTCGAGATATCGGATCAGCGTCAGGACGCCATCGTGAAAGACACCTCGAAAATTAGGCTTACCATATTTCTCAGCCTGATTCACACCAGTTATTTTATCTAACAACCCGTGCTCACGCAACCCTCAGGGGTATCTCAACCACACAAAGAGCAGGCCAGAGGCAGGCTGCGACCGCACTGATCTGGATCAAGGTGTCCCAAGCTCGCCAATCCGATGAGCACTACTCCAGACTGTCGATCTCTTGACAGCCATCCCGTAGGTGTACTAGGCCGTGCTCGAACGCTAACCCGGCCACAAACCTGGCCTCCATCCCTGACAGCCAGCCACGATTCCGAACCCGAGCTTCGGTGCCCCTCCCCCGGCCCGGTCAGAAGCCGTCCGAGATTTAGGGAGTTGCCTACTTCTCAAATGCGATGGCACCCCAGCCCGGAACGCACGGCAAATCTGAAATCCGGGACTCCGTGGGCAGCCCGAGCCAGGGCAGGAAACCTAAGCCTCTGAGCTGCTCCGTCAATTTCTCGGCAGGGGAAAGCCCCACCCCCAGCAACCGAGCCTATTTATGGGGCTTAGGATCGCTCGCTATCGGTAACAAGTACTCTGCACGGTGTCCGCCGAACGCGCAACGCGATCAGGGAAAACATCGGGGTAATCGAGCTTACGATATCTAGTAAACCAATTCGCGCCAGTCGTTTTGTCGCAGCAGTGACAAGCACACAACGCCCTAAAGTTGAGGGCCGCGCATCGGCGGCCCTCAACAGCTATGCCTCGCATATCGCATAACGTGGAAGCGTGTCGTTCAGCGCGGTCATCAGCTCACAAACGTCAGACTCATCGAGAGTCAGGTCACGAATATACGGCTCATCAAGCCCATCATCCGAGACTAGAAACAGTTTTACCATTTCAGTCGGACTACCAACGTAGCCAACTGCGACATAACCGCCCGAGACAGGCACATATGTGGTTTTCGTGGTAAATGCCTTCAATAGAAACACCTCCTCTCTTACATGGAGTTTTATGTTTACGCGCTGAACCATATCGCGTGGCGTCGTCGATTTCAAGCGAATCAAACCTACTTTAATACATTGCAATTACTGTCAATATTCGCTGTGCTTGTCCAAATCATCGCTCGGCAGTCAGTTGAATATCGACGTGCTAGTTGATATTATAATGATGTGCCTAATAACATCGCAGCCTTCAATAACGATTCATCGCATGATGGAAACTATTGGCTGCGACTTGAGACCGAGCAGAACCGGGGCGACGACCCAACACTCCGTCCGCAGATAGACCCATACAGCTTCAAGGGTGCTCGGGTCTGCGAGAACTACGTCTCGCGCGAGCGGATGGCCGAGATCATGGATGTGTCGGTCAAGACGATCGACCGTCTGGTGGCGCGAGGGATGCCGTCTGAGACGTGGGGACTCCGGACTCGCAGGTTCCTGCCGTCCGTCGCCCTCGCCTGGGCACGCAGCCAGATGATGGTGTCGGCTTGACGCTCACCAAGCTGCCGAACGGCCGATGGCGTGCGCGAGTGCACCATCAGGGCAAGGATCTAAGCGTGGCGAAGCTGCTGGAGCTTTCTGCCGGGACGACCTGGAGAACAAAATCAGAGGCCCGTGATGCAAAAGAGAAAGCACGTGCGATTCTCAAGGGTCGCAACCCCAACGAGATCACCGTCCGGGAGTTTTGGAAGCAATGGACGACTGATCCACTCTTCTCGCGGCCCAAAGAATCCACGAACATCCACAACAAGGAGCGGACCAAGGCATTCGCGGACACCTACGGAGACATGAAGCTCGCGGACGTCGGAGATCTGGTCGTCGCTCAATGGTTGCGAGGTGGCCAGCGGACCGGCACCGTCCCCGTCCTCAAGACCATGTTCAACGACGCCATGTCAGCGGAGGCCGGCCGCCTGATCGACACCAACCCGTTCGCCGGAGTGAAGGTCGCCAAGACCAAAGGACGAAAGACCGCCCAGCCTCCCACGGAGGATCAGATCCATAGGATCATCGCGGTCGCCAAGGAGCTCGACGCCGCCATCATATGCCGCATACTTGGAATTCGCCTGCCTCACCGCCGCACGGCCCGGCGAGCTTGATGCGCTGACGTGGGACCGAGTACGGCTCGACGACGGCGAGGTCGACCTGTTCGAGCAATACAACGCCAAGACCCGCAGCTTCACCACACCAAAATACGGCCCGTACACCGCCGCGTTGGTCAGCCCTGCACGGGACGTACTGCTCTCGATGCCCCGCCAAGAGACCGACAGCCCATTCGTGTTCGTCACCAACCGCGGCACCCACTACACGCCAAGCAGCCGCAGCCATCACTGGAATCGCGTGCGTTGCTCAGTCGGTCTGCCGGAGATGGACTTCTACCTCGCGACCCGCCACTACTTCGCCTGGTTCGCCCTGAACGTGCTTGAGCTTCAGCCGTATATCGTCGCTGAGCAACTCGGCCACAAGGACGGCGGCAAGCTCGTCGTTCAGCTCTACGGACACCCGGATAAGACCAAGGCCCGTCGCAAGATTCGAGAGGCATTTGACCGGCACGCCAACGTCACGCCGCTCCGGATTATCACTGGCGAAGCCTCCTAGACCCGCCACGGACCCGCCACAAAGCCCTCCAAGCCCTGTAGTCACGGGCTTTGTGTCCTGTCTCCCCGACTTATGCCGTGAGGCGGCTTGAGATGCCTCACAGAACAGAGACAGCGGAGCGCGACGGCGCCCCCGCTGGCTGATCGCTCTGTCGCAGAGCACTCACACGACTGGTGCTGCTCATCACCGCGTGGGGCCAAGTGCAACGGTCGGCTTTCAGCGGAGCTCGGCGAAGAGCGCACTCAGGCCTTCAAGTCCGAGACCCGGCCTGCGGTAAGCTCGCCCGCCATGTCCGGCAGCCGCGTCCGGCGTGACCTCGCGATTCTCCTCGCGGTCGCATTGGCCTTCGCGGACGCCTCGATCGTGGTGCTGGCGCTGCCGGAGATTGTCACCCGGCTGCACGTGTCGATATCCAACGTCACGTGGGTGATCATGGCCTACAACCTGGCGTTGATCGTTGGGGCGGCCACGGTCATACCGTTTGCCGGCCAACTCGGGTCCAAGCCGGCGCTGGTTGCGGGGCTCGCGCTGTTCGGCCTCGCGTCAATCGGCTGTGCCGTCTGCAGCAGCATGGCCGGCCTGGTGCCGTTCCGGTGCGTCCAGGGCCTGGGTGGCGCGCTGCTGCTTTCCGCCTCTCTGCCGCTGCTGACACGCGGAGCTCGAACAACGAACGCCGCGGTGCACAGCTGGTCGACCAGTGCCGCGATCGGCATGGCCGTCGGGCCCGCGCTTGGAGGCGCGATCACGCAGATCCTTGACTGGCGCTGGATCTTCCTGGCTCAGGCACCGGTGGCGACCGTCGCGGTTGTGCTTGTTCTCCTAGTGGACGTCCCCACCAAGCCGACGGCCGAAGCGCAGAACGCGCAGCGGGCAACGCCATCGGTGCTGATGGCCAATGCGGGGCTCACATTACTGTCGGCGGGATTGATCAGCGCGCTCTTTCTCGTGGTCATCCTGCTGATCATCGTCTGGGGATTGATGCCGATCACGGCCGCCGCCGTTGTGACGTCGATACCGCTGACCGCCGCGGTGGCCGAGCGCGTCGGTCGTGGTTGCTCGACCGAAGCGTTGGTCGGGGTCGGCGCGGGCCTTGTTGGCCTGGGCCTCTTCGGGGTATCTCTGGTCACTCACCGCGAGATCCTGTGGGCGACCATCATGCTCGGGGTCATCGGAGTCGGCTTGGGACTCGCTGTTCCGAGCCTGACGACGATCGCGTTGGGCGGCGCCGGCGCGGCGGCGGCTCGGGCCGCCAAGACCGTGGCCGCCCGCGACGGCGGGGTCGCCCTTGGCCTCCTGGTTCTGACGCCCGTGTTCGTCCACCAGCTGCACCAGGCTCCAACCCAGGCTCTTTCGACTGGTAGCAGGGTGATTCTCGCTGCTCCGATATCGCCGGGCATTGAGGCCTCGCTCGTACCCGCGCTCCTTGCCGACTACCGGAACACGCCGCAGGGCGAGCTTCCGAACTTCGCCGGGACGTTCGCGCGCGCAACTGGACATGCGAGCAGCAGGGAACGCGTGGCTCTCGCCCACCTGCATCGGCAACTCGACTCGATCGTCGAGCGGGCCGTCACCGGCGCATTCAGGGGGCCACTCCGCTACGGCGGACTCTTCGCGCTGGCCGTGCTGCCGCTGCTCGGTCTCCAGCTGCTATTGCGATCGCGCGAGCCGGGCCACCGAAACCGCAGCTAAACACGTGCCACCGTGACCTGGGTTGTATAGGATCCGCGCGACCCGATGCCCACAAGCATGTCGAGATGTCGAGACGGACGCTAGCGGTCCTGGCGGGAGCGCTGGTGGTCGTGGTGGCGCTGGTGGTCGTGGTGGCGCTGGTGGCAAGCAGTGGAAGCGGCAGCTCGAGCGAGAGCTCCTACAACGTCAGGGCCAACGCCGTCTGCCGGACTGCAGGACGGACTACCGGGCCGCTGATCACACGGCTGACGACCGCGGCCGAGTCGCTCATCTCCTCTGGCGGTACGAGAACGCCTCCGCACGTGACCGTAGAGCTCCGGGAGCTCTACGGAACCGCCACGGTGACCCTGGCGAAGCTACGTGCGATCAAGGAGCCCGCTGCCGACCGTACATCGGTCGAGCAATTCCTCACGGCCTTCGCCGTCGTGACCAGGGCGCTCGGCCGAGCGGTCACGACTGCAGCCGCCGGTCAGATGCAGCAGGCCCTGCTGGAGGTGGAGTCGGTTGCATCCGCCTCACAACAGATGACAAGCGCCGCCGAGTCCTCCGGTTTGACCGCATGCGCAAGCGCGCTTGCTGCGCTGCCGTGAGCTTCGACGAATCCGCGTTCCGCTGCGAGTCCCTCGCAATCGCTCATTCGACCGCGGGCAGCTCAACGTCCCGACGTCGCATGTCGTCGGTTCAGGCTCGTTCGTCCCCGTGATCTCCTATGGTTCGTCGTCTGCGATCGCGCGTGACACCGCTTGTCCTCTTTCTGGCGTTGCTCGCATCCGCAGCGGCGACGCTTGACTACGGAGCGTTTACGGGTCAGGCGGCAGTTCGCCATCAGTTGACGGGCAGCCGGCCGGAGGCAGGCGCTGGTCACCCGCCGGTGGCGCTCTCTGGTCTCTACGTTGGCGCTGACGGCGCCGCGGCCGCGGCGGCGCTCGGTTCGTGGCGAGGCGCCCACGTGACGATCGTCTCCACATACCTGAATCACTCGGGGTGGGCTGACATCCGCAACCCGAGCTGGTTGCTGAATCGCTTTCGCCCGTTCACGGCCAGAGGTGTGCCTCTGGTACTGGGTGTCCCGCTGCTGATGAACGGAGGCGAGACGTTCGCGCAGGGGGCGTCGGGTGCGTACGACCGTGACTTCCGATCACTCGCTGGGCATCTCGTCCGAGCTGGTGACTCCGACGCGCTCCTCCGGCTGGGGTGGGAGTTCGATGGGAACTGGGAGCCGTGGAGTCTCTCGGCCGATGGGGATGACAGCCCGGGTGAGTTCGCTGACTACTGGCGACGCGTGGTCACAACAATGCGGTCCGTGCGGGGTGCCAAGTTCCGGTTCGTGTGGAACGTCAACAACGGCCCCGAACTGGTCGACGCGACGCGAGCCTACCCTGGCAGCGCATTCGTTGACTACGTCGGGGTCGACGCCTACGACAACGGCTATCACGTGTCCAGCGCCGGGGCTCGGTGGAATCAGATAATCAACCAGCAACACGGCTTGAACTACTGGCTGCGGTTTGCCAGACGGCATGACAAGCCGCTCGCGATCCCTGAATGGGGGATCGGTAACGCCGGTGACGACCCGTACTACGTAAAGAAGATGTACGGCTGGATGAAGGCCAACCGGATCGGATTCGAGTCCTTCTTTGACTACCAGGGCCTGCTGACCTCGGGGACATATCCGCGTGCCGCCGCCCAGTACCAAGAGCTCTGGTAACAGAAAGGCGTGTTGGCAGCGGCGGAGGGGCGTCGAGTGCGATGCACTCGACGCCCCTCCGCTCAGCCGCGTTCTACAGGCTCTCCCAGGTGTTGGTGAAATCGCCCAGGCTGTCGAGCGGGCCCGTGGCGGATTCGATCGCACCGCTCGTTCCGTTGACCATCGTTATCTGGTCGAGCCCTGACGAGGAACTCGTCAGCGGCGAGCCATTGGCATCGCAGCCGCTGTAGCCGAAGGTGCCGAAGTCCGCCAGTGGCAGGACGTTCTCGTAGTAGGGCGCCTCGGTGATGCACTCGGCAGAGGAGCGGGCGTAGGAGGTCGTCGTCGTAATCGGCGTCGACTCCGTCCACTTGGTTGCGCCCGTCGTCAGATTCGTGTCGGTGAGCGTCAGCGTGTAGAGGTACGAGGCGTGTGAGCCACCGCCGCCACCGCCGCCGCCACCGCCGCCACCGCCACGGCCGCCACCGCCACCACGGTTGCTCACGCGGCTGTTGCTGACGCGGCTGTTGCTCGCGGCGCCGCCGGTAATGGTGGTGGTCGTCGAGTAGACGACCGATGCGCTGATCTCGTCGCCCGGCGCCACGGGCTGGCTGTAGACGACCGATCCGGCGGGATACATCTCATACCAGGCGTAGTACTTGGCCGTCGCGCCCGAGCAGTACCCGATCGTGCCGGTCTGCTCGACCGAACCTGAGTTGTAGCCGTCCAGCCCGTCCCAGAAGGCCGCGTACGGCGAGTTCTTGGTCAAACCCGTCGGATCGCTCTTCGTACAACCTGTGATCTGTGGCTGGGTCCAAGAGGTCGAGATGCTCGTGTAGGCGCCGTTGGCGCCCGTCGCGGCGTAGCCCGACCAGTTCGTGCTGCAGGCATTTGTGGGGCAGGCAGCCGATGACGGTCGACCCGAGACGCCGTGGGAATGTGGGATCTGATCGGGTGCGAGAACACGACCGATCCCCGGCATCGAGCGCGTCGTCGCGTGAGTCGAGCGCGCGAGGGCAGGTGATACGACCGCGAGCCCGGCGAGCGCAGTCGCACCTATTGCGAACAGCCCTCGAACCGAGTGTGAGTGAATACGCATAAGACTCCTGAGCCTTGACGGTTTCGATGGTTCGGCGGCCCCATGAAGCAGAAAACTGGACGCTCGACGGGTGAGCATACCGGCCCGGTGTGTCAGGCACATGGTGGCCGGGTGAACTCACCCTCCCCAGCTCGAAAGTGGTGCTGCTCGAGTAGCATCGTCTCGATGCGGGGAGCGGACGGCAGGTCCAAGTGGTCGCTGTGGTCTCGGAACTCGCTGTTGTCGATCGGCTCGACGGGCTCGGTGCTGTCGATCGGTTCGATCGGCTCCGTCATGTCGATCGGTTCGATCGCGTCGTGCGGATCGTTGTTGTCGGTCGGTTCCTGCTTGTCGCTTGGGTCGATCATGTCGTTTCGGGCTGGCTGGCGGATCATGAGGTCCGGCAACAGATGATCTGCCGGGCGCGGGACGAGCCGTGAGTAACGCATCAGCGCGCAGCGGCAGGCTATATCCTGCTGGTGACTTGTCGGCTCCGATCCAGCACAACGGCCCGCGCTCCCGAGCAGCTCGCCTCCTGCGGTTTCTGCCTGCGGCGCTCGCTGCTTACGAGCTTCGGTATCTGGTCGTGCATCTGGTCGCTTATGCGACGACTGTGATGCACGCTGCGGGCTCGGGCTCTGCCACGCTCGGGGTACTCGCATTGCTGGCTGCTGGCGCAGCCATGTTCCTGCGAGAAAGCGGACGTGGTCTGGCGGTAAGCGTGCCGCGCCCCGGCTGGTCGCGGTGCTTCGTCGGCTCGTGGCTGTTCTGTTCGGTCGCGCTTGCGGTGCTTCTCGTCGCAGCCAACCTGTTGCATGCCCTGCCGGCGGTCGGGCACGCTCAGCCGCTTGGGCTTGGGGTCGCTGCCGCGTGGCCGACGGTCCCAGCGGTGTTGCTGGCCGGACTGGTGCTGGCGGCATCGCTGCGAGGCGCTCGTTTGCTGTGGTTCGAGCTTGTGCGGCTCTGCCGACGGACCGGCAGCGTTCGCGCGCCCCTTCTTGCGCTTCGCGTCGCCGTCGTTGAGCGGCGCTGCGCCGCCGCGCCGCTCCGTGCCGGGTGGTCGGACCGCGGCCCGCCAGCCCGCGCGCTCGCCGCTTTCTAAACGCCACCTCCGCTCCGCGCCTTCGTACTGGCTGAGGACGGTCAAGGGGTTCTCAAGCGGCGGGCGCTGCCCAAACCGGCGCCGGCGCAGGGTCGCCGGCCCCTCTTCTCAAATTTCAAGGAGACTCCTATGAGTACGACACAGGCCAGCCCGGCTGGCGATGCGTATGCGGGTGAACGACCCGGCGGCCTGAGCCGGGGGCGCGATTACTTCTGGTCGGATGGCACACGTCGAGCCCAAACGGTGCTTGGCCTGATCTGGGCCCTGGCCGGCGCCCTGCAGTTTCAGTCGTTCATGTATGGCAAGGGGTTCATTCAGCTGCTGCAGGGCCTGACCGCCGCCCAGCCCGGATGGGTCGCCAGCAGCGTCAATCAGGGCGCGGCGACAATGGAGTCTCATCAGGCGATCTTCAACACCGGCGCCGCTCTGATCCAGATAGCAATCGGATTCGGGATCCTCTACAGGCGCACGACCAAAGCAGCGATCATCGTGTCGTTCTTATGGGCGCTCGTGGTCTGGTGGTTTGGTGAGGCGTTCGGGATGATGTTCATGGCCACCACCTCGATGGGCGGCATCGCGATGGCCAGTCCGCTGACCGGTGCGCCAGGAGCGGTACTGCTTTATGGGCTGATCGGCGCGATCGTGTGGCCGAATGGACGCCCCGGAGGGTTGCTCGGCGTGCGCGGCGCGCGCGTGGCGTGGGCGGGCCTGTGGCTGGTGATGGCGTGGCTGTGGCTGGTCGAGGGCGGCGGTGCCAACGGAATCCATAACGCGATCAATGCCGCTCCCTCCGGGATGAGCTGGCTCAGCAGCCTGCAGGACGGTTTCGCAAACATGACCCAGGGCAATGGCGTGATCTTCGCGATCTTGCTCGCTGTGCTGTCGGCCGTGATCGCGATCGGGGTTGCGATGAACTGGCGTGCGAAGGAACTTCTGATCCTGGCGGCCGTGCTCAATCTGATCTACTGGCTCGTCGGCCAGGGCTTCGGCGGGATGTTTCAAGGCGGCGCGACCGACCCGAACGCAGGACCGCTGTTCATCCTGCTGGCGTACACCCTGTACAACCTGGTGCCGTACGGCCCGCAGACGATCGGCAGACGCGACGAAACCGCCCAGCAGCACGGGCCCACCTACGAGCGCGATACCGCGCAGCATTGCTAGCGTCATGCGCGTGCGCGAGCTCCTGAGCGCCATGCAGACCGACCACCAGCGAACGTCATGAACATGCCGGGCATGCATAGTGGGCGCGGCGTCGCCATGCCCGCGCTGAACCTCCTGCCGCCGTGGATGGGCGTCGCATCGACGGTCGTCTTCCTCGCCATCGCGATTTCGCATCTGCGCCATATGGCGCAGACGACAGGCCAGCGACGGGCTTGGCATGCGTGTCACGTGCTGATGGCGGTGGGCATGGCGTTCATGTACGCGCCCGCGCAGGTCGATCCGCTCGCAGTGCCGTCCGCGTTCTGGAAGCTCGTATTTGCAGCAGCCGGAATCATCGCCGCCGCGTGGGCGATCAACGGGGTCGGCCGCGTGTCGACATTGATCTGGCTGCTGACCTCGATCGACATGGCCGCGATGCTGTTCATGTGGTCAGGCCCACAGGGGGCGGCCACAGCGCCGGTCGCATGGCTGCTCGCCTGCTACCTGCTGGCCGAAGCGGTGATGTGGGCACTGGACCTCCATAGGCGCCTCGATGGGACAACGCCAGTCGTCAGCTGGCGGCTGCTCGCCACCGAGTCCGGCGCGAGCATTTCCGAAGGCTCGATCGGCACCGAAACAGTCGGCTCGGGATCGCTGGTCGGCGAGCTCGACATCAGCGCGTCGATGGTCGCGATGACTGTTGGCATGGCCTACATGCTTGTGGCCATGCAGCTCATGGCGTGACCTCCGGCGTCAGACGTGTTCAGCGGAGACCTTGCCGGGTAGACACCCGGTATGGAAGAGGACCACGGACCGGATCTGGAGCACGCGCCGATCCCGGCTGCAGACCCCACACGTGCGGCCCCGGGGCTTGGCTCCAGCGAGCAGGACCCAATCGTGGCGGTGGTTGCGGAGCTGGATGGGCCCGTCAAAACGCAAGCGACGAATATGGGGCGAGTCTGGGTGGCGATCGCAGTGGCGACCCTCCTGCTGATTCTCTTGATCATCTTCATCGCCCAGAACTCGGAGTCCGTCACGATCTCCTTCCTCGGTGTCAGCGGGCGCATCTCACTTGGCTTGGCCCTCCTGATCGCGGCCGTGGCCGGCGCGGTGGTCACCCTGCTGGTCGGCAGCGCGAGGATCCTGCAGCTTCGGCGGGAGGTGCGCCACCATCGGCGCACACGACCCGCCGTGGACGTCTCGCGTCATGCCGAGCGGTGAGCGGCGCAAACGGGACATCGAGTCTCCCTCTGTTGGACGGGAGCACGGTGTGTCGGGGAAACGGAGACGACCGAGCATGTTTGGGAACCGGGCACGCAGGGAAACAGTCTGCGCGATGCCGCAGCTGGACGAGAACACGCTTTTGGACCGACTTGCTCCGAGTGATGCTGAACTTTCTGCTTTCACGCTGCTTGAAAAAGCGAGATTGCGCTGTGAGCGACTGGTAGGAGATGGCGGCGTCCAGGCCGCGCTCGGGGCGATTCATCGCGATATCGGTCTCGCCGGATATCAGGTGTCGGCTGAGTTCCGGCCGGCGTTGCGGTTGCAGCGGCTGGCCCTCGCTCGCAGCAAGCTCGAGTCGAGCCCGGACCGCGTGCCCTGGATCCCGCTCCAGACCCTGTTCGTCGACGTGATCAGCGCGTGCGATGCGATCGCGGACGCGCTGAGCTTTAGCTCCAGCGACCATCTACATCTCGCGCATCTGCACGCGATGTCGGCAGCACAGGGATTGAATGTGCAGATCGTGGCGTCCGCTAGTCCTGGCGCCTGAAACGAACCGCCAGTAACGCCACGTCATCTTCCAGTGGGCCGTCATTGAGAGCCTCGACGAAGTCGAGCAGCTGGTTCGGGACGGCTTCCCAAACCGAGCCCAGACGATCAGACGCAAGCACCTCCAGCAACCCGTCGATCCCGAGCCTCGTGCCCTTGGACATCACCCGCCCCTCATACACCCCATCCGAGTAGAGCAGGAGCGTCCAGTCAACACCGAACTCGACTGGATGAAGCGCCCACCGTGGCGGCAGGTCAAGCCCGAGCGGTGGACCAGGCTCTTCGGCGATCAGCCGCACCCCATCGCGATCCTGCACGATCGGCGGCGGATGCCCGGCCAGGGCGACAGTGGCCTGTCCCGTGTTGAGATCGACCTCGATCCCGGCCATCGTCGCGTAGACGTGTGGAGCGTGACGCTCCTGTGAGGCCAGGCGGTCGAGCGTCACCAACCGCTGCAACTGCGGAACTCCCGCAAGTACGAGCGTCCGCCACGCAATACGCAACTGGACACCGAGCGCGGCCTCGTCAGGCCCGTGACCGCAGACGTCGCCCAAGACGACGTTGAGCTTCGACGGTGCGACCTGAATCACATCAAAGAAGTCACCCCCGAGCACCTGCCGGCGATCGCCCGGACGGTACCCGCTGCGAGTGACGACCCGCTCATCGTCGATCAGCAGATTGGGGATCAGACCACGCTGAACGCGTGCGGCCTCAGCGCTCTGAGAGCGCAGCAGAGCGAGCTCGCGCCAAAACCGCTCCGCACGGCTGCGCTGGACCGAGTGGCGGATAACACGGGCGACTCCGGGCCCGTCGGAATGGCGCGCCACCACGAACTCCTGGGCACCGGCACTAAGCGCGATGCTGCCCTGTTCCTCGTCCGCGACCACGACGACCACCGGCAGCTCCGGCGCCGACTCCCTGATCTGCCGGATCGCCTCCAGACCCTCCCGGTCCACGCCGTTACTGATCTGCATGTCCAACAACACGCAATCGATCTCCCGGTCGAGCGATCGAAGCGCAGCATCGATCGCGTTACAGCGCACGATCTGACCCTGCGGCCATGCCTCGCTCAGAGCTTTCGAAACGAACGTGGCCCTCTCGTCATCATGCTCGACGAGCATGATCCTTGGCGGCTCAGCTGGAGCTCGTTGCTGGGTTCCTGGGTTGATGCTGGTCAATTCGTCCATCACGGCACCCGCACGGAGCATAACCGCGCCCGCGCGGAGATGCTGACCGCGCTTGCCGTTCGGTGTACGCTGATCGAGCGTTGGAGAGACACTTTCGAGTCGAGGTGAGTTTCGAGGGCCGGCAGGCGATTCTCACGCTTCATGGAGAGTTGGACCTATCATCGAGCGCCGCGCTCGAGGACGAGTTGCACCGTGTCGACGGTACCCCGCTGGTGGTCATCGATTTGCGCAAGCTCGAGTTCATCGATTCGACCGGTCTTGGGGTCCTTGTCAAAACGCACCAGCAGATGCGTCAGGCCAACAGCCGACTGGTCCTCGTCGATGGCGAGGGTCAGGTCAGGCGTCTGCTTGCAATGACGGGCCTGTCGGATCAGCTGATCGTCGTCGACAGCACCGATCAGGCGCTGGACGGCGGCTGAGCAGGGACGAGCCGAACCTTCAGCCGGCGCCGGCACCGGACACACACGTCACGGTTCGGCGGTGTTCCCGCTGACGCACGGGTCAGCTGCTGCCGCGGCTGTCCACCAGTTCCAGGTGAATCAGTTCAGCGTTGTTCAACGGCTCGGTGCTGAGCAGGTCGACGACACCGGCCAGCTGACGCCTGCGGTGCTCCAGGTCATCGGCTTGCGGCGGCTCCCGGGCATCAGGCCCGGAGCTGGCTTTCAGACAGAGCGGACCGCCGGTAATCACCAGCCGCCGGGGGCCACTCGATATCGCCACCCCAACGTGGCCATCGGCAGCAAGCTCGACATAGTCGGCGATGGCGTCGCTGACCGCGTAGAGGTCGGATACCCTCGTCACCGAGAAGCGCGCCGGCGGCGACGCCGCCAGCAGCCGGAATACGCGGCCGATCACGAAGCGGACGAGCTCAACCGGAGCAAGCCAGACGACAAGGTCTCCTTCGAGTTCCGCCGCCGTGCCATCGGGCCAACCGGGTCGTTCGGCTCCATCAGGATTTTCAGCGATGGTCGTGTGCCGAGCGAACCAAATCCGCACCTCAGTGCCGCCCGTCTCGGGCGTGAAGAACTCCGCCCTGTCCGCCAGGGCACTGATCAGTGCCAACCCGAGACCCATTCGATCCGGGCCACCGGAGATCCGTGTGATGCCGGTTCCCTGATCGATCACGGCCACGCCGATCCCATCGTGGCGGCCTTCGATCTGGACACAGAGCGGACCACTGCCGCCCGGGTACGCGTGCAGAACCACGTTGTTGCAGGCTTCGCTGACGGCGGTCTTCAGGTCAGCTGTCAGCTCTGCATCAAGTTCGGTTGCTGTCGCCAGTCCGGAAAGTACCGCCCTGACCAGCGCGACATTCTCGGGGTGACTCTCGAATTCGAGTCGAACCCTCGCGGGCTCTTCGATCACAACGACTTCTTACCCTTCTGACGGCCGATTCATCCTCGAGGCTACGAGATCCATCAGCGACCGCGACCCCGCTCCCGGTTGAGATGACTCTAAACGACGTCTGGGTGAACCCGATGCGCTGCGCTCATGAACGCCAGAAGTGAACGCGTCCGAGGTGCCGGGCGTCTGGTCAGAAATCCCGTGCGGCGGAACGCGGCTAATCGTCGATGTAGGTCGAGAGCAGCCCCAGCGCCTTGCGCAGGATCCTCGATACCTGCATCTGGGAAACGCCGATCTCATCGGCTATCTGCGTCTGCGTGCGGTCTTCGAGGAACCGCAGGGAAAGGACCCTGCGCTCGCGCTCAGAGAGATGAACGGCCGCGAGCCGGATCGCTTCACCGCAATCGACCAGCTCGTAGCCGTGATCCAGCTCACCGATGGACTCGCCGAGCGTGCTCGCCTCGCCCTCCGGACTCTCGTGCGGCACATCGAGTGACACGGCGTAGTGGGCAGCCGAAGCCTCAACCGCGTCAAGCACTTCCTCGACGGTCAGTTCAAGGTACTCGGCGAGCTCGGCATATGTGGGCGGCCGGCCACTCGTGGTGGCCAGCCTGCGCTGAGCCTGGTCGACCTTGACCGCCAGATCCTGAATACCGCGTGGCATATGAACTGCCCAACAGTTGTCGCGGAAGTAGCGTTTGAGCTCCCCGAGGATCGTCGGTACCGCATAGGCCTGGAAGCCGTTCTGGCGCGACAAATCGTAGCGATTGATCGCCTTCAGCAGCCCGATCGTCGCGGCCTGCTTGAGGTCGTCGAACGGCTCGTTGGCGCCACGGTAACGGCGTGCGAGCCGCGTTGTGAGCGGCATATAGCGCGCAACCAGTTCGTCGCGGGCACGCTCGTCGTGACCCAGCCGCCAGCGTTCGAACAGGTCCTCGACCGAGGCTGTCGAATCGTTCGGGGGTGCTTTGTGCAGGGATGCGAAAGGCCCGTTTTCCATTGTTCCTCACTCTCCGGGACGGCGGGTCAGCAACCGGCCACTGTGATTGTGATTTTGACCAAACGGAACGACGCTGTAATACCCAGTAAACACACGCCCCGGCGCCAAAGCTCGCTGCTCCGCAACAATCCGGCGGATTTCGCGCGATAGCTCAAGAATCCATGAGATCTACGCAGTATTCCTGCGAAGAAGGCACAACCGTCTAGTGCAGCCGTGCCGTGAGCTCGATCTCGACGGCTATGTCGAACGGAAGCTCGGCCATCCCCGGCGATTGGGACCGATCGGCTCCATCGGTCAGCGCAACAGCGCCTGTAGAGTCCGCGTCATGCCGGTATTCGTATTGCGCCTGATCGCACCCCGTCCAGGATTCGCACAGACTCTCACCGACGCAGAGCGCGAGATTATGGGTCGTCACGCCGCGCACTGGGCCCCGTATCTCGAGCGGGGCGAGATCGTCGTGTTCGGGCCGGTCCTCACCGATGACGACTCGTATGGCCTGGCCGTCGTCGAGACCGACGACGAGCAGGCGCTGCGTGCGTTCGCTGCCAAGGACCCAGTGGTCACCACGGGGACCGCGGCGTTCGAGTTCGCGCGGATGGCGTCCGGCCACGTGCGTCACCGATAGCCGGGCCGACCGGCGTCCGCGGTCGGGCACACCCGAGTAGATCCCAGCGGTCAGTCGCGGGCGATGAAGGCTGCGCCTGTCGAGTCGACCGCGACGCACTCGTGTGCGGATATGCAGGCCACGGCCGACAGGGATGCGGCGCCGTTTGGATCGTCCGCGTACCAGGCTCGCTTCGCCAGGTTGGCATACCACGCCTGGCCGGCCGAGTCGACGGTTATGCACATCGTGGCGCCGTGGCAGGCAACGGATGTCAGCGAGTGGCCCCGGTCGAGTGGACGCAGCACCGATCCATGTGAGGCCCGCGGGTTGAATGTGACCTCGTTGCCAAGCGTGTCAACCGCCACGCAACGCGTCACGCTCCCGCACGACACCGCGTCCAACTCGTCCGTCGAGTCACCAGAGGGCGCGTCGAGCCCCACCGGCACGTCGATCTTCGCGATCGCAATGCGCTTGCCGGTGCGCGGCTGGAAGCTGACCATCATACCGTCGTTGTCGATCGCTGTGCACTGGCTGCTCGATGGGCACGAGACGCCTCCGAGCGCTGCGCCCACCTCCACGTGGTCAAACCTGAGTCGGGCGTGTGTCAACGGGTTGTAGACGAGGCCGTACCCGTTGCTGTCGACTGCCACGCACTCGGTCCGTGACGGACACCTGATCGCGGTCATCGCGGAGTCGTACTGCTCGACCTTCTGGGCGCGGGGTATCGAGAAGCGGACCGGGTTGAAGGTGTAGGCCGTGACCGGACCGACGGCGGTGCACACCTTCGCCCCAACGCAGGCGATGCCGCCCAGCGCCAGTCCCCACGTTGTCGCGAATTTCGAGTTGCTGAGGATACGCAGCGCTCCCACCCTGCCGCGCAGCGGGTTGAACGTGACCTCACGGCTGGCGTCAACGGCCGTGCACTGCGCGGCCGATTCGCACGTGACCGCGCCGAGCGGCGTTCCGTGATCGATCAGTCGTGACGTCGGACTCAGGTCATTCGTCGGGTCAAACGACCAGCGTCGTCCGTGGTCGTCGACCGCGACGCAGTCGGTCGCAGTCGGGCAGGAGACGCCAAACAGCTCATCCGTGGTCGGCTTGCCGCTGGCGGTCTTCGCCCCGGTCTGCGGGTCGAAGCTGATCAGGCTGCCGCCCTGGGACACCGTCTCGCACAGCGTGGCCGATGGGCATGACAGGTCGCTCAGCTGGTCGAACTCCTCACCGTCGAGCTTCACTGCGGCGTTCGCAATCGAACTCTGCGGGTTGAACGTCACCTCGGTGCCGAGTTCGCTCGCCATCGTGCATTGGATCAGGGTCGGACACGAAACGACCCCGTACAGGCCCTTCGCGTCGATCTGAACCGGGGTCGCCCCCGCCGGCGCGAGTGGCGCGAACGTCACTTCCTGCGTCTGGCTGATCGCCGTGCACTGAGCCGCGGACGGACATGACACGGAGACCAGGCCGAAGTCGACTCCGGGATCCAGGGATGTCGTCTGACGCGCGCTCGGATCGCTCGGGTCGAAGCTGACAACGTTTCCGGCCGAGTCGCCGACGACGCAAAGGGCGGCGGTGGGGCACGAGATCCCCGTGGCTGAGGTGTCGATGGCGGTGACCGGTCCCAGGCGCTTCTGCGTCGCAGGGTCGAACGTGTACTCGTGACCGTCCATAAACACAGCGGTGCATTGACTCGCCGAGGGGCAGGCCACGCCGACCGCCACCGCGCCACCGGCGATCAGGTGTGCCGAGGGCAGGCGACTCCCCGTCGTTCGCGGATTTACGACGAGATAGCGGCCGTCTGCGTCCAAAACGGCACATTCGCTCGTCGTCGGGCATGAAACCGCTGCCAGGGCGATCCCGTCGTGCTGGTCCAACTCGAGCGGCCGCGACCATCTGAGCTTGGCGATCGCCGAGCCCGCCAGAAGCAGGGGCAGCAGTGCGGCACCCACAAAAGCCAGGATTCTGATCGAACGCTTCACACGGAGAGCATAGGAACCGCGGGCCTGTTCTCCGCGATCCTCTGCCGAATTGCTACGGCAGGCTGACCGGCGGCGCCTTGCTGTGCGGCGTCAGCGCATGCACGATCAGCTGCGCCGGAT